>JBCCAY010000035.1:0-4823 GCA_039814575.1 Pseudomonadota bacterium
ACCCAATCAGCCCACACGCAATCAGAAGGTACACGAACATTATGGCTAAGACGATCATCAAGAACGCCACGATCCTCAGTATGGATCCGACCATTGGCGACACCAAAGGCGACATTCTGATCGACGGCACCCAATTGAAAGCCGTCGGCGACGATCTCGGCGACATGCAAGCCGACGAAATCATCGACGCCACCGGCATGGTCGCCATCCCCGGCATGGTCGACGGACACCGCCATATGTGGCAGGGCGCCATTGGCGGCGTCGCCGCCGGCTTCTGCTTGAACGATTATTTCGGCACCGTCCTCGGCAAGCTTAATCCTCAGTACCGCCCCGATGACGCCTATGCCGGCGTCCTATTCAGCGGCGTTGAAGCCCTGAACGCCGGCGTCACCACCATTGTCGACTGGTCCCACGTTGTCACCACGCCGGACCACGCCGACGAATGCGTGCGCGGCCACCAAGATTCCGGCGCCCGCGTTCTCTTTTGTTATGGCTTCCCCGTCGGTCTGTCCGTACCCGATTGGGTTTTCAACTCAGCCCTGACGCACCCGGAAGACGCCGGCCGCATGCGCCGCGAAGTGCTCTCAAACGACAGCGCCGATGAACGCATCACCATGGGCCTCGCTTTGCGCGGCCCCGGCATGGCGCAGCCCGACGTCACCGAACACGACATCCGCTTCGGCCGCGATCTCGGCATTCCGTTCATGTCCATGCACGCCGGCGAGCCGGAGTTCCACGTCGCCAACCAGACCGTCAAAGTCCTGAGCGACCGCGATCTCATGGGCCCGGATCTGCACTTCGCCCACGGCAATCAGTTCGACGCTGAAGACCTCAAAATCGTCGTCGACGCCGACGCCGGCATCACCATCACGCCGATCGTCGAATTAGAAATGGGCCTCGGCTTCCCGATGCTGACGCCGTTCCTGGAAGCAGGCGGCGTGCCGAGCATCGGCGTCGACACCATCACCGGCACCGGTCATGACCTGATGACGCAAATGCGCGGCGCGCTCGCGGCTGAACGCGCCCGCGTGCATCAGCCGACGCTCGACGCCGGCAAGCTGATGGAATCGGTCGATCTGATGCCGCGCGACTTCCTCTATTGGGCGACCATGGGCGGCGCCAAGGCGATCAATCTCGACGATCGCATCGGTTCTTTGACGCCGGGCAAGCAAGCCGACATCGTCTTGATGCGCGCGCGCGGACCGATGAACGATCCGGCGACGACCATCGTCACCGCCATGGACACGTCCAATGTCGACACCGTCATCGTCGCGGGCAAAACCCAAAAACGCGCCGGCGCCATGCTGAACGGCGCGTCGGAGCGCGCGGAGAAACTCGTCAACGCCTCGCGCGACTATGTCGTGCCGAAAGCCGACCTTAAAGAGACCGTCGGCGCGGCATGGGGCTAAACCCATAAACAAAAAAGGCTTGGGCGGAGCAACGCCCAAGCCGCCTTAAGGGCTCACGCCCCGTTTAAATGACGCGCCAAGATTGCTAGCTTGAAAGGATACAGACATGCGAACCTCGCTGGCGCCTCTCAAGCTGGATGACGACACCTGGCTCATCGGCAATCGCAATGCGCCGCCAGGAGAAGATATTGGCGTCGCCGTTCAGTCGATGCTCATCCTCGGCGACGAACCCGTTCTCGTTGACACCGGTGAGCAGGCCGACGCTGAGAACTGGCTGCGTGACGCGTCAGCCATTGTTGACCCGAAAGACGTGCGCTGGATCTTCCTGACACACGAAGACCTCGATCACGCGGGCAATGTCTTGAAAATGCTCGAACTGGCGCCGAAGGCGACGCTGGTGACAACATGGTTCGCATGCGAACGGTTTTCCCATGGGCAATCGTTCCCGATGGATCGCGTACGCTGGGTGCGCGACGGCGAGTTTTTCGATGTAGGCGACCGGCGATTGCGGGCGATCACGCCGCCGCTTGTCGACGGCCCAACGACGCGCGGTCTTCTCGATGAAAAGTCGCGCATTTATTGGGCCGCGGATGCTTTTTCTTGCCCAAGCAGCAAACATGCGCCGACCGCCAACGATATGTCCGACGAAGAGTGGATTGAAGGATTTCGCCTGCTTGGCCCGCGCACCAGCCCGTGGGTTGAGTATACGTCACAAGAAATCTTGGGCGGCCTCGTCAGCAAGCTGGCGGCGGTCGAACCGAGTTGGATTGCAACGTGTCACGGTCCGCCCATGCAGAGACCCGCAATAGATCGCGCGCTTCGCGAAACGCCGAAAATCGCAGGGTTAGCTCCGGCGACCGAGCCCGATAACGAAGCGCTGCTCGCAATGCTGGCGGAGACCGGCATTCTCTGACTCTGGTTCCTTAAATTAAGGTCGTCAGCGATAATGGGCTTTTTCGGGGACTAAGGATACTTCGGCATCGAACTGCGTCAGTCACACCACTCAAGGCTTTAAAAGTCCGCTGACCAACGAAATGTCATAACCCGCCCCCGTCCAGCGAAGTAATTGCCGTCAGCTAAGTTCGGAGCGGTCGTTGCAAAATACGTGTCGTAGGTTTCATCAAGAAGGTTCTGCGCGCCGAGTTGGATACGCCCATAAGGTTCGGCCAATCGATACCCGACAGACGCATCAACGAGCGTATACCCATCGAACTCGACTTGATTATAAACCGTTCGATCGAATGCAGTGGACGTTTGGATCTGCAGGTCCAAATTATCGGAAGGTTTTGCTGTAACGAAGAAATTGAGGCGGTTCGGCGAAATCTCGCGGCCGCTTAAGTCTCGAGGAAATTCCAAGGACGGCGGGCGAAAAGAAGTAGGATCGCCCACAAAAAAATCGTCCCTCAGAATGGATAAACTACCGCCGACTTGAACTCCGTTCGTAAGCCGAACTTCAATAGTCCCTTCAATTCCAGAAATTTCGGTGCGCTGCGGAAATAACGCGAATGGCAAACTGACAAAGTCAAGCAAAGGATCAGGTCCCACTTGAACAAATCCCTGACCAAAAGTCCTGCTGACATCTGAATTCGACCAGAAATACGAAACATCGGCACTAAAAACATCGTGATCAAATTTCATCCCGATCTCTGTGTTGTTCACAACAATCGGGTCGAGCCAGAGAAAAGCATCGACGGGGCGGTTCCGGTCCGGATTAAAACCAAAGAAAAATAGATCATTCTGGGAAAACGTCGACAAAAATCGTTCAATATCTGGCAGTTCGAAACCTTCTGAATAGCTCGCATACAAACGAAGGCCGTCAACGATTTCGAACGCCCCTCCGGCGTTAACGAGAAACTCTGATATATAGAGGTCGCTGGCGCGCGGTCGTTGCGACCCAAAAATCGGCAGTGTTTCAAAATCGTCGACCCGGAGTTCGATAAACTCATTCCGCCCCCCGAGCGTTATGTTCACACGGCCGTCGAAAAACTGCTGATCGAGCTGCAAAAAGGGCGCGATCGACATGTATCGCATATCCGGCGAGAAAGCGCGGTCCGTTTCGCCAAGAGTTGCAGCGGCTCGGTCATGGAGAAAATCAACCCCTCCCGTCGCACTGAGGCCGCCAACACCCAAATTACCTCTGCTGTAGGTCAATTTGGCGCCGATTTTCTCCGAGCTGGCGATTGGTTGATCGAAAGCGCCTTGTGGTCCTCTAATAGCATCCCCCACAAATACAACAGGAAAGAACCCCGGCCCAAAGAAAGCGGATTCGAATTCACCGTAGACAGCTTCAAAGTCCTGATAGAAGCCTTGCAAGGTCAATAAGCCACCGAAGGCGTTATTGCGGGTAAGCGTGCTCGATATCATTCGCACACGGTTTTCCGCAGCTTTGTTGTCGGTATCAGTTAAGGTAGAATCGACTGGAACGAAAACGCCAAAAATAGGGTCGTCCATAAAGTCAGCGCTAGCGGAAAAGTCATAAATATTCGCGGTGACTTGCAGACGCGTCAGCGGATCCGGCTCATATCCCGCTTTCACAAAAAAGTTGGACGTTGAGGCGTCTTGGATTTCGCCGCCAATTAGGTCGGCGCCGACCCGACGATCTTCACCGTCATAATAAGCGCCGCGCCAGTTACCGACGGCGCTCGCTACAATGTCAACAGCGCCAAAATCTCGCATGAGCGTCCCGCCAACCCGGTAGCTCATAGAATCGCCGACAACGCTATCGTCAAAACGAATGTCTGCTTCGAACCGTGCGCGCCAACGATCCTCTGTCGCTGGCGACAAAGTAACGTAATTGATGACGCCGCCAGTAGCGCCGACGCCGTGCAGGGCGTTTGCGCCATAAAGGATTTCGACCCGCTCAATCACGGAAGGATCAATCGTGAAACCGCTGCGCCCACCAAAGAACTCAGCAAACGCTGTTGGAAAGGTGAGCGACTGGGGCACGCCGTCAATCAGGTATAGCGGCTCGCGCCCGCGAAAGCTCTCATCGCCGCGGCCGGTGAGCTTCTGCCGCGCCGGCGAAAAACTCGTCGCATACTGGCTTACAGTGTCCAGCAGACTTGTTGAATAGACCACTTGTTTCTGGACATCTGCTCGTTCAATTACCTGCGTTCTCATTGGCAACGCATCAACTGATATCTGGCGTCTTACGGCATCAGGATAGACAGGCTTTTCGCCTAAATCCGCGGCGAACAGACGGCAAGGAAGCGTCAGTAATAGTAATAACGTTAGACTGATGATGTATTCGCGCGACTTCATATTCCGCCCCCTTGATCCGCTCCCCGAAAACGCCCTCGAATCGGGGTTGAGTTTTCCGGTCGATTTTCGGCTGGGGAACGGAGTGGGAAACGATGAAGGCATCGAAGTTCACGGACGCGCAGAAGGCGTTCATCATCAAGCAGGGCGAAGAAG
>JBCCAY010000029.1:0-34094 GCA_039814575.1 Pseudomonadota bacterium
GAGAGGCTCTCCGGTTTTAGGATGGGATTGACTTTCAAATTTATCACGAAAGGCGGTGGCCTGATTAATGTGAAATCGTTTCAAGCATTTGTGGTTATTTGCTTGCATAAAGCGATCAATCGCAGCCGCAGCCATATCGACCGTCGCCTCACTCTTACCTTCTGCACGCGTTAGGTAGATAAGGTACTTACGCTTGATACGCTCGTTGTTTGCGTTGCGTTTGGGCATGGCTCACTGATCCTTTCTCAAGTGTCAATTCAGGGAAGGCGCGGGAATATCCTTTAATGTCATCACCGCCGCCGTGAATTGTCACGTCGACTCCAGGCATCACATTAGTAATCTCAGACTGCTTGCAGGCGCGATTCATCGTGGCGCCACACCGTTCACAAAGGCCAACAAGGTTGCCAATCATCGGCGCGCGTTGGACGAAGTCGACCATGCCGAGCGCTGGCGATTTTGGCGCTCGACACCTCAGGCAAAACATTTCGCCAGGCTTACATTTTTGTCGACGTTCATTTTTTTGGTGTTGATACCAACCTTTAAAATCGCCGCCGACGATGAGGTAGGGACGACCCTCAGAAAGCACGGGCAGACCACGTTTGATCCAATTTCGGATAGTGCCGCGGCAAACCCCAATTAGCTTTGCGAGCTCTGCAACCTCATAATTTCGGTGACTTTTCACCAGCCGCCAGTTTACCTGCCGCGCCACCGCTTACGCTGCCTCATCTTCGAACAGCGCTCGAATCTCTTCGGCGCGCCACACCGTTGTTCGCGGCCCAAGTTTCTGAGGCTTTGGGAAACGGCCGTCCTTAACACCAGCCCACCAGCTTGATTTTGAAACGGGGATGGGGCCGGCGGGGCCGAGTATTTGTTTTAGGCGGACAAATCCGGTTTGGGGGAAATTGATCCGGTCGGTCATGGTTAAACTCCGTCTTGTTAGCGACGAGGTTCACCTAAATTGTTTGTTATCACCGCAAGCCAAATTTGGTTTTAAGAATCGCGAATTCGCGATTTATCTTTCTCCTGACTCGTGAAAAAGCGTTGCGGCACAAGCTCGGAGGCTTCCTTCAATTTGTTTCGGACCGTCTCCGAACTCAGAGGAACAAGTCCCATCTTCTCCATTTCGGCGACAATTTTCCCAGCGGCCTGGTTCTTTCTTAATGGCGTGTAGCCATATTGCAGCGAGGCCATGGTCGCAATTATCGTTAACAAAGTGTCTTTCTCGCGAGGGCCAAGCGTATCTGAGACTTCTCTATTCTCCACATGTAAAACATGTCTTTCAGGCGCTGTGGATTGAGGACGGATTATTCGCGCGAGTTCCGACGGAAGCTCAATTGAGTTTTTTTCAGCCCATTTCACGTATATCTCTGGTTCGAGACTATTCATTTGACAGTCTACAGACAGATCCCTTTCGACGAGAGACAGCAATGAAAAGTAGGCGCTTGCAAACAAGCTATTGTCTTTATACGTGGATAAAGACTGCGGATTGACTAATTTCGGGCATTTTCCAAAGGTAAGGGCAACAGCTTCGTCTTGGTGCCATATTCCTAATCCTACCCAATCCGCGAACTTAGCATCAGAACTCGGTTGGGAAAAGAAGCTGAGCGCATCTCGGTCTTTTGCAGCCTCGACTATCTCCGAGTTTTTTTGGTCCAGTAAGGCGCGAACACGAGCAATAATTTCTTCTGTTGGCAACTTTTCAAGCTGAGCTCTATAATTCTGTGCAACTTCCTGGTCTTCTGGCGCAATCAGCGAATACCTACCACCAGCCATGGCCGCCCGAAATTGGTCAGCATCGCTCCAACTTCCATACTTCGCCACAACGAGGAAGTGAAATGGATCTCTTGGCCATTCAATAATTAAAAGCATATCAGAGCACGTCCACATCAGTCCTAAACTGTCACGAGACGTTTGGAATCTACAATATGTTATTTCCAGTCAAGCATAGCTGATCGAGATTTGATTTGACCACCAATCGGCTAATCGCACGCGCTCGTCCCAAAACTCGCTGCGGGCATAAGCCGCTCGGACTTTGTTGCCGTCGACATGGGCCAGAGCGCGTTCAATAGCGTCCGGGTTCCATAAACCGGATTCGTTGGCGAGTGTTGAGAACGTCGCCCTGAAGCCGTGAGCGCTCATTTCTTCGCCTGAGTAACCCATGCGTCTAAGCGCAGCGACGAACGTCGCGTCGCTTATTGGCTTTTGGTTTGTGCGGATAGAAGGGAGTAAGAAATCGCAATATCCAGTAATCGGGTGAAGTTCTTCCAATAGCGATATTGCAGCTTCAGACAATGGCGTGCGGTGGGGACGACGCATTTTGGTTCGCTCTGCTGGTATAGTCCAAACTCGTTTGTCGGTGTCGAACTCTTGCCATTTTGCCCGCCGCAATTCGCCGGGACGAGGCACAAGCAGCGCGAGCAGTTGCAACCCAATTCGGGTTGTTGGCTGTCCGCCAAAGTCGGCGATTGCCCGCATAAGGCCTCTGAGCGCGTCCGTGTCAGTGATCGCGGCATGTGGCTTATGTTGTGGGCGGGTAATGGCGCCGCGAAGTGCAGGCGTCGGGTCAGCTTCCAGCCAGCCAACAGAAATCCCATACCGGAGGACGGAGCCAATCATCATTTTTAGCCGCCGCCCCGTTTCGAGTGTCCCCTTCGCCTCCAATTTCTTCAGGCATTTCAGAATGTCAGGGGCTTTAACATCCGCGGCTGACATATCGCCGAAATCATCGCACGCCATGTCGAGCACCCAGCGGGCCTTTTTCAAAGTCGATTCCGCGCGCCCTTCACGTTTAAGTTTTTCCAGATACTCGGCCGTCAAAGTGCGAAATGTTCTGGTCTTTTCCTGGAGAAGCCGTTCCTTTTCCTCCTTTCTGACTTGGGAAGGGTCGAGGCCGTCAGCCAGTTGTTCGCGGGCCAGATCACGTGCCTTTCTAGCTTTCGAGAGACTCAGCTCGGGATAGCTGCCGAATGAAAGCAGCTTTTCCTTTTCCATGAAGCGGTATTTGAGCCGCCACAGCTTGGAGCCTTTTGGACCGACAAGAATGTATAGCCCACCGCCGTCAGCAACCTTGTATGGCTTGGCCTTCGGCCGAAGGCTCTTGATTTTCAAATCTGTGAGCATTTGGGGGTATCGCTTTTCTAGAATTCACGAACACCCCCATTTATACCCCCAATCATGCCCGACCAATAGCGCCCGAGATGGACGAGGCTGGACAGAAAAAACAGCAACTCACTGTTTTTAATGATGAATTATACCGTATTATTTCTTAAGAAATTATAATGTGGTGCCGCATGGGTGACTTGAACACCCGACCCCATCATTACGAATGATGTGCTCTACCAGCTGAGCTAATGCGGCATCAATGCGCCGTCGGCGCGGAAGCGCCCAATATCCACACAAGTCGCGGCGGCGCAAGAGCGAATTTGGCCTCTTTAGGGTTAAGAAATCTCCCAAAGGCTCCTAGTAACGCGATCATGGCTAAGCGCGCAGGACGCCGCCCGTCGCTTTTTCCACCTGCGCGACTATTTTGGCGCTAACGGCCTCAATTTCCTCGTCTTTTAAGGTCTTATCCCGCGGCTGCAAGGTGACTTCGACGGCGAGGGACTTTTGGCCCTCCGGCACACCCTTCCCGCGGTAGTCGTCAAAAAGACGAACGCCGTCGATCAGCGATTTTTCCGCACCGCGCACCGCCCGCAACAAAACGTCAGCGGCAATGTCGACATCAACCAAGAAAGCAAAATCTCGCCTGAGGGGCATAAATTCCGAAGCGTCGAGCGCAGATCGTGCTTTGCCGCCCTTCGCTTTCGGCTGGGGGATGGCGTCCAGATAAATCTCGAAGCCGACAATCGGCCCGTCGACATCCATCGCCTTTAGCACCCGGGGATGAAGCTCGCCGAACGCCGCCAGAACCCGTTTCGGTCCCAAACGCATCACACCGGAGCGCCCCGGATGGTACCAGGCCGGTGCCGCGGCGGCGATTTGCGCCTGCTCAGGACGACCGCCTGCAGCGGCAAGGGCGGCGACCGCGTCCGCTTTGGCTGTAAACACATCAGCAGGAGAGGTGGCGGCGCGCCAATCGCGCGGCGGATCAGAGCGGCGCGCGCCGGCGGCGACAAGCGCCTGATCCTCAGGGCGGTCGCCGAGATACACCGGCGCCACTTCGAAGAGGCCGAGATCGCCGCGGCCGCGATCGGCGTTGCGCTGGAGCGCCGCGACTAAGTTCGGCAGAATGGACGGACGCATGGCCGCTAAGTCCGCCGAAATAGGGTTGGCGAGGACGAGGCCCTTTTCTTTCAGCCAATCAGCGCCGTCGCTAAAGAGGGCAGCGCTCTTTTCATCCGTAAACGACCAAGTGACAACCTCATGAAGGCCATGGGCGGCGAGCGCCCGCCGCACCGCGCCGCGCCTGACTTGCACAGGCGTTAGTTTGCTGGTTTCAACGGCCCTTCGAGTCGGCAATTGCGCCGTCGGCAGATGATCGAGCCCCACGATGCGCGCGACTTCCTCAACAAGATCGGCTTTACCACCGATGTCAGGACGCCAACTTGGCGCGGTCACACGCCACGACTGATTGGCGGCGTCAACCTCGAAACCAAGAGCCGTCAGGATACGTTTGATATCGCTCTCTTCGACGTCAAGTCCAGTAATCCGTTTTACCTCCGTTGGCGGAAAGTCGATGACGACCTCAACAATCGGCGCAGCGCCGGCGATCTCGATTTCAGACGACTCCCCGCCGCAAACATCGAGAATAAGCTTTGTCGCTAACTCCAACCCCGAGACCATAAAGGCAGGGTCGACGCCCCGCTCAAAACGATACCGGGCATCCGAGACGATGCCGGTTTTGCGGCCGGTTTTCGCCGTGCGTAAGGGATCGAACGCAGCGCTTTCGATAAAAACGCTCGTCGTTTCCTCCGTACAGCCGCTTTCTTCCCCGCCCATAACGCCGCCAAGACCAAGAACGCGGGCCTGATCGGCGATGACGCACATGGTGTCGTCAACAGCGTATTCTTTACCGTCAAGCGCGAGGAACTTTTCGCCGGCGCGGCCGAGGCGCGCGCAAATTTCGCCCGACAGTTTGTCAACGTCGTAAACGTGTAGAGGGCGCGCACGATCGTAGGAAAGGTAGTTTGTGACGTCGACCAGCGCGTTAATGGGGCGCAAGCCGACAGCACGAAGTTTATCCTGAAGCCATTTCGGGCTCGGTCCGTTTCTTACGCCGCGAATGACGCGTCCTGCGAACGCCGGGCAGGCCGTCGCTGTCGCCTCGTCGAAGTGTAGACCGATCTTTTGCGGACAGGGGAAAGCGCCGGCGACAGGCGCTGGGGTCGGCGTCATGAGCCGACCGAGCCCAGCGGCGGCGAGATCGCGCGCAATGCCGTCGACGCCATTGGTATCCGGACGGTTGGGGGTCACCTCAAAATCAATGACGGGGTCGTCGGCGCCTAAGACGGCTGCGACGGGCGCACCGATTTCAGCGTCCAACGGCGCTTCGATGATGCCGTCATGGTCTTCACCGAGCTCCAGCTCGCGCGCCGAACACATCATGCCGAAGCTTTCGACGCCGCGGATTTTCGCTTTCGAGAGGGTGACGTCGATGCCCGGCACGTATGTTCCAACGGCGGCGTAAGCGACTTTGATGCCTGCGCGCGCATTCGGGGCGCCGCAAACGATCTGCTTTTCGCCGTCGCGCGTCGCCACTTTGCAGACGCGAAGCTTGTCGGCGTCGGGGTGTTGTTCCGCATGAAGCACTTCGCCAATGGTGAAGTCTTTCAAACGGTCGGCCGGGTCGTCCACATGCTCGACCTCAAGGCCGACGGCGACCATGGTGTCGACGATCTGATCGAGACTTGCGTCCGTTTCGAGATGCTCTTTGAGCCAACTAAGGGAGAATTTCATTTTATTTTTTCAGTACTTTAGTGAACAACATCGGTGCGCGTTATCTTCGGCTCGTCAAGTGACACTACTTCAATGCACCACCAATCAGTTGCGATTACGCGCGACCACCCCCCGCCATGAAAAAACGTTAGAGGACTGTCGACAGACCAACCGTGATTCCGAACCCTGAAGGTCGTTTTCCTTTTCGACCCAGGCTCCCAAAAATCAACTAATCCGTGCTCATCAAGAAAGCGAAACCCTGCAAAAGAAGGAAACCAAACATTATACGAAAACGGGTGATCGCAGTCTGCGACACGTACTCTGAGCTCCCCTTCATCGGTGCAATCAGCTGGCACATCGGCATTTGGTTGAGAGAAATCGACGCCGACTATTGATACAACAGAATCCTGAAATGGCGTTTTCCATTCTCCAAACTCAATAGCTGGTCGCTCTTCACTACTCACCGGCTCAGCCCCACCGCCAGGTTCGGCTGGTCTAGCGCGTCGAAGCCATAATGCTCCAGCCAGCGGGCGTCGGCGGCGAAGAAATCGCGCAAGTCCGGAATGCCGTATTTCAGCATGGCGAGGCGGTCGACGCCGAGGCCAAACGCGAAGCCTTGGTATTCGTCGGGGTCGAGGCCGCAATTCTTCAGGACGTTCGGGTGCACCATGCCGCAGCCGAGGATCTCCATCCATTTCTCGCCATGGCCGATGCGGATTTCTTCCTGGCCTTTCACGCCGACGCGCTCATAGCCGATATCCATCTCCGCCGATGGCTCCGTGAACGGAAAGAAGTGCGGGCGGAAGCGCGTCTTCACCGTGTCGACTTCAAAGAAGGTCGAGGCGAAGGCTTCGAGCACGCCTTTGAGGTGGCCCATATGAGTTTCGCGGTCGATGACGAGACCCTCGACCTGGTGGAACATCGGCGTGTGCGTCTGGTCGCTGTCGCAACGGAAGGTCCGTCCGGGGATGATGATGCGGATCGGCGGTTTACGCTCCAACATGGTGCGGATCTGCACCGGGCTCGTATGGGTGCGCAACAACATGCGCGAGCCGTCTTCTTTCGGTTCGAAGAAGAACGTGTCGTGCATCTCCCGCGCCGGATGGTCGGCGGGGAAGTTCAGCGCCGTGAAATTATGGAAATCGTCTTCAATGTCCGGGCCTTCGGCGACGTCGAAACCCATGGCGGAGAAGATGGCGATAACCTCCTCTGTCACCTGGCTCACCGGGTGGATTTTACCCTGCGGCGGCGGCGCGACGGGCAACGTCACGTCGACTTTTTCGGTCGCCAGGCGCGCTTCGAGAGCGGCTTCTTCTAGGTCGGCCTTTTTCGCCTCGATCGCCTCGGCGATGCGCGTCTTCAGGCCGTTCAGCGCCGGGCCCATTTCCTTGCGCTCGTCGGGGCTCATCTTGCCGAGGGTCTTCATCCGCTCGCTGACGACGCCCTTCTTGCCGAGCGCGCGGACGCGCACGTCTTCCAGGGCCGTTTCGGTGTCAGCGGCGGCGATGTCGGCGGACAGGGCTGTTTCGAGGTCGGCGAGGTCGGACAAGATTGGTCTCCGGGTTCGTTTCCGGTTTGATTTCGAATTTGCTAATTGGGGCGCGACGCCGCTGCGCCGCACGTAAGGTTAGGATCGAATAGTCCGTCTATCGCGATCCGCCAAGCCTCGTCGCCATATTCGTAATAGCCGGCCGGCGGAACAGCGAAGAGTGGGTAATGGCGGCAGTCGCGGAAGAGGGTCAATTCCTTAGCATAGGCGTCGATCAGCGCGTCCGTCGCTTTGGCGATGCGGGGCCTTAGATCGCGCGCTAAATCCGGGGCTTCATCAACGACAATCCAATCCCGCCCCCAGGAGAGAAGCTGACTCTGGCGGGCTTTCGCAGCCGTCATCTGAGCGGTGACGAGGCGGATCGCGGTTTCTTCGTCAAGGCCGGCATTGCGCGCTTTGGCGACGGCGCCATTGAGCACCGCGGCCTCGCGGGCGAGATCTTCTACGGGGATGTCGTTCAGAATTTTGTAGATGGCGACGTCGACCATAAGGGATAGGCGGTCGTCGATGGCCGCACGCATGCGGTCGACGGCGGCGCGGTCGGCGTCAACGAGGTTGTCGGCGGAGTGTGAGCAGCTTAGCGCGGTCGCAGCAAAGCAAACAGCGATCAGGGTTCGGAGAAGTCGGATAAGCCGCGTTACACTGGTCGCCATACGGTCTCCGACAAGGGCATCATCATTCGGCAAGAGGCTTGCCCCCTACAGTCTCAGGAAAGTCCGGTTTAGCCTCGGCGGTAAGGGTTTCCGCGTTCTGCGCCTTTACATCGAACAGCACTCGCAACGTTTCTTTTCGCGAATAGCTTTCGATCAAGAACTGATGTTGAGAAAATGATTTGAAATAATAGCTATCGCCCGAAAAACTGACATCCGGTCGCCATAATGAACGTGTCAGAAAATCATAGACGGCCACTTTCACGCCGTCTTTGCAATCGATCACGTCATCACCATCGCTATTTTCATCAGCATACAACATTATAATTTTAGGCTCAGCGCTGGAACCGAAGGGAGCGACGCCCACCAGAAAAGCCCGATCACCCAAAACTTTTTTCGGCGCATTCGATCCTTCGACAAGAATAGCAACATTCGTCTCATTTCCACCGCACCCGAAATATGCAGCGTCAGCGTCAGGAACGCCTACACCTGCGAAGATCGCAAAAAGCTCTTCTAACTCCGCGCGTTCCTTGCGATGAGCTTCGGCTTCATGGGCTAGGACGAAAACGCTAATTGAGTCGAACGTTTCGCCTGGATACATAAGCCGGCCAAAGCCGTCGAAATACTCGTTGATCTCGCCTGTTGCCGGCACACCGTCACGAACCGGTTCAGAAGAACCGTCAGAAACGTCGACATCGTTTCCGAGCAACGAAGCAACCCGGTCGTCGATGTCGACATCGAACAACCAAATTTCGATAAGAACAAAAACGATCGCGATAGCGATCAATTGCCCCACAAATTTCAGAAGCCCCATACTTTCCCCCTTCGAACGTCGGAGCGATGGTCCGCCTCGACGCGATCACCCTAATTCGGCGCAATCAATATATCGAGGCAAAATAAGAAAAAGCGCCGACTTATGCAGCCGGCGCTTTCGAACAACAGAATACTTGAAACAGTCTAAGCGAGCGCCGCTTTCGCCTTTTCCGCGAGCGCCTTAAACGCGCCGGGCTCGCGCACGGCGAGGTCGGCGAGGACTTTGCGGTCGACTTCAATGCCGGCCTTGTTCAAACCGTTCATGAAGCGCGAATAGGTGAGGCCCTCTTGGCGGGCGCCGGCATTGATGCGCTGGATCCATAAAGCGCGGAAATTGCGCTTTTTGACCCGGCGGTCGCGATAGGCGTATTGGCCGGCTTTCTCAACGGCCTGGTTGGCGACGCGGAAGGTGTTCTTCCGGCGGCCGTAATAGCCTTTTGCGTTCTTGAGGACTTTGCGGTGGCGGGCGTGACTGGTGACGCCGCGTTTTACACGTGACATGGGGCGTTCTCCTTAGCGCGCGTAGGGCATGTATTTTTTGACGATCTTCGCATCGGCGTCAGCGAGGCAGTCGGTGCCGCGCTTTTGGCGGATCTGCTTCGGTGTGCGCTTGATCATCCCGTGGCGTTTGCCGGACATGCCGGCCTTGACGCGGCCGGAGGCGGTCACTTTAAAGCGCTTTTTCGCGCCCGATTTGGTCTTCATCTTTGGCATTTCATGGTCCTTTTTAAGGGCGCTGCGTCTTCAAAAAGGGGCCGGGAAACGGCCCCAAGAAGACGAGCGCTGGCGACCGCGCAAGGCATGCCTTAGGCCCGACGGTCTTTATCGAAGCCGCGGCTTATAGCGCATGATTGGAAGATGACAAGGCGTCAAGCGCCAAGAGCCTTAATTCTGGCTTTGAAAAACGCACAACACGCAAGGCGTAGAGAGCAAGTCGACGCAAATGCGATACGGCGCCGGCTCTTGGTTTATTGTTTGTTAGAGCCCGAGCCGAATGGACCCCTTGGCGAAATGACGTCTGTCTTTCAAGACTTTTCCAGTTCGCAAGAGCTGACGAACGGGCTCTAAGCGTCGGAAACGTCGGACCGGGCCTCGTCGCCGCGATAATAGGGCTCGACCACGCCTTTTTGCTTGATCGTTAATTGATTGCCCTTGCGGTCAAGGGTGTTGCCGACGGCGATCTTAATCCACCCCTCGGAAACGCAATATTCCTCAACGGTCGTCTTCTCTTGGCCGTTGAAGCGGATGCCGACGTCCAAGGCGAGGACGGTCTCATTATAATGAGGACTTTTCGGGTCGACGCTGAGCCGGTCAGGAAGCGGGGGTTTGGGGTCGTCGGACATTGAATCTACCGCGATAGCTAAAGCAAAAGAACGTGAGGGGCCGTAAGCCCCTCGGGGGGGGGCAGGGCGCGCATCAGCGCCCTCATCTAACGCAATCGTGCACAGCGCCCGCCCCTGTCAAGCGCTGGCGATCGTCGATTAAGCCCCGCCAGCCATGCTATGTTAGGGCGCAAGCGGGAGAAATAATGACGATTCGGGCAAAAAAGGGCCGCGCCTTAACGCCATGGTTCGTAAGCCTCATCGGATTACTGGCGCTGACTGGCTGCGTCGCTGTTCCGTCGGCCGAGCGCGCCGATCGGCCGATCGCGGTCACTGCCTTCTATTCTACTCCGGAAGGCGTGCCGCTCGTAGACGTATCTCTAAACGGCGCCGGCCCTTACCCCCTCGTCATCGATACGGCGGCGTCGCGGACCCTTATCACGAAAAAGGTCGCGGCGGAGCTGTCGCTCACTTTGAGCGAGGGGCGTACGGCCCGCGTTTTCAGCCTCAACAGTGTAGAACGACACCGCACCGCGACCGTTTCGTCCTTGGCGATCGGGGCGGCGACCAATCGCGATGTCAGCATCATCGTCGTCGACGAGTTCACGGCGGCCAGCGGCGCCAAGGGGGTGCTCGGCGTCGATATTCTGGCGCGCTACGGGCTGTTTATGGACCCGGTGAGCAAAGCGCTCAGCCTCTATCAGCCAAATGTGCGGCCCGACATCGTGAATGACGAATGGCGCGAGACGCTGCTTTATCCGACGACCTTCGGGGTCGGTTCGGGGCGCCTCTATAGCCTCAACGCTAATGTCGCAGGCCGGCCTTTCGACGCCCTTCTCGACACGGGCGCGGAAGTGACGGTCGGCAATATTGCTCTTGTCGACTACTTAACCATGCGCCGAATTCGCAGAACCAATCAGGCGACCCGCATCAAAGGCGCAGATGGGCCGGCGGCGCAGGCCTATGCGGTTGACTATCGGGACTTCCGGTCCGGCCGCATCAATTGGGGCCGCGGCGTTTTCTTTGCGTCCGAAGCCCGTATCTTTGAAGAACTCGGCTATCGCAATAGACCCTTCGCCCTCATCGGCTTCGACGTATTGGGACGGCGCCCCTTCGCAATTGACTTCCAAGGCGGCGTCTTGAGGGTCGGCCCGACCTCAAAAACCGACCCCCTGGGCGATTCCCCGGACGCGTCCAGCGCCGTAAGCTCAGCGGCGAGCGCCCCCTAACCCGCCCCTCGCGCGCGCCAAAATAATAACGAACCGTCCGATCGCAGCAGATTGAGACGCCGTTTTACCCTCATTTTAACCGTTCGCGACGATCTTACCCCGGTCGTTGAACCGGTCTCGACACCGGTTTTTCTCGCTTTCGAGGGAGCGCCGCGCCATGTCAGAGCCGACCCAATCAACCGAAAACGCCGCCGCTGGCCCCATCGCCAGTTCGGTGTCAGACGCCAATATCGACCAACGCCTCGTCGCCGTTGGCGACGACGGTTTTGTAAGCGCGGAAGACGTCGTTTTTTTGCGCCAGAACGTTTTTCCAGACGGCGTTGTCAGCCGCTCTGAAATCTTGAGTATTTTCGCTCTTGGCGAGCGCGCGCCGGATGGCGACCGCGACTGGCCGCAATTCTTCGCTGAGATTTGCGCCGACTTCTTCCTCAATGAAGAAGAACCTTCCGGCTACATCACCGACGGCGACTTCTCCGCGCTTAAAGCCCTCGTGACGCGCGATGGGCCTATCGCCTCGCAGTTAGAGCTCGGCGTGCTCGTACGGCTTCTAGAAAAAGCCGTGGCGACGCCGCCGGCGATGTCGTTTTTTGTCGCCGATCAATTGCGGTCGCTGGTCTGCACACGAACCGCTCCCGTCATTACCGCAAACGACGCCGCCCTCATCCGCAGCTTTCTTTATGCGTCCGGCGGCGCCGGCACGATCGGCGTGACGCGCGAGGAGGCGGAACTTTTATTCGACCTCCATGACGCCACGGCCGACGCGGAAAACGCGGCGGAATGGTGCGACCTCTTCATCAAAGCGATCGCAGCGCACATTATGCAGTATGTTGGGTACAAACCATTACCGCGAGAAGAAGCGCTGCGCCTGCACAAATGGGCGAATGATCACTCGGTGAATGTCGGTGGATTCTTTCAGCGTATGTTCAGCGGCGGTCTGTCTTCCATACGCGAAGGGTACGGCCGGAAATCGATTACAAGCGAACGCCTTGAGCGTGACGAAATCGGCGCGGAGATCGCCGAAATGGTGACTGCGCGCGAGGCCGACTGGCTCGCCGATCGCATCGGCCGCGACGGCCGTGTCGACGACGTGGAACGGGCGCTCATCGCCTATATGAAAGACTTAGAAGCCGACTTACCGCCGAAGCTGCAAGCCCTTGTCGGCGACGCGGCGTAAAACGAAACCCAATCACAGGCATCGCGAGACGTTAGGGCAGGCTCTCGGACTGCTGTTTCTTCGCCGCACGAACAGCGTCGGCCATTCGGTCCATCGCGCCTTGCATAAATGGGGCGAGTTCCCGATCGCGAAGCCGCCGCAATACGATCCGCGCAATGGCGTTTCTGGGCGCTAAACGATATGTCCAGTCAAACTGGACGCCGTCCTCGGTCGGGATGAGCGACCAGTCCGCATATATATGATCGACCCCGCGCGCCGCCGAGCCCGTAAACGCAAACGCTTGATAGCGGAAATCCGTCACCTCGTTTTTCAACGAAACTTCAAGAATTTGATGACCGTCTATCTGCCTCAATCGACGCCTTGCGCCTTTCTCAGGCCACACACCGCTAATGGCCGTTCTCTCTTTAGGCGGAGCAATCGAGCCGACGGGCTCCATAAATTCGATCAATGACCCTTCGGTCTGCAAGAACTCGCGCAGTTCTACCGACGTCATCGGAACCGTGACCGTCGCCGTGTAGGTAAGGTATTGGGACTCATCCTCAAGAAGCGGCGGCGGATCGCGCCACGCGATCGGTTCGCTCGGCGGCGTCGACGTCCCACATGCGACAAGCGCAAAGACGCCGAAGATAATCAAAACCAACTTCCTCATTTCCAGCATCCTCTATTGGGCGTTCGCTGTCGGGCGAGAAGCAAAGACTGCTGCGGCCAGCAACAATCCGCCGGCGATAGAAACGTTCTTGAAAAACAAAGACAGCTCCAGCGCCCTGACGGGGTCTTCCAGCATCCAAAAGCGATGGAAGAACGCATTGGTAGCCAATGTGTAAGCCGCCAAAATTGACGCCGCGACGTGAGCGTATCGCACGCCGACCGCGACCATTCCCCCACCAATTAATTCTAAGGCGATCACGAGCGGTAGGAGCAAAGATGTCGGTGCGAGCCCAACCGCCTCCATACGCGCCGCCGTCGCAGCGTAATCCGCGACCTTATTGACGGCTCCCAGCAGAAAAAGAGAGGCGAGACCTATTCGACCGCTAAGGAACCCGGTTTGGGACAAGGGGCTGGTCACGCGATCACCTGGCCTGGAACACCGCATCGTTCGGATAAGTCGGCTATCTGCGGCCTCCTCGCGCATTGCACTTACGCACAGAAAATGTAACTATTTTTTCCATAGTTACAAAACGGGGGCAAAAGTCAAGTGACTACAAAAACGATAGTTACGCCCTCGACGGACGACGACGCGCGACCAGCGCGCGACTCCGTCGCCGCAGCCCTTGAGGTAATCGGGGACCGGTGGGTTTTCTTGATTTTGCGCGAAGCGTTTTTCGGCGTGAAACGCTATGATGAGCTGCGTAAGAATTTAGGGGCGTCGCCGAACATTCTCGCTGATCGTCTGAAAAGACTGGTGGACGCGAACGTTCTCGAAAAAACGCGGTACAGCGATCATAAAAACCGGTTTGAGTACCAACTTACGGAAAAAGGGCTCGACCTTTATCCAATGATCGTCATGTTGCTCGCCTGGGGTGATAAATGGGAGGCCGGCGCGGCAGGGCCGCCGCTATCGCTTATCCACGAGCCTTGCGGTCACATCCTTACACCGACGGTTAATTGCAGCGCGTGCGGCGAGCCTGTCCGCGCTCAGGATGTCAGCTGGCGCGCCAATACGGAATAAGGTCTCAACAACGCGTAGTAGCGCGCATAAGACTGCATGGACGTCAAATTATTGCACCGAAAGACGATTTAAGAGTCAGCGCTTTCGTTTTGGAAATGCTCGATGAACGCTGCCACGACGTCCGCCCACCGCGATACGTTTGCAGAGACGTGTTCCGGCGACACGCCGCCGTCAAGCTCGATAACATAGTCGACGCCGACTTCGGCGATATCCTCAATAAGATAGGCGCGGCCGAACACCTGACGCTCATTGAACAGATTCACAATCGCAAGATCATTGCTCGTTGGGCTGCGGCCGAGTTCAAAATTCGCGAAGAACATCAGCGTCGCACATCCTGCATCCGTGCAATCAAGACCGCGCACCCAAAAGAGGATTTCGCCAAGTTGGGCCCGCGCCACCGGACCGCCCGTATCGGCGTCCTCGCCGATCTCCGCTTCCAATCCCGCATCGCTGAGAACCCGCTCAAGATCAGTCGCCGAAAGGGCCGAAACATTCGCCGCCGCGGCGCCCGACCAAGCCGCAAAGAGGGCCCAAACGGCGCACAAAGCCGCAGCGAACGCCTTTGGCGCGGCGCTCAAAAAGTTCTTCATTCCCATGATGCGACAATCCCCTCACAATTCAGCCGGACATCAGCCCGGCGTTCGCTTCGCCCATCCGACTGACGCGGATCGGACGATCTCAACCATTAACCCCGCGCAAGCTCCCAGATCGACGCTAATTTGCGCGACGCAGAGCATGCGCCAAAAACGCCGCGGGCGCAAAGGTCGCAAAACTCTCAAGCGGCGCTCGCCGCAATTGGGCGGATCAGCTGCGAAAACACGGTCTATTCGCTTTTAGTCGCATGGCGCGCTCGTTGACTTCGGCATGACCAAAGTTACTTTGTGCGCCTGCGAAATTTGGAGGGTGATAACCCTCTCCATCTACAAACGATGCGAATCGTAAAAGGCTAACGAATCGCAACCAGAAAGATCGCTATGACGACTTCGGCTCCGCGCGCCAAATCGGCGCCGCCGCTTTCTCCTCATTTACAAATTTGGCGCTTCACGCCGACCATGGCGGCGTCGATTATTCAGCGCGGCACAGGCGTCGCGAACTTTACCGGCACCCTTGTTTTGGCGGTTTGGGCATTCGCCGTCGCGCGCGGCGAGACGTTTTTCGCGCCCATCGGCGCGTTTCTCGCCTCACCCATCGGCCAGTTTATAGTGCTTCAATATATCTGGTCGCTGTCGTTCCATATGCTCGGCGGCTTGCGATACCTCTATACCGATACAGGTCGCGGCCTTGACCCGACGACGGCGAGCCGCGCCGCTTGGGCGTCAATTCTCGGCTCTTTCGCCCTCACGGGGGTAATCGCCTTTTTGGCGGTCGCCGCCCGCGGCGCTTGAAGAGGAGTGGACGCAACATGTCTCACAAACCGACCTCGACTTTTGTTCTGCAACGCGCCAGCGCTGTTGTTTTAATTCCATTAGCGCTGTGGTTTATGTGGAGCCTCGCGGCCCATGCCGGCGAAGACTTCGCGGGAACGAGCGTCTGGCTCAGCCAATTACACAACAAAGCCGCCTTCGGCTTGCTTGTGACAATTGGCGTCTTCCATGGCCGCATCGGCCTTAACGAAATCGTGGAAGATTACATCCACGGCGGACTGAACGACGTTTTGAAGGCCCTAACGGCGCTTTCGAGCGTCGCAATTGCCGCATTGACCTGGTGGGCGCTGGTTCAAATTTAATGGCGCATGACGTCGGCTCTAGGCCGATGACGGACGGATAGCGGAAGGTTTTCCGATGGCTAACGAATACGAGATTATTGACCATTCCTACGATGTCGTCGTCGTCGGCGCCGGCGGCGCGGGGCTTCGCGCAACGCTCGGCGCGGCGCAAGCCGGCCTTAAAACCGCCTGCGTCACCAAGGTCTTTCCAACCCGCTCCCACACCGTCGCTGCGCAGGGCGGCATCTCCGCGTCCCTCGGCAATATGGGCGAGGACAATTGGCGCTGGCACATGTACGACACGGTCAAAGGCTCCGACTGGCTCGGCGACCAAGATTCGATTGAATATCTCTGCAAGAACGCGCCCGCCGCCGTTTATGAATTGGAACATTGGGGCGTGCCTTTCTCGCGCACCGATGAAGGCAAGATCTACCAACGCGCGTTCGGCGGCATGACCAAGAATTTCGGCGAAGGCCCCGTACAGCGCACCTGCGCCGCCGCCGACCGCACCGGCCACGCCATCCTCCACACGCTCTATGGCCAATCGGTGAAAAAGAACGCTGAGTTCTTCATTGAGTATTTCGCCCTCGATCTCATCATGTCCGAGGACGGACAATGCCAAGGGATCATGGCGTGGAAGCTCGATGACGGCACGATCCACCGCTTTGCAGCGAAAATGGTGATCTTGGCGACGGGCGGCTATGGCCGCGCGTATTTCTCGTGCACCTCAGCCCACACCTGCACCGGCGACGGCAACGCCATGGTGATGCGCGCCGGCCTACCTCTTCAAGACATGGAATTCGTGCAGTTCCACCCCACCGGCATTTACGGCGCCGGCGTTCTTATAACCGAGGGCGCGCGCGGCGAAGGCGGGTATCTGACAAACTCCGAGGGCGAACGGTTCATGGAGCGCTACGCCCCGTCAGCCAAAGACCTCGCCTCCCGTGACGTCGTCTCGCGCGCCATGACCATGGAAATCCGCGACGGCCGCGGCGTCGGGTCAGGCGGCGATCATATTCACCTCAACCTCAACCACCTCGACCCGGCGATCCTCGCTGAGCGCCTGCCAGGCATTTCAGAATCGGCGAAAGTCTTCTCCGGCGTCGACGTCACCAAAGAGCCGATCCCCGTTCTGCCGACCGTGCATTACAATATGGGCGGTATCCCAACCAATTATCATGGCGAAGTCGTCACCAAAAAGGGCGACGACCCCGACTCTGTCGTGCCCGGCCTTATGGCGATCGGCGAAGCGGCGTGCGTTTCCGTGCATGGCGCGAACCGTCTCGGCTCCAACTCGCTCATCGACCTCGTTGTCTTCGGCAGGGCCGCGGGCCTGCGCTGCGCTGAAGTCGTCAAAGCCGATACGCCGCGTCCGGACCTTTCCAAGGACGCCGGCCAAGACGCCCTCGCCCGTCTCGACAAGTTCCGCTACGCGAAGGGCGATACGCCGACGGCTGAACTGCGGCTCAATATGCAGAAAGTCATGCAGAACAATTGCGCCGTCTTCCGCACCGGCGAGGTGTTGGAAGAAGGCCGCGAACTCATCAATGACGTTTACAAAGGCCTGCCGGACATCGGCGTCTCCGACCGCTCGATGATCTGGAACACCGACCTCGTTGAGACCCTCGAATTCGACAACCTCATCGAACAGGCCGTTGTGACGATGGAATCCGCCGCGAACCGCAAGGAAAGCCGCGGCGCCCACGCTCGCGAAGATTGTCCGGACCGGGACGATGAGAATTGGATGAAGCACACCATTTCTTGGTTCCAAAACGGCCGCGCCAATTTGGACTACCGCCCGGTGCACGAATATACGTTGACGGAAGAGATCGATTATATTGAGCCGAAAGCGCGGGTCTATTAATTAGCGCAGAAGTTCGTCGCAAACGGCGCATCGCACGTAAACGCTCGCTGTATTACCTCGAGGTCATCCGTCTGCGGTAATAACAGCTGCAGCAATACCTGCGCCTTTTGTGGCGATAGATCGCGTGCGACGACAAAGCCTAAGCCGTCATCATTAATCTCGTAATTGCGCGTCACGATGCCGGAACGCACGCGGGTGCTGCGCACGACAACGCCCTTACGGGCAAAATCCGCCATAGCGTCGATCGTGGCGGCGTTCGTATTACCCTGCCCGACGCCAGCGAGCACGACGCCGTCATACCCGGCGCGGGAAAAGTACTTGATCAGATTGCTGTCGAATGAAGCGTGCATATAGGCGACGCCGACCTTCGGAAAACGCAAGTTTTCAATGATTTCTGGGTCAACGGTTAGGCTCGGCGATCGCGGTTCTGTAAAAAAGCGCGCCGCGTCCTCGACCATCTCACCCGCCTGTCCCATTTCACCGGAGCCATAGGCGTCGACATTCGAAACATGGGTTTTCCGCACATAACGCGCGGCGTGAATTTTCTCGTTCAAGACAATCAACGGCCCGCGATCGCGCGCCGCCGGATCCGTCGCAATACGAAACGCGTCCTCAAGATTCCGCGGTCCGTCGGCGCGCGGATGATCCGCGGGGCGCATGGCGGCCGTCAGAACGATCGGCGCGCCGGTGGGGAACAGCAGATCCAAGAAGAACCCCGTTTCTTCAATCGTGTCGGTGCCATGCGTGATAACGATCGCCGTATCGGCGTGCGCACGGCGCTTTTCGGCAATGTACTCGGCCAAATCCTTCCACACGCCGTCATGCATGTCTTGGCTGCCAATGTTGGAAATCTGCGCGCCTTCAATACGCGCCATTGACGCCAGCGCGGGCACGGAGGCGACGATTTGGTCAACCGATAAGACGCCCGATGCGTACTCGGTTGCGTCATCTTGTTTAGCGCCGGCGATGGTGCCGCCCGTTGCGAGAATATGGACACTGGGAAGAGACGAGACGTCTTTCGACACTGCCGCTGCTGCTCGGGCAGCGTCGCTAAATCCGGCGCCAACGAACGCCGACAACACGACCCCAACCAACAAAAGACGGTGAAGATGCTTTTTGATCATATTTGTCACGTCGTCGTTCTTCCCAATTCACCAAACGACGCTCTTGCGTCGATCAACCGGCGTCAGCGATCGTATCGATCGCAGCAACCAGAATCTTGTCTTTATAGCAAGATACCTCACTGCGGCTGTTATGGCGCCATGGGGCGGCGACTTGCAACAAAATAGCCTGTTTCAGGTGATTAACCCGGTCAGCGACGAAGGCTTGCATCACGGCGGCGTCGAACCAGGTCTAAATCTGACTATACGAATCTTGTAAAACGTTATACTAACATCGCCACTCCCTATTTTCGCCGCCCCGTAAAGTGATACGTAAAATGCAATGTCCTTAAATAACTGCCATAACTTCCAAGACTTCCGCCAACTGGCCAAGCAACGACTGCCCTCGCCGATCTTCCACTATATTGACGGCGCGGCGGACGACGAAATCACCTATCAGCGCAACACCGCGGCGTTCGACGATTGCGATCTGGTGCCGTCCGTCCTCAACGACGTGGAGACCGTCGACATGAGTGTTACGGTGATGGGTCAAAAGCTCGCCATGCCTATTTATTGCGCGCCGACGGCGTTGCAGCGGCTCTTCCATAAGGACGGCGAACGCGCCGTCGCGCGGGCCGCGTCGCAACACGGCACCATGTTCGGCGTCTCGTCGCTCGCCTCGGTGTCGGTTGAGGAGATCGCGAAGATCGCCCCGACGCCGAAGCTCTTTCAGTTTTATTTCCATAAGGATCGCGGCCTTAATGACGCGCTTTTAGAACGCGCGCGCGCGGCGAATTTCGAGGTGATGGCGCTGACCGTCGACACCAGCACCGGCGGCAATCGCGAACGCGATCTACGCACCGGTTTCACGGTGCCGCCGAAGCTGACGATTGCGTCGCTCTTGAGTTTCGCCGCGCACCCGGCTTGGGTCTGGAATTTTCTGACCTCGGAGAAATTCAACCTGCCGCACCTCTCCGACTATGTGCCGGAAGGCTCCAACAAATCGGTTTCGGTGGGCGATTATTTCACTGACATGCTCGACCAATCCATGAATTGGAAAGACGCCGAGGCGCTGTGCGCGAAATGGAACGGCCAGTTTGCGCTGAAAGGCGTGATGAGCGTCGAAGACGCCAAACGCGCCGTCGACATCGGCTGCACAGGCATCATGGTCTCGAACCATGGCGGGCGACAATTAGACGGCGCGCGGGCGCCCTTTGATCAGCTAGCGGAAATTTGCGACGCTGTCGGCGACAAAATCGATGTGATCTGCGAAGGCGGCGTCCAGCGCGGCACCCATGTGTTAAAAGCGCTTTCGGTCGGCGCCAAAGCCTGTTCGGGCGGCCGGCTTTATCTTTACGCCCTGGCGGCGGCAGGCGAAGCGGGCGTCGCGCGGGCGCTCCAGAACATCCGCTCAGAAATTGAACGCGACATGAAGCTGATGGGCGTTACTCGGATTGATCAGCTGTCGCGAGAGAATTTGCGGTTTCGGCGAGGCGACCGCCTTTAAACGAGTGAGGTTATCATATTCGACTGATACCGTGCCGAACGGTATTGCAGCAAAGAAATTTTCGCAACAAAATCATTGTAACTCTCTGCCCGCGTCATGGAAACCGCTTATCGGTAGAATCGTTGTGGTGCAAACGTCGCTTTAATGGCCTCGTCCAAGTTTGCACTCTCTGTACTCAAGTCTGTCCTGCTCGATTGTTAGACTTCATCCGTTCAAGGCGGAGTGTATGCCAGTGAAGCGCCTGTTCGATAAGTTGGCGGAGACGGCCCGCCGAAAACCCGCGCGCACCAGCATCGGCGCGGCTTCCACAAAGCGCGCCGGTGTTCGATGGATTTTGTTCGATGGATTTTTTCATCGGCGGGTTTACGACCCGCCGCGAAGTCATTCAGCACGGCTCAACAGCAAGCGTCGCTCCGCCGCAGATAACAGCAAAAAGCGTAAAATCCGCATTCTTGAAAGCGAAAGAGCTTATCGACTATGGTTGAGGCAATCCCAATTATTTGAGGCACAGACATGTCGATCACCCAAGCCGTCCCCCAGTCCACCTCACATTCCGCTGTCGACCCCGACGGTTTGCAGGAGTTTTCCGTTGTTTTTACTGATCGTTCTTTGAATCACATGTCGGCGCGCTTCCAATCGGTGATGCGCACGCTCGGGTCGGAGCTGAAAGGCGTTTACAACGCCGACGCCGTGGCGCTCGTACCGGGCGGCGGCACCTACGCGATGGAGGCCGTCGCGCGACAAGTCGCCACAGACAAGAAAGTGCTCATTGTACGCAATGGCTGGTTTTCTTTCCGGTGGTCGCAGATCCTCGACGCGGGAAACATGACCTCAGACCGCGTCGTTATGAAAGCGCATCGCCAAAGCGACGACGCCCATGCGCCTTTTGCGCCCGCGCCCATCGAAGAGGTCACGGCCCGGATCGCAGCCGAAAAGCCGGACGTCGTTTTCGCGCCACATGTGGAAACGTCAGCAGGCGTTATATTGCCGGACGACTATCTCACCGCTATCGGCGCCGCCGCCCATGAGGTTGGCGCGATCTTCGTCCTCGACTGCATCGCCTCGGGCTGCATTTGGGTGGACATGGCAAAGACGAATGTCGACCTTTTGATTACAGCGCCGCAAAAAGGGTGGAGTGCAACGCCGTGCACCGGCGCTGTTCTGATGAGCGAGCGCGGCTTGGAGCGGGTCAAAGGCTCCAAGAGCACGAGTTTCGCGTGCGATCTCGGGAAATGGCGCGAGATCATGGAAGCCTATGAAAACGGCGGCCACGCTTATCACGCGACGATGCCGACCGACGGCATTGTGCAGTTTTATGAGGGATTGTTAGAAACCAAAGAGCGCGGCTTTAACACCATGCGCGACGCCCAATGGGAACTTGGAAACAAGGTGCGCGCCCTTTTGAGCGAGCGCGGGTTTCGCTCTGTCGCCGCCGATGGGTTCGGCGCGCCAGGCGTTGTTGTTTCTTACACGGACGACCCAGCCGTAAAGAACGGCTCGAAATTCGCCGCGCAAGGGATGCAAATCGCCGCCGGCGTGCCGCTTGAGTGCGACGAGCCGGAAGGGTTCTCAACGTTCCGTATAGGGCTCTTCGGCGTCGATAAACTCAACGATATTGACGGCGCTGTCGCCAGGCTGTCCGCCGCCCTTGACGGTCTCGGCTGAAAACGACGCTGAACAACCAACCCTCGGCGCCTGTTACGCCGGACCAAAAAACCGAAACGATAAACCAGAGCAGCGTCAACGCCTCAATCCGACGTCAGCCGCCTCATCGCGGGAGGGCTCTTAGCCAAGGGCGCCTATTCGAACTGCATCCGCGAGGTGCGCGCCGGTTGAATTGCGCTTAGTCTGTCAACCAAAGAGCCGTCGACGTGAGAACGGCGCCTGTCTAGCAAATGGCGAATATAAATTCGCCATCAGAAGGCGCGCCAAAACTCGCGCGCCGGAAACGGAGAGATTGAGGAGTCGCCCCGATGACCGAGCTGAAATCCGATTACACCTGTTTCACCGTCGAGATCGCCGACCATATCGCGCATCTGCGGTTCAATCGGCCGGATCGGGCCAACTCCATGATCCCGGAGTTCTGGACCGAATTGCCCGCAGCGATCGACGCGATCTCCGACGCCGCGGAGGCCCGGGTCATCGTCTTGTCGTCGGAAGGCAAGCACTTCTCGTCGGGCATGGACCTTTCGGTCTTTATGCAAGGCGCCCTCGACGCGAACCCCGACAATCCCCATGTGGGCGCCGAAGCGTTCACGCACCTGGCGGCGAAGCTGCAGAACACGTTCAATGCGCTGGAACGCGCGCGCCAGCCGGTGCTTGTCGCCGCCCAAGGGGGCGTCATCGGCGGCGCCGTCGACCTCGTCACCGCCGCAGATTGCCGTTACGCCAGCGAAGACGCATTCTTCTGCGTGCAAGAAACAGCGATCGGCATGACCGCCGATGTCGGCACGTTTCCGCGTCTTGCCAAAGTCATCCCGGAAGGCTGGGCCCGGCAGATGTCCTACACCGCCGAACGGGTGTCGGCGGCGAAGGCGAAAGAAATCGGCCTCGTCAATGAAGTCTTCGAAACCCCGGATGCGCTGTTGGAGGGCGTCATGGCGATCGCCCGACAAATCGCGGCGCACTCGCCGCTCGCGGTGACCGGCTGCAAGCGCATCATCACTCATGCGCGGGACAACACCACGGCCGCGACGCTGGAGCACATCGCGGTTTGGAACGCGGCGATGCTGCGCCCCGATGATCTGCGCGAAGCGTTCATGGCGAAGTCAGAAGGTCGCGCGCCAGCCTTCGACAATCTGAAAAAACTGAAGGCGTCAGGTCTCTAGAGGGCGATGGCGCAAACAGCTCGATCTGCTGGCGCGGTTCCCACGCGAGTGAGTTTGAGCCGCGACCGTTTTTAGATGCGCAACGACAACCAAGTTGCTTTGGCGTGCAACGATTAAACTGAAAGAAGGGCTCGTTTTGCGGCGACGTACAGCGCCGCCATGCGTCACGGTCAATGCAGCGTCGTAACAAGAGAAATCGGTGTCTTTAATCGACGCTGGTCCACACGCGCGCGCCATTAACCAATCCGCTTAATGTCCCTTTAGGGATCGCGGCGTTAATTTCTCGCGACTGCAGAACCTGAGGTCATCAACCAAGTGTAGGCCGCCGCATCATTGGCCGCGAGGACAGCATGAGCACCGTATTCGACGTTTACGCCATTATCCTGTTATTGGCGTCGCTCGCGATATTCGTATCCCGGTATATCCGGTCGGAACCGCCGTTTTTGCCCTATCTTTTGATTGCCTGCACCTGCGGGACGGGCAATTGGATCGGCGAAGAGATCAGCGTTTTCGCCGGCCTCGTCATGCTGATTTCCGCGTCATTCCTGTTTTTAAGCTGCCTCATTTACCCGCATATCCGCCGCATGGGACAAACGGACGCCGACTCTGACTTCGAGGCATCGCTCTAAAGTACGTGTCAGTGCGCCAAATTCGAGGGGACATGTGCGGCTAGTTTTTGCAGCCCTGCGGCGACGGCGCGCTTTGATGCGCCGCCGCATCGCTCTATAGGCTTAAAGTCGAATGGTATTCGATACGACGGCAAGAGATAATCCCGCGCTATGGTTCAACTCACACTTCCCCAGAATTCTAAGGTCAATAAGAACGGCAAGACCCACCGCGCGGCGGCGAAAGACGGTGCCGACATCCGCACGTTTAAGGTCTATCGCTATGATCCGGACGGCGGCGAAAACCCAAGCGTCGACACCTATGAGGTCGACGTTTCCGACGTCTCCATGGTGCTTGACGCGCTGATCAAAATTAAGAGCGAAACGGATGCGACGCTGACCTTCCGGCGCTCCTGTCGCGAAGGCGTGTGCGGCTCGTGCGCCATGAACATCAACGGCGCGAACACTCTCGCCTGCACCAAGGGGCTCGACGAATTGGGCAGCGGCGACATCGCCGTTTATCCCTTGCCGCACCAGCCGGTCGTCAAAGACTTGGTGACCGACCTCACCAAATTCTACGAACAGCACGCCTCAATCGAGCCGTTCTTGCAGGCCGACACCGAAGGGCGCGACAGCGAACTGCTGCAGTCGAAAGAAGAGCGTGAAGAACTCGACGGGCTTTATGAGTGCATTTTGTGCGCCTGCTGCTCGACCTCATGCCCGTCCTATTGGTGGAACGGCGATAAGGACAATGGCGAGGAGTATCTCGGCCCCGCCGCCCTCCTCCAGGCTTATCGCTGGCTCGCGGACAGCCGCGATGAAGAGCGCAACAAGCGCCTCGACGCCTTAGAAGATCCGTTCAAGCTCTATCGGTGTCACACGATCATGAATTGCGCCCAGGTTTGCCCCAAAGGCCTGAACCCGGCGAAGGCGATCGCGGAAATCCGCAAAATGATGGTGAACCGGCCCGCGGCCAGATAAGGCGGCGCGATAGGCCGGCGCGCAGGATGACATTCTTGTGAAACGAGCGTGATGGGCTCCAAGCAGATTGACGCCGGCCGACAGTGCGATATGTCAAAGAGGTTCACCCTTTGGCGGCTCTTCCGAGCCTAGAAATTCTCATGCCCCGGACGATTTTGTTTCTTTGCACTGGCAATTCCGCCCGTTCCATCATGGCGGAAGCCTATTTGAATGAAGCCGCGAACGGCGCCTGGCGCGCCTATTCCGCCGGTTCAAAGCCGACGGGCCGGCCCAACCCCTTCGCTCTCCAAACGCTTACAGCCGCCGGCGTGCCGGCGATGAGCGGCGACGGCGCGCCACCGTCTTCAAAGAGCTGGGATGTTTTCGCGGGCACGACCGAAAACAATGACGACAACAATGCCGACAACAATAACGGCCCGCCAGCGATGGATGTCATCGTCACGGTTTGCGACAACGCCGCCGGCGAAACCTGCCCGCTATGGCCCGCAAAAGCCGGGCGCGCGCCGATGACCTTGCATTGGCCCTTCCCCGACCCCGCCGCGGTCGAAGGAACGGACGGCGAAATCGCCGCGGCGTTCAGCAGCGTCTTTCAAGACATCAAACAACGGATCGACGCGTTCTTAGCTGAACACGCCGACTAATATCAGAACGCTGGTCAATGCCTGCATTTCCTCAAAAACTCGCCGCGGAAGCTTTGGGAACCGCTTTTCTTCTCACCACGGTGATCGGATCGGGGATCATGGGCGAGACCCTCGCCGGCGGCAATGTCGCTTTGGCGCTCCTCGGCAATACGCTCGCCACCGGCGCTATTCTTGTCGTCCTTATTCTGATCTTTGGCCCGGTCTCCGGCGCTCACTTCAATCCCGCTGTCACATTCGGCTTTTTGCTGCGCAGGGAAATCACCACCGCCGACGCCGTCGCTTATACGGCCGCGCAAATCATCGGCGGGATCATCGGCGTCATCGTCGCGCACATCATGTTCGACGCGCCGCTCATCGCCTTTAGCGAAACCGAACGCGCCGGGCTCGGACAATTGACCGGCGAAGCGGTCGCGACCCTCGGCCTTCTTTTAACGATTTTCGGGTGCGTGCGGTTTCGGCCGGATGCGGTCGCCTTCGCGGTGGGGCTGTTCATCACCGCCGGCTATTGGTTCACGTCGTCGACCTCCTTCGCCAACCCGGCGGTGACGCTGGCGCGCACGCTGTCGGACACGTTCGCCGGCATCCGCCCCGTGGACGCGCCAGCCTTCATTCTTGTCCAACTCGCCGCCGCCGCCTTGGCGGTCATCGCGGCGCGGGCCTTGTTCGACGAGAAAAACAAGGACGTCGCAGAAGGTGGGCGAGGAAACCGGCCTTAAAGACAAATAATGTATTCTCGTGAGTATGAACGGTCCGAAACCCGCCTATGACGCGCTGATCGCAGACGGCGCTATTGATCCCGACCCCGCCCAAGCCGAGGCCGTGGAACGATTGCAGGCCTTACATGAAGCCTTATTGCGCCCAAAACGCAGGGGCGTGTTCGGACTGTTCGCGAAGCCGGAACCGGTAACGGGCCTCTACCTTTGGGGCGGCGTCGGGCGCGGCAAATCCATGCTGATGGATCTGTTTTTCGACACCGCGCCGCTCCAGAAAAAGCGCCGGGTTCACTTCCACGAGTTTATGGCCAACGCCCATACCCGCATTGGCGATTGGCGCGCCGCAGCCCCAGCGCAAAAGCGACGCCACCCGGCTTATGACCGCAAAGCGCCGGACGATCCTATTCCGCTCACGGCCGCCGACCTCGCCAACGACGCTGAGCTCTTATGCTTTGACGAATTCCAAGTGAGCGACATCGCCGACGCAATGTTGCTGGGGCGCTTGTTCGAGAACCTCTTCGCCAGGGGCGTCGTCGCGGTTGCAACATCGAACCGACATCCCGATGATCTCTATAAAGACGGGCTCAATCGTCAGCTCTTTTTACCGGCGATTGACCTCATAAAAAACCGCATGGATGTTTTTGAACTCGCCGCGGCGCGCGATTATCGCCTGCAGCGATTGCAAGGCGCGCCGGTTTATTATTCGCCCCTCGGGCCTGAAACCGAAGCGGCGATGGACGCCGCCTGGAAACGGGTCTTGGGCGGCGCCGCGGCGCGCAGCGAGACCCTGACCGTAAAGGGACGCACCCTCCCTGTGCCGGCCGCGGGCGGCGACGCGGCGCGTTTCACGTTTGACGATCTGTGCGCCACCCCCCTTGGCGCATCGGACTATCTCGCCATTGTCGCGCGCTATGGAACACTGTTCGTCGACAATATCCCCATCATGGGGCCGGACGCCCGCGACAAGGCCAAACGCTTCGTGACGCTGATCGACGCCGTCTATGAAAGCCGCACGAAATTCGTGTGCTCCGCGGCGGCGGTGCCGAACGACCTCTATCCTGACGGCGATGGGTCTTTTGAGTTCGAACGCGCCGTCTCGCGCCTCATTGAAATGCAATCGGCCGACTATCTCTCCGCCGAACGCCAAGTCTTCGCGGCGACGGACGCCTTATCGGCAACAGCCGCAGCGGAATAAAACGCCGCACCCATTAACGCCCACTGTTGTGCCAACATTTTTTGCAATCGGGACTTTTGCCTTTTTGGATGTCGATCCTTAAGGATCGGATGCGCCGTATTTAGAGAACGGCTTCCAACACCCAATCGAGGTTCTCCATGTCCGCTGCCGACACATCCGGCGTCGCCGCGAGCGATAAGCGCCTGTCCTTCGCGGAACTCGCCGCGATAACAGCGGCGGTGTTCGCGCTGAACGCCTTAGCGATCGATATGATGCTGCCGGCGCTCGGCCTTATCGGCGACGATCTCAACATCGCCACCGACAATGACCGGCAATTAATCGTCGGGATCTACCTCTTCGCCAACGGCCTCGGCCAATTGCCGTTTGGGCCGATTGTCGACCGGTTCGGCCGGCGACCTGTGCTGCTCATCTGTCTCGCCGCTTACATGCTCGGCAATGTGATGAGCGTCCTGGCGCCGAGCTTCGGAGTGTTGTTGGCGGCGCGGGCGTTCCAAGGCCTCGCCACCGCCGGCGCGCGGGTTGCGATCGTGGCGATCGTCCGCGACCATTTCGCCGGACGCCGCATGGCGAAAGTCTTGTCCCTCGCGATGACGATTTTTATGGCGGCCCCCATTCTCGCACCGGCGATCGGTCAGGGTGTTCTTGCTTTGGCGTCGTGGCGTTGGATTTTCTGGGCGCTGTTCGCCTATGGCGGCGGCATTCTCATTTGGAGCTTCATTCGAGCGCCGGCGTCGTTGAACCCGGAGGACCGGCAACCGCTCGATGTGAACACGATCGCCAGCGCGTACTGGACCTTCCTGAAAGACCGCTGCGCCATGGGCTACACATTGGCGTCGGCCTGCTGCTTCGGCGCCCTGTTCGGATTTATCAGCGCCGCTGAGCAATTGTTCCTCGAACTCTATGAGGTCGGCTCAGCCTTCGCGCTCGCTTTCGCCAGCATTTCCTTGGCGCTCGCGGCCTCAAGCCTCTTAAACGCTCGGTTCGTGGAGCGCTACGGCATGCGCCGCATCACCCACGCCGCCGTCATTGGTTTCGTCATCATCACCGTCGCCCATTACGGGTTTGCGGTGATCTTTGGCGATTCCTTGTGGCGGTTTATAACCTTCACGGGCATGACGTTTTTCGCCATCGGCCTCATCGGCCCTAATTCATCGGCTTTGGCGCTTGAGCGCATGGGCCATATCGCCGGATACGCGTCAGCGGCGAACGGCTTTGTCAGCACAACGTTGAGCGCCGTTCTCGGCGTCATTGTCGGGCGCCAATTCGACGGCACGGCGTTGCCGATCATCGCCGGCTTTGCGGTGCTTGGCGTCGTCAGTCTCTTGATCATTTACTGGACCGAAGGCGGGCGCCTGTTCCAAGCCGGCCTTGCAGAAGCTTCGTCGTCAGAAGAAGCCGATGAGACGGCGCCAACCACCCCTGATGCGCGGCCAGCGCGCGCTAACGCTGAATGAGCATGGAACAAAAAGTTTGCCTCGGCGTCTTCGGCGCGCCCCACGGCGTACGCGGCGCCGTCCGTGTCAAGACGTTCACCGCTACGCCCGAAGACGTCGCCGCCTATGGCCCAGTGACGTTGGAAAATGGATCACGCACCTTTACGCTCAAGGTTCTAAGAACGGTGAAACCTGGGCTTGTGCTGATCACCGCGCCGGAGATTAAAAATCGCGACGACGCAGCGTCTTTAACGAACCAAAAAATCTTTATTGATCGCGATGCGCTGCCCGAGCCGGACGACGCGGATGAGTTCTATATGGAAGATCTCATCGGACTTAATTGCGTCCTCGCCGATGGAACACAAGCGGGCCGTGTCGCCGCTATGCATAATTTCGGCGCCGGCGACCTCTTAGAGGTGAAGCCGGCAGCGCCCCAGAAAGGGGAAAAAGCGCGGCTTATTCCCTTCACAAAAGCGCTCGTTCCGGAAATTAATCTCGCCGGCGGCCGAATAACGCTGGCCTCGGAGGCCTTCCTAGACGACGACGTGACCCAAGCTGACGAGCAAGCCGCACGCGAAAAGCTCAAAGAAGAAGACGTCGAACAAAGTTAACGGCGACAGCTTAACCAGGGCGTCTTTGAAGACATAGCGCACCGTGATCGTCGCACGCTTGCCGCCGCCGATCGGCGTGATACTCTTTACTCAATGCGCGGAACTGAATGCGCCGGACTGAATGCACTTGCGCTGGGCGATCCGGCTCGTTCCGCAAAATTGCGCGCGCAGCGGCGACGCCGCAACAGTACTGCAGTAAGAGTAACGCTTGCGGGGGACCGAGACGCATATGGCAAACGAAAACGCCAATGATGACCGCTCAAAAAAGTCGCAGCACCGCGTTCGTCAACGCGGCGACGGCCGCGTCTCGGTCTTATTAATCGTAATGGTTCTGCTGGCTGTCGGCTTCACCGCCATGCAATTACGCTTTATGCGGACGATGGACGCCGTTGAAGAACGCCTCGACAAAGCAGAAGACCGTGCCGAAGCGGCATTGCAAGCGGCGATCCCGCCGCAAACCGTCAACGAAGCGTTTCAGTCCGTCTATCTCGTCCTAAGAGATGGATCGCCCTTCGGCACAGCGTTCGTCGTCGACCGTGAGCGCGGCGTCCTCGCCACCGCCGCTCATGTCGCGGAGAAACTCAACCTCACCGACCCGGACGCCGACATCGCTGTTATCAATCGACATACTGGCGTAAAAATTCCCATTGTCGGAGCGAAAATTCACGCCGGATACGGTGCATTTAAACAATTGGCGGAATCATACCAACCAATTAATCCAGAGAGTAAAGCGAGCAGCCCGAAACCCGTGCCGCTTATGGATTTACCGCACGACGCGGCGCTGTTGCTCGTCCGTCCGGAAGCCCCGGCGACGCGTGAGAACAGGCTGGGGCCTAACCTTCCGATTGCAGATGATGAAACGCTCAACCGACTAGCGCCCGGCGACGCCGTCGCCGTTATCGGCTTCGCAAGCGATATCATCAATGCGACAAGCCTTAAGTTCAGCGCCGCGCCGCGCAGCGACCGGGGCATTATCTCAGCAATGTTAGCGCCCATCGACGTCGTCGAAGACAGCGGCGACCCGCGCTTTGACAGCCTTATCGTGCATCGCATGACGGGCGCATCAGGCATGAGCGGCGGCCCGCTTATCGATCGCGACGGCTTTGTCGTCGGCATTCACAGTCACGGTATCGCATCGCCGGAGTCTAACGGCGACAGTATCGCTCAGCGCGCCGATCTTATCCGCGATATGCTAACGCCCCTGCGCGAAGAAGAGCAGGTGGCGACCGTGCTTGTCCCTGAATGGCGCCGCCGGCTCGAACGCTGGCCGCGCGCGCGCGACGTCTTTCCGCCGCTCATGCGGGCCGCCTATGCGCCAAATTACGCGATCTTCGCAGAAAAGACGGTCGCCGACATCTTAAACGAAGATCAGGCGACGGAATTTCGCACCGTCATCGACAGGCAATTCGGTGAACGGGTCGATGATTTTGTCCTGCCGGCGCGCGAACTGGAGCCAAAAACCCAGCGCAAGCGAAGCAAGAACGCCGGCTCCATCCAGGCCGATGCGGCGCAAGGGTTCAGCTTAGACGGGCCCGGACAATTCGTCGTCCAACGGTATCGCGCGTCAGCGGCATACGACCATATCATTTTCGCATTTGATTATACGCTCGGCCGCTATCCCATCTGTCGGCTTAGCCTTTTCGCCCGCCGCACCGGCGAGGACGCATTGCGCGCCTCGACCGACCACAATTTTCCGAGCTTTTTCATCAAAGCGAAACGCAATGAGGCCGGCGCGATCACAGCTGAAAAGAAAGACGCGGCGACGATCGAGATCGTCGCAAAGCGCGCCCGGTGTCCCTACGCCGACGATAAATTCTTTATCGGGATCGTCAGCTGGGACCCGACGGAAACCGATGCGCCGACCGCCGATGACGCGAAAGACGACACCAAAGAGGGGGGCGGTGATGGAGGCGGCCTTGTCGCCGGTTTGATGGAGGCAGGGCTCAAATTAAAAACCTTTGCCGTGAACGCTGTCAGCGGCGGCGACGCGCCAACCTTTACTTTAGCGGATGGGCGTGACGAACCGCTGCGCATAATCGCCGCAGAGGCCCTTACCCTCGACGCGTTCCGGGCGTTTGACGCGGAAGAAGCCATTATGCTTGAGGCGGCGACGCTTGCCGGCGACGGACTTTTCTCGGCCCCGGATAACGCGCTGCTGGACGAAACTGAGCGGCAAGACGGTCAGGAGTAATTCCCGCCCGCGCCCGTCGCCATCCTTCGAGACGCAGAGCTGAGGCTCTGCTCCTCAGGATGAGGGTTTCAGACCTATTTCCAGCACAATTAAGTTTAATAACCCCCTCATCCTGAGGAGCGAGGCGTAGCCTCGCGTCTCGAAGGATGGAAAAGGGGCGCGAACGCTTAGTTCCCAACGCACACAGCAAAGCCCCCCTTGACAGACGCCGCCGCTTAGCGCGCAACAGGCCCCATGTGGCGCGCAACAATTCTCACCCTCTTCCCCGATCTCTTCCCCGGCCCCCTCGACGCTTCCATTCTCGGACGCGGCCGGGCGGAAGGCTTGTGGGCGCTTGAAACCGTCGACATCCGCGACTTTTCTGACAGCACCTATGGCTCCGTGGACGATACGCCCGCCGGCGGCGGCGCCGGGCTCGTCATGCGGGCGGACATTTTGGCCGCCGCCGTTGATTCCGTTGCCCGAAACGATCGGCCGCTCATCTATCTCTCGCCCCGCGGACGCCCGTTCTCCCAATCCCGCGCCGCCGAGCTCGCCGCCGGGCCCGGGGCGGTTCTTCTATGCGGCCGGTTCGAAGGCGTCGATGAGCGATTTTTGGAGGCGAGAGACGTTGAAGAAGTCTCTTTCGGGGACGCCGTGCTCGCTGGCGGAGAAATCCCGGCGATGGCGCTGATCGAGGCTTGCGCGCGCCTCATTCCGGGGGTAGTAGGCAACGCTTCGTCGCTTGGGGAAGAAAGCTTTTCCCAGAGCGAAGACGGCCGTCTATTGGAATATCCCCAATACACCAAGCCGAGAGAATTTGAAGGACGCGCCATCCCGGCGGTGCTGTTGTCCGGCGATCACAAAAAGATCGCGGCATGGCGACGGGAGGCGGCGATGCGGCTAACGCGCGCGCGACGACCGGATCTGCTGGCGGACCATGGGGGTTCGACATCAGCGGCCCCCGATCCTATCCGCGACAACGACAATAAGGATCGCAAGTCATGAACTTGATCGAACAGCTCGAAAAAGAGCATATCGCCGAACTGAACAAAGAAGTTCCGACATTTGCGCCCGGCGACACCGTGCGCGTCAGCGTCAAAGTGAAGGAAGGCGAACGCGAACGCCTTCAGGCCTATGAGGGCGTTTGCATCGCCCGCTCCGGCAAGGGCCTGCATGAGAGCTTCACGGTGCGCAAAATCTCTTTTGGCGAAGGCGTGGAGCGGGTCTTCCCGATCTATTCGCCGCTGGTTGATTCCATTTCCGTCGTCCGCCGCGGCAAGGTGCGTCGCGCCAAGCTGTATTACCTGCGCGGCCGTCGCGGCAAATCCGCCCGCATCGCCGAAAAGGTCGACTACAAGTCGAAAAAAGGCGCCAAGAAGTAGCGGCGGGTATCGACGTCAATGTCGACTTAAGCGTTGGGCTTGAAACCGTCGTTGCTAGGGGCGGTAAGACGTACTGCAAGAAAGCACGACGGAAGTAATTGGCTCTTGTCGTGCGCAAACGCCAAGAGCGGTTCTTGAGCCGTTCTGAGCTACGCAATCTGCGCCAGTATTTGTTCTAGAAATTAGGCTGTCAGAGTATAACCGACGTCTTCTGCGGATTTCCGGTTTAATCAACCCCCATCCAGGGGTGCGCTGATATGCAATCGATCTTTTTTTAGTCGGCTATAATCAGGCTGTCGTGTGACAGCCCAAGCACGTCGTCAGCACGTTTTGCCAGATTGGGCAACTCCGTTAGTTCCGAGTGCAACGCTTCGAGCTCTGCGCGTTTCGGAAGAAAGGCCACTCTGCTGCGCTTTTTTTGCACTTGTAGCCAAAGTGGCTTTTCCGAATACCGGACATTCGAACGTTCAAGCGACGCTATTATCCTCACCATTTCAATTGCGTTTAGCGAGGAGAAGAACTTATGCAGTCCTCTATTTTCAAAATCGCCAGCCCCAATGGCTCGAATGAGAGATGCAAACTGAATGTTATGCCCTACACGCACTAATGCCTTTGACGCCCTTCGAGCAGTGGAATAACTAGGCGATGAAAGCACCAATTCGATCAGGACATTGGTCGAGGTAACATGGTCAAGCCTCGCAGAAAGCTCCAACCAATCTACTTGTCTATCTAACTGCTGAGATTTACAGCTGTTATAGATAAGTTCACCACCCCACCCACCACTGATGTGGGATAGTAAGCGCGCAGCCCAGAAAGGTGCGCTTGAACTTTCCTCGAGTGCTTGCGTCAATTCACTTTTTAGATCAACGCCAAGGTTTTGGATGCCAAATGCCGCAGTGAGCGATATCGACTTGTTACGATGCTCCAGAAATGGCCTGAGAGTCTGAATCAAAATTGATAGCCGTCTCTTGCGAGTTTTCGTGAGGTCCTTCTGATTGCTGCGATGAGCATCCAGGCCTCTGATGAGGCGATAGTTTTCTCCCAGTCTTTGGCAAGGCGTCTGCATCGCCCGAGCC
>JBCCAY010000003.1:0-274302 GCA_039814575.1 Pseudomonadota bacterium
TGGCTCGGGCGATGCAGACGCCTTGCCAAAGACTGGGAGAAAACTATCGCCTCATCAGAGGCCTGGATGCTCATCGCAGCAATCAGAAGGACCTCACGAAAACTCGCAAGAGACGGCTATCAATTTTGATTCAGACTCTTGGATGTGTAACTATGTCAAAAAGAGATGCTGCCTGTGGATCGTTCGAGATAGCGAGTTTCGCCACAAGCGAATCGGTACGTCCGGCCCTCAGCTGCCGAGGCCCACAATAATCCGATCCGGCGGCTTATGGCCGTCAGCGAACATTTTGATGTTGATGAGCACCCGCTCACCCATCTCAATGCGGCTTTCCTCCGTCGCGGAGGCCATATGCGGCAGCAAGACGACGTTCGGCGCCGCCATGAGTTTTTCGTTGGGTTCGTGTTCGCGCTCAAAAACGTCGAGCCCCGCGCCGGCGAGACGGCCTTCAGCGATCATCGTCGCTAACGCTTCTTCGTCGATAATGTCGCCGCGCGAGACGTTCACCACATAAGCGTGCGGCGGCATCAGGCTGAGGCGGCGGCGCGACAGGAGGTGATAGGTCGCCGGGGTATGCGGACAATTGACCGAAACAATGTCCATATGCGCCAACATCTGGTCGAGGCTGTCCCAATACGTCGCTTGCAGATCGTCCTCGACATGCGGATTAATCGGGTGGCGGTTATGATAATGGATCGATAGGCCGAACGAACGGGCTCTTACCGCGATCGCCTGCCCAACGCGGCCAAGGCCGATAATGCCGAGCTTCTTGCCGCGCACGCGTTTGCCGAGCATCCAAGTGGGCGACCAGCCTTTGAAGCGGCCTTCTTCCAACGCTTTGACGCCTTCGACGAGGCGGCGCGGCACGGCGAGAATGAGCGACATCGCCATATCGGCGGCGTCTTCGGCGAGCACCGAGGGCGTGTTAGTGACGGTGACGCCTTTCTCGGCGGCGGCCGCAACATGGATATGATCAACGCCGGCGCCGAAATTCGCGATCAGCTTCGTGCGGGGGCCGGCGTTTTTGAAAAACGTCGCGTCGAGGCGGTCGCCAAGGGTCGCCGCGATGACGTCATGGGAATGCGTTAGCGCCAAGAGGTCTTCATTCGATAAGGGCGCGTCGTCAGCGTTGAACGTCGTGTCGAACAAGTCGGCGAGCCGCGCCTCGATGGGGGCGGGCAATTTTCGCGTAACGGCGACTTTGAGCGTGTTCTTCGACATGGGCGCGAGAGATCGATGCTTTCGTGGTTAACCGGGTGTTAACACGCCCTGGCCCAGAAACCAGAGGTGTTTGTGAGATCTTTGTTTTCGTTGCCGTTTATGTTTCTCCCCAGATTCTTAATTCGATCTTTTGTCGCGATATTAGCGGCGATTTCAGCGCTCATCGCCGCTGTTTCGCCGCCCGTGTTCGCCCGATCGGACGACGCCCAATCCCACCCGATGGCGGCCACCGGGGCGTCGCCAGTTCCTGTAAAAGTTTCTGTAGAAGTTTCTGCACAAGTTTCTGAACCTGTTTCCGGGGCGGCTGAAACGCCGGTGCGCACGGATACCTATTCGGGATATCCAGTGCCGCGCTTCGTTGCTGCGAAAGGGCGCCGCACCAATTGTCGCCAGGGACCAAGCCTCGCGCACGCGATTGCTTTCACCTTTCAACGACCGGGCGTGCCGTTGCTGGTGGTGGCGGAGTCCAAAGATCACTGGCGCAAAGTGCGTGACGCCGCTGGCGATGAGTGTTGGGTATACCATACGACAATCACCAAGCAGTCGCATGTGGTTGTTTTGGATGCGGTGACGCTTCGGGCGTCGCGGTCGACCGACGCCGCGGTGCGCGCCCATCTGGCGCCGGGCGTTTTTGTGCGGTTAGAAAAAACGGCGACAGACGCCGCCGGCGCGCGCTGGCTGCTGCTGTCGACGTCTGAAGCGCGGGGTTGGGCGCCGGCGGATCGACGCCTTTGGGGCGCGGACCCATCGCATTCGGTATTGGCCTCAAGCGCCTCTTCGGAGCCTTCTTGATCGGGCGATGGCGGATCGGCGGATGCGTCAATCGTCACTTTGTATTGCAGATGCTTTAACTGATGCTGCGGTGCCGGATTGACCGCGCGCCCTGTCGCCTCTACCTACGGCGTTCATACTCGCCGGGCCTCTGCGCATTCGGCGTCGATCGCGCCGACAGACGCTTTCACCCTTTGATTTGTTCTTGCAGATCATTTGGCGAGCCACGTTCGGCGGGGGCTTTGCTCGCGGGCGGCCTTTTAGAACGACGCTCCTCATGCGAAAGAGCCTTCTAGCATGCCATTTGGGCGCCGAGAGCGGCGCGTCTTTGGCGACAATCTGAACGGCGCACTTCTGACTGGCGCATCTTTAAACGGCGCAATGAAGGCGAAATCAAAAGCGACCAAAAGCGACAATGACCGGTAAATCGAGTTATTCACGAGACGAATTATTAGAATGCGGCTATCACGGGCTACGCGGGCCTGGTTCGGCGCAATTGCCTGTTCCGCCGATGTTGATGTTCGATCGCGTGACCGCCATCGAAAAAACCGGCGGCGCTTATGACAAGGGCCAGATCGTCGCTGAATTGGATATCCATCCCGATCTATGGTTCTTTGAATGCCATTTCCCCGGCGATCCGGTGATGCCTGGATGCTTAGGCCTCGACGCCCTGTGGCAGTTGATCGGCTTTTATTTGACGTGGTTGGAGTTTCCGGGACGCGGCCGCGCCCTCGGCGCCAAAGAGATTAAGTTCGGCGGCATGGTCACGCCGTCGGTGAGCCTTGTGCGTTATGAAATCGATATTCGGCGCACGATGGGCAAGCCGATGGCGCTCGGCATCGCTGACGGTAAACTTTTTGCGGACGATAAACTGATTTACGAAGCCAAAGATTTGCGGGTCGGCTTATTTTCGGACGAGCAATTGGCGGGCGGCCTCTAGCGACTTTTGCTGGGGACGCCGGCCTTTGTCGTCGACGCCGCGAGTCAGAGACCCCTTAAGCCGAAGCGGCGACAAAACCGAGGTATGACATGAGAAGAGTGGCGATCACCGGAATGGGCGTAGTCTCCTCGATCGGCAATTCCGTCGATGCGGTCGCTGATTCTTTAAGAGCTGCGCGATCAGGCGTTTCTTCATCGGAGATGTTTCGCGACAAGGGGTTTAAGTGCCTTGTCGAGGCCCGTCCCGATTTGGACATTGAGACTGTTCTCGATCGCCGCACGCGTCGGTTCATGGGCGAAGGCGCTGGCTGGAATTACATCGCCATGGCCGAGGCGATCGAGATGGCGGGGCTTGCGCCTGACGAAATCAGCCATCCGATGACGGGAATAATTATGGGGTCCGGTGGGCCGTCGACCCGCGCCATTGTCGAAGCCGCCGACAAAAACCGCGATACGGGCGGCACCAAAAAAATCGGCCCGACTATTGTCCCTAAGGCGATGTCGTCGACGAATTCTGCGACGCTGGCGACGACGTTTAAAGTCCTTGGCGTCAATTATTCGATCTCTTCAGCCTGCGCCACGTCCGTCCATTGCATCGGCGCGGCCGCCGAACAGATCATGTGGGGCAAGCAAGACGTAATGTTCGCCGGCGGCGGCGAAGAGCTCGACTGGACCATGGCGAACCTTTTTGACGCCATGGGCGCTATGGCGACCGCCTATAACGACACGCCGCAAACCGCGAGCCGCGCCTATGACAAGAACCGCGACGGGTTCGTCATCGCCGGCGGCGCCGGCGTTGTCGTTTTGGAGGAGATGGAACGGGCGAAAGCGCGCGGCGCGACGATCCTCGGCGAGCTTGTTGGGTATTACGCCAACTCCGACGGCGACGACATGGTCCAATTGAACGGCGAAGGCGCCGTGCGATGCATGCGCGGGGCCTTGGAAACTGTCCGCCAGCCGATTGATTATGTGAACACCCACGGCACGTCGACGCCAATCGGCGATTCGAAGGAAACCGCTGCGCTGCGAGAGGTGTTCGGTGCCAATTTGCCGCCCTTCTCGTCGACCAAGTCGCTGACCGGCCATTCGCTTGGCGCTGTCGGCGCGCAAGAGACGGTGTATGGATTGATCATGATGCGTGACCAATTCTTATGTGAGAGCGCGCATATTGAGGAGCTTGACCCTGAGTTTGAGGGCTTGCCGATCGTGCGCGAACGCATCGACAACGCAAAGATCGATTGCTTCCTCACAAATTCGTTCGGTTTTGGCGGGACCAATGGCTGCCTTGTCATCGCCCGCTGCGATTAAGCCCATCACGCGCAATCCTGGATGTGCGCCGTGAGCGCGCTGTCCGGCGACGCAGGGGCGCTGATCTCGGCGTTCATTATCGCCTGCCTGGGAACCGGGTGGTTCGCTTATGTCCTGCGCGGCCTTAAAAACCTCTCGGCAAGTGCGCGCTATGGGCTTTACTGTTTGATTTGGCTCGCCTATTTCGTTCTCGCCTGGATCTTAGCGACACGCCTTTAGCCCCCGCGCGTTCAGGGCGAGGACTTTAGGGCGCATGGCTTAAGGGCGCTTAACTGTAAAGCGAATTGGGGCGTTAGAGCGTTGGAGGAACCAAAACGACTATGACGGAAAAGGACGAGTTTCCTAAAGGTGCATTGATGGCCGGTAAGCGCGGTCTTATCATGGGCGTCGCCAACAAGAACTCCATCGCTTGGTCGATCGCGCAACAATTGCATGCGCAAGGCGCCGAGCTCGCTTTCACCTACATCAATGAATCAATGGAGCGGCGGGTGCGCCCATTGGCTGAGAGCCTGTCCGCGCCGCTGATCTTAAAGTGCGATGTCACCGATGACGGCGATATGGACAAAGCCTTCGCCACAATAAAAGAGTCCTGGGGCGGCTTAGATTTTCTCGTGCATTCAATTGCGTTCACCGATCGCAGCGAGCTTGAAGGGTCATTCGTGCACGGTACGTCTCGTCAAAACTTTAAAGACACGATGGATATTTCCGCGTTTTCTTTTGTTGACGCGGCGGCGCGCGCCTCGAAATTGATGAATCGCGGCGGGTCGATGATCACTCTAACCTATCTCGGCAGTGAGCGGACGATCCCGAATTATAATGTCATGGGCGTTGCGAAAGCGGCGCTTGAAGCTTCCACGCGATATATCGCGCGTGATTTAGGCCCCGAGGGCTTGCGCGTGAATGCGATATCCGCCGGTCCGGTGAAGACCCTCGCAGCGGCCGGCATTTCGTCGGGTCGCCATATGTTCCAGTTTAACCGCGACGTGGCGCCAATGCGCGAAGACACCGATGTTAAAGGCGTCGCCGGCGCGGCGCTCTATCTGTTGTCGGATCTCGGCGCGTCGTGCACTGGCGAAGTTCTGCACGTGGATGCTGGTTTTCATATTGTCGGCATGCCGGATGCGTCGCCCGATAAGGGCTAAACGCCTGATACCAAGCTGTATTGACGTCACCGGTCACATTCCAAAGCCGGCCTTGATTTTCAAGGACGCGCCTTGCGCATGCGTGGTTCAGAGTTAATGCAGTGTCGTATGGGGCGCTATGGCCTCGACGTTTCATCCAGCGCTTTGATAAGAGCGCCGGACGTTTCATAGCACTCCAATCGGTGCGTCATCGGCTCCAGCTGCAATAAGATCCCGTGACCGCTCGTTTTCCGCCGGATGCTAGGCTGCTCCGCGCTGACGTCGTCTCCGGGCTGTGGACGCGCCAAATCTTGCGCCATCGTTTTTAGAGCCGGGTTATTCTCCAGCCCTGTGTGCAATGTTTTCATCAGGTCGTCATTGTCGAATCGCCGACCGCCATAAACCGTCGCGGCAGCTCGTGCGATATCCGTCCTGTCGACGGCGGTCCTCAAAAGGCGGGCCAATGCGTTATGGCCAATGACGGCGCCGGCGTCATTAAGGCGGGTTGTCCAGTCATCGACGCCCGCGAGCACCGCGCCGCGTACACCGCCGCCACGCCGTCCGCGACCGCTTGACGAGGTTTGTCCTAACACCAGGCGCGCTGCGATAGCTTGGGCTTCGTTAAGGCCGACGACGACCGCCGGCGTCGTCAGCGCCCTTTGTGCGAACGCCTCAATCGCCGAAATAATGTCCTCTTCGGAGGATAGCGCGGTAGACCGCCCAAAGCCCGGACGGAAGAGAAAAAACGGGCAATAACCACGACGAACGAGATCACGCGCGAACCGCTCTGGCGGGGGAGCCGCGTCAAATAGGCCGTGTAGGATCAAAACTGGCGTGCCGCCGGTTTCGCCCATTTTGCGATAGTGTAAGCTCGCGGCAGGCGACTTAATATCAATCACTCTTTCGCCGAGACCGAGTGTGGCCGTGCGCTCCGTTAAGGGTAAATCATCGGGCTGTGCGGCGATCAGCGCAGCGATCTTTAGGGTTGCATCCGTAATATTGTCGCTCGCCAGTTTCTTCACGATATTGTGAATCTGGCTCGTTACTGTCGATTTTTGCACATTTCGATCAATGGCGATCTGCTGCGCCGTGCGCCGATCAATAATGCCTTCAACGACCGACATTTCGCTTGCGGACAATCGATAGTGGGCTTTGATCGCCGCTCTAAGGGGCGGCGACAGCTGCAAGCGTTGCACGGCGAGGCGAAAGCGTGGCGCTTCGTCAACGTCCGCGAGGCGACGCAGCGCTGCTGGATATAGTCGTCCGTCAGCTGCGTAAAAGTTCACGAGCGTCACGTCGGCTTCCGCTTGAAGCTTTTCGAGCGCTTTCTCGCCGCCTTCAAGGCGGTCCCCAAGGGTTTCACCGGCGCGCGCTCCGAAGAACACTTGCACGTCGGGTGGTGCTGACACGATGGCGAGTGCACCGTCGAGTACCGCAGCCATGGCGCGTACGGATGAGTTTGCGGGGCCTTTGGCTCCTTTGGCGCCGCCTGTCTGTTCGCCTTCGCGCAGCAGCGCCTCTAACGAGCGACGGAAAATTTCAGCGTCGGGCGCACGCGTGGTTAATGCTTCCGCCAATCGCTTAAGGAGCGTTGACGGGCCTGCAACGTCGGCGTCGAACTGCGCCGCCGTTTCGGAAAAGCCTTGTTCGCCGTTTTGCGGCGCTTGTGGGTCGTCGGATGAAGTCGCCATGTGACAAGCCAATAATCATCATCGCGCGATTTGTCATCTAGGCGTGACGATTAGATTCGTCGGTTTTTTAAATTAAGTCCGTAGAAAGAAAAATACTGCGTTGCAAGGTGATGGCGAGTACGCCATTTAATTGATTGTGATCAAGAAAAACGTGTCCGGATATAGACCGGCGTCCATTTATGCATCCTTGTCCATATTATTCATCGTAATGGCGATCAGTCCTTTCGAATCAACCGTTAATCGCTACACGTTCTGAAAAGAAAAGGCGCTGTTTCGCGAAAAACAGCGCCTTTATCACTTTGTGTCGCGCCGGCGTTCGCTGGTGCGATGATCGGTTGATGCGAACCCGTCTTACGAGTCGCCTTTTTCGATCTCTTGGCCGGTGTTTTGATCAACGATTTTCATGGACAAGCGCACTTTGCCGCGGTCGTCGAAACCGAGAAGTTTAACCCAAACTTCGTCGCCTTCTTTGACGACGTCCGATGTTTTTTCCGGGCGTCCGTCAGCCAATTGCGAGATATGCACAAGGCCGTCGCGGGCGCCGAAGAAGTTAACGAAGGCGCCGAAGTCCATGATCTTAACGACTTTGCCTTTGTAGATCTCGCCGACTTCCGGCTCCGCGACAATGGAGTGAATCCATTTATGCGCTGCCTCAATTTTCTCTTTATCGGACGATGCGATCTTGATGAGGCCGTCATCATTGATGTCGACCTTCGCGCCCGTCGTTTCAACGATCTCGCGAATGACCTTGCCGCCCGATCCGATAACGTCGCGAATTTTATCTTTCGGAATCTGCAAGGTTTCGATCCGCGGTGCGTGTTCGCCGAGATCGTCGCGCGCGGTGTCGAGGGCGTTGGACATCTCGCCTAGGATATGCATGCGGCCGTCTTTCGCTTGGGCGAGGGCTTGGCGCATGATCTCCTCGGTGATGCCGGCGATTTTAATATCCATCTGCAAGCTGGTGACGCCCGCTTCCGAACCGGCGACTTTAAAGTCCATATCGCCAAGGTGATCTTCATCGCCGAGAATGTCGGAGAGAACGGCGAAACGTTCCCCTTCCAGAATAAGGCCCATGGCGATGCCCGCGACGGGACGCTTCACGGGAACGCCGGCGTCCATCATGGAAAGCGACGAACCACAAACCGTCGCCATGGATGATGATCCATTCGACTCAGTGATTTCTGACACTAGGCGAATGACGTAAGGGAACTCTTCCTGAGACGGAAGAACGGCGCGGAGCGCCCGCCAGGCGAGTTTTCCGTGGCCGATTTCTCGTCTCCCGGCGCCGCCCATGCGGCCTGTCTCGCCAACGGAGTAAGGCGGGAAGTTGTAGTGCAGGAGAAAGTTCTCTTTATACGTTCCTTCAAGGGCGTCGATGAATTGTTCGTCTTCGCCGGTGCCGAGCGTCGCGACGACAAGCGCTTGGGTTTCGCCGCGCGTAAAGAGCGCTGAGCCGTGCGTACGTGGCAGAACGCCAACTTCTGATTGAATTTGACGAACAGTTTTAGTGTCGCGTCCGTCAATGCGTTCGCCCGTGTCGAGAATGCCGTTCCGAACGATGTCGGCTTCGATCGATTTAAAGATGCCGCCGAGTGCGTTTGACGAAATCGCTTTATCGTCTTCTTCATTGCAGAAAGCCTCGACCGCTTTAGTTTTGGCCGCGGCGATTTTCTCTTGTCGCGATTGTTTGACGGTTTCTTTGTAGGCGGCGCGCAGGTCCGCTTCGACCAGCGTACGGATCTTCTCCGGCCAATCGCCATGGTCGGGCGCTGCGAAGTCCCAAGGTTCTTTCGCGCATTCCTCAGCGAAGTCGATGATGAGGTTGATGGCTTCTTTGGCGCGGTCATGGCCATAGACGACGGCGCCGAGCATGACGTCTTCGGAGAGTTCTTTCGCTTCGGACTCCACCATCATCACGGCGTCGGCTGTGCCGGCCATGATGAGGTCGAGCTGCGTGTCTTCCATCTGGTCGATCGGCGGGTTGGCGACATATTCGCCATTGATATAGGCGACGCGCGCCGCGCCAATGGGGCCAAGGAAGGGGATGCCGGAAATCGTCAAGGCTGCGGAGGCGGCGATCATCGCGACAATGTCAGGGTCGTTCTCAAGATCGTGGGAAAGAACCGTGGCGATGACCTGAACTTCGTTCTTGAAGCCTTTGGCGAAAAGCGGGCGGATCGGCCGGTCAATGAGACGCGAGGTCAGCGTCTCTTTTTCCGTCGGACGGCCTTCGCGCTTAAAGAAGCCGCCCGGAATGCGGCCCGATGCATAGTATTTCTCTTGATAGTGAACGGTGAGCGGGAAGAAGTCGAAGGCGGGGTTCGGCTGCTTTTGGCCGACGACCGTCGCCAGGACCGTGGTGTCGCCATAGGTGGCGAGAACCGCCCCGTCAGCTTGGCGCGCCATGCGGCCCGCTTCCAGCGTCAGCGTGCGGCCGGCCCACTCAATTGATTTTTTCGTTATCGTAAACATGTAAGTCTCTTCTTTCGTACGGTAAGCGCCGTGCACGGATTGCAAAAGCGGCGCGGGGGGTGGTGCGCGACGTCTAAGCGGTCACCTGACCGCCCTTAGGCCGCATAAACAAAACGCCGCCCTCCATGGGCGGCGTTCCTTAAGAGCCGAGCGGGTTAGCGCGGCTGCATTCGAATGGCGCCGTCGAGGCGTATGACGGTTCCGTTGACCATCACATTGCGCGTGATCTCCAGCGCCATGGAGGCGTATTCCTCCGGCGTTCCTAATCGTTTCGGAAATGGGACCATCGCGCCGAGGGCGTCTTGAACTTTTTGATCCATGCCGGCGAGCATCGGCGTCCAGAAGATGCCGGGCGCAATCGTGTTGCAGCGGATGCCGACATTCATGAGGTCGCGGGCCACCGGCAAAGTGAGGCCAACAATGCCGCCTTTTGAGGCTGCATAGGCCGCTTGCCCGATTTGGCCTTCATAGGCGGCGACCGACGCGGTGTTGATAATGACGCCGCGTTCGCCGTCGTCGAGCGGGTCGAGCTCGGACATCTTTTCCGCGGCGAGGCGGATGCAGTTGAACGAGCCGACGAGATTGATGTCGATGACGCGTTTGAACGTGTCGAGGGCGTGCGGTCCGTTCTTGCCTACGGTCTTCTCGCCCATGGCGACGCCGGCGCAATTAACGAGCACCCTTGGCGCCCCAATCGTGGCGACGGTCTTTTCAAGGGCCGCCGCGACGCTCGCCTGATCGGCGACATTGGTTTCGCAGAAAACGCCGCCGAGCTTTTCGGCCTGGGCTTCGCCTTTTTCTTTGTTGAGGTCCCAGACGGCGACTTTGCCGCCGGCCGCTGCGATGGCTTCGGCGGTTCCCCCGCCGAGGCCCGACGCGCCGCCGGTGACGATTGCTGATTGCCCTTTGACGTCCATTGGCGTCTCCCTTTCTGAGAAAGGCCGCGCGCTACTACAAGGCGGCGGCGTTCATGGCGCGCCCACATTGCCTGCAATCGGGCGCGCGCTGAAGGGTTAGCGGCGCAGACCGAGGCGTTCGATAAGAGTTTTATAGCGCGCTTCGTCCTTGCCTTTGACATAGTCGAGCAAACGACGACGCTGCGAGACCATTTTTAAAAGGCCGCGGCGCGAGTGATTGTCTTTTTTGTGGCCTTTGAAGTGGCCGGTGAGGTTGGAAATGCGTTCCGACAGGATCGCCACTTGCACTTCCGGGGAACCGGTATCGCCTTCTTTGACGGCGTATTCTTTAATAAGCTGCGACTTACGCTCAGGCGTAATGGACATGTCTATTCTCCGCGGCGTCCCCTATGAAGCGGCCGCGCCGGGACGCCGTCCAGCGCGGTCGAAAGCAATCCGATCTCTTAAGCGAGGGACGAGAGCGACTCAAGCCCCCGATCCAGATTTTGATTATCCTCGACCTAGGGAGAGCGTCGGCCACCGTGCGTACTTTTGCCAGAACGGCCGATAGTCGTTTTTTGTGACCGGTGTTCGGTCGGTTCAAGTCAGCTTTGTGTACAGTATAGATTTACACCCACCAATTTTCCGTCCTAACCTTCCGGAGAGCATTCCATCGAACAGCATTGGAGAACGCCATGCGAAGCATCATTGGTCTCGCCGCAGTCTTACTAGCGGCGACGGTTCAAGGCGCGAGCGCGCAAACGAAATCAAGCGATTATAAAGAGCCCTACCAGCAAAAGGCTTTAGAGATTTATCGGACGGCGATCGGCATTCCGACGGTCGCGGGGCGCGCGAAAACGCCGGCGCTTGCGACGTATCTTGCTGATGAGTTTCGCGACGGCGGATTTCCGGACGAGGATATTCATATCTTGCCGTTCGACATTGACGGCGAAGACGTTAACGGCCTTGTCGTTCGCTATCGCGGAAACGGCGCCGCCGGCAAGAAACCGATCTTGCTGATCGCCCATATGGATGTCGTCGAAGCATTCCGCGAAGACTGGGACCGCGAGCCGTTCAAGCTCATAGAAGAAGACGGATACTTCTACGGACGCGGCGTCATTGATGACAAGTTCGGCGTTTCTATTCTGACGGCGACGTTCCTGCGCCTTAAAGCGGAAGGGTTCACGCCTAACCGCGATCTGATCATCTCCTTCAGCGGTGATGAAGAAACCGGCATGCTGACGACGCGCGCCCTTGTAACGAAACATCGTAAGCTCACCGACGCTGAATTTGCGCTCAACGCTGACACTGGCGGCGGGATGCTGAACGACAAGGGCGAAGGTCTCGCATATATAATTCAAGCCGCCGAAAAAACCTATGCGACGTTCGAACTAACGACGCGTCACGCCGGCGGCCACAGTTCTGCGCCGCGCCTAGACAACGCCATCTTCGAACTGAACGACGCGATCGCCCGATTGCGCGCATACCGCTTTCCGGTGCGGTCGACAGAGTTATCGCGCGCCCAATTCGCCGCTATCAGCAATATGACGCCGGGCCCGGTTGGCGATGCAATGCGTCGGTTGTCTGAAGATCCGAGCGATAAAGAGGCCGCTGATGTTCTTTGGGATCAGCCCGATTTCGTTGGCATGACGCGTACGACATGCACTCCTACGATGCTGCGCGGTGGGCATGCTGAGAACGCCTTACCGAATTCAGCGACGGTGACGGTTAATTGTCGAATTTTTCCAGGCGTTGAGGTCGAAACGGTGCAACAAACGTTGCGCGACATTGTCGATAATGACCGCGTCGAGATCAAAATGCTCGATGACCCGAAAGCGACGCCCTACTTTCCTTTGCGGGAGGATGTGGCTGCTGCCGTTGAGAAAGCCGTTCACGCGCGGTATCCGGGCATTCCAATTGTTCCGATACTGGCGCCCTATGCGACCGAAGCGCGAGAGCTGAATAGTGTTGGTATTCCGACCGTCGGCGTCATGGGCCTCTTTGCGCCGTTCGACCATGACGGCGGCGTCCATGGCCGCAATGAAAATGTGCCGGTCGCGGCGTTTTTCGGCGCTTTGGAGCATTGGCGCGTATTACTCGATGAATTGGCTGGCCAATCACCAGACACGAGCGCGGAATGATTGAGTAGATAAAAAGAGGCCGCCGCTAGGGAGGGGGTCTTGCGGCGGCCTCAGGTAAGCAAATGGAGAGGGGGTCCATTCGCGGGGTCCGTTCACCTTCACCGTGAAACGTCTCTAAAGCCTGAAGAAATTCCGCCCCTTGGTTAAATTTTCGCCAAAAAGCCAAACGCAATCCGAGCGACAACAGGCCCGCTGCGCCATTGGGCGCGCGGTCGCTTAGCAGCCGTCAAAGATCGGCGTTACGCGGCGTTGAGATTGAAAACGCGGTTGGGTTTGAGTTTCAGACCGTCAAGCGCGCAGATCGCCACCGGCGTATCGTTTTCCACCGCGAGCACCGCCGGCAAGACGCCGCTTTCGCCGGCGCGGACGCCGCGCGCGACCGCTGGCGACAGCACCGCCGCCTGACCCCGCCGCAGTTTATCCGCTTCCGGCGCGCCGATCGCGGCTTGCGGCAGCGCCGTCAGCGCCTCATGCAGCGATAAGAGCGCCGCGTCCCGTGCTTCGGGGGTTTCAAACCCCTCAAGCTCCGCGACCGTGACGGCGTTTTCCTCCGTAAACGGTCCGACCGCCGTTCGCCGAAGCGCGGAAACATGACCCTTCGTGCCGAGGGTTTCGGCGATGTCGCGCACCAGTGCGCGCACATAAGCGCCTTTGCCGGTGACCGCTTCAAAAACCGCGGTGTCGGCGTCCGGCGTGTCGAGGAGCCTCAGGGCGTGCACCAGAATCGTGCGCGCGGGCAGGTCGACGGTGTCGCCGTCGCGGGCGATATCATAGGCGCGCTCGCCGTTCACCATAATGGCGGAGAATTGCGGCGGCGTTTGTTGAATCTCGCCGGTGAATTCGGGCAACACGGCTTCAATGTCGGCGCGGCTTGGGCGGTGGTCTGAGCGGGCGATAATCTCGCCTTCTTTATCGTCGGTGGAGGTCGCCGCGCCCCACGAGGCGGAGAAGCGATAGGTTTTCTCCGCGTCGGTGATGTAGGGCGCGGTTTTGGTGGCTTCGCCGAACGCGATCGGCAGGATGCCGGTGGCCAACGGATCGAGTGTGCCGGCATGGCCGACCTTTTGGGCTTGAAACAGCCATTTCAGCTTCGCGACGGCGTTGGTCGAGCCCATGTCATAGTCTTTATCAAGAACAATCCAGCCGTTCACCGGCCGGCCTTTTTTCCGCCGTCGTCCCATGGGCGCGCCTCTTCACGTCTAAAACGTATTATTTTTAGCATTCAATCTCGCCATGGACCGGATTGGACGGCCCTGGGCGATGAGAAGCGGCGTTCAACCAGCAATTGGCTGGACGGTCAAGACCCTTCCGCGCGCGGGGCTGGGCGGCATTTCAGCGCCGATATAATTACTCTTTTGGCGCGTTGTTCGTCGCGAACGGCCATTGCGGCGCTGGGATGCGGGTTGGGGATGCATCCGCGGCGGCGTCGCCTAACGCCTTGTTTTCCAGCGTTGCGCCTTCGGGCGACGTTGTTGCGATGTCGGCGGCGAAGCGGGCGCCGCCGTAAAATATAAGTCCGGTGACGGCGAGCGCGGCGATAAGGGCGGGTTTCGACGGGGCGGCCATAAGGGTCCAATCTCCGATTGCGGATTTCTTTAGACGGTCTCACGCGGATCGCGCGGCGTCCATTCCGGCGGTCCGAAAAGCGCTAGGAACTTTTGGTTTAACCCCTTCGCGGCGCTGACCTTTTTTGCGACCCGGGAAAATCCATGAAAACTGGCGACGAAAGGGCCTTTTAAGACGCGAAGCGGCGTGTCAAGTTTTTCGATTGGTTCAACAAGGCCGTAGATCGGCGTTGTTTTTTCCTTCGCGAAGGTGCCGAAGAGGCGATCCCAAATAATGAACATCCCCGCATAATTCGTATCAAGATACTCTGTGTTTGAAGCGTGATGGACGCGATGATGGGACGGCGTATTGAAGAGGAACTCTATAGGCGCCGGCAGTTTCTTAATTGCTTCGGTATGGAGGAAGGTTTGATAGGTGAGCACCAGCATTTCTGAAAAGAAAACGACGGCTGGGTGAAAGCCCAAAAACACCAATGGGACGTGAAAGAGGATCGGCCATACGCCGTCCATGACACCGAACCGATAAGCGACAGATATGTTATAGAATGGCGATGAATGGTGCACCGAATGGGTCGCCCAGGCGGCGTTGACGCGGTGGGTGAAGCGATGTTCCCAATAATATGCAAGGTCCGCGAGCACGATGCAGATAAGTATGCTCGCCCAGCTCGTCGTTATGCTGAATAGTGACAGCTCCATCGCAACGCCATAGGCGATGACATAGAGGAAGCCCAAGAAGATTGCATTTACAGCGATAAACAAAACAATCGTTACAACGTTGACGCCGGCGTCGGCGACAAGCGACCATCGCAGTTCTTTTCTCGCTCCATAGCGAACCAGTTCGAAGATGAAGAAAGCCGCCGCGAACACGACGAACCATTCGCCGATCGTCGCTTCAAGACTATAGAGCCCGTCGGCGACGAAGGGTGTTGTGAGCCAGTCCATGCCGCATCCTTTCGGGTAAATTATCATTGTTGACAATAAACCTAAGCGCCGACTATTAATTGTCAACACTGATAATTTACTGCGAGACTATATGGGCCGGCCCAGCCTAAATGCCGAACGGCGCGAGCAAATCCTCGCTGCGTTCGAAAAATGCGTCGCCGAGCGCGGCGTCGATGGGGCGACGCTGGAGCGCATCGCCGAGGAAGCGGGCGTCGCCCGTGCGCTTATCCGACACAATGTGGGCAATAAGGATGATTTGCTGGACGCGCTTGTCGCGCGGTTCCTCGAGCGGACGGAAGCTGAAATGGCGGCGCTCGCTGCATCTTTGCCGTCAAAGCGGCGCGTGCAAACGCTTGTTGACTGGCTGTTTGATCCCGCCGAGTTTGACGACCATGCGACGCGGTTGTCAGAGGCGCTAATCGACGCGGCGACGACGCATCCAGCGCTCGCGGAGCCTATGCGTCAGTGGACGGAGGGCTTTGTCGCTGTGATCGAGCGGGTTATTCGAGAGGAGCACCCCGGGGTTCGCAGGAACAGTGCGGCGGCCGTCGCCACTGGGATAACTGGCATTTATTTCAACGTAACGTCGCTCGCTACGTTGGGCGGCATGCCGCGTTTCTTTAAAGCGTCGAAAACGGCGGCGGACTTGCTCATACAAAGTTTAGAGGCAGATCGCGTTTAGAGGGTGACTGCGCGTAACCGACTAAGACATCGAAAATAGTATGTGTACATCTGATCGATTCGCGAAATTCAATCAGTCGCCTAGGTCACGCTTAACATCGGGGCGCGCCAGCAATTCATCAATACGCTTGGCTTCGGCGAAACTGTCGTCAGATTTAAACGTCAGCGCCGGCGTGAACTTCAGGTCGATGCGCCCGCCTAAAAGATGGCGCAACTTCGGCGCCGCGCGATTAAGCGCGGCGATGACAGCACCGTCTTCATCTTTTTCGCTCGCCGCGACGCTTTGGCCGAGAGCGGCGCAGTAAACGCTCGCTTGCTTCAGATCGGGACTGGCGCGCACTTCGCTCACCGTAACCGAGACGCCTTCGAGCGCGGTATCGCGTAAATCCTCGCGCTGGAGAATCTCCACAAGGGCGTGGCGTATCAATTCCCCGGCGCGCAATTGCCGTTGGGACGGGCCTTTGTCGGACGTGAAACGTTTGGGCATGGCGGTCGACATTTCTCATTAGAGTGACAGACGACAAGGCAGCGCCGGCCGTCATAAGTCAAGGGTAAGTTGGCGCGCGTCGACACGGGCGTTTTTTCCGGCGCGGGTGCGTCTGTTTCGCGATAGGTCGTTTGACCGCCTGGAGGCTGCACGCCCCGTCATGGGGATACCGCTTTTGCGGCTGCCGTGCTTTTGCTGGATGGCGTTGGCCGCGCACGCGAACCGAGCGCCCTTGCGGACCGCGAAGATGCGGTCCTTCGCTTCGCGCGCTGCCGTTAGTGGATCGACGATGGGGTGCGGATAGCGCCGCCCCAAAACGGCGTCGGCGTTCGGCCATTTCCATGGGGTTTGTAAGAATGCGTCGGGTATACCGGCAAGTTCCGGAATCCAGCGCCTTGTGAAAGCGCCCGATGGGTCGTGATCGAGACCCTGCTTGACCGGGTTGTAAACCCGAACGGTGTTGATGCCCGTCGTGCCCGATTGCATCTGGATTTGCGGCCAATGGATGCCGGGTTCGTAATCGGTGAACCAGCGCGCCAATTGTTCGCCGGACGCGCGCCAGGGCAGCCAGAGGTGATAGCTCGCGAAAGCCGTTAGCATCGCCCGCATACGGAAGTTCAGCCAACCCGTTGCGCGCAAAGACCGCAGGCACGCATCGACGAAGGGAAGCCCGGTTTCTCCCGCCGCGAACGCCGCCAATCGGGCAGCGTCTGGTTCGGTTGGGCGCATGCCGTCAAAGCCGCGGTGCAAATTCTCGAATTCCAGACGCGGCTCGTCCTCGAGCTTTTGCATAAAGTGATGACGCCAGTGGAGGCGGCCGGTGAAGCTCACCATTGCGCCGCGCCAGCGTTTGTTTGTTGCGTCTTTTGGTGCGGCATTGGCTTTCAATACGGCGTGGCGCGCTGCGGCGGCTTGCGCGACTTCACGCATGGAAAGCGTGCCGAACGCGAGGTGCGGCGACAGGCGCGAGCAATGCTGTGCGCCGGCGTCAGGCGCGGCCATCGCCGCGCGATAGGGCGCGCCGCGTTCGGTGAGGAAGCTTTCAAGGCAAGCGCGCCCTTGAGAGCGGCCGCCCGGTTGCCGCTCGGGACACGGATCAGCGGGAAGACCAAGTTCTTTAAAGTTCGGAACGCCGACAGATGACAGGCCCGTGACCGGCGTTAACGCAGGCGCGTTGATCTGCGCCTCAGCCATGAAACTGTCCCACTGTCGCGCCCAGCCGTTTCGTGTCTTCAGTCGACGGACGACCCCGCCTTGGGGCAGCTCATGGAAGGCGACGCCATTGGCGCGGGCCCAGGCGGCTACGCGTTTGTCGCGCGCGAACGTCCAGGCGTTGCCGGTTTCTTCATGCGCCCATATGGCGCTGACACCGTGTTTCTTCCGAAGGGCTTTGAAGATGTCGACGGCGTCGCCGATGCGTAGAATCAAGGGCGCGCCGAGTCTTGTCAGGTCTGCGTTTAGTTCGTGTAGGCTTTCGGCGATGAATGCCCATTGCCGGGCGGAAGCGTCGGCTTGCGTCCAAAGACCCGGTTCGGCGATGTAAAGCGGTAAAACCGGCCCGGCGGCTGCGGCGCGCGCTAGGGCTGCGTGGTCGTGGGCGCGCAGGTCGCGCTTTAACCAGACGAGTTGCGGCTTTTGTCCCATGTCGGCATGCTAAGCGGATCAGAAGGCCTTGCCAAAATGACAGATCGTCCGCTGCGGCATTTTACGTTCCGGGAGCTTCTCTCCCACCGCGCCATCGCCGAGCGCGCGGTGCGACTTGGACGGCACAGAACGGCGTCGCGGGCGTTGATTGCAGCGATTAATGCTGAGCTGGAGCAGCGCCGGGAACGGATTTTTGAGAAGTGGTCGGCAGGGATTGAGCGCATTCATGGGGGCATGCTTGAATGATATTAACGGACAATTTTAATCACGCTGCCATTCGGTCGGATTGGGTTGAATGACAGATAATCCGCCATCGACTGACATCGTTATCCGTGCATTCGTTGATACGGACAGCGTCCCTGTATGGGGTTTGCATAATCGCGCTCTCGAAGGAACAGGCGCCCATGCGGGCAACGGCGCCTGGGATCAAGACGTAAGAGATCCGCATAAGTTCTATTCTAACTGCAACGGCGTTTTTCTTGTCGGTGAACGCGCCGGCCGTATCAGCGCCATGGGCGCTTATATCCCCAAAGGTGACGGCGTCGTTGAGATAAAAAGAATGCGTGTCGATCCGGCGTATCAGGGGCGCGGGCTTGGGGGGCGAATTCTTGAGGCGCTGGAGCGAAGAGCAAAAGCCGCGGGCTTCACTCTGGCCGTCGTTGAAACGCTTGAACGGCAAAAAACAGCCCAGCGGCTCTATGAGCGCTCGGGGTATATTAACATCGGCGTCTCAACGATGGGCGATTTTGAAATCATTCACTATGAGAAGGATCTTGCCGACATTTCGCGATAATCAAAATGTCGGCGTGTGATTGAGTGTATGACGGTTTTTATCCGCACGCCTAAAGCGCCCGCGTCACCTTCTCAACGGCGAAGCACTCAATCACGTCGCCGACTTTCAGGTCGTCATAGTTCGCGAAGCTCATGCCGCATTCTTGGCCGTTCGGCACTTCTTGTACGTCGTCCTTGAAGCGCTTGAGCTGCGAGAGCTCGCCTTCGTGGATGACGGTGTTGTCGCGGATGAGACGCACCTTCGCGCCGCGGCGCACTTGGCCTTCGGTGACGCGGCAACCGGCGACCTTGCCGAATTTGGAGATGTTGAAGACCTCCAAAATTTCCGCGTTGCCAAGGAAGGTCTCGCGCAATTCCGGGTCGAGCATGCCCGAGAGCGCGCCCTTGACGTCGTCGATGAGGTCGTAAATCACCGAATAATAGCGGATTTCAACGCCGTCGGCTTCCGCCTGGTCGCGCGCTTGTTTATTGGCGCGGACGTTAAAGCCAATGACCGGCGCTTTCGATGCGCCCGCTAAGATAACGTCGCTCTCCGACACGCCGCCGACGCCGGTATGTAATACGCGCACGCGGACTTCTTCGGTGCCGAGCTTTTCAAGGGAGCTCGTGATCGCCTCAACAGAGCCTTGCACGTCGCCCTTTATGACGAGCGGCAATTCTTTGATCTCTGAATCTTGCAATTGCGCCATCATCTGTTCGAGCGAGGTGCCCGATGATTTGGCGTTCATCCGTTCACGGCGTTTGCGCGAGCGGAATTCGGAAACTTCGCGGGCCCGCGCTTCGGAGTCGACGACGACGAATTTCTCGCCCGGGTCCGGCACGCCGTTAAGGCCCAAAATCTCCACTGGGAAGGACGGCCCCGCGCCTTGCACTTGCGCGCCTTTATCATCGGCGAGCGCGCGCACTTTGCCCCATTCGGCGCCGGCGACGAGAATGTCGCCGCGTTTCAGCGTTCCGCGCTCCACAAGGAACGTCGCAACGGGCCCGCGGCCTTTGTCGAGACGCGCTTCAACGACGGTGCCTTCGGCCGGGCGCTCGGCATTGGCCTTCAGCTCCAGGAGTTCGGCCTGAAGTGTGATGGCTTCTAACAGGCCGTCGAGATTGGTGCCGGCGAGGGCGGAGACTTCCACGTCTTGGATCTCGCCGCCCATGCTCTCCACCTGCATTTCGTGCTGCAGGAGGTCGGTGCGGACTTTGGTTGGGTTCGCGTCCGGCTTATCGATTTTGTTGATCGCGACAATGATCGGCACTTCGGCCGCCTTGGCGTGGCTGATCGCTTCTTCCGTCTGCGGCATGATCGAGTCGTCAGCGGCGACGACGAGAATGACAATGTCGGTGACATTGGCGCCGCGGGCGCGCATTTGCGTGAACGCTGCGTGGCCTGGCGTGTCGAGGAAGGTGATTTTCTTCCCGTCCGCGACCGTCACTTGATAGGCGCCGATATGCTGGGTGATGCCGCCGGCTTCGCCTTTGACGACGTCGGTCTTGCGCAACGCGTCGAGGAGCGACGTCTTGCCGTGGTCGACATGGCCCATAATGGTCACGACCGCTGGGCGTTCGGCGAGGGTTTCGTCGGCGTCCGTCGCCCCGAAGAGACCTTCTTCAACGTCGGCTTCTGCGACGCGTTTCACCTGGTGGCCGAGATCGGTGGCGATGAGTTCGGCGGTGTCGGCGTCGAGGGTGGCGTTCGCCGTCACCATCTGACCTTGCTTCATCAGCTCCCGGACAAGCTCCACCGCGCGCATCGCCATGCGTTGGGCGAGCTCTTGCACGGTGATGGTCTCCGGGATGATGACCTCGCGCACCACAGGCGCGGAGCCTGAGCCCCGCTGCCGGCGGGCGAGCTTCTCGCGCTCGCGCGCGCGTTTCACCGAGGCGAGGGAGCGCTGGCGGTCTTCATCCTCTTCCAGCGCCGAGGCGATGGTGAGTTTGCCGGCGCGGCGCTTCGGTTGGTTCTTCGCGTCGCGATCGCTGGAGCGATCATTGGTGTCTTTGCGTTTGGTTTTGAGGCGGCCGCCGAATTGCGCCAGCGGATTGTCGCCATCTTTGACCGACGGTTCTTCTTTTTTCGGCGCGTCGGTTTTGCCTTTGGCTTCGGCTTTCGCAGCTTGCCGGCGCTTGCGCTCTTGTTCCTCGGCTTCGAGGGCGGCGCGCGCTTCTTCTTCTTTCTTGCGGCGCTCTTCGGCCTCTTTCTCGCGCTTGGCTTCTTCTTCCGCGACCCGGGCGCGTTCCGCTTCGAGACGCGCCTGCGCTTCGGCTTCGCGCGCTTCGCGTTCAGCCCGTTCGGCGGCTGCGGCTTTCTTGCGAATTTCTTCGTCTTTGCGCGCTTTTACGAGCGCGGCGGCGCGCGCCTGCTTTTCGTCTTCGGAAAGCGTGCGCAAAACGGCCGGCTTCTTTTTGTCGTCTGATTTGCCAGCCGCCGGCGCCTCGGCGCGTTTTGGCGCGGGCTTGGCGGCGGCTTTGGCAGGTTTCGTCGCCGTTTTGGCCTCACCCTCAGTTTTATTGGGGGTCAAAACGCGGCGGCGTTTAGTTTCGACGACGACCGTCTTTGACCGGCCGTGCGAGAAGCTTTGCTTCACAGCGCCGGTTTCCGTTCTGCGAACAGAAAGCGGGCGTCGGCCGGATTTACCGGTGGTCTCTGATTTCGTCTCGACGTCGTCGTTCATCAAATCTCCGTCGCCGGTGCTCCCGCATTGTCGCCTTTCAGGCGTTTTGCGGTTCGGACCGGCTGTTTGCATCGCCTGGTCGTCCACTGCGCCCCGCATGTCCGTCGGACATGTCTTTTGTTCGGGGCCGATTATTCGTCACTGCGCTTTAACGCGCAGCGCCCGCAAGGGCGTTTCATCTCTTGCGGATATATCGCCGCTCATCCGTTCGGAAGGGCCAAGCGATCGGAAAACGCAAAATCAAGCGCCGACCGCGCCGCACGCTACGGTGCAATAGCAAAGACCGAAGCAAACCGTGCTTGTAGAAGCCGAGTAGGACATACCTCTCAATAAGCGTTCGGTCCAGTCATGTTGTACGGTTTCAAGCGGTCTCTTGCATCCTTTTATTACGCGCGTCTTAAGCCTCGCGGTCCGCTGTTCGTCCTATTCACAGTTTATTTCGTCGTTTCCGACCTTGTCCGACCTTGCTGGCGCGCTGGAACCAGCTGCTGTAAACGCTTCAGGAAGAGCTTCAGGAACCGCGCCGCGAAAGGCCGTGAGCCGATGGATGTCGGTTTTCAAACCGTCCGCCGGCGGTCCGACGGCGATCATTTTCACGCCCATTAATCCGACCGCGCTCGAAAGGGCTGTTTCGTTCAAATTCGAACAAATAACCGCTTCGGCTGCGTCGGCCGCCGTTCGAACAGCGCGCGCGCCCCGATCGCTCGTCTCTGGGGCGATAAAGACAACGGCCGGCGCGCCGCTTTCGCGGGTTTTTCTGCGCTCGAACGCTTTCAAAATCGCTTCGCCGCCGACGATCGCTGAGCCGCCGCGCCGTGCGAGGCCGAGCGCTCCTAAAAGACGTTTTTGCAGGCCGGCGTCGATGTCGTCGGCAAATCCGTCCGGCTCCATGCCATCGGGGAGTTTTGTCGCTGCTTTGAAACCGCGCGCGAAAAGCCCTTTCTTCGCGGCCTTAATAACCGCGCCGCGCTCCGCAACCGTCCAAACGCCGCGGCCTGGCAGTTTACCGGCGAGGTCGGGAACGACATGGCCGTCGGGGCTGCGCGCAAACCGCAACAGCGTTTCGCGCGAGCCTTCCCGCCCTGTGACGATGCAGGTGCGCATCGAGCGTTGCTTTTTCAAGCTTGACGCCGAGCGATCGTGTTCGGCCGCCGGTTCCGTTTGAGGATCGGGCGGCGTTGGTGTCTCACTGGCTGATTGCGCCAAATGGTTTGCTCCTGCGTCGCCGCAATTGAAAAAGCGATCGACCGACAGCTACGCGCTTTAAACGCTTTCCGTTGCGTCGGCCGCTTCTCCGCTTTCCTCGCCGTCGCTTTCGTCGCCGCCTTCTTCTGCGGCTGCCGCTTCAGCGCGTATAGCGTCGAGGTCTTCTTGGGTGATCCAACCGGCCGTCACGCGCGCGCGCATGATGATGTCTTCGGCCGTCTCGGCGGTCATGCCGTGGCTTTCGAGGATGCCGTCATAATGGGTTTTCTCGCCGTCGACCCGCTCGGTCCAGCCGGTGAGATCGTCCGTCGCGCAGCCGGCGAGATCGTCGATCGTCTTGATCTCGTTCTCACCGAGGGCGACGAGCATTTTCAGATCGAGGCCTTCATGTTCGGCGAGGGCGTCGACAACGCCGAGGTCGCGGCGTTTTTGATCCATAATTTTCGCCTGCTCTTCGAGCCATTCATTGGCCCGCGCCTGCAATTCCGCCGCGGTCTCCTCGTCGAGGCCTTCAATGTCGGTGATCTCGTCGACCTCGACAAAGGCGATCTCTTCGATCTTGGCGAAGCCTTCTGAGACCAAAAGGCCGGCCATGATGTCGTCGACGTCGAGCGCCTCCATGAAGAGTTCTGAACGCTGACGGAACTCTTCCTGGCGTTTCTTGCTCTCTTCTTCCTCGGTCATGATGTCGATTTCAAAGCCGGACAGCTGCGAGGCGAGGCGCACGTTTTGTCCGCGTCGGCCAATGGCGAGGGACAATTGCTCGTCCGGCACCACAACTTCGATGCGCTCTAAGTCTTCATCGAGGACGACTTTCGCGACTTCCGCCGGCGCTAGCGCGTTGACGACGAACGTCGCCTGGTCTTCCGACCACGGCACGATGTCGATTTTCTCGCCGCCGAGCTCATTAACGACCGCTTGCACGCGACTGCCGCGCATGCCGACGCACGCGCCGACGGGATCGATCGCGCCGTCGTTTGAATGGACGCCGATTTTCGCGCGGCTACCGGGATCGCGCGCGACGGCTTTGATCTCGATGACGCCGTCATAGACTTCCGGCACTTCCTGCTCGAAGAGTTTCGCCATGAATTGCGGGTGCGAGCGCGACAGGAAGATTTGCGGGCCCCGCGGCTCCCGGCGCACATCCATAATATAAGCGCGCACCCGGTCGCCGGTGCGATAATTCTCGCGCGGCAATTGCTGGTCGCGACGGACGACGGCTTCGGCCCGGCCGAGATCGACGATCACATGGCCGTATTCCACGCGCTTGATGATGCCGTTGACGATCTCGCCCATGCGGTCTTTGTAGTCTTCGTACTGACGCTCGCGTTCGGCATCGCGCACTTTCTGGGTGATGACTTGCTTCGCCGCCATCGCCGCCATTCGGCCGAACTCGATCGGCGGCAGGGGTTCGGAGATAAAGTCGCCGACGCCGGCCTCCGGGTTTTTATGGCGGGCGTCTTCCAGCAAGATTTCCGTTGCGTCGTTTTCGATCGCGTCAACGACCTCCAAGAGCCGCCATAGGCGTTGTTCGCCGGTCGTCGGATTAATCTCTGCTTTGATGAGCGTTTCATGGCCGTAGCGGGAGCGCGCGGCGCGGGCGAGCGCGTCTTCCAGGGCTTCGATGACGACCGCCTTTTCGATGGATTTTTCTCGGGCGACGGCTTCGGCGATTTGGATGAGTTCGCGTTTATTGGCGCTGACGGCGGTCATGGTCGCTCCTCTTTGTTTTCGGGGCTGTTTTGGGGGCTGTTTTCTGGATCGTCTTGATCTTCTGGGTCGATTGGTTCGTTGTTATCGTTCGCTTGGAGGGCTTTCGCGGCTTTTAGCGTATCGCGAATAAGTTCGTCCGTAAGGGTGAGTTTCGCGCTCGACACCCAAGCGAAGGGAATGAGCGCGGTCTCGTCCTCGCCTGCGATGTCGAGGCGAACATTATCATCTTCAATACCGCCGAGAACGCCTTGGAAGCGTTTGCGGCCCTCCACCATGCGGTCGAGTTCCAGCTTCGCAGCATAGCCTTGCCAATCGTGAAAATCTTTAAGCCGCGTCAACGGCCGGTCGATGCCGGGCGAGGAGACTTCCAAGTCATAGGTGCCTTCGATGGGGTCGTTTTCTTCCAAAACCGGCGACAAAGCGTGGGAGAGAATGGCGCAGTCCTCGGCTGTCATGGTTTTGTCCGGGCGTTCGGCCATGACCTGCAGGGTTTTCTTTTTCGCGCCGGTGACGCGCACGCGCACGAGTTCGAACCCTTCGGCTTCCGCCGTCGGTTCGATAAGTTTCGCGATGCGTTCTTCATGCGGCGACACGATTGGCCGGCGCTCCTCTCAAAGACGTGGCGTCGTCGAACGGAAGGCCCCCTTTAGGAACAAAAGGGCAGGAACAAAAAAACGGGCCCGTTTCGGGGCCCGTCGCCATTCGACAACGAAATTTTCGGTAAAATAGGACGTGTGAGCAGGTTTGTCACCCTTTAAGATGGTGAATACGCGTGTAGCGGTCATTTTCTGGCGCGCACCCCCGCGATTTGCTAAAAAAACCGGCGGGGTTAAACGGCGGGGCGAGGCGGTTCGCCAAGAGCGGTGACCAGCACCGCTTACTAGGAACGGGGAAGAGCGCCATGTTTGGACAGTTAATCGCGCGGCTTTTGGGCGTAGCGGGCATTGTCGTCGGTTCTCAAGCGCCGAACTTCACGACGCAATATATGCAGAACCTCACCGGCCGTGTCGCTGAATTGGGAACCATCGTGGCTGAGTATGATCAAATTACAACCGATCTCGGCGTTACCCGCGAGGGCTATGTCGACGATCTGCGCGCCGCCGATCGCCCGTCTACGGATAAAACCGCGAATGTCGTTGAGACAACTTACGCCCGCTATGACCGGTTAAGCGCTCATTTGGCGACGCTGAAGTCGGCGGAGCCGATGCGCCGGCCTTTAGTGCTCGGCCGCGATTATGAGCGCGACATTGCAGAATCAACGCTCAGCGAATTGAAGCCCGCCATTCCGCTAACGGCTGATGCCGCCGTTTACGCCATCGGGACGGGCGGCGTTTTATGGGGCGCGCCGGCGGCGCTCTTCGGTCTGATCGCCGGCATGTTCGGCATGGGGCGGCGTCACGCGTAGAGGGCGATAAGCTGTCCCGGATCTTTCTTCTCGGCGCGACGGGCGCAATCGGTCAAGCGACGGCGCGCGCCTTGCTCGCTCGCGGTCACGATGTCGTTTGCTTTATCCGCCCACGATCGAATGGCGAGGTAACGTTTGAGGCGTTTGACGGCGCTGAAATCCGTTTCGGTGAGGCCGTCGATTTAGACGCGCTTGCGCGCGACGGTTTTAAAGGCGAAGCGTTCGACGCCGTTATATCATGCATGGCCTCGCGCACCGGCGCGCCGAAAGACGCCTGGCGTGTCGACTATGAAGCTCACACGAACGTCTTAAGCGTTGCGAAAGACGTCGGCGTTCGTCACTTCGTTCTTTTATCGGCGATTTGCGTGCAGAAACCGCGCCTTGCCTTTCAGCAAGCCAAACTGGCGTTCGAAAAAGAGTTGATAGCGTCTGGTCTTGATTATTCGATCGTGCAACCGACGGCGTTTTTTAAGTCCCTTTCCGGACAAGTGGATCGGGTGATGGCCGGGAAGTCATTTCTCGTTTTCGGCGACGGGCGGGGAACTTCGGTGAAACCCATCAGCGACGGCGATCTTGCAAATTATATTGTGGATTGCCTTGACGATCCGCTGCTGCGCAATCGCATTCTTCCCATCGGCGGACCGGGGCCGGCGCTGACGCCACGCGAGCAGGGCGAGCGCTTGTTTGAACTTGCGGGAAAGCCGCCGCGTTTCACGCAAGTCCCGCTTGGGTTCTTGGACGGCGTCATCGGTTTGTTATCAACGCTTGGCGTCGTTATTCCTCCGTTGAAAGACAAAGCCGAGCTTGCTCGTATCGGGCGGTATTACGCTAGTGAGTCTATGCTTGTTTGGGATGCGGAAACCGATCGTTATGACGCTGAAGCGACGCCGTCTACTGGAACAGAAACATTGTTTGATTTCTATCGAGCGTTAATTGCCGGCGAGACTTCGGTGGAGCGCGGTGCGCATAAAGTGTTTTGAGGGCGCGCGCCTCTCGTCATCCTTCGAGACGCGATCTTCGATCGCTCCTCAGGATGAGGGGGGTACGGTCCTCATCCTGAGGAGCGTTGCGTAGAAACGCGTCGCGAAGGATGGAAAAGGCTCCGACGCTTACAGCCACCCGATCGGGCTGTGTCGCGCTTTCTCTTTATAGCAGGCGCAATTTAGGTCAGCGTCAAAATAGCCGCTCAGCGTCGCTAAGTCCTCGTCGAAGATATCCCGCAGGCATTTTTGCGCCGCGTCGCTGAGTGTTGGTCGTTCTTTCATCTGTAGACGGCCTTTGACGCGATCGCGCAAAGCTTGGGGCACCAGCGCTCGGCGTAAGAACGTCGCGGCCGGGTTGTCGACAATTAGATTGTAAAGCGGAAAGCGACGAATGCGTTCCGCTGAAATGTTCGCCGCCTCCATATCGTCGCGCCAGACAAAGGGCGTTTTCGCGCCGATAAAGGCGCCAATGCGCTTCAGCTCGGCGTCAGGCGCGGCGGTTAGGCGTTCAAAAAAGACCGGCAAGATGCTGTCTTTGCCGAACCGTTCGATATAGGGCGCAAGCTGATAGGCATACCGACTATAGGCGATGAGTTCCGGGTGCGCCTCGATAGCGTCGTTGATCGGCGCCGCGATGACATTCTGCGTCCATTCGTGAACATAGTGCGAGACAAGCCTGTCAATCGGATGCCGCATCACATAGATAAGCTTGACGTCCGCCGTTGCTGCGGCGAGACGCTCCACCGTCTGCGGATATGTCGGAAGTTTGGTGTAGTGGGTGCTCGCTTCACCTTTCAGCGCGCCGGCGCGCGCCGCGGAAAAAAGGTTTTTATACCAATCAAGCCCATTGGCGTAGACGGCGTCGTCGCTGAAGAAGTTCGGCTCTTTGGGCGTCGTCATGAACACGTCCGCTTGCGCGGCGAGTTGCTCATGCAATGTCGACGTGCCGGACTTCATGGCGCCGATAATGATAAAATCGGGGAGGGACATAAGCGCGTATTGGGTGCTCTAGGATCGACGAGAGGACGGTGACGCATCCGCCGGCGCGTGGCCATCGCCAAGCGGATCGCGCCAATTTAGCCAGTTATCGCGCGCTTCGTTCTCGCAAATCGCCGGCGGTTTTCTGCCGGCGATAAGGCGAATGTGCGCCAGCACGCGTCCGGCGCGCCAGGCGATATTGGCGAGCAATGGCCCCGCTGGGCCGAAGGTTTTGCGGAAATAGCGTGTGCGCGCAGCGTAATAATAGGCCGGCGGACGTTTTTTCGCCGCCATCTCTGATTTCACCGACGAAGAGCCGCCGCGCAGGTGGACGACGTGGGCGGCGGGGTCGTACAGCACCTCGAACCCGGCTTTGCGCGCCGCGCGGCAGTAATCGGCGTCTTCGAAATACATGAAATAGCCGGCGTCCATGGGACCGACGGCGTCGACGGTTTCTCTGCGTAAAAGAACGCACGCAAAGCTCACCCAATCGGCGCGCATCGGTCGGTCCGATAACGGTTTAGCGACAATGAAAAACGGCAAGAGCGCGTCGAGGACGGACAGCTGCGCCGCTTCCATAAAGACCGTCGCCGGTGAGATCGCTCGGAAGGCGCTTGCGCTCACGACGCCGTCGCCGTCTTCGAGGCGCGGGCCGATAACGCCGGCTTGCGGGTGTGCTTTCGCGGAGCCTAAGAGCGCAGAAATGGCGCCGGGCTTCAGCATCGTGTCGCTGTTAACCAGGAGATAAAAATCCGCGTCCAGAAAGCCGAGGCCGAGATTATTGCCCCCGGAAAAGCCGGTGTTCTCGCGCGATCGCACAAGGCTGACGCGGAGTTTCCAGCCAGCGCCTTCGCCATAGGCGTCGCTTAAGAACCGCGCGATCTCTTCAGCCGATCCGTCTGCGGAGTGGTTGTCGACGACAACGACGCGCGCGTCGGAGCGCTCCAATTGCGGCCCCATGGCGGTTAGGCATTGTTTGATGAGATCCGGCGTTTTGTAATTGATGACGACGACGCCCACATGGGCTTTCACGATCGGTCCAGCGGAAAAGCCGTCATTGGAAACGCCGCTCTTGTCTCCGCGAACGCCGGTGCGGCGAATGGGCGTTGAAGACGGGGGCGTCATGTCCGAATGATCCGTTGCGAGTGAGGCTGTAAACGCCCCGAAGGAGGCGCGAAGGTCTGTCTAAGCCTTTAATAGACTATCCGCCAAGGGTTAAGAGGCTGCGTCGCGATCGGAAAAGTGGGCGTCCAAAAACGTCAGGAACGCCGGCCAGTCTTCTTCTGTGACGCCATGGGTGCCGGGGCGCATCCAAAACGCGACGGCGTCACCGGGGATAAAGCTCGATAGGCGGTTCTGCGTCAGGCCGGCGCGCCCATAAAGCTGATAGGCGGGATTGGCCCCGAGAGCGGCGCGGAACGAGCCGTTGGGGTCCGACCAGACGTCGCGGCGAGCGTTTCCGAGGAACAACGGGCGCGGCGCGACCACGGCCAGCAGCATATGTTGATCGATCGGCATCTCGCCCTCGCGTTCGGCGTAATCGGCATAGGCGTTGGCGAACCAATGGGGATAGTTTTTTGTGATTGATTTAACGCTCTCGCCTTTTTTGTTACGATTGAGCGCGGCGCCGCCCGTGCCGGACTGATGGGCGATGACGGCGTCCACACGCTCGTCATGCGCGGCGGCGAGGAGCGCGGCTTTGGCGTAGCGTGAATGCCCCCAGAGGATGAGGCCTTCTTGGTCGATTGCGGGGTCAGCGGCGAGGGCGTCGAGGCCCATGGAGAAGACGCTCGCCCAAGCGGCGACGGCGCCCCAGCGCGTCTTCGGATCATTATGACCGGCGGCGAGGCGCGCCAATTCCGCCGGCGCGATGTCTTTGTCGTCAGGCACGACATCGCCTGGGTGAATGGCGGCGAGGGCGTAACCCGCGTCGAGCACCGTTTCGATGGGCGGCGTGCAGATATAGCGGCCGAACACATAGGTCGCGACGGCGAACATTGGTCCGCCCATATCCTCCGTATCCGCTGGGCGGGCCACTGCCGGATGCGGCAAGGCGTTCCAGCGGGGGCAAAAGGTTTCCATTAAGATGATAGGAACCGGCCCTTGCGCGTTCTTGGGCGTTATTAGCGTCATGTAAAAGCCGCCTTCGCCGGTCGAATCCCGGACGTCGACCGTTTCAGATCCAAAACGAAGCTTCGCTGTCAAACGGTATTGGGTGAGGACGCCTTTGCCGCCAAAGGCCGATGCGTCGAGAACCTTGCGTTCTGCGACGGTCGTTTCTCTGGCGTCTGGGCTAACGCCGTAGACCGTCTCGGCGAGCGTGCGACGATAGGCGGGCACCGTCTCAGCCTCCCACTCAGCGGATGAGGGTGTATCGTTGGTGAATAAAACAGGGTCGGCCTCAGCGCCACGCGGTTCAAGATCCGCCCACGCGATCGTCAAAGGCGCGCAGGCGCCAAGCGTTGCGGCCCACAAGATGAGCGCAAATAATCTCCAAGCGGCCATCGAAATATTGCCCCTGTCGTCGGTTCGAAAAAAAGCGGCGCGCGTTACGCGGGTTCTGTGAACGCCCTCGAAATCGGCGTCGAACGTGCGGGATATGCTGACCCAAGCGCGCAGCGGCCTCAAGTCAAATTGCGGTGACGGCGTTAAGGGCTGTCCGCTTGCGGGGCTAACCGTTCGAACTCGAGATAGGCGGGGGCGCGGCCTTCTTTCAGCGATTTCGCTTCATACCGCGTTTGCGGCCAGTCATCCGGCCGAACCCGCCAATCGTCCGCGCATTCCGCGCGCCATCGAAAATCTGGCGCGCGCTGGGCGTGCATCAAGGTCCAGCGCACATAGTCTGGAATGTCCGAGGCGATGCGCAAAACGCCGCCAGGCGCCAACAAACGCGCTGCTTCGGTGAAGAACCAGGGCGAGACCATGCGCCGTTTGTAATGTCGTTTTTTCGGCCAGGGGTCGGGATGCAGCACGAATAGGCGTTCAAGGCTTCCCTCTGGCAGGGCTTCCATTAAGGGTCGCGCGTCGCCTTCGAGAATGCGGACATTGTCGAGACCGTTGTCGGCGACCAGCGCTAAGAGTTTGCCCACGCCGTCGCGAAAGGGTTCCGCGCCGAGAAACCCTACATCAGGGTTGACGCCGGCCTGGGCCGCTAGATGCTCGCCGCCGCCAAAGCCGATCTCCAGCCAATAGGCGCGCGCGCCCGGAAAGAGGCGCGCAAGATCGATCTCGTTTTCCGTCGGATCGGGAATGGCGATCGTTGGCAGCAAGTCGGCCATCAGGCGCGCTTGGCGTGGTTTCAGGCTTTTTCCCTGGCGGCGGCCATAAAGTTTCGGAATGTATCGTTGCAGCGGCATAGCCCGGTTTAGTGAGGGGCTCAGCGTGTGCGGTCAACATCGATATTGTCCCGGTGGGGTTACCAGGGGTTGCGATAGGTTTTATATCAACCATAAATAGCTGACGCGACTTTTGGGGAAGACGATTATGACCGAGCCCTACACGGCCCCTGGGCCGCTCATCGACACGGCCGCGCCCTCAACGTCTGAGGCCCTGTCCGAGACCATGTCCGAGACCCTCGACGACCGTCTCAGCGCAATCGAAGCAGCGCTTGTTCACGCCGTCCTAAAAATGGACGCGCTCTATACGGTGATGGAGGAGCGCTTCGAGATCCTCAGCGAGCGCCACGCCACCGTCGCCGCGCAACTCGATCGCCAGGCCGATGCGATTGACGCCCTGGCGTCGGCCAACGCCGGCGCTAAGTCGGATTAGGGAACTGACGCAAAAAGACGGCTTCTAGCTGAGATCGTTGCCGGCGTTTCTCGATCGCGTCGACATCTTGTCATTTGCATCGAAAATTGGTCCGTTGCGAGACGGTTACGCTTCGCAAGTGGATGTAATTCTATGGCGCGCATCAGTCAGGACGCCGGTGACGGCCAAGAGCCGGTTTCCTCTGTCGGGTCGTCAACGCCCTCACAGCCGGCCCCACAGCCGGCCCCACAGCCCGCCGATGACGCTGCGCCGCTAGAGAGCAGTGCGTCGGAACCCGAGGCGCTGACCCCGGAGCCGTCAGTTCAGCTGACTACGGATGAAAACGTCACAGCGCCAGGTCTGGCGGCTAACGAACTTTCCACCGAAGACCCGGCGGTTGACGGTTCTGAGGGGGCTCAATCGCTTACGGATGGTTCCGCTTTGGAAGCTCTGATCGGCGCCGATCAATTGCGCGGCACGTTGGAGAAGCTGCTCGTCTGGCTCGCCGACACTGTTTTAACGCCTGCGACGGCCGTTCAGTTGGCGATTCTCATCGCTGCGCTTATTCCGGCCGCCTTGTTTGGGCCGCAGCTAAAACGTGTCATCAACGGACAGGTTGCCCCCCGTGCGCCCTATGGCGTGTTGCGGCGGGCGGCGAACGCGTTTGCGCATATCGCGACGCCGATCGCGCTTTATGTGGTGTTGCAGATAGCGGTCGGGGGCTTAAAGGTCGCCGGCTGGCAAAGCGGCCTCGTGGAAGCCGGCGCCTCGCTTCTGACGGCGTGGATCGTCATCCGGCTCGTCACTTTGGTCATCCGCTCGCCATTTTGGTCGAAGACCGCGTTTTATCTCGCCTGGCCGGTCGCGGCGCTCGATGCGTTCGGTCTCCTCGACGATGTCGTGCGCCAATTGGAAGCGGCGTCCTTGCCGATCGGCGAAAACGCCGCCGGTGACGCGATCACTTTCTCCGCGCTTGATTTCGTCCGCACCCTTATCACGTTTGGCGTCTTGTTTTGGCTCGCGGGCTTCGTCAATCGTTTCTTGGTTTCACGCTTAGAGCAAGTTGATGAGCTGACGCCCTCCTTGCAGGCGCTACTGGCGAAAATCTTGAACGTCGTCATGCCGACCCTCGCCTTTTTATTGGCGCTGCAGATTGTCGGGTTCAATTTGGCGACGTTGACGGTCTTCGGCGGCGCTATCGGTCTTGGTGTCGGTCTCGGCTTGCAGCGGACAATTTCGAACTTTTTCGCGGGCTTCACGTTAATCGCTGATAAGTCCATCAAGCCGGGAGACGTGATCGCTGTCGGTCACACATTCGGTTGGGTTACGCAAATGAACGCCCGCTATGTGAGCGTGCGCACCCGCGACGGCACGGCGCACCTCATCCCCAATGACAAATTCATCGAAGACGGCGTCGTGAATTGGTCGCACTCGGATAAAGTCGTCAGGCTGCATGCCGGCTTCGGCGTCGCCTATGACACGAAAGACCTTCGCGCCGTCAAGAAAATGGCGGAAGAGACCGCCGCAGCGATTGAACGGGTGTTGGAGACGCCGAAGCCCGTTTGCAACATGATGGCGTTCGGCGACAGCTCTATCGATTTCGATCTGCGGTTCTGGATTAACGATCCGAAAAACGGCCTGTCGAATGTCCGCAGCGAAGTTTTACTCGCCTTATGGGATCGTCTTTCGGCTGAAGGGGTGGAGATCCCGTTCCCGCAACGGGATATTTATATCAAGTCGGCGCCGGAGGGGTTTACGTCGCCGCGCCTCGCTGACACCCGCTGACGGGCCTTTCGAAAAGGTTTTTGTTAGGCGCATCGGCGCCGCTCTTAGAGCCCGATTGGAAATTCATGCAAAGCTCGAAAAACCCTCGAAACAGACGTCAGTTGGCAAGAAATCCATGCATCTCGGGCTCTAAAAATTTAAAAACAAGAGTCGGAACCGAATAATCGGACGGCTAACGACCGTCTGACCCTCTCGTGTTGCGCAAGTTTCAGAGTTTTGAATCGGGCTCTTAGTGCGGCGTGGCGTCTAGGGAGTACCCGGCTGATCGCACCGTTCTGATCGGGTCGCCCTGTTGGAACTTATTTAGCGCCTTGCGCAGGCGTCCGATATGAACATCGACCGTGCGCACTTCGACGAAGACGTCCGATCCCCAAACGGCGTTTAGCAATTGCTCGCGCGAGAAAACGCGGCCTGGATGTTGGATTAAATGGTCCAACAGGCGGAATTCTGTCGGACCCAGATGAATTTCTTTTTCATCGCGCCAAACCCGGTGCGCGACGCGGTCCATTTTGATGTCGCCATGGGTGACTTCGTCTTCCACGAGCGCCGGGCGAATACGCCTTAAGACAGCGCGCACGCGGGCGATCAATTCATTCGTTGAGAAGGGCTTCGTCAAATAGTCGTCGGCGCCTTGTTCGAGGCCGCGAATGCGGTCGGCCTCTTCGGAGCGGGCCGTCAGCATAATGACGGGAATATTGCGCGTCTCGGACTTAGAGCGCAGCCGGCGACAGACCTCGATGCCGGAGATCTTCGGCAGCATCCAATCGAGGATGACAATGTCCGGCTGGCTTTCTTCGACTTTGAGAAGCGCTTCTTCGCCGTCGCCCGCAATGGCGACGTCGAAATCTTCTTTGCCGAGATTGTAATCGAGCAATGTGGCGATCGCCGCCTCGTCCTCGACGACTAAAACATTGGTTCTGGACACGGGAGACGCGCCTCCGTCTTACAAGGTGCGGCGGGTTTGGCAGGCGTTTCTCGCGCCGCCGTCGCCGACTTAGATGCTGACCGCGGTCGTGGCGGTTTCATCGCCCTTCGGTCGGTCTCCAATCAACTGATCGCCCGTTAGCAGAAAATGGACGGATTCCGCAATGTTAGTCGCGTGATCGCCGACTCGTTCGAAATTCTTCGCCACAAAGGCGAGATGCGTGCAGGCGGTGGCGTTGGCGGGATCGGCCATCATCGCTTTCAGCGTCTCTTGGAAGAGAGAGTTGTACATTTCGTCGATTTCATCATCGCCCTGCCAAACGGCTTGCGCCTGGGCGAGGTTTTTTGAGCCATACGCATCAAGGACATGGCTTAATTGCAAAAGGCTGCGCCGGCCCATGCGGACAACGCCGGCGACCACGTCGAAAACGGGCGCGGCGGAAATGACCAGCGTGCGTTTGGCGACGTTCTTGGCGAGATCGCCCACCCGCTCCAATTCAGAAGCGACTTTAATGGCCGTTAGAATTTCCCGCAGGCCCGCCGCGTCCATTTTATCATTTTGCAAGATCGCAACGGCGTTTTGCTCGACTTTCAAATGTAGAGCGTCGATGCGCGTATCTGCCGCGCGGATAGCGTTGGCGAGCGTCGTGTCCCGACGTTCAAACGCCAGGAGCGCGTCGCTTAGTTGTTTTTCAGCGAGCGCGCCCATTTGGGCGATTTCAACATTGAGGCCGGCCCGGCCCGTAAGGATGTCCGGCTGTCTCGACGTTCCCATAGCGTTGCATCCCTCTGAAAACCTGAACGCGTGATCGCACACTTGCGAATGCGTCTATTTGCCCTGATTTTGTGACGTTTTTTTAGGCGCTTGCCGCGATAGCGCGACACTAGAGCGCATTTTGTGCGCAAAATCGAGCCTAAATGCAGGATTACTTCGCTCAAGCGGTAAATCGGAGGCTGTTGCTCTGCTTCGTCGCCTTATTCGGCGGCCTTCGCTTCGACCTCCGCGATGGGAAAATAGCAGGTGAAGGCCGACCCCTGGCCTTCGGCGCTCTCGATCGCGAGGCCGCCGCCATGGCGATTCATGATGTGTTTAACGATGGCCAGCCCAAGTCCGGTGCCGCCGGCTTTGCGGCTGTCCTGAACGCTGACGCGGTAAAACCGCTCGGTGAGACGCGGTAGGTAGCGTCTCGGAATGCCGCGGCCGCGATCGCGCACCTGCACATAGCCGAAATCCTCCGGCGCGCCGTCTTGGCGTCCGGCGAGTTGCGCCAGCGTGTCGCCGATCGACATCGCGCCGTCTTCACCGAGGATCGGGGCGGCGCCGATGCCGACGGTAATATCGACGGCGTCGTTCTCGCGACCATACTTAACGGCGTTGTCCACAAGGTTTTGTATGGCCTGCAGCACCTGGTCGCGGTCGCCGACGACGTGCACGCCTGGCTGGCAAGCACAGGCATAGTTCAGCGTGATGTTCGAGTTTTCCGCGATCGGTTTGACGCTTTCGATCAGCTCCTGCGCAGCGTCGCAAAGATCGATCGCATCGCGCGGCGGCACATGTTCGTGTAGTTCGATTTTCGACAGCGACATGAGATCGCTGACAAGGCGCTGCATGCGTTCGGCTTGCGATTGCATGATGCCCAAGAAGCGCTCGCGCGCTTCGGGGTCAGACCGGGCGTGGCCGCGCAGCGTTTCAATAAAGCCCAAGAGCGAAGCGAGGGGCGTGCGCAATTCGTGACTGGCCGAGGCGATGAAGTCGACGCGCATTTTTTCTATGCGTCGCTCGCGGGTGAGATCGCGAATATTGACTAAGATACGCTCTGGTCGTTCGCCGTCGCCAAGCGGCGCCACAAACGCACGGCAAAAGCGTTCGATCGCGCCTGTAGATGTGAAATCGACAGCCTGGCGTTCTTTGCCGGCGGCCACCTCGTTCACCGCGTCGAATATTTCCGGCGCCCGCAACACCGACGAAAAATGCCGGTGTTCCAAGTCTGCGGCGTTGACGAATTCTTCCGCCGCCGGATTGGCGTGTTCGACGATGCCGCGCGCGTCAAGGATAAAAAGGGGCTCGGGCAGCGCCTCGGCGACGCCGCGGGCGAGACGGAGGCTTTCCAATTCAGCCTTTTGGGCGTCGATTTCTGTGTCGAAGACTTCTTGCACGGGCGCGGCCCAGGCGCGTCCGGCGGAAAATCGATAACGAACGAACAACGCCGCGGCGAACGCCGCCCAGGCGGCGATTGGCCACCACCATTGCGCGGCGACGCTGGAAATGCCGACCACAAGTAATACGCCTGCCGCGATAGCGTTCGCCCAAAGATAGTCTCGGGTCCGCGCGCGGGAGGCCGTCCGTTGGATGAGCGAGGAGATCTGTTCCTGCATCCCTTTCACATGGACCCTTTGGCGGTCAAAAATCAATCCGTGATAGAAGCCTTAACGCGTATTTTGGCGCCCTAATTTTGCGACGGCGCCGTTTGGGCCTGGCGTTCTGTTTCGATCAAGTCGTTGATCCAGGCCTCGATCCGCGCTTCGAGAACGCCGAGCGGGGTTGCACCGGCCGCCAGAACAGCGTCGTGAAACCGTCGAAGGTCATAGTCCGAACCAAGCCTCGCTTCCGCTCGGGCGCGCAAGCGGCGGATTGTCAGCTCCCCCATTTTATAGGCGAGCGCTTGACCTGGCCATGCAATGTAGCGGTCGACTTCCGCGGCGATGTTATGGATCGACAGCGCGGTATTCTCGGCCATGAACGCGATCGCCTCGTCTCGGGTCCACCCTTTTGCATGGATGCCGGTGTCGACGACGAGGCGGCAGGCGCGCCACATCTCATACGACAAGCGACCAAAATTGGCGTACGGATCGTCATAAAATCCGACATCGAGGCCGAGGCGTTCTGCATAAAGCGCCCAGCCTTCGATGAAAGCCGTTTCTCCATCGTATCGGCGAAAGGCCGGCGCATCGATCTCTTGCGCGAGCGCGATCTGCAAATGGTGGCCGGGAACCGCTTCGTGCAAGGTGAGCGCAGCGACTTCAAACAGTGGGCGCGTTTCGAGTTTTGAGGTGTTGATCCAGTAAACGCCGGGGCGGCTTCCGTCGCCGGCCGGCCGCGTGTAATAGGCTGTCGTCGTTACTTCTGCGATATCGGCGGGGATTTCTTTCAGCGTGTACGGCGCGCGGGGCAGTCGTGTGAAGAGTTTCGGCAATTCGCCGTCCATGCGTTTCGCTGCCAGAGCGTTCAGCGCCATCAATTCTTGTGCGGACTTGGCGTAAAACTGCGGCGCTTCGCGTAAGAATTCTTGAAACGCTTTGAAGTCGCCTTGGAACCCGGTTTCTCGCATGACGGCGTCCATCTCTTTGCGGATGCGCGCCACTTCCTTGAGGCCGAGAGCATGAATCGCGTCCGGCGTTTCTTCGGTCGTCGTATAGCGCCGTACGCGGAAGGCGTAATAAGCGGACCCGCCTGGAAGGTCGGAGGCGGCGAGCGATGTACGGCACGCCGGCTGATAGCGTTCGGTGTAGAAGTCGTAGAAAGACTGAATTGTGGGGATGGCGTGGTCTTCGATAGCTCGAGCGCCGGCTTTTTGTAGTCGTCGCCAGGCTTGCTTAGAAAGGTTGGCAGGGCGTTTTTTGAACGGCCCAAAAAATGCGCTTTCTTCTGTCGATAAGTTGAGGTGATGCGCGATCGACGTTTCGTATCTTTGCATCGCTTTACACGGCATCACCCAGCCGGTTTCGACGCCCTTTGCTAAACGTTCAATGACACCCGCCATAAAACGCGGCGCATCGTTCAGTCTGCTGATGTAACTCTCATAATCAGCGATTGTGAAAAACGGCAGGCGTTCCGGCAAAGCGGTAAGGTATACATGGGGGCCGGAGCGATTGGTGATGGGCATATAGCGCTCGCCGAAAGCGCCGCGCGCGATGCGCATATCAAGTCGGTCGGCGAGAATATCAGCATTCAGACGGTCGTCTGGCGGCAACGCGCTCAAGTCGATTGCGTTAAGGCGAATGCGAAACGCTTTCGCCGTTTGCAGATTGTCGTTAATGGCCACCAGGCTCTCATCGCTTAAACGATGGTCGTAATCGCGGACGCCGAGATTGGTGGCGAGCACCGGGTCTCTGGCGAGACGTCGGCTCCAATAATCATCGAGGAGCGTGTTCAAGGCGTCGCGTTGCGTCGCCTCAACTGTTGAATCTTGCGCGGTTTCGGCTCTTGCGACGTTTATGCCTGCGGCGATGCCCATTGCGATAAGCGCAAAGGCAAAAACGAAGCCGCGTCTTCGGTTATTTCGTCTTGTCGCATAGCGCGCCATGCCCATGGGCTAGCGTCGGCCGCTTGTTCTTAGAAACGTAAACAATAATCCGCCTAGAGCGCCGGCGATTCCCTGCAGTGCGGAGCCTGAAACGCCTTGTGCGCCTGACAGAAAGATAAGCCGCCCTTTCGAAAAACCGGGATTGCCTTCAAGCAAGATGTTGAACGCGGACTCCGCCGCGATAAACGCCGTCATGATCGCGACCGCGCCGGCGGCCGGGTATATCAAATAAGCGCTTATCTGAATAAAACGCCGCACAAGGCCGGCGGCGAGAAACCCGCATCCGAGCGCGATTGCGATGATGACGCCGAGCGACGCCGGCCCGTCGAGGAACATGTTGCCGACATTGGCCAGAAACGTCTCAAAGACTTGCCCGCTTGTATAGACGGCGCCGACGCTTGCTTGTTGGTTGACGACGGTCTGCGTATAGCCCGCCGCCGACGCGCCGACCGCCGTGAGCGTTCCCAAGCCGAACGCCGCTAGCGTGCGGCCGGCCGATACGCGCGCAGCAAGGGGTAAAGCAAGTGCGCCAGCCATCAAGGCGACTGGCATAAAAGTGACGGACATGGCGTTCTATCTCCTGTCTGTCCTACCGCGTTCATTTCGAACCAGAGCGAATACAGGCCGAATGCAGACCGAACACAGGGCCTCGTGAAGATTAATTAAGGTTGGAGTATCACCGCCGCCGCGTTTTGCGTCGAGCCTTTTCGGCGCCCAGTGCGGGAGCGTGCGGGAAAGCGCGGGAACAAGCGCTGCGCGTACGCCTAATTGCCAGGCCTTATAACGGCGTGGTGAAAAATCGGCGTATGCGCTCCAAGCGATCGGGCTTTGTTGGTGCAGCTAGAACCGCTTCCTATGCTGCGACGCTGCGGGTACTATCAAACGCGAAACCCATCAGGCGAGAGAATCAATAATGTCCACTACTTTTCATAAGCGCTTTTCTCAGTTTTTTGTGAACCGTTTTTTTGAGGGGCGACGCTCCCCTATGGCGTTCGCAGCGGCGAGCATTTTAGCGCTTGGCGGATTTGGCAGCGCGGCGTCGAGCGATGCGGATGCGCTGAGCGACAGCGCCAAAGGCGGCGGCGATGCGCGCCTGCAAGTGACGCTTGCCGAACCTGCGCCCCTTGGCGCTGTGGCGTTGAACCGGGAAGTGCTGGCGGAAGGGCTCGATATTCCGTGGTCGATTGCTTTTCTTCCTGATGGCCGCATTTTGGTGGCCGAACGCGCCGGACAGTTGCGGGTCATTGAAAACGGCGTTCTTCGGGCCGAACCAATCACCGGGGCGCCGGCCGTTTTGGCGCGCAACCAAGGTGGTCTGTTCGACGTTCTTCCCCATAAAGACTTTTCCGAGAACGGCGTTCTTTATCTCGTTTATGCCGCCGGGACGGTTGAAGAAAATGCAACCCGTGTCGCGCGCGCGACCTTCGATGGCGCAGCGCTGAGTGATGTTGAGCTAATTTACGAAGCGATTCCGCTAAAAGGCGCCGGCTATCATTTCGGCGGACGGCTCGTATGGGGCGGTGACGAAAAGCTCTATCTCACCGTCGGCGAGGGCTCGAATTATAAAGAGCTTGCGCAAGACATGACGACGAGTTTCGGCGCGGTTATCCGCTTAAACGACGATGGATCGATCCCGGCGGATAATCCGGATTTTGGCGCTGACGCTGCGCCCGGTCTTTACTCAAAAGGTCATCGTAACCCCCAAGGTCTCGCTTATGACCCTGTCCGCGGCGTCTTGTGGGAACATGAGCACGGCGCGCGCGGCGGCGATGAGATCAATATCATTGAGGCGGGCGTCAATTATGGTTGGCCGTTCGCGACCTACGGCATTGATTATAACGGCCTCAGAATTTCACCGTTTACGGAATATGAGGGTACAGCCCAGCCCTACAAATACTGGACGCCGTCGATTGCGCCTTCCGGGCTGGCGGTATACCGCGGCAATGTTTTTCCGGACGATTGGGACGGCGATCTTCTCGTCGGCGGTCTTGCTGACGAAACGCTGCACCGGGTGGATCTCGACGGCGACAAAGAGGTCGGCGAGGAACGCTATGATCTCGGGCAAAGGGTGCGCGACGTGCGCGTTGGGCCCGACGGCGCAATTTATGTCGCGACAGATGATGGCGTCGTTGCACGGTTGACGCCGGCTTCCGAATGATCGTCTGAGGACGGCGTATTGGCGGCGCTAAGGGCGGTTGGGCCCATTGCGGCGAGACGCGTTAGCGCGATGATCGAGCCGATAAGGATGATCAGGCCGGGCGCGCCGCCGAGGTTGGACAGCATGCGCACGCCGTCAACGCCCTTAGTCGCGGTCATGATCCAGGCGACGCCGCCAATCAGAACGCCCCAAAAGACTTTGACCCAAAGACCTGCGCCCGGCGTTTCATCTGACTGGCGCTGGGCTTTTAAGCAGACGCTGGCGATGGAGTGGGTGTTGGAATCCATCGCCGTTACGAATGAGATAAACGTGGCGAAGACGAACAGCCCCACCGTCAGCGCCGTCAAAGGCAACGCCTCGAAAAGGGCGTAGATGACGGCGTCGACCCCGCCCGCGTTGAGCGCTTTAGTCAGAGATCCGGTGCCGCCGCCGCTTGCAACAGTTCCAAGGCCGTCGAGGGAAAGTGCCGCGCCGCCGAAAACGGTCATCCAGATCATGCCGAAGATCGACGGCAATACGAACGTGAACAGGATCATTTCCCGCACCGTGTAACCGACAGAGATCCGCCCCAGGAACAATGCGGTGATGGGCGCCCAAGCGGCCCAATTGGCGAAATAGAACATCGTCCAGCTTTGGCGCCAGGCCGTGTCCGCCTCGTCGAAAATGAGAACGCTGCGTGGCAGGAAGGTAGCAGCGTAGTCGCTGAGCGCCGAGACGGCGAGCGCGGCGATTTGCACAGTGGGGCCGGCGATCAAAACAAAGCCGACAAGCGCGAAAAACACGCGGATATTGATGTCCGACAGGGATTTGATGCCGCGTTGCAGGCCGGTGATCGATGACAAAACAAACGCAGCTACAATAAAGGCGGTGACGAAGAACCGTGTCACGGCCCCGTCCGGCAATCCGAACACGGCGTTTAAGCCGCCGGCGAGGGTGATCATGCCCGCGCCGAGGGACGCGGCGACGCCAGCGACGAGCGCAAAAAGGGCGACCGCATCGATGACCGCCGCGCCGGCGCCCGTGGCGAGCCGGCCGAAGGCGAGCGATAGGGGCGCGCTCAAGGAATAGGCGCGGCCCAGGTTATAGTAGGCGAGGGCGAAAGCGAGCGCCGGCACGGTGTAGATGGCGTAGGGCGTGAACGTCCAATGCAGGAAAAGCGTCGATAATGAAAATTCCGCTGCACCCATGGTGCGCGCTTCAGCGCCGGCAAAAGCGGGCGGCGCATTGAAGTGCATGATTGGTTCCGATGCGCCCCAGAAGAGAATGCCCGTCGCGATGGTGGTGCATAGGGTGATCGCGAACCAGTTCCAGCGTTTGAGGATCGGCTTTGCGTCCGCGCCGCCAATCCGTACACGCCCTAAAGGCGACGCGGCGACGCCGACGATGAGGGCGACGGCGGCGAATGCGCCAAGCGAAAAGAGCCAGCCGATCCTTGCGAGCAGCCATTGGTGTGCGGCGGTCGCGATCGCCAGAAAACCATCGAAATCGATAAGGCTGGCTGTGACGGCGCTGAGGAGAATAAGCGCCGGCGGCCAGAAGACGAGGGGGCGAATGTTACGCGTCAATGCAACAAGGGAGGGGAAATGAAAGATCAGACTTCTCCGGCGGCGCGGCGATGATGAACAGCCGCGGGCGGAATAAAGCCGATCTCGTCATGAATTGCAAAAATACAAGCTTTTGCGACCGCTCAGGAGTGCGTGTTTCATCGGTCGAGGGGTGTCAATGGGGTGATTGGATGGGAACCAATCACACCGCTACGCGGCGGCAAAGCCGCCCTTGACACCCCTCAACTTATGAAAAGGCTGGCATCTAAGGGCCGTAAGCCATTTTATGGCTTACGGCCCTTAATAGAAAACGCCAAGCCAACTTCTATGAAGTGGGTAGGCGGATGACTATGGACGATTAGTTCTTCCCGTCGTCCTTGCCGCGGACTTTTTCCAGCGGATCGAACTTGCCGTCGTCTTCGGCGAGTTCATCGCCGACCATGACGCCGACGCCGGCCGCTGCGGCCGCGACGCACCCCGACAAAGCGGCGGCGGCCAAGAGAAGAAAGGCGGCTTTCGCTAAATGTTGGCGCATGACAGGGGCTCCTTTTCGCGTCTCGTTTGGTTCTTTTCGAGCGCGATGGTGCTGTCTGTTGCAGCGAATATCAATGTGCGGCGCAGCGATGGGGCGGAGGATTGCGAAATCGCAATGTTCTCCGCGCCGATCGTTCAACCTAAGTAGAAGGGCAGCGGCTTGCGTTTTTCGCCGGCGGCCCATCTACCGCGAGCGGCTTAGCCTTCGGCGGAAGCGTCTTCTGCCGGCGCTTCTTCAGCTGGGGCGGCGGCGGCTTCTTCAGCGGCGGCTTCTTTTTCGGCTTTTTCTTCTAAGCGTTGTTTCGCTTTTTCGCCGGGCTCGGCTTTTTGCGGATTGTTGCCGTGCTTCCATTCCACAAGGTCAATCGCGTTTAAAAAGCGCGCGACGCGGTCGGTGGGCTTCGCGCCGACGCTCAGCCAATGCTTGGCGCGCTCAGCATCGATCTGTACGCGTTTCTCGTCGTCCTTGCCGAGGAGCGGATTGTAAGCGCCGATCTTCTCGATAAAGCGTCCGTCGCGCGGCATGCGGCTGTCGGCGACGACCACGGAGTAATACGGCCGTTTCTTAGCGCCGCCGCGGGCCAGTCTGATTTTTAGAGACATTTGGTTTTTCCTTTTAGTTCGTTAGCTGATTAATGTGAAATTTGTTTTGATCCTCATCCTGAGGAGGCCCGAAGGGCCGTCTCGAAGGATGGCGAAGGGCTGGAGCGTGCGGCCATCCTTCGAGACGCGGAGCTGAGGCTCCGCTCCTCAGGATGAGGGGAGGGTCTTGAAGAGTGGTCTTTGCTCGAATTAAAGCGGCGGTCATCGCTTTTTCCGTTTCGGCTTGCCGAGCCCCGGCATGCCGCCCATCGGGCCGGAACCGCCCAAACCACCCGGTAATCCACCAAGGCCGGGCGGCATTGCGCCTTTGCCGGAGAGGGCTTGGTTGATGGCGTCGAAGTCAACGCCTTCAGGGCCGGCTGCGCCTTTGCCGTCGCCTGCGAGCGCCGCCGCATCGGGCATTCCGCCGCCCATTCCGCCTCCAGGCATACCCCCCATTGCGGCGAGCTGTTTCGCCATGCCTTTCATGCCGCCTTTGCCCATTTTCTTCATCATGTCCGCCATCTGACGGTGGGCTTTAATGAGCTTATTAATCTCCTGCACACTCGTGCCGGAGCCTTTGGCGATGCGTTTCTTGCGCGAAGCGTTTAAGAGTTTCGGGCTCTTGCGCTCCTTTTTCGTCATGGAGCTGATGATTGCTTCCTGACGCACGATCTCTTTGTCGTCGAGGCCGCCGGCCTGGTCGACCATTTTCTTCATTTTGCCCATGCCGGGCAGAAGGCCGAGGATCGCGCCCATGCCGCCCATTTTACGCATTTGTTTGAACTGCTCGGCGAGGTCGTCCATGTCGAACTCGCCTTTCGCCATGCGCTTGGCTTGGCGTTCGGCTTGTTCCAGGTCGAGTTCTTCCGACGCTTTCTCCACGAGCGAGACGATGTCGCCCATGCCGAGAATGCGCCCCGCCATACGGTCCGGGTCGAACGTGTCGAGGGCGTCGATTTTCTCACCGACGCCGGCGAATTTGATCGGCGCGCCGGTGACCGCGCGCATGGAGAGCGCCGCGCCGCCGCGTCCGTCGCCGTCGAGCCGTGTAAGGACGACGCCTGTGACGGGTAGGCGTTCTTTAAATTTCTCCGCCGTCTGAACAGCGTCTTGGCCGGTGAGGCTGTCGACCACTAGAAGGGTTTCGATGGGGCGCGTCGCGGCGTGGATCTCCGCGACCTCCGCCATCAATTGCTCGTCGATGGACAAGCGTCCGGCCGTGTCGAGCATAACGACGTCCGCGCCGGCGAGCTTCGCCGCCTCCATGGCGCGGTTGGCGATCTGCACCGGCGTTTGCCCGGCGATGATCGGCAGGGTGTCGACGCCGGTCTGTTCGCCGAGCGTCGCGAGCTGTTCCATCGCGGCGGGCCGGCGCGTGTCGAGCGAGGCCATCAGGACTTTTTTCTTGTCGCGCTTCGTCAGCCGCAGGGCGATCTTGGCGGTGGTCGTCGTTTTACCGGAGCCTTGCAAGCCGACCATGAGGATCGGCGCCGGCGGCGACATGGCGAGGTTCAATGCGCCGTCGTCTATTGCTGCATCGCCGGCCGTGTCCCCAGGCGTACCGCCGAGCATTTCGACGAGGGCGTCGTGAACGATTTTGATGACTTGCTGGCCGGGCGTCACCGAGCGCAAGACGTCTTGGCCGACGGCGCGTTCTTTCACCTTGGCGACGAAGTCTTTCGCCACGGGCAAGGCGACGTCCGCTTCGAGGAGCGCCACGCGCACTTCGCGCAAGGCGGCCGTGACGTCCTTTTCCTCAAGGGCGCCGCGGCCCCGGAGGCCTTCGAAAATCGATCCTAAACGCTCGCTTAGGGTGTCAAACATGTTCGCTCGCCTCTCATTTTCCCATCACGTGACCGCTAACCGCGAGCGCCCAACGCAAAGCGCCGCCGTGAGGGCGTTACCCCGACGGCGGGAAATTCCCGGCTCCGTCTTCATGGCCATTCTAAAGAATATAGGCATGAAGGGTCGCGCCGGCGAACGCGGGAAAACTGAAGATTTCCCTTAAGAGCCTCGGGCGATACTGCGTGGAAAGCCTGAGGTCAAGTTTCAGCAGTTTTAAGCGCTGAGGCGCTGGGCGATTTTCGGCAGCCGCAAGACGAACCAAACGGCCGTCCAGACATTGCCGAGCAAGAAGATCGGTAGGGCCCAGAACGCCGTCCAGAAGGCGCTGCGCTCGACCATGCCGACGACGATCGCCGCGATCGCGAAGCCGAGATAAAGGTCAATGAGCGTGACGAGGCTCCAGGGTTCGCGCAGCATTTCGGCGATCACAGGCCCAAGGCCCCGCGTGTCCGCGCCGAGCGCCCAATAAATAGCGCCGGCGAGAGCGAAAGCGCCGCCAATTAGGAGAATGCGAAACACGGTCATGTTCGGTGGTACGCGTCCGTCCCGGCGATGGATTGATCGGGTGGGTGACGCCGCGGCTATTTCGCGTTCCTGGCCCGGAACACGTCTTCGTCGAGTTCGCCCTCCCATCGCCCTACGGTTGTGGCGACGGCCGCGTCTCCCGTGACGTTCACGACGGTGCGCATCATGTCGAGGATGCGATCAAACGGGAAGATAAAGCCGATCACGATCGCCGTGTGCTCCGGCGAAACGCCGAAAACGTCGAGCACGATCGCCAACAAGAAAAGCGATGCCGACGGCACGCCGGCGGTGCCGATGGAGGCGAGGGCGGAGGTCAGCGCGATTAAGAAGTAATGGTGCGCTTGCAAATCATAACCGAAGGCCTGCGCGGTGAAGAGCGCAACGATGCCGAGATAGAGCGAGGTGCCGTCCATATTGATGGTCGCGCCCAAGGGCAGAACCGATCCGGCGACGGATTTGTTGACGCCGATGTTCTCGGTGACGACGGTGATGGTGACGGGCAAGGTCGCCGAGGACGATGTCGTCGAATAGGCGACCATTTGCGCGTCGAGAATGCCGCGGAAGAATTTCAACGCTGGCAAATTGGCGAAGAAGCGCACTAGGCCGCCATAAACGATGATCATGTGGACGATGGCGCCCAGGTAAACCGCGAGCGTCAGCGACAATATCGCGGTGAAGGTCTCAACGCCTTTGGTGCCGGCGACATAAGCGATGAGCCCAAAGACGCCGAAGGGCGCCAGCTCCATGATGATATAGGTCATCTTCAAAATGCCTTCGGAGGCGGATTCGAAGAAGCGGCCCGCGGGGCGGCCTTCTTCGCGGGCCATTAAGAGGCCGACGCCGAAGAGCAGCGAAAAGAAGATGACGGCGAGAATGTCGCCTTCGACGAGCGCTAGGAACGGGTTCGACGGGATGATGCCCATCAGCCGTTCGCCGATCGGCTGGGCTTCGCCCATTGTGAGCGGCTCCGCGCCGCCAAGCTCGACGCCGACGCCCGGCTGGAAAAGCGTGCCCATGCCGAGGCCGATGAGGTTTGCGAAGAAGGTCGTTAGAATGTAGAGGGCGAAGGCTTTGAGGCCGATCGTGCCGAGCTTCTTCGGATCGCCCATGGCGTAAATGCCCGCGACCAGTGTGAAGAAGACAAGCGGCACCACGATCATCCGTATCATGCGGATAAAGACGTCGCCGATGACTTTGACGCGTGAGAGCAGCGCTTCGGCGGCGACGGGCTCCATCGTTTGAGAAACTGCAAGGCCGAAAGCGACGCCGAGAACAAGGCCGAGGAGCACTCTCTGCCAGAGTTTGATTTTAAACCACCAAGCCATGTTCGGACCGATCCCTCATTAGATGTTTTGCTGTTGGTAGCCGGTTACTGGAGCCGCGGGAACCCGCGCCGGCGGCATTTCTGTGATCGGGCATATTGCTGGAACGCCGATGCTTGGGCCCTTGGCCATCCTTCGAGACGGGCGCTGAGGCGCCCTCCTCAGGATGAGGGAAAGAGCTGACCCCCCATCCTGAGGAGCGAGGCGAAGCCTCGTGTCTCGAAGGATGGCAAAGGGCGCGAACGGCGGCAGGGGCGATATCTCTTTATTCCTTATCCCCCATCAGCATCCGCGCGAAATAGGCGAATTCAAGCGCCGTGCGATACGCCAATTGTTCTTGGTTCGCCGTGCCGCCATGGCCGCCTTCGATGTTCTCGTAATAGAAGAACGGATAGCCGAGGCCCTCCAGTTTCGCCGCCGCCTTGCGGGCGTGACCCGGATGCACGCGATCATCTTTCGTCGAGGTATAGAAGAAGACGGCCGGATAGCCGGCGTCAGCCTGCAGCAATTGATAGGGCGAGTACTGAGAAATATACGCCCACTCGTCAGGTTTGTCGGGGTCGCCATATTCGCCCATCCATGAGGCGCCGGCGAGGAGCTTATTGTAGCGCTGCATATCAAAGAGCGGCACGCCGATGTCGATCGCGGCGTAAAGGTCCGGGCGTTGGGTTAGCATGGCGCCCATTAAGAGCCCGCCGTTTGAGCGGCCGACAATGCCGAGCTTATCGGGATGCGCGAGGCCGGTTTCGATTAGGTCTTCTGAAATGGCGATGAAATCGTCAAAAGCGCGCTGGCGGTTTTCTTTCAACGCCGCTTGGTGCCATGCGGGCCCGTATTCCGAACCGCCGCGGATGTTGGAGATAACGAGAACGCCGCCGCGCTCCACCCACAGCTTGCCGGCGAGGGCGCCGTTTTGCGGCCGTCCGGGGGTGGAGTAATAGCGCGGCAAAATTGGAATGAGAAAACCGCCATAGCCGTATTGGATGACGGGGGCGGCGCCTTCTTTCAGAACGTCCTTCTTGCCCATGACGAAATAGGGCACGCGCGTTCCGTCTGTAGACGTTGCAAAACGTTGTTCAACGGCGACGTCCCCGGCGTCGTAAAAGTCGGGCGCTTTGGAGATCGCCTTTGGTTTGTTTTTCCCATCGACGAAATAGAGAGTGTCCGGGCTTGTGAGGCTTTCAAAGGACAAGAGCGCGTCATCGACGCCGCCGCCCGCAGAGACGATCGATACGACGCCGTTCTCCGGGAGTTTTATGGATTTCGATTTCCATACGCCCTTTTTGGCGCCCATTTTCGCCTTGCGTGTGAGGCGCATCGCTTTGCCCGCGACGTCTTCTAAATATTGGACGACAAGCCCGGTTTCGCCGATTTCAACGCGTTCAATCGATTGCTTTGCGCTTGGCGCAATAACGAGCTCGGCCTCTCCGTTCTCAAGCCCATAGGCGACGACTGAGCCGGTCGAAAAGGTTTGTCCCTGGTGTGTCCAGTCTTCGCGCAGGAAGAGGATCGCTTGGCCGTCGAGCACGCCTTGAAAATCCGTATTTGGCGGAAACGGCAAGGGTATGAAAACGCCGTCGGGGCCGAGCACGCTATGGCGACGTTCGAAAAAGCTTGGCGCGACGACGCCGAACGTCCAAACGGTGTCGCCGTCTTTTTCGGCGAACGCGAAGATAAAAACGTCTTCGCGCGCTCCGTCGACGATGACAGGCGCGGCGCTAAGCGCTGTTCCGCGGGCCCACTCAACAGCGGTGCGCGGATAGCCGGACGTCGTCAGCGTGTCGGCGCCTCGATCCGTCGCGACGAGAAGCGTCGTCTCGTCGCGCCAATCTACGAAGGATTTCGCTTTTGGTACGAAGAAACCATTCTCAACGAAGTTCTTTGTCGTCGTGTTGAATTCCCGCCATTCTGCGGCGTCTGTGCCGCCGTCGGAAAGTTCGATCATGCAATGGACATAGTCCGGGCTTAGACAGGTGATGTCGCCGGCGAGCCAATTGCGGTCTTCGTCTGCGGCGAGGGCGTCATAGTCAAGCACGGTCTCCCATTCCGGCGCGCCGGCGACATAGGTTTCGACGCTCGCCCGGCGCCAGAGGCCGCGCTTGTTCTTATTGTCTTTCCACAGATTATAGACGACGCCATTGTGAATTTGTCCGTAAGGAATGCGCGCATCTGAAGTGAGAATCGCGCTTGCTTCGGCGCGCATTGCGTCAAAGCGCGGATCATTTTCTAGGGCGGCTTGCGAGCGGGCGTTTTGGTCGCGAACCCAATCAAGCGCTCGCTCACTTTCGATCTCTTCAAGCCAGAGATAGGGGTCCGGCGCCACGTTCTCTGCGCTCGCTGATAAGGGCGTCGTCGCGGCGGCGGCGATGAGTAGACTGACAAGACGGCGTAAGCGGTTCATTCAATGCGTCCGTTCTTTTGGTGACTCAGATAACCAAACCAGTTTTCCGTTGATGTGCAGCTTTGGCAATCATTGGATGCGGTTATTAGAAAGTTGTTTGGAAGCCGCAGCGAGGCGGCTGTGACGCCGCTTTGAGGCCGCTGTTCTGGGCGCGCGGCCCGATGTGTGAATTAAAAATTTACCCTTCCCATTAGCAAAGGCTTGAGCGCCCTCTTTTACCGTCATCATTGAATCTTGTTGTGTAATCAGCGCGTCAGTCGCGTTGATCCGGCCGAATGGGGAGCCGCATCCGTGCAGCTAAAATGGAACAATCAGCCTGAAATCCGACGCTATCGCCGCATTCCGGTGGATTTGCCGGCGCGCGCCATCATTAACGGCACCGATGAGCGCCATGGCCGCATCGTCAACATGTCGCCTGGCGATCTTTATATGAAAACCGATGGCGAATTCGCCATTGGCGACGCGGCGATGCTTTACGTCTCGGGCTTTGACGTATTGGAGGGCTCGATCGCCCGCGTGATGGCCGATGGGTTTGCGTTGTCGTTCCGTTTATCGCGCGCGCGCCGCGCCAGCCTCACCGAGAAACTGGTCCTGAAGGCCAATCCAGGCGTGAAAGTCTCCGTGAGCGACCAGCGTCTCGGACAACGCCATGGCACTGGCGATCAGCCCATGGTCTGCCGTCTCGCTGACGGCAGCTCGTTGTACGTTAAAATCGTCGACGCCTCAGCCGACGCGGTCGCCGTCGCCGCGCCGCGCAAACCCGTCATCGGGTCTGACATCTATGTCGGCCGTTTGCGGGGCGTGGTCGTGCGTCATACCCCGCGCGGCTTTGTTGTGGTCTATGATCACACCCAAGCCGCCATGGGATCGGAGAGCGACAGCGAAGGGGACGCATCAAGCGGAGCTGCGCCGCACGTCAAACGGCAGTCTGCTTAAATCGACGCCAATCACGTTGTGAGTGAAGTAGGGCTGAAGCGCGCAGTGTTATCCGGCGCTCAGCTTTCGGGCGTACCAAGCACCGCGTCGCGTAAATTATCCGCCACATCGCGTGCATCGAACGCCTGCGGATTGTCTGCTGGTTTTTCGCCTTGGTGCATCGTGACGAACGCCACGGCAGAATAACGCGTGATTTCTCGCGTATAGGAATCAAACGGTGCGCCGCCCCATCCCGGGCCGAAGCCGCCGCCCCATCCCCAGCCATACGCGTAGTACGGGAAGGCATACGGGCCAAACCCGTAGCCATACCGACCGAAAAATGCCGGGCCCGTGGTGGTCGTGGAGTAATTGCTGCGCGCTTCGGTGTCGTTTTCTATTACGATGAAATGGTCAAACCCATTCATCAGGGTTAGCTCCGCGGCGCGATAAAGAAGGAATGTTTCAACCGTTTCGCGGGTTGTGGAGGAGTTGCCCCGGAACATGATCCGGTAGCGATTTGACTCTATTCGTTGTTCCGAGAAGCCATACCGATTGCCGTCCGTCGCTGGCGCGTAAGGCGTCGACGTCGCGCAAGCCGCTAAGGCCAGAAAGCCTACGGCGAGTGCGCTGATGCGCACAACGCCGGTTGATACAATCGAACGGGCGGATTGTGACCGGGATGCAGAGCGGAACATAGGAGAGAACCCCTTCCTTCAAACCAACAAGTCCCGTGAGCATAACCCGCAAAATTAGGCCTCGCCAACGCCAAACCAGCGTATTTGCCGCCGTGAACGGCTCACAATTACGCCGAACGGCTCACAAATACGGCGCCGGGACGTTATCCGGCGGCGCGGCGGCGGGCTTGCGGTATCGCCGCTGGCGGGCTTGCCGGCTCCGATTTGCGCTGTGTGGACGAGGGCTGGAAGGCCATCCGCGCATGGTACGCGCAGTATGACTTGCCGAGCGCCGTTGGCTGTCCGCAAAAACGAAAATCATCGCTCGCGGGATCGCCAATGGGCCATTTGCACATATTGCGCTGCAGGGTTGAGACCGTGGTCATATCCTCGTCGTCGAGCGTGATCGGGGCGACGAACGCCGGCTCGCGAGACAAATCTTCCAAGCCTTGTTCTATTGTCTCCGTTTCCGCCGGTACGACCGTTTCTGCTGCGGACGTTGTGCACCCGCGCTTTGGTTGGGCGGGCGTCGCCCGACCGGAGAGGCCGAGGCGGTGGACTTTGCCGATGACGGCATTACGCGTCACGCCGCCCATTTTTCCTGCAATTTGACTGGCTGAGAGACCTTCAGCCCAATATTTCTTTAACAGCTCTACGCGTTCGTCCGTCCAAGCCATTCTGACCGCTCCCTATCCGGACCTGAAAAAGTCCGGTTGCCAATGGGTCCGAAGCGCTATTAACCGGTATTCCTCGGTCGACCTTCCCGCTCCGGGTGAATCAATATATTGAGACGCTACCGTAATATTCTTATTGCGCCTCCAAAATATAGTATCTCGGCTCTCAAAAAATACAACATCGTCCCGCACATTAGTTTTACACACTATATCTGGTGTTGAAAACTAGGGCGAACCATGCACGCGGAGGGCGACTCATCAACGGGGGCTTGACCGCGCTTGGCGGCTTGCACACATGCTGGGGTCGATAGCCATACCGTGCGGCGTCTCAGCGACGAAAACCGCGCCTCTGGCGCTTATTCCGCCCACGCCACTCGAAAGCGACTTCGCCATGACCACAACGGCGCACGATCCCTCGAACACCGTCGAAACCGGTCTCGAAGCAGTCGATACGAGTCCGAAACGGGGCTTTGGTGAGAGGCGTTTCGGCAAGGTGAACTGGCTTGGCCTGCGCACGCTTTACATGAAAGAAGTGCGCCGGTTTTTGAAGGTCGCGTTTCAGACAGTTTTTGCGCCGCTGATCTCGACGCTCTTGTTTCTGTTCGTTTTCATGCAGGCGTTCGGGTCGATGCGCGCGCCAGTGAACGGCGTTCCCTATATCGAGTTCCTGGCGCCGGGGCTCGTGATGATGACGATCCTCACCAACGCCTTCGCCAATTCCTCTTCATCATTAATCATCGGTAAGGTTCAGGGCTCGATCGTCGATGTTCTGACGCCGCCATTGTCCGCCGCCGAGTTGACCGCCGCTTTTGTAGTGGGCGCGGCGACCCGCGGCGTCATGGTCGGCGCGGCGACGGCGATGACCAGCGCCGCGTTCATGGCGTTCTCCGATACGCCGATGCAGATCGCGAATTTGGGGGTAATTTTGTATTTCGCCCTCGCTGCGGCGCTTATGTTCGCCATGCTCGGCGTTCTTGGCGGCGTTTGGGCGGAGAAATTCGACCAATTGGCGGCGATGCAGAACTTCGTCATTACGCCGCTGACGTTTTTATCGGGCACATTCTACGCCATCTCGAGCTTGTCGGAGCCGTTCGTGACGCTGTCTCGCGCCAATCCGGTGTTTTACCTCATTGATGGGTTTCGGTCCGGCTTCACCGGCGTTTCTGAGGCGCCGTTTGCGCTCGCGTTTGTCGTGACCCTCGGGCTCGACATAATCTTGTTGCTTGTCTGTTATCGCGTGTTCAAAGCGGGCTGGCGTCTAAAGCCTTAGTTTTTCACACCATCTTTCGTCTGGAGAAATCATCATGTCGTCAGGGGACGTCTCACTTACGTCTCGGCGCGCAGCGCCGGCCGGCGCTAGTGGCGACGATATTATCTTGCCGTTTCAAGTGGGCGACACGGCGGTGCGCGGCCGCGTCGTTCGGCTCGGTCCGGCGATCGATCAGATTTTGTCCGCCCATGGTTTTTATGATCCCCTTTCTGAGCTTGTCGCGGAGGCGGCGACATTGGTGTCGGCGATGGGCGCGGCCCTAAAATTCGACGGCAAATTGATCTTACAGTTGCAAGGCGACGGGCCGGTGCCGCTGGTCGTCGCCGATTACACCGCCGGTGGCGGGTTGCGCGCAATGGCGAGTTCGAGTGACGGTTCCTTAGGCAGTGGGGACAGCGGCGATGCAAGGGACAGCGCCGCGAAACCAGATCTGAAAGATCTCGTGGGCGCGAAAAGCCACATGATGCTAACGGTCGACCAGGGCCCTGACATGGACCGATATCAAGGCGTGACGCCGCTCGATGGCGCGCGCCTTGAAGAAGCGGCTGTCGCTTATTTCGATCAGTCGGAACAAATTCCGTCTGCGGTGCGTTTGGCGGTGGGACGTTTGTCGCGTCCCGGTCAGCCGCCGCAATGGCGCGCCGGCGGCGTTCTGGCGCAATTCGTGCCGGCTGAAGGCGGCGAGCGCGAACGCGGCGAGGCCATTTTGCAATCCGAAGGCGACCGCGAAACTTGGGCGCGGGCGGAAGCCTTTTTGTCGACGATCCAGGCGGACGAATTACTCGACCCCGACTTATCGCCGGAAAGCCTATTGTATCGTCTCTTCCACGAAGACGGCGTTCGGGTGTTCGACGCATCGCCCGTGCGCGCGCATTGCACGTGCAACCCGGATAAAATCAGGGCCGTACTGTCCCGCTATACCGCCGAGGATCTGGCCGATATGGTGGAGGACGGCGCCATTCGCGTAACCTGTGAGTTCTGTCGTAAGACCTTTGCGTTCGACAAGGATACGCTTGAACTTCAGAATGCGGAAAGCGAATGATACGCTGATCCTAACGTCTGTCGCGTCGTCAATTGAAGGTGTCGCCCTTGAAGAAAAAAGAATTCAACCGCCATCTAAAAGACCTGGAGTTCGAACTTGCGAAGCTCCAGGAAACCGTTCAGCGCAAAGGGCTGAAAGTCGCGATCCTCTTTGAGGGGCGCGACGCGGCCGGCAAGGGCGGTCTCATTAAGACCATCATGCGCCGCATGAACCCGCGGATTTGGCGCGTCGTCGCTTTGCCGAAGCCCTCCGATCGCGAACAAACCCAATGGTATTTTCAGCGCTATGTCGCGCATTTGCCAGCGGCCGGCGAAGTCGTTCTTTTCGATCGGTCTTGGTATAACCGCGCTGTCGTTGAGCCGGTGATGGGGTTTTGCTCTGACGATCAGTATGATGCGTTTATGCGGGAGGTTCCGCAGTTTGAGCGGGCGCTCGTTGATTCTGGCGTTTTACTGCTGAAGTACTGGCTGACCGTTTCGGCGGATGAACAGGAAGATCGGTTTGAAGATCGCGCCTCCGATCCGCGCAAACGTTGGAAGCTCTCGCCGATTGATCTGGAGGGGCGGCGACGTTGGGCGGAGTTCGCCGTCTATCGTGACCGGATGCTTGATAAGACCCATACAGAACATGCACCCTGGCGTGTCGTCGTCGCCGACGACAAAGAACGCGCGCGTTTGAATTGCATCCGTTCGATCCTCGATGTCGTTCCTTATGAGTTCAATAAGGAGGCGTTCGAGCCCATCAAGCTGCCGCCTCGGCAAACCGCGAATGAGGCCGGGTACACGCCGACGGGCGTTGAAGAGACGCTGCGTATTGAAGAGCATTATGATGATAACAAGGCGTAAGCGATGACAGGCGTCGCGTTTGGCGCCAAAGAGGGTTTAGAAAGACAGTTGGGTTGCACTCATCGGTCCGACGTTCCGGGGGACGTAACGCGTGATTGATTTTTCTGCGTTTGATCAAGCCGATGTGCGCACCGCGCCGTTTCGGTTTTTGACCGCGAACGGCGTTTTGACCCGCGAAGCGGCGGCGGATGTGCGTCGCGACTATCCGGCGATTTCGAAGTCGGGATACCTGCCCCTGTCAAAGCTTGAGGCGAAAGGCGCATTCGCCGACTTAATAGCGGACCTGCGGTCTGCTCAGTTGGCGGAGGTTCTCTCAGAGAAGCTCGCCCTCGATTTGCTCGATAAGCCGCGCATGATCACGGTTCGACGCCTGTCGAAAATTGGCGACGGCCGCATTCACAATGATTCAGAGTCAAAAATCTGCACTATGCTGATTTATCTGAATGATGACTGGAATGTTGCGGAAGGCGGCGCCATTCGCGCCCTTAACGGCGCTGATAATATGGACGATTACGCCCTGGAAGTGCCGCCGCTCGCCGGCAATGTGTTCGCATTTGCGCGTTCTGAGACGAGCTGGCATGGCCATCCGCCTTTTGCTGGCGAGCGCTATGTTATCCAAACGACGTTTTTGACCTCGCAAGAAGAGCTCGACCGAAAAGAAAATCGCGGCGGGCTACAGCTCTTATTGAAGAAGGTGAACCCGTTTTCGCGGTGAGGCCTGCCCGGACGGGGTCAGCGACGCCTGTCGGTCGGCAATTGATAGATATTGTTTAAGGCGTTTTCCAAAACGACCTGGTATCCGAAATCGCGCAGTAGCGTGTCGCATGACGCGTCATGCGATTTCTCGATGATGATCAGCCTGGGAACGGGCGTCTCCGTGCCGGTCCCCGCCGCGCTTTCAAAGAACGGCTTTAGCGCTTGGTGCTCGTAGCCTTCAATATCGATCTTCATGGCGTCGATGCGCGGGAAACCTGTTTCCTTGATGATGGCGTGCAAGCTTTTGCCGTCAACGGTCAGCTGGCTGTCAGCATCGCTGAGTTGGCTCATGCCGCGGCTTTTGGTGTTCACTAAGAAGCCGACGGGGCCGTCCGTCGCTGTCGCTGCATAGGGCATGATACGGACGGAGTCGCCAGCGTCTGAGAGTGCGAGATTTTCGCTAAGACGCCGGCGCATTTCGTTGGCCGGTTCGATGCAGGCGGCGCGTAAGGGGTTTCCCGTCGCCCGCGCAACGCTTCTAGCGAAGAGCGTATAAAGACCGACATTGGCGCCGACATCCAAAAAATAAAAGGTTTCATCTGTGTGCGTGGTGATGGCGTCGGCGAGATGGGCGCGCTCGTCCGCGTCCCAAAACTGCGGCGTTAGATAAACGCGTTTCTCGCAAATATTGTCGTGGGGGTGGAGGCGCGCGCGCGCCGTTCCGAAAACCGTTACGTCAAAGGCGCGGTTTGACCGCCCGCCCGCAGGTCCGAGAAGCGCAGAGGCGATTTTTCGCCCCATATAGCCTTTCGGCAAGGCCCGAGCAGCGGCGCGAACGGCGTTCTGGAAAGGCGTTGGCGCAAACGCGCCGAAGGGTGCAATCGCTGCTGTTTCTGCGGCTGTATCGGCGCCTGTGTAGGCGGAAGGGGGCTCGGTCACGCGGGCTTTTCCACGCTCCGCTCTTCGCGCTTGCGGATCTCATACATTTTAACGTCGACGAGCCAACGCCGGAACGACGTCATCAAGGCGTACGCGAAACCGTAGACGCCGCCGCGAAAGAGGCCCTCGAAAAGATAGCGACGCATGAAGTAGATCGGCAGTCCAAAGATGATCCGCAAAATGATAACGCCGGTGGGGCGCGGTTTTGCGGTCTCCGCCCGGTCGGTGCTGTATTTGTTGAGCTTCGTCATCAAATGGTGGGCGTCGCCGAGGGCGTAGTGGTTGATCGGCTCTTTGAATTTGCCGAGCTGCATGCCGGGCGGGATGACGAACTGGTCCCAGAAGAGGTCCGCCGGCATCCGAATTTTGCGTTTGTCGTAGAATTTTGTGCGGCGTTGTAGGCCGAACTCGAGCCAGGGCTCGCCGATCGGCGGCATCACTGCCATTGGCGTCTTATATACCGGAAAGGGCGGCTCGCCGTTTTTGAAGAGACCGCGGATTTCTTCGGCGAGAGCCGGCGTCACGATCTCGTCGGCGTCGAGATCGAGGAGCCAATTATTCTCGCAAATCTCTTCCGCGACGCGTTTTTGGTGGCCATAGCCGACCCATTCTTGGCGAACGATCTTAGCGCCCGCGGCTTCGGCGAGAGCGATGGTGTCGTCGGTGGAGCCGGAATCGATCACCACCACTTCGCGCACCACTTGCAGGGCGGCTTTCACCACCTCCGCCACCAAACGGGCTTCGTTTTTGGTGCGAATATAAGCTGAGATCGGCGGCTTTTCGGGGTTGGTCATGGCGGGAAGGGTCACTTAAAGGCGGGATTGAAAAACGTGGCCGGACCCTAACGAGTTTTGCGCAAAAGTGGAGCGGCGATTTTGAACGGCCTGTGAAGGCTCTACTTTACCGGCCTCTTTGCCAGGTGAGCGATAAAACGGTCGCTATCAGCGACGGAATGAGCCGTGTCGTGCGTTCAACGATCGGCAAGGGGCTTTTTGAGGAGTGATGCGACATGAAATCCGTTGCGAAATTTGGACTCTTTGCAACGCTGGGCATCGGCGCGGCGTGTGCGACGTCGTCGGCGAACGCCGCGAACTGGCGACTTGATCCGGCCCGTTGCCCCGACCTTGTGGAAGATCGGCTCGACCGCCGTGAAAGCCGGCGCGACGAACGCGTTGATCGCGGCCCGCGCGACCGGGCGGAGGATCGCCGCGATCGGCGCGAAAGTCGCCGCGATGAGCGCGTGACGGTATGCCCAGCGAGCGCCTGGGTGCGGGACGGTCCGCGGAGCCGGCGCACGGCGCGACCAGCGCGCGCCGTCGTCTATTATGACGGCCCCGGCCGGCGGTATTACCGGTATGGCCCCAATAAAAACCGGGTGACCGTGGTCGTTCGATAGGCGTCTACCCCGGCGCAGCCGGTAGGTCTTTATGGTTGTCTCTTGCGACATGACCCATCGGCGAGACTGGGGTGAGACTGGTTTCGAGCGGTGTTGCTTTAAAGGTGTTGCGGGGGCGGCCCTACCGCCTGCGTCGTCCGCCCGTTGGGCGTTGCCCTTCTTGTTGTCCCGCGGGCGGACCGCGTCGTTCCCCGGCGCCGTCGCGGCCGCCGCGCCGATCGGCCGGGGGCTCGTAGGGCGCAAGCGTCAATTCTTCGAACCCTTCCGCAAAGGCTTCCGCCGCGACGACATCTGCGGGATCGAGATCGCCTTTAAGTCCGGCGACCATTGTCCGCGGTAGGGGGCCGAAGCCATACAAGTCCGCTTCGGGGTTGCTCTCATAAGAAAGCGCCCAGGCGAGGGCGTCGGCGGGGGCGTGGTGTCCGGCGGCGGGCGACGCGAACAGTATGGCCAGTTTGCGTTGGGCGCGGGCGTTGCCGGCGTGCGCGGCCCGCTTCAACCAGAAAACGCCCTCTTCCTGGAAGAGCGCTTTTTCAACCGGGTCTTCGGTTTCGATTGATAGAAGACAATCGCCAAGCTCGTGCTGGGCGGCTTCGAAGCCTTCGCCCATGCCGGCGACAACGCGATAGGCCGGGGCGGCGGCGGCGCAGCCCTTTTTCTTCAAGGTGGCGCGCGCCTGCGCCAAGACGCGGCCGCCGGCTTGAATGCGCGCGGGCGGGCGTTCTTCGCCGTCAGCGGATGGGCGCGGCGGCCGGGCGTCTCGTCCGTCGGGTGCGCCGTCGGGTTCTACGCCCTCCGGAGCCGGGATCGGTTCCTCCAATTCAATTGGCGGCGGCGCTTCTTCTTCTGCGGCGTGCGTTGCTGTGGCGGCGAACACAATGACCAGCATTGACGGGACAAGCGATGGACGATTTTTCACGGCCGCTAAAACTCCTGTTGCCTACGCGCCCCGCAGAGCGATCCTGCAAGCACGCAACTCTTTTCTCTTTGTAACGCAAATCGCGTCGTAAATCGGGCGGATGTTCGCGCCTTTGTCCCTACAACGTTCGCCACGCAAAAATCAGTCTAACGAAATACAAATTTCATCGTATTCTTAATGTTCTCGACGCGCCTTGGCATTAGCGGCATCTGGAACAATGGCGTTATGGAAATGGAAAAGGACATCGAAAAAGCGGCTCGAACGATCGATGCGGCGATTATTGGCGCGCTTGTTTTTATCATTGTGGCGATCACGGCGTCGCACCATTTCGGCGTGGGTGTCCTGTCTTTTGCGATCGCTATTATCGCCGGATTAGGCGCTGGTTTTGGGGCCAAGCGCCTAAAACTATCACTGGGTGATTTTCTTCCGTTTTAGCCGAAATGCCGTCGGCGCTTTGGTGCGGCGTCAGCGACGCGTTCTATACGTTACGGGTTTGCACCCGCCAGTGCATCGCGCGCGGCGGTCGCTGTATCGGGAAAATCCACGAACACGCCGTCGACGCCGAGCTGCATGAAGGCGGCGAGTTCCTCGTCCGCGGTTCCGAGATAAGGCGCGTCGTCGCGGAACGTCCAAGCGTGCACGAAGAGCCCTGCGCCATGGGCGGCGCCGATGAGCCCCGTCGATGCGCCGTTGGCGTCGATAAGAAGCGACTTCGCCGGGCCGATCCCGTCGGCGTATTCGGCGATCGCGGCGAGGGCGGCGGCGTCTGTCTCCAATGTGTCCGCGTCGAGCAATTGCACGAGCGCGGCCGGCGTTTTCTCGCGTAAGCCTTTCAGCGTTTCCGCATCAAAAGACTGCACGAACAAACGACCATCCGTATAGGTCTCAAGGGCGGCCAAAAACGGGCCTTCGAAGTCGAGATCGATCGATGCGAAATAGCGCGGGTGTTTCAGCTCTGGGTAAACGCTAATGGCGCGCCCTGTCTCTTGAGCTTTGACCGACGCTAGGACCAAAATCTCGCCCAAGGTCGGTACGTCGAATTGATCGTCAAACTCCTGCGAACGCGCTGCGCGCGATTGCCGCGCTTTCAGCGTTTTCAGTTCCTCTAGGGTGAAATCCTCCACCCACCAATCTTCGGCGGCCGCGCCGTCTTCGTCGGGGTTAGCACGCTTACGATTAGCGAAACCGGCGATGTCGGCGACGTTCGTCGTTGCGGAGAGCGCGCGCTCATGGCGGGCGACGAGAACGCCGTCCTTGGTGATGACGAGGTCCGGTTCAATGCTGTCCGCGCCCTGATCGATCGCTAATTCATAGGCGGCGAGGGTGTGTTCCGGCCGGTAACCGCTGGCGCCGCGATGGGCGATGATGAGCGGCGCGGCGCCGCTCAGCGTCGCCCACTCGAACGCCGGCGCGACGATCTCTTCGGGCTCGGCGTCTATGACGGGTGTTTCTTCGGCGATCGGCAAACGGTCGCATCCTGCATTAAGGGCGAGCAATGCGCCCCCGCCAACAACGAGGCGAGCGGCAAGGCGGGCGGCGATGCGGGCAAGGGCGGAAAACTCACTTCTGAAGCTGCGCATGGGCGTTCTGTCCCCCTCCATCTCTCTCGCCGCATTCCCCCAATTGCGATGCGTCGAGATCACCAAAATATGGATTGGCCGCGCCGTCTCGGCGGGCGCTTATTTACCCCAATTCTGCACACATCCGGCGAAGGAAGGCCAGTCATAGCCGACACGCCTGAAGGAATTTTAGGCGCTGAGTTGTGAGCGATAAAGCTGACCCGCTGATCGCCAATTGACCGATGCCGGCTTTTTCGGCGAAACAAGCGCTTATGTGCTGTGACCACGACCCCCAAGACGAAACCTGGCGTCAGATCCGCGATGAACCCCAACAGGTCACCCTCGCCGCTGCGCCGGCTGTCGCGCTAATTCGTTTCTATCAGCTAACGCTCAGCCATGTTTTCGCGTTTTTCGGTGTGCGCTGCCGCCATGCGCCGACCTGCTCGGAATATGCGCTGCTGTCGTTCCAGCGGTTCGGCCTGTGGCGCGGCTTTTGGTTAACGCTGTCACGGCTTTTGCGCTGCCATCCCTTTGGCTCGCATGGGATCGACCCGCCGCCGGACGTCTTGCCGGATCATGGCTGGCGGTTTTGGCGGTATGGCGATTGGGCTTGGACGCCGCGCGGCCCCAACGTTGAATGACCAGCCGTGGGATAAAAGCGGCGCGTGAAACGGCAAAAAGCAAGGCGGTGCCAGAGTGACGCGGCGGGCCTTGAAACCGACGCCCGCTAACCTCTTGTTTACACCCCATGGGCCATGCTGGTAGGAACTCGTTTCGGTGATGGTCCCATGTTGTCGACGCTTTCGGCTTTTAATTCGGTGAATCAGCGCTTGCCGGCTCAGCTGGAGCGCATCGAAACGATTCCGCAATATGAGCGTGAGATCGCCTATTTCCGCGAGAACATCGGCAATGTGAAATCCGCCGATGATATGCTCGGTGATTATCGGCTCTATACTTTTGCGATGACGGCGTTCGATCTGGAGAGCCAGATCAATTCCCAAGGCATCATGCGCAAGGTGATGACCGAGGACATCGAAAACGACGATTCGATCGTCAATCGCCTCACCAATTCAAAGTATCTGGTGTTCGCCGCCGCCTTTAACTTCGCTGGTGACGGCGCGGAAAACGTCAAAGACCAAGAGCTGATTGACGGCATTGTCGATCGCTATAAGAAAATTCGCCTCGAACAGCGCGAAGGTGTGCAATATCCGGGTTCGCGCCTGGCGCTTTATTTCGAACGCAACGTTCAGCAGGTCTCCAGTTATTTCGGTATTCTCGCCGACGGGCCGCTGCGGGACTTTATTTTCACCGCGTACGATCTGCCCCAGGAGCTGGCGATCCTACCGGCCGGAAAGATCGTCGAGATCCTCGAAAAGCGCTTCGATTTCGAAGACACGCAAACGCCGGAAGGTCGGCAGGCGATTATTGAGCGGTTCGCGGCTTCTTATGACGCCCAGAACCCATCCCAAGCGGTCGCCTCGCCGCTCGCGAGCCTGATCCAGCCGATCAACGCCTTTTCGGGGCCGTCGATTATCACAATCGACGCAGCAGCTATATTTTCGCTGCGAACGTCGTAAACCGACCTTCATAAACCGCGCTCCCTCCCCAATTTCTTGACAGACGCGTGCGCGCGCCATAGCGCTCAACGTTTGACGAAACACGAAGAATTTCAGGGTCACCCCCCGCAATGGTTGCTATTACCTTTCCCGACGGCGCAGTGCGCGATTATGACGGCGCTGTCACCGGAACCGAGATCGCGTTGTCGATCTCAAAGTCGCTCGCCAAAAAAGCGCTCGCTTTACGCGTGGATGGGGAATTGACGGATCTGACGGCGCCGGTGGATCGGGACGCTGCAGTGGAAATCGTCACTCGCGATGATCCGGACGCGCTGGAACTTATCCGCCATGACGCCGCGCACCTGCTTGCCCAAGCCGTGCAAGAGCTGTTTCCCGGCACCCAAGTTACCATTGGGCCGGTGATCGAAGACGGCTTTTATTACGATTTCGCCCGCGACGAACCGTTCTCCACGGACGATCTTGAAAAGATCGAAAAGCGCATGGGCGAGATCGTCGATGAAGATCGCGCGACCCGCAAAGAGGTGTGGCCGCGCGACAAAGCGATCGCCCATTTCAAAGATATCGGCGAGCACTACAAAGCCGAGATCATCGAGGATCTGCCGGAAGGCGAGGAGATTAAGGTCTATTACCACGGCGATTGGCACGACCTCTGCCGCGGCCCGCACCTTCCGTCGACGAAGCATATCGGCAAGGCCTTCAAACTGATGAAGGTCGCCGGCGCCTATTGGCGCGGCGATCACCGCAACGCCATGCTGCAGCGGATCTATGGCACCGCCTGGACCAATGACAAAGAACTGAAGGCCTATCTCACTCGTCTTGAGGAAGCTGAGAAGCGCGATCACCGCAAGCTCGCCAAGGTCATGGACCTCTTCCACATGCAGGAAGAAGGGCCGGGCTCGGTGTTTTGGCATCCGAACGGCTGGACCCTGTTCCAGAACCTCATCGATTATATGCGCCGGCGTCAGAATGGGGCGGGCTATGTGGAGATCAACACGCCCGACCTTCTCGATTATTCCTTGTGGGAAACGTCAGGCCACGCGGCGAAGTTCGGCGAGAACATGTACTCGACCGTGATGCCGGACGAGCGCAAATACGCGTTGAAACCGATGAACTGCCCCGGCGGCGTGCAGGTTTATAATCATGGGCTGCGCTCCTACCGCGAATTGCCGATGCGCGTGGCGGAGTTCGGCAAGGTGCACCGCTATGAGCCGTCCGGCGCCTTGCACGGCATCATGCGTGTGCGGCATTTTACCCAAGACGACGCCCACATTTATTGCACCCCAGAGCAATTGCAGGATGAGTGCCTGAAAGTCGTCGATCTCATTCTCGACATCTATAAGGATTTCGGGTTCGAGGACGTGCGCATTAAATTCTCCGATCGCCCCGAAGCGCGCATCGGCGAAGACGACGTCTGGGATAAGTCCGAGGCGGCGTTGAAAAACGCCCTTGAAGCGACGGGTTTGCCCTATGGCGTCAATCCCGGCGAGGGCGCGTTCTACGGCCCGAAATTAGAGTTCGTGCTGCGCGACGCGATTGGCCGCGACTGGCAATGCGGCACCTTGCAAGTGGATTTCAATCTGCCGGAACGCTTTGACGCGACCTATGTCGGCGAGGACGGCGAGAAACATCGGCCGGTGATGTTGCACCGGGCCTTGTTCGGCTCGTTGGAGCGTTTCACCGGCATTCTCATTGAGCATTACGCTGGCGCGTTTCCGTTGTGGCTCGCGCCGCGCCAAGTGGTCGTCGCGACGATTACGTCGGAGGCCGATGCGTATGCTGAGCGTGTCGCCGCGCAAATGCGCGCGGCCGGCTTGCGGGTTGAGACCGATCTGCGCAATGAGAAGATAAATTACAAAGTTCGCGAGCATTCGCTGACGAAGACGCCCGTTATTGCGGTCGTCGGCGCGCGCGAAGCGGATGAAGAAAAAGTCTCGCTTCGCCGGCTCGGACGGAAGGATCAGAAAGTTGCGCTGCTTAGCGAGGCGATCGCCGAGCTTGCCGACGAGGCGTTGGCGCCGGACCTTAAACGCGCGGCATGCTGATTTCCTGGCGCTACAAGTTCGTTTTTGTCCATATTCCAAAAACTGGCGGCACCGCCTTCACCGCGGCGCTCGCCCCTTTTGCAAGGTTGCGTGACCGTTTCGCTTATGACATTGCGCGCAAACCCATTATCAGGCGCGCTGTGACGACTGCATTGGGGCCTGTTTATGAGCAGCGCATCACCGGTATTGCTCCTCACTCTGGTGTTCGGGTTTTTGAAAGAAAGTTCGGCGCGTCTGTTCTCGATGACATGACCGTCCTAACGATCGTCCGCAATCCCTTTACGCGCTTTATCAGTTACTTCCGCCATATCAATCGCATTCCAAACCATAAAATGCGCGAGGCCGTGCAAGGCATGACCTTTCAGCAAGCATTGCCCGTTTTGTTGCAACGTGGCGCGAACGTGCAAACGCGCCTCTTGGAAGGCGTTGACGGCGCGACGCCTAAGGGGGTGATTGTCGCGCACACCGAACGATTGTCGGCCGATATCGCTGATTGGCACGAGCGACTTGGCTTGCCGCGCCCCTTGTCCGTCAAGAGAGTAAATGTATCAGATCCGGATGCTGAGGCTGCCGCCAGCGCCAGCGATAATGAACGCACCAGTGAACGCACCAGCGGATCGGCTGACGTTAAATGGCTGTGCAACGCTTACGGCGATGCTGTCGATGACTTTGTCAAAGCCAATCGCGCCGAGTTCGACGCTTTCGGCTATTCTTGCGACATCGCTGACGCGTTCGATCCGCCGGAAAGCGCACCATGACGTTAAGCCCCGATGCTCCTCATGCGACGCTTCCATCGACGGTCAGCGCAATCATCGTTAGTTATAACACTGGTGCGGTGTTGGCCGATGCGTTGCAGGCTTTACGAACCCAAATAGGTCTTAATGAGATCATCCTGATCGACAATGGCAATCCTGCCGGTGCGGTCGAAAGCGCGGTCGAACGCGCGATCGCTGCGAGCGCGCCGTCCGAGATCGATACAGGTCCATCTATTCGAGTTTTATCCGGACACGGCAATATCGGGTTCGCCGCCGCGTGCAATAAGGGCGCGGCTGCCGTTCGCGCTGACCAGGGCGATGCGTATCTTCTATTTATCAATCCGGACGCGCTTGCGCCGGAGGGGTTGGTCGCGGCGCTCAAAGCTGACGCCGCCGCTTTATCACGGCCGTCATTGATAGCGCCAAAACTTGTCAATCCGTCAGGTCTTGAGCAACAAGGCTCGCGCCGCGCGCGCCTGACGCCGTGGCGGGCGATCGTTGAAGCGACGAAGCTCTATCGGATTGCTCCCGGCCATGCGTGGCTCAGCCGCTTTAATCGGCATGAAGAGCCGTGTCCGTCGACCTTAACACAGTTGGACGTGATATCGGGCGCCTGCTTTTTCCTTGCGAAAGCGGATTATGACGCTGTCGGAGGAATGGATGAGGGCTATTTTCTCCATGTGGAGGACGTCGACTTTTGCGAACGGTTCGCCGCCGCCGGAGGAAGCATCTGGTTCGATCCCGCGATTGCGGTCGTGCATCACAAAAGCTCTAGCGCCGTTAGCCCGCTTAAAGTTGAATGGTGGAAGACCAAAAGCTTGAGCCGCTATTTTAGAAAACACTTCGCTGATCAATCGCCGCCTGGCAGTCTTTTTCTACTGAATGCCGGATTGTTTTCCGCATTCGCCGCCCGGGCGGCGGCGACCGCCTTACGACGCGGTTCGACACGCCCTTCCACGTGAAAGAAATAAAGCGTGCGTGACCGATCGCCGCCGAGGTTGGCCGTGTCGTAGCCGAGCGGGTTGATGGTTTTAAACCGGCGTAAAGCGGTTTCGGCCTTTGAGTAAGGCGTCACGTACAGAAACCGCGTCTCTCCGCGCCCGTCATGGCGATGAAAGGCTTCATAATGGTGATCGATGGAGCTGTTGGATTCCCAAGCGAACACCGGTTTATCCGTGGGCGCATAATAAAGGACGCCGCCCATCACTTCGCGATCGTCGCAGAGAATAGCGTCAAAGTCCGCCGCGCGCGTGGCGATGACGCGGCCTTGTTCCTCCCATCCGCGCAGGCGTTTAAAAGCGCCGCTAAGGCCTAAAGCGTCGGCACCCGCTGGCGCTATGACGGCGAGTGAAAAAACACCAAGGACGTTGGCGTGAAGGGCGATAGACGCCGGTAAAATAAGAACCGCGCGACGGCGTAATTCTGAATTCGTACCGGTCTGTTTTTCGGTTGTTTTTGCTGCGCGCACCCACTTAAGCGCCAATGTCACGGCGAGAAGCGTGGCAGCCGGATAACTCGCCGCCGCCCAGTTGGCGTGGGCGCGGGATAAAAGCGCCTGAATGCTGACGATCAAGATTGGCGGGGTCGCGAAGGCGAGAAGCATTAGGCCCTTCCAGCCGTCTCTATTCTGTCGGTGGCGCCAAGCGCTGCGCGCGCCGAAAACCGCCAATAAGAGGATTAGGGGGCCTGCGAGACCGAATTGTCCGCCGAGGAACTCCACAAGCTTTATCGGATGGAAGAGGTCGTCGCGCCAATTTGCATTAGCGGCTGTGTGGGCGAGCGTTTGGAAGTCGTTCTGCATATTCCAGAGGATGTTCGGCGAGAACACCGCAAACCCGATGATCGTGGCGCAGAAGCTGGAAATGATGAAGGCGGACGTTCGAAAGCGCGCGTCAAGCAACGGCAGCAACGCGACGCCGATAAGGAAGTAGATCATTGCGTACTTCGATAGGAGGCCAAAGCCGATCGCAAAGCCCAGAAGGCTAATGTTGACGGCGCTTAGGCGTGCGGTGTCGCCCGCGGTGCGGATAAGGGCGAGTAATCCAGCGGACCAAAAAAATAGCAGCGCCGCATCGGTGCTAATGATCGCGCTGGAGATTGTCACGCCGGGCATAAGAAGCCAGCTGACCCCCGTCCAAAAACCGGTTTCTGTGTCATAAAGCGTGCGCCCGGCCGCGAATAGGAGCGCCGCCGTCCCCAGGTGAAACAGCGAAGACGATAGGCGCACGGCCCATTCTGTTTCGCCGAAGAAACCCGTTGTCGCGGCGATCGCCCAGGCGATGACGGGCGGCTTTGAAAAGTAACCGAAAGCAGGCGTTTCGCTCCAAAACCAATATTGCGTTTCATCGGGACCGAGTTCGTGTTGCGCAAAAATCAGTACAAAGATTCTGAAAATGAAAAGGGCGCCGGCGCAAATGATGAACCATCGCGTCCAATTTATGGGGCGCGACACGCGGTCTGATCCAAGCGCGGAGCTGGCGGGGTTATTCGATGACATAAACGTCCAGTATCAGCGCGTCGCCGTTTGAGTAATTGACGCCTTTGAGCGTCGTAACGGCTTTCAGCGTGCGATTGAATTCAATTTCTTCAGCCGCCGCGTCGAAGGCGGGTTTTTCTGCCCGTGACAGCACCAGCCTGTCCCCTGGGACCGCTTTCGCGACCTGCCTCGCGGCCGCCGCGCCTTTTGCGAGGATAGCGTCTCCGTGCAGCAGAAACACCGCAGACGGTTCATAATATCCGGAAAGGATAGCGGACCCGCCAGCCTCGCTCTTTACCACGACGGCGACGTCGGTTGAGAGCCGTAAAGGCGCAAGACCCGGCAGCGCGGCGCTAAGGTAAACCCAAGCGAAAACTGCGGAACAAACTACTGCGCTGATCGCGCCAAGTTGGTTGAGGCCGCGATAATAGGCTAACGCCGCGAACAAAACGCCGCCGAAGAAGACCGTCGCGATGACGGCGTAGCCGGTCAGCGCAAAGGCGCCGCCGCCGTTCAAGGCAGGCAGCGCGATCATGCCGCCCGCCATCGCGAGGCCGATAGCGGCGAACACGACGATGCCCGCTTTTTGAAAGATCGTTGGCTCGGAGCCGTTCGTTTCCCGTGCCGCGTAGGCGCCGACCGCGAGGGCGAGCGCGGGGTAAAGCGGCAGCGTATAATGCGGCAGTTTCGTCGCCGTCAGTTCGAACACCAACCAGGCGGGCGCGGCCCAAGCGATCAAATAAAGCGCGCGCCAGTCTTGCCGCTCACGGATGGTTTTGCGCGCGGCTTCGAACAAGAGCGGCGTCGCCGGCCATAAGAGCGCCCAGACCAGAAGGAGATGATAGCCCGGCGGCCCGCCATGGCGTTCTTGCACGGCGCCGACCTTGCCGAGCAGGTCACCGCCCACTGCGTCGGCGAAAAACCGCCCATCAGTGGCGGCGTTGATGGCCAGCGCCCACGGGGCGACCATTGCAGCGACAACGGCGAGACCGGTGATTGGGCGAACGGCCCCGATGAGGCCGATGTCTTTTTTCACAATAGCGATTGTGATGAGCGTCGTTGCGAGCACAAGCACAATGATTGGGCCTTTAATCAGGACGCCGGCGCCGACGGCGGTCCATAGGCCGAGCGCAGCAATCCAAGAGGTCCGACGCGTTCCTGCTTTTGGGACGCGTGCGCCGTACCGCGCTTCAAGGATCAGCGATAGGGCGAGAAAGGCTCCAGCGACGGTTGCGAGCAACATCGCGTCCGTCTTCGCGAAGGTTGCTTCGGCGGCGGTGATGGGCGCAGCGGCGAGGAGGGCGCCGGCGAGGAGCCCCGCGCGCGCGCCGAACAATCGGCGACCAATCAAACTGGTGAAAACGGCGGCCAAAACCACGCCGAGTAAGGAAGGCAGGCGATAGGCCCAGACGGCGCGGGCCTCAACGTTTGAAACCGTCGCCACGCTCGCGGCTTGCAGCCAATGGATGCCGACGGGCTTTTTATTGCGCTCCTGGTCTTGGAATTTGATGGTGACGAAATCGCCCGTTTCGAGCATTTGCGCGGTCGCTTGAACAAAGCGGGCTTCATCGCGGTCGATCGGCGGCATCTGAAAAAGGCCGGCGAGCGCCACAAACAGCGCGAACGCCGCGACGAGCGTCGCGCCGGCGTGTTCGCTTGCGCGGTTCAAATGCTCCGATACGCGCGCCGAAAGGCTGACCAATATGCGATCGACGCCCGGCCGAGACCAAATCGAGGAAGATTCATACGAATTCGTCGTTTGCATAGGGTCTTTTACGTCGTTTTCGTGCGTCGGCGAGGGGCGATCTAGCCCTTCTTAAAGAGGCTTGGCGCGCCAGATGTTTCAATTCCGCTGAGTTTCTGCAATCAACGCCCGGTAAATTGCAATTGCCGGCGTGCCCCCGTGACTCACTCTCCGAACGATCATAACGGCGTTCTCGCCCCCATTTTTGGCGCTCAGGCCCTTTCGCCCAGCAATGGCGTTGCCGTTGATGACACGTCACCTTCGCAGCGCTTAGCGGTGAGCGTTGTTTTGCCCATGTACAATGAAGAGGGCGCCGCGGCCGAATTGGTGCAAGAAGTCGCGGAGGCCTTGCGAGGCCTGGCGTTCGAGGTCATCGCGGTCGATGACGCCTCGACAGATACGACCGTTGCGCGCCTGCAAGCGTCGGGGGTCGAGGCCTTGCGGATCCTTCAACACGGCGTCAACGCCGGTCAGAGCCGCGCCGTCCGAACGGGCGTTCTGGCCGCCCGCGCGCCGGTTATCGTCACGCTCGACGGCGATGGGCAAAACGATCCGAAGGACATTCAAACGCTGGTGGAGGCGCTGACCGCCGATGACGCCCCGCCGCTCTTAGCGATGGTGGCCGGCGAACGGCGTGGTCGCCAAGACACGGCCTCGAAAAAAGCCGCCTCCCGCATCGCCAACCGAATTCGCGCGCGGCTCTTGAAGGACGGCGCCAGCGACACTGGCTGCGGGCTGAAAGCGTTCCGGCGGGACGCTTACTTGCGCTTGCCATATTTTGATCACGCCCACCGTTATCTTCCCGCATTGATGCGCCGGGAGGGATATGAGGTGGCGTTTGCGCCCGTGGCCCATCGAGCGCGCGTGCATGGCGTCTCGAAATACACGAATTTAGGGCGCCTTGCGGTCGCATTTCGCGATATGATGGGCGTTATGTGGCTAAATGATCGCGCTCGGGCGCCAGAACGCATTTTCGAGCTTCGCGGTCCCGGCGTATGTGATAAAACATCATCGACGTTGGCGGGCGATGATTGATAATCGTGCTCGTGCGGCGACGTGGGGAGGCGGCCCGATAACGGACATTCCAGGGCTGCTCTAGTGTTTCACTCGCAGAGTGATACGGGGCTTAACATTCGCGAACGGCCCCGATCGAGCGGTTGTTGCGACGAGGGAGAAAGTCGATGCTGCAAATGTTTCCACTTCTGGCGGTTAGTTTGGTCGTTTACGCGGTCTTGACGCTCACCAATACGGCGGTCGGCGGAGAGGCCTGGCACCAAGTTCAGATCGTTTCTCTGCCATTGGCGTCCGAGGATAGCTGGAGCATCCATGGCGGCGACATCTTCCTGGTTGGCAGCATGGGCCTCTTATTCGTCGAGCTTATTCGCGCCACGCAAACGAATACGTCGTCGATCGCCAATCACGGCCTGTCGTTTATGTTGTTCTTGGCGTGTTTGCTGGTGTTCATTTTTGTCACCGGTTTCGGCAACTCCACCTTCTTCATCTATATGTCGATGACATTCTTAGACTCGATGGCTGGAATGGTGGTGACGACAGTCACGGCGCGGCGAGATCTTAATGTCGCCGACGCCTCCGCGGCGCGTTAGCTGATGATCAGGCGACTAGATTAAGGACTGATCCGGCGCGCCGCTCAGCACCATGTCCGCCAGCCGTTTGTCCAAATGCCGCTGCGCCGGCATAGCCGCGCTTTGCACCGTACTCCTGGGCGCTGTAACCCTGAGCGCCGTACCCTTGGCGAGCGACCGCAGCCGCAGCGCGTTCACGATCCGTTAACGCCCGCGGCGCTGCTTGTTCGTCGTTAACGTCCATGACGACGACATCGATAATCTCGGCTTCATCATAGCGCGGTTTGCGGTTGGCGGTGCGGGCTGTTCTGTTTTGGTGCGTCGTGCGGGTCATAACCCGTACCATTTCAAGAACCTTGCCGCTTTCTTTCTAAATCATTAACGCGCAGCTAGTAACTGGCGCGCTGCTCGCGGCTTGTTTTCTGTTTCTTTACGGCTGGCGGCTAAATCTTCCTTGCGAAAAGTTTGGGCGGGCCTAGATGACGTCGGAAGTAAGATCACTGCAGAACTCAATTGTTGAAAACGATGGGAAGCGCCAGCCGGGCGCAACTCAGTCGTCGTCAGGCGGCGCCGCTAGGCGATCGGTGGATAAACCGTCGCTCGTTATGTCGGACGCCTCCGCGCAGACCCTCACTACAGAGTCGGCCGGGCAGGCGCTTTTCGAGTTTGATCCGGTCCGCAACGCCTTTGTCTGGTCCGATGAGACAATTGCTCGGCGGATTTTCGGCGCTGATCTTGAGGGCTCCGCGACGTCCTTGGCGGCGGTTGATAAACGCATCGCAGGGCCCGGGCCTACGGCGCGCGCCGAGGCGATCGCCGACGGCGTCGGCAATTACTCTTGTGAATACCAGATGACGACCGCCGACGGGGTCGCCCATTGGTTTGAAGAGCGCGGCGGCTGGATCGCGGCGCTTGGCGAGCGCCGCATGATCGGCGTTTTGCGCTCAATTGATGTTGAAAAACAAGAAACCGAAGAGCTTTATCGGCGTGCGGAATATGATGACCTAACGGGGGTTCTAAACCGCACCCAATTGCGCAACAAGCTAGAGGAAGTTCTCGCTGACCTTGAGGGCGATGAAAAAAGCGGCGCTTATCTCATCGCCGGCGTTGATGATGTCGGTGGAATTAACACCGATTTCGGATTTGTTGCGGCGGATGAGGTGATTTGCTCGGTCGCGGAACGCATCGCGGCGGTCATTGGCGAGCCAGAACGTATTGGACGCGTCGCCGGCACCAAGTTCGGCATCGTTGTTCCAGACGCGGACGCCGGCGAAGTGCGCCAGGTGTGCATTGAACTTTTAAACAGCGTGCGCGAAAGCGTTATCGCAACCTCGCAAGGGCCGGTCGCCGCTTCGATCTGCCTCGGCGCCATTGATTTGTCGCCGCAAGAGCGTAACGCCAATCTCATTATGGCGCGCGCTGAAGCGGCGCTCGATGAAGCCAAGCGCGGCGGACGATCCAGTTGGTCGTCGTTCAGCGAAAAAACCGACGTCGTTAGTCAGCGTAAGCGCAATTCCGACATGTCGGACGTCATTCTGACGGCCCTTAACGAACGGCGCATCCATATCGCGTTCCAACCGATCGTCAGCGATTTGGTGGAGACGCCGACGAAATTTGAATGCCTGGTTCGAATGACCGACGAGCAGGGCAATGAAGTGCCGGCGCCGCAATTCATTCCGGTCGCGGAGCACCTTGGTCTCGTTCATATGCTTGATCGGCGCGTTCTAGAACTCGCGATCAACACGCTCTCGACGACGCCGAACATTCACCTTAACGTCAATATCTCCATGGACACGGTGAAAGATCCGGTCTGGGCGGAAGGCTACATGTCGCTTATGCGCGCCAACGCCGCTTTGGCCTCACGGATTACAGTCGAGCTAACGGAAACGAAGATTATCGATGCGGTTGATGCGTCGATCGAGTTCGTATCGGAGCTGAAATCCCTCGGCGCGATGGTGGCGATGGATGATTTCGGCGCCGGCTATACGTCCTTCCGGAATTTGAAAGCGCTCGATTTCGATATTCTGAAAATTGACGGCTCGTTTGTCACCGGCGTCTCGTCATCGCGCGAGAACCAGTTATTTGTCCGCACCTTGCTCGACTTGGCGCGCAACTTCCGTATGAAAACCGTCGCCGAATGGGTCGACAATGAAGCCGACGCCATGGTCTTGAAGGGCCTCGGCGTCGATTCATTGCAAGGTTTTTTGATCGGAAAACCTGATGTTAAGCCGGAGTGGTTGCCTGACGGCGCGCCGAATGTCCCGCCGGAACGCCACACCTAATCGCTCGTCACGACGTCGATCGATGATTGCGCGACGTTTAAAGGTCTGCGCTCCAGGGGCGCGATGCGCTCTCGTCAAATAGTGGCGCGAGGTCGATTGCCGCGTTATTTTCCAAGTTTTCGCATTGCGTCTTTGAGTTCGGCGAGCTCCGCGCGCAGCGCATCGATTTCTTGCTTTTGTTGCTCGTTCGCCGCCGGGGCGCCCTGTCCTGGCGTTCCCCCTGTTGCAGCAGCATCTGGTGCGAACGGATTGACGCCGGCGCCCATTGCGCCAAGTCCCCCCGGCCCCATGCCCCCTGGCCCAATGCCGCCGGCTGCGCCCGTTCCTAAAGGCGAGAACATCTGCAAGGCGCGTTCGAAGAGCGCCATGTTCTGACGGGCGGTTTCTTCGAACATGTTATACCCAGGCGTCGCGCCGAACGCGTCGCGCATTTGCGACCGGATTTTCTCTTGGTTCTCGGCGAAGGTGTTCATGCTCATCTCTAAGTAAGATGGAACGAACGATTGCATGCTGTCGCCGTAGAACTGGATCAATTGCCGCAAGAATTGAATCGGCAACAGGTTCTGACCTTTGTTTTCTTCTTCGAAGATAATCTGTGTCAGGACCGAGCGGGTGATGTCTTCGCCGGTTTTCGCGTCTTTAACGACGAAATCCTCGCCGTTTTTGACCATCTCCGATAGATAGTCGAGCGTCACGTAAGAGCTTGTGCCGGTATTGTAGAGGCGTCGGTTTGCATACTTTTTGATGACGACCGCTTCGCCGTCCGCGCGTTTTTTATTGCGCGCTTTGCCTCTTTCATGGGCCGCCCCATCTTTCGAGGTCCCATCGTTCGAAGCCCCATTATTCGAAGCAGCGGCGGGTTTGTCGTTATTTGTCTCGGACATCGAAAAGCGTCTCCTCAATCCCCTCAGTTCCACCATTATTGTTCGCCAATCATGCGCGCAACTCAGGTCCTATCGGGCGCTTGGCGAAACCTCGCATCCTGCCGTCTGTGCACATTTTCAAAGCGCTGGTTCTAAGCGCTGGCGCGGTGTTTTCTTTCGCTATAGCACAAAACTTTACAAACCCCCATGGCCAGACCCGGACAAAGCAACAAAACGCCTCGATTTCAGGGGGTTGGCCCGTTTAGAGCGGCGTCGCCGGGGCCTTATGCCGGCGTTTGCTAAGTTGCAGCGCGAAACGCGTGCATTGGCGGCGGCGAAGCGCTATAGCGCGATGAGCGTGTTAATTGGTTAACGAGCCCTAATGGAGGCGGTATGAGCGAAGTGGTTATTGCGTCAGCGGCGCGGACGGGCGTTGGGTCGTTCGGCGGTGGATTGTCGAGCGTTCCGGCGGCGAAACTAGGCGAGGTCGCCATCAAAGAAGCGCTGAGCCGCGCCGGCGTCGACGGCGAGAGCGTCGATGAGGTCATGATGGGCCATGTGCTGCAAACCGCCCAGGGCCAAAACACTGCGCGCCAAGCCGCCATGCATGCCGGCGTTCCGAAAGAAAAGCCGGCGATGACGATTAATCAGGTTTGCGGGTCGGGCCTGCGCGCCGTGGCGCTCGCGGCCCAGGCGATCCGCACCGGCGACGCTTCGACAATTGTCGCCGGCGGGCAGGAAAACATGTCCCTGTCGCCGCACGCGTCGTTCCTTCGTACGGGAACGAAAATGGGCGAGGTCGCCAACAAAGACACGATGATCGTTGATGGTTTGTGGGACGCGTTCAACGACTATCATATGGGCCGCACGGCGGAGAACCTCGCGGAGAAGTATCAAATCAGCCGCGAAGAGCAGGACGCGTTCGCCGTCGCCAGTCAGAACAAAGCCGAAGCCGCCAAGAAAGCCGGCAAGTTCGCCGACGAAATCGCGCCAGTGACGATTAAGACGCGCAAAGGCGAGGTTGTCTTTAGCGAGGACGAATATATTCGCGAAGGCGTCACGGTCGACAGCATCTCAGGGCTTCGTCCCGCCTTTATCAAAGAAGGCTCGGTGACGGCGGCGAACGCCTCGGGCATCAATGACGGCGCTGCGGCGCTTGTCGTTATGTCCGAAGCAGAAGCGGACCGTCGCGGCGTGGTGCCGATGGCGCGCATCGCATCGGCCGCCCATTGCGGTGTTGACCCCTCCATCATGGGCATCGGCCCGGCGCCGGCCTCGAGGCTCGCCTTGAAAAAAGCCGGCTGGAGCCTCGACGACGTCGACCTTATCGAAGCGAATGAAGCCTTTGCGGCCCAAGCGCTTGCGGTCGGCAAGGAGCTCGGCTGGGACCCGGCTAAGGTCAACGTCAATGGCGGCGCGATCGCGATTGGCCACCCCATTGGCGCGTCCGGCGCGCGCATTCTGACGACGCTCCTGCACGAGATGAAACGGTCCGGCGCGAAGAAGGGCCTTGCAACCTTGTGCATTGGCGGCGGCATGGGCGTCGCTTTATGTGTCGAGAGCGCGTAACAGGCTGCGCAATAGCCGACGGTAGTCGATAAAGTCAAAACTTTGGAAGGATGAAGACCATGACCGCGAGAAACGCGATTGTCACCGGCGGCACGCGAGGCATCGGCCTCGCCATCGCTGAAGCGCTGAAAGCGGCCGGCTGCAATGTCGCCGCCACCTATGCCGGCAATGACGCCGCGGCGCAGGCGTGTACGGAAAAAACCGGCATTGCTTGTTATAAATGGGACGTCGGCGATTATGCGGCGTGTAAAGACGGCGTTGCAAAGATCGAAGCGGAGCAAGGGCCGACGGATATTCTCGTCAATAACGCCGGCATCACCCGCGACGCCATGTTCCATAAACTCGCGCCGGAGCAGTGGAGCGAGGTAATGCGCGCCGACCTCGACAGCGTCTTTAATATGAGCCACCAGGTGTTTCCGGGTATGCGCTCGCGTGGCTTCGGCCGGATCATCAACATTTCGTCGATTAACGGCCAAAAAGGGCAAATGGGGCAGACGAACTATTCTGCCGCGAAAGCGGGCATGATCGGCTTCACCCGCGCCCTTGCGCAAGAAGGCGCGTTTAAAGGCGTCACGGTCAACGCCATCGCGCCCGGCTATATCGCGACCGACATGGTGGCGAAAATCGACGACAAGGTGAAAGAGGGCATCATCGCGCAGATCCCCGTCGGCCGTCTTGGCGAAGCCGAAGAGATCGCGCGTTGCGTTGCGTTTCTGGCCGATGACGGCGCTGGGTTTATCACCGGCTCGGTGGTGACGGCGAACGGCGGTCAATACATCACGGCTTAAACGCTTCTTGAACTGACGTTGGAAGCGTTAGTTTTTGTGACTCCAACAATATTTTCACAATAAGACCCGGCATGGAGCGTCCATGCCGGGTTTTTTATATGCGTCGCTTTTGGCGACGCGCCGTCAGGGGCTTCATAACGTCGAGCCTGTCGCAGGAACAAAAGCGAGGATTTTTAAAGAGTTAGTCGTCTATCTGGGCAAAACGGGGTTTTTCCTCGAAAGACCGCCGGTTTGGCTCGGACTTTCGTCATATCGCCCGGATTTCGCCCTAAAGGCCTATTAGGACTTGGTTCCAATAAAGTCGGGGCTGGCGATGGGATTGGTTTAGGGGCTGACCTCGCGGGACAGCCGAAACGGCGCATAATGGGTGTCGACCTCATGTCTCAAGGCGAGCCTCTGTGTTGTACATCGGGGGCGTGCATCGGGGGCGTGCATGGCGCGAATGCATTGGGAGCGGGCTTTGAGGGCGTTGTTTGGGCGCGTGCGTAAAGTAAACGATTGAGTGGATGAGCGATTGACGCTTTTTCGAGAATATTCCCTTTCCTGCGCGGTACGCCGCGGCGTTGCGACGGCGATGGCTTTCCTCGCGGCGATGATGGTCTTTGCGATCGCCGGGCTCTCGACGCCGGCGCACGCCGCCGGAGCGCAAGACCCTTTTTCCGCGCTTGTTGAACGCCCGCGCACTGCGTCGCGCGGCATTGGCGTTGAACGGTTCGTCACGGCGGCGGACGGGCGCGTCTTTCTGTTCGAGCGCTTTGGGCCGAACGGCCGGGCGCGTTTTTTATGCGCGGACGCCGATCCGCGTCTTTCGTGCCAATTGGATGACGACTTACCGTCGGAAGAGATTGTTGTGTTGCGCGCGACGCGTGCGCCGCGCGGCGATACGCTGTATAAAGATGAAAACGGGCGCGCCGTTCTGCGCATGACGCCCTATGGCAATGCGACGGTTTATTGGCCTGGAGAAAACACCGGTTCGGCCGCCACCAAGACGTTTAACGCAGATCCGAGTTTGCGATTATCGCCGGCCACGGCCGATGTCGCCCTTGCGCGCGCGCAAAAAGCGACGGCGCTCGTCAGCGCCAAAATAGGTGCGCCCGTGCTTTTTGAGGCGTCGCCTATAACTTTGGAAGACAGAACAGTCCGTGCAGATCCCGATGGCGTTCGTCGCGCCGCCATTACTGCGGCCGAACCGGCGCCGGCTCTGGCGTTCGCGCCGCAGACGGCGTTTACCGCGCGTTCATTGCCCGGCGATGGAGAAAATCTAGCGGGGCGACGTTCGATTGAGCGGGACGCATCGGTTCTCGCCGATGCCGTTGCGCGGGTCGCGGAGGCGCTTGACCATGTCGCGCGGGACAAGGCGGGCCGTTTGGCCCTCAGTCAGCAAATTCGCGCCGTTCGCTTTGATGTAGGGCGTGCGCCGGACGTTCGTCTACAAGACGGAACGCTCTTTGTCGTCGTTGACGAGGAGGCGGGTGTTGAGGGGCGTTTATCGTCGGCCGCCATTATCTCCTATTTGGAGGAGAACTTGTGAGCGCGCGACGCCAAGGAGTCATCGTTGGGCGATCGACAGGGAGGCGGTCTCTCGCCCTCGCTATAACGTTTTTGGCGAGCACTGTCGCGACGGCCGCGGTTGCACAATCGCTCAAATCCCTGCGCGCCCAGGAGCGCGAAGAAGCGGCGCTTGCGGATGAAGGCAGCTATACTTCCGACGTCTGCGGCCAATCCATTGCAACGTCGATCGACTGGGACAGCATGGAGGGGTGGCCGGAAGACGAGAGCGTCGCAGACGCCTGCGGCGGCGCGCTATCGGCGTTGGAATCGCTTTGCCGCAGCGGCTCAGCGCCGGCGGTGGAGAGTTTCGTTTGTCTCGGTGACGGGTCGGGACCCGATTACGCAGACAGTGAGCTGCGCTACGGCGCTAGCCCAGACGGCGGCGACGCCTATGCCGCCACCAAGAGTTATCTTCAAGGCCTGTGACGCTTGACCTGATCCAGAGGGGATACACCTTGAGGTCCGACAATTTGGCGGTAAAGGCCATTTTCTTCGTCTTGCGACAATGTTGATCAAACAGGTATATACCTTTATTTATTCAATGAAATCAAAATCGTAGATTGGGCGGCATAGTTTTCGACGCTCAAACCATCGAAAGAGCGCCGCCTGCGGCGAGATAGTTGTTGCGTCGCAGCATAAATCCCCCTAAACGGCCGCTTTTGTTTTTGCCGCTCGTCTCAAGGTCACTATGGCTGAACTTTCTCTCGCCGGTCTCGCCGATCGGCTGAAACGGCATGGATTCTCCAACACCAGCGACGCCGCGCCGTCACTGGCGCGCATTCGCATCGAAACCCTTGCAGGGCTTACGGTGGCGCTGGCGTTGGTGCCGGAAGCGGTGGCGTTCGCCTTTGTCGCTGGCGTTGAACCGCTCGTCGGTCTTTATGCGGCTTTCATTGTCGGATTGATCACTGCGGTTTTCGGTGGACGGCCGGGCATGATTTCCGGCGCGACCGGCGCGCTCGCCGTCGTCATGGTCGCGCTCGTCGCTCAGCATGGCGTTGAGTATCTCTTCGCGACCGTCGTTTTGATGGGCGTCTTGCAAGTCGCGGCCGGCGTTTTCCGGCTGGGTAAATTTATCCGTCTCGTGCCGACGCCGGTCATGCTCGGCTTTGTAAACGGGCTCGCGATCGTCATAGGCCTTGCCCAGCTCGGTCAGTTCCAAGTTCCGGGTACGGCGCACCCCGACGGGCACAGCTTCCTGCCGAACGGCGAATGGCTGACCGGCGCGCCGCTGGCGCTGATGTTGGCGCTCGTGGCGCTTACGATGCTGGTTATTTGGTTCGTCCCGCGACTGACGAAAGCGGTGCCGGCGCCCTTGGCGGGCATTGTATTCGTTGCGGCGATCGTTATCGGCTTCGGCCTTGACGTGCCGCGGGTTGGTGACTTGGCGTCAATCGAAGGCGGCTTGCCGGCGTTTCACGCGCCGAATGTGCCGCTTACTTTTGAGACATTTCAGATCATTCTGCCCTATGCGGTGATCCTCGCGGCGATCGGCCTTATTGAAAGCCTGCTCACCCTCAACCTCGTTGGCGAGATGACCGGCAAGCGCGGCGGCGCCTCGCAGGAGTGCCTCGCCCAGGGCGGCGCCAATATCGTCACGGGCTTTTTCGGCGGCATGGGCGGGTGCGCCATGATCGGTCAATCCATGATCAACGTGAAATCCGGCGGCGTCACGCGCCTCTCCGGCATTATGGCGGCGCTCTTTCTACTGACGTTCATTCTTGTCGGCTCCAGCTTCATTGAACAGATCCCGTTAGCGGCGCTTGTGGGCGTCATGTTCATGGTCGTCATCGGCACCTTCGCTTGGAACAGTCTGCGCATTATGCGGAAAATTCCGGCGACGGACGCCGTCGTCATCGTGCTCGTAACGGCGGTCACCGTTTGGCAAGACCTCGCCGTCGCCGTCATTGTCGGCGTCATCGTCTCGGCGCTCGCTTATGCCTGGAACAACGCAAAGCGCATCCATGTCATCGAGCGCGACAGCCAGCGCGAGCCTGGCGCGAAAGTCTATGAGATTTCCGGGCCGTTGTTTTTCGGATCGACGGACGGTTTTGCCGAACTCTTTACGCCTGAAGATGATCCCGACGTCGTCATTGTCGACTTCATGCGCTCGCGCGTCGTTGATCAGTCCGCGCTGCAAGCGATCGAGGACTTAGCGGCGAAATATGAAGCGATCGGCAAAACGCTGCGTCTGCGTCATCTAACGCGGGACTGCCATCGCCTCTTGAACCGCGCCGGTCAGCTCATCGTCGATTCAGAAGATGATCCGGAATACGGCCTCGCCGTCGACTATAATGTCCGTACCGGCGCCTTTGGCGGCGCCCATTAGCGTTCTAGCGAGAGCGCCCGCACCACGTTCTCGAACGAGACCATTTATAGTTTGTCGGCGCTTACTCTTTTTTCCTGCTCTTCGCAGAGGCGCTAAGCGTCGCCATGACGTCGCGCCAACCGTCCGCTTTTGTTGTGCCCGAGCTTTTAAACGCCTCGCTCAACAGTGTGATTTGCGCGCCGGTGAGCGTCGCTTCGAGGCGTGCGCCGCGCGCTGTCAGCGCCAATCTTTTTAGACGTCGGTCATCGGCGTCCGGCGCGGAGCGTACGAGGCCCATCTCGATCAATTGGCGTAATCGTGCGTTCAGTGCTTGCTTACTCACAGCTAGTGTTTTGATGAGATCGCCGACCGTTTGCTCCGGATCGCGACCAATAAAGTACAACAGCCGATGGTGAACGCGGTTGAGGCTTCGCGCTGCGAGCGTCTTATCGGCGTGGGCTGTGAAACCGCGATAAGCGAAATACATCAGCTCGACCGCCTCGCGCAAATCGTCCTCTGAATTTAGGTCAATCATATTGACTTAATAATGCCCGTTGGTGCAGATGTCGATAGGACAATACCATTGACCTAAGTGGGGGACAGCTCTCGTGCCGTCATTATCGAAGCGCCTTAGCGATTTGCACGCCTCGCCGGTGCGCGCCATGCTGGAAACGTCGCAGCGTGCGGAGGTTATTTCATTCGCCGGCGGCCTGCCAGCGGCGGACAGTTTTCCGGATTTTGAGTTGCCGAAGGATCCGACCGCGTGCCTGCAATATGGCCCCGCGGAAGGAGAGCGTGATCTTCGCGCGCTTGTCGCACATCGGCTCGAAGCTCTTGGGCTGCGGGCGGACGCCGACCATGTCATGATCCTTTCCGGCTCGCAGCAAGGCATCGACCTCGCCGCGAAACTAGTCGTGGACGCCGGAACGCCCGTGGCGGTGGAAGCGCCGACCTATTTAGCGGCGCTGCAAGTTTTTCGGTTCTTTGGCGCGCGTTTTCTCGAAATGGAAATCTCAGGCGACGGCGTGATTGGGGACGGTCAAGATCGGTCGTCAACAGATCGCCCGTCAATGGCCTATGTTAATCCAACCTTCCAGAATCCGACGGGCCGCTGCTGGAGCGCTGCGGAACGTAAAGCGTTCGCGCAAACCTGTGAGAATGAGAACGTCATTCTTTTTGAAGACGATCCCTACCGCGATCTTGTCTACGACCCCTGTGAACGTCGCCCCGTCGCGTCATGGATGCACGACGGCTCTTGGATTTACCAGGGGTCTTTTTCTAAGACTTTGGCGCCGGGATTGCGCCTTGGCTTCCTCGCCGCCTCGCCGTGTTTGTTCCCACACTTGCTCTTGTTGAAACAAGCCGCTGATCTGCACACGAATAGGCTGAGCCAGCGCATCGTGCTCGACTATTTGACCGCGCATGACGAAGCGTCTCGTAATACCCGCTTGGTCGCCAGCTATCGGCGCAAGCGGGACGCCTTTGCGTCCCTATTGTCTGAGCATTTGGGCGAAGCGACATGGACGACGCCGCCGGGCGGTCTATTTTTCTGGGTCACTTTGCCGGATGATATTGACGCTGATGTGTTGCTTGCGGCGGCGATGAAGAAAAACGTGCTGTTTGCCCCAGGGCGGTATTTCTACGCGGACGGCGTCGGCGGCGCGTCGGCGATACGCCTTAATTTCAGTAACGCCTCGACGGAGGCCGCTCAGAAGGGGGTGGCGGTGTTACGCGATCTCTTGGGTGATCCAGCCGTCAGCCGGTCTTAAGGGAGTACGCCGTGCCGGATTTGTAGGGCAAGATGGTTGAAACAAACCCATTCTTCTGGTCACGGACATATTTCAAGTACTTCTTATAATTGCCTTTGAACGTGCCCACATTATCGGTGAGGGTTATAGCGCCCGCACGCATATGCGGCGCGACAAGGCGCAAAACATCAAGCGCTAGCATCGGAAAACCATCGTTTAAGAAGAGATCAACCGTGCCTGGCAAGTCCGCGAGGGTCTCGCGGGCGTCGCCGATGCGAATGTCGACAAGATCGGCGAGCCCGGCTTCTTCTAGGTGCGCGCGGGCGCGTTTAGCTTTCTCCGGCACGAGTTCGGCGGTAATGACACGGCCGCCGCCGTTCGCACGCACCGCCGCCGCCAGCCAGATCGTCGATACGCCCAAAGATGTTCCGAACTCGACGACGCAGCGCGCGCCCATGCCGCGGGCCGTTAGGTAACAGAAGGCCGCTTGCTGAGGGTCGAGGGCGATGAATTTGTCGGCGTAGTAACCTTTGATGTCGTCGTCTGAAAAAGCCATTGGACGGCCCAGCAAAAGCCTCGGCACTTTCGGCAAGTAATGGGACAAGAGGCTGAATAATTGTCGGTCGGCGGCTTTATGCAGACGACGCAGAACGCTAAGCGCGCGCTCATTCTCTAAGACGTTAAAGGGGCTTGAGGATCGCATCGAAGAAAAGCCTTATTCGGTCACGCCCGATCTTGGGTGCCTCGTGGCGTGCGGCTGGCGTCTGGCCGGCGTACGCCTGCGCTCGAACTAGAAGGCGCCCGCGAATAGCGCCCGCCCAGAATTTGAGAGTAGTTATTAATTATCGTTTGATCAACAGTTTATGCGCGCCGGACGCCGGTGTTCTCCGCGCTATGTGGCGCACAATAAATGCCGCGCACAATAAAAGCGACGTTGGAGACGATGCATCAGGGATGCAAACCGACCGCTGTGACGAACAGCGGCAAGCCCTGTACGCCCTTTGGTGATCTAAAAGTTATCTTTGCGGTGCCGGACTTCCGTAAAGACGTCTAAGTCGCTTGCGTTGGTCATTCCTAAAGCGGTGCGCAAGGCGGGGTCGTCGGCGCGCAGAAACGGGCTTGTTGCGCATTCTTCTGCAACGCTCGTCGGTACGGTCGATGCGCCCTTGGCGCGTGTTGCGGCGATCGCCGCAGCGCGGGCTTTAAGGCCCGGATGATCGGGTTCGATGGACAGTGCGAAGCGGGCGTTCGCTTCAGTATATTCGTGGGCGCAATAGAGCAGTGTTTCTTGCGGCAGCGCTTTGATCTTCGACAGGGACGTCCACATTTGTTCAGCCGTCCCTTCGAAGAGACGCCCGCACCCGAGCGCGAAAATTGTATCGCCAACGAACGCCGCGGCCTCTTCTGCGAAGTAGTAGACGATATGACCGGCCGTATGGCCGGGTGTGTCAAAAACGTCAGCCTTGGCGTTGCCGACCGCGATTGTGTCGCCTTCGCCGACGGCCCGGTCGATGCCTGGAATTTTTTCCGCTTCGTTCCGTGGGCCAATGATTTCGCAGTTCCAGTGTTCTTTCAGCGCGAGATTGCCGCCCGTGTGGTCAAAATGGTGGTGGGTGTTCAAAATAAGATCGAGCCGCCAGCCTTCGGCGTTGAGGCCGGCGTTGATCTTGTCCGCCTCCGGCGTGTCGATTGCCGCGACGACGCCGGTTTGTTCATCCCGTATGAGATAACCGTAATTGTCGCTGAAGCAGGGAAATTGTTTGATGGTGAGGGGCATCATAAAGCTCGCTTTATCGGTTGAGGCCGAGTGTAGCGCGTCGTCGGCCGCGGTAAAATGCGGCGCTGGGCCTTTACCGGGCCTTTAAACGAAGCCTTAACGGGTTAAATCCTTTTCTAAAGATCCGGTTTTAAGCTTTCGGCGATGCGCACTGATATTCTTGATCTCCATGGGTTTTACGCCTCCTCCCTTGGCGAGGCCGCGCAAGGCTTCATCGCCGAGCAGGTGCGCGCCGCCTGGCCCGATGAAAAGGGTCTGCGCTTTGCGGGGTTCGGCTATGCTGAACCCTATCTCAGCCTCTTTCCCGCCGCGGAGCGTTCTCTGGCGCTGGCGCCGGCGGGGCAGGGCGTTATTCGGTGGCCGGTGGGCGCGGCTAATCGCGCCGCGCTGGTGGCTGAGCACCATTGGCCTTTGCCGGACGCGTCAATCGATCGCTTGCTTATCGTCCACGGCCTTGAAGAGACGGCGAAGCCCCGCAGCCTCATGCGCGAAGCCTGGCGGGTGCTGTCCGATCAAGGTCGGGTGATTATCGTCGCCGCCCATCGGCGCGGCGCTTGGTCTATGGTCGATTCAACGCCGTTCGCCGCAGGACGGCCCTATCTCAATGGTCAGCTGAAAACCCTATTGTCGGACGCCATGTTCGCGCCGATTGGCGTCGCCCGGGCGCTTTATTTCCCGCCGCTCGGCGCGCGTTATGTGGTCCGGGCGTCGCGCGCCTGGGAGCGCACAGGCGCGCTTTTGTGGCCTTGGCTCAGCGGTGTTCTCTTGATTGAAGCGAGCAAGGACATGGCGCGGCCGGCGGCGACGCCGCTGAGGGTTCAACGGCGATTGCCTGCGCCGCCGCGCCCCGCCTTCCCGCAACCCGCGACGCGTGACGGCGAGCGTTAAGCCGTCGGCGTTTCTCCTGCCCAATTCTCCGCGCCAGTATTTCTAAGCGTCGACAGCTCCGATTGGACGCGTTGCGTCTGCGCCGCTATACCTCCGCGCTCGCATCGGCGCCTGCTTTTGGGGCGCTCTTGAAGCATGGTGAAAATGATGACCGGCGGATCTCGATCAGACGCACGCGCACGCCCAAGCGCTGAAGCAGGCGCTCTCCGCCCTGTGGCGCGTCCCGGCATTCTCGATATCGCGCCTTATAAGCCGGGGCGCTCGACGGCGCCGGGCGCTGGGCCCGTCTTTAAGCTTTCGTCTAATGAATCCGCCCTCGGCCCAAGCCCAAAAGCGGTCACGGCGATGACGGCGGCCGGCGCGGGACTTCATCTTTATCCCGATGGATCAGCGCGCGCCTTGCGTGAGGCGATTGGCGCCGTCCACGGCCTCGACCCTGACCGGATCATCTGCGGCGCTGGGTCCGATGAACTGCTGCAGTTGCTGGTGCGCGCCTACGCCGGACCCGGCGACAGCGTCGTGCAAAGCGATCACGGCTTCTTAGTCTATTCGATTGCGGCGCAATCCTGCGGCGCCACACCGCGCTTCGCCCCTGAAACGGACTTAACGGCGGACGTCGACGCGCTGCTCGCTGCCGTTGACGAAACAACACGTCTTGTGTTTTTGGCCAACCCGAACAATCCGACGGGCACGTATTTGCCTGACGCGGAGGTTCGTCGCTTGCGCGCGAGCCTCCCCTCGGACGTCGTTTTGGTGTTGGATGCCGCCTATGCGGAATATGTCGATGCTCCGGACTATGAGGCGGGCGCCGCGCTTGTTGAAGAATACGAGAATATCGTCATGACGCGCACGTTCTCTAAGATTTATGGGCTCGGCGGGTTGCGCCTCGGTTGGGCTTACTGCCCCGCCGCTATCGCCGACGTGTTGAACCGCATTCGCGGTCCTTTCAACATCAGCGGCCCAGCGATCGCCGCCGGCGTCGCGGCAGTGGAAGACCAAGACTTTGTGGCGCGCAATCGCGCTCATAATGGGAGCGAACGAGCGCGGATGGCTGAACATTTGCAGACGCTCGGCATTAAAACGACGAAGAGCGTCGGCAATTTCTTGCTGGCTGATTTTGCGTTGGATAATGGCAAAAGCGCTGGCGATGCGGTCGACTTTCTACTGCGCCAAGGTGTCTTGGTCCGTAACGTGACGGCCTACAAACTACCTGAATGGCTTCGTGTCTCGATCGGACCGAAAGAGGCGAATGACGCGTTTCTCGCCGGCGTTGAGGAATACTTGTCCGATGGCTGAAGACGTAAAGTTCACAAAAGCCGCGCTTTTGGGCGTCGGCCTGATCGGCTCGTCGTTCGCCCGTGCGTTGCGGGAGAATACGCTTGCCGAGACGATTGTCGGCTATGATCCGAACGACGCCGCGTTAGAGCGAGCGAAAGAAATCGGCTTTGTCGACGCTGTCGCCGATAGCATCGCTGCTGCTGCGGCGGGGGCGGATCTCATCATCATCGCCGCGCCGGTGGGCGCTGCGGCCGACATCATCGACGCCTTGGCCGTGACGAAAACGGACGCGCTCATCATTGATGTGGGCTCGGTGAAAGGCGCTATTGTTGATGCTGCTGGCGCCAAGGGCGCTGAGCTGTCGATTGTGCCGTGTCACCCTATTGCGGGGACGGAGCAATCCGGCCCCGACGCCGGCTTCGCGACGCTCTTTCACGACCGCTGGTGTATCATCACGCCACTTCAAGGGCGCGACGCCGCCTACGCCGCCAATGTTGAGAAAGCCGTCGCCTTGTGGCGCGCCGTCGGTAGCCGGGTTGAAGTGATGGATGCGCGTCACCATGATTTGGCGCTCGCGGTGACGAGCCACCTACCGCACCTCATCGCCTTTACGCTGGTCGGCGCGGCTGACGATTTAGAAGCGGTGACGGAAGCGGAGATCGTTAAATACTCCGCTGGCGGTTTTAGGGACTTCACCCGCATCGCAGCGTCTGATCCGGTCATGTGGCGCGATGTTTTCGTCGCTAACAAGGATGCGGTTTTGGAAGTTTTGGGGCGCTTCACGGAGGAGCTGGCCGTCTTGCAACGCGCGGTGCGCTGGGGCGACGCCGAAACGCTCGAGAAGTCCTTCGCTCGTGGACGCGCCTTGCGTCGCGCTATCGTTGACGCCGGACAGGAAACCGATGAGCCGAATTTTGGCCGCGATCGTTAAGAGTCCGATTCAAAACTCTGAAACTTGCGCAACACGAGAGGGTCAGACGTACGCTAGCGTTCCGATTATCCGGTTCCGGCTCTTATCTTTAATTTTTTAGAGCCCGAGATGCATGGGTTTCTTGCCAACTGACATCTGTTTCGAGGGGTTTTCCAGCTTTGCATGAATTTCCAATCGGGCTCTAAGGCCCGATAACGCCGAGGTCGAGCCGCTGCGCACGACTTCTCAAGCTAAGCCTCTTCCTCGTCCAGTTTCACTTCGTGGCCCCATAATCGGTGCACGTGCCACAAAACGTCTTCCATGGTCTTGCGGTCAAGCTTACGGCCGTTCGACGCCATATGGCGCAATGTCAATTGCCGGTCGCCGTCGAGATCGGCGGACAGCACTTGAATGTTCGGTTCATGGCGTCCGAGGTCATATTGCGCCGACAGTGTTTCACGCACCTCGCGGAAGCCGCGTTCATTGTGGATCGCTTTGATGTCCACATGGCTGTCGTCCGAATCGTCATGCAGCGCGAAAAGCGAGAAATTCCGCATCACCGTCGGCGAGAGATATTGCAATATAAAGCTCTCATCACGGAAATTCGTCCAGGCGTCTTTGAGGACGTCGCGCCAGCTTTCGCCGACGAGGTCGGGGAACCATTCTTTGTCTTCGTCCGTCGGCGCCTCGCACATGCGTTTAATGTCTTCCATCATGGCGAACCCCAGCGCATACGGATTAATGCCGGAATAGCGCTGATCGTCGAAGTCTGGTTGGAAGACGACCGATGAATGGGAGTGCATGAACTCCATCATCGAGCCTTCGTCGATTTGGCCGCGATTATAAAGCTCGTTCATGATGTAATGGTGGACGAAGGTGGCGCAGCCCTCATTCATTACCTTGGTTTGCTTTTGTGGATAGAAATATTGCGAGATATTCCGCACGATACGGATGATTTCCCGCTGCCAGGGGCGCAAGACCGGCGAGGCCTTCTCGATGAAGTAAAGCAGGTTTTCTTCCGGCAGTTTGATGTTGCGTACTTCCGCCTGGCGCTCTTCGGCGTCTTCTTCTGGTTCTTCGGTATGCGGCAGGGTGCGCCAAATATCGTTAAAGTTCTGGCGTTCATATTCCGCGCGCGCCGCGATTTTGGCCAGCTTGTCGGCTTCCGAAAGGCGCGGCGGGCGCTGATACCGAAAAACGCCTTGGTCCATCAGGGCGTGAGCGGCGTCGAGCACTTCTTCGACGTCCTCCGCCCCATACTCGTCTTCGCACTTGGCAATGTATTTCTTGGCGAAGTCGAGATAGGGGAGGATACCGTCAGCGTCCGTCCACTGACGGAAAAGGTAATTGTTCTTAAAGAAATGGTTATGTCCGAAACTCGCATGCGCCATGACGAGCGCCTGCATGGTCATGGAGTTCTCTTCCATGAGATAAGCGATGCAAGGGCTTGAATTAATCACGATCTCATAGGCGAGGCCCTGATAGCCCTTGGAGTACATCATTTGATCGTGGGCGAAGCGTTTGCCGAACGACCAATGCTTATACATGAGCGGCATACCGTGACTGGAATAAGCATCCAGCATCTGCTCCGTGGCGATGATCTCGATCTGGTTCGGATAAACGTCGAGCTTTAGATCGTTGAGCGCGATGTCTTCAATCGCGTCATAGGCCGATTTTAGGCGATCGAACGTCCATTCTGAGTCGTCGTAAAGCAGGGGAAGTTTTTCAGCTGCGAGGGTCATTTTATTTTTATCCGTCTGCTGTCATTAGTTCGAGCGCCAGCGTTAGGTACTCGACCGAATAAGTTCGGCCATGCACTCTTTGTGAAAGATCATTGTGCTCTGCACCGTCAATTTTTTCGTAAACGAAAACAAATGTTCGAAAATCTCCACGATGGCATATGGCGCGTTCACGAATGACCGCGTACTCCCAGTCGTTGCCGTTATCTGTCCCAGTTCTTTGCCAACATCTCAAAGCCTTCGCGTCGGCTGGGCAGTTCCAGGTTTTGGTTGAAAAGTGAGATCTGAACGCTCTGCGCACTTTCTTGACGCGATGTTCGAGAGTGACGCTTTGCAGCGCATTATGCATGCACTCATTGTCGACATTTGGCGCCGCTAGGCTTGGCTGCACGGCAAATGCCGCTACCGCTAGAGCGCAATGAAAGGCGTTTTTACTCATGTAGCCCCCCTTCCGCGAACTAGCGGAGGGGCCAAAGATGGTTTGGACGAGCCCTTGGCGCTTTTCTCCATCCCATCTTACATCGTCTAGGCGCTCAATATAATCAATCACGATGCGACTTTCCTAAACGTGGCGCCGTCACCGGATGTCGCGGTGCCTGCTTCGGCGTCGAACCGCCATTGCGTTCCGCCGGTCACATCGACGAACACCTCTTCGCTGATGGGCGTCAGATTAATCGAGAGCTCTCTTTGCCAATACCCGAAAAGGCCGCCGTCGCGGATTTCCAGCGTGATCGACGCCTCTGTCGGTGCGCCGTTTACTTCTAGAACGTACCGGCCGGCGAACGACTTGAGGGTCTCATCGGAAAGCGCGATCGGCGTGATCTCCGGCCGAGGGTCTTTCGGCCACCCATAAAGCGCGCGGGCGCCATGCATAATCTCTCTATAAAGGGCTGTTCCATCGGCGCCATTGGTCATCACGACGAGGCCGTCGACCGTGTCGGTGAAAACAAAAAAATAACAATTATAGCCGTGGTTGCGCCCGCCATGGCGGATGCTGAGACGCCCGTCTTGCTGGTGAACGCCGAGGCCGAGCCCGTAATTAAAGGGGAGATTGGTGTTTTGCGCTGTCGGTTTAAACGCTTCGCGAGCGATCGACGGGTCGAGGCCTGCGTCCGCGTCGCCGTTCGCAGCGCGCGTCATGGCGATCGCGAAACGGGCGTAGTCGCTCGCAGTTGTCCACAGGCCTGCGGCGGCGAGTTCGGGGTAGACATGCCAGCCGCCGTTGACGGGCGAACCGTCGCCCATATGCGCCCGCGCAACGTTTTCTTTGCGCCAGCGTTCCGAAAGCGGTTGTTCAAACGTGCTGCGGGTCATCTGAAATGGCTTCAGAATAAGCGCGTCCATCAGCTCCGCGAAGTCGCGGCTCGAATGTTCTTCAATGAAGGCTTGCGCAATTGTGTAACCACCGCCGGAATAGGCGAACGCGCCGTCCGGGTTCGGCTCAAAGGTCACGGGCTCGGTGTTGACGCCGTCCGCGCCCTGGAGGACTTCAAGCGTTGTTGGTTTGTATACGTCGGTCGCGTAGCCAGGAAAGCCGGAAACTGTCGCACCGCTCGTATTGCTCAATAGCTTGCGCAAGGAGATCAGCTGCCCGCCCGGATTAACCGCGGCGATGTCGAAGCCCTTAAAAAGCGGCGTGATGTCCGCATCGAGATCAATGCCCGCGTCTTTGGCGTAGGTCGCAACCCCCGCTGCTGCGACGGCTTTTGAGAGAGAGGCGGCTTGGAAGAGCATGTCCGGCGCTGCGCCGTCGCCATACGCTTTCTCAGCAACAATATTCCCGTCACGGATCAGCGTCATGGTGACATGGGGCGTATTGTAATGCGCCATGCGGTCGGCGAGGGTGTAGCGAAGGTTTTCGTCGTCGCTATAGACGACGCCCGGCAGCAGGTTTTGTTCAAGTTCGGAAAGGGCGTTGGAAGTCGACGTTGGGACGCCCTCTTCCGCAGCGGCTTCTGTTCTTCCTTGATCGGACCCTGACTGTCCGCAGGCGCACAGGAGAGCAGCGAATATCGCCGCCGCGGCGCTCATGCGGGCGGCCCGGCGCATTAGGCCGCCTCCTTTTGTCCCTTGGCGAAAAGCTCGCGGAAGACGGGGAAGATATCTTGCGGCCGGGCGATGCGCGTCTGCGCGAAATGCTCAAACGCCGGCGCGAACTGCCGGTAAGCGCGCCATAGCTCGGCGCCCGTCTCCGCGTCGGAGAAGACTTCCAGTTCCCGCTCGTCGAGGATTTCAATATAAGCGTAGTACTGAACGATCGGCATGACGTCGTCGCTTAAGAGCTCGACACACCGCTTTGCGTCGCCGCCTTGGGTGTAGCCGTCGGAGGCTTGCGCGACGTAAATGTTCCATTCGCCCGCCGGATAGCGATCTTGCTGAACTTCCAGCATTTTCTCAATCGCCGTCGACACGACCGTGCCGCCGGATTGGCGGGAATAGAAGAAGGTTTCTTCGTCCACTTCCTCGGCGTGGTGGGTGTGGCGGATAAAGACGACGTCGACTTTTTCATAGCGCCGTTTCAAGAAAAGATAGAGCAGCATGTAAAAGCGCTTGGCGAGGTCTTTCTCGCGCTCGCCCATGGAGCCCGAGACGTCCATCAGGCAGAACATCACCGCCGCGGTCGTGTGCACCGGCGTTTGTTCGTAGGCGTTATAACGTACGTCAAGCGGATCGATATAAGGCGCCCAGCGGCGGCGCTTTTCCATCGCGTCGAGCTTTTCTAAGAGCGCGATTTTTTCCGCGACGTCCGCCTCGTCGGGTTCGGAATTGCGTTCCAGCTCAAATAGCCGCTCTTTCAGCTCGTTCATTTCCTTGGTGGACGGACGGCCGAGCGCCAGGCGTCGGCCATGGGCGTTGCGCATGGTGCGGACCAAATTGAGATTGGTCGGCGAGCCGGCGACGGTGATGCCGGCGCGCTTATAGGCCATGGATTTGATTTCTTTGAGGGAGCGTTTGACGAGGTTCGGCAGCTCTAGGTCTTCAAAGAAGATGTCGAGGAATTCGTCCTGGGTGAGGGTGAATTGGAACGCGTCCTCGCCGTCGCCGGAATCGCTTGCTTCTTTGCCGCGCCCGCGCCCGCCTTGCTTCGGCGGTTTTTTCAAGCGGTCGCCTTCTGAGAATTCTTTATTGCCGGGGTTCACCCAAGAGCGCTCGCCGGTTTCCGGGTCGAGGCGGAAGCGCGGCTCTTTGGTGGACTTTGTGGGGATCGAGATTTTCTCGCCCTTGTCGAGGTCTTTCAAGGAGCGATCGCGCAAGGATTTATTGACGGCGTCTTTGATTTGCGCCCGCGCCCGTTTCAGGAAGCGCTGTCGATTGCCGAGGGATTTGCCCTTGGGGTTCTTGCGGCGGTCTATGAAGTGGAAGGAGTTCATAGTTGCACTATTTCTTATCCGCTTCGTATTCTCGAATTTTTTTCACCCAAGATGAAGCCTTTTCCAGCGGGATCCCTAAGTCTAAGCTTACTTTTCGAGTGAGCCTATCGTTACTTTGGTAACCTTGAGGATAGGTTTCCTGAAGTGACGCTAGATGTCGGAGGCGCGCTTCGGGAAAATTCTCAAAGTACGCTCCCATTTCGGCAGGATTCATTGAGAAGTGCTCGCGTGCACTTTTTCTCAGACGCATTTCGTCAAGACCATTCGCCTCAAGACGCTTGCAAAACTGGTCTTGAGTTTCGCCAGGCGTTGGCTGAGGAATATCGGAATTTGCCAAGGTCATTCTCATTTGTTTTTGTCCGTCATCCAGAGGAGCGGTCGTCAGACCGCGTCTCGAAGGATGGCCCGGGGCGATTTATTTTTCCGTCTCCATCCTTCGAGACGGCCGCGGTGCGGCCTCCTCAGGATGAGGGGGTGGGGGCTTGGCTTCGGCTCGCGAGCGATGGTAGTTTTTCGTCGGTGCCCGCAATTAACGCCTTCTTCTTCGCGCGGCTCCATCCTTTGATCTGTCGTTCTCTGGCGACCATGTCATCATAACGACTAAAATACTCATTCCAAACAAGCTCAACCGGTCGACGCTGAAATGTATAGGCGTTGCGATAAACGCCAAGATTGTGTTCTGAAACGCGTGTCTCGACGTCCGTGCCGCGGTGGCTGCCGATATAGAAACTCCCATCGGCGCACTGAAGCATATAGACGAAGCCGACGGTTTCCATATTCTCTTCTTGTTCCTCCACCTCATCCTGAGGAGCGATCCCTTAGGATCGCGTCTCGAAGGATGGCCAGGGGTCATATTCTTTCCGTCTCCATCCTTCGAGACGCAAAGCTGACGCTTTGCTCCTCAGGATGAGGGTGGGGTGCGCGGCCTAGACGACAGACTACCCCGCCTTATTCACCCGCATATACCACTCGACCAAGCGGCGAACCTGCCGCGCGGTGTAGCCTCGATCGACCATGCGCGAGACGAAGTCTTCGTGCTTCTTCTCGGTGTCGCTATCTTTTTTGCTGTCAAACGAGATAACCGGCAACAGGTCTTCGACCTGGGAGAACATGCGCTTCTCGATGACGTTGCGCAATTTCTCGTAAGAGGTCCAACGCGGGTTCTTGCCCTCATTGGCCGCGCGCGCCCGAAGCGCGAATTTCACGACCTCGTTGCGGAAATCCTTCGGATTGGCGATGCCCGCCGGCTTTTCGATCTTTGAAAGCTCCGCGTCGAGCGTCGCCCGGTCGAGGAGCTGGCCCGTGTCCGGATCTTTGAAGTCTTGGTCTTCAATCCACGCGTCCGCATAGGCGATGTAGCGGTCGAAGAGGTTTTGGCCGTACTCGGCGTAGCTCTCCAGATAAGCTTTCTGGATCTCCTTGCCGATGAATTCCGCATAGCGCGAAGACAGCTCCGACTTTATGAAGTCGAGATATTTCTTCTCAACCTCTTCAGGGAATTGTTCGCGCTTAATCGCCGTTTCCAGAACGTACATCATGTGCACAGGGTCGGCGGCGACTTCGCTCGTGTCGAAGTTGAAGGTCTCGGAGAGAACTTTGTAGGCGAAACGCGTGGAGATGCCGTCCATGCCTTCGTCGACGCCGGCCGCGTCCTTGTATTCCTGCAAGGTCTTCGCTTTGGGGTCGGTGTCTTTCAAGCGTTCGCCGTCATAGACGCGCAGCTTGGAAAAGAGGTTCGAATTCTCGTGCTCGCGTAACCGCGTCAACACGGAGAACCGCGCCAGAAGATCAAGCGTGTTCGGCGCGCAGGCCGCGTCGGACAATTCCGAACTCGCCAGCAGTTTCTCATAGATCTGGCGTTCGTCGGTGACCCGCAAGCTATAGGGCACTTTGATGACGCTGATCCGGTCAAGGAACGCTTCATTATTCTTATTATTGCGGAATTGCTGCCATTCGCTTTCATTCGAGTGGGCGAGAATGGTGCCTTGGAACGGGATGGGGCCTAAGGCTTCCGTACCCACATAATTGCCTTCCTGCGTCGCCGTTAACAGCGGGTGCAAGACTTTAATCGGCGCTTTGAACATCTCCACGAACTCAAGCAGGCCCTGGTTCGCCCGGCAAAGCCCGCCGGAATAGGAGTAAGCGTCCGTGTCGTCTTGGCTGAAATGCTCCAGCTTGCGGATGTCCACCTTGCCGACGAGAGCTGAAATGTCTTGATTGTTCTCGTCACCTGGCTCGGTCTTGGCGATGCCGATCTGGCGCAGCTTCGATGGGAAGAGGCGCACCACTTCAAACTTCGAAATATCGCCGCCGAATTCATCAAGGCGTTTCACGGCCCATGGGCTCATCATCGCGGTAAGCCGGCGCTTCTCGATGCCGTACTTCTCGTCGAGTAAGTCTTTCAGGTCATCCGATTGGAAGAGGCCGAGCGGGCTTTCGAAGACCGGCGAAATCTCCTTGCCTGCTTTCAAGACATAAATCGGGTGGGTCTCCATCAGGTCTTTCAGACATTCAGCGAGCGAAGACTTGCCGCCGCCAACGGGCCCGAGGAGGTAGAGGATCTGGCGCTTCTCTTCGAGACCTTGGCCGGCGTGGCGGAAGTAAGAGACGATCCGCTCGATCGTGTCTTCCATGCCGAAGAACCCGTCAAAGGCCTTATATCGACGGATCGTCCGGTTAAAGAAGATCCGCGAGAGGCGCGGGTCTTGCGACGTATCGAACATCTCCGGCTCGCCGATGGCTTCGACCATCCGCTCTGCGGGCGATGCGTAAAGCATCGGCTCGTCCCGCGCCGCTAGGAGGTAGTCCCGCAAAGACATCGCTTCTTGCTTCGCCTTCGCATAACTCTCCGTAAAGAGATCAAATACGTCAAAGTTTTCGCCGCTCATGATACGCTCGCTCTTGCCCGCTGTGCCTGAATGCCTGTTTCGGTATGGTTGTTTCGCTAAATCCGTTCGTCGTCGTCTCGTCCTGTCTCGTCGCTCTTACTCGCCGATCTTAATTGCAAGTGTTTTCTTAGGGTTTATCAAAGCGCAGCCGCGCGCCCTTAGGAAGTCTCGGCGATCGTTTGTTGTCCCCAACAGGGCGTTCGCCCTGTCTTTTGGGGGACAAAAAAGGCGAGCGCCAGCATCGGCCCCCGCCCATTTAATTCCGTTGTGCGCCATTCTAAGGGGCGCTCTTGCGTAGGATCGACTACGCGCTGCACGATTGATGTGGGGTGTTCTCGCCTTGGGGCAAGTCCCTTCCCTCGTCACATCGGCATGCTTTGCGCGCACTTTAACGGTCCTTCCGTTGTGTTCGATCAATGCCGGCGAAAAATTTTGTCCGCTCGCCTAGGCGTCTGATTTATCTTGCATCTTTGTCCGTTTTCGTTCGTTTCGGCGTTCGATGCGATCATCGTGAAACAAGGTTAACGCCCCACGCTTTAAGAATTCGTCACTTCGCACAATCGTTAAAATCATGCGCGTGTTTGGAGCATGTAACAAGAATACGGCGAAGTTTCGGCTGTGGTTTGCGTTCCGCTGCGTGCGGCGCATCAATTTATTGTTACGGATGAGGGGGTTGGCGTTGGCGCGCGTTCATTAAGGCGTTCAGGGGGCCATGTTCACCGCCTGCCCGTGCGGGAGCGCCGCGACAATTCGGCCGCCGAACGGTGGGTTCGGCGGCCATTTTTGAGTTTTATTTCGCGCGGTTTCGCCGAAGCTGTTCAAACAGCGGCTTAAATAGTGGAGAGCGCGGCGTCGAGATCGGCGATCAGATCGTCGGCCGTTTCAAGCCCGATCGATAAGCGCACCACGTCCGGCCCTGCGCCGGCGGCTTCTTTTTGTTCGTCGGAAAGCTGGCGGTGGGTGGTGGAGGCTGGGTGAATGATGAGGCTTTTCGCGTCGCCCACATTGGCGAGGTGGCTGAAGAGCTGCACGCCGCCGACGACCTTAACGCCCGCTTCATAACCGCCTTTCAGTCCGAAGGTGAAAACCGCGCCGGCGCCCTTCGGCGCATATTTCTTGGCGAGCGGCGCCGACTTGTCGCCTTCGAGGCCAGCATAAGACACCCAAGCGACTTTATCGTGGGATTGAAGATAGGCTGCGATTTTCATCGCGTTCTCGCAATGGCGGTCCATCCGTAGGGAGAGGGTTTCAACGCCTTGCAAAATCATGAATGCGTTGAAGGGCGATATGGCGGGGCCAAGGGCGCGCAAACCCAAAACCCGGCAAGCGATCGCGAAAGCGATCGGCCCGAAGGTCGGCGCGAACTCAATGCCATGATAATCGACGTTCGGCTCGACGAGGTGCTTATAGCGTGGGTCCGAGCCCCAATCGAAATTGCCGCCGTCAACGATGATCCCGCCCATCGACGTGCCATGGCCGCCGAGGAATTTTGTAAGGGAGTGGACGACGATATTGGCGCCATGCTCGATCGGCCGGCAGAGATAGGGCGAGGCGAGGGTGTTGTCGACGACGAGCGGCACTTTCGCCTCTTTGGCGACAGCGGCGATCGCTGCGATGTCGGTGATCGCGCCGGCGGGGTTTGCGAAACTCTCGATAAAGATCGCTTTTGTTTTGTCGGTGATCGCCGCGCGGAAACTCTCCGGATTGTCAGCGTCGGCCCAGCTCACTTCCCAGCCGAAGCGCTTAAAAGCGTGGTCGAATTGATTGACCGAGCCGCCATAAAGCTGGCGCGCGGCGACGTAATGATCGCCAGGCTCTAGAAGGGTGTGCAGCACGATCAGCTGCGCGGCGTGCCCCGATGCGACGGCGAGCGCCGCCGTGCCGCCTTCAAGCGCCGCGACCCGCCGTTCGAGGACATCCGTCGTCGGGTTCATGATGCGCGTATAGACATTGCCGAACTCTTCGAGGTTGAAGAGCCGCGCGGCCTGATCGACATCGTCGAAGACATAGCTGGTGGTTTGATAGATGGGCGTCGCCCGCGCTTTTGTGGTGGGGTCCGGCGCCGCGCCGGCGTGCAGAGCGTTCGTGTCAAAGCCGTAGTGCGGAGCGGTGTCTTCAGTCATCGGAGGGTCCTTTTGGCGATTTTGATCTTGGATAAGTACCTTATCAGATCGCAACCTTGGCATCGAGCCCTCCAACGGTTGAGGAGCGATTTATAACCCAGTCAATAGTATTAGAACGATTGACTGGCGCTTATAGTGTAGTGCTTCCGCGCGCCAACGTATTGTACCTCTATCCAACGGCCTTCAAGGCTGGCTAGTATTCGAAACAAGCTGTGCCGAAAATGCATTCGGCGCCTGAAAACTTAAGCGCATACTATCGTATTCGTAGACTAATCAAAACCGGATTGTTAAACGTACACTCAGTGGTGCTAAAATAGGCGTTCACCTCTTTGTTCGCCGTTTGGGCTGTTAAAAGCATGCTCAAAAAACCTTGCCCCAAGGCGTGACTTGTCGGATCGAAACTAAACCGCGCCCAAGACGTCGAGGAGCATCCCGCCGGATTCGCCAAGCCTGAATCAAAATTAACATAGCAAACGTCTGAGCCTTCAGTACATCCAAGCGTGCCGACCTTCGTCCAACCTGTGTTAGATTGGGCTGAGGCTGAGCCGACAGCAGCAACACAACTAGTAAGAACCAAAGCAAATATCTTACGGCGCATTACAATTTCTCCGCGGTTTGAGGTTTGTAAAGGTATGTTCAGATCTCAGATTTTGTAAGGAAATCGAGTATTTAATAAACCTCCAAAGAAGAAACACGTCAATGCTGCTGAATACGCTTTTGAAGAGGAAATTTAGTGGATGGGGTGGATGGCTCCTGCTCCAACCGGCGTCGCAATGCGCCATAGTGTAGTTGTTATCGACTGCGATGAAAGGAGCCACCCTATGCAGATTAACACCATCGGCCTCGATCTGGCGAAGAACATTTTTCATGTCCATTGCATATCTGCTGACGGCACTGTGATCAGCAATCGATCACTGCGCCGATCGCAGGTTCACACATTTTTCAAAAAGATCCCCGCCTGTCTTGTTGGCATGGAAGCTTGCGCGACAAGCCATCATTGCGCGAGAGAACTGTCGTCCCTCGGGCACGAGGTTCGATTAATTCCCCCGAGCTATGTCAAACCGGACGTAAAGCGGGGTAAGTCAGATGCCGTCGACGCTGAGGCAATCTGCGAAGCCGTCACTCGCCCTAATATGCGTTTTGTACAGCCTAAATCTAAGCAACAGCAGGCTTTGTTGTGCCTTCATCGCGCAAGGGAACTAATCGTTCGACAACGGACGCAGATCATAAATTCCATTCGCGGCTTGCTGGCGGAATTTGGCGTCACAATAGGTCAGGGCGTTCCCCGTATCATGGCATTCGCCAGATCCATGACGAACGGTAACCAACCTGACGTACCGGATCTTGTGCGTGAGATTGTTGGCAATCTGAGTCACCAATTGTTGTCACTAGAGCGTCGTGCACGATGGTACCAACTCAGAATCGTCCAACACAGTCGATCCGATGACAGAGCAAAACGACTCCAGAAAATACCGGGGATCGGTCCGGTTACAGCGTCCGCGATCGTCGCCACCGTTGGGAACGCGGTCCAGTTTCGCAACGGCCGAGAGCTTGCCGCTTGGATTGGTCTTACCCCGCTGAACAGATCGAGCGGCGGAAAAGAACGATTGGGAAGGATTTCGAAGATGGGAGATCAATATCTTCGAAGGCTATTGATCGTTGGGGCAACCTCGCGTCTCAAGTCTGTTCGGGCTGGGAACGACTGGCAGGACGCGTGGGTGAAGGCCATGCTGGAACGAAAACCGTTTCGCTTAGTATCCGTCGCAATTGCAAACAAAACCGCCCGGATCGTTTGGGCGATCCTAACAAAGAATGAGGAATATCGCCGCCAGCCGGTCTGAAAGCATGTTCAGAATCTGAGACTGCAAGACGCATGAGATGATGGAGTAAGAAGTCAGACCACAGGCTGAGACAACCCGATAAGTGTCCCGGGGCAAGAACCCCGGTTAGTGGAATGGGACTGAGCCTGCGGAACCCATCAAGGCCAGCGGTTAAACACCGCGCAAATAGGCCGGACACAGGACTGCTTCTGAAAAACGACCCATCAAGAAATGTCTTGCAATGCAGGAGCCATCCACACAGGAGACCTTAGGGCGGGCTTCGGCCCGACTTCTTACTTTGCGGCAGGGTGAACCCCGCCCTACCCAAAATACGCCTTCAACCGCGCAATCCCCTCGTCCAACACCTCCGGTTTTTTGCAAAAGCAGAACCGCGCATAATGGCGCGGCGCGTCGGTCTGGCTGGGGTGATAAAACGCTGACAACGGCACCGCCGCGACGCGCGCTTTCTCCGTAATCTCTTGGCAGAACGCGACATCGTCCGTCCCCCCGACGGAGCGGATGTCGACCATAATGAAATACGTCCCCTCGCACGGGCTCGTTTTAAAGCCGACCTCGCCGAGCCCCGCCGCCAGCTGGTCGCGCTTCGCCTGCATCGTGGCGCGGAACGTCTCGTAATAGTCGTCGCCGAGCGCCATGCCCTTCGCGACGGCGTCTTGCAGATGTGGCGTTGTCACATAGGCGAGATGCTGGTGGGCTTTCATGATGCCGGTGATCAATGGTTCGGACCCGGAGATATACCCCACGCGGAAGCCGGTGACGGAGAACGTCTTCCCCGCCGAGCCGATGCGCACGCATCGCTCAAACATGCCAGGAAACGCCATCAGCGGCGTATGGCGTCGGCCGTCGAAGATGAGGTGTTCGTATACCTCGTCACAGACGACGATGAGGTCATGGGCTTTCGCCGCGGCGGCGACGATCTCCAGCTCTTCCGTACTCATCACTTTGCCGAGGGGGTTGTGCGGCGTGTTGATGACGATGAGGCGCGTCTTGTCGGTGATCGCGTTGGCGAGCGCCTCGGCGGTGAGCCGCCAGTCCGGCGGCGCGAGGGAGACCGGAACGAACCGCGCGCCCGTCGCTTCGATTTGCGGGGCGTAGCATTCGTAAAAGGGCGCGAGCGCGAGCGCCTCATCGCCAGGCGTTAAGAACCCGAAAAACGCCGAAGCGAGCCCCTCCGTCGCGCCGGAGCACACGAGGGTTTCCGTCTGCCAATTCAGATCGAGGCCGTAGAAGCGTTTATTGTCCGCGGCGACGGCCTGGCGCAGGGCCGGCGTGCCTTCCACGGGGCCATATTGGTTCGGGCCTCTAACGATCGCCTCAGCGGCATAGCGCATGATCTCTTCCGGACCGTCCTCGTCGGGGAAGCCTTGGCCGAGATTGACCGCGTCATGCTTGCGCGCGAGGGCCGACATGGTCGGGAAAATGGATTGTGGGCGGTCGGAGAAAACCGGATTAAAAGCGCGATACGATGGAGTTGACATGCCGGCGTCCATAACAAGCCTGCGGCGTTCCGTCATCCCTCTGAGGGCGTTGGGCGCCATCGGGAAGGAGGGGGCTTTAACCGGCGGATCACGATATCGCGCTAGGGTTGTCTACAACCGAATTGATTGAGGAGGGGCTTCCATGACGATTATCGCTAAGCTTCGCCGCGGCCGCGCCGCGTCTTTTGCTCGGAGGGTTGTTCGAAAAGCGCTCGCTGGGTGTCTTGGGGTTCTCGCTATCGGCCTCGCGCCCAGTCCGGCGGCTGCGGACGATTTTCAAGCCTGGACAGCGCTCTTCTCAAACGGCGCGATCACCAAAAATGACGCTGGCGATGACGGTCGCTTGCTCGTCTGGTTCGACGGCCATGCGCGCTATCGCGACGACGCCTCGGAGCTTGGCGTCTCTATCATCCGCCCCGGCGTCGGTTGGCGGGTGAATAAGGGCCTGTCGCTCTGGGCCGGCTATGCGCGGGTGATCTCGCGGGACAACCAAACGGCCCTTTCGAAAGAAAACCGCATCTGGCAGCAGGCGACCTATCCCATCGCCACCCTCTACGGTGGTCGGCTCACGGGCCGCACGCGGCTGGAGCAACGTCTACTGAACACTGGCGACGACACCGGCTGGCGGGCGCGCCAGTTCGTGCGCTATGGCCGCTCGTTCCAGGGCACGGACTTTTCGTTCATTGCGTGGAATGAATTGTTCATCGCCCTGAACGACACCGATTGGGGCGCTGAGGCCGGCTATAATCAGAACCGGACATTTATCGGCGCCGGCTGGCAGCCGAGCCCGTCGCTGCGGCTAGAGGCGGGGTATTTGCTGAACCACATCAATCTGCAAGGCAGCCCCGACGCGACGAACAATAATATAGCGTTCAGCATCGTTGCGCCGCTTTAGGACGATCACGCATATAGCATTTCGTCCGTAGTTTGAGTGTTTCAGGCGGAGCTGTATGTCAAGGGCGGCTTCGCCGCCGCGAAGCGGTTTCACCCTTGACATACAGCTCCGCCTGAAAAGCCTGGCATTTAAGGGCTGTAAGCCAAGAAGTGGCTTACAGCCCTTAATAGATAAGGCCCGCTCGCCGCTTGTTCGTGCTTTTGTTTTTTTAAGCTTGGCCCAAGCTAGCGCAACACGCCAACGCTCTGTGCAATGACGAGGGCGCCGAGGCCCAAGAGCAAGAGAAACGTCAGCGCCGCGCCGCCGACCCGGAATTGGAACGGCGCGCTTTCACTGGAAAATCCGATAAAGTGAATAACGCGCGCGGCGATGACGCCCGCGCCGAGCCCATGTACGCCCGCGGCCGCAAGCCCGTTCATTTCGATGATCGCCAACAGCAATAAGAGCAGCGGCGTATATTCGACGAAGTTCGCCTGAACGCGCATGGCGCGCTCCAACTCCGGCACGCCGCCGTCGCCGAGGGAGACCTTATTGCGCCGCCGCGCCCCGACGACGCGGAACGATAGATAGACGAGCATGATCGCCGCAATCCCGGCGTAAAGACCTGTAATCATGGGGTGTTCCTCTGGTGTGTGCTGAGACGCATTAGGCCGTGCTTGTCGCGGGGGATCAAGGTGCAGGATGGTCAAGCCCGTGCGAGACGCGCGTCGACCGAGGCGACATTTGTTTGCTTGTAAGGCGGCAGCTCGGTTTAAGCCTTAAGTTTAGCAATAACGGCGTCCCTCTCTCCCTCATCCTGAGGAGCCGCCGCAGGCGGCGTCTCGAAGGATGGCCGCGAGTCCGGCGCCTGCAGCGATCTTTCGAGACGCGATCCTAAGAGATCGCTCCTCAGGATGAGGGGGGGGGAGAAAAAGGGCACGTCGATAAACTCGCGCAATAGCGAGGGGCTTATTCAGTCGCCCACGCCAATCATTCCGGCCACTCATGGCGCGGTTTCAGCCTTTCTGGGTTATTCTGATTTGTATACGGCTCTTTATCGAAGTCAGCTGCGTTAAACCCTTCCGGCAGTGTCGGCGGTGCGCCGATCGGCCAAACCGCGGCCTCGAGTTGTTCCTTGGTGAGGTTTCGGACATTGGTCAGATTTGCGCTCTCGAGGTTAGCGCCTTCGAGGCGGGCGTGCGTGAGGCTGGCGCCTTCGAGGTTGGCGTGCGCCAGAATAGCGCCTTGCATTTTGGCAAGTCCGAGTTTTGCCTTACGGAGGTGGGCGCGTGTGAGGTTAGCCCCTTGAAGGCGCGCTTCCACTAGGTAAGCGTTTTCGAGGTCAGCTGCCGACAAGTAAGCGTCTTGTAGGTTGACGTTCCACAGGCGCGCGTCATTAAGGTTGGCATACTCAAGGTCAGCACGTTCTAGGTGTGCCTCTTCGAGGTAGGCTTTTTCGAGGCCGGCATGCGAAAGTTTAGCGCCTTCCAAAGCCGCGAAGTGAAAATTACATTCGTTAAGGTCAATATTTGTCGCTTCCAACTTCGTCAGAATTGCTTTTTCAAACGTAATAACGGTGAGACGACCGTCATATTTTGGATCGAAAACTCGCTTTTTTATATTTTCGCTTTCTCTATCATTTTCTTCTCTCCAAATGACCCCAAGCGCGCGTACGGCGGCGGTGATCGGCTCTGTTGGAGCTTCTTGTTCGCTGAGCCAAGCATTGAAGCGAGATCGGTATTTTTCGAGCGTTTCGTTGGTTTTATAGATTGGTTTTGACTGCGTCGGTGCGTTACCTCGTCTTGTTGTCCGCTCACGAACAAAACCCGAGAGAACCTTAATTACCGTCTGGCTGTACTTTGCGTCAGTTTCCAGAGCGAGCCGTTCTAAGGCGTAGATCCCCGCCATTCTCACCGAAGCGTCTTCATCTTTGAGCAGCTCCGCCGCGCGCACGAAGCGTTCATTGCGTTCGCTTTCGCGTTTTGTGCGCGTGTCGATCCGGGTCAACCTTGTGCGGGTCGCTGAATTATGGAGCTGGTAAAGGCCGAAAACGCCGCCGACTACGCCCGCCACGCCAAATGTAAAAGAGCGAAAATCATCCCAGCTGCCAAGCGGAACAGCGATTCTTTCGTCGCCCCTAATGAGTGGCGGGGTTTGCGGCGTAATCGCACTTTTTAGAGGGAACCAGACGTCATGTCCTGGCAATAGATAAGTGATCAGCGCAGAGGCGAAGCAAAATGAAACAAACGCGAAGACTGCGGCGAAGAGAACAAGAAAGAAGTATTCGAGGTCGCTACGTTCGTCTCTGTCGCCGCGTCCCGTGACCCACAACCTTCTCGCCCACGCTGGTGATTTGCGCGTCGCAGACGCGCACGCCGTCGCCGCAGCTCGTGTGCTTTGTTGCGTGCGACGCCAGCGTCGCTTGGTCTTGACGTAAAGGCCGGCGCCCAACAGGTGAAAAAGAAGCCGGTCTACAGTTTTCTGGCGTCGCCCCAATACACCCCCCTAAAACAAGACTATGCGGGGGATTTTACAGAGCCTTCATTCAAATACAACTGAGACCCCATCTCCTTATACTTCTCCGACATCTCCCGCATGCCGTCTTCGGAGAGTTTCTCCAAATCCTTCTTCTCATTATCACTCAGGCCATCGGCGTAGTCCCGCACGTCCTGCGTGATCTTCATGGAGCAGAATTTCGGGCCGCACATGGAGCAGAAGTGCGCCACCTTGTGGGCTTCCTTCGGCAGGGTCTGGTCGTGGAAGTCGCGCGCCGTTTCCGGGTCGAGGCTTAAGTTAAACTGGTCCTCCCAGCGGAACTCGAACCGCGCGCGGGAGAGGGCGTCGTCGCGCACTTGCGCGGCCGGGTGGCCCTTGGCGAGGTCGGCGGCGTGGGCGGCGAGCTTATAGGTGATGACGCCGACTTTCACGTCGTCGCGGTCCGGCAAGCCCAAATGCTCTTTAGGCGTCACATAGCACAGCATCGCCGTGCCGAACCAGCCGATCATCGCCGCGCCGATGCCGCTCGTGATATGGTCATAGCCGGGCGCGATGTCGGTCGTCAGCGGTCCCAGCGTATAGAAGGGCGCCTCGCCGCATTCGCGCAGCTGCTTGTCCATGTTGACTTTGATTTTATGCATCGGCACGTGGCCGGGGCCTTCAATCATCACCTGGCAGCCATGCTCCCAAGCGATTTTCGTCAGCTCCCCGAGGGTTTCAAGCTCGGCGAACTGCGCGCGGTCGTTTGCGTCGGCGATGGAACCTGGGCGCAGGCCGTCGCCGAGGGAGAAGGTCACGTCATAGGCGCGCATGACCTCGCAGATTTCGTCGAACTTCGTATAGAGAAAGCTTTCGCGGTGGTGGGCAAGGCACCATTTCGCCATGATCGACCCGCCGCGCGACACGATGCCGGTGACGCGGTCGGCCGTTAAGTGGATGTACGGCAAGCGCACGCCGGCGTGGATGGTGAAATAGTCAACGCCTTGCTCGCACTGCTCGATGAGGGTGTCGCGATAGACCTCCCAGGTGAGGTCTTCGGCGACGCCGTCGACTTTTTCCAAGGCTTGGTAGATCGGCACCGTGCCGATGGGCACGGAGGCATTGCGGATGATCCATTCGCGGGTGTTGTGGATGTTGCGGCCGGTCGACAGGTCCATCACCGTGTCCGCGCCCCAACGGGTCGCCCAGACCATTTTGTCGACTTCTTCCTCGACGGACGAGGCGACGGCGGAATTGCCGATATTGGCGTTGATTTTGACAAGGAAGTTCCGGCCGATGATCATCGGCTCGATTTCCGGGTGGTTGATATTCGCCGGAATGACCGCGCGGCCCTTGGCGACCTCGTCGCGCACGAATTCCGGCGTGATGAAGGCCGGCACGGCGGCGCCGAAACTCTCGCCGGCGTCGATGGTTTGCTCGGCGTTCGCCAACATTTCCTTGCGGCCGATATTCTCGCGGATGGCGATGTATTCCATCTCACGGGTGACGATTCCGGCGCGGGCGAACTCCAGCTGGGTGACGGGTTCATGTTTTCCGTTCATTGGGCCGACACCGCGTAATGGCGCGTTGCGGACGGGGAATTCCCGCGCCAGATATTTGCCGGTGGCGCCGCCATTGTCTTCCGGCTTCACGTCGCGGCCTTCATATTGCTCAACACCGCCTCGGTCCTTCACCCAGTCCGTGCGCAGCCGGGCGAGGCCTTTTTCAACGTCGATCGTGACGTCGGGGTCGGTGTAGGGGCCGGAGGGGTCGTAGACGGGCACGGCCGGTTCGTTCGCGGAAGGGTGTAAGTCGATCTCGCGCACGGGCACGCGGAGGTCCGTATAGAGATCGCCGGCGACATAGACCTTGCGCGAGGCGGGCAGCGGGCCGGTCGTGACTTCCGGGGTTTTAAACTCTGATTGCGGGGTGTGCTTGTTCATGATGGGTCACCACTGGTTGTTGGCGGCGCGAACCGCTCAATGAGAAGTCGCTCGACTTCTTTGGGGTTTCTGATTTCGTGCAAAATGAAACGGCTATTCGTTGAATACAGATTGGCGATCCACGAAAACTTCATGGGTTTAGGCGCCAGCCAAATTGTTCCGAGTTTTTTATCGCTTTCACGGCATATTCCCGCGATATTCCAAGGATTTATTGTCTCATTCCAAAATCTTGATTTTACGATCAGTCTTCTGTCGGTGAGCGCGTATCGTTCGGTTGCGATTAGAAGGCAGCTCGGTCCGAGCGTCAAAACCAGAATGAAAATTGTCCCTGCGAGTCCGACGAGACCGTTGAAAATTCCTGCCCGATAAGCCTCACTTGTGTGTCGCCATGCGGCTAGGATGTTATCGATAGACCAGGAACTTATGTCGCGTACTCGAATTGTGTCGGCGACGACATCGTACAAAATCAGTGTCAGGATTGCGAATGTGCTTCCTATAACGATAATAATAAACGAGGTGATATAAGGCGGAACACGACGCGGCTTATCAGCCCACAGCAATTCCTCGCCGGGGTGCAGTTCTTTATTGATGGCTTTGGCGGCGTCTGGCGCGATCACGAGCTTCCGTCCCTTCGCCGGTGCTAACCGGGCAGGTTCTAAGGGTGCTCGCGTGGCGCGCTTCTGGTGCACTTCAAAACAGCGAACAGAAGCAAACGCGATCTCAGCGGGTTCAGCCCGCGCCCCTCGGCGGAATTTGTGGTAGCAAATGGACGGCGAACGTTCAATAAAAACTGAGCCCTGGAAAACCTGGCGCGGGGACGATTTGTAAATCCGGCGGCGAATCCAATCGCAATCCCGGCGCTCGCGCTTTTCGTATCCGAGCAATGGACGTCGGCTGGGCCGGCTTATTAGGAAGGCGATCCATGACGACGCTTAAATCCTCACGCATTGGCGTCGTCGGCGCAGGCCTTGCTGGGCTCGTCGTCGCGGAAGGCTTGGCGCGGGCCGGCGCGCGCGTTCGGGTTTTCGAAAAAAGCCGCGGCGTCGCTGGGCGCTTGTCTACCCGCCGGGTTCGTGAGGCCGGGCCGGCAGAGGGCTTGGAGTTCGACCATGGCGCGCCGGCTTTGCATGGGAATAGTGGGGCGTTCGAGGCGTTCCTATCGCGCCTCGCCGACGCGGGAAGCGTCGCGCCGTGGCGAGCGGATATCGACGCGGAACGCGCGCCGTCCGAAGCGATGGTGGGGACGCCGCGCATGAATGCGGCGTTAGCGCCGTTGACGGCCGGGCTTGATATTCAACTCCGAACGACGGTGAAGGCTGTGACCTCTGGCGAAGACGGCTGTCGAGTCCGCTATGAGGATGCTGACGGCGAAGCGTTTGAAGAAACGTTCGACCGCATCGTCATCGCGGCGCCGGCGCCGCAAACGGCGGTGATCGCCGCCGCTGTGCCAGAAATCGCAGAGGCGGCGAACGCGTCGCGCTATCACCCTTGTTGGACGGTTATGGCGGCTGTGACGGGCGCCGGCCTGCCTAAAGGGGCTGGAGCAGGCGGCGCAATCGCAGCACTCATTTGCAACAACGCGAAGCCGGGCCGCGATGCAGCATTGGACGGCCGCGCGCTCACCACATGGGTCGCCCATGCAACGCCGGAATGGACGGAGGCCCACCTAGAAGAGTCTCGCGAGGACGTGCTGGCGCAATTGACGCCGGAACTTCTAGAGAGGCTTGGCGCGGCCGAAAGCGATGTTGCTTATGTGACGGCCCACCGATGGCGTTATGCGCGTGTCGCGACGCCGCTCGGCCGCACTTTTGCGGCGAATACGGATGAAACTGTCTTCGCCGTCGGCGACTGGTGTTTGGGAGCCGACGCCGGTTGCGCCTATGACAGTGCTCTTGCGTTGCTTGCCGTATTCGGCCGCACGTCTGTGGCGTAACGTGCTCGGTCGTGTTTCTGCAGTCGAGCGCCGACCGTTGTTTCGTTAACTCTCAGTCACGTTGTTGTGGCGTCGACGCCGAACGCTAGGGGCGAATGGGCGATTATCGACGCAGTCGATGCGCGATATGGAAACAATCCGTTGTACTTCGTCGTCGGTAAGCGATATCCATTGGTCTGTAGGCAGAGAGCACGCTCATGCAAACGGATCGCACTATCGACGACGGTGAGGATATCGGTGGACCGCGCGGGTCTTTTTACGGTTCCCATCACCGCTCGCCTTTTCCGATCGCGCCGTTTGCAGCGCCGCAAAAATCCACTCGATCCCGCAAGCCTTTCGACCTTTAAAATGGAGGAGCGCCATGAAGCGCACGCTTAAGACCCCTTTATTCGTTTCCACAGCCGTGTTGGCGCTGACGCTCGCGGCGTGTTCGCAAGACGCGACGACAGACGTCGCCGCCGAGACGGCTGCGCCAAAGGCTATGGGCGGCGATGAGGGTGTTGATGATGCGGCCGTGTCCGAACCCGCCGCGGCGTCTGAGCCGGCGAGCGCCATGGCGGAAGCGTCCTATAATGGCGCGGCGACGGCGGTGAAGCCGACGCGGAATGAACGCTTCTGGCCGGAGAATCTCGACCTCACCATTCTCCGACAGAACGAGCCGGCCGCGAACCCGCTGGGCGCTGATTTCGATTATGCGAAAGCGTTCGCAAGCGTCGATCTTGATGCGCTGAAAAAAGAAATCGAAGCGGTGATGACGACGTCGCAGGATTGGTGGCCGGCGGATTACGGCCATTACGGCCCGTTTTTCATTCGCATGGCATGGCACAGCGCCGGCACCTATCGCGTCTCTGACGGGCGCGGCGGCGCCGGCGCCGGGCAGCAGCGGTTTGAACCGCTGAACAGCTGGCCGGACAATACCAACCTCGATAAAGCCCAACGGTTATTGTGGCCGATTAAGCAGAAATATGGCCGTAATGTATCGTGGGCGGACTTAATGGTCCTTACCGGGAACGTGGCGCTAGAATCCATGGGGTTCAAAACGTTCGGCTTCGCCGGCGGACGGGAAGACGCCTGGCAGCCTGACCTTGTTTATTGGGGGCCGGAGACGATCTTCCTCGACGACAAACGCTATAGCGGCGATCGCGATTTACAAAAACCGCTTGCGGCGGTTCAAATGGGCCTCATCTATGTCAATCCCGAAGGCCCGAACGGCAATCCCGATCCGCTCGCGGCGGCCCATGACATCCGTGAGACGTTCGGGCGGATGGCGATGAATGATGAAGAGACCGTCGCGCTCATCGCCGGCGGGCACACCTTCGGCAAAGCCCATGGCGCGGCGCCTGTCGCTGATTGCCTGGAGGGCGAACCGGCGGCGGCCGGCGTCGAACAACAAGCGCTCGGCTGGAAGAATAAGTGCGGTTCCGGTGTCGCCGGCGATGCGATCACCAGCGGCCTGGAAGGCGCTTGGTCGGCGAACCCCGTCGCGTGGACGACACAATATCTCGATAATCTCTTCGGGTATGAGTGGGTGCAAACGAAGAGCCCAGCTGGCGCGACGCAGTGGGTCCCGTCCGATGAGACCGCGAAAGGCCTCGTGCCCGACGCGCATGATCCGTCAAAGACCCATGCGCCGATTATGTTCACTACGGACTTATCGCTGAAGTTCGATCCGGCCTATCGCGAGATCGCCAAGCGGTTCCATGAGAACCCTGAAGAGTTTGAAGCGGCCTTTGCGCGGGCTTGGTTTAAGCTGACCCACCGGGACATGGGCCCGCGGGCGCGCTATCTCGGCGCTGATGCGCCGGCTGAGGAGCTGATTTGGCAAGACCCGATCCCTGCTGTCGATCACCCCGTGATTAATGATGCCGATATTCGTTCTCTGAAAGCTGATATTCTTGCTTCGGGAGTGTCGGTGTCGGATCTTGTAAAAACCGCTTGGGCGTCGGCGTCCACTTATCGTGATACGGATAAACGCGGCGGCGCCAATGGGGCGCGGGTTCGTCTCGCGCCGCAGAAAGACTGGGCGGTCAATGATCCGGCGCAATTAAGCGCTACCTTAGACGCGCTGGAGAAGGTGCAAACGTCTTTCAATGAGGCGCAAACCGGCGGTAAGCGTGTTTCGCTTGCAGATGTGATTGTTCTTGGCGGCGCTGCGGCGGTAGAGAAAGCGGCGAAAGACGCCGGTCATACCGTCAGTGTTCCGTTTTCGCCGGGACGCGCGGACGCCACGAACGATCACACTGATGCGGCGTCTTTCGCGGTGCTTGAACCGGTTGCGGACGGTTTCCGGAACTATGTGGGCGCAGGGCTCGCAGACGGCCCTGCGACGCTGTTGGTGGATCGCGCTGATTTGCTTGGTCTCACCGTGCCGGAGATGACAGCGCTTATCGGCGGTCTGCGCACCCTTGGCGCGAACGCCGGCGGCGCCCAGCATGGCGTCTTCACCGACGCGCCAGGCGCTCTCAGCAATGACTTCTTCGTCAATCTGCTTGACATGGGTACGGTTTGGACGCCGGCGGCGACAAACGGCGTCAATGGCGGCGTTTATGAGGGGCGTGACCGCGAGAGCGGCGACCTGAAATGGACCGCGACGGAAGTCGATCTTGTCTTCGGTTCAAACTCGCAGTTGCGCGCGGTGGCAGAGGCTTATGCGTTCGCCGACGCCGAGGCTGCCTTTGTAGCTGACTTCGTCGCCGCTTGGACGAAAGTGATGACGCTCGACCGGTTCGATCTGAGCTAGTCCGTATAGACAGTGAGAATGCTGACGGGGCGCAAGAGCGATCTTGCGCCCCGTTTATTTGTGGCGTTACGCGCGCGCCTCTAAAAGCGGCAAGATGATCTCGTCGATCCGCTTCTTAAGTTTGTCCGATGTCTCGTATTCATCTTTGATGAATTCAGGCTTATGGGTGCCTGCTGCATTGTAGGCTAAAAAGACGACGATGGCGTTGTTCGCCGGTAAGCAATACATGTTTTGCCCGGCATAGCCGGAGTTCACCATAAACGGCTTTAAGGCTGTTTGGTCGGTCTCTTGCTCGGTCACCCAACCATATCCATACCCCATTTCTGCGCCGTCATATAATTGCGACCAACCTTCCGGCAAGGGAGAGATCGGTGTTAGCGCCCGATTCGCATAGTCCTCGGAAATCACGCGTTGACCATCCCAGTCGCCGCGCGATATCATCAGTTTGCAGAGCTTATACGTATCTTCCGCAGTCAAATAAAGCCCGCCCATTGCGTCGTTAAGGCCCGCTGGCGTTGTTTTCCAATAATGGTTCTGAACGCCGAGGGGGCTGAATAAGTGTTCTTCGGCGTACTCAGCGGCGCTCTTGCCGGATATGTGTTCTATCACGGCCGAGAGCAAATGGACCGCGCCGCCATTATAGGCGAAAACCCCGCCCGGCGGCCCGGCCATTGGCCGATCGAGTGTGTATTGCACCCAATCATCGACTTGCCATTCAAGCATCTCGAGGTCGCTTAGTTTTTCTGGGTCTTCAGACCACGTATCAGACTCGTTCCAGTCCAGATTCATCGTTAAAGAAACAAGATGCTCGATGGTCACCGCGTCCCACCATTCGTCGCGTTGCGGCTTCTTGTAACGGTCGTCGATATAGTCGAGAACTTTTGCTTCGCGAATGTCTGGTAGATCGCCGCGCGTTTCCGCAATGCCGATCAGCAAACTCGTCACCGTCTTCGTGACGGACATTAATGTATGCAGATTGGTGTTTTGGTAATAGGGGTGCCAATCTGGATCGGCGTAGGCATAGGCGCCAGAGTCATACTTAAGGGGGCCGTCTTTGACGTCGTTTAAGTCGACCAATTCCTCATACTTGCGGTCATATTTGAGATGAAACGCCGGCTCGCCTTTATGAATAACAAGAACTTCGTCAATTAATCCGTAAACGCCGTCTGTGAGATTTTTGTCAAGCGCATCAATCTGACGTTGCAATTCGTCGGTCGCAATTTGCGCCTGGGGCTCAGGCTCCTTTTCGGCCATTGGCGTTTGTTGCGGCGTATCTTGACAGGCTGCAAGGAACGCGCACGCGCTTAGAATCGTAAAAGACCGGGGCGCCAAAAAGCGAAGGCGTTTCATTTACTCATTCCTCTTTGCGTTAGGTATGATGACCAGTAAGGTCCTTATAGAGAGACTAAGGTATTGAGATACCATTTTCTAGGCCATGCCAGGAGTGTTTGGGGAGCAAAGCAATGAAGCCTTATTTGTCAGCGTTGACGGCGGTTCTGACCATGATCGCAGCGGGGTGCGGCGGCGACGGAACGAACGCGGGGGCGAGCGATTCCAGCGACGCCTATGAGATGATCGTTGCTGAAATTGCCGCTCTAGAAGAGGTGCTGACGGACCTTCCGCCGGAGGCTCGCACGGAAATTGAAGGCGAGATCCAGGCTGAAATAGCTGCATTGCGCGCTGAGGCGACGGCGCTAGCGTCCCGCTCTAGCTCACCTCGAGGGGACGGTGAAACGCCGGCTGCGGGTTTAGCGTCAGACAGCAACGGCGGCTCGAGGGCGCAAGCCCGCCAAGCGAGCGGTTCAGCGAAAGGGCTCCCCGACGGCGCATGGCGGGTGAAGCCGTTCAAAATTATGGATCGCACCGGTTTTGAAAAGCCACTCGTGGCGGCGACTATTTTGGCGCCGGCGGATTGGAAAGACGAGGGCGGCGTTGTTTGGACGCCGAATGATGCGTGCAATTCGTCTGGTTACAATTATAGCTATAAGGTCTCGTCAGTCGACGGATTGTCGAACTTCACCGTTTTCCCAACGGACCGTTGGTTTTGGTCGTCCAACGGCTCCGGAATGCCCGGGTGCCGCACGGAAACGTTCGACAGTGCAGAGGCGTATCTGCGCGGCATGATCCCGCGCGTCAATGCGGCGGCGAGAATTGTCTCCTATCGTCAGCGTGACGACATGTTGAAGCTCCTGCGCCCATACGAGAACCAAACGCCAATGCCGGGCGGTGGTTTGCGCACCTATTTCGACGCCGGTGAAGCAATCATTGAGTACCAAGAGAACGGTGTCAATTTGCGTGAAATGGTCGCCGTCGCCATAACCTTCAATGAGTCTTGGTTGGACCCGTCCTATGGCATGCCAGGATATAAAACGATTGGCGGGTCGACCATGCCGGGCTTTGCTTACCGGGCGCCGGTTGGCGAATTTGACGCGGCGTTCGCTGAGGCGGTGCGTACATCCTACGCCGCCGGACCCGAATGGTCGCGGCGCATTGCGCGACACCAGGCGAAAATCAATAAGTCAAACCTCGAAACGTCGCGCAAAATCTCTGACATTAACGCCCGTACGAACGCTGAGATCTCCGACATGATGCATCAAGGGTATCGCGAGCGGGATGCGATGCGCGATCGCGGCGCGCGTGAGACGTCAGAAGCGATTAGGGGCGTTGAGACCTATGATGATCCGTATGCGCCAGGCGGAACCGTTGAGCTTGATTTCACCTATGACAATGCTTGGCGGCTTGATGACGGCACCTATGTGCTGACCGACGATGTTGATTTTCAACCCTTCCGCGACCTCGGCGTTGACGGGCGCAAACTGACGCCGACGCCTTAGTGCGAGCGTTAACGGGGTCGCCAAGGGGGGGCAAGCGGTGTTGCCAAGGGGCTTGTCGTTAGGCCGCTTGGGGGCGGGCCGCATTTTGGTTCTTGCCTTTGTTGCGGCGTTCGTCGAAATCGTCAGCGAAGCCGTGATTAACGTCGCGATGTTCCGCCTCGTCGGCGCGCACGGCGATTATCACGTCCCTTAGCCGCGCGTCGGACCTGAGTTTCCAATAATCGATGGCGATGTCCGGGGCGGGAACGTTTTCGTGCCGGCCGGCGTCGACTTCCGCGAGGTATTGGGTGTAGCTGATGACGGCTTCTTCTTCGAAATAACCGACAACGCGATGGGCCGTGCGCGGCGCAAAGAGATAGAGAAAGAAATAGGCGTTGTAGAAGAGCATTTGCGTCACGGCGACGAGCGCGCGCTCAAAGCCGGTCGGCTGTGCGATATGGATGAACGTCATCAGATGCATCCGCTCGTTTTCCGCCTCGTCGAGGAGCGTGCGGATCCAGCCGCGATCGTCGCGGATATGGCGCAATGCCGAGAGGTGCTGGAGCAGTCCGCCGACCATGCCCGGCACGGCGGCGACGGTCTCTAGAACGACGGCGCGGTGGCCGTAGCGCTTGGCGAAGAACTTGTCGGCGAAAAACCGTAAGGCTTTGACGAAAGCGAAGGCGACTTTATCGCTCGGCCCCTGGGGCGTGCGATGGACGTCGATGGGACGGTCTTGCGGGGCTTCGCCGTCTTTTTTGACAGTGTGGTCGCGTGGATCGAGGGTCATTCAAACGTCCTCACTAGATCTCCGAGATAGTCTCTCTTTACCAAATGATGATGCGTTGAGTCTCGGAAAATGCGGCGCGCTGTCGCGGATTTGCTTGCGATCGCGCTAGTGCGCGAGGAGGGCCGCCAAAGACTTCAGATCGGCGCTGCTTAACCGCGCTGCGGCGTCTGGCGCTATCGCAGCGTCGCCAAGGCTTGCCGCATAAAGAAAGCGCGCCCGCCGCCGCGCATCTCCATCCTTCAAACCCTCCGCCTTCAGTAATTTTCGGATATAGTCTATACGGAGTTTATCGACTTTGTTTAAACGTTTTCGTGCTTCCTCGTCGTATTCCGCCCATACTCTAACGGCTCGATCGAGTTCCGGCCTTGCTGCGTAGGCGCGCGCCATAAGGTCGGATAATCGATCATGGTCGCGGTCCTTCGCGTCTAAGTCTTGAATGGTTGCGTCCGTCGTTCGCGATTGCCAATGGTCGAGCAGCCGTACCTGGAAATCACGTAGGTCTTTAAAGTGCCAATAAAAGCTGCCGCGCGAGACGCCCAGTGTTTCAGCCATGCTCGCCGCTTTTATGGCGGCGAAGCCGGACATCGCTAGGGTTTTTAGGCCGTGATCCAGCCAATCATTTTCTGACAGTCGAGGCATAGTGCGTCCATACACAAGTGTCTTGACAAAGGCGAGCTAATTCCCCAACCATACACTTATGTTTGGTTGGGGAAGTCGATGCAGGATATTTTTCTTTATGGCGCTGGTTTGCTAGGGATCATTATATCCGTGGCGCACGGATATATCGGCGAAGTACGCGTCGTCCGACCGGTGCGTGCGTCTACCACGCAGGCGAAGCGCGTTTTGCACGCGATCATGTTTCTAAGTGCGGTCTATTGGTTTGCCGCTAGCGCGCTACTGCTGATTACGCCGCTGTTATTGTCTGACGCTCAGCGGCCGTTTGTCGTCTATGGCGTTGCGCTGGTATTTGTTTCGGGGTGTCTCGGAAATTTATGGGCGACCCGTGGCGGTCATTTTGGTTGGATTTTGTTGGCCGCAGCGGCGGCCTTAGCGATCGCAGGGGCTTAGAGAGCGAAGGTCTTTCATTATTGCCTGTTAAAGGCCTTCCATCTGATGTTCCGTTTCAACGCAAAAATATAAACTGAAAATGTTTTTCCATTAAGAGCGGAAAAACCGATATCCCCGTCACGCCGTCCTTATGAGGGACGGCGTGACGGGGAACCGGCTTTCGGCCGCCGTTCGCCCAAGCGACGCGGGCCAGCCAATAGGGCGCCGCTCTTGGGCGTTCGCGTCGCTAACGCCTGGCAAGAGGCGTATAACGAGCGCGATTAACAGCCATTCCATGGGCGGAGGGGGACCGCCATGGCGCTTTAAATGTTCCGTTCCTAACGCCGGAATGACCCGGATCAGGTTCGAAGGGTGCTTCTCAGTCCCTTAACGCCCTTGCTCCCTGGCGCGCATCGACGGTTGATTTTGATCTGCGATTAATGCCTGCTTTAGTCTCGGCGTTTGCTTTTTAAGCATCGGCGTCAACCAATTCCATTCACCAATCTCCGACGTTCGTTCGATAACGGAATGTCTCTCCCAAAGAACGAACGACGCCTTTCGACGCTTTAAATGCAGATCAAGACATTCTTATTGGCTGCGCGTGCGCGGCCAAAGGAACGGTTCACCTGCTCGCGCGAAGCATAAGCGGCGCAAATCGGACCCGGATCGATAACGCATGTTTAAAAGAACGGTTTTGCCGCCAGTCCATAAAGAAACCGGCATTTGTCGATACTGGCCAGGCGTTCTCTTTCGAAGAAGAAACAAAGAGAAAAAGCCGAAGAGCATCAGCCTTCGCAAACGTTTCTACGCGAAATAATACGACCGACAGGACAGCCGCGAGAATGTGCTCAAACGCCCTTCTCTCGAGAAGTCCCTTAGAACCGACACCGTCGTCTCTCAAACAGGCGCACTAGCTCGTCCGCATCCCTTTCGTCAAAGGACGCTGTCGCCGTGCATACTTCTTACTAAAGGCAAATCAACAACCGCTGCGCGTCGCACGAGTCGTCGTCAAATGGCGACAGGCGGGACGCCCCTCGGAACGTATAAAGAATGCCCTAAAAACGTATCCTACGCAAGTCACTGCCGCATTAAATTCCGAAAACACCCTATTGCTGATGGTCGTTGACGCTTTGGCGTTCGGCGGCGTCGAGCGCGTCAATGTGCACGCTTTTTAGGAAGTCGTTATTTATTCTGTAGGCGTTATTTTTGCGATTGCCGTCGCCGCGGCGACGGCGTGCCGCATTGCGTCGGCGGAATAGGCTGTCGTCAGTGTATCAATGATAACGCCGGTGTCGTGATCGATGAGAAGCGCAAAACCCGTCGCGCCGGCATAGCGGTCGAAGGCGTCGGTAAAGCCGTGCTCGTCCGCGATGCTTCTGACGGCGTCGCGTTCGCCAAAGGTGAAGTTCAGTTCTACGAATTGCACCGGCGCGCCGTCAAAGTCCGGCATGACTTTCGCGATGCGTGGCTTGAGAATTTTACATGCCGTGCACCAGGCTGATGAGAAGGTGGCGACGATCAGTTCGGGTTTTTCGGCGTCATTATGTGTTGCGCTAACAGCCGGCGTACGCGCGTAGCTGACAAAGGCGGCGACGGCCAGAAAAAGAACCGTAAGCTGAAAAATATTGCGGCGTGTGGCGCGTTGCATAGGGTCTCTGATGGATGCTTGCTCAATAACAGCAAAGATGGAGCGCCAAAGCCAGTCACAATGCGGTGACGCAGGCCGCCGTTTTGGGCCGGCGCGTTAAGTGAGCGCCAGCGCCGCCGCCAAGATAATCGCCGCAGAACCGGCGAACCACAAAGCGCCGCGCGTCATGCGCCCCTGCTTCGAGAGCGCCCGCGCGAGGTCTTCGGTGGACTCCGGTGAGAGACTGAGACGGTCCTCGCTGATCCGCGCTGATGCTTCGCCGAGGAGTTCCAAATAGCGCGGGATGTGCGGGGCCACGTCGATCGCTTTTTCCGTTGCTTCGCGTAAACGCTCCAGCTGTCTGCGCGGGCCAATGGCGTCCGTGATATAGGCGCGCACGATCGGCGTCGCCGCGTCCCAAAGATTGATGGACGGATCAAGCGTGCGCGCGACGCCTTCGACGATCACCATGGTGCGCTGTAGAAGCACGAGTTCGGGCCGTAAGTGCATGTCGAATAGATCGGTGACGTCGAACAGCTGTTGTAAGACCCGCGACATGTCCATTTTGTCCGCGTCGCGCCCATAAAGAGGCTCGCCGACGGCCCTTAGGGCTTGCGCGAATTGATCAAGGGAATGATGTGCGGGCACATAGCCGGCGTCGAAATGCGCCTTCGCGGTGCGGGTGTAGTCGCGGGTGATGAAGCCGTGGATGATCTCCGCGAAAGTGCGCCGCGCGTCTTCGGAAAGCCGGCCCATAATGCCGAAATCAATAAGAACGATAACGCCGTTTTTATCGACCATCAAATTGCCCTGGTGCATGTCGGCGTGGAAGAAGCCGTGCTGCAGGGCTTGAATCAAAAACAATTGGATGACGTCGACGGCGAGTTGTTTGCGGTCGTGCCCGGCGGCGTCGAGGGCTGCGATGTCGCTGATGGGGGTGGCGTCGACCCATTCCACCGTAAGGATGCGCCGGCTCGACAACTCCCATACGACGCTTGGAATGCGCGCGCGCGCGTCGCCTTTTAGATTGTCGGCTAATTGCGAGGCGGCGCCGGCTTCCATGCGTAGATCAAGCTCGATGGCGGCGGATTCTTTCAGCGTCTCGATGAATTTCACCGGTTCTAGACGCCGCGCCGCTTTGGAGACCGCTTCGGCGAGGCGGGCGGCGCGGGAGAAAGCGCGAAACTCGCGCACGGCGCGCTGTTCAATCTTTGGTCTGAGGATTTTAACCGCGACGTCGCGACCGTCTTTCGTTTGCGCCCGGTGCACTTGCGCGATCGACGCCGCCGCGATCGGCTCGGAGAAAGACGTATAAAGCGCATCCACGGGTTGGCCGAACGTTCGCTCTAGTTCCTCAATCGCCGCAGCGTTGCCGAACGCCGGCATTTTGTCTTGTAGGCGTCCGAGGTCGGCCGCCATTTCAAAGCCGATAACGTCGGGGCGCGTCGCCATCACTTGGCCGAGTTTGACGTAAGGCGGGCTCATGGTTTCGAACGCGGTAGCTAGACGCTCGCCAGGGCGCAGACGGCGGCCGTTTTTTTCGCGTTTGGCGCCGATGCGCGATAGGGATGCGACGATCCGCAAGGGCGTCGGCATCAGGCTCTCATATTCGGCGGGCGCCAGCGCATCGTAGCGGGTGAGGCGGCCTGCAGCGCCGGCGAGGCGCAACCAATCGAAGAGCGCGGTGATCATGGAGTTATGCGCCTTCCGCTGGTTTAAATCTTCGCGCCAAGGTGAAGGGCGGCGATCCCGCCCGTCAGGTTTTCATAGCGCACCGATTTAAAGCCGGCGTCTGCAATCATGTCGGCGAAGGCTTCTTGGCTCGGAAAGCGGCGAATGGATTCCACGAGATATTGATAGCTTTCGCGGTCGTCCACGACTTTTTCGCCGAGCCAAGGAATGACGTTGAACGAATACGCGTCATAGGCTTTTTGCAGGCCTTCCGTAATCGGATGGGAGAACTCCAGGCAGGCGAAGACGCCGCCGCGTTTCAGGACGCGATAGGCTTCTGCAAGTGCTTGCTCGATATGGGTGACATTGCGAATACCAAACGAGATTGTGTAGGCGTCGACCGTTTTATCCGGCAGCGGAATGTTCTCGGCGTCGCCGCAAACCCGCGCCGCGTCATTGGCGGCTTCAAGCGTGCTTTGCGTTTCGTTGGTGCGGGCGCGGGCGCGCGCGCGTGCGAGGCCGGCATAGAGCATGTCGGCGTTGACGTCACAGACGATCGCCTTCGCCGGCGGGCGCGTTTCGGCGCCGGGGCGCGTCGCGGCGCGCGCGAGATAGGCTTCGGCGACGTCGCCAGTGCCGCCGGCCATATCGAGGAGGGTGCGGCCCGGCTGCGGGGTCAGGCGGTCGATCAGCACCGACTTCCAGATCCGATGGACGCCGCCGGACATAAGATCGTTCATCACATCGTAGCGCGCCGCCACCGAGGTGAAGACGCCGCGCACCATGCCGGCTTTCTCTTCGGTGTCTACTTTGCGAAAGCCGAAATCAGTTTTTGTGTCAGCGGGCATCGTTGGTTTCTCTTGCAGGGCGAGGGGATGATTAGACGTGCGCCGTTTTGATTACGTTGTTCAAGGGCTTATCGGTTCCCCTAGGCCTTGAGAAGGTGTTTTGAGAAGAGATCTCGCCTCACCAGGGGAAAGCCGTCTTTTGCTTTCGCGATGCAGGCGAAGCGCCGTTTTTCGCTCGGTGTCGCGCTGTGTCACGTTATCGTGAGGATTAACCGATCCAAATTCAATGCAGAACGCGTAAGGGGATGATTGATAAATAGAAATCCCGCTGTATCGTGCGCGATGATTGTGTCGAGCCCGACTGAACGACGTCTTCGAGATTATGACGCTGTGCGCTTTTGAAGAGGGCTCTTTGCACACCGTGGAATTGGGCGACGTCGCGGGTTCGCGACGTTGGAAGATAATCTTGGGGCGCGTGCGATGATTAAATCCGAATTGGTCCAGAAGCTGGCCGACGAAAACCCGAATTTGTTCCATCGTGATATTGAGCGCATCGTCTCTATATTTTTCAGTGAAATCTCCGACTCGCTTGTCCAAGGCGAACGCGTTGAATTGCGTGGCTTCGGCGCTTTTTCGGTGAAGCATCGTCCGGCGCGGGTCGGCCGCAACCCTCGGTCCGGCGAGGCGGTGGACATCGAAGAGAAATATTCGCCGTTTTTCAAGGCGGGCAAAGAGATCCGTGACCGTCTCAACAAGGACAGCAACGGCGGCGACGAATAAGCGCTTTGCGTCGCGCCCCTTTTTTAGCGGCGTTGTTTCGCTTTAGGTCTTTGTGAGAACGCGCCTTTTAGCAATGTGCGTTTCATCGGCGCGAGATATTTTAGGCGTTGTGCAAACCGTGTTATTGCCGCCTCTTAAGTCGGCGTTCTTGGTGTCGTTATGGGAAAACTCCTGTCATTCTTAATTTGGACGCCCCTGGCGCTCGCTTTCGCCATCTTGCTTGCAGCGAACCGTCAATTGGTGGCGATCAGTTTCGATCCCACATCAGTTGAGAACCCGGCGCTGCAAACGATGGCCATCCCGCTTTGGATGTGGCTGATTTTATGCTTGCTGGTTGGGTTCTTTCTTGGCGCGACGGCGATGTGGTCGTCGGGGCGCGCCAAGCGGATTGAAGCGGCTGCTAATCGTCGCGCGGTGAAAGACCTGCAAAAAGAAAATCAAATCCTCGCCGCCCGCACGACGGGCGACGCGCCATTGATTGTCGCTGAATGACGTCTGAATTGTTATCGCCGCCGATCATTAAAATCTGCGGCGTCACCTCTCTCGATGCCGCGCTCGCCGCGACCGACTCCGGCGCGGACATGATCGGCTTAGTCTTTGTTGAAAAAAGCCCGCGGGCCATTAGCGCTGACGCTGCGATTGCGTTGGCGCAGAGCGTGCGTGAACGGCGCGACCATCCGCCTCGGTTCGTCGGGCTTTTTGTAGACGCCGATGACGCGGCGATCGGTGTGGCGGCGCCGGCGCTCGATGGGTTGCAATGCCACGGCGCGGAGACGCCCGCCCGCATCGCCGCGATCAAAGAGACTTTCAAGCTACCGGTGATGAAAGCCTTGCCTGTCGGCGCCGCAGCTGACCTCGCCGCGGCGGAGGCGTTCGAAGGTATTGCCGACGCGTTTCTGTTTGACGCCCGTCCGCCGAAAGGCGCCGTCGTCACGGGCGGACATGGCGTGGTCTTCGATTGGAGCGTGCTCCGCGCTTATAAAGGGCCGACGCGGTTTCTGTTGGCCGGAGGCCTCGTCCCTGAGAATGTGGCGCGGGCGATAGCTGCGCTTCGGGGGTTACCTGGTTTCGCGGGCGTTGACGTCTCTTCGGGCGTTGAAAGCAAGCGCGGCGTCAAAGATCTCAACAAAATTCGCGCGTTCACCTGCACCGCCGCGCAAGCATGGGACGAGCCGGCTTTTTAAGTCTCGGCTTAAGGCGCCGCGACCGCCCCATCGCCTGAGACGCGGAATACGCAGAATGGTCGCGGGCGTGCGGGTCTTGGCGCCCATGCGCCTGATGCTTTAAGTCCGACGCGTTGCCGCGTGATTTCCTGCGCTGCGCTTTTGATTACAGGTTCAGCTATGACGACCCCCAACTCTTTCCGCGAAGGCCCCGACGCAGACGGGCGTTTCGGCGCTTTCGGCGGGCGCTATGTCGCTGAAACCCTTATGCCGCTTATTCTGTCGCTGGCGGATGAATACGAAAAAGCCAAGTCAGACCCCAGTTTCGACGCTGAATTCCGGTATTACCTGAAGCATTATGTGGGCCGTCCGTCGCCGCTCTATTTCGCGGAGCGTCTGACTGAGTATGTCCGGGGTAAGGCCGGGTCAGGCCCCAACGGACCAAAGGGCGCGAAAATCTATCTAAAGCGCGACGAGCTCAATCATACCGGCGCCCATAAAATTAATAATTGCATCGGCCAAATTCTTTTGGCGCGGCGCATGGGCAAGACCCGCATCATCGCGGAAACCGGCGCCGGCCAACACGGCGTCGCGACGGCGACGGTGTGTGCGCGCTTTGGTTTGCCTTGCGTTGTTTATATGGGTGAGACGGACGTTGAGCGACAAAAGCCGAACGTCTTTCGCATGAAGCTGCTGGGCGCGGAAATCGAGCCGGTCACCTCCGGCACGGCGACCCTGAAAGATGCAATGAATGAGGCATTGCGCGATTGGGTCACGAATGTCGCCGACACGTTTTACATCATTGGCACCGCCGCCGGCCCGCACCCCTATCCGACGCTCGTGCGCGATTTCCAATCGGTGATCGGGACCGAAGCGAAAGAACAAATGCGCGAGGCGGAAGGCCGCTTGCCGGACGTCGTCATGGCGTGCATCGGCGGCGGCTCCAACGCCATTGGGCTGTTCCATCCATTTCTCGATGACGCCGACGTGGAAATTATCGGCGTCGAAGCGGCGGGGCGCGGTGTCGAAACGGGGGCTCACGCGGCGTCGCTCACCGGCGGCAAGCCCGGCGTTCTGCATGGAAACCGGACGTATCTTTTGCAAGATGATGACGGTCAGATCACCGACGCCCACTCGATTTCGGCGGGCCTTGATTATCCCGGCATCGGCCCGGAGCACGCTTTCCTGCATGACAGCGGCCGGGCGACATATTTGTCCGCAACTGACGAAGAAGCGCTCGCCGCGTTTCAGCTCTGCGCCAAGCTTGAAGGCATCATTCCGGCCTTAGAGCCCTCGCACGCTCTTGCCAGAGCGCTCGATAAAGCCGCTGAGATGGACGTCGATCAAATCCTGCTTCTCAATATGTGCGGCCGCGGCGACAAAGACCTGTTCTCGGTTATGGACCATCTTGACGGCGCGACCCTTTGATCGTGCTTGATCAATGGTCCGCGTCGGGATACGCCGCGAGGTCATGGCCGACGCCCCTCTCACCCCATTTACGATCGTCGTCACCAGTTGCGGTCGGTTCGATTTGCTGGAACGCACCATGCGCTCGCTGTACGCGCACCTCGATGAGGCGCCGGCCCGCACGATCATTGTTGAAGACTCCGGCGACGACGCTGTAAGCGACGCCCTCAGCGATGTTGGCGCGCCGCACGAGATCGAGTTTCTAATCAATCGACCGCAATTGGGACAAATGGCGGCGATCGACCGCGCCTACGCCATGGTGCGAACGCCGTTCATTTTCCATTGTGAAGATGATTGGGAATTCTTCCGTACCGGGTTTATCGGTGAATCGCGGGCTGTTCTTGATCACCATGGCGATGTGAGTTTGGTGAGTTTACGGGCGCGGGATGCGCTAAACCCTCTCTTGCGAGATTTGCCTGATCAATCCGATGCTGGTCTTCAGTATTTCCTTGCAGATCCGGCGCGGCATCCGGAATATTTTTCCTACACTTTCAATCCGGGCTTGCGGCGCCTGGCGGACGCCTTGCAGATCGGCCCGTTCGCGGCGCTCGGTTACGAGCCGGATGTCAGCTACGCCTTTAAGAAGGCTGGTTTCCGCGAGGCGCATTTGTCCGACCCGGCCGTAAGGCACATCGGCGATGAGCGCCATGTGGACGATCCTTTCGCGCCGAAACGGCCTCGCTCCGCACTTGGTCGATTGAAGCGATCTGCGTCAAAACGGATGAAGAGATTGGCGAGGCTTTTAAAATGATCGCATCCGGCGGCCCATCAAAACCTGCGCCCGACCCACAATCCACCCCGGCTAACCCTGTTGGCGGGTTGGAGACATGGGGTATTGAAAGCGGCCGGGCAGCGGATGTTTTTTCGCCGTCTGAATTGAGCCGAGGACTGACCTTCGCGGGGTTTTTCTGGATGTTGGCGATCGCGGCGATCCTCGGCCATCGGGCTTATGCGCCGCTCTTATTGTTGCCGCTCGCCGTCATCGATTGGCGCCACGCCTATTATGCGCGCCGCGCGACCTTCCGGCGTCTCGATCGTGGCTGGCTTCTGTATTTTGCAAGCGCGGCCGTCATTTGTTTCTATACGGTGTTAAGCGCCTTGTGGTCGCCTTTGCCGCAACGCGCTGATTGGGGTTTGCGGCTTAGCCTATGTTTCGCGCTGGCGCCGTTCGCGTATCACGCCGTCAGCTACCTCTCACCGGCTGCGCGGGCGCGGGCGGCGGCCGGCATGGCGTGGGCGAGCCTCGCCATGCTTGCTTTATTACTCTTTGAAGCGGCCACGAACGCCGGCATCCGGCGTTTCTTGCCGCCCGATCAGCACATCAGTCGCGACATTATCTCCCTCGGGCGCGGCTCTTTGCTGTTGGTGTTGTTGGTTTGGCCGGCGCGGCGCATTTTTCACATGCAATTGCGTCGCCCACTGATCGGCTTGGCGTTAATCGTCCTGGCCGCCATTCCGGCAGTGCGGTTCACGATTGTCACCAATGCGGTGATGCTCGGCACCGGCGCGGTGGGCCTTGTTTGGGGGTTCTTGTTTAAGGCGCGTGGCGTTGCGCTCCTCTTCGCTGGGGCCGTTGCGCTCGTCTGGCTGACACCGCTCGTTGCGATCCTCATGCCGACGGACACGGTGCTCGTTTGGGCGCAGGATTTGCCGGACTCCTGGGTGCAGCGCATTCACATTTGGGATCGCGCGGGCGCGGAAATTCTCACGCACCCCTTTGGCGGCGGGGTTGGGTATTCGCGTTCTTTAACCGATGCGATGGAGATGGTGACGATCAACGGCGTTAAACTGAACACCATGCCGCTGCATCCCCACAATCTCTTTCTCCATGTTTGGCTGGATCTCGGCGTCATCGGCGCTTTGGGCTTAAGCGGGCTTATCATCGCCGCTTATCTCGGGGCTCGTGGAGCGGTGGCTGGCGGCGGCGCCGGCGTGATCTGCGCGATCGCCGCCTCGCTTTTGGTGACGGCGATGACAGAGTGGAGCGTCTGGCAAATCTGGCGTTTCGCCGCCGTTTGGATTGCGCTCATCGCCTGGCGATTGTCTGGCCCGTCGATGCGGTAGCGCTGATATGATGTTTGAAGTTTGGCGCGGCGCCGGCGAAAAACCGACAAGACGGCTTAGAACCAGAGAGAATTTGTCAATCGCCGCGCGATCGCTTAAGGCGAGGCGCTCCGAAAGACGGATCTAACTTTGACCGAGAGGCGAGCGCATGTCGCGCATCAACGGCGTATTTGAAAAGTTGCGGGCTGAAGGCCGAGCTGCGTTCATTCCCTTCATTATGGCCGGCGATCCGGACGGCGAGACCTCGCTGGAGGTCTTGAACGCCTTGCCGGCCGCGGGCGCGGATATCATTGAGCTTGGCGTTGCGTTCTCCGATCCCATGGCGGATGGGCCGTCGATCCAAGCGGCGGGACGTCGCGCCTTGAAAGCAGGGCAAACGCTCGCCAAAACGCTGGCGATGGCGAAATCCTTTCGAAAGGGAAATAATGAGACCCCGCTCGTCTTAATGGGGTATTTGAACCCTATCGAGCAGTATGGCCTGGAGCGGTTCGCCGCTGACGCCGCCGCCGCCGGCGTTGACGGGTTGATTGTCGTTGATGCGCCGCCGGAGGAGGATGCGGCCTTACGCGCCGCTGCGAACGGCACAGGGCTCGATGTCATACGATTGGCGACGCCCACAAGCGACGAAAATCGTCTCTCGACGATTATCGAAGGCGCGTCGGGGTTCCTTTATTACGTTTCGGTCGCTGGCGTCACTGGCGCTGGCAGTGCGGCGAGCGACGCCGTAGCGGCCGCGGTTGCGCGGGTGAAGACCCGAACCGGTATACCTGTCGGGGTTGGTTTCGGAATCAAAACGCCCGAGCAAGCCGCTGAAACCGCGCGCTGCGCCGACGCCGTCGTGGTTGGATCGGCGCTTGTCGACCGGCTTGCGTCAGGATCGCCTGAAAAGCGCGCTGACGGCCTTGAGGCCGCCGGCGACGCTACCGATATTAGTAGGAAAGCCACTATTAGTCGGAAAGAAAGAGTTGCGGCTGTTATTGAGTATGCTCAAACGCTCGCTGCGGCCGTACGCGGCGCCCGAGACGGCGTCTGACGCTGATATAGAGACGACGTATAGAGACACAGCCGAACTAGATTTGCAGAGCTGGGTTTATGAGTGGGCGGGGCTGTGGTCCCCGCTGGTTAGAGGAGCGCAACGCCCATGAGTTGGCTGTCGAACATCACGCCGCCGGGGATCAAGAACATCTTCAAACGCGCCGACGAAGAAGACGGCGCTGACTCCCTTTGGGTGAAGTGCAAGGGCTGCGGCGAGATGATCTTCCATCGCGACGCGGAAAACATGCAGCATGTTTGCCCCTCGTGCGGCTATCACATGGCGGTCACCACCGAGGAGCGTTTGCACGCCTTCTTTGATGACGGCAAGTATGTGGATATCGACTCGCCAGAGCCTGTCGCCGATCCTCTGAAGTTTCGTGATGAGCGTAAGTATACGGATCGTTTGCGCGACGCGCGGCGCAAAACCGGCCAAGAAGACGCCATGCGTGTCGCCGCCGGGGCCGTTGACGGTTTGCCCGTGGTGGCGGCGTGTCAGAATTTCGCCTTTATGGGCGGGTCCATGGGCATGGCCCTTGGCGAGGCGTTCTTAACGGCGGCGAGCGAAGCGGTCGAGCGTAAAGCGGCGCTCGTCGCCTTCACGCAGTCCGGCGGGGCGCGCATGCAAGAGGGCATTCTCTCTCTCATGCAAATGCCGCGCACGACCATCGCTGTGCAAATGATGCGCGAAGCGCATTTGCCCTTTATCGTCGTGCTCACCCACCCGACGACAGGCGGCGTGACGGCGTCTTTTGCGATGCTGGGGGACGTGCATTTGGCCGAACCTGGCGCGCTTATCGGCTTCGCCGGTCCGCGGGTGATCGAGCAGACAATTCGCGAGAAACTGCCCGAAGGGTTTCAGCGGTCTGAATTTCTGTTGGACAAAGGCATGGTGGACTGCGTTGTCCATCGCCATAAATTGCGTGAAACGATTGCCAGCCTTGTTCGCGTCTTTACGAAAAACGGCGCTGCGGTTGCCGCTGATGCTAGCGCGGAGGCCGACGCCGCAACGCTGAGCGCCGCTGCGCCAGCGAATGATCCGGCGGAACCCCAAGGGGCGCTTGATAAAGCGGCCGAGTGAGGCGGCTTCCGCTCGGCGAAAGGGAAACGCCTCGCCGAAGGGTTGCGATGCTCCGCCCTCAAACAATGTGCGCCTTGGATTTTTTCGAGGGCGCGCCAACAATATGATTGAACGCCCGCCGCTTCTTGGTCTGCTGCATTGCGGCCCATTGCTTTCCGGACCGCTCTAATGTCGTTTCAAACCCAGCCTGAAAAATCGCCGCTCGACGCCTATTTGGATGAGATCGCGGAGCGCCGCCCGGCGTTGATCGATCTCGGACTTGATCGCGTCCGCGAGATCCTTGGGCGACTGGGCGATCCCCATCTGTCTCTGCCGCCGGTTTTTCATGTGGCGGGCACAAATGGCAAGGGCTCTACGATTGCTTTCCTGAAAGCCATTCTCGAAGCGTCGGGCGCGCGGGCGCACGTCTTCGTCTCACCGCACCTTGTTCGGTATAATGAGCGTATTGTGCTCGCCGGCGCCGAAATCGATGACGCGACATTTATCGATGTCTTGCGGCGGGTCGACGCCGCCGCCGGCCCGGACGCGTTGACGTTCTTCGAAACCATCACCTGCGCGGCGTTTCTCGCGTTCTCAGAAACGCCGGCGGATTTTCTGTTGTTGGAGACCGGGCTTGGCGGTCGCCTTGACGCCACCAATGTAATCGACGCCCCCTTGGCGAGCGTCATCACGCCGGTTGACCTTGATCACCAAAAATTCCTTGGGGAGACGATTTCCGAAATCGCCGGGGAAAAAGCCGGCATCTTTAAGCCGAATGCGGCGGCGGTCGTCGGCGTGCAAAGCCCCGATGCAATGGCGGTGCTCGAAACAAAGGCCGCAAGCGTCGGCGCGCGCCCTTTCATTCATGGCGCGGCCTGGACGAGTTGGCCGGAAAATGGCCGGCTGATTTATCAAGATGAGCTGGGCTTGTGCGATTTATCGCCGCCGCGATTAATCGGCGCCCATCAGATGCAGAACGCGGCGCTCGCTGTCGCTGCAACGCGCGCTGCAGGGCTGTCGATCGACGACGCGGCGCTTTCCGCCGGCATTGAAAATGCGAAATGGCCGGCGCGGCTTCAGCCTTTGCAATCAGGCCCTCTCGTTCAAATACTGCGCGGCGACGATCCGGAGTCTGAGGTGTGGCTCGATGGCGGTCATAATCCCCATGCGGCGGAAATTCTTGCCGCAGCGCTCGGCGTTTTGGAAGAAAAAGATCCCAAGCCCTTGGTCTTGATCGCCGGTATGCAAAACAACAAAGACGCCGCCGGGTTTTTCGCGCCTTTCGCGGGGCTCGCGCGTGGCGTTATTGCGACGATTTCCGATAACCCTTACGCTTTATCGCCCGCTGAGGTCGCTGATGCGGCGCTCGCCGCCGGCCTTAACGCCAATCCTGGCGGTTCACCGGAAGAGGCGGCGACGCTTGCGCGCCGCGCCGTGCAAGGCCCCGCGCGGTTTTTGATTTGCGGCTCGCTTTATCTGGCTGGCGCGGTGTTAGCGACGCACCTTTAAGGCTCGACGACGCCATAGATCGATTTCGTATTGAGCGCGCCGTCTCGCCAATATACGGCGACCGCCTGTTTTTCTATCCGTTCAAGGATCAGAATGTCGCCATCGCCCGCCGGCAACTCGAAGCCTTTTAAATGTGCGGGCGCCGGGCGGTCTTTCTCAATCCAATGCCAAGCTTCTAGCTGGTCTACGAAACGAGGCGCGACGGCATCGCCGAGCGCGTCGTCAATGCCGATAAGGCTGAGTCGTTCGCCTGCGCGACAGAGCGCCAGGCCGCGTTTATTGTCAGTACGGCGATTGATTTGCGCGATTTGGTCGAGCGCGCCGTCGCCGTCGATATCGCCGCCAAGGGTGCGCGGCGCAAAGGCGGCGTTGAGTTCGAAAGCGTTTAGGTCAAGTCCGCAGGCGCCGAACATCTCTTTGTCTTCATCGGTGAAGACGAGGCTTTCGCGGTCCTTGAGCCAGTCGCGTTCCGCGTCAGAGCGCGGCCAGGCGAGACATGCGTTGAACTCAAGATAATTCATCCGTGCCCGTTGGCCTGGTTCTAGCCCTGCGAGGCCATAATCCAGAATCTCTAACCAGCCCATACCGTCATTGGGCGCCGGCGCACCCCCGCTGACGGGCGGCTTATACCCGCCTGTTCCGGCGAGGGAGGGGGAGATGATAAATGTCCTTAAGGCTTGCGGCGCGTTGACGTCGCCTTCATTCGGTCCTGTGTTCGCGGCGTTTCGAAAGTGCCACCCGAAAATGTCGCGCGGGTTCGGCGCGCCGCGCAGCGGCGGCGTCATCGCCGTTAAGTCACGGGCGTCGCCGATCTGATTGTTCTCATAAAGACGAATGGACCAGCCGTTTTCTGCGCGCATCAGCGCGAACACCCAACCATTGTCGAGCTCTTGATAGAAATCGCGTGCGCCCGCGACATAGGGTTTTTCATAATCGCTGAGAGCGCCGTCAGGGCCGACGCCGACGATTCGTACGGCCTCGGTCGCGGCGCTAGGCGTGCAAGGCGGCGCGGCGACGCTCGCCGGCGACGCAAACCAGACGGCTAGGCAGACGCAGAAAAAAAGGCGTTGCATGAAGGTCATAGGGCGGCTCGCTCGCGTTTATTCTGTGTCCGCTAACCATTGTTCAACCACTAGCGCTGACTGCGCCAGATAAGAAGCGGCGAGATCCGGCGGTGTCTTAGCGGCATTGTTTCCCTCGGCGCTTGCATTGGCGGCGGGTTCTGCAAGCGCATTGGCGAATTCTTCTGCGAAGCGCTCTGTACGCGCAATATACTCCGGCCAGGGCTTGCCGCCTTCCGGCTTTACACCCGCCGCTTCGAGTGCGGCGAGCTTTGCGTCAATGGCGGCGATCGCTGCGGTATAATCTGTACGCAAGGCGACGGCGGAGAAGGCTTTGGGCGGCGTCGCGCGCTGCGCCATCGCGCGATAGACGACCAGGTAAGGCGGCAGCATTTCGCTTTCAAACCCGCGTTCTGCGGCGTCGATCCACACTTTGATCGCCTCGGTGTCACAGTCCGTTTCGCCGTCAAGGCGGTCAATTTCCGGTTGCAAAGCGGCGCGTCGCTCAGCGGACCATCGTTCCATATCTTTGTGGGCGAGGGCTTTAATGGCGGTCGCTTGCCAAGGGCGAAGCCGCTCGCATTCTAGCCCGCGCTTGGCGACGACGTGCAGAAAAGCCGCTGATTTCACTTGGCTAGGAAGGGGCGACGCATCTGCGCTCGCTGCGAAGACGCTGAGACTGATAAGTAACGCGATGGCCGATTTCATAACGCTGACCTTTTTGATTTCTGACGCAGTCGGCAGTCTAGCACGGCCGGGCTAACCGCTGTAGTGATGACTCACTCAGAAACGACGCTGTTCCGTCGGCACGAACATGCGATAAAAATCACTGATTTAGATCACTGATTTAGATCAATGGGGAGACGAAACCATGAAACGTATAGAACGATTAGGCGTAGCGTTCATCGCGGCGGGACTGTTAGCGGCGTGCGACGGCGGCAGCACGGCGGAGCGGGAAGCCAAAATCGAACGGGAAGCGGCGAAATACGGCGTCGATGCGGACGTGACCCTTGACGATGACGGCGAGGTGAAAAGCGTCACCCTGAAAAACGGCGCGACGACGGTCGGCTCGGATATCGCGCTGCCGGATGGTTTCCCTAAGGACATTCCTATCCCGGCGTCTTGGAATGTGATGATGACAGCGCCGGTGGGCGAGGGCTATTCCCTGCAAGCGCTCAGCGACGACAGCGCGGACGGCATCGTCGCTGCCGTGCGCAGCGGCATGGAAGCGAACGGTTGGACGGAAAAAGAAGGCCGGCAAGCCGCAGCGATGATGCGCCAGCTTGGGTTTGAGAAAAACGATCGCCTCGCGACGTTTAATGTCATTCCGAATGGCGCGGGCCATGCCGTGCAAATGGCGACGATGAAGAAGCCAAATTAGCGCGCTACGCGTCCACATGGGACGAAACAAACGCTCAAAAGCGGTGATTTTGAGCGTCTGAGACGATCTGATCGTTCAGCGCCGACACGTCAGCGTGCTTTTAGGTTTTCCGCTTACTGCTCAAACACCAACGCCGCGGTGACCGGCGAGATCGGCGTAATGCTCGGCAAACCGGCGACCTCGCGCAATTGTTCGAGCCCCTCAGCGAGGTCGAAATCCTCAACGGCGATGAAGACAGGCGCAGTCGTCTCCACAAGGACGCGCGCCGGCGCCAGGCGCGTCACCGTCAAATCCGCGAGGAGCGGCGCTTCTAATCCGTGCAAAGAGAGATTGAGGTCTGCCTCAATGGTTTGGCGTTCGCCGACAGCGAGCCCCTCAAGGGCGCTGAGGTCGATATCCGTCGTCAGCGTTGCGGTCGGGTGATCCGCGACCTCAAACAGCATGGCGCGCATCCGCTCATTGCGGATATCGATATTGGTTTCGACGCTGGCGAGATCGATCGTTAGCGTCGCGGTCCCATCTGCCTCGACGCCGCCGGCGACGGTTTGGAAACTGTGCGTTTCGCCGACCGCATCGGCTTTGATTGAGGCGAATGCGATGCGCGACTCGGCGCTGACAAGGCTCCATGGTTTGTTGGGCGCATTTGTCGTTGAGGCCGCGCCCGCGTTGGGCGCGCCGCCGCAGCCTGAAAGAAGCGAAACACCGAGAAACAGGGCGCAGAGCGGGGCGATTCGATTTGAGAAAGACACGAGGGGCGCAAAGTCCTTTTATTGCCGAAGGGGCGAGCCTAACGAAACCTGGCGCTGGGGCCAAGGCGGCTGTCCGCTGGCGAAGGCGTTTGTCGTGCGCCGCTGAAAAAAAATCTCGCCTTGTGTCGAAATCAGCGTTGGTGGGGGCTCATTTAGTTAAGCGGACGATCGGCGTTCGCTGGTGATTGGAGGCTTTAGCCAGAAGCCAGGAGCCTGGAGAGGGCACCCTTTTCGCTATACTTTTGGCGCTTCGTTGCGGCGTTGTCCTGCACTTTAAAGCGCGCGGCCTCCCAAAGAAACGGAGACGAAGGATGCAATACATGTTGATGTTCGCCGAACCGGCGGAGATGTTCGCAAAACGCGACGACCCGGCCCATGCGGAGGCGTATTGGGGCGCCTGGACGGCGTATATTGGCGCTTTGTCGGCTGCGGGCGTCATTGTGAACGGCGACGGCCTCCACCCACCCGAGACGGCGACGACGGTCCGCGTGCGCGATGGCGAGCGCGCGGTTCAAGACGGTCCGTATGCGACGGTTAAAGAGCAACTCGGCGGCTATTTCGTTATAGAGGTTGACGATTTGGATGCGGCGCTCGACTGGGCGGCGCAATCTCCGTCGGCCGCCTATGGCAGTGTCGAGGTGCGTCCCGTTCTGCCGCCGCCGGCGCAAAACGGCGGCTGAGGGCGTGACGCAGCGAGGCGCAACCGTTGAGGCGGCGGCCGCCGCGGAACGCGTCGCGCGGGGCTCTTACGGGCGTCTCCTCTCGCTTGTCGTGCGGCGCACGCGGGACATTGCTGCGGCGGAAGACGCCCTTGCGGACGCCTTCGCCGCAGCCTTGCGGGTGTGGCCAAAAACCGGCGTGCCCGATCGGCCCGAGGCATGGATGTTGACCGCGGCGCGGCGCGTCGCCGGGCGCGGCGAGCGTCATCGCGCCGTTCAGGCGGCAGCGCGGACGACCATCGACCTCCTCTATGGGGCGGTGCGAGACCGTCCGGCCTCAACGTTTCCGGACGAACGCTTGAAGCTCTTATTCATTTGCGCTCACCCGGCGATCGCCGAGACGGTGCGAACGCCCCTGATGTTGCAATGTGTTCTCGGCCTGGACGCGGCGAGAATTGCGGCGGCGTTTTTGGTGAAGCCGGCGACGCTGTCGCAACGCTTGGTGCGGGCGAAGAAAAAGATCCGCGATGCGCAGATTGGCTTTGAAACACCAGACCCGGCCCATTTCGCTGACCGGCTCGACGACGTTCTGGCGGCGATCTACGCCGCCTATACGTTGGCGTCCGACGCCGTGCCGGGCGCGGGCGCGACAGACGTCCCCCTGGCGCACGAAGCCGTTTATCTCGCGCGATTGGTGCTCTCTCTCGCCCCCGACGCCGCTGAGCCGAAGGGGCTGTTGTCGTTGATGCTTTATAGTGAGGCGCGCGCCGGCGCGCGTCGAACGGCGCAAGGCGCCTATCGGCCGCTTTTCGAGCAAGACCCGAAGGCGTGGGATGCGGACCAATTGTCTGAAGCTGAAGCATTGCTACGAAGCGCTGCAGCGCTAGAGAGCTTTGGTCGGTTTCAAACCGAAGCGGCGATACAATCCCTATACGTTCAATCTGTTCTAAATACACAGACCGGCGCGGCGGTCGCTCCTTTGGGGGCGCCCTTGCTGCGCTTGTATGATGTTCTTGTTGAACAATCGCCGACGATCGGCGCCGGCGTCGCGCGCGCCGCCGCCTATGGGGCGCACAAAGGCCCGCAAACGGGGCTCGATCTCCTAGACGCGTTGCCGACCGCGCGCATTGCAGCCTATCAACCCTATTGGGCGCGCGGGTTCATTTTCTCGCTATGACTGGCGATAAACCTGGGGCGATGGCGGCGCTTTCAAAGGCGATTGCATTGACCGATGACGACGCCGTGAAAGCGTGGCTGACCGATCAGTATTCGATATATTTATCGAAGCCGTAACAGGTCGCGCGGGGGGGGCTTGTCTTTCAGCCTCTGTCCCTTTTGCGTTCTCAACAAATCGTAAAGAGCCGTCGGAGCATTGGCGGGAGCATTGTTAAGCCCCTTTTTATCAAACGCGCATAGGTTGTTGGATGGTTGTAGTGCACGAGGCGGAGCGCGCGCTTCACCCAGTATTAAGGGGCCGGCCATGCAAGAAAGTTTTAACCCCAAGCGTTTGTGGCGCTTTTACGGCATCGCGCTCGTAATTGTCGCGTTGATGGCGACGACGGAATTCCTCACGTCGAAGCTGCAATTAGCGTCTTTGAAGAGCAGCAGCGCGGCGATTGACGTCAGCGGGCGTCAACGCATGTTGAGCCAACGTATCGCTTTGTTCGCCAACGCCTACGCGGCCGCTGAGGAGCCTGGCGAGCGGGCGACGGCGCGCACGTTTCTTTCTGAAAGCCTCATTCTTTTCGAAACCTCCCATAACAGATTAACCGATCCGGCAGCCCCGGGCGCGCTTATCAGCGCGGTGTCGCCGCGCTTAAACAGCGTTTATTTTGGGCCGGCTGACGGCGTTGACGCCCTTAGCCGGAAATATGTGACGCTGGGCGTTTCGCTCCTCGCCGTCGATGTCAGCACGAACGCCGATGCGGCGCGGCGCATTAACGGCGAAATCGCTGCGCTCGGCCCGCATATGTTGCTGCCCTTGCTCGATGACGCGGTGCAAGCCTTTGAAGCGGACGCCGACGCCCGAGTGGAACGGCTCGCAAGCATTGGCGAGTTTGCGTATATCGCAATGATTGGTGCACTAATCCTTGAGGCGATCTTTATTTTCCTGCCGCTTCAAAAAGTGGTGGCGCGGTCCTTTAGTGAGATTCAAGCCGCGCGGCTCGAGACGGCTGAAGCGCTGGAAAAAGTGCAAAAAGCGAGCCAGTTGAAAACCGACTTCCTCGCGAATATGAGTCATGAAATTCGAACGCCCCTCAACGCTGTTCTCGGCATGGCGCAGCTTCTGTCGCGTACAGAGCTTAATGATCAGCAGCGTTCTTACACGAAAACGGTTCTGACGTCCGGCCGGGCTTTGCTCGCCGTCATCAACGATGTGCTTGATATTGCGAAGATCGAGTCAGGATTGATGGAATTGCACAATGACGCTTTCTATCCGGACGAACTCGTCGAGTGTGTGAAAGACGCGGTTCTCGGCGCTGCCGCGGCGAAGAAAATTTCTATCGTCCTTGATGTCGACGACGCGGTTCGACGGCGTTATTCCGGCGATCAAGCACGCCTTCAACAAGTGCTCATTAATCTGGTGGGCAACGCGATCAAGTTTTCCGACCATGGCAGCATTGTGATCGGCGCTGAAGCTTTGGACCCGAGCGGCGGACTTCGCTTCTCCGTGTCTGACGACGGGCCTGGTATTGCGCTTGATCAACAAGGCGTCATTTTTGAACGCTTCGGCCAAGCGGATGCGGCGCCGACGCGTAAGAAAGGCGGAACGGGCTTGGGGCTGGCGATTTCGAAAGAGTTCATCGACCTGATGGGCGGTGAGATCGGCGTCGACAGCGCGCCCGGCGACGGCGCGACCTTTTGGATTCGCTTACCGAGCAGCGCTGTTCCCGCCTTAGAGGATGCATTGGAACCTAATGCTGCCGAAGAACAGACCGTCGTTTCATCCGAAAACGAACGACCCACGACATGGTCGGAGGAAGCGCATTACTCGGTACTCTTGGCCGAAGACAATGAGGAGAGCCAGTTCGTCGTCGCTTCTTTGTTGAAATTTTGGTCGACAATCGACTTGACCGTGGTGGAGAACGGCCAGGAGGCGTTGGCGGAAATCCAGGATAAGAAATTCGACTTGGTGCTGATGGATATCGATATGCCGGTTATGGCCGGCGATGAAGCGATTGAAAAGATTCGCAACGCCAACGCCGCCTATGCCGATGTGCCCATCATTGTGGTGACGTCGAACGCCTTAAAAGAGCAGCGGGACCACTACCTTAATATCGGCGCGACGGCTTTTATCTCGAAACCGATTGATATCGATCGGTTCGAAGTCGTTGTTCGTCAAATCCTATCTGCGCCCAAAGGTGAGCGCGTCCAGAACGCGTAAAACGCCGACGAACGGTGTTAGGGCTGCAAACGTTCACGTCACCGCGAACCGCGGCGCCCGTGATACCCTATCAGCTCCGAGCCAGCGCGTCGTCAATCAATTGAGCCGTGGCGCCGGCGCCATAGATCTTTGTGAACGGCCCCATGCGTGGGCCTTCGGATTGTCCGAACACCACCTCATAGAGCCCGGTGAACCATTGACGAATGTTCTCATAGTTCTGCGCTTTGCCGGCATTGAAGACCGCCGTTTGGTAGGCGTCTTCATCAGCGTCTTCGCCGAGCGCTTTTAATTCGTCAGATAGCTGCTGGAGCGCGCTGCGTTCTTGGTCCGTTGGCGGACGATATTGCTTCTTCGGCGCCACGAACCGATCGAAATAGGCGCCGGCGTGCTCGATCATCGCGTCAAGCGGCGCCAGTTCTTCTGCATTCGCGTCCGGGCGATATTTTTTGACGAACCCTTTGATGAGATCGGGGTTTGCGTCGCCGACCGCCGAGACGATGGTGAGCAACATGCCATAGCTCACCGGCGGGCCTTTCGCCGGCGGCGCGCCCTCATGGATATGCCAGGCGGGGTTATCGAGCGCTTTGCCGCCTTCTTGATCGGCGTGTTTGGCGATGTGCGCCCAATACTCGTCGGCGGTTTTAGGGATAATGTCGAAGTAGAGCTTCTTCGCCGCTTTCGGATTTTGGAACATGAAGAGCGCCAAGCTCTCAGGGGAGGCGTATTGCAGCCATTCTTCGATGGCGATCCCGTTGCCTTTGGTTTTGGAGATCTTTTTGCCTTCTTCATCGAGGAAGAGTTGGTAATTGAAACCGGCGGGGGGCTCGCCGCCAAGGGCGCGGACGATGCGCGAGGAAAGACGCACTGATTCCGTTAAGTCCTCGCCGGACATTTCATAGTCGACGCCGAGGGCGAACCAGCGCCCGGCCCAGTCGGCTTTCCATTGCAGTTTCGTCGCGCCGCCGGTGACGCTCGTGCGGATTTTCTCGCCGTCTTCGTCTTCGAAGACAATCTCGCCTTTGCCGGCGTCGATCTCCAACATGGGCACATAGAGGACGCGGCCTGTTTTGGGCGAGATCGGCAGGATTGGCGAGTAAGTGGCGCGTCGCTCTTCTCCGAGGGTCGGCAGGATGATCTCCATCACCTGCTCATAGCGTTCCAGCATACGGATCAATGTGGCGTCGAACCGGCCAGAGCGATAACACTCCGTCGCCGAATAAAAATCGTATTGAAAGCCGAACTGATCGAGGAACGCCCGCAACGCCGCATTGTTGTGATGCGCGAAGCTCGGGTGTTCCGTGCCGAACGGGTTCGGCACGTCGGTGAGCGGTTTTTGCAAGTGCGGTTCGAGCAAATCGCCGTTCGGCAAATGCGGCGGCACTTTGCGCATGCCGTCCATGTCGTCGGAAAAACAGATAAGTTCCGTCGGTCGGCCGGTGAGGGCCTCAAACGCGCGGCGCACCATGGTCGTGCGCACCACTTCGCCGAACGTGCCGATATGGGGCGGACCCGACGGGCCGTAGCCGGTTTCGAACACCACCGGTTTATCTTCGGCCGTCGATTTGCCGTCGGTCTTTTTCAGGCGCTTGATAAGGCTGCGCGCCTCGGCGAACGGCCAGGATTTGGCGGCGGCGAGGACGTCTTCAGAAAAAGCCGTTTGGGTGGCGGTGCTGGACATGGCGGGGTGTGCTTTCGACAGTCTGATGGCGGACGGCGCAAGGGAAACTGATCAAATTGGTTCCTTCGCGCGCAGGCGCTGGTGATAGCGCTCGTAGCGCTTTGATGACAAGGCTCGATCACGGCGTCGGGCGCGGCCTTGCGATTATTTCCCTGCGTCGTTGTCTTCGAGCCATTGTTTATTGGCGGCGCCGCGTCTAGCTTCCGGCCGTGCGCGAGGGCTTTCGCGCCGCCGTCTCTCTCCGTTGGAAAGGAACCGCCCATGCCCGCCGAAGGCGTCGCCGCGTTATCGCCCCAAGAAGCGATCATTTATTTGATGGTGATGGCGTCCGCATCGGACGGCGGCATCACTGACACGGAACTGCGGACGATCGGGCGGGTCGTGCGGTCGTTTCCTCTGTTCTCCGACGCCGACGAACAAGAGCTGGTGCAAACCGCGGAAGCCTGCGGCGCGCTGATGTCGTCAGAAGACGGCTTGCACAAAGTGCTCGCCTCCGCGGCGACGGTTTTGCCGGATTATCTCGCCGAGACAGCCTACGCGGCGGTGGTCGATGTCGTTACGGCCGATGAGCGTTTGGACATGACTGAAATTCGGGTTTTGGAGCTTGTCCGCAACGCACTGAAAGTGCCTGACAGCGGCGCGACGGCGATCGAACACGCCGCGCGCGCCCGGCACATGACAATCGAAGGCGTTTAAGCCGGCGACTTGTTTAGGCGACATGCGACCCATGCAAAACAGCGCCGACGAAGCGGCGCTGTTCTTTTAATTTTATCGGGATGGGCGGCGACGCGGTTAAAACGGCGTTTCCATTAATTTGTATTCCGCCGGCGCCGACCAAGTGCCTGCCGGGGCGGCTTTTTCTTCCGCCAAGATAAGTTTGGCGCGGGATTCGCCGCCGTCCGGCTCTATCTCTACGCTGCCGACGGGGACGCGATTATCGATGTCCTCGATGAACTGAAACGGGCCGCCGCTCAGCGGTGCGAAATCGCCCATGGCCGTTTCCATATAGCCCATCATGTCTTTCATTCGATCCCGGACGATTGCGCCGCCTTTCACGTCTTTGACGTTGGCGGCCCAGATTTCGCTGGTTTTGGAGCCGTTTTCTTTGACGTCATAAGCGACGGCGGTTGCGCCGAGGACTTTGTAAGAAGCGTCTGACTTCGCAACGTCATAGGTGGGGGCGCCGATCGGCCCCGCCGCGATTCCCATGCCTCCGGGAAGCCCATTAGGCATGGCTCCCGCAGGCATTCCACCGGGGACCATGCCGTTTTGCATGGCGGCGGTCACCATCGCCCGTGTGTTCTCGTCCATGCCGTCGAGCATTGCGGCCATGGTGGCGTCCATTTCGGACTTAACCGCGTTGACGCCCGCCGCGACCTTGGTCGCGTCCATGACCATGTATTGTTTTTCTTGGTGGTCGATCATGACCATCTTGTTTTCCGCACCGAGGAAAAGCGCATCGCCGTCGCCAGGTATGCTCATGCGAATATTGTCGCCGTTCGCCCAGATATCGGTGATTTCAGAAATCGGTTTGCCGTTTTCTGAGCCGGTGACTTCGACCCGCCAATGCACGTCGGCGGCCGCGGCGTGCCCGGCCATTAAACTGGCGCTGAGCGCCGCGATGGAAATTGTTTGCAGGCGCTTGCCGTAAGCGCTGCGGATGGTGGTGTGTTTGGTTTTTTTCATGGTGATTCTCCCCATTGAAATGCGCCAGCCCAGATTTCTGTTTGGTTTCTAAAAGCTAGGACTAGCGCGGACGTTCTGTCCAGGCTCGGCGCATTAAACAGGCGAAAGATGCTGAGGGCGCAGCGCTTGTCTGGCGCAGCTCTGATGGCGCCTTTTTGCGGGTTCGAACGCTTGTTTCCCGCAATGGTCAGATCTTCGTCACTAGGACGATTAATATTTCGGATAAGAAACAGTATTTTTATCGAAGGGCTTTTCCCTTTGAAAACACGCCCATGGTTCCAATCCTTAAATATTTAAATATGCAAAGTCTTGCAAGTAAGAAGATTCGAAGATATTAATGTCGAGAACAACCGACGCGGGAGCGCCCATGCCGAACCGGCAGGTCATCGCTAAAGAACTGGCCGACATCCTCAAGGTCATCGCCCACCCGGATCGCATTCGCTTGGTCGAAGAGCTGCGGGCCAGTGAGATGGACGTGAATTCGCTCGCGGCGGCGCTTGAGCTGCCGGGCGCGCGCGTTTCCCAACATTTAAGCCTCTTGCGCGCCCACCGTTTGGTGGACGAACGCCGCGAGGGCCGGCGGCATGTCTATCGCCTCAGCCAGCCGGAGCTCGCCGCCTGGATCGTCTCGGGCGTTGACTTCGTGGAAGGGCGCATTGGCGAGATTTCGCGCTCCAGCATTACCGACGCAAAACGACTTTGGGCTGGCGAAAAATCTGATTCGGACAGCTCCAAAGGTGCGACGGGTGCGTAAAAGTGTAGCAGGGAGGCGTGCGTTTGCAGCCTCTTGAGTAAGGCGTCTATCGCCGGTGATGCACGCTTAGCGTGTAGAGGCGAGCGGCACGCGACCATTGTCGCGGTGTTGCTGTTGAGGGCGCCGCATCATTCTCCCGCTGGCGAGGGGAGGATAAAACTAGGGCTTCTTAGGGAGAGGTCCTGTATTCGGAGCCGCGTTCGTTTGACTGCTGGCGCGTCAGATCGGCTCTAACAAAGGAAAGAGAGACCCCAATGACCACAGCTAACGCGAATTCGGGTTCAGGCTCGAATGGCGGCGCGCCCTCGGCGCCGTTTTTCGATTTCTCCAATGTGCGCGGCGACATTATGGGCGGCCTCACGGCCGGCGTCGTGGCGTTGCCGCTTGCTTTGGCGTTTGGCGAGGCGTCCGGCGCGGGGCCGATCGCAGGGCTTTGGGGCGCGATTTTTGTCGGGTTTTTCGCCGCGCTCTTCGGGGGCACGGGGTCGCAAGTTTCCGGGCCGACGGGGCCGATGATCGTCGTGTTTGCAGGCGTTTTTGCGTCACTGTCCGGCGATCCGGCGCTCGTTTTCGCGGCGGTCGTGCTCGCGGGCATTCTCCAAATTTTAATGGGTATGCTGAAGCTCGGACAATATATCCGGCTGGTCCCCTATCCGGTCGTTTCCGGCTTCATGAGCGGCATCGGCGTGATCATTATCGCTCTCCAGGTGTCGCGCTTGTTTGGCCACGAACCGTCTGAGCCTGGCACCATCCCGGCGATCGCGGCGATTCCTGGCGCTGTCACGCACCCTGTTTTGCCGGCGCTTTTTGTCGGCCTTTTATCGCTGACGACCGTCTTCATGTGGCCGAAGAGCCTTGGCAAATACGTGCCGGGCGCGCTCGCCGCATTGGTGATCGGCACGGTGGCGAGCCTTTTCGTCGGTCTGCCGACGGATTTGACGCTCGGCCAAATACCGCAAGGGCTGCCGACGCTGACAGTGCCGAACTTCACGCCGGAAGCCGCCGGCGTCATCCTTGAGGCGGCGATTATTCTCGCGCTCCTCGGCGCCATCGACAGTCTGTTGACGTCGCTCGTCGCTGACAACATGACCGGCACGCGCCACAAATCAAACCAAGAGCTGATCGGCCAGGGCGTCGGCAACACGGTAGCCGGCCTTTTCGGCGCGATCCCTGGCGCGGGCGCGACCATGCGGACGGTCGTGAATATCCGTTCTGGCGGCTCCACGAGAATCTCCGGCATGACGCACTCTTTGGTGCTGATCGCCGCCGCCTTGCCGCTCGCCGGTCTTGCTTCCAACATCCCGCACGCGGTCCTCGCTGGCATTCTGGTGAAGGTCGGCTATGACATCGTCGATTGGAGCTATATCCGTCGCGCCCACCGTGGCCCGCGTTGGGACTTGGCCTTGATGGCGCTCGTCCTTGGTCTGACGGTTTTCGTTGACCTTATCACCGCCGTCGCTGTCGGCGTCGTTCTCGCGGCCTTGGCGTTCGTGAAACAGATCGCTGACATCCAATTGGCGGCGGCGAACGACACTGCGCCGAACGTGCAAGACCCCGCTGAAAGGGCGATCCTCGAGCAAGCGGGCAAACGCATCATGCTGTTCGATTTCGCCGGTGGTCCTCTTAGCTTCGGCGCCGCGGCGGATCTCGGCCACCAGGTGCGTGATAAGGTGAGCGAGGGCGCGCAAGCCCTGGTGCTCGACTTCACGCGGGTGCCGTCAATTGACCTCTCTGCGGCGCGCGCGGTGGAGACCATTGCGTGTGACGCGCGCAAGGCCCGTAAGACGGTTTATGTCACGGGCATGAACGCTGACGTTCAACGCCTGTTGGCAGGTCTGAACGCGGATCATTGCCTCCCGGCGGATGCGCGTTACGAGGCGCGGATCGATGCGCTTCGAGCGGCTCTTGAAGAAGTGAAAGCATCGTGTCCTGAGTTCAAAGATGCAGCCTCGCCTGCGGCAAGCCTCGCTCCGGCCGAATAGCCTTCTTCAGAAATCAGCGATAACGACGATTTGCGGCGGCCCTAAAGGCCGCCGCAACTCTTTTCAAATGAGCGTCGCCTTTGTAGACGGTGCCCTATGAAGCGTCTTCTTGATGGCGGGGCGCGCCTCGCCCAATTACTTCCCCCTGAAACAGCCCACGTCGCGACGGTGAAGTCGCTCGTCGCCGCTGCGCCACTGTTGCGACGTCCGCGCGCGCCCGACGCCCGGCTTGCGACCCATGTCGCCGGTATTTCGTTTCCAAATCCTTTGGGCCTCGCCGCGGGGTTCGATAAAAACGCCGAAGCCCCTGACGCGATGTTGGGGCTCGGCTTCGGCTTTGTGGAAGTCGGCGCTGCGACGCCGCGCGCCCAAGCCGGAAATGAGCGTCCGAGGGTGTTTCGGCTGCGAGAAGATCGTGCCGTCATCAACCGTTACGGCTTCAACAATGACGGCGTCCCGGTGATCGCTGATCGTTTAAAGCGGCGCAAGACGCGGCTTGAAAACCAAACTGGGCCGGGCAGCGGCGTTCTTGGGGTTAATCTTGGCGCCAACAAAGATAGCGATGATCGTACGGAAGATTACGTGACGGGCGTCAACGCTTTTGAGGGGCTTGTTGATTTCTATACGGTGAATATTTCATCGCCGAACACGCCGGGCCTGCGCGCGCTGCAGGATCGCGCCGCGCTTGACGATTTGCTGGCCCGCGTTCTCGCCGCGCGCGATGGGCTCAAAGTCCGTGCGCCCGTGTTCTTAAAGATCGCGCCGGATTTAACCGACGAAGACAAGGCCGATATCGTCGCCAGCGTCGGCGCTTCTTCCATTGACGGGCTTATCGTCTCTAACACGACGGTGACGCGGCCGGAAACGCTGCGTGGCGCTGCGCGCGAGCAAGCGGGCGGGCTCTCCGGCCGACCGCTCTTCGCGCCTTCGACCGCGTTGCTTGGCGAGTTCTATAAAGCGCTTGGCGATCAAACGCCCTTGATCGGCGTCGGCGGCGTCGCGTCGGCGCGCGACGCCTATGAGAAAATCCTCAACGGCGCGTCGCTCGTGCAGCTCTATACGGCGCTGATTTATGAAGGCCCCGGACTAATCCGGCGCATTCTAGACGCACTACCGGCGTTCTTATCAGCTGACGGCTATTCATCGATCGCGGCGGCCATCGGTGCAAAACTCAAATAAGCATCCGGTTATCCGCTATCGCTTAACCAAGGCTGCGAAGAATGCGCGGCATGTAGGCGCCGAGCGTTGCGCCGCGCAATACGAAGTAAAGCGAGAAGGCGAGCCAAAGCCCGTGATTGCCGAAGGCGTCGGCGAGGAACACCGAGCTCGGCAACAGGACGAACGCACACACGATCATGCTGTTGCGCATCTCCCGCGACCGGGTGGCGCCGATAAAGATCCCGTCCAATTGAAACGCCACCAATAGCAAGATCGGGCTTGCGGCGACCCATGGCAAATACCGCACCGCTGCGTCACGGATGGGCCCAGCGGGGGTTAACTGCCCAATGAGCGTCTCGCCACCGAGCGCATAGGCAGCGGTGAAGACAAGCGCCGCAATTAAAGCCGGCGCGCTTGTCGCTTTGACGGCGGCGATGAACCGCGTCTTGCCGCGTGCTTTATCGGGGTCGCCAAGGGCTTGCCCAACGAGGGTCTCTGCGGCGATGGCCGTGCCGTCGAGGGCGAGGCCGGTGAAGAGAAAGAGCTGCAACAGCGCTTGATTGGCGGCGAGCGTCACGTCGCCGAAGGCGCCGCCCCTTTGCACAAACCATGAGAAACAGATCGCGAGAAGAAACGTCCGGATAAAGATGTCGAGATTGACTGATAATGTCCGCGACAGGGCTTGGCGTTCCCATAGCCGGTCCATTGACCAGTGCGCGCGAACGCCGCCGGAGCTTTGCATAATCCGCAAAGCGAGGACGCCGCTGATGACGAAGCCGACGATCTCCGCGACGAGCGTGCCGGCTGCGACGCCGCCCGCGCCCCAATTAAGGCCGACGACGAACCAGTAATCCAATACGATATTGACGAGCGTCAAACCGAGGCTCGCCGCCATCAAATAGTCCGTACGCCCCCGCGCCGTCAGCCAGCCGAACAAAGCGTAGGTGGCGATGGCGAAGGGCGCCCCCCAGATGCGGATCGCGAAATAGGTCTCCGCCGCGGCGAAGGTGTCCGTGCTCGCCGCAGAGCCGATCGCCAAGGCGCGAAAGGCGAAAAAACCGATGGGCCATTGCAAGACGAGGAGCAGCGTGCCGAGGCTCGCGCCGATGATAAGGCCGCGCGCGAGGGCGGTGCGCGTTTCGGCCTCATCGCCAGCGCCGTGGGCTTGCGCCGCGAGCCCGGCGACGCTCATCCGGATAAAGCCGAACGCCCAATAGGCGAGGGAGAAGATGACGCCTGCGAGCCCCACCGCGGCGATATCCAGAGGTCGATCGGAACGCGCCAACGCCCACACGTCGACGAGCCCCAACAGCGGCGTCGCCATGGAGGCGAGCGAGGCCGGCCAGGCGAGTTTAATCGCCTCGGCGTAGCTTGCCGGTTTTGTGCGTGCGTCGTCGCCGCGCATGGGTCGACGTCCTTAGTTTTGCGATAAGGCCGATGCGTTATGTGTAAAAGCATCCGCCATTGTCATTCTTTGATCCGGGGAACGAACTACGCTAATCCGCCCCTCGTTGAAACTTGTTTATGAGCCAATCGTCTCCCAATCCTGTTGCGTCCTCGTCCGCAAATGACGCTGAAAGTCCCGCTTCGCCTGGGGGCGGCAGCGTTGATGCGTCCGCGCGGGAGCGATTGTCGCAGGACGATGCGGGCGATCCGCGGTTTACGGGCGCTGAGATCGGGGCGCTCGCCCACCTCTATCGCGGCGAGGTCTATCGTTCGACGATTTGGCGCACGCGGCTTGACGCCACCACCAATTGGTCGGTGGTCTCACTCGGGATCGCTCTCTCTTTAAGTTACTCGACGCCGAACGCCTCGCCCTTGCCGCTGTTGCTGGTGGGCATTCTCATCATCGTCTTTTTGTTCTTAGAGGCGCGGCGGTATCGCTATTTCAATGTCTGGCGCGCACGGGCGCGATGGATGGAGATCCATTTCTATTCGCCGCTACTGAAGCGTGAGCCCTATCAGAACGCAGGCGCCTGGCAGTCGGAGCTTGCCGGCGACTATGAGCGGCCCGACCATCATATCTCCTTCGCGCGGGCGTTCGGTCGGCGCTTGCGGCGTAATTATCAGTGGATCTTTTTGGTCCAGGGTCTCGCCTTTTTCGGGAAAGCCGCCATTCACCCAACGCCGGCGACGAGCCTTAGCGAAATGTTTGCGCGCATGGCGATCGGACCGGCGCCGGGCGTGGTGGTTGGCGGCGTGGTGCTCGCCTTTCATGCGCTGATGGCGGCGTTCACCATACGGATATACGTGCTTGACCGCCGGCGCTTTAAAGAGCGGCCGAACCCGATTTCGATGGGTTGAAAACGAGTGTTAGAAAAAGCGTCGACGCCTTACGCGTCAGGCGCGCTTTCATTAAAAGACAGCGTCACCTTATCGCCATCGCCTTGCACAACGCGGTAAAAACACGACTGCCGACCAGTATGGCAAGCGCCGCCTGCTTGCGAGACCACAAGCTCGATCGCGTCCTGGTCGCAATCGATGCGGACCTCTTTGACGGTTTGGATATGGCCGGAGGTCGCGCCCTTATGCCAAAGCTCAGCGCGGGACCGTGACCAATAGTGCGCCTCGCCCGTTTCAAGCGTCCGGGCGAGGGCGTCTTCGTTCATCCAGGCGAGCATCAAAAGCCGACCGGTGTCAGCGTCTGTCGCGACGGCGGCGATCAACCCGTCAGAGTTGTATTGCGGCGCAAACTTTGCAGTTTCGTCGATAGGCTCGCCGTCGATCGATTTGTTCGCCGCCATAGGACTTCTACACTTTGATGAGGCGCAAGAACCGCTCTTCCAACGCCGGGTTTTTCAAAAACTCGCCAGTAAAGCGCGTCGTCACCGTATCAACGCCGCGCTTATTGACGCCGCGCGTGGACATACACTGGTGTTCGGCGCTGATCAATACAGCCACGCCGCGCGGATTGAGCGTTTTTTCGATGGCGTCGGAGATTTGCGCCGTCAGCTTTTCTTGCACTTGCAAGCGTTTGGCGTAGGCGTCGACGACACGCGCCAATTTTGAGATGCCGACAACGCGGTTCGACGGTAGATAAGCGACATGCGCTTCGCCAATGATCGGCGCAATATGGTGCTCGCAATAGCTCTCCAGGCGAATATTCTTTAGAAGGACGATGTCGTCATAGCCTTCGACTTCTTCGAAGGTTCGCGCGAGAATGTCTTCTGGATCTTCGTCATAGCCGACGAACCATTCTTCATAGGCTTTCACGACGCGTTTCGGGGTGTCGACAAGACCTTCCCGTGTCGGGTCGTCGCCAGCCCAGCGAAGCAGCGTCCGAACGGCCGCTTCGGCCTCGGCGCGCGTCGGTTGGGAGGAAACGGGGGTCGCGTCTGAGTCGGGCTCGCGCGCGAGGGCTTCGTAGGCAATGGCGGTCATGGGCCTGTCCTATCGTTAAAAGCGATCATATATTCGCGGATCTCAAGGGAGAGACGCGGGCGTAACGCTACGCTGTACGATTACTATATGGGGACAGATCAGCAAAAGACAAATGCCAATTGCGTGATTCACTGCTAAATGCCTGATTGACCTGAAAACCCTTGTTTAATAGGCCTTCCAGACTAACTCCATAGGCGAAAGACCCTTAACACATGTCCCTTACGCTGTACGATTCCAAGGCCCGCGCAGACCGTGTTTTCGAACCGGCTGATCCCTCTCGCGTCACTCTCTATGTGTGCGGGCCGACGGTCTATAACCATGCCCATATTGGCAATTTTCGTGCTGCGGTGGTTTTTGATCTCTTGTTCCGCCTACTGCGGCGCCGGTATGGCGCGGAGCATGTCGTTTACGCCCGTAACATCACCGACATTGACGATAAGATCATTAAAGCTGCGCGGGAGTCCGGCGAAGAGATTTCGTCAATTACGGAAAAATACACTAAGATCTATCGCGAGGAGACGACGGCCTTTAACGTTCTTCCGCCTACGGTTGAACCGCACGCGACCGACCATGTCGTGGAGATGAAGTCGCTTATTTCGACATTGTTGGAAAAAGGCGTCGCTTACTCCGCGGAAGACCATGTCCTGTTTTCCGTTGAAGCATTCGACGCCTATGGCGGCCTGTCGCGCGCGGACCAAGAGGAAATGCTGGCTGGCGCCCGCGTCGAAGTGGCGCCCTACAAGAAAAATCCGTCGGACTTCGTTTTGTGGAAGCCGTCGAAAGAAGATGAACCGGGTTGGGCGACACCTGAGAACTGGGGCGTTGAAGGGCGCGGCCGTCCGGGGTGGCATTTGGAATGCTCGGCCATGATCCGCAAAAACCTTGGCGACGTGATCGACATTCACGGCGGCGGACAGGATCTGCGTTTCCCCCACCATGAAAATGAAATCGCTCAGTCTTGCGCCGCGACCGGCAAAGACACGTTGGCGCGCTATTGGGTGCATAACGGATTTCTCCGTATGGGGACGGAGAAGATGTCGAAATCCCTCGGCAATATCGTACTGCCGCGCGACCTTCTTAAGGAACGTCATGGCGAGGTGTTGCGGTGGGCGCTTTTATCCGCCCATTATCGCCAACCACTTGAATGGCGCGAATCGCTCCTTGATCAGACGAAGCGCCAACTCGATCGGTTTTATCGTTTGCTTGCGGAACTTCCCGCCGGCGATGACGCTCCTGTGGAGCCGCCGGAGAGCATTATTCTTGCGCTTGAAAGCGATATGAACACGCCTGACGCTTTCGCCGGCCTACATGAGCTGCGTGACATCGCTGTGCAAATGGAGGGCGCAGCACGGCTCAACGCCATTCGGCGCTTGCGCGCGGCTGGCCGCCTCATAGGGGTCTTCGAAGAAGACCCTGAGGCTTGGTTCAAAGGCGCGTTGTCGATTGAAACGTCCGTGCCGGCCGACGGCTTAACGGATGCGGCGATTGATGAACTATTGCAGGAGCGGGCTGCGGCCCGTGCGGAAAAGAACTTTGCGCGCGCCGATGAAATCCGTGATCAGTTAGCAGCCGACAGCATTGTTATTGAAGACGGCCCTGATGGAGCAACGTGGCGTCGAGGCTAACATGTGAGGCTAATACGGGCGGCGATCACAAGACGGCGCTAAAATCCAGCTCTTGATCGCCGGATCATTCGTTGCAACAGTGCAATTCGGTATCAATGTCGTTCTGAAAGTCAGTAGTTCGCGTGCGACATTGTGGGGTTGGGGAGGCGCCGGAAGCGAATGGCTCGTATTGTATCCATCATTGCATGGCTAGTTGTCGCTTTTGTTGTGGGCGCTGCGTCTTATCTCGCACAAGGCCCGACCGTTTTTGATGTTGAAGCGACGCGGTTCTTGCAAACGGCCCCGCCTGGCGGTGTCGCGGCGGTCGGCCCAATTGCGGAGTTTGTCACGGCTCTCGTCTGGGAACCTTATCTGTACGGCGTTCTCGGCGTTGTCGCGGTTTTGACCCTCATGCTGGGCGGCATAAGAGCGGTGCTCGCCGTTCCGTTGGCCTATTGGGCGGCGGAGGCGACGGCTTCACTGTTACGCACTCTTGTGTTTGTTCCCCGTCCAAGCGCCGATCTCGTGCTGGTCGCCGGCGAACGCGCGTCGAGCGGTTTGCCCTCGACTTTCGGTCTCATCTTTGGCGCTGTTTTCGGCGTTTTATTGTGGGCTGGTCGCCGCGGGGGCGGCGCGTTTGGGGGAGTGGTTCGTGTTTTGGCGATAATCGTCATCGCCATCGGCTGTTCCGCGCGCATCGTGCTGGGTGGGCACTGGCCGAGCCAAATGCTGGCCTCGGCGGCGCTCGGCGTCGCCTTGGCTGGCGTCATCGTCAGCTTAACGGCGTTGATCCCGATTGGGCGCGGCGGCCGTTAAGCGGCGGCGGTGACAGCGGCGCAAATATCGTCGACGACGGCGCGCATGAGGTCGCTATCGCGCGCCTCGCCCATAACGCGGATAACGGGCTCAGTCCCCGATTTGCGAATGACGAGCCGGCCCTGACCCTCAAGGCGTTTCTCGCCTTTGGAGATGGCGTCTTTCACGCTCGACGCCTCGAGGGGCGCGTCGCCCGAAAAACGGACATTTTTGAGGAGCTGCGGGTAGGGTTTGAAGCTGTTGCACGCTTCGGAGACTTTTGTTTTCTCGCCTGCGACGACCGCCAGCACTTGCAACGCTGTGACAAGACCGTCGCCGGTCGTCGCGTGATCGTTCAAAATGACGTGTCCGGATGGCTCGCCGCCGACATTCATGCCGTTGGCGCGCATGGCCTCGACGACATAGCGGTCGCCGACTTTCGTTCGTACAACGTTTAAATCGAGGGATTTTAAGTAATCTTCAAATCCCATATTCGACATCACCGTTGAGACGACGCCGTCTCCGCGTAATTGTCCACGATTCTTCAAAAAGCGGGCGATCAAAGCTAGAATTTGGTCGCCATTGACAATCGCGCCTTTTTCGTCGGCGATGATGCAGCGGTCGGCGTCGCCGTCGAGCGCAATGCCGATGTCCGCGCGATACTCAAGAACAGCTTCCCGCATGCGATTGGTGGCCGTTGAGCCACACTCTCGATTGATGTTGAAACCGTCCGGTGCGACGCCGATTTCTTTCACCTCTGCGCCAAGCTCCCACAACACCGTCGGCGCCACTCGATAGGCTGCGCCGTTCGCGCAATCGATAACGACGCGCAAACCGTCGAGCGAGAGGCGCCGCGGAAAGGTGCTTTTCGCAAATTCAATGTAGCGCGCGCCCGCGTCATCGATCCGTTTCACCCGTCCAAGGGCTTCGGCGGACGCCAGGGCGGCGTCCATCGGTTGGCGCATAAGCGCTTCGATTTCGAGTTCCGTGGCGTCGGAGAGTTTGTAGCCGTCCGGCCCAAAGAACTTTACGCCATTATCATGGTACAGATTATGGGAGGCGGAGATCATCACGCCGAGATCAGCGCGTAAAGACCGCGTTAACATCGCCATCGCCGGCGTCGGCAACGGCCCTAGCAAAAAGACGTCCATGCCCGAGGCGGCGAACCCGGCGGTCAGCGCCGGCTCGATCATATACCCTGAGAGACGGGTGTCTTTGCCGATGACGACGCGGTGGCGGTGCGCGCCGTTACGGAATACGCGCCCTGCGGCCACGCCGAGCTTGAGGATGGCGTCGGGCGTCAAAGCGCCCGCGTTCGCCAGGCCGCGCAGGCCGTCGGTGCCGAAAAACTCGCGCTCGGTTGTCGCGGACGGGCGCTGAACAGGCTTTTTGGCGCTGGTGACGGGCTGGCTCGCCGCCGCCTCGCCGCCAGTCTTGGCCATATCGTTTACTGTGTCATCTCCGCGCATTCGCGCTTCTCCCGTCCTGCTCACCCCGCCCTGCTCCGTCCTGTCGCAAGGCCCTTTATGCGTTTGGTCTATACCAGGCGCGTTAACGGATCGCAGCTGAATATGAGGGCGATCCATCGGCCGATATCCGCTTGTTCGCCGCTCGGCAGCGCATCCGATTTGATATCCGGGTCTTCGGTGTTTGTCTCGTGGGTATTTGATCGGCGGCGCTGAAACGACCATATCATGCAAACCATGAGCAAATCGCCAAAAACGCCGCCAGAAAGAGCCCCCATGGGGTCTGTTCAAGGCTTATCGTCGATGGGCGCTGAACTCGCCGCTGAGATTGAGCGCGCGGGCGAGATTATCCGTGCGGGCGGGCTCGTGGCCGCGCCGACGGAAACCGTCTATGGCCTTGCGGCGGACGCCTTCAATGATCACGCCTTGGCCGCGATTTACGCGGCGAAGGGCCGGCCGCAATTTAACCCGTTGATCGTCCATTTTCCGTCGCTGAGCGCTGCCGCCGCTGAAGTTGAGATGTCGCCGCTGGCCGCTGAATTTGCCGCCGCCTTTTGGCCGGGGCCGCTCACTTTGGTGCTCAGGCGAAAACCGACTTCGCGAATTTCGAAATTGGCGAGCGCGGGGCTCGACACCTTAGCGGTGCGGGTGCCCGCCCATCCCGTGTTTCAGGCTTTGTTGTCGGCGGCTGGAACGCCGCTAGCGGCGCCGAGCGCCAACCCTTCCGGCGCCGTTAGTCCGACATCTGCCGCGCATGTTCGCGCAGGGTTAGCCGACCGGGTCGCTCTTATTCTCGACGGCGGCCCGTCGAGCGTCGGCGTTGAATCGACGATTGTAAAAGTCGATGACGATAAAGCGGTTTTGTTGCGGCCGGGCGGCGCGCCGCGCGCTGCGCTTGAAGCCGTCGCTGGGGCGCTTGTTTCGCCGCAAGCGATTGATCGCAGCGCCCCGAAGATCGAAGCGCCCGGCATGTTGGAAAGCCATTACGCCCCGCGCGCGCGTGTTCGGCTTGACGCCGACGCGCCGCATGTCGATGAGGCGTATCTCGCATTCGGTCCGGCGCCGGCGGAGGCGCGGTTTTATTTGAATTTAAGTGCTAAAGGCGATTTAACCGAGGCGGCGGCGAACCTCTTCGCGCATTTGCACACGCTTGATAAGATGTGCGCTGAAAACGGGCTGACCGGTCTTGCGGTCGCCCCAGTGCCCTCGGACGGTCTTGGCGAGGCGATCAGAGACCGGCTGGCGCGGGCTGCCGCGCCTCGCACTGGTTAGAAAACGGGGCGAGCGAGGCTCGCGCCGATGACGCATTTCGCCTGCTTTGATATGTGACAGCGCCTTAAGGCGTTCAAAGGATTAAGAATGACGCAGACAGACAAATTAACGGATGGCGCGGTCTGGTCGCCGGCGCTCGCAGAGCGGTTTGACGCGCTTCTTGGTCCGAAGGGCGTTCTTGGTCCGGACGATGCCGCGCCGATGTTGGAGGAATGGCGGGGGCGTTGGCATGGCGAACCGGCGATTGTCGTAACGCCCGGCAGCGCTGAAGACGTGGCTGCTGTTCTAAAAGCGTGCGCTCAGCAGAACCTCGCCGTTACGCCCCAGGGCGGCAATACGGGGCTCGTCGGCGGGCAAACGCCCACCAATGGCGAAGTTTTGCTGTCCCTAAAGCGCATGAACAAAATTCGCGACGTCGCGCCGCTCGACAATGTCATGGTTGTCGAAGCCGGCGTCACGCTCGCCGCCGCACAAGACGCGGCCGCCGAGGCCGATCGCCTCTTTCCATTGTCGATCGGTTCGGAGGGCTCGTGCCAAATCGGCGGCATCATTTCCACGAACGCCGGCGGCGTTAATGTCGTGCGGTATGGCAACACCCGCGATTTGGTGCTGGGCCTCGAGGCGGTGACCGCCGACGGCGAGATCTGGCATGGCCTCTCGCGGTTGCGCAAAGACAATACCGGCTATGACTTAAAGCACTTGTTCATTGGCGGCGAAGGCACCCTCGGGGTCGTTACAGCCGCCTCTTTGAAACTGTTTCCGCGTCCACGCGATACGGTGACGTTTTTCGCTGGCGTTCGCGATGCGGCGGCTGCCGTGGCGTTGTTGTCGCGCGCGCAATCCATGAGCGGTGGGCTCGTGTCGAGTTTCGAGTTCATTGGCGGCGACACATTCAGCCTTGTACTGAAGAATATTCCAGATACGCGCAATCCCCTCGCCGAAGCGCATCCCACTTATGTGCTCGGTGAATTTTCTTCCGGCATGAAAGGCGCGCTTCGTCCCATCGTGGAGGAATTCCTCGCTGCGGGCCTAGAGGCTGGAGACGTTATCGACGCCGTCATCGCAGAGAACGACGCCCAAGCGCAGGCGTTGTGGCGAATGCGCCATACGGTCTCGGAATCGATGAAACGCGAAGGCGCGTGCGCCAAGCACGACGTTTCCGCGCCGGTCGCCCGCTTGCCGGACTTTCTGCGCGACGCTGACGCGGCGGTGCAAGCGGCGTGTCCCGGCGCGCGGATCATGCCTTTTGGTCATATTGGCGACGGCAATATTCACTATGATGTTCTAGAGCCGTCCGACGCCGGCGTTGATTTCGAACCCGCGCGTGAGCGCATTGAATCAGCGGTGTACGATGTAATTGATCGCTATGGTGGCTCGATTTCAGCCGAACACGGTGTCGGACTTGCGCGCCGCGCCGCGCTCGCGGACCGAAAAGATCCGGTCGCGCTTGCGATGATGCGTAAAATTAAGGATGCCCTTGATCCTCAAGGGCGCATGAATCCCGGTAAAATGCTATAAACTTGGCGTTAGTACGTCGGCGGTTTGCGCGATGGCGATCCCGCGTGACGTTCCGCTCGTAACCTTCAAGTCTGCAACCCCATTTGAGAACAGCTATGATCATTCTTCTCTCGCCTGCGAAAAACTTGAACTTCGATCCTGCCGACGACGCGCCGTCGGCGACGAAGCCGCTTTTGTCGTCGGAGACGGCGAAGTTGGCTGAAACGGCGAAGGCGTTGTCGCGCAGACAGATTAAGACGCTGATGGGCATCTCGGAAAATCTCGCCGACCTCAATTACGATCGGTTTCAGGCGTTTAAAACGAGCGGGCGCATTGCCGGCGCCAAGCAAGCCGCGCTTGCGTTCAACGGTGATGTTTATCTCGGCCTCGCGGCTGGAACACTGAGCGCGGACGATTTGGCCTTCGCGCAGGATCATTTGCGCATACTGTCTGGGCTTTATGGATTGTTGCGGCCTTTGGATGCGATCCAGCCCTATCGGCTAGAAATGGGCTCCCGCCTGAAGAACGATCGCGGCGCCAATCTCTATGAGTTTTGGGGCGATCGAATCGCCAAGGAAATCAGTAAAGCCGGCCGCGACCATGACGACGCCACCGTCATTAATTTAGCATCCAAAGAGTATTTCGGCGCCGTTGCGCCGAGCGCGCTTTCTGCGCCGGTGATCACGCCGATCTTTAAAGAAGAAAAAGACGGCCGCCTGCGGCAATTGCAGTTTTACGCTAAGCGCGCGCGGGGCTTGATGGCGCGTTGGGCGATTGAAAAGCGCATCGAAAAACCGGCGGATCTGAAGAAGTTCAACGTTGAGGGATATTCGTTCGACACTGAAGGCTCGAGCGCCGACGAATGGTTGTTCACACGACCGCAGCCAGCGCCTAAGTCGCCTCCAACGCAAAAGGCTTCAACTAAGAAAAAAGCGAACCCAAAAAAGTCTGCAAAGACTGCCGCAAAACGCGGCGCCGCTGTTGCGTAGGTCGACGTTTAGAGGTTTTGACAAGACCTTTTATTCGGCGCTTTCTCCAAACCCCTGGGCGTTGCGCTTACGGCTTCTTATATCAGTATTATGTTGAGCGACCTCTACAGCGACCGATTGCTTGACGCCGCTGCGTCAATCCCTGCGCGACGGCGTTTGGCTTCGCCGACGGCAAGCGCTCGGCGGGAGAGCCGCGTGTGCGGATCGTCTGTCGAGGTTGATTTAGCCCTTGCGGACGGCGTTGTTGTGGATATTGGGCTCGAGGCGCAAGCGTGCGCCTTAGGGCAAGCGTCGGCGGCGATTGTTTCGAACAATATTATCGGCGCTGATGCGCCCTCGCTTTATCGTTTGCGAGATCAAATGACGGCGATGTTAAAAAGTGACGGTCCGCCGCCTGATGGGGAGCGCTGGCGCGACCTCGCTTTATTGGCGTCGATTAAAGACTATCCGCAACGTCATGCGTCGACGCTGCTCATCTTTAACGCCGTGTGTGATGCGTTGGACGCCGCGGCGTCGTCTCCATCGGGCTCTATGGACGTCAATGGATAGAAATCGATCGGCGCGCGCGTGTTCTCGCTGTCTTCTCGCCGTCATTGTTCTGAATGCAAACTAACCGCAATCGGCGAGATAACATCGGCGTGACCTTGGGCTCGCTCGCCTTGATATCGCTGATAAATGGGGCGATGTGGGGAAAGGCAAGGCGGTCCTAGATCTCCCCCTTAGGTGTCTTGCTTGGGCCGCTCGTTCTTTCACTCTCCCCCTTTGAAAAGCGAGCGGTCCATTCATCTCATTGTATGGCAGCGCGTTGATTACCTCTTCCATCGCAGCATCGGCGTGAGAGTCGGCGTATGCAAACTCCAAAACAGATGCGTGTCTCTAACGCGTGCTACGGCCCTGAATCGCGGTTGCGCCAAGCGTTGCGGCCGCTTCCTCTTTCAGCCAAGTGCGGAAAGCCTGAACGGCTTTGACCCGGTCTTTCGACGGCGCCCGGACGAGATAGTATGCAAACGCCGATGGCGTCGTCATGTCGAAGGGGACGACAAGCCGCGCCGCTTCTAAGTCCGCTAACGCCAAAGCCGCTTTTGCGAGGGCGACGCCCTTGCCGGCGACGGCGGCTTCAATGACGAGACTGGATTGGTTGAATTTCGGACCGCGGGCGCCGTCAATGCCCGAAACGCCGGCGGCCTTCAGCCACATCGGCCACGTCGGCGCGCTTTCGTCTTTGTCCGGACTGCCGTCATGCAGGAGCGAGTGATGCTTTAAATCAGCCGGCGTCTTCAGCGGGATATCGCCGGTTAAGAGGCGAGGGCTGCACACCGGAAGGATCGTTTCGGCCATCAACAGGTCTTCTGACAGGCCCTCATACCCACCGGCGCCATAGCGGATCGCTAAATCCACATCCGCCGCGGCGAAATCCACGAGTTCCATATCGGCCGACACCCAGACCTCGATCTCCGGATGAGATTCATGGAAGCGATCAAGGCGGGGCACGAGCCATTTGGCGGCCAGAGAGGGCGCAACGGACACGTTGAGCCGACGGGCGTCGCCCGGCGCGGCGAGAACCCTTGAGGCTTCCTCGAGCTTATCGAAAGCCTCGCGCAGGACAGGCAACGCCGCCTGAGCCGTGTCGGTAAGCAGCAACGCCCGCTTGGTGCGTCGAAAAACCTTTGCGCCGATAAATTCTTCTAATGTCTTGATTTGTTGGCTAACCGCTCCGGGCGTCACGTTCAGCTCCTCCGAAGCTTTAGTAAAGCTTAAGTGACGGGCGGCGGATTCAAAGACCCGCAGGGCGTTCAGCGGCGGCAAAGACTTCATCGATCGACCTTCTCGCGGTTTTCTCAGTGCGCTTAAATATAAATAATTCAAATAAAAACAACAACTTAATGACGCTTGGCGCTAACAGCGCGAGCGGCGGCGGCGCGTCGTCGCCGCTTGCTTGTCTCTCTGTTAGAAAACCTCTTATACGAAACAGGAATAATCGCTTCAAGTATTGCGGTTTGGTCTTTATATTCGCCATCGACGGCACGATGCGCGTGATTAACTGTTAGAATACCTAATGTTATATCGACGCTTTCTCATCATTGTGCGGTCGCATCGCTTTCAGCTGCAAATGGCAGTTTAACTAAAGAGAACGCTCGGCCCCATGTCTGACGCCAAATACTTTCCGGCCTTTCACCGCCTTGACGGACGGCGCGTCGTCATCGCTGGCGGTGGTGACTTGGCGGCCCGCAAGGCCCGGCTTGTCTATGGTGACGGCGTTCGCCTTGAGTTTTTCGCCGAGACGTTTTCTGCCGCTGTTGAAGACGAATGGGCCGCGCGCGCCACATTGGTCCGTCGATGGCCGAGCGATGCGGACTTTGACGGCGCTGCGCTCGCCTTCATTGCAATTGAGGATGATGTGCTCGCCAAGCGCTTAACGGCGGAAGCGAGCCGCGTGCGCGTGCCGCTTAATGTGGTCGATCGCCCGCATCTGTCGGATTTTAACACCCCGTCGATCATCGAACGGGGTGAGATTTCGATCGGCGTGTCGACCGGCGGCGCTGCGCCCGTACTTGGCAAAAAGCTCCGCTCAGAGATTGAAGCTCTGTTGCCGGCGCGCCTTGGCGGCTTGGCGACGCTCGCTGGTTCTTTGCGGGCGCGGGTTGCGGAGAAGGTGACGCCTGAACGCCGGCGGATGTTTTGGGAACGATTTTTCCGTGGGCCGATCGCTGAGCAGTATTTGGCTGGCGACAGCGACGGCGCGGCCGTCGCCGCATGCTCTGCAATTGACGCAGAAGCGAAGACCGCTAACGCTGAAGACGGTCAAGAAACGGGCGTCGTCCACATCGTCGGTGCGGGGCCTGGCGATCCGGAGCTCCTTACGCTCCGCGCTTTGCGTCTTATTCAGACAGCTGACGTCTTGTTATATGATCGACTTGTCGGCGATGAGATTTTGAATTTAGCGCGTCGCGATGCGGACCGATTGTATGTCGGCAAAGCAAAAGCGGATCACGCCGTTCCGCAAAGTGAAATTGAAGCGCGGATGATCGCGCTCGCGAAAGACGGTAAAATAGTCGTGCGCTTAAAAGGCGGCGATCCTTTCGTCTTTGGTCGCGGCGGCGAAGAATTAGCGAGCGTTAAGGCCGCTGGCGTGCCTGTTTATGTAACGCCCGGCATAACAGCGGCGACGGGGTGCGCGGCGTCGGCGGGCATGGCGCTCACCCATCGCGATCACGCCCAAGCCGTGACATTCGTAACGGGGCACGCAAAAGGCGACGCCGATCCAGACCTTGACTGGCGGGCGCTTGCGGTCCTCGGTCATACGCTCGTCGTTTATATGGGCGTCGGCAAGGCGCACGCCATCGAACGCAATCTCATCGCCAATGGGCGGGAGGCGTCGACGCCCGTCGCGGTCATTGAAAAAGGCACCCGCGCGGATGAGAAAATCCTTGTAGGAACCTTAGGTGATCTCGCACGGTTAGTTGAGGAGGGCGGCATTGTTGGGCCGGCGCTTCTAGTGATCGGATCGGTCGCCGCCTTGGCGACCCCGACGGAACTTGTTGATTTGACAGCGCACGCCACGCAGCCGCTGAACGCCAATGCGCGTGACGGTGCCCTAACGCCCCTTGCTTTTGGTGTACAGTCCAAGCGTTGGCCGGCTGAAAAAGAAAGGGCCTATGTATGAAAGCGGTGACCGCTAATCTGTTGACGGACGGCCGCGTAGTTTATCTCGGACCTGAGGGCGACTGGGTCGAACGTTTGCAAGAAGCGCAATTGTTCGCCGATGACGCGGCGGCCGACGCGGCTCTCGCTAGCGTGGCTGCGCGCATTAAAGACGTCGCCGACGCTTATCTGATTGACGCCACTGAAGACGGCGCGGCCGCCGGTCGCGAGGCGATTCGCGAAACTATCCGTAATAATGGTCCGACCGTGCGCGCTGATTTAGGTAAGCAATCCGAAGATCAGTCATCGAACAAAGCTGCAAGCAAAGCTGCAAATGATGGCGCAAGCGCTGATGAGACGGTTGCGGGAGGGCGCGTCTAATGTATCGGTATGACGAATTTGACGCCGCGATTGTCAAAGAACGCGTCGCCCAGTTTCGCGAACAAGTGGAGCGTCGGCTCGCGGGCGAGATATCCGAGGATGAGTTCAAGCCTTTGCGGCTGATGAACGGGCTCTATCTGCAATTACACGCCTATATGCTGCGCGTCGCGATACCCTATGGCGTCGTATCTTCGCGGCAATTGCGACGCTTGGCCCATGTTGCGCGTGTCTATGACAAGGGCTATGCGCATTTTACGACGCGCCAAAACATTCAATATAATTGGCCGACGCTCGTGGACGCGCCGGCGATTTTGGACGACCTCGCTGAAGTCGAGATGCACGCAATCCAAACCTCCGGCAACTGCATTCGCAATGTGACGTCGGATCAATATGCGGGCGCCGTCGCCGGCGAGGTCGAAGACCCGCGTGTGTGGTGCGAAATCATTCGTCAGTGGTCGACGTTTCACCCGGAATTTTCGTATCTTCCACGGAAGTTCAAAATCGCCGTAACAGCGAGCGAGAATGACCGCGCGGCGGTGCGGGTGCATGACATCGGCTTGCGGATTCTGGAAAAAGACGGCGAGACGGGCTTTGAAGTCATCGTCGGCGGCGGTCTCGGTCGGACGCCTTATATCGGCGTGACGATCCGCGACTTCTTGCCGAAAGACCGACTTTTATCTTATCTTGAGGCGATCCTGCGGGTCTATAATCGCTTTGGTCGCCGCGATAACAAATATAAGGCGCGCATCAAGATATTGGTGAATGCGCTGGGCCCTGAGGAGTTTACGCGCCTCGTTGAAGAAGAATGGGCGGCTTCGGATGGGCTTGGGCTTGATCTGCCGCCAGCTGAGGCGGCGCGCATTAAGACCTATTTCGCGCCGCCGGCGTTCGCAGACTTGCCGGCTGAAAGCGCCGCGTTCGACAAGGCGTTGGCGGATGACGCTGACTTTGCGCGTTGGGTGCGCACGAATGTCGTTCCCCATAAAGTCGCCGGCTATTCGATCGCCAATATCTCCTTAAAGCCTGTGGGCGCCGCGCCGGGCGATGTGACCGACGCGCAATTGGAGGCGATCGCCGACATCGCCGAGCGCTACTCGTTTGATGAAGCGCGCGCGACGCACGAGCAAAACCTTTGTTTACCCCATGTACGCAAGGACGATCTTTACGCTGTCTGGAAAGATCTTGTCGCCGCGGGGCTTGCGACCGCTAATATGGCCCTTGCCAGCGATATCATCGCCTGCCCAGGTCTTGATTATTGCGCGCTCGCCAACGCCCGCTCCATTCCGCTTGCTGAGGAATTGGCGGCACGGTTTTCCGCGTCCGGTCTTGAAGAGACCTGGGGCGAGTTAAAGATAAAGATCTCCGGCTGCATAAATGCGTGCGGTCACCACCATGTGGGTCATATCGGTGTTCTCGGCGTCGATAAAAAAGGTGAGGAGTTCTACCAAATTCTCCTCGGCGGCTCCGCGGCGGAAGACGCCAGCCTCGCCGTGATTACGGGGCGCGCCTTGTCCGCGGCTGAAACCCTTGACGCCGTCGAGCGCGTTGTTCGGTTCTACCAAGACGAACGACGCGACGGTGAACGTTTTCTGGATTCTTACCGCCGCATCGGTATCGCGGCATTCAAAGAGGTGATTTATGACGACGCTCACGTTTAAAGGCGGTGAATTCGTCGAATTAGAAAGGCGCGATCAAGAGATCGCGTTTGAGGATTGGGCGAATGGCGCACGCCCGAGTGAGAGTAGCGACGGCGCGGCGGCGCTTGTCTTGTCCAATGATGCGGATCTAGACGCGATCGGTCCTGACCTTCATCGCTTGGCGGCTGTTATTCTTCAGTTCCCGGATTTCAAAGACGGTCGCGCATATAGTCAGGCGCGTCTGTTGCGCGACCGGTATGGCTTTAAAGGCCAGATCGTCGCTCGCGGCGATGTTTTGTGCGACCAGGCGCTCTTTATGGTGCGCTCTGGCTTCACGGTGTTAGAAATTGGCGAGCGGGACGTTGCTGCGTTCCACCGGGCGCTTGGCGCCTTCTCGCATTTCTATCAGTCCGGCGCCGACGGATCATGGTCTGTCTTCCATGAGCGCGCCAAGGCGCGGGCGGCGGCTTAGGCTTGGTCGATTGATGGGGTGCGTCCCGCGGTTGGTGTTTGGTAAGAACCATCGTCATACGGAATTATGATTATGACCTTAAGACCGGTTAACGATGTTGCGACGCCGAAGCCTATCGAGGCGACGGCGGTCGAAAGCGAAACGGCTGTGAACGCCGATGAGCGCTCGCGCGCAGAACGGGTTGCAGCTTTGAACGCGCGTTTCCGCCCGAACGGCAATATCGTGCCCTTGCGTGATGATCGCGCTGACGATCGCCTCGCGGCTTTGATTGACGATGCGCAGACGGTTTTACGTGAAGCGATAACAAACGAATTTGCTGGTAAGATCGCGCTTGTTTCTTCGTTCGGCGCAGAGTCCGCCGTGCTCTTGCATCTTTTGTCGAGCGTCGCGCCGGATACGCCTGTCATCTTTCTTGAGACCGGAAAGCACTTCGCGCAGACACTGTCCTATCGCAAGAAGATTGCAAAGGAATTCGGCCTCACCAATATCCAAGATATTAAGCCGTCTGCTGATGAGGTGTCTAAAGACGACCCGAATGGTGATTTATGGCGGACAAATCCTGACGCGTGCTGCGCCTTGCGGAAAGTTCGACCTCTAGCGGGCGCGCTTTCCCATGTCGACGCTTGGGTTACGGGACGCAAACAGTTTCACGGCGGCGCGCGTGTTAGCTTACCGGTGTTCGAAGAAACGAAGACCCATATTAAAGTCAACCCGCTCGCGCGATGGACGCAAGACGACGTAACGGCGTATTTCGAACGCCATGATTTGCCGACGCACGCCCTTGTGGACCAAGGTTTTCCATCGATTGGTTGCTGGCCCTGCACCAAGCCGGCGCGTGATGATGAAGACGTGCGCGCCGGTCGCTGGCGTGGGTCCGATAAGACCGAATGCGGCATTCACAGTCTTTAGACGCCTTCAGCGGCCGCCTTATCTAGAAAGTCAGTAAGCGCTGCAATGCTCTCCGGTTCGTCGAGCATCGGCGCGTGTCCGATTCTTGGAATTGAGATATCCACAAGATGAGGGGCCGACTTTTTCATTGCGTGTGCGATGTCATCCGTCATCAAATCGCTGATGGCGCCGCGGATAAGCATGAGCGGTTTTTGGGCTAAGGACTCGAAGGCGGGTTGGAGATCGTCACCAGCCCCAAGTTCGACAAGGGCTCGCGCAATCCCAGAGTCATAATCAGGCGTCCAGACGCCGTCCTCCTGTTGGCGGTGGGTGCGTTTCGTGAAGGCGCGCCAAAAAGTTTCGTCGGCATCGGGAAAGGCGGGGACGTTATGGCGTTTTATAGTTGCCAGCGCTGCATCGAACGACGTTTCTGGCGTCATTGGCTTTGCGTGTCCGTTCGTATCTGTGCGGTCGGCCAGCAGGGCGCCAATACGGGCGAGGCCCTCGGGCGCTAATTGTGGCCCGACATCGTTGATGACAGCGCACTCAATACGGTCCGGCTTGGTTGCAGCAATCAGCATCGTGACAATTCCACCAAGGGACGTGCCGATGAATGCGGCGCGCTCGATATCGAACGCGTCAAGCGCCGCCAGAACGTCGTCCCGATATTGCGCCGGATGGTAGTTGCGATAGTTCCGATCCCAATCGGACTGTCCGCGGCCGCGGAAGGTAAGGGCGTACACGGTGTGGCCGCGGCCCGTGAGTATGCGCGCGACGCCCTCGAAATCGGCGCTGTTCCGCGTAAGTCCGTGCAAGCATACGATTGGCGGGCGTGTCGACGACCCGCTTTCCGCATCTTGAACCGGTGAGCCACGATAAATTGCTGCGGCGCATCTCAAACCGTCTTTGGTTCGCCAACCGGTCTCTAGCGCCGGATCTGTCAATGGTGATGGGAGTTTTTCAGCGGTCATAGCGGTTGATTCTAACCGATTTGCAGCGTTTCTGATGTGACAGATATTGTCGTTAGATCGATAAACTAGACTATTTTGATCGCCAAAAATATCGCGGAATCAGATGTTTACTAAGAGTTTTGCACTTCCATAGTGAACGCATTTTGGGTCCGCGCAATTTTATGCTAAAAATAGGACAGTAAAAACAATCATCTACGTGTTCTTGTATGCGTGTGTTGCGCTGTGGCAACAAATCTCGATGAGAGTCTGCTTTTAGGCGCCAAGCTTTGTTGACGGTTTTGTGACGCTCGACCTAGCGTTGAGATAGGTCGCGCTTCGCCATGAGAGGCATCACCGAAATCCGGATCCGAAAACTGAGGGTCTGGCGGTCGAGTGAAACAAAAAGCCCGAGGCGAAACGTTCCCTAATGATACAACTCGGAGGGTAAATCATGAGACACGACCGTCTCGACAGGAGGTTCCTGTCGACAACAATGCTCTGTGGGGCGGGCGCACTATTTGCGTGCGCCGGCCTCACGACGTCAGCGATGGCGCAAGATGAGGAAGCCGCGACGGACGACATTGTCGTCGTTACGGGTACACGGATCCAAGATCCGAACATATCGTCCGCAAGCCCGATCACATCGATCGGCGCGGAGGAGTTATATCGGCAGTTTACGCCGAACCTTGAACGCGTTTTCCGGGATTTGCCGATTACGATCCCGGGCGACGGCGAAAACGTCAATAACGGCACGGCGGGCGCCGCGACCATCGACCTTCGTGGTCTTGGTCCTCAGCGTTCTTTGATCATGATCGACGGAAAACGCCTTGTTCCGTTTAATGATGACGGCACCGTTGACGTCAACACTGTTCCATTAAACTTGATAGAACGGGTTGACGTTATCACTGGCGGCGCTTCAGCGGTATACGGATCGGACGCGTTATCCGGCGCTGTCAACTTCGTTACGAAAAAGAACTTTGAAGGCGCTGAGCTTTCCGGCACATACTCCCTATCGGAAGCCGGAGACGCTGACACCTACAATATCGACGGCTTGTTCGGCGCGAATTTCGCCGACGGGCGCGGTAATGTCACGGCGAGCTTGAACTACACAAACCGTTCAGGCGTTCTGTTAGCGGATCGGGCTTTCGGCATTGTCGGTGTTGACACTGAAACGGGCGCCGGCGCGGACGGCAATGTCGTTCCGGCCCCGGCGAATTGCGACGGCGTGCCCCAACAGGTGGCTGTCGGCGGTTCAACGACGGCCATTCCTGGCGCGCTCGATCTACCGGGTGGAACTTTGCAGTTCCGCAATGACGGTACGATCGGCGAGCGGTGCTCGCTCTTTAACTTCAACCCATTCAACTATTATCAAACGCCGCAAGAGCGCTTTGCGATGACGGCGATTGCAAATTACGAGTTGAGTGAGAATGTTGAGCTTTACGCGCGCGGCACGTTTACGACCGTCAACGTTCGTCAACAGGTCGCGCCGTCGGGCGTCTTCGGGAACGAGTTTCTCATTCCCCTGGCGAACCCGTTTATTTCGTCGTCCGCTCAGCAGGCGATCATCGACAATGTGAACGGCGAACTCGGCGTTGGGTTTGGCGGCACAAACACGACGGCTGCGGCGCTCACGCTCACCGAGGCCGGCGTTCTTGACGCCAACACCAATGGCATCTTCGACGCCGCGGACTCGATCACCGTTCCTGTTCGCCGCCGAACCTTAGAACTAGGTACACGGTCGGAAGACTTTGCGAACAATCAGTTCCAAATGGTTATCGGCTTCCGTGGTGAATTGGCGACGCTTCTTGACGGTTGGAACTATGATCTGTCTTTCCAGTACGGAGAAACCGACCGGACAACCGTTCGCGCCGGCTATACGAACGTCTCCAATATCGCACTCGCCTTGAATACGGTGAGCGCCGATACGTGTACGACGCCTGATGGCGATACGACGGAAGGCTGTGTGCCGATCGACCTCTTTGGCGGTTTCGGTTCGATTACACCGGAAGCGGCGGCGTTTAACCAGGCGATCGCGTTCCAAACCCAAGGGGCGACGCAAGCCGTTGTCCACGGCTCGGTCTCAGGGCAAGTAGAGCGGTTCACCTCGCCTTGGGCTGAATCGCCGTTGAACTTAGCGCTTGGCATGGAGTACCGGGAAGAAACCGGCTTCTTGGAGCCGGACGAGTGCTTGAAAGAGGCGCCGACGAGCTGTCAGGGCGGCGCAGGCGGCAACGTCTTGCCGATTGGCGCAAGCTACAAAGTCTGGGAAGGTTTTGTGGAAGGCATTCTGCCGCTTATTCAAAACCAGCCTTACTTTGAGGAGTTCTCCATCGAAGCAGGCTATCGGTATTCGGACTTTAGCCCGACCGATGATGCGAGTTCTTGGAAAGCCGGCGTTAACTGGGAGGTCATTCCCGGCTTGCGTCTGCGGTACATGGAACAGCAGGCGGTTCGGACGCCGAATATTGAAGAGATCGGTTCACCGATTGTAACAGGTCTCGATAACGCGACATTCGACCCGTGCTCAAGCGGCAATCCGAACGCTATTACGCCAACCTTGATCGCGCTTTGTGAATCGACCGGCGTTCCTAGCGGCCGAACGGGTCTTGTGAATGATATCGTGTCAGGTCAGGTCAATCTCTTTGAAGGCACCGACCAAGCCAATCTTCCCGGACCAGAAACCGCGCGGACACGGACGATTGGGTTCGTTTACCAACCGGACACGGGCTTCATCAGCCCTGACGTGACGGCGACGCAAATCACGCTCGACTATTATCGCATCAATATCGAGGATTACATTGATGCCTTGTCGGGCGATGAGCTGTTCACGCTCTGCTATGACCTTGGCGATCCAGATGTTTGCGGCGGTATTGTTCGCGATAGTTTGGGCCGCATCACGACCGCTGGCTCAGGCTTGCCGGCTTTCTTCCAAAACCTCGAATTCTTCCGGGCGGAAGGCTTCGAATTCATTGTTCGCTCTGGGTATGATCTTGGTGCGGCTGGACAAATCGATTTCAACTTCAGCGGTAACTACTATCTGACCAATGAGTTCAAATCGAGTGAAGCGTCGGCCGTTGTCGATTGTGTCGGCGGATATTCCACCTCGTGTGATCCCGTGCCGCAGTTCCGCTCAAACACGCGGTTGTCTTGGATCAATGGCGCGTTTGAAACTTCGCTCCTGTGGCGACACATTAGCGGTATGGAGTTCGCGGGAACCGCGCAACAAGCCGCCGACGTCTTTGACGGCTTTGAATCGATCGATTCGTTCAACTATTTCGACTTGTCGTTCGGCTATCAGTTCAATGATACGGTTCGCCTGGGCGCGCTTATTCGTAACCTCGCGAATAAGAACCCGCCGATCATTGGTAATGATACGGGTACGACGGATTTCAACTCGGGCAATACGTTCCCGAGCTTGTATGACGTCAATGGCCGCGTCTACTCGCTAAGCATCCGCGCCTCGTTCTAAGCTCGGGGGGCTGAAGCGGAAACGGCGGCCTTCGGGCCGTCGTTTCTTTTCAGGGAAGGTTCTTGTTTGCCTAAAAGGCTTATGTTCCTAGACAGATTAATATGAGACCGAATTACCGAGAACACGTCTAAAGCCGCAGGCTGCGCGATTCCTTTTTGCATCGTCTTTGTTTGTGCAAGGGGAGCGCTTTTTTGTTTCGCACGGTTTTTGCTGAGGACATAATTGCGACCGAGTGCTTCCCCGCGTTGAAGGCGTAACAGTCGACGTCATACGTCTATGACTACATAAAATTTGTCTTTTATTTTCACATCTTCATAGACGGAAAGTTAACCTTATTATACTAAATCCCTAACTCCAGAACAGGAGCTAGAGCGTGTTTAATTTTATCGTTTCTATTCAGTTAGTTGCGTTATTATTCGATGTTATCAAAAGCCTTCCAAGCATTAAAAAGCTCAGCAAGTCTATTCTTACAATGTTGCGTCTTCAGATCAGAAAAATAAAGCGTGTAAAGAGTAATGGGGCTTTAGACACTTCAGTGGAAATCGCCAATGATACCGGCTCCAACGGTGAGACCGAGTTCGATCGGTTAAGGCTCGGCGATGTTCGCTGCTTGTACGGCATCGAACCAGTGAGCGTATTGGATCGGATCAGAAGCGCCGCATAAGACGCTTAAGTTTGGGGGTGCAGCTATTTCGCACTTCACCGCGCATCATTTCAATCTCTCAACGAGAAGCGAACGACGTAAGCGGTTGATTTTTAGCCGGTAGCCGCTAATGGCGCCGCGGCGCACTTCCACGTCGTAGGTGAGTTTCTTTGAGAGACGCACGCGGGCTGAATCGGCGCTTTTTTGCCGCCAAACCTGACCATTGTCCAAGAAGAAAACGTACGTGCCCGACGGCGTAATTGCGAACTCCGTAATGACGGCAGTCACTTTTTCGTCTTCGGCGCGTTGCTTTTCTTCCGGCGTTTTGGCGCGGCACGCCATAACTTGCTCTGCGCCGAGACCTTCCGCCGGTTCTTTTGTTTTTACAGCGACCGCCGCGGTGTCGGCAGATCTATCTATCGACGGTTCAGCGGGGGTGGGAGCGATTACGGGATCAGCGAATTGCGTGCTCGGTTCGGGGGCGTCTTGATTATCGGTTCGCGCGATGGATGGGTTCGCCGCCGCCTCATTGTCTAGCGTGTCGGTTCCAGACCTTGTCGCGGTCAATCGCGTAATCGCGGCCTCAAGGCAGCGAATTTGGTTTTTTTTCTTTTTTTCCGCGCGGCACTGAAGAATGTCATCCGACAATGCTGGCGGCTCAGCGACAGCTGCGGTCGAGGCAAAAAAGCTGATTGTTAATGCCGTCAGCGAATTGCGTGTCATGACCGAAACCCTTCCTGTGCGAAAGCATCAGCATCCGCTCCGTCAGTCTATTCGAAGATGATGGAGCGGGCCAAAGGATTTCAGCTGTCGTATATGCGCGTATCGAGCGTGCGCGGCGCGGCCATTAAGAGGCGAGGCCGTCCTCTCCCGTAAGTACGGCGGCGGCTGCGTGGACGACGGCGGCGATTCTGAGCGCCGTTTGAATTTGTTCCGAGGTCAGACCGCCCTTGCGGACGACCTTTTCGTGGGAATCGAGGCACATGCCGCAACCATTGACCGCGGACACGGCAAGGGACCAAAGCTCGAAGTCGACTTTTTCAACGCCGGGATTGCCGATGATGTTCATCCGCAGTTTCGCCGGAAGCGTCGCGTAGACTTGTTCTTCCATCAAATGGATGGCGCGGTAATAGACATTGTTCATGCCCATGATCGCGGCGGCGCCTTTGGCGGCGGTTTTCGCCTCGTCGGAAAGCTTGCCGTCCGCGTCTTCTGCGACGGCTTTGATGACCGCGGCGTTGCGGGATGCGAGGGCGGAGGCGAGGAAAGCCCCCCATTTTTGTTGATCGCTTAAGGTCTCGTCGGACGCGAGCGTGCCGAGGTTTAATCGAATATCTTTGGCGTAATCGGGAAGCATGTCCCGCAAGGCGTCGATGCCCATGACGCTCTCCTTTCCGAACTTATTTTTTGGCTGAACTGATTATCTGGAAGGTGTTTAGGCTTAAGCGCCGAGTTGGAGCGGGGCGCTAGCCCCGCTCCTTTTTGTATTACGGCTCAGCTTAGAGCGTGTCGCCGCCGAGTGGGCGGTTACACGGGCACAGCTCGTCCGTTTGTAGACCGTCGAGAACGCGCAGCGTGTCTTGCGGGTTACGACCGACATTCAGATTGTTCACATAAACGTGCTGGATGACGTTATGCGGGTCGACGACATAGGTCGCGCGGTAGGCGACGCCTTCCGGCGAGCGAATGCCGAGCCCGTCAATAAGCGAGCCCGTCGTGTCCGCGAACTGCCACGCCGGGTGCTTGTCGAGATCCGGATGGTCCCGGCGCCAGGCGAGCTTGACGAACTCATTGTCCGATGAACCGCCGAGGACGACAGCGTCCCGATCGTCGAATTCTTTCGCGAGGCGACCGAACTCAGCGATCTCTGTCGGGCAGACGAAGGTGAAGTCTTTCGGGTAGAAATAGATGACCTTCCACTTGCCTTTGAAGCTGTCTTGATTGACCGGTTCAAAAGCGGAAACGCCGCCCTCTTCAATCTGGTTGAAGCCGGGCTTTACGCCGCCCTCTTCAATCTGGTTGAAGCCGGGCTTTACGCCGACCACTTCGAAATCAGGCAATTTATCGCCGACACCGAGCATCTCGTCTCTCCTAATTAATGAGCGCCAAAATTAAAAATCTTTCGCGGGACAAACCGCCGTACTTCCTGGCGAATTCGCGCCTCGCACCATCCTAATTAAGGGCGCTTGAAAATTAATCAAATAGATAATAGCTGACGCTGTAATCGATTTGATCGATAGACTTTTGTGGTGTGATCTGGCGTTGCGACAATGTCCTTAGATCTACCGCTGACGGGCGCGGCGCCGAGCGCGTCAAGTGAGATAGGGTTGTGGCCGAACGCATAGAGCTAGCGCTCTGAGTGCGCTTTTTTACCTCATCTAACGCAGCTTAACATGAATGGCGATGTAATATGATCCCCTTACCGACAATACGGCAGTTACAATTCTTCGTGGCGCTCGTGCGCCGCCGTTCTTTCTCGAAAGCGGCTGAAGATTGCCTTGTTTCTCAGTCGACATTGTCATCGGCGATCAAGGAACTTGAAGCGTTGTTGCGTCGACAATTGGTGGACCGATCAAGCCGGTCTTTCGGGTTGACGCCGGCCGGGGAGGATGTGGCGGAGCGCGCCCAGCATTTGTTGGCGATGGCGGAGGACTTAGCGCTTTCCGCGGCGTCCCGCGGGCCGTTGGAGGGGCCGTTTCGCCTTGGCGTTATTCCAACAATTGCGCCATTTGTCTTGCCGCGGGCGGCGCCGGCGTTACGTGCGGCTTATCCCTCGTTAGAGCTTTATCTGCGTGAAGATTTAACGGCTAAGTTGGCTGATCAGTTGGCGGCTGGACAGCTGGACGCCGCCTTGTTGGCGTTGCCGTATGATCTTCCTGCCGCCGATATGATTGAGATTGGTGAAGACCCGTTTTTCTTTGCCGCTGCGCCGGATCATCCTTACCTCAAGCAAAAGGCCGTGGATCTAGAGGCGCTGTCGGATACGAAACTTCTCCTCTTGGAAGACGGGCATTGTTTGCGCGATCATGCGCTCGACGCGTGCAAGATCCAAGACCCTGGCGCCGCGGCCGCCTATGGCGCGACGAGCCTTTTCACGCTTGCGCAGATGGTGCAGGCGGGGCTCGGCGCGACATTGCTGCCGAAAATGGCCGTGGACGCCGGCTTCGCGGCGGCGTCGGGCCTCGAGGTTGCGCCGTTAAAAGCGCCAAGCCCGGCGCGGCGCATCGGCATCGCTTGGCGACGCGGGTCGGGGCGCCGCGACGAGGCGGAGAAAATCGCCGCGAGTGTGAGCGACGCCTTAGCGCTCCGCGCGGCGTAACCACGCTTTCACGGCGTCATCACGCCGCCATACGCGACGCCGGAAAGCCGCGCCATGTCATAATCGGCGGTCGTCAGGTCGTCGATCGTGAAATCGGCGAGGCGGCGATGGCCGCACGCACGCGCAAGAACTTGCATAAGTTCCGTCGCCGCATCGAAAAAATTCGCCAAACGTTTCGCTGAGATATCGACTTTCACTCGCGCGCGCAGATGGTCTTTTTGAGTGGCGACGCCGACGGGGCAATTGTCCGTATGGCACGCACGCATGCCGAGGCAGCCAATCGCCTGCATCGGCGCATTTGAGAGGGCGACGGCGTCAGCCCCGAGCGCTAGCGCTTTGATGAAATCGGCGGGTTTTCGAAGGCCGCCGGTCGCGATAAGCGTGACATTTCGAGCGCCGCAATAATCTAGATGCCGTCGGGCGCGGGCAAGCGCCGGGATTGTTGGTACTGAGATATTATCCCGAAAGAGGAGGGGCGCCGCGCCCGTGCCGCCGCCGCGTCCATCGAGGATGATATAATCGGCGCCCGCTTCCAAGGCGGCGTCGATGTCTTTCTCAATGTGTTGCGCGGAGAGCTTAAACCCTATGGGGACGCCGCCCGTCTGTTCACGGACTTCTTCAGCGAAATCACGGAATTGCGAGACTTCAGTCCATTCCGGAAAACGGGAGGGTGAAATGGCGTCTTGGCCTGGCTTGAGCCCGCGCACCTCGGCGATTTCGCCGTCGACTTTCGCGCCCGGCAAATGCCCGCCGGTGCCGGTTTTCGCCCCTTGCCCCATTTTGAAATGAAACGCCGCGCTTTCGCGGACTTTATCCCAGGAAAACCCAAACCGGGCCGAGGCGAGTTCATAGAAATAGCGAGAGTTTGAGCGTCTTTCATCGTCGAGCGAGCCGCCTTCGCCAGAACAAATCCCTGTCCCAGCCATTTCCGCGCCTTTTGCAAGCGCGAGCTTTGCTTCTCGCGACAGCGCGCCGAAGCTCATGTCGGAGACGAATAAGGGCGTTTCCAATGTCAGGGGTTTTTGGGCGCCGGGGCCGATGACGGTTCGGGTTTCAACCGGTTCGTCATCCAGCAATGGTGTGCGATGGAGTTGCGCCGTAAGCACTTGAATTGCATCCCAGCTGGGCAATTGATCGCGCGGAACGCCCATGGCGTCGACGACGCCGTGGTGACCGGTCTTTTTTAACCCGTCCTTTGCATACCCCTGAATGAGACCGACAAAAGGTTCCTCCGGTTCCGGATGGGTGTCGGCATAAAGGCCCTGGTAAGCGTCGCGATCAAAAGGCTGCGGATGCGCTTCAGCCCAGGCGGCGACTTCATCTTCATCCACATAAACTTTGCCGCCACGAACCATCGCTGTGAACTTCTGCAGGACTTCTTTGTTCGCGTATTCAGACACGCCGGTATCGTAACGATAGTCCCAGTTATGCAGTCCACAAATTAAATTCTCACCGTCGATATGCCCATCGGCCAGTAGCGCGCCGCGATGGAGGCAACGTCCGTAAAGAACGGAAATATTCTTGTCGTAGCGAATAACAACGAGATCAACGCCCGCCACGAGAGCGTAAGCCGGCTCACGATCCTTGAGGTCGCCCCATTTGGCGACCATTGTCCATTTCTTGCCCACTATTCTCGTTTCACCCCGTCGTTCGCGTTCGTCTTAGACGCCAATCCTAGGCCCTTTTTATCGCACCATTGGTGCGTCCGCTATGGCGGCGCCTAAATTGTGACCGCTGCTTGCAACGGCGCGTCACCCATCGTCCGGTTCGTCACAAGTTCGCTGAACAATTGGCGTTCGGTGCGAAAAAAGAGACTTAAAAAAGCGTTTACCTTAGCTGACCGCGCCTTTCGCGGGGGGCGCCCGCGATCAGTGAAATATTAACGCATGTTGAATTATTCTGCCCGCTATTTTGTTAAGGGGGTTCTTGCATGACCTTCACGAAACCAAAAACGCTTTGTTTCGGTACGGATTCACGCGGCAATATCGCGATGTTGTTCGGCTTGATGGTGATCCCAATGGTCATCGCCGTCGGCATGGCCGTTGATATGTCGCGTACGGTATACTATAAGTCGGCGCTTCAAGAGGCCGCCGACGCGGCGGCGATCCGCGCTGTTCTTGCCGCGCGAGAAGGCGAATCGCTGTCGGTCCAGGCGGAGAAAATGTTCCTCGCAAACGTGCCGTTTAAAAGCGATCTGGAGAGTTACGATTTTTCCGCGACGGCGCCGGCGGAGGGAACGGTGAGCGTCACTGTCGACGCCGTCGTGAAGCCCGTCTTCATGCAAATCGCTGATATTTTGCCGATGAACGTGTCGGTGACGGCCGAAGCGGCGTTCGGAACGTCAGGCCCTTTAGAGATGGCGTTCGTGCTCGACGTTACGGGATCGATGGGGTTTAACGGCGCGCGAGAAGTCGCAGAGGGTGAAATTTCTGACCTGCTCGAAACAATTTATGGCGGCCAGGCCACAAACGACAATGTTTTTCTATCATTTGTACCGTATTCGGATCGCGTAAGCATCGGAACAAGCCGGGCTTCTTGGTTGTCGAGCGCTGCGCCGGCGGGTTGGAAGGGGTGTGTTGAGCCCCGCGTCGAAGCAATTTCTGGCTTTCCTTTCGCGGAGACGGACGAAGACCCGACGCCCCTTGCGTTCACGCCGACCGACCCTAGCGCTATGACCGGTATTCCGGGCTATAACATCACTTATCAGTGTAAAGATGCAATTGTCGGTCCCACTCATGCGCGCGCTGAGATCGACACGATTTTGTCTTCTTACCGCAAGGGTGGGACGGGACGACAAGATCTCGGATTGGCGTGGGCGTGGCGCATTCTGTCGCCGAAATGGCGCGGCTTGTGGGGCCCTGCTGATTATCCGGCGGACTATGGCGTGCGCCGAAAGATCGCTGCTTTTATTACCGATGGTCGCTCGATGATGTATTGCAAGGAAGTCAATTCCACTGCGCCGACGGTGCCGCCGGAAATTGCACCGTGTCAAAACGAGTTATCGAATGAGGGGTTTGCGCACATTGAGAACCTCTGTGAGCGTATGAAAGACGCGGGCGTTGAAATCCATGTGCTCTACGTCAACGGCGTTTCGCGCGGCGCGCCTTATATGGAGCGGTGCGCGTCTGACGACGCTTATTACAACGCCACGACGCTGGATTCGGTTGAAGATGCGTTTGCGGATATTAAAGTCAGCATTCTGGGCGACTCGGTTCATTTGACGAAGTGATGTGGAAGCCGGGCGATGCCTCGGCGCCAAAATCTTTGCTATAATGAACGATATCTCCGACTTAGTCGGTGTGGGGCGACAGCGCCGCTTCGGGCGTCATATGAGCCATGTAAAGAATATGTTCGCGACACGACGCTCAACCGCTTCTCCGCGCAATACCCAGAGCCTCGTTGCTTCAATGCAAGCTAAAACGACTCCGTTTCAAGTGGATTCGCTGAACGGCTTTAGGCCCTTGTTGTAACGCTCTCCCCGGTATTTAACTGATAGCCATTCGAACTGGAGATGTTTTAATTTCCTTCTTTTTAGAACAGGCGATCCTCATACGCTTGGTGCTGAAATTATGATTCCTATGCTGAGCGATGGATGCGGCGCAGTGTGGTTGGGGTTGTATATTGAGACTATGTAACTTAAGGTAGAGTATTGACGATTTATAGGGGATATTTTCCCCTAAGGGGGGAGAATGCGTCAGCGTCTACTATTATCTGTATGTTTGGCGATACTGTCGGGATGCGCTTCTGTAAACGGGCCTATTCGTGACGTGACGGACGGCGTGGGGTTGACGAGCTCCCCCAATGATCGCGCTACCGGCGCGGACGTCATCATTTCCGATTACCAACTCACGAAAGTTGATCTGATTGATTTGATTGATCCGGAAAAGCGCCGGTTCGAAATTTGTCTTCCAAAGCGGACCGAAACCGAAACCGAGAACGAGAGTAATATAAATCGGCTACAAGAACGTAATAATACAAAAGATAACTCGTATAATTGTAACAGAGATTCATCATATTACGGCGGGCGCTATAATAGTAAGGCGGAATGCCAATATAACCGAGCATTACGCGATAGGGCTTTTAGGGACTATTCCCCCTCTATATTTGTTCGAGCGCGCGACACCCTATTAGACGCCAGCGCGAAAACAGAATCGAATAATACAGCGATTGCTGCGTTGGATTTACAGTGTGCGTTCAATGCGTTTTATACGTACTCGCAACCACGGTTGGTTAATGATACCGGCTTTAGCGCTGATATTGCTGCGACCGCAATGAAAAATCCGGCGCTCATCATGCGTCGCAACGCCATTCAGGATCAGATTCTGGCTGTATCTGAAAAGGCGTGTAATAATTTCAAGATCAGTATCAATGATCGTATTACAAAAGCGAACTTTTCCTTCGGTTCGATTGCGACGACACTTTCTGGCCTTGGCGCTGTATTCACTGACCCTGCGACGGCGCGCGCACTGTCTGGGGCGTCGGCGATCGTTTCAGGGGTGCGGGCGGAATACAATGAATCCTACCTACAGAGTCTCACCGTACAGGTTATTACGGCTGGTATTGATGCAAGGCGTGCGGAAATTCGCGATGAGATCAACGGTCGGCGATTTGGCGAAGCATCAGCATCAGAAGTCGGCCGCGTGTCGCTGCTTGCCCCGCGGCCTTATCTCGCGCTGTCTCCTTATGACCGGTCGGACGAAGACTTGCGCCGGAACTCGAACCTCATTTCTGAGCTCGACGCGAATTTGCGCGGCGCAACCCAGGAACTTTTTAACGCAAAAAAACTACTTACTGATTTAGAGGCGAACATTCTTGGCGCGACCGACCAAGAAAGAATAGACCTTCAAAATAGGAAGAAAATTCAAGACAAAGTTATAGTCGATTTGGAGGCGCGCATTGCGACGCTTGATAGTGAGTTAAAGCGTGTGCGCGAGTATGCGAAAGCGGATGATAATGACGATATTGGTGCGGATGACAATGTTTTTTCCGACATTGTCGGGCAAGTCCCGCTTTCTCAGTATTCGGCGGAAATGGCGATCCACGACGCCATGAAGTATCATGCGGCCTGTACAATTCCTGTTGGCCTTGAGAAAGCCGCGGACAGCGTTGAGCAGCTGCGTAATCCCGGCGCTGAAACCTTGCAACGCGCGATCAATACAATGAACCTTCTTCAGGACGCGATGAACCAGAATTCGAAGTTACGCTCGCGGTCGACCATTGATCAAATAGAGAACGATATAAAGTTTCTCGATGCTCAAAAACGGTATCGCGAGCAATTAGAAAAAGACGACGACTGACACTGGGGGCGGCTTTGCCTGGAGACAGAGGCATAGCCGTTCCATTCGGTATCGGAGCCAGGCTGTAAAGTTTTTGTCCTGGGTTTTGTCCGCGCGAGCACCTGCATACGCCGCGTACGGACATGGCGTTGGCTGCAAGCGCTATTGCTGGAGCGGTTTACAAATGTTCGTTCGGCAAGGCGCTAACAAAAAAAGGCGGCCCAATGGAGCCGCCCTTTTTTATACGAAACAAATTTTATCTCGTGGCTTACATCATGCCGCCAGTTTATATCGGGCTCGCCCGATATAAACCAACTTGCGGAAGATGGGCGCCTTTATGATGCAATCCCTATCGGGATTACATCATGCCGCCCATGCCGCCCATGCCGCCCATGTCAGGCATTGCAGGGGCGCCGCCCGCGTCTTTCTTCGGCGCTTCGGCGACCATGGCTTCCGTCGTGATGAGAAGGCCAGCGACGGACGCAGCGTCTTGCAGCGCGGTGCGAACGACTTTCGCCGGGTCGATGATGCCCGTGGAAATCAGGTCGACATATTCTTCGGTTTGCGCATTAAAGCCGAATTTCGCATCGGACTGCTCAAGCAGCTTGCCGACAACGATGGAGCCTTCGCCGCCAGCGTTTTCGACGATCTGACGGATCGGCGCTTGCAGCGCTTTACGGACGATTTGAACGCCGGCGTCTTGGTCGGCGTTCTCGCCGGAGAGGCCTTCAAGAGCTTTCGAGGCGTAAAGAAGCGCCGAACCGCCGCCAGGGACGATGCCTTCTTCAACGGCTGCGCGCGTTGCGTTCAGCGCGTCGTCGACACGGTCTTTGCGTTCTTTCACTTCGACTTCCGTCGCGCCGCCGACTTTGATGACCGCAACGCCGCCGGCGAGTTTTGCCAGACGTTCTTGCAGTTTCTCGCGGTCGTAATCGGACGTCGTGTCTTCGATTTGCTTACGGATTTGGCTCGTGCGCGCATCGATGTCGTCTTTGGAGCCGGCGCCGTCGACGATCGTCGTGTCGTCTTTGTTGATCGCGACTTTCTTGGACGTGCCGAGTTGGTCGAGCGTGACGTTCTCAAGCTTGATGCCGAGGTCTTCGGAGATGACTTGGCCGCCGGTGAGGACAGCGATGTCTTCCAGCATGGCTTTGCGGCGATCGCCGAAGCCCGGCGCCTTAACGGCTGCGATTTTGAGGCCGCCGCGGAGCTTGTTGACGACAAGGGTCGCCAGCGCTTCGCCTTCCACGTCTTCCGCAATGATCAGAAGCGGACGACCGGACTGCACAACGGCTTCGAGAAGCGGCAGCATGGACTGCAGGTTGGAGAGTTTTTTCTCGTGCAGAAGAATGTACGGATCTTCCAGCTCGGCGATCATTTTGTCCGCATTCGTGATGAAGTACGGGGAGAGATAGCCGCGGTCGAACTGCATGCCTTCAACGACGTCGAGTTCGGTTTCGAGGGATTTGGCTTCCTCAACCGTGATGACGCCTTCATTGCCGACTTTTTCCATCGCTTGCGCGATCATCTCGCCGATTTCTTTTTCGCCGTTTGCGGAGATCGTGCCGACTTGGGCGATCTCGGAAGAAGCGGCGATTTTCGTCGAACGGCTTTGGATGTCGGCGATGACTTTGCCGACAGCGAGGTCTACGCCGCGCTTCAGGTCCATCGGGTTCATGCCGGCGGCGACGGATTTTGCGCCTTCTTTGACAATGGCTTGGGCGAGAACGGTTGCGGTCGTGGTGCCGTCGCCAGCGACGTCGTTGGTTTTCGACGCGACTTCGCGAACCATTTGTGCGCCCATGTTTTCGAACTTGTCTTCAAGCTCGATCTCTTTGGCGACGGTGACGCCGTCTTTGGTCGTGCGCGGGGCGCCGAAGGATTTGTCGATGACGACATTGCGGCCTTTCGGGCCGAGCGTGACTTTCACCGCATTCGCGAGAATGTCGACGCCGCGGAGCATCTTTTCGCGGGCTTCGGCGTCAAATTTTACTTCTTTTGCAGCCATGTTTTGGTCTCCAAACGATTATTAAAAATACAGGTTTTTGAGGGGGCTTAGTCGACGATTCCGAGGATGTCGGACTCTTTCATGATGAGGAGATCCTCGCTGTCGACTTTAACTTCCGTACCGGACCATTTGCCGAACAGGATTTTGTCGCCGGCTTTCACGTCAAGCGCGGTGACTTTGCCGTCTTCCGACTTCGCGCCGGCGCCGACGGATAGAACTTCGCCTTGCTGCGGCTTTTCTTTCGCGCTGTCGGGAATGATGATCGAGCCGACTTTTTCATCTTCTTCAATGCGGCGGACGAGCACGCGGTCGTGCAACGGGCGAAACGCCATATTTTCTCTCCTGGTTTTGTATCAAACAAATCAACGGCTTAAAGAATCGCCGACGAATTTTTCCGTTGTTAGCACTCTATGGTTTTGAGTGCTCGTGCAGCAAATAGGCAGTAGTCCTGGGCGCGTCAATAGCCAAGAGGGCGGACGATAGCGCACACGGGCCGGCAAGCTCTTATATCAATCGAATACGCGTCATAGAAAAGTGCAGCAGCAATGAGGGATTTCCCGCATTTGAGGCGGCTCCTTGGTTAATGAATAGTAAAGAGGTGACTTGCAATTATAGATAGAAGAATATTAACTATCTAGCGTAAGTAGTAATCGGTCGTTTTAGATACGGCTAATAAGGAGACGCTTATGCCCTCATCCATATGGGCCGAAGGAACACGAGTTTAGTCGCGTGGGGGGGCGCCCGGTTGGCGCGCCCCCCTTGGCGCGCAGCGGGGATATAATGGGGGATCGGTCTAATGGATTGGGGCTCAAGCTTCCACCAATTGTTGGATGCTTTCACAGTATTGATATTGGTGTTGGCGCTCTTCGCAACGCGTCAGAATACGTTTGAAAACTCAAGAGTACTCGGCAAGCGCGCGACATTGGATCTGATTGAGAAGTCGGAAAACACGTCCGATTACCGCGACGCGTTAGCCGTTTTCCATAGATGCCAAGAAAACAACCAGCTGTCCGCGTTGCATGCGCCCGATTCCACCGAGCGGTGGCGTGATCGTGCCGCTGTGCTGCGCTATTTGAACCATTATGAGTTGATCTCAATCGGTCTTCGGGACGGTTTTCTTGATGAAGGCATTTACCGGAAATGGATGGAGACTAATTTCCTGGCGGACTGGAATAACGTCGCCGATTTTATCCAGCGCGAGCGATGGAAGCACGACGAAGCCTCTGACACGTGGTTTTATCGCGACCGGCTATTTGAAAATTATCAGGCGGTCGCGACGGTTTGGGCCAAGCAAAGGGGCGTCGACATAATTTCGATAAGCGCCGAATACGCCGGTCCTCCCAGCGCTCCGGCGGGCCATAGCGATGTTGTCCAGCTTTATACGCGCGCGCGTGTTCCTTTTGCGCGACGACGCGCGGCCGCTTGAATTTTGATCGTTCTTGTTTCTAACGGCTATGATTGCTCGACCTCACAGTGGAAAGCTCTTCGCCAATCTAGTTTGTGCGCCGGGGCGTCGTATCCACGTTCGACAACGCCTTTGTCGCCAATCCGCCGCAAAATCACCGCAAAATTTTAATCGAACCGTCAAAATTACGTGTCGTTAATGCCGGATGGCGGGCAATCAGCGAATAAAGTTGAGCGCCTTTGAGGGTTTGCGCGGCGTTCTGCGTTCGCCTAGCGTTCAGCAGGCGGCGGTTGGATCCGCATGATCAGTCGCATCCCATATCCGGGGCGGCGTTTTCGAGATTTAAAAGAAGGCAATCAAGGGATTGAAAGGAACGCATCATGCGCAAACTACTCATTATCGGAGCCCTCGCGGCCTTCGCGGCGGCCTGTTCGACAAACCCTTACACCGGTGAACGGCGCGCCAGCCGAACCGTTACATCCGGCGCCGGCGGCGCGGCTGCGGGCGCCGCGGCGGGCGCGGTGCTCGGCCAAGTCATCGGCGGCAAGCCGGGCAAGGGCGCAGCCATTGGCGCGGCTGTCGGTGCGGCGACCGGCGTCGGCATCGGCGTTTATCAAGACCGCCAGCAAGCCAAGCTCCGCGATCGCCTGGCGGCGTCCGGCGTTTCGGTCACCCGCGACGGCGACAATATCTTTTTGAACATGCCGTCCGACGTGACGTTCAATGTCAATCAATCGGCTATTCGCGGGGATTTCTATGAAACTCTTAACTCGGTTGCGATCGTTCTGAACGAGTATGACAAAACGACGATCAGCGTTTTCGGACACGCCGACGCGACCGGATCTGATAGTTACAATCAGCAACTTTCGGAGAAACGCGCTTTGTCGGTATCGAACTATCTCGCCGGTCAGGGCGTTTCACCCCAGCGTTTGCGCGCTATTGGTTATGGTGAAACCCGTCCGATCGCCGACAACGGCACGGAAGGCGGCCGCGCAGCGAACCGCCGTGTGGAGATCGTTATCGATCCAATCGATGCGGCGTTTTAGCGCTTCAGTAAGCTAGCGACGCGCCGGTCAGGTTTCCGGTGCTGACGAAACGAGAAGAACCGACGCGCCCTAACCGCGTCGGTTTTTTTGCGCCTAACGCCCATCATGACTTTGATTGCCCTGTGATTGCCCTGTGACGGTCCTGTGGTCGCCGTGTGCTCGCCATCCGCTTAAACGCTTAGCTTTAGGGCGTTAGTCCTAGAGCGTTTAAGGCTTAATCGCTTGGCAACCAAAGATCGCTAGTTTCGAGGAGCGGGATAGCGCGGTTCGTCGCAAGGCGGCCGGCGGATCCCTGATGAGAGGATTCTAAAGCTGTGACCGACATGTTTCGCCGTGACAATGCGCCGACAGACGCTGCGCCCGCTCCGTTTTCTGATTTGAACGACGCCCTGGGCGTCGCCGCAAACAGCGAAGGCGATAAGACCGATTTAGAGGTTTTGGGCCGGGTGAAAGAGGCGATCGTCGCTGAGCGGATCGACCTTTACCTACAGCCCATCGTCAGCTTGCCGCAAAGAAAAGTCCGGTACTATGAGGCGTATTCGCGCCTGCGCGACAACGAAGGGCGGGTCTTGCGTCCTGCGGTTTATTTAGAGGCGGCCGAACGCACAGGCCGCATCGGCGTCATCGACAATCTAATCCTGACACGGTGCATTGAAGCGGTGCGCCGTTTCGGCGCCCAAGACCCCCATCTGGTGGTTTTCTGCAATGTCTCGCCGGCGACTTTGTTCGATTCAGAATTCTTCGCGCGGTTCACGAGTTATCTCGAAGCGAATGAAGATCTGGCCTCGCGGCTTATTTTCGAGTTCACCTATCCGTCGATCCATATGATGCACCCGCGCGTTGAAAAGAACCTCGCGGAAATCGCTGAACGCGGTTTCGCGTTCTCCGTCGACCATGTGCATTCAATCGACCTCGACTGGGAAAACTTGCGCAAACGCAATTTCCGCTTTGTGAAAGCGTCGGTGCAAATGCTTCTCGGCGCGGCGCGCTTTGGCGCTGCTGGCGGCGTCGGCGACGGGCAAACTGATGTAATGGCGAAGCTGCGCGAGTTCCGCAAACGGCTCGCCGACTCAGGCGTCGATTTGATCGCTGAAAAGATTGAGCGTGAATCAGACATGCCGGAGATCCTGGCGATCGGTCTTGATTACGGCCAAGGGCACTTGTTTGGGGCGCCGCGCCGCGCGGAAGCCTATCTCGAGAGCGCCGCGCCGTCGTCTGAGTAAGCTAAAGGCCCATCTGCTTCCTATCTGCTTTCAGCGGTTTTGCTTGCGGCGTCGCGGCGACTTGACCGAAGACGCAGCGACGGCTTACGCCTAACGCCATGACAGCGCTTTCTATCCTCCATGGCTTGTCGGAAATCGCCGACGATTATGATGCGCTTTTATGTGATGCGTGGGGCGTCATTCACAATGGCCGCGCTCTGTTCGATGGTGTTGTGGAGGCCTTGCAGCGCTTCCGCGAACAACGCGGACCCGTCATTATTCTGACGAATGCGCCAAAACCTTCCGCCATTATTCCAGGACAGCTTGATCGGCTCGGCTTGCCGCGAGACGCCTATGACGCGGTGGTGACATCCGGCGAGGCGACGCGCGCGGAGATCGCTAAACGCCTGCCGGCGCGCGCTTATGCGATTGGATGGACGAGCGATACAGCGCTCTATGAAGGGCTGTCGATCGCGTTCGATGAACTTGATGCGGCGGGTTTTATCGTTTGTACCGGGATTGCTGAAGAAGGCCCGTCAGAACCGGACGACTATCGGTCTTTATTGAAGCCGGCCGCTGCCGCCGGCAAAACCATGATTTGCGCCAACCCCGACATCGTCGTGAATTGGCGCGGGGAGTTGATGTGGTGTGCCGGGGCGGTTGCGCGGGTGTATGAAGATCTTGGCGGACCGGTTGTCTACGCCGGCAAGCCCTACCCGGCCGTTTACGAACTTGCTTTGCAGGAGATTGCGAAGGCTCGCGGCGCGGCGGTTTCGGCGTCGCGTATTTTAGCGGTCGGCGACGGCGCCGGGACGGACATTCTCGGCGCCAATCAGCAAGGCATTGACGCGGTTTATGTCGCCGGTGCTGGCGGCGTCCACACGGGCGATGCGACGCCTGAAGATATTGCGGCTGCTCTTAAGGACGCCGGGGCGACAGCCCGTGCGGCGACATCGGCCCTAAAATGGTGAGCGTTGGAAAAAAATGCGTGGCGGCGATCGGCAATTTTGACGGCGTTCATCGCGGACATAAGTTTCTCATTGAACAGACGATTGCTTTTGCCGATGCGCTTGGCGCTGAGCCGGGCGTCGTCGTTTTTGATCCGCATCCGCGGCGCCATTTCCGTCCGGATGACCCGCCATTCCTCCTGACGACGCCGGAGGACCGCGCTGCGCTTATCAAAGAGGCCGGCGCGCCCAATGTCATGACTGTAACGTTTGACGGCGAGACGGCGGCGATGGCGGCGGAGGATTTCGTCGGGCGTATTCTTATTGATGGGTTTGGCCTCAGCGGCGTCATCACCGGATCAGACTTTCGCTTCGGCGCCGGCCGATCGGGCGATGTCTTAATGCTGAATGATCTATGCGCCGCCCGCGGTGTTGAAGCGCGGATCGCTGAGCTTTTAAGCGATGGACCGACCAGTGATCCGTATGGCGATAAAGTCAGTTCAAGCGGTGTGCGTGAGGCCATTCACCATGGCGACATGGATGTCGCGGCCGGAATGCTCGGTCGGCCCTGGTCGGTTGCTGGGTTTGTCGCGTCTGGTCAGAAGCTCGGTCGGCAAATTGGGTTTCCGACGGCTAATCTGACGCTCGGAGCGCTTATTGAGCCGCGCCGCGGCGTTTATGTCGTGGACGTGGAGATCGCTGGCGCATTCCATCACGGCGTTGCAAATTTTGGCCGACGACCGACAGTGGGCGCTGACGCGCCTTTGCTGGAGACCCATGTCTTTGACTTTGAAGGCGATCTCTATGGCCAGGAGATCCGCGTGCTGTTTAAAGAGTTTTTGCGCGACGAACAGAAATTCGACGGCATTGACGCGTTAAAAACGCAAATCGCGAAAGACAGCGCGGACGCCCGGCAGCGCCACGAGAGGGCGCGCGGTTAGAGTGTTCGCCGTTAGATGGCGGCGTTGAAGGAAAGCTCACTAGCCGACGAGCAGGGCTCTTAGTTCGATTGGGGCGCTGGCAAACGACCTTTTTCAATAAGGTCGCTTTCCATCGCTTTTAAAGCGGTTTCTGTTTCTCGCTTTTTTGCTTCGAGTTTCGGCAGTTTCATTAACAGGCCTTGGATCTCGCGCTCGTGGTACTCCACATCGAGCCGCGCTGCGTAGCGCTCATCGCCCGACAGATAAGAGTTTTCGTGCCGGCTCTTCGCTGAGCGGATCGCCGTGCGGTGGCGCGATAAACTCGACCGGGCTTCTGCGGCGGCGTCGGCGGCTTTCACCAATTCGCCGACGGCGTCGAAATAAGCTTGTCCCGCCTCGAACTCTGCGAGAAACGCAGCTTCGCCGTCGCCCTTGCAGACCTTTTCATAGTCTTCATTGTTAACACCGGCTCGAAACCCGCGTTCCGGCGTGCAATAGGCGCGCAATCCTTCCGCCCAACCGGCGGCGTATAGATCGGGATCAGCATCGTCTTTATCGCCCTCGCAAGCGTCCAAGCGTTTTTTGACAGCATTTTCCTCGCGGCCCGCTGCGCCGTCTTCTGCGCCGAGCGCGCGCCAATCCACAGTGGCGCACGCGGTTCGAGCGGGATCGCTGGAGCAAGCGCTGAGCGCCGCGAGTGCGCTGAGAACGAAAAATAAAACCCGCAGGGGCATTGCGCCCTCCGATACAATCACACTTATGGCGCGTATTATCACGTGTGTCGCTAACGCCAGGCAAGCCGCTTATCGGACGCCTTTTGGAGCCGGCAAATCGCATAGAAAAGAGCCGAAAGCCTGCGGCGTCATGGGTCATTTTGCGCCCAAAAATGGCCAGGATTAGGCGCTTTAATGAAGCGTGAATCGTTCGGCGACGGATTTGCATACTTTTCTTAGCAAAGCGGCGTCGTTTCTTTACCCGGGGGGACAGTGTTGTTGCGTCAGCGTTAACGGGCGCCGCTTTTAGGAGAAGGTTTTTATGGCGAAAGACGTGAAAATGGCTGTTTCTCGGTCGCAAGACGCTTTGACAGCAGGCGTTCGGGCGATCGCAGCGCCAATTGCGACCGGAAAACTGCTTCTTCTCGCAAGCTTTGCCTTCGTCTCTTTAATGGTTCTGACGCCGACGCCGGCCGCCGCTGACGGGTATGGTTTTCGTGGCGCCGGCTGGGGGCATGTCGGCGGCCCTTACGGCCGCGGGTTTTACCGCGACAGATTTTATCGCCGTGGTTTTCATCGCGGAGGATTTTATGGGGGAGGGTTTTATCGCCGCGGCTTTTACGGCCATCCCTGGTATGGCCCGGGCTTCCGTCGGGGCGGGTTTTACCATCCAGGGCCGCGGTATTACCGCCGTGGGGGGCTGAGTGGCGGCGAAGCGGCGTTGATCGCGGCCGGCGTCATTGGCGGTGTCATTCTGATTGACCGCGCCCTTGAACGCCAATGGGAAGACGAGCGCGCCCGCGCCTATGTGGACGCCCGCGCGAGGGAACGCGCGCGTCGGCGGTTCTATGAAGAGCGGGGTTACCGGCTATATGACGGCACTACCGCGCGTGATCGCTTAGATGATCGAGAAGATGGTCTGAACCGCGAGCGCCGCCGGTTGGAATCGGTGCGCCGTGACCTTGAGGCGGATCGCCGAGCATTTGAGCGTGAGCGCGATGCGTATGAACAGCGACGTCGCGATCCCCGGTATGACCAAGAACCCTCTGACCGACGTTTTGATCGCCTCAATGGTTCTCAGGATATCCGCCCGCGCGGTAACCGCGGCGAGCATGAAGCGCGCGATCTCGACGATGAACTTTTAGGCGCCGGCGGTTTGGACCGCGAAAACGGCCGGCGGTCGATCGGCGTTTCGAACAACCGGTTCCTACGAGCGGCGTTTGACGCATGCGCGGGTGAGACTCGCCGCGCCGCCGCTGAGGACGGGTTGATGGCGGCCTTGCCAGGCGCGCCAGCCTTAGTGGATGTGGACGCCGGCGGCGTTTACCGCCTTGAGGCGGACTTCACGGTGAACGGCGATGATGGCGAGACGTATCGCCGGACCATGCGCTGCGAGGCTGACGAGGCGGGCGTCGCTTTCCTGGAAATCGTTTAGCGCCGATGCAGGGCCCGTGCTTCGGCGCGATTAGCGCGTGACGCCGGCCGTGCAAGCTGTTACCAGCTTGGTCCATGATGACGATTTTGACGATTAGAACCCGCTTCTGGATAACAGGGCGAATTATCCGCCCGGCCTGATCCCGACCGCCTTTTTATGGTTTCCGCTTGCGTTTAGAGCGCGATTGAAACCCGTGTAAAAGGGCTCAGCGGGGCGGCGCCGGGTTTATGAGCCGCGCTCACTTGGTAGCGCATTCGCCCCTCACATGACGATTAGAATAGAAGAGAATGACGATGCCTGATGCATCAAAGACCGGCGTATCGACGCCGGACGCGCCCGCCGATGGGGCGCAAGCAATCGATTACAAAGACACGCTGTTTCTGCCGCAAACGGATTTCCCAATGCGCGCCGGCCTGCCGAAGAAAGAGCCGGAGCTTTTAAAATCTTGGGAAGCCTCAGGCCTTTACGATGCGTTGCGCGCAGACGCCGCCGGCCGGCCGACCTTCGTTTTGCATGACGGCCCGCCCTACGCCAACGGCAATATCCATATGGGCACGGCGCTGACGAAAATCCTGAAGGATATGATCGTCCGCTCCCGGCAAATGACCGGGTTCAACGCCAATTTTGTCCCCGGCTGGGATTGCCACGGCCTGCCCATCGAATGGAAAGTTGAAGAGGACTTCCGCTCGAAAGGCCGCGCAAAGCGCGACGTTCCGTCATCGGAGTTTCGCGCCGCTTGTCGCGCCTATGCGCAGAAATGGGTGGATGTGCAGTCGGCGGAGTTCCGACGCCTCGGCGGCGAAGGCGATTGGAAAATGCCTTACACCACGATGAATTTCAAATCCGAAGCGACCATCGCCAAGGAGCTGTTGAAGTTCGCCGACCTCGGCCTTCTCTATCGTGGATCGAAGCCGGTGATGTGGTCGCCGGTGGAGCAAACCGCGCTCGCCGAAGCCGAAATTGAGTATCACGACCATCAGTCCACGACGATATGGGTGAAGTTCCCGATCGTCGCGACCGACGACGACAGCTTAAAAGACGCCCGCGTCGTCATCTGGACGACGACGCCCTGGACGATCCCCGGCAATCGGGCCGTATGCTACGGGCCGGGTCTTTCCTATGGTCTGTACCAGGTAGAGGCGATGCGCGAGGGGCTCGATTTTGAGCCCTGGTCTAAGCCGGGCGACACGCTTATCCTCGCCGATGCGCTAGCGGAAAGCGTGCGTGAAGCGGGTCTTATCGACGCGTGGTCGCGCCAAGGGGACGTCGCGCCGGAAACGCTCGGCAAAATTACCTGCGCCCACCCCTTAAAGGGGCTTGGCGGCGGCTATGAGTTCGATATCCCGCTCCTTGCCGGCGACCATGTCACCGACGAAGCCGGCACGGGCTTCGTGCATACGGCGCCGAGCCACGGCCAAGAAGACTTCGAAGCTTGGCTCGCCCATGGCCGGTCCATGGCGGACATTCCGCATACGGTGGACGCCCTTGGAGCCTACACCAAAGAAGCGCCGGGCCTTGAGGGCAAGAAAGTCCTGATCACCGAAGGGAAGAAAAAAGGCAAAGACGGGGAGGCGAACCGCGCCGTCATCGCTGAGCTGATCGAGCGCGGCGCTTTGTTGGCGCGTGGCCGGCTCACCCACTCTTACCCGCACTCCTGGCGATCGAAAGCGCCGGTGATCTTCCGCAACACGCCGCAATGGTTCATCGCCCTCGACAAAGAAACGGCGAACGGCAAGACCTTGCGGGAAAACGCGCTCGCGGCGATTGACGCCACGGGCTTCACCCCGCCGCAAGGGCGCAATCGCTTGCGGTCCATGGTGGAGGGGCGGCCCGATTGGTTGATCTCCCGCCAGCGCGCCTGGGGCGTGCCGCTCACCATCTTTGTGCATAAAGAAACCGGCGACATCCTACGTGATGACGCCGTTGACGCGCGCGTTCTCGCCGGCATTGAAGCCGGCGGCGCGGACGCTTGGTTCGATACACCGTTAGCGGAGTTTCTCGGAGCCGACTATAACGCCGACGACTACGAGAAGATCGAAGACATTCTCGACGTTTGGTTCGATTCCGGTACGACGCACGCTTTCGTCTTAGAGGATCGCGACGATCTCTCTTGGCCGGCTGATGTTTATTGTGAAGGCTCCGACCAGCACCGCGGTTGGTTCCAATCCTCGCTTTTAGAGAGTTGCGGCACGCGTGGGCGCGCGCCCTATGGGCACATCATCACCAATGGCTTTGTCGTCGACGAAGAAGGGCGCAAAATGTCGAAGTCCCTCGGCAATGTGATGGCGCCGGAACAGGTGATAAAGTCCTATGGCGCGGAGGTCATCCGCATCTGGGCCGCGAGTGCGGACTACACGGAAGATACGCGCATCGGCAAGGAAATCATCGATTCCGCCGTCGACGCCTATCGCAAGCTGCGTAACACGCTGCGCTATCTCATTGGTGCCCTCGACGGATATTCCGAGGGCGAAGCAGTCGAACCGGCGGCCATGCCGGAGCTTGAACGCTATGTCCTGCATCGCCTCGCCGAAGTCGACGCCGGCGTGCGCGAAAGCTATGAGGCGTTTGACTTTAAAGCCGTGTGGCGGCGTGTCTTTGATTTCGCGTCAATGGATTTGTCGGCGTTCTTCTTAGATATCCGCAAAGACAGCCTTTATTGCGATGCGCCGTCCGACCCGAAGCGGCGCGCGGCGCGCAACGTGATGGCTGCGGCGTTTGATCGTCTGACCGCTTGGCTAGCGCCGATTTGCGTTTTTACGATGGAAGAAGCCTGGCGCGCGCGCCATGGCGACGACGTCGCGTCGGTGCATTTGCGACAATTCCCCGAAACGCCGGCGACATGGCGCGACGACGCGCTCGCGGAAAAATGGGCGCGCTTGCGCCGGGTGCGCCGGGTCGTCACCGGCGCCCTTGAAAGCGCACGCCGGGACAAAACGATCGGCGCGAGCCTTGAAGCGGCGCCGACGCTTTATCTTGAGGCGGACGATTTGGCCGCGGCGTTAGACGGGCAAGACCTTGCGGAGCTCTTCATTACCTCTAAGGTCACCATTGTCCGAGAAGCCGGGCCCGCTGACGCTTTCCGCCTCGATGACACAGATGGCGTCGCCGTCGTCTCGACGAAATCAACTGAGAAGAAGTGCGAGCGGTGCTGGCGGTATCTGCCTGATGTCGGCGTCAATCCGGCGCATCCATTGGTGTGCGGTCGCTGCGCCAGCGTCGTCGCCGGCGCATGACGGCGTCTTCTAGTATAGGCGCGCGGATAAACGCCGGGCGCGTTGCTTTTGCCGACTGGCGTCGTGCGGCGTTTGCGAACCCCTTGTTCGCCCCGTCGCTCGCCGGCGCGCTTGTTGTGTTCTTAAGCGATCAATTGTCGAAGATTTGGATCGTCGACATTGTTCGCTTGCCGGAACGCATCGTGCCGTGCGCGAAGAACGCGAGCGTTTACTGCGCGCAAATCCCAGTGGCGCCGATTTTCGATTTGACGTTCGTGCGCAACACCGGCGCGAGCTTCGGGCTCGGCGCCGGCGGGGCGTCTTCGCGGATCATTCTTTCGAGCCTTGTGACGGTCGTCGTCGCGGGGCTTATCGTATGGCTCGGTGGATTGAACCGACGGCTCGCGGCGATCGGCGCGGCGTTCATTATCGGCGGCGCTGTCGGCAATCTTTATGATCGCATCGCCTATGGCTATGTCGTCGATTTTTTGGATTTCACGGGGCTCTATTTCCCGTGGGTGTTCAATGTCGCGGATGTGGCGATCAATATCGGCATCGCGTTTTTGTTTGCCGACGCTTATGTCAATCGCGAGCAGGCCTAAAGACGGGGGCATATGCGGCGGTGCTTGCGTCTAAGAGGGTGCTCTTTTATTTTATCGGACTTGTCATTCGTCGGGTCAGGCGTTTGGCGGGATGAAACGGAGTAATGCGCGTGATTAAGGCGAACCTTTCCTTCCCAAAACGGGTCTTATGCGTTCTGGCGTTAGGCGCTCTTACGCTGCTTGGCGGCTGCGACACCTTACGGGGCGGTAAAAGTCCGCCGGATGAGTTCGCGATCACCACCAAAGCGCCGCTTGTGGTGCCGCCGGATTATTCTCTGATACCGCCGCGCCCCGGCGAACAACGCCCGCAGGAATTATCGGCCTCTGACCGCGCCCGTCAGGTGCTTTTGGGCGACGAAAGTGCTGAGCCGCCGAGCCCTGGCGAGCAAGTTTTGATGCGCCGGGCCGGCGCCTTTGCGTCGGATCCGAGCATTCGCACCATCCTCGCAACAGAGAACGGCGATCGCGCGGACAAAAGCACGAGCCTCGCCAATCAATTGATGTTCTGGCAGTTTTTCGACGGAAAAGTCGACGACACCAACGCGCCCTTGCGGGTGGACGACCCCGAAGAGTGGATGGCGGCGCGTGAGCGGGCGATTGAAGCGGTGGTCGGCGAAGAGGGTAAAGTTGAGATCAATAAGAGCGACGCCCTCGTTCTGCCGGGCGTCTTTTAACCGGCGTCCTCAGGCTGTCGGTTTGGGAAAACCGGCGACAAGTGTTCCAGTGCGAATCGCGACGGTGCGCGCCATACTATCTCGATGAGTGTTCTGTCTGAAAAGACCGCGCCTGATATCGCATCTGATGGTGACAGCGATCAGGCGGGGTCCATAAAAAATCGTCCTATCATTCGCCGTTTGCCGACGGACGCCGTCAATCGCATCGCTGCAGGCGAGGTAATTGAGCGGCCGGCGGCGGCTGTTAAAGAGCTTGTAGAAAACAGCCTCGACGCGGGGGCCCAGCATATTGCGATCGAGATCCGCAATGGCGGTAAGACGGCGCTCACCGTCACGGACGACGGCTGCGGCATGGGGCCGGACGATCTTCTGATCGCCGTGGAGCGCCATGCGACGTCAAAGCTCGCGCCTGGCCCGGAAGGGGATTATGACCTTGCGCGCATTCGAAGCCTCGGGTTTCGCGGCGAGGCGCTGCCCTCGATCGGCGCTGCGGCGCGCTTGGATATAACTTCCCGCGCTAAAAACGCTGACGACGCCTACGTATTGTCCGTTCACGGCGGAAAAGTGGGAACGCCGAAACCAGCGGCGTTCGCGGGGTACGGCGCGCGCATCGAGGTCTCTGACCTTTTTTACGCAACACCCGCGCGTCTCAAATTTCTAAAGTCCGACCAGGCGGAAACAACGGCCGTGTCGGAGATCGTGAAGCGCCTCGCCATGGCGCATCCCGAAACCGCATTCTCCTTGACCTCGAACGGGCGCAAGCTCTTTCAAGTCGCCGCCGAAGCGCCGGGCGAAGCCGGTTGGTTGAAACGTGTCAGCGCCATTATGGGCCGCGACTTCGAGGCGAACGCCTTGCCCTTGAACGCCGAGCGCGGCGCTTTGCGGCTGAAAGGGTTCGCCGGGCTTCCCACCTATAATCGCGGTTTGCCGGATAAGCAGTTTTTGTTCGTCAACGGACGGCCGGTGCGGGATAAACTGATTGTCGGCGCTGTTCGGGCGGCTTATGCGGACTTTCTGGCGCGTGATCGCCATCCGGCGGCGGCGTTGTTCGTCACGCTCGATCCCGCTGAAGTCGACGTGAATGTTCACCCAGCAAAAACCGAAGTGCGGTTTCGTGACGCCGGCGGCGTGCGCGGGCTTATCGTCGGCGCGTTACGCCACGCTCTTGCTGAAGCAGGGCACCGCGCCTCAACGACGACAAGCGCCTTTGCGCTTGGGCGGATGACCCCGGATGCTGATGGGGCGACGCAGCCAAGGCAGGCGACGTTATCGATGCCGCGCGGCGGGCCGGCGCCGAACCCCTATCGATTGCAATCGGGCTTTTCCACCACTGACGTCTATGCGCCCGATGGAAGCGGTCTTAACGATCGCGAACGCAGCTATGAAGGCGCAACTGGCGCTTCGCCAGATGCTTTGTCCACCCCCACGGCGCGTGTCGAAGGCGGCGCCGCTGACCCTGAAACATTGGCGCGCCCGTTAGGGGCGGCCCGTGCGCAACTGCACGAGACCTATATTGTCGCGCAAACCGAAGACGGGCTTGTCATCGTTGATCAGCACGCGGCCCATGAACGTCTTGTGTATGAGGGGCTGAAACAATCCTTAGAAGAAGGCGGCGTCGCCCGCCAAGCCCTTCTTTTGCCGGAAGTTGTGGAGCTTGAAGCGGCCGAAGCGGTGCAACTTTGCAAACATGCCGAAGAGTTTGCTGAACTAGGGCTCGTTTTTGAAGAGTTTGGCGTCGGCGCGGTGATTGTGCGCGAAACGCCGGCGCTGCTCGGTCATGTGGATGTCAAAGGACTGATCCGGCGCATTGTGGATGATTTGTCCGCCTACGGCGAAGGCTTCGCCCTAAAAGAACGCTTGGAGGAAGTGGCGTCGTCCATGGCGTGCCGCGGCTCGGTGCGCGCCGGCCGGCGTCTCGCCGCGGATGAAATGAACGCGCTCCTCAGGCAGATGGAGGCGACGCCCTATTCCGGACAATGCAATCACGGACGACCGACCTATGTGTCGTTGAAGCTGGCCGATATTGAGAAACTCTTTGGTCGTCGTTGAGCGAAGATTCGGTGCGCTACCGCGGCGGAGAATTTTGGGGCGCGAGCGGAATAAATCCACTTAAATCTACTTAAAAGCGCTCTAACAAACGTTCTAGATATTCGATTTCTTCCGGCGTGCGCTCGCCCGTCGATAATCGCCGCCATAACTCTTCGAGCACCGCGCGCGCCCGCGCTGCGTCATCGACGCCGGGCACGTCCACGCCGTCGCCCGCGAGTGCGCCGCCAATAGCCCGCCCTAGAGGATCGCGCCGCACGCCGTCGCCCCCATTCTGGCCCGCTTCGCCGGCGGCGACTTGTGCTGCTGCGGCCGCTTCAGCGAGGCGTCCGGCGCCGGCGCGCAAGTTTTCAACGGCGGCGTTCATCGCTGTTTCGGCGGCGTCAAGCGCGCCGGCGGCGAGCGCTTCTTCCGCAGATTGCATATCGCGGCGAGCATCGCGCAGGGCGCGGTCCGCCCCATCGAGGCTATCCTCAATGGCGCGGGCCGCATTTGCACCAAGGCCGTTTCGGCCGTCGCTTTGCAACGCATCGCGCCCGGTAAGGGCGCTCAATACATCGCTTAAAGTGTCCGACACACCGGATTGGTCAGCACGTACGTCCGCCAAAGAGTCATTGAGCGGATCATTGGTTGATGGACCATCCGACCCGGAACTGCCGGTTCGGGGTGGATTTACGCCGGGAATGCCGACGCCGTTTTCAGAGAGCGCAAAGGTTCTGTCCGCAAGCGCGCGTTGTCGGCGAATAAGGTCAGCTGCTTCGGTAAGGTCACCGGCGCCAAGGCTTTCGCCGGCGCCGTCGCCCCCGTCGCCGCTCATGGCTCCGCCTGGCGCGCTTTGCCCGCCGCCGGCCGATTGCGCTCCGGGCTGACCGGCGCCCTCGGCGGTCTGACCGGAAACGTCAAGGTTCTCCAGGATCGATTCTAATTCGCTCAAGGCCCGTTCCGCCGCCTGGTCCGCGCCATTGGCCGAGAGGTCTTTAATCGAGTCCAACAAGCCGTCGAGATCCGCCATATCGAGGCTTTGGCGGGCCCCTGATTGTGAGGCGGCGGGCCGGCTCGGCGATTGCGCGGCGGCGGACAAATATTGTTGCATGGCGCGCCTTAGGGCTTCGGTTAGGCGTTCGATTTCGCCCTGCGGCGCGCCTTCCGCTAAGGCTTGCCGCAAGGCCTCTCGCGCCGCATCGAGGCGTGCGCGGGCGTCTTCAAGGCGCTTGTCTTCTAACTGCAAGGCAAGGGGCCAAAGTTCGTCAATCGTCGCGTTTGCGCCGCCGGGCTGTTCGAGCGCGTCGCCTTTGTTTTTCACCTTCCATAAGGCGTTCCGCATCAAGAGGTAATCAGAGGCGGTCGCGTAGAAGCGGTCAGGGCGCACCGTCAGGCCGCTAAAGGCGGTTTCCGCTTGGCGCCATTGCTGAGGCGCGAGCGAGAGGCGTTGTCGTTGCTCGACAACCGATTGCGCTAATGGATTAACAAATCGCCGCTTCGGCAGTGTAAAGATGAAATCTTCACTGTAAGCGGTTTGGTCGGCGCCGTCGACCGCCTCGAGAACCCCTGTCACTTCAAGGCCAGCCCATGGGTCGGACTGAAGATCTAATTGAAAAAGCCGTGGTCCAGAGCGTCCCGCGGCGCCGTCCAAGGTGATAACGCGCCTTTCCTGGCGAGCGGCGGCGCCGATGGTCGGCGCGTCCAAAGGGCGGTCCTGATCTGGCGCAAGACGCACAATAAGGTTCGCGCGGGCGACGCCGTAATCGTCTTTGACGGCGGCGGCTAGCGCCAGGCCGGCTGTCTCCGTCTGTTTAGGCGCGCTGAGGAGGGCAATCGCCGGCGGCGTATCGGCAATAACGTCAATCGACCAAACGCCTTTCACCCCGCCGGCGCTTAAAACAATCGCGCCTGGTTCGTTGATTGTTAAACGCTGCTCCGAGGCGTCGTCTTCCGGTCGCTCCCCGGGCGTTGTCGCGCCGGATACGGAACGATATTGCAAGCGCGCTGCGCCGGCCCGTCCTTGATGGATGCGCGCGACAAGCTCAGCGCCGACGGGGACGGCGAGCGTCTCGCGGCGTCCTTCGAGCGTGTCATTGGCGCTGAGGAGATAGGTGGGCGGCCGGCCGGTATAGGCTGGCGGTTCGATCCACATGTCCGCGGCCCCGGCTTGGCGAAAAGCGGGGTCCGCGGGCGCAAGCGCGGCGGCGAGGCGGCTCGGCGCAGCATCGCCGGCGAGGACGAGCCCAAAAGCCAGCAAAGCGGGCGTCCCGAAACGAACGCCCCAGGGATCGATGACATCGCCCGCGCTGCTCTTCCCGCGAACGCGTCCCTTTTTGACCGCTTCTGAGAGGGCCGATTGGTGCGCTCGCCAGAGCGGATTGTCGTCATCGATGCCAAATGGCGCGTCTTGTTGCGTGCGCAAAGCGTCATGATGGACGCCGGCGTCGCGCTCCATGCGCGTTAGCACATCTTGTCGCGTCGGCCATGGCGCGCCGACTTTCCGCCGCGCTGAGACAGCGCAAGCGGTGATTGCGAAGAAACAGGCGGCAAGAGCGGCCCAATGTAAGACAGCGGGCGTCCGCGTCCACGCGCCGGCCAAGGTTAAGGTTAAAAAGACTGCGATCGGGGCTGACGCCGCGAGCGTAATGGGCCAGCCGCGTTCCCAAAAAAGCGTAAGATATCCGCTGATCAAGCGTAAACGCGGCGGACGTGTCGGCGATTGACGCAACTCTGGCTTCGCATTCGACATGGTTCTTGCAGTTTACCCCAAGACACCCGTTCAGCCCAGGGGCGCAGCGTCAATGCGGCGCTCTAGTAAATGGGGGTCGGCGACGCCGGCAATCAAGCCGTCCGTCGCCTTAAGAATTTATTGAAGAGCGATCATTTGGGGCGCTTTCCCCGGCGGGTCGCTGCAGCGAGAAACGAGCCGCACATTGGTCACCATCGTTCTTTCCAAGAAAAAACGCCGCCGTCTCATCGCTGACGCTTCCGCCTCGCGCGGCAATGAAACCCTCCGGCTCGCCGCATTCGGGCTGATCGTCTTCTACAATCTCGTCGGCGTCCTCGACATTATTTCAACGACGATGGCGATCAGCGGCGGCAAGGGTGAGGAAGCGAACCCGTTCTTGCGCTATTTGATGGACGAAGTCGGCTCAGGCTGGATTATCGCCAAACTCGTTTTGCAGTCGGTGATTTCCATGATGGTGCTGTGGTTTCCGCACCCTTATGTGCTCGCGCTTTTTGCACCAGCGGTGGCAGGCAACGCCGTCATTGTAGCGAACAATTTTTTGATCGCCGCTGGCGTTTAACGGTCGGCCCGGCGTCCCAGCCCACCGTCGTTTGCAAACTCATTGGGTGAGGAGGGCGTAGATATCTTCAAAGAGCGGGCCTGAGACATCCATCGGTTCACCTTCAGCGGTAAAGCCTAGGCGCACGAAGACCGCGTTCATCGACGGCAGCACAAGGACATACTGGCCGTAATGGCCGGCCATCATATAGGCCGTATCAGGAATAGTCGGCATATAGCGTTCGCGACCGTTAATCCCGTCTTGGTTTAGCCAAAAATGGGCGCCATATTCCCGATCAGATTCTTTGGTCGGTGCAGTGACGAACTGTGTCCACCCCTCGGGTAAAATACGTACGCTCTCCCAAACGCCGTCCTGCAAGAGCAATTGGCCAAGCTTTCCCCAGTCGCGCGCGGTTGCATAGAGATAAGATGAGCCGACGAAATCGCCGACGCCGTCGGTTTCGAACACAGCTGACGAGAGACCGAGCGGAGCAAATAATTCCTCATGGGTGAAGGTATGATAGTCCCTGCCCGCCGCTTCTAATGCGCGCCTTAGTCCACGTTGTAGAATGTTCGTTGTGCCGCTTGAGTACGACCAGTGGGTTCCGGGCGCATGGTCAAGCGCTGCGTTGATCGCGACGTCCGCCATGCCAGGCGCGGAGAAGAGCATTGTCGAAATTTCTGCATGGGGGTCGGCATACGCCTCTTCGAAGTGGAGACCGCTATTCATATGAAGGAGATGACGCCAAGTGATGGCGCCGCGCTTGTCATCACGTGTCGACCAAGCGTCGATCGGCGTTGGCGCGTCGAGTTCCAAAAGATCTTCACGGACCGCAATGCCGGCGGCCGCGGCCGTGACGCTTTTCGCCATCGACCAGCTGATAAACGGCGTCTCCTTGGAGAAGCCGTCCGCATACCATTCATAGCTAAGGGCGCCGTCGATAAATAGGGCGACAGCGCGATGGCCTGCGCGTTGATCATCATTGGCGTTTTCGATGAGCGCGTCGATCGTCTGACGGTGGGACGTTACGGAATTACTGGACGCTATCGGCCAAGGTTTGGCGCTTATGGCTGCGATATCGGGCGTCGCCGCCTTTGCGCCGTCAACAATAAGGCGGCACCCATAGCCCGGCCGGTAGCGCGCCTGCGCCCGACCAAGCCCGAGAAGTGAGGCTGAAACAGTTTTTTCGGTTTGGTCCAACCTCGTTGAGACGAGTCCCAAGAGCGGACTGACTGGCGCAAAATCGGCGTTTAGAACGGCGTTAATGTCGCGACGAGCGACGAACACTTCTGAGCAAAGGTTTTTCGCCTTATAGCCCGCAGCGACGCGGGCATAGGGGTTCGCAATAAAGACGCCGCCAATAAGGATCACGAACGCCAGAGCGGCAATCGCAAAGAGAAGGGGGCGTCTCTTCTGGGTCAAAGCGTTGGTCGGCCTAGTCGATGGGGCGGAAGACGAGCGTCAAAACCAAACCGATCAAGCCGAGCACAGCCCATAACGGCAATCCCAAGACCGTTTCTAGTACGTTTGCGACGCCGCTTGGCGCAGTCGCGGCTGCGGCGCTGGCGTCGACGCCGCCAAGCGCCAACATATCGGCTGTTGTCCGAATGACCGGGACGCCGGATTCGAGTGAAGAAATCGCGTCAGCGCCCAAAAGCGCGATTCCCAACGCCACCAAGATCCAAGCTAATAATCGAAAAATCGCCATGACGATGGCCTCACCCTCTTTTTACTACCCCTCATGCAGCGATTACGCCGCCGCAGATTGGAGTGTACTTCGGATAATGCCTGCCTGCAATCGACGCCCGCTGTGCACGGTCTCGCCTGTTTGTTCCCAAGCGAAGGCAGGCAGTTGGGCGCTATTTGGCGTTATAAAGCCACATGACATACGGCGTTGACATAACGAGGGCACGTCGTTTTAGAGGCTAGTTCTTCTCCCCAACGCGGGCGTCCGACCGGAGTTGGCGTGATATAAAAGTTAACGCTAATATCCGTAGGCATCGCTTAAAGCCCGATTCAAAACTCGGAAAACTGCGCAATACGAGAATGCCAGACGTAAGTTTGTCGCCAAACGATGCGGTTTGGGCTCTTTCTTCTGAAGAACCAGAGCCGTTGGACGAATTCGTCCAACCCGTATGGATATGTCGCCAACTGACGCCTGGTTTGAGGGCGGGGCAATGTTGCAAGAATTTCCAACCGGGCTCTTAGGGATTAAACGTATTTTTCAGGTTTTCATTCCTAGAAAAACGGCGTTCAGCGAAACTTGCCCAATGCCTGCATGACGCTTGCATGACGACGCGCGGTGAGTATATTCCGCCGTCTGGCGGCGACGCCGAACAATGGACAGGTGGCCGAGTGGTTGAAGGCGCACGCCTGGAACGCGTGTAGGCGGGTAACCGTCTCGAGGGTTCGAATCCCTCTCTGTCCGCCACTCCTAAGTAATTGAAATTACTCTCGAATTTGGAATATTCGGCATCATCCTGAAATGATGCGCATGGAGACGTTCGAACTCTGTCGCTAACGGAACCATTGCGGCGGGCGAGTGCGTTGAGCGACGGTCTCGGTTGGCGCCGGTTTAGACTTGCGTCGGAATTCATGCGGCAATTTCAAAGACTTTGGGACGGTGTTTTTTCGATCTGGTTCCACCCACTTCGAAAGCTGTTCGATTGTTCAAGCAAATCTTGTGAGACATAATCGAACTCGCACAGTTGTTTGAAGGTGGTTGTTATGACCGAGAGCGACTTCGCGAGTTTGTCTCAATTGAAGTCTCAAAACTACCCCTTTGCCCATCGGCTCTGACCGGCGGTCTCGGTTGTTGCCAAAGCAGTTCCGTTTGCGTTTGAGAGACGGTTAAGCGTTCACCGAAGCAATAGAGCCCTTGGGACAACGTTGGCGGGAAGTCATGGCGATGTGCAAAGAAAGGTGAGCGTCTCGCCCGTGTGCGCGCCAGGATGAAAACGGCTAGGATTGTTCTTGCACAGCCTTGGGGTTATGAGCGACTGGAAGTAAACAAAAGCTGGTTTTTTGCGGGACGGCGGACCCATGTGCGGCATTATTGGCATTCTTGGCGACGGCGACGTTGCATCGGCGATTGTGACAGGGCTGAAGCGGCTGGAATACCGTGGGTATGATTCCGCTGGCGTCGCGACCGTCGGTGATGGCCGCCTTGATCGGCGCCGCGCCGCGGGCAAGCTTGAAAACCTTGCGGCGTTGCTTGCATCAAATCCGCTCGACGGGCCGACGGGCATCGGGCACACGCGTTGGGCGACACACGGGGTTCCGAATGAGGCCAACGCTCACCCGCACGCGACCGCCCGTGTTTCTGTCGTCCATAATGGTATTATTGAGAATTTCGCTGAATTGCGCCGCGAGTTAGAGGCTTCCGGCCGCGTGTTCGGATCCGACACCGACGCCGAGGTCTGCCCGCAACTCGTCGACTATTATATCGTGGAAGAGGGCTTGGGGCCAGTCGACGCCTTCCGTAAAGCCATTGCGCGACTGCGCGGCGCGTTCGCCTTCGTCGCCATCTTCGCTGGGGAAGACGATCTTATGGTCGGTGCGCGCAAAGGCAGCCCGCTCGCTGTAGGCCGAGGCGACGGCGAAATGTTCGTCGGCTCCGATTCTTACGCACTTTCGCCGTTTACGAACCGCGTCACCTATCTCGACGATGGCGACGTGGTCGTCCTCTCTCGCGCCGGCTTTCAAATTTACGATAGCGCCAGCGTAGAGGTTGTACGCCCAGAGACGATTTCTTCCGCCGCCAACGCGTTGTTTGATAAAGACGGTCGCCGGCATTTCATGGAAAAGGAAATTTATGAACAGCCGGAGGTGATCGCCCGAACACTGACGCAATATATCGATCCGGCAACGCAGGCGGTCTCCTTGCCGGACGCCGCCCTAGACCTCGCCGCGCTTGACAGTTTGACGATTTCCGCTTGCGGCACGGCTTACTATGCAGGCCTGGTAGCAAAATATTGGTTTAACGAATGGGCGCGCTTGCCCGTTGAAATTGATATCGCGTCAGAGCTGCGGTACCGCAATGTTCCGTACTCAGAAGGCGGCGGCGCAATTTTTATTTCGCAATCGGGCGAAACCGCGGATACGCTGGCAGCGTTACGCGACGCGCGCGCGCATGGACAACGCACAGCGGCGCTTGTCAACGTTGCAGAATCGACGATCGCGCGCGAAGCCGACGCCGTCTTTCCGATGGCTGCAGGTCCGGAAATCGGCGTTGCCTCGACGAAAGCCTTCACCTGCCAACTGACGGCGCTCGCTTCTATTGCGATTGCGGCTGGGCGGGCGCGCAAAACACTAAGTGAAGAAACAGCGCGTGCGCTGGTGAGAGATTTGATGGAAATCCCGCGCCTTGTCGCCGAGACATTAAAGTCTGCGCCGGCGATTGAAGCGATCGCGCAAGACATCGCCACCGTTCGCGACGTGCTTTACATCGGCCGCGGCGTTCATTTTCCGCTCGCCATGGAAGGGGCGCTGAAGCTGAAAGAAATCTCGTATATCCACGCCGAAGGCTATGCGGCGGGCGAATTAAAGCATGGACCGATCGCGCTTATCGACGAAACGACCCCGGTCGTTGTTATTGCGCCGCACGATGCGCTCTACGACAAGACGATTTCGAACATGCAGGAAGTCGTCGCGCGCAAAGGACAGGCTTTGCTTATTTCGGACAAGGAGGGCGTTCGCCAGGCTAGCGATATCGCGTGGGCGTCAATTGAAGCGCCGAATGTGCGGTCGGAATTGGCGCCGATCGTTTACGCCGTTCCCATTCAGCTTCTCGCCTACTACGCCGCGACAATAAAAGGCACGGACGTCGATCAACCACGCAACCTCGCGAAGTCGGTGACGGTGGAGTAGTCGCGCGGCGCAACGCACGGAAAAACCGCCTTTGTCCATGCATACTAAATGAATGCTAAAATTGACGTGCTGTTATATTAGCGGCGTTGGGATTGGTGTCCGAGACGTCCGGAGCGCGATGTGATGAAGCTATTTGTAACTGGCGGGGCCGGCCTTATCGGCTTGGCGGTCGTCTGGCTGACGCTCGCCCGCGGATGGTCAGTCGTGAATTTCGACAAATAACCTACGCCGTCAACCTCGATAATTTAAAGGGATGGGACGATCGGCCGGATTATTCGTTTGTCCAAGGCGATATTTGCGACGGCGCTCATGTTGTAGCGACGCTTGCAGAGCATCTGCCCGACGCGAACATGCGTCTTGCGTTGCCTGATTTGCGCATTAGCGTCGCTGATTGCGTCATAAGAGTGTTGGATGCGTCTGCGCCGTCCCCCCGCAAGCGGTGCCTAAAAAAAGTCGATAGCGTCTTCTTTGGCTGCTTAATGGTTTTCTTCATCTCCCGTGATCGTCCTGCGGTGCGAGTGAAACTCCGTTCACGGTCGAGACATTAACAAGGTCATTCACGCTAATGGCGGCGACGGCTTACCCGTCTGAGACGGCAAATGTGTCTCGCGTGTAGATAAGGGCCGTCTGACCCCATAAAGCTGCTTTGCCGTTAACGTGCCGATATCTTGTGTTCGAATCCTGTTGTCTCAGCATCTCCATAAGCCGCGGATATAGATATCGACATTGGAGTAATCGGCCTTATCCGAATAAGGCGTGCGTAAAGATGTTCGAATTTTGTCGCTAATGGCGCGATCGCGGCGGGCGGGCGCGTTGCGCAACGGTCTCGGTTGGCGCCGGTTTAGACTTGCGCCGGAATTCATGCGGGAATTTCAAAGGCTTTGGGACGAGGTTTTTTTTGATTTGGTCCTGGCCGTTCGAATTCCGCGCTCTCCGCCACTCTTAAGTGGCTGAAATTACTCTCGAATTTGGAATATTTGGCGTCAACCTGAATTGATGCGCATGAAGATGTTCGAACTTTGTCGCTGATGGGACCATTTCGGCGAGCGAGTGCGTAGAGCGATGGTCTCGGTTTGTGTCGGTTTAGACTTGCGTTTGAATTCATGCGGTAATTTCAAAGGCTTTGGGACGAGGGTTTTTGGATCTGGTCCCAGGGGTTCGAAACCTGATCGGGTGCCCAAGCATATCTCGCGTTACGTAATTGAGCCCGCATAGTTGTTTTCGACATGGTTGATATGACGGCCAGGAATTTCGCGAGCTTGCGTAAATCGAAGCCCCGAAGTCATTCATATGATAATCAGTTCTGACCGGTGGTCTCCGTCGTGATCCAAGCAGTTCCGTTCGCGCTTAGGAGACGGTTAGGCGTGCGGTTGCCCAAATGACCAATTGGGACGCCTGGGCGATTTGCGAACGTATGCTCCGGAAAACGAACCCAACGACAAGCACCGTTGCGATTTTGTCGTTGCATTGCTCGGCTCTTATTCTCCACCGTTTGGTGGGCTTTACGTTCAATAACTCTTGTACGGATGTTTTGTATGTGCGCCCAGGCAATGACGGCGCTTTTAGCGTATCCTAGTCACTTTCGCCGATCCCGGTGCGATCGACATGGAGGAATTAATCCCCAACTTCGTGAGGCAGGTCGGCCCTGTCGGCTATAACGGATTTTGGGCTCGTTTAGCTCAATACCCTTTACATACTGCGATAGCCGTTGTGTGAGATCCGTATTATTGAGTTCTGGGTTCGTAGTGCGACACGCCTATACGACGAGGGGCAAAGGGAAAATTCTTGGGCCCTGATAAAGACGCCGCGCTTGATCTCATTGCCGCACTCGATGCGGCTATAGCCGTTGGCGACCTCAGTCCACTGAAATCGGTCGGACTTCATAAGCTGAAAGGAGATCAAAGGGGGCAGTAGGCGATGACGGTGAACGGCGCCTGGCGGCTCTGTTTCCGTTTCGAGGATGGCGACGCCTGGGATGTGGAGATCGTAGATTATCATTAGGAGGACGACATGATTCCGCTTCATACTGGGCGCGTTTTGAAACGTGAACTCTCCGCCCTTGAGCTTTCCGCAAACAAACTGGCGCTGGCTTTGCGCCTACAGTCAGGGCGCATCACGGAGATTCTGGGCGGCAAGCGCGGCGTCTCGGCCGATACGGCGCTGCGCCTCGGTCGATATTTCGGTAACAGCACGCGTTTCTGGCTTAGTCTTCAAACCGCCTATGAACTGGCTGTCGCGGAACGCGACATCGGCGACAAGGTCGCCCGCGAAGTGGAGACGAGCGCCGCCTGAGCTGGCGCTGCGATTAGGTCTCAAAGCGCTCGCATTACGACCGATTCTGGGGTGATCCATATTATTGCATAGCCCCATGTTGGAGCCCTGTCCGTATTCTTCGTCCTCGCCCCAATTTTTGAAAGTCCAACGCGCTATCTTTTCAAAATGCCGTTCGGCGGATTCTAACTGGCGATGAGTGGGACGAAGCCTGCGGCGACATACCGGAAAGTTTAAGTTTTAAGTGCCTGCGGAAGTTCATTGACGGCCTTCTTACCGGCAGAACTAAAAACTGCCGGTAAAAGGGCAAGGCGCTTCGTTGCCGTCAGAAATTTTTGAGCCTTGTGCGTCGGATCGGGTCGCGAGTTTCAGTACTAGTATTGAGTTTCTTATGCGAAACGGTGATTTAAATGGCGCTCCGGCCTTAGTTTCATTCTGCCCCGTCTTTCCGCTTCCGCATTTCAGCGACGCGCTCTTTCCAATAGTCTTCATCCTTTTCGAAGTAAGGTTGCGGCTCGCGATTCTCCAGCTCGCCTTTCAAAAAAGCGTCTTCCAACGCTTCCTCTTTTTGAAACAGTAATTCAATCAGCCGCATTTGCTCGTCAGCGTGCTCCTGCGCTTTTTCATCCAACAAGGAAAATAGATAACGTTGCGCGTAGACGCTGCCGTTTATGGCTTTTTTGAAGATAGCCTGCATTAGAGCTTCAAAGTACGTAATGGTCTTTGACCGGCCGTTCTCTGACACGGTGAGTTTGCGATGGCCGATGAGGAACAATTGCTCCCTTAGCATTCGCGTTGTCGGCGCATAATGTTGTTTCTTGGGCCGCCCTTTGGGATTGCCGGATTGACCGGGTTTATACTGATGCTCTTTAGGCGGCTTGCCACGGCCGACTTTGTAGTCGTCTTTATTCGACTTATCCATTATCGGCCTCCGCGCGTGCTGCCGCGCACTCAGCAAACGTCTCTCCCGTTTCCATATTGACCGCGTCCGTGCCGGCCGCCGTTTGGAGGCGACGAAGGATAACGTCGCAATAGAGAGGGTCGAGCTCAACGCCATAGCCGCGTCGTCCGGTTTGGTGGGCGGCGAGGAGTGTTGTGCCGCTGCCCGCGAAAGCGTCTAGAATGACGCCTTTCCGGTTGGAGCAATCAAGAATCGCGTCCGCTACAAGGCTGACCGGCTTCACGGTTGGGTGCAGGGCGAGATCTGCATCGCGGGTCTTCCCGAAGCTGTTTGCGCCAGGATATGTCCATATATTTGTACGGTTGCGCCCATAGCGTCCGAGTTCAACATTGTTGATATGAGGTCCGTCGCCGGATTTAAAGACGAAGATCAGTTCATGTTGAGAGCGATAAAGCGACCCCATGCCGCCGTTCGTTTTGGCCCAGACGCAAAGGTTTTTAAGATCTGTATAAGCGTCGCGGCCCGCGGCTAGGACTTCCGCCATATGCCGCCAGTCCATGCAGATAAAGTGAACGGCGCCATCGTCGGACGCGGCCGCAAGATGAAAAAAGACGTTTGTTAAGAACGTTGTGAACGCAGTTTCGCTCATTTCGCCAGACGCCATGGCGAATTCACGGTGCTTGTGCTTTCCTTTGCCGCTCACATGACCGTCCACCGGCACATTGTAAGGTGGGTCGGTGAACACCATTTGCGCCGTTGCTCCATCAAGCAATCGTTCATAGGTGCGCCTATCCGTTGCGTCGCCGCAGATAAGGCGATGCTCGCCAATGCGCCAAAGATCGCCTATCCGCGTCGTTGATGGGCCGTCTGCTGGCGGATGGACATCATCGTCTTCTTCTAAACGCCCCTCATCGTCGCCGCCGATCAGCAGGTCAATTTCGGGCGTATCAAAGCCTGTGACAGAAAGATCGAAATCAAGCTCCAGGGCGTCAAGTTGTTGGAATTCGATCGATAATAGGGCGGAATCCCACTCTGCGAGTTCCGCAAGGCGATTGTCGGCTATTCGGTAGGCGCGAACTTGCTCCGAGGTAAGATCGTCAAGGCAAATTGTTGGAACCTTTTTAATATCAAGCAACTTCGCCGCCTCAAGCCGTCCGTGTCCGGCGATAACCGTACTTTTCTTGTCGACAAGGACAGGGCTGGTGAAACCGAATTCAGTGATACTTTCCGCGATCTTTTTGATCTGGCTTTTGGAATGCGTTCGTGCGTTTGCGGAATAGGCCAAAAGGTGTTCGATTGACTGCGTCGTGACTGTCAAATTATTCATGGAGATTTTCCTGTAAACTGGCGCAAAAATGCGCGCCGCCGCGCATGACACGACGGCGCGTTTGTGATCATGCTGCTGCAACGCTGGGCGTTTCAAAATCGCCGTTAGGTGCCGCGCTTTTGGTTTTTCGGCTGGCTATAAAATCGAGGACGACTCTGATTTCGTCGGCTGAAGCGGCTTCGGCCCAAGTCAATAACTGCTGCTTGTTCGCTTCACGCTGGTCATCGACCGAAGCTGAAATCACCGCCTGCGGAGCGGGAGCGGCAGCGTTCACAGCATCGTTCGAGACCGCGATTACGGTACGCGAGTCTGCAGCCGATACTTCCGGTTCTACGCCGTCATTTTCTGCGTCGCGCACAGCCTGCCGACCGTTAACCGTGTTGTTCGATTTTTCGACGCCCTTCTGTTTTTGGGCGTCCCGGTGTTTACGCTGTCTGTCAGCGTTCAGTCGGCGTTTTCGCATTAACTCTTCGGCTGGGTTATCCGCAGCGCCGATACGAAGCAGCTCACGAATGCGGGTCGCCTTAAGCTGCAGGCGTTTCTGAGACCAGTCGTCCCAGTTCGTCGATGTATATTCGCCGTCACAGAACTTTTGCTTTGTTTTATGAAGCAGTTTTGCTGCTTTGATGAGTTCTACGTCAGAGGCATTTTCGTGTTTTTCAATATCGAGCGCAATTTGCTCGAGATCGTCGTCGACAAGGTTTCTGTCATTCATTTCGGAGATACTCCTTACTACGCTACTAGGAGTTCCATCATGATGCCTAAAACGGCAGGTAGCAGTGACTATAATTGGTCGCTAAATGAAACCGATTTTCGGAACGTCGCGAAGGCGTTCGATCTTCCCGAAGATGAGTATCGCGAGGCGTTAACTGTGGCAGCTCAGATAATACAAGATGCCGCCCGCGAGTTTCCACCACAGGCGAACAAGAAAGCAATTTCTGGGATCAGCGGTAAGTTACGAAAAATCATCAACCGACTTGAGGAAAGACCCGTTTACCTGCGTTTGCAAAATTCGTTAATCGATTTCTCAGTCCTGCGCGGCGGTGATAAATATGGTTGGTATACGTCATGGTATTATGGAGGCAAGCGCCTTGATAAGGCCATTGCCGGCGCGAAGGATTTACTGGAAATTCTCGCTGCTACAGAAAAATACAGAAGCCGTGCCGGTCGAAGGACATATGGTTACTACGAAAACGCCGCAGCCGTCTTGCAAGACTTTTGGACGGATGAATTGGAACGCGTCGCCAAGGTGTCAGGTCATGCTAACGACAGCCGTGGCGTCAAGACGAACGAGTTTGTGCGATATGTGCACGCATCTTTGCAATTGCTTGGCGAGGACGTCACCGAACAAGCATGCCGAACAATCTTAATGATCGTGCGAAAGACTGACTTCGAAGAATGGTGATCATTTGAATCGGTCGTAGGCTGCCGTTCGGACGGACCAAAGAAAAGAGTAAAATAAGCGCTTAGGTCAAGCTCCCAATTAACCATGCATGGTGCAGCGTTGGCTAATTAGGTTTCGGGCTTCAACCGCTACAGCGTTACGTAACGCTGAACTAGATATAACCGCTTTGCATCAGATCCTTAATGTGAATGAGCGCGATCGGCCGATTACTGTCGACGACAATAATCTGTGAGATGCGCTTACTCTGAAGCGTCTCAACGACGTCGCCCATTCGTTCTTCGCACGTTGTTGTTGTCGGGTTAGCGCTTAACATATCGCGGGCGGTAAGTGTGTTCGGGTTCTCGGCGGTCTCCACAGCGCGGCGGATGTCGCCGTCTGTGATAATTCCGCACAGTTCCCCGTTGTCATCAATAATTGAAGCCGCGCCGCAGCAGCCGTTTGAAATGGTCCGCAACACCTCGACAAAGGGCGCTTGAACGGGGACGACCGGGTTCGGCGGAGCCTTTTGTAAGTCGATCCATTCGCGCACCGGTTGGAGGCGCATGCCGAGTGCGCCGCCGGGGTGACGGGCGCCGAAATCCTCCGCCGTGAAGCCGCGCCGCTTCATGGCGGCGACCGCAAGCGCGTCGCCGAGCGCTAACATCATCGTCGTTGAACTTGTTGGCGCTAAACGGTTAGGGCAAGCCTCCTCCGTATGCGGTAAAGTAAGGCAGACCTGAGCGCTTTTGCCAAGAAAACTGTCGGCGCGGGCGGTGATGCCGATCACGGGGAGCTGTTCACGTCGGCAATAAACGAGAATGTCGCGCAACTCGCGCGTCTCGCCGGAGTTTGAAAGGGCGACGACGACCGCGCCGCCGCGGAGCATGCCGAGATCGCCATGGCTGGCTTCGGTTGGATGAACGAAGAAAGAGGGCGTTCCGGTCGAGGCAAAGGTGGCGGCAATTTTGCCGGCGATGTGCCCCGACTTGCCGACGCCAGTCACGACGACATGGGACGGCGCGTTGATAATGAGATCGATCGCTCTGACGAAGTGTTCGTCCAAGCAAGCGCGTAACTCCCCGAGCGCTTGGATTTCGGTGTCAAGGACCTTTCGGGCAATGTCGATGTCTTGTGCGATGGTGCGCTCCAGTGTCGCTGGCGAGACTTCTACGCCGTTCCGTCTTCCATGCCGGCGATTATAGATCTTTTCTGAACGTAGCGACAGTTACTCCCTGGCGTTGGAGCCTCCAGAGGCCGCGCCTCATTTGGGGCGTTGACAGGCCATCGCCCTCGAATTCCCTCAAGGGGTAGGTTATGAGGGGAGGAGAATAAGGGTTTCTTCCCGTCTATTGGCGCCCTCGAACGCAGGCGAACGCAGGAGCGGTTCTTATGAAAGAGGTCGAAATTGGCGATATCGTCGTCGGCAATGAAAGGCCGGCTATCTTTATTTCCGGACCGTGCCAAATCGAGAGCCGAGATCATGCGTTTCGGGTCGCCGACGCTCTCAAGAGCGCTTGTCAACGGGCTGACACGCCGTTTGTTTTCAAAGCTTCTTATGACAAGGCCAATCGAACCTCCCTGTCGGGCGCCCGCGGCGTCAGGATCGACGCTGGGCTGCAGGTCTTAGAAGAGGTGCGACGGGAATTTGGCTGCCCCGTTTTGACGGACGTGCATTCGGAAGCTGATGCGCGTGCGGCGGGCGATGTTGTCGACGTCTTGCAGATCCCGGCCTTTCTTTGTCGGCAAACGGACCTTTTGCTTACCGCTGGTGAAACGGGGAAAGCGGTCAACGTCAAGAAAGGCCAGTTCATGGCGCCTTGGGACATGGGCAAGGTCGTGGAAAAAATCGCCTCGACGGGCAATGAGAAAATCACCCTGTGTGAGCGCGGGGCGTCGTTCGGCTATAATACGCTGGTGACGGATTTTCGTGCGCTGCCAATTATGCGGGAGACGGGCTATCCGATTGTTTTCGATGCGACGCACTCCGTCCAAGAGCCGAGCGGCAAGGGCGCATCGTCAGGGGGCAAACGACAATACGCAACAATGCTTGCGCGCGCGGCGTGCGTCATCGGCGTTGCAGCGGTCTTCGCTGAGGCTCACGACGATCCGGACAATGCGCCGAGTGATGGGCCGAACATGCTGCCGCTCGAATGGGTTCCACAATTGTTGAACGAGATGCGACGCTGCGATGAGATTGCGAAAGGCCGAAACGCTGCATTCGGCCTTTAGGCGCGAACATTCCATTCCAACACAGATGCCTCGCCTTCGGGGCCAAGTGCAATAACACCGAAGGCTGCGGTTTTCAGTTTTCTTGGTGTTCCCTCCGGGACAATCGCTGCTGCGTCCAGAGCAAAACGGGCGACGCCGTTGGACGTAACAATCAAAACGTCGCCGGCGCTTTGTGCGCAACGGCGGAAAAGATCCGTCCACGCAGCGGTGAGCGTTGGAGGGTCAACGCGCCAACCTGGCGGAGGAACGCCGTCAGCGTCCCAAAGGGCGATGGCTTCTTCCCCGACCCGAGTGATGACCTCGTCTTCCGGCTTGTTTTCATCCGGGCCGTAGTCGATTTCCCGTAAGGCCTCGAGACGTTCGATCTCCGCGCCAGGCGCCGCCGTATCCCTAACGATCGTTGCTGTCTGCATGGTTCGGGAAAGCGGCGACGACAGAATGCGCGTGATTTTCGGCCTGCGTTTGGCAATCGTCGTTGCTATGGCGGCGGCTTGAGCGCGCCCGCTTGACGAAAGCGGCAGATCCGTTCGTCCGCCGACCCGCGTGACAATGTCGCCTTTGTCGAACGTGTTGCCGTGGCGTAGAATGAACAGCTTAGTCATTAAACAAATCATCGTCTGGGTCGCCATATTCGTCGATTAGCCGTTCGACCCTCGCGAGATCTTCTTTGGTGTCAATTCCGCCTGTGGAAAGGGCGGGCGCCGCGACCTCGACGCAGGCGATCGCCTTACCGTTTTCCAGAAGACGCAATTGCTCAAGACCTTCGATACGTTCGTATATGCCTTGTTCCGCGCCCACGAACCATTCGAGCGTTTCATAGCGGAAGGCGTAAAGGCCAACGTGGCGGCGCACCGGCGACAGCTCTTCCTTTTGGCGACGCGCGTCTTCATCGCGTATCCCGGGCAGGATTTGTTTTGAGAACCAAAGCGCGCGGCCGTTCGCGCCGACGATCGCTGTCGTGCCGGAGAAAGGCGTTGTTTTTTTATTGACGCGTATCGCATCGAGCGCCGCCCAACCCAGGCGGACGACCGGCGTCGCGGCATCGACCTCGTCCACGCGTAGCCGTTTCACAACGCGCACGACGTAATCGATCGGCGTGAACGGCGCATCGCCTTGCAGATTGACGACAAAACGCGGCGTCTCTTCACGGGTGCGCGCCGCAGCGAGCGCCCGGTCAGAGCCGGACGGAAGCGAAGACGGCGTCATCACCGTGTCAATGCCCTGCTCGGTACAATGATCAATAATTCGCTGATCGTCGGTTGCAATGACGGCGTGCGCATCGCCGAGGGCGTCAGCGGCCGCCTTCGCGCGTGCTGCAACGCGCGCCACCATGGAGCGGCCCGCGATGCTGGCGAGCGGCTTACCGGGAAAGCGCGAGGAGCCATAACGTGCTGGGACGACGATGAGTGTTTCCATAAGTCCTGTTTAACGGGTGCGAGTGTTGGCCAAAGAACTACGATAAATATTTCTCGAAGGACAGGCTCAGGTCCCTTGAAATCAGCCAATAGGAGTGTGTGGGGGCTGTCGGCGGACAAAATGGTTCGCCCCGTGCGCCGCCATACGGTGGCGCGGTTCGTGGTTGTTAGTCGGAAGAGGACTTCTTGTTTAGGGCGGGTTGGGTGCGAAGCATTTCAATGAAAGCTAGGAATACGTGATAGAGCGTCGAGGTCGGAACCGTCTCGGCCTGCGGCTTTCCGCTGGCGTCGAACGCGTCGACCCAAACGCCTGGCGTATCAGTTGCAAGATATTGGTCGAGCAGAAGTCCGGCGCTTTCCTCGAAAACAGGCATGGGGTCCTTGCCGTCTAGCTCAAACATTGCGACGGCGGCTTTAATTCGTTCCGTGTTTGGCCAGGTTCTAGAGCCACCGTCAATCGTGGCGCCATCAAAAGCGATGCGGTTAAAGGTTGCCATTGTGTGCCGATCAACGCCGAATTTTTCGGCGAAAGCGACAAGAGCGCGGGCTTCTTCAGCAAGCGCGAGGCCGGTAAGTCGTTTGAGGTTTGTCAGAATCCAGGCCCATTCGAAGTGATGGCCCGGCTCAGTATAGGCAGCCTCTGGGTCGTTTGCCGGCGTCCAGTCATCGGTAAAAAACTCAGGCAGAACGCCGTCGCGCTGCTGGAAGAGACGGTCTTGAAAAAGTCGTCCGATATGTTCAGCAAGCTTCTTAAATCGTTCTTCGTTGGTGGTCTCAATCGCGGCAAGCGATGCTTCGAGAAGATGCATGTGCGGGTTTTGTTGACGCCAGCCCACTTTTGTATCGTCATGCCAAAAGCCTTCGCCGCTCGGATGGCTAAGACGGGTTTCGATGATGTCTAGAGTTCGGTGCATCCACTCAGATATTTGGCGGTCACCAGTGGCGCGATAGGCCCACGACAATGAGAATAAGACGAATGCGTGATCGTATAGATCTGTCGTGTCGTCGATGACGGCGCCGTAACGATCTGTCAGCCGCGCAAAGCCTTTCTCGTCGCTGATGAATTGTCTGCCGAGAAGAAACTCTAACCCATGCGTAATCGGTTCAGTTGCGCCGTTCCAGCCGAGCGTGGCGGCGTGGGAGAACAAATAAATCTGCCGCGCCGTTACGCGCGTGCGCTTGAAGCCGACGCCGGCGTTCTCGCCGCTAAAAGTCAGTTGCTCAATAAAGCCGCCGTTTTCCCGGTCGAGGCCGTGGTCGCGCCAAAACGGCAAGGCAATATTGAACGTCCATTCTTCAACGCGGTCAAAGACCGTCATGAGCTTTTCCCCTTTTGGGCGCCAGATTTTAGCCCCCGTTCATGGGGTAAGCCATCTTTAATGCGCCTGCAATATTGGTCCCTTTTGATGAGTGAATGCCCCGCGAGGCGTTAAGTGGAAATCGTGGATTTGAACTCAAACCCAAGCGCTTCTGACTGCATTCGCCAGTCGGGCGATAGCTGCGTTTCATTGATTTGCCGCAAGCTCAAGCCCGGCGGCTGGCGACCGTCGAGAATCGCCTCGACAATCGACGGTGAAAGATAAGCAAGCCGGAGGATTTTCCAGACATAGCGCTCGGACAACCGCTTTTGTTTTGCGAGATCTTTAATGGTGGGATAGACTCCTGATCCAAGCGCCTTCCGCCAACTATAGGCTTGTGCGACGGCTTTGATCAGCGCTTCATTTTGATTGTTTTTGCCGCCTTGCGTGTAAATGATATGCGCGCCCCTGGGCGTTCCAAGCGTCGCGGAGATGCGCGTGTGTTTTTCCTCTCCAGCGTTGTCGCGCGATATGACGATAACTTCATCCTTGTAAAGCGTAATACGGACGATTCGTTCGACGACCCTTTCCAAGGTTTTGCTGTCCACCGTCTCAGCAGGTTGGTCAGAAAGCGTGACGGCGATTTTTCTTTCAAGCCAAGCTGCGTTGATGCGCCCAACCGTGCCGACATTCTCTCGGCCGCCGCGCACAAGCGGCGCGCTGATATAATAGCGATGGGCGATCCGATTGTTCTTTTTGGCGTAAGAGGCGACCATGCGCGTGCCGCGGTCGTCGAAGACCAGGCCGCGCAAGGGCGCATAAAACGAATTATTCCTCTTCGAGGCGCGTTGCTGTTTGCCCGCGTCCAGCATTGCCTGAACGGCGTTCCACAGTGGTTTCTCGATGATCGCCGGTTGCTCGCCGCGATAGTGTTTGCCGTCGTGGTGGACTTTGCCGATATAAAGTTGATTTCGAAGCATGCGGGCGAGACCGCTGCGAGACAGAGCTTCACCGCCTATGGGTTTGTCTTCTTGCGTTCGCCAGGCCTTGGCGCGAATACCTTTGGTTGCGAGCAGCTTTTCAAGCCGTGTAAGCGAGCGTGCTTCGAGCGCTAACTCGAAGATCTGTTTTACCTTTGACGCTTCCGCCTCGTTGGGAACCAGCCGTCTGTTTTTGACGTCATAGCCAAGGGGCGGGCGCCCGCCCATCCACATTCCCTTCTTTTTAGAAGCCGCGATTTTATCCCGTATGCGTTCCGACGTTACTTCGCGCTCGAACTGCGCAAAGGACAATAGAACATTGAGCGTCAAACGGCCCATAGACGTCGTCGTATTAAATTGCTGAGTAACCGAAACGAAAGACGCATTGTGCTTGTCGAGTATTTCGACAATGCGCGCGAAATCGGCAAGCGACCGCGTTAGTCGATCGATTTTATAAACAACGATAACCTGGATCTCACCACGTTCTACTTCGGTCAGTAAACGTTTCAATGACGGACGGTCCATCGTTCCGCCCGAAATGCCGCCGTCGTCAAACTGACCTTGATGAACAACCCACCCTTCCGCTTTTTGGCTTTCAATGTAGGATCGGCAGGCGTCGCGTTGTGCGTCAAGGGAATTATAGTCTTGCTCAAGGCCTTCATCAGACGATTTGCGTGTGTAAATGGCACACCGAATTTGCTTCTGGGTCACCGTCTCGATCTTTTCTTTAGGCCGAAGAAGCGAGGGCCCGACCAATTGGTTCCCGTCAGTGTCCGTGCGACTTCAGTAAGGCTGTTGTAGACCTTGCCGTCGAGACCGAAGCCGTTTTCAAGAACCTCGACTTCGTAACGTTTTCCGCGCCATTCGCGCACCAGTCGTGTGCCGGGCCGCAGCGCGCCGTCGCCGCAAACGGGCGCCTTTGGGTCTTCTTCAACCTTCGCCGCTAGAACGCTCAGCCTACGCTTCGTTTTAGCGGATAGGCCCCCAAAGGCGTGCTCCTGCAACCCGTATACAAACGCCTCGCGTATGAGTTTTGGCGGCAGGCCCTTTGGTGGATCTCGTCTGTATCGAGCGCGCCATCGTTTTTGCAGTTCCGGCAGTGGTAGAGCCGATAGAGAGTCGATCTCAGCGCTGATGTCCATGGGTGTCCTCAGAGTCGTTTTTCCGATGGTGGAGGTCTTTAGCGTAGTCGCAAAGCGCCAACGCCATGAGCCGCCTGCTCGTCTTTATCGGCGGCGGCTCTTGAAATAGATCGATCCAAACTCTTTCGGGGTTCGGCTTGCGTGTCGATGCAGCTATGCTGGATGCATTATTAGACGTACTCATACGAACAACTCCATTCGTTTTTCGTTGCACTGCGACAATCCCGGCGTTCGCCAAAATATATGGCGGCGTTCGGGCAGAGGGGTGCGAGCTTTACCGCGCGACAATAGCAATGCTCGAACGGCGTTGAATGTCCAGTCGAAAAAGTCTCTGTACGGCCGAAAGATGACTTGACTGCGCCGCCTTGTAGAGCCTTCTTACGCCGTATGGCCCTATCGTCAGAAAACCTCCGCCAAACGCGCCAATTGGTCGCCCAACTGGATTTTGAGCGTCGCGCGTTGTCAGCGCAGCTTAACCATGGCCGCCCGGCCGGCGGTGCGGCGTAGACGTTGATGCGGCGCATTGATGATTTGGAGCTCGCCATCGCCGCGACGCGGGCGGAGGACTTTTACGATTTGTTCGTGAAGTTCGAGCGGCTCATTGAAGCGTTGGGGTTTGACTTAACCGCGCCTCCAAATTTGCAAACGGTGCTGATCAAGGCGATTCGCGATGACTTGCGCCATTTGGTCGATGACGAAACCGCATCCGTAATGCGGGGCCGCGCCGACTTCTAGAGCATTTCGCGATCAAATAGAGTCGTTTGGGATTCTCAAGAACGCCAAACCGTGATTCCTTCTTTTGAGGAGGTTTCCAACGCCCAAAAGTTATTCTCTTGATCTTCGCGCGCGTGTTTATGCCTTCGTTATGGCGGGTCATTCGCGGCGATCCGCGGCCCGTCATTTCGATGTGAGCCCCAGCTTTGTCATCAATCTGGTGACAAACACCGCCCGACGCGGCACGCTTGAGGCCAAAACCCGCGGCGGGCGACAGCATAGCAAACTGGCTGATTATCGCGACTGGCTGATCGCTCGCGTTGAAGCCAAGCCTGATATCACCCTTGAAGAGTTGACGATTGAGTTGAAGGAACGCTTTGCCGTCAGTGTACATCTGGCCAATGTCTCTCGATTGCTACGCAAAGCCGGGTTTACGTAAAAAAACGGTTGGACAATTGTCCAACGGCGCAGGAATCTGAACGCGCTGACGTACGGGCTGCACGCACAGTGTGGCGTTGTTACCGACAACCTGCAATGGCGCGCGCTCCGCACAGGCTGGTGTTCATCGACGAAACGTCAGTGAACACGAAGATGGTTCGGGCACGCGGTCGTTCCTTATCCGGACAACGCTTGAAGGCGACCGCCCCGTTCGGACATTGGAGTGAGGCGAGAATAGCGCCGAACACAGACCTTCATCGCCGGTTTACGGCGCGACGGCTTAACGGCGCCATGGATTGTCGACGGCCCAATGAACCGACCGACATTCGAATGCTATGTCGAAACGCAACTCGCCCCTACCTTGTCCCGCGGCGACGTGGTGATCATGGACAATCTCGCCGCGCACAAGAGCCCGCGCGCCGCTGCGCTGATACACGATCGCGGCGCCTGGCCGCTCTTTCTGCCGCCTTACAGTCCCGACTTGAACCCGATCGAAATGGCGTTTTCAAAACTGAAAGCTCATCTTCGGAAAGGCGCATATCGAACAATCGACGCACTATGGCGCGCTGTCGGTGACATCTGCGACCTCTACGATCCAACTGAATGCAGAAACTACTTTGAAGCGGACGGGTATGGATTCAATTAACCGCGAAATGCTGTAAAGCCAATTTTATAATCATGACAGCTTATGACGGCGATGCGTCTGGATGGCTTGCCTATTACCTTAGTTTTTCATTGTTGGTCGTATACTCGCCAGTTTATGGCTTGAGAAAAAAGCGTCGACCTGCTGTCTTGCCCGCTGACGCGGCTAAAAGGCCGGATACGCGACCGCAAGCCTTATTATTCGCTAGATCAAATCGATCCTTGCAAAACCGGGGGCGTCCATAGATGGTTTAGTATCGGAGTCTTTTGAAAGTCCCTCAACGGAAACACAAGTTTCCATAGTCTTGCGGGGTCAGACCGATGCTCCAAAGATCTCTTGATAAAGTCGGTTGAAAATGCCCGTTGAGCCGTAGCGGTCGAGCACTAGAGCCCTATTTCGTTCGAGCACGGTGCGCTTGTCCGTCTCATTCTGCGCTATGAAATTTTGAACGCGCTCAACGGCGTCGTTCGTGTCGGTAACGATCCAGTCATCGGTATAAATTTTGTCAGCTTCGTCCCAAGGCCAAATCAATGGAAGGCACCCAGACAAAACTCCGTCAGCGAGCGCGTAGTGGAACGATTCAAAATCACTACAAGAGAGCATGACGTCAATTTTCTCATACCATGAGGCGACGTCGTTGCCCCATGGTTCGAATGTCACTTTGTCGCGGAGATCGAGGCTTCCCGCGACGCGCGTATAGACTTCTTCATAATACTGAAGTTCAGCGGCGCGGCCGGGGACGCGCATATAATCCAGTGTTTCTGGTCGCGGTCCTTTTATAAAAAGTTGAGCATCAACGCCTTTTGACAGTAACTCTTGGAGAAGGTCGACAGCACGGTCAAAGCGTTTGCGTTGCGGGATGATGCCGACCATTCCCAAATTGACCGTCGATGTGTTGCGCGGTTTCCCCGTCGGAAGATATTCATCGCCAAGGACATAGTTTGGAATGACGATGGTTTTCTCCTGCGGCCAATTCCACATCTTCACGGCCTCGTCCCGAACGCGTTCGGAAACGAAGATTACTCTTGTTACGTTTTCAATGGCGAGAGCCGCGCCGAACTTCTTCGCTCGTGGGTTGATCTCTTGTAGATGCATCCGTACGAAAAGTGGTTTGCCGTTGGTGTTTTGTTCCGCAAACCAGACCGCATTCGCAAGGCCCCATTCGCAGAATAATATGTCGGCCCATTCAAGCAATGCGCGCGAGCGATTGAGGTCCTCGGGGCCGCCCCATTCCCAGTAATCTTGGCGAACTGGCGCGCCTTGGTCTTTTAGATACGATATAAACGCATCGACGAATTTCGGGTCATGCGCGGCGACGCCGAGACGCGGAAGGTTCTCGTGTGACGGCTCACCGATTACCTCGCTTACAAGCTTTTTAGTAAGTGTCGTGATGCTATGGGCGCTTTGAACGCGGTCAGCGAAACGTTTTTCCAGCGTATAGGGACCGTTTTTGACGATCTGCTTAAAGTCGTCATAGCGCTGTATGAAAAACGGATAGTCTTCACCAAGCGCTGCAATGTTTTGTTGGTTCGGATAGCACAGGCAAGGTTTGCCGGCCGCAACCATTTCCACGAGCTTCGTTGACAGTTCCAATGTGTTTTCTTCAAGTGAAGCTGGGCGATAACACCATACGAAGTCCATCGCAGCCATGGTCGCCATCGCCTCTTCCCGGTTCATTTCCGAGTAATGGGCGGCGGCTCTTGTTTCCAAGAGCTTTGTCATCGTGTTTACGAACGTTTCGCGTTCTTGCACTGGCAGAGCGCCGCCGGAGATCTTGTTGGCGACAATCGTTAGTTCCGTGGTAACGTCTTCTTCTGTAAGGCGCTTACTCCAATTAAAAAGATCTCCGACGCCCCAATTGGGCGAGATTTTTCCAGCATAACCAATTCGTATGGGCGAATTGTCGTCGGTGGTGCGGACGGTTTCTGTTGGGGGCGGCAAGTCATCGGGAATAGGCGGTGCAATCGTCGTGAACGGACGATTCTGGCCGGCGATGCGGCGTTGTTCTTCGGCGATTGCATCGGTCTGTGCGAGGAGGCTTCCGCTATGGCGCACGATGAGGGTGACGTCAGCGGCTGCTTCTTCTGATGTCTCGCGACCGCCTTCGCCAACGATATAAAAGTCTGTGAGATAGACGGCGCTGCGTTCTTTAAAGCGGCGTGTTCGATGTAGCATGGCCGCCGCCTCTCGTCCGCGTATGAAGACTCTGCGCAAATTGGGTAGTCGGTCGTCCAGCTGTTCGATCAGGTCGATGGCTGCCGAGAGGCCGATCGTTTCGCGCGTCGCGGCAAGGTGTTGCGGTTCAATAATATGCACTGCGTGCTTATTTTTGATGTTCGAGACAATGATTCTGGAGGTGAGGTTCTTCTTTGAAACGACAACGCAATCATAATGAGATGACAGCATTGTAATCATTGATGAAAACCATATTGACGACCCGTCGGCGATGTTGAGGTCAATGTCGGCGTAGATTAGGACGTGCGCCTTTTCGATGCCGTCCTGCGCTGCGACAATAGCCTCCATGTCCTTATGCGCCAGTCGCAGCGCGGCGGCTTTGCGCAGACGGACGAGCCTTAGGAAGTCAAAATTGAGGTATCGGTCAGCGTTATTGCGGACCGTCATCTCAACAAAGGCTTTTGGTTGATCGAGTTCAAATGTCCGCGTCGCTTCGACGACGCCGCTCTCTTGCCTGCCGCCTCCGAGATAGCCGAAGGCGTGCTTGCGGTTTGAGACGGACAAGTCCTCAGAGCGTTTGGCCAACTGATCGCCTGATACGCCGGGCGCGCTTAGCTCAAAGTGGGCTTCTTTTCTGTTCGCAGCGAGGAAGCCGTCACGGTGCTTATACCAGATTTCGAACTCACCTGCTGAAACGCGCTGATAGACGATTTTGCGCGTCTGGAACGGCGCTAGACAAAACGTCCGCGCCGCATTGTCTCCAATCGTCATGAGCTTCACGTCTGGAGAGAGGCGCCAAAAAGCGGTCAGCGCCGCGACGCGTATCTTAGATAAGAATTGTCTCATAGCCTGCGCGTGGTTTTGCGAGATCGACCGGCTCTGCCTGCAAATAACGGGGCTTTGTCGATCTTACAAGTGATGACTGCCCCACCCGAAAATCGACGGAAAACTCCGAGGGGTTGTATAGAGGACCAATGCCGTACTATCGCGCCTTTATTTCTGTTGCTAAGCCCGCATGAATGAGCGCGTCGGGCCTATAGGCAAGAGTTGAATTCGCCATTGATTTCGCTACAACACGAGTTGGTGGCGTTCGACCGTCAAGCGCATGTGTCACGCTTCAGGCCATCGTTACTTCTATACATTTTCGCTTTAACAGGATTCACTGATTTATGCCTTCTCGCGTCGCCCTTATCAGTGGCATCACCGGCCAAGACGGGTCTTACCTGGCGGAATTTCTGCTAGAGAAGGGATATGAAGTACATGGCGTCAAACGTCGAGCCTCGCTTTTCAACACTGACCGCATCGACCATATTTTCGAAGACGTCCACGCTGACAATCCATCTCTTTTTCTGCATTACGGCGATCTTACCGACTCATCAAACCTGACGCGCATCATCAATGAAACGAAGCCGGACGAGATCTACAATCTTGGCGCTCAGTCTCACGTGGCGGTCAGTTTTGAAGCGCCCGAATACACTGCAGACGTTGACGCTATCGGCGCACTTCGGCTTTTGGAGGCGATCAGATTTCTTGGATTAGAGAAGAAGACGAAATACTACCAAGCGTCGACGTCGGAACTCTATGGTCTCGTCCAGGAAACGCCGCAACGTGAGACGACGCCTTTTCATCCGCGTTCGCCCTATGCTGTCGCCAAGCTTTACGCCTATTGGATAACCGTAAATTACCGTGAGGCTTACGGATTATATGCTTGTAACGGCATTTTATTTAATCATGAATCTCCGCGTCGGGGCGAAACGTTCGTAACGCGTAAAATAACGCGCGGGCTGAGCAATATCGCGATGGGTGTCGAGAAAAAGCTGTATCTCGGAAATCTCTCGGCGTTGAGGGACTGGGGGCATGCGAAAGACTATGTGCGGATGCAGTGGATGATGCTGCAGCAAGAAACACCCGAGGATTTTGTCATTGCGACAGGTCAACAATATTCCGTACGCGATTTTGTCTGTTGGGCAGCAGAGGATTTGGGCCTGACCGTGGAGTTCCAGGGGCAGGGCGTTAACGAGAAGGCTGTCGTGCAGGCGATTAAAGATGTTGATGTCGCGCCTGGCGTTTCCGTTGGTGATGTGATCGTCGAAGTTGATCCGCGATATTTTCGACCGGCCGAAGTCGAGACGTTGCTTGGCGATCCGACGAAGGCGCGCCAAAAACTGGGGTGGTCGCCAGAAATCACTGCGCGGGAGATGTGTCGCGAGATGGTGGCCTACGATCTTGAACAGGCGCGCAAGCAAGCGCATTTGCTTGACCACGGCTTCCACGGCGCGAGCCGTCCGGCGATTGATTAGCTACGGGCGTGGGTTAATAGTCGAGCGATGGAAATGCAAAGAGCGCGCGTTTTTGCCCTTTCAGGAAAAAAGATCTTTATCGCCGGACATCGCGGTATGGTCGGCTCCGCCGTGTGTCGGCGGTTGGCCCGTGAAGAGTGTGAAATTATAACTGCCGATCGCCAGAAGATAGACCTTCGACGACAGGAAGCTGTGGAAGCGTTTTTTGAGAAAAATGAAATTGACGCTGTCGTAATGTGCGCTGCCAAAGTGGGGGGCATTTTGGCCAACGACACAGCGCCTGCAACGTTCCTTTATGATAATCTCTTGCTACAGACTAATATCATCCACAGCGCTCATCTGGCCAATGTGGAGCGTTTCGTGTTTTTGGGCTCGACCTGCGTCTATCCGAAATTGGCGCCGCAACCAATCTCAGAAGACGCGCTTCTCTCCGGGCCTCTTGAGCCGACTAACCAGTGGTACGCGATCGCAAAAATAGCCGGCATTAAAATGTGCGACGCCTATCGACGGCAGTATGAGCGGTCCTATGTTTCAGTGATGCCGACGAACCTTTACGGCCCTAACGACAATTTCGATTTGGCGACCAGCCATGTGTTGCCCGCGTTGATGCGCAAAATCGATGAAGCGAAGCGTAAGGGCGCGCCCCATGTCGAAATCTGGGGCGATGGATCTCCGCTGCGCGAGTTCATGCATGTCGACGATCTGGCGGATGCGTTGACATATGTTCTTCAGTATTATGACGAAGAGGGACCGATCAATGCGGGGACCGGCGAAGAGGTTTCGATTAGGTCGCTTGCTGAAATGATAAGCGACGTTGTCGGATACTCCGGCGCGTTTGTTTTTGATGAAACTAAGCCTAACGGAACGCCGAGAAAAGTGTCTGACGTTACAAAACTGCGCGGTCTTGGTTGGCGGTCAAGCATGAGCCTATCGGACGGTTTGCGCGCAGTTTATAAATGGTATCTGGAAAACGAAACGCATCATGATTTCGCATAAATACCGCTGCATTTTTGTCCATATTCCCCGCACGGCCGGCTCCTCCATTGAGGACGCCATCTGTGGAAAGAACTGGTGGTCAATCGATCCGTCTACAAAGCATATTACGGCGAAGCAGGCGAAGCAGATCTACGGCGAGTATTGGGATGACTATTTTAAGTTTGCCATTGTGCGCAATCCCTGGGATCGATGCGTTTCCCTGATGGAGTTTTCCCAGGTGTATTATGGATTGCCGAAGGGCGCGCTTACGCTTGAACACATCAAGGGCTATCGCAAGCTCTTTGGCGAGTCCGTTACCATCGAATATGACTGGCGCTTCTACTCACGTATTGATGTTGAAGATTCTCGGCACAAGCCGCGGGCTGTTTATCGGAACATTCTCGATGAGCCGCTCGATTTTATCGGCAAGTATGAAGATCTTGCACGCGCATTTAAAACGATTTCGCGCTCTATCGGCCTGCCGCGCGACATCGAGATCAAGAAGGTAGCCGCAAGCAAGGCGAGAGTTCCTTTCAGGGACGCTTTCCAGAGCGCTGAATTAAGAGACGCCGTTGCGGATTTATACGCCGGCGATATCGAGGACTACGGATACGATTTTTAGCGCCGGCTGGGTCGGGCCTATTTGCTCCGTATGCGTGAAGCGCCCTGTCGCCCTCGCCCTTTTAGAGACAGTGGCCTCGGTGTTGTGAAATCGGCGCGCACAGAAAATGACAAAGAGCGGGGCGCATCAATTTGATTTGGCGCGCCAGTGCGTCAGTATAGTCTTCTTTCCTTTAGTAGTTCTTTTACTGCACCGCTCCTGATCGCGCCAAGAACGCTTTCCAGATCTCCCGACGCCAAGGTCTCATCGAAATAGCTCAAGGATACGATGCCGTCGATTGTGGCTGAAAACAATCCGTCGACATGTATGCGCGCCATTCGAAGCGCGCCGGCGATCCGGCGGCCTGAATCTGTGCTCGACGAAAGCACCGGGGTGAAATTGCTGTCGACGCTCGCATAGCGGTCGCTGTTGTCGAGATCGAAAATGTCTGTTTGATCGACATTCGAAAACCCGACAATCGCATTAAAGAAATAGGACGAACCACCGCAAAGCCTAGCGCAGCGTGACAGCAGTAAAACCTCAGCAAAAGAATTGATATTTTCGTCGTCTTCGCTGACGGATTGCCGTTTGAGTGTTTTGTCAAAGACAGATTCCGTGTGGTTGCAGCCGGCGCCTGTTTTTTGAATGCCGTTGGAAATGAAGTTAATCGTCAGTCTCGGGAACGCCTTCTTAAGAGTTGTATTGACAGCGAAACAGTCGCTGCAGATGATAAGGCGGTTAATGTCAGGGTGCGCGGCGATCGCGGCTCTCACCGTATCAACAATGCGTTTGCGGCTGGGCGGTTTGACACCCCATTTTCGCCGTCGAGAGGAATAGTACAGTTCGCCATTTCCATGGCGAATATGGATGCCAAGGGAAGCGTCGAACGCCTCGGCGTTAAGGTCATGCTCACGCGCTAATTTGGCAAAGGCCAACTGCACCTCGTGCGAAGGCTGCAAACGCTTGTAAAATCGTTGCAGGAGCGCCGCGTCGGTTTCGTCTTTTAAGCGATAATTTTTGACATTATCACGCGATAAAAATACGACTGGGCGCACCTGCTCCAGAGAGCGACCATCGTCAATCCACATTGATCCGTTAACGTCAGATCGCGCCGGCTTCTTGTCAAAGAGCAGGTCGCCGGTGGACTTGCTTATGTTGTCTCGCACGAATGCGCCCATTGGCGTGTCTGCCTCGAATCGGCGCGGATATGACAGAAGTCGATCAAGCGGTTTATCGATCAGCGCTCGCTTTATGCGGCCGCGGCCGATCGCGCCCATTGCGGTGGCGCAGACCGACAGTCCGCCGCCAAGGCCGTAAAACGGCGCGTGCACTACAATACACTCGGACACGCCTTCCAGTTCGTCGACAATATTATTGAATTGGCTTTCGTCGACCATGATATCCAAACCTGCAAGGTACAAGCTTCCAAAGCCTTCTTTAGTCACGCGAACGGCTTTTATCTTTTGGCCCGTAGAAAATGTCGTCTCCAGCGTGTCGGCCGTTTCGATACGTCCGAGCGTGCGCCATTCATTATCAGAGCCTAGGGCTTTCACGATATAGGGAAGCGTTTTGCCGGTATATTGATTCCGTATCCTAACGCGTATTGATGCGACGGCAGATGCGGCAGGCAAATCGACCTGTAAAAAGGGTTCAGTTTCATTTGCGGTATGAAAGCTGTAGCGATCGTTTCCCGGATAGTGATCGATCGGAGTGCCAACCTTGCCTTTTTCCCACGAAGACTGTGTCGACGTGAAGTAAGTGCACAGAAAGGCGATGTTTCGCAGGCTCTCACTCATACCGGGCCTCTAATCCATTGGTGTTGTGTTTTGTAAGCGATTTTGGCGGGTCCCGCGATCTGCGTCGCAGCGTAAACGTTCAGTCAAAACAATGACCTACTGACCGCGGAGGATATGATTGGCAGCCTTCTCCCCGAGCAGATCGATTATTTCCCGGCAACGTGGCTGTTGTATCACGCCGCGCTCGTTTTCGATTCTTAGTAATCATCCAAGAGACGTAAATTGCTGATCCTCAATTCCAACTTTGCGCAATGCGCGTTTCGGCCTATTGCGATGCTTTGCGTTTAAACGGCGATATTGGATTTAGTCCTGTTTGGCGGAGCAGCTCCGGTCAGCTCCGCGGCCCTTTCCTTGCAAAAAGCGGCGTAATCTTTGAGGATTTCCTCTAGGTCACCGTATTGCCGCACGCGACCCTTTTCGAGCCAAAGCGCCGTTGAGCAGAACTCCCTCAACACGGTCAGGGAATGCGACGACAAAACAAGCGTATTGGCGCCCCTGAAGAGCCTGTCAAGGCGACGGCGTGCGCGCGGGATGAACTGGGCGTCTCCTGCGCCAAAGACTTCGTCGACGATGAAGATGTCCGGCTCGACGCTGGTGGCGATCCCAAAACCAAGGCGGGCTTTCATGCCGCTGGAGCAGGCTTTCAAGGGGGCGTCGGCGAACGCCTGAAGCTCGGCGAACTCTATAATTTCAGGAATGCGTTCATTGATTTCTTTGAGCGGCACGCCGTAGAGGGCGAGGGCGACCCGGACGTTCTCCGTCAGTGTCATCTCGCTGGAAAGGCCGAGATTAGTGTTTAGAAGCGCTGCCCGTTCGCCGGTCAGGTTACAGACGCCGGATGAAGGCACATAAATGCCGGCGAGCAACCGCAACAATGTCGTCTTGCCGGCCCCGTTGTGACCTAAGATCGCCACCCGCTCTCCGTCGCGAATCGTCAAATTTATGTTTTGCAGCGCGACAACATGCGATCCCCACAGAGCGCGTTCAATGCGGCCGCCGACGAATACTTCGCGCGCCGGCGTTGTCATCGTTTCTGAGCTGTTTCCACGCATGCCGCGCACGCGAAGCTTCAACGTGACGTCTTCAAGGCTGACCCGAATGGGCGGCGACATGGTTCAATTCCTTAGAGGTTCGAGGCGATCATTGTTCGCGTTCTCGCAAAAACGACGAGCCCTACGAGCCACATGAAGGTCCCTGCAACCAGCATTAAAGCAAGCGAATCCGTTGGTACAGGGCGGTTGAGGAGCGGTTCGCGAACGAGCGAGAGAAGGTGTGCAAGCGGATTATACTGCACCGCGATCTGACGCGCGCCTATCGCGCCGTCCACGAGCCAAAAAATCGGTGTGGCGAAAAACATCACGCGAAGAATGGCACCAAGCGCGAAGGGGATATCGCGAAAAAACGGCGCGATGCTCGCTAACAGAAGCGAAACGCCGAACATAACGAAAATGATGACGCCAATGCTGGGGATCGCAAGGAACCAAGTAACGCTTAGGGTGTCCGGTACAAAAAATAAGGCGCCGAGAATGATCGGCAGTTGAACACCTAGAACGATTAGGGATTTGAAAACCACGCGTAACAAGTAGATTGTGAATGGAATTGGAATGTTTTGGATAAGGCTCGCTTCTCTAGTGAACGCCGCGGCGCCGTCGACCAATAGTGACGTGATGAATTGGAAGACAACAACGCCGGCGGCGACATAGAGCGGGTACAGAGGCTCCCGAGCGCCGAGATTCGCGCCCAGCAACGAAACGATAATAACGACCCATAACGCTGATTGTATTGTAATCCAAAACGGTCCGATAATTGTTTTACGCATCGGCACTATCGCGTCGCGCCAGCCAAGCCAAGCCGCTACCCGCCAGCGCCGCAAACCTGCAAAAACGTCGGCGATAGCGTCACGCATCTGCCCACCTTCGCGCGGCCGCGCAGGTTCGGCCAGCGTTTTGTGGGAAGCGGGGCGTTGTTGCTCTGGTGTCGTCGGCATCGACATTTGCACTCTGCTACTGTGGTTCGGGAACCATGATCTTGACGCGCTTCTTGCTGGATTGGCGCCGCGCCGCGGTCAGGCGCCGGAACGCGTATAAGCGCGTCTTAAACTGCAATCGCCTCTGGCTGCAAGCCGCGGGAAACCTGCCGCAATAGTTGTTTAAACCGTTAGGCGACCAATTTGGGCGCGCTGGCTATCTCGAAGAGACGACCCTTAGCCCGCCGGATCGCTCGCCCTTGACCGACGCGGCGGGTGCTTGCTGGGCTGCGCCGACGGCGACGATTGTGAAACCAGCCTCTAGGAAGGATCGCTCGTTCAGCATCCTACGCCCGTCAACGATAAGGTGACCGGCCATGGCTTGCAGCTTTTCCGACGATAGAGCTCGATAAGTCGCGTGATCGGTCATTATGAACGCTGCGTCCGCTTTGTTTATAACGGCTGAGAGGTCTTTCGTTATCCGTATCGACGCCCCGTTATGGCGTTTCATGTCAGAGACATATGGATCATGCACCGCATACGAATAACCACGTTCATCAAAAGCGTCGATCAAGTGCTCAGTCGGCGATTCCCGCGCGTCGTCGAGGTCTCCGCGATAGGCCGCGCCGAGAACCGCGATTTTTGCACCGCGTTGGAGGCCGGCGGCTTCCGCGCGGTCCAGAAGACGATGGGCTTGTCCGTCGTTCACCTTGCGGGCCGTCAACAAAAGAGATGTCGCCGCCGGCGCGGCTTCTATTAGGAACCAAGGATCCACAGGAATACAGTGACCGCCGACGCCCGGTCCTGGCGTGTGGACATTGACGCGGGGGTGACGGTTGGCCAGCGTAATGACTTCTTGGACATCCACGCCCCTTTCTTCGGCGATCCGCGCGAAAACGTTCGCAAGCGCGATATTCACATCACGGAACGTATTTTCCATGAGCTTTGCATACTCAGCGCTTTCTGCCGTCGTGGTGATCGGTGAGCCTTCGCAAAAGCTCTCGTAGAGAGCTTTTGCGCGTTCAGCCGCTCGTTGAGTGAGGCCGCCGACCACGCGATCATTGTGCAAAATCTCCCGAACGGTTGCGCCTGGGAAAACGCGTTCAGGGCAATAACAGATATCAACATCCTCTTCTGGATCCAGTCCGCATTCGGCCAGCGCGGCGGCGATCACATCCCTTGTCGTACCGATGGGGCTCGTCGATTCAAGAATAATGAGCGCGCCTTTCCTCACCGCCGGCGCTGTTGCCTTAATTGCAGCACGGACCATTGAGAGGTCGGCCGTTTTGTCATCGCGCACCGGCGTCGGCACGCAAATCACGAAGGCGTCGGCTGGTGCGGGCGTTGTCGCCGCTTCAAAATTACCTGAATTAAGCGCCTCGGTAACTATCTCCGCAACTTCCTTTTCGCCGAGCGGGCAAGCGCCGTTATTCAAGCTGGAGACGATCGTCTCATTCACATCGACGCCCCGCACATTATAGCCAGCGCGCGCGAGCAGCGCGGCGGTTGGCAGGCCCACATACCCAAGGCCGACGACATTGATTGTTTTGATATTCATCTTTCGTACCTTTCAATCTTTTTTCGTACCTTTCAATCTTTGTCAGTTTGTGCCGAGGCGACGTTTTTATAGACAAAGGGTTGTATCGCGCGTCCGGCGAGGCAGTCAGCGATGCGCTTTGACGATGCGCCGTCGCCGAATGGGTTCGCCGGCGCCGCGCGGCGTTTGTTTCCATCACCGTGGGTTGCAGCGGCGAGGATCTCTGATCCGCGGCGGACGATAAGATCTCTATCGACGCCAACTAGTTCGCAAACGCCTGCTTCGACGGCTTCTTGGCGTTCTGTGGCGTCGCGCATCACCAAAACCGGCGTCCCGAAGCTTGGGGCCTCTTCTTGGACGCCGCCAGAATCCGTCAGGATGAGCGCCGCCTTTTTCATCAGCGCCACCATTTCCGGATACGCTACGGGCTCGATGAGGGTCATATTGTCAATCGCTTGCAAGCGTTCGAAAGCTGCTTCACGCACATTTGGATTGAGGTGAACAGGATAGACGAAGTCCGCGTCTGAGTGCGCCTCAGCGAGGCGCGCGATCGCGTTGAAGGCGGCGTCGAAGCGCGTCCCGTGGTTTTCTCGGCGGTGGCCAGTGATTAGAGCCAAATGTCTGCGCGTGAGCGGCGTTTTTGGCGCACCAACGCGTGCGGCTGTCTGAAGGAGCGCGTCGATCACGGTGTTCCCAACGAGAAGCCGCTCGCCGGCGATGCATTCAGCGTCAAGCGCGGACATTGCGCGCTTGGTCGGGCAAAAATGCCAGTGGGCGATGCGGCTCGCCATTTGACGATAGCCCTCTTCTGGATAGGGCTGGTCTAAGTTTCGGGTCCGGAGGCCCGCTTCGACGTGACCGAAAGGCGTGCGCGTGTGGAACGCCGCGATGGCGGCGGCGCAGACAGTCGCCGTGTCGCCTTGTGCTAGAACCGCGCCCGGACTTTCTTCGGTAATAAGCTGGTCGAGGCCTTTGATCGCTTCCGACATTACGTGGGAGAGCGTTTGGCGCGGCGCCATAAGGTTTAAATCATGGTCAGGCGTCAGCCCGAACCATTCCAAGACCTGGTCGAGCATGGACCGATGTTGACCTGTCGAGATCAAAAGCGGCTCCAAATCGGGATCATCGCGCAGCGCCAGATAGACCGGAGCCATTTTGATCGCCTCAGGGCGGGTCCCGACGATGACAAACACTTTCACTGTAGTCTTTGCTCCCCGACGTACAATTACGTTGGTCGACGGTTAATTACTGTGGGTTGGGATGTCCAGTCGCAGAAAATCGGCTAATCAGAAGTCCCATGCGAAACCCAAGCATCGCGTCTGCCTAAAATTGTCCAATGTCCGAAAAGTCGTCCGCCGCTAATGTGACCGCTCCAGAACCAAATCCGGCGTCAAACGGGCGGGAGATCGGCGCGGATCGCGTTTCTTTGCTTGAAAGAGAAAACGCGCTGCTGCGGATGGAAATCGACCGCTTGCATGGGAGTCTTAGAATGCGAGCCGCAAACGTCATCGCCGAGGCGCGGGCGACGCCGGCTGGCCTTTTGACTGCCGCCGCCGGACTTTGGCGTTTGGTTTGGGAGGCTCATAACGGTCGGCGTTGGCGGCGGCTTCTTGTTGGGCTCGAATGCGGCTTGCCGAACGACCCCTTGCGAACGGCGACGCCGCCTGGTCGCCAGGCCGCTCGGCAAATTACGGCCTTGGCGGCCGCAGCGCGAAAGAATGCGGCTCCACCGATATCGATCGCTGAAGGGGATGACGCCGCTGTTAAAATGGCGTTTGATCGTTTCTGCGAGCTTAGGCGTCTGGCCGATGAAGGGCCGGCCCCGATTGAAAAGCGGCCGCCGCCTGCTTCGCCAAAGCGATCCATAAACGGGTTTCGGGTGCTGAATGTCCTTCATGCCGGCGAGCCCGATCTTGTGAACGGCTACACGCGCCGCTCGCATGAGCTCCTCAAAGCGCTGCGACAGGAAGGCGTTGACGCATCGGCTGTCTTAAGAACTGTTTCGGACGATGACGGCGCGGTGATACACGACGGCGTCGCCTATCGTCGGGCGCCGGCCTTTATGGGAGATGGATTGGGGCCAAGCGCGTATGTCGAAGCGTATGCCGCCTCCATCGCGCACGCTATCAAAGAATACGACCCAGAAATCATCCACGCGGCGTCGAACCATATCACGGGCCTTGCCGCGGCCCGCGCCGCGCGCCGCGCCGGCAAAGCATTTATCTATGAAGTGCGTGGGCTATGGGAGGTTACGCGGGCGAGTATCGAGCCTGGGTTCGCGGACAGCGTCGGCTTTGCGATGCAACGGCGCATGGAACTCGAAACGGCGAAAGCGGCGGACCGCGTTGTCGTCAACGGCGCCGGTTTGGCGGGCTTTTTTGCTGAACACGGTGTTGCCGTCTCCAAGATCGTCGTTGTCGACAATGGCTGTGACACTGCAGCTTTCGATGCAGCGGCGGCTCGGGTAAGCGCCCTCCGCGATGATTGGTCTCTCGATGATCGACCTGTGATTGGGTTCGTGGGATCTATTACGCCTTATGAGGGGCTCGAAGATGTTGTCGCGGCATGCGCCAAACGCGTACAGCGCGACTTTCAATTGTTGATTGTTGGCGATGGACCATCCCGTCCGGCGATAGCGGACGCTGTCGCGCGCGCCGGCCTCTCGGATTTGGCGCGCCTGCCCGGACGCGTCGATCCCGAAGCTGCGCTGGCTGCTTACGGCCTGATTGATATCGCACCACTTGTTCGGCGCGATAGCGCTGTGGCCCGTCTGATCCCGCCCCTCAAGCCGTTGGAGGCTTTAGCCGGGCGGTGCGCGGTGATTGTCTCAGATTTGCCCGCGCTTGCGCCTTTCGTGGCTAACGGCGCCGGACTTACCACACCGCCAGGTGACCCGGCTAAGTTGGCGGATCTGTTAGGCGCGCTTCTTGATGATGATGCGCGCCGCGCCGGCTTAATGGCGACAGGCCACGCACGCGCGGAAACTGAATATTCTTGGCGAGGCAGCGCGAAAAAACTGATCGACGCCTACCAAGCTGCGCTTACTGAAAATCTATCGAACACTTAAGCGTTTGAATTTATTTCATAAACGCTGCTCATCGCTCTTTCTTATCGAACATGTCAGCAGGCGTCGCATAATTCACGCCATTCGAGTTATTCGCCGCTTTGCCCAATTGCTAAAACCTTTGCGTGGGTGACGGTTGAGCGACCAGGAGAGCTGCGTGCTATGCCGACTGAACAATCCCCGCGTTTGAGCCTGCCCTATATCGCACCGCAGCAGGCGCAAAAGCATGTCACCCATAATGAAGCAATCCGACGGTTGGACGCTTTGACGCAGATCAACGTCAAAGACCGCGATCTCGCGACGCCGCCTGGATTTCCCTCCGAAGGCGACGCCTATATCGCCGCGGCGGGCGCGAGCGGCGATTGGGCGGGCGGCGATCAGGATCTGTTTGCGTTCCAGGACGGCGCATGGGTCCGCTACCAACCGGCGCAAGGCATGGCCGCGTGGGCGGCCGACGAGGGTGTCCTCGTCGTCTGGACGGGGACCTTTTGGCAGACTGTCAATGCCGGGGGCGGCGGTGGCGGCGGCGACGGGACCTTCAACACATTAGGGGTAAATGCAACCGCTAACGCAACGAACAAGCTCTTGGTGAAATCCAATGCCGCCCTTTTTGATTCAGTTGACGTCGGAGAAGGCGGTGACGGCGATATGCGTTTCACGATCAACAAAGAGGCCGTCGGCGATACGGCGTCTTATCTTTTCACCACTGGTCACAGCGGCCGCGCCGAATGCGGCCTCGCCGGCGACGACGACTTTCATTTCAAGGTCAGCGCGGACGGCGCGGCGTGGCGCGACGCGATTATCGTCGACAAAGACAACGGCTATGTTGGGCTAGGCGGCCAGCCGCCGCAATCGCCGCTGTCCGTTCATCCCAATGGATCGGCGCGGCCGTCGATCTCCGCGGGAACCGTCGGATACATTGCTCGAACGTCCGGGGCGGGGGCGTTCGCGGCGTTTTCCATTATTTCCGGCAATGCGAGCACCTCGCGCATCTTTTTCGGAGATACCGACAGCGAAACCGTCGGTCGGATCGACTATAATCATACGATCAATGAGATGGAATTCTGGACAAACAGTTCTCTTAAAATGACGGTCGAGCAGGGGCTTGTCGTCGGATCGCCGGCTGGCGGGGACAAGGGCGCCGGCACAATCAACGCCAAAGCGGTTTACGACGATAACGCCCTTTTGAGCTGTTATGTTTTCGATCAGGCGATCGACGGCGCCGTCGACACCGCCAAATGGGACGCGAAAGTCCCTGACCGCAAGCGAGAAGGCGAACGCGGCCTTGACGGCGCGCGCCTGTCGGACGACGTCGTCGAGCGCCGCGTCCATCAGCCCGTGCGGCGTTTCATAGCGCAGGTCGGCGGCGCATACGATCCTCTGAGCCTTGACGGCTACGCCCGCCACTGGAAAGAGCGTCGCCACCTGGCTTCTTTGCCGGATGAAAGCACGTTCGATCCGGCGGTCGGCTTGTCGACAGGCGATTGGATCCAGCGCCTTGTCGAGACGGTCGAAATACAAGCGGTGCTGATCGAGGAATTGAACCAACGCGTGAAGGGCGCGCGCCGCGCTTGAGGCATTGTATTCTCCGTCGCTGTTCATTACCCAGCGACTTTCGCAAGCGCGGAGATTCTCGTAGGGACTTCCTTCTTAACGTAAGCCTTTTCAAAGATGTCTCAGACGGTTCCAACATTGAGTGGCGCGGCGAGACTATTTTAAACCGTTTCGCCCAAGCCGAGGTGCGGCTTGTTGCATTTGTACCCGCGCCACGATAACCCGACGTAAATTGGAAGAGAAAATTGTACTGTGCATGTACTTCTTCTGAACGATACGACCAACAATAGCCATTATGGCTGTGCGGCGGTGTCAAACGCTTTGCGCATGACCCTCGTTCAGGAGCATGACGCTGAAATCTATCCTGTCTTCAACCGCCAGTTACGATGTGATCCGTCCTATGATCATTTCCGGGAGGGGCAGACGGCGTGGTTTCGCGAGGCGCTCGCCTGGTGCGATGCGGTCGTCGTCAATGGCGAAGGCACAATTCATCATGGCGGTGCGCAGGAAATCGAAATTGCCTTGCGCCTCGCATACGAAGCGAAAAAGCCCTTCTTTGTCTTCAATTCTCTCTATGAGGATTATCCGCGCTTTGTTCCGCTTCTGAAAGAGGCCGCCGGACTTTCATTTAGGGATGAGGTTTCTCTGGCTGAGGTTCGGGCGGCCGGGCTTGACGCGGCGCGCTGCTGCGATGCGGCGCTGCTCGCAGCGTTCGATCCGTTCGAGGAGCCGGCGGTGCGGCGCGGCGGCGCGGTGACGGACTGGCATGGCGGCGCGCCGCAAGCCGCTCAGCGCGCCATTGCGCGCTGCCTTGTTGACGAGGCGTTCGAGTTTCTGATGTTCCAGTTCCCGGAAGCGCCGCGCCTCTGGCCACAAATTGTCAATCGTCTAGCGCGCTATGAACGCATTGTCTCCGGGCGATACCACGGGACGCTGTTTTCGATTCTCGCCGGGACGCCGGTCGTTTCCGTGTCCTCGAACTCACATAAAATGCCGGCGCTCGCCGCGGAATTCGGCGCCGCGGCAGGTCTGCCTGGCTACATTGATGACGTGGGTGAGGCGGGAGGCGACGGGTTTGTTCTTGAGGGCCGCGCACTGGCCGAGGCGCGCGAGCGCTTGCGGGCGATGGCGGCTGATCCGGCCATGCACCCTCTCGCCGTCTTTAGAGATTGGGCTGCGTCGCGTCCCGTCGCCACTTCTGTCGATGCAGCGCGGCCGGCGGCGCAGGTTTTCGTCAATCGGGAGCCGAAGGACGTCGAGATTGCACGATCCGCCGTAGACGCCCTTTCCGGTGCGCCCTTCCCGCTAGATCGGGGACGACGCCTAGCCCTTATGGAGGCGATCGGGGAGAAGCCCTTTGCGGCGCGCATCGCGGCCGAACTTTTGATTCAGGAGGGGCGTCCCGAATACAATGTCTATGTTCGCGACGCCCTGGTCGGCGTCGGACACGATGAAGCGGCGCACGATGTCATTGTGCGTTCGCGGGCGGCGAAACCGTCATGCGTCCATCTTCAAATGGCGTTCGCGCGGCAGATGAACGCTACGGGGGCGCCCAGTGTTGCGTTGGCTGTCTTCAAAGCGGCCGATGCGTTGTCGCCGCTGTCCGGCATCCATGCGGAATGGGCTGCCGGCAGTGCAAGCCGCATGCGTGACGCCGGCGCTGTTGACCATTTTCTCGCGCAAAAATTCCCCGACGCCGATTTGCCCGCCAATCATGCCTTGCGCCGGGCGGTCGGCGCGAACGACGCCGGGCGCGTCGACGACGCGCGGCGTTTCGCTGCCATCGCTTGCGCGGACCCGTCAGATTTCTCGGCTTGGCAATATATGCGCGCAGCGACGATCCTAGCCGCAAACGGCGATATGATCGGTGGTTTCGAGCACATGGCCGAGGTCATGCGCCGCGATAACGAACTGTACGCCGTCATCATGGACCGCAGCGGGAAGGCTGGCGCGCCGCCCGTCATCTACTTCCCGGAGGGGATCGGCGTCGGCAGCGCTATGCTCGGCCTGTCGATCATGGCGCGACGGCCAAAAAGTTTTTCAGGCGCAACGCTCGTTATCGATCCGCGATTGGCTGGCGCGGCCGTCGGGCTTCTCGGGCCCGGCGTCCGATGTGTCGGTGTCGAGGCTGTCCCGGCTGAGCGGTTCGGCGTGGCGCAGACGGTGTTCGACGCTATGAAAATGGTTGTGGAAGCCGAGCCCAGGTTGAAGATCCCGGGGCGCGATTTTCTGGATGAGGAGGCGGTTGCGGCGCAGCGCGACCGCCTGCGACTCACTTTTGGCGACCGTTACCTTTGCGGCTTGACGTGGCATACGCCCAATCATCTGAGCGGACCATTTCGATCGCTCAAGCTGGCCCAGCTGAGGGCGGTTGCGGCGGCGGCGCCCGACATCGCTTTCATCAGCTTGCAGCCGGACAACGCGCTGTCGCGGTTTCAGCTGCGGCAAGTCAATGCGCCCAACATTCATGTCGTCGACGATGTCGATCCCTTCGACAGCATAGACGATCAGCTTCGGCTGATCGGCGCTCTTGATGGCGTGGCGGGTATTGACAATACGGCCATGCATTTTGCCGGCGCTCTTGGCAAGACGGGAACAGTTCTGTTGTCCGGAAACTCGACCTGGCAATGGCCGTTGCGACAGTCTTTCTTCAACCGCATCGGCGTCGTCGACACGTCGTCCGAACTTTGCGAGGCTATGCGCAGCGTTATCAGGTAAGGACTTGTTATAAATGGCCGGGAAGGTCGTCGGCATCGGTTATTCGAAGACAGGAACATCCACGTTGAAACAGGCGTTGGAGATTCTAGGGTACAGCGCGACGAGTTTCGACGGCGACGCGCTGGTGGAATTTACGACCACAGGCCGTTTTGAACGCGCCTTTAAGCTCCTTGAAGACGTCGACGCCTGCGTCGATTGGCCTTGGCCGCTCATCTATCCTATGATCGACGCGCGCTATCCTGGCTCGAAGTTCATTCTCACCACGCGTATCGACTCCAAGACCTGGCTGCAGAGTTGTTTCAGTCAAGTCCGGAAAAAACCGACATCCCCCTATCTGCGTTATATATTTGATACCGAAGGGCCTAAAGGCGTTGAAGAGCGGTGGATCGAGAAGTACCTTCTCCACAACACCCGTGCGGAGACTTACTTCGCCAACCGGCCCGGCGACCTCCTTACGGTATGTTGGGAAAAGGGCGACGGCTGGAGCGACTTATGCGACTTTTTGAAGTGCGACGTCCCTGATACGGAATTTCCTCATGCCAACAAGTCAGCAAAACATGCAAAATGATCAAGCTGGGACGCCGCCGGCGGCGTCCCATAGCGGCGGGGCGGCAGCGCCGTCCCGGTTTGCGCTTGGTCCCCGGTTGAAGTCGGCGCGCTTGGCGCGTGACCCGTTTCCGCACATCGTGTTGGAAAACGCTGTGCCACCCGACGCCTACCGGCAGCTCGCCGAGACGTTTCCTATTCACCGCATTCCGGGCGACATGATGGCGCGGGACAATCACCGCGTCGACGTATTCGCATCCTTCGGCAAATCGATCATTCCCTCGCGCGAGGAGTTGTCGCCGGCGTGGCGCAATTTTGTCGAACAGAACGCCGTTCCCTCCTTTGCGGAAAGCGTTGCGAAGATCTTCCGCCGCGACCTTTCCGACGAAAAAGTGAAGCTTTTACATCGCGTCAAAGCGCCCAGCATGCGCGCGCGGCTCGCCGCCTGGCTGTCCGGAAACGGCGAGGACGCTGACGATATTTTACAAGAGCCAGTGCCCGCCGACCGAATAAAAGTGCGCGTCTCGCTTGGCACCAACACCCCTGTGAAAACGCCGTCGCGCGTTCGCGGCGCCCATGTCGATCGGGAGTACAAGGCGTTTGTCGGACTTTACTATCTGAAAGACCCGAGCGAGGGCGAGTGCGGCGGCGATTTGCAGCTCTATCGTTGGAAAGATCAGGTTGCGGAGCGTCCTGAATGGCCTTCCTCGATCGACGACGATCTTGTGGAGCCTGCAGAGACGGTGAAGTACGCGGCCAATACGCTCGTTCTCTTTCTGAATTCCGCGGATTCGATCCACGGCGTCACTCGGCGATTTGAAACGCCGGTTCCGCGACGCCTTGTTGTCGTTTCCGGCTGGTTTCCAAGTTATGTGACGGACGCCAAACTTCGAAAAATGCTTGGACCCTATTAAACGCTGGGCTAGCCATGTGATGGCGACAGTGACAAGGTCAAGCGCGAATGCCTACCCTTGCGTGCGCCGCGAGCAGCCCCTACGGACAGTAACGCCATGTGCGGCTATGTAGCTGTTTTTCAGACCAATGTACCTGTTGACGAAACCCGGTTGAACGATGCTTTGCGCACGATCATCCATCGCGGTCCGGACCATCAGGCGTATCGGACCGCATCAGTTGAGGTCGCTGCGACCGCCGGTGTTCGCCCTGTCTTCGCGGGGCTCGCGCATGCGCGTTTGTCCATCATCGACCCCGATCCGCGCGCCAATCAACCCTATGGATACGATCCGGATCAACTGCTCGTCTACAATGGTGAGATTTATAATCACCGTGAGCTTCGTCGTACACTGAGGGACAGCATTGCGTTTGAAACCGAAAGCGATACGGAGTTGATGCACGCTTGTCTCGTCAAAGACGGCGAGATGGACTTCACCCATGTCGACGGTATGTGGTCTTTCGCGTTCTGGGATGCAAAGCGCGCACGCGTCGTTCTTTCGAGAGACCGATACGGGAAAAAGCCGCTCTTCTACTATCTCGATAAAGACCGCGTGATTGTCGCATCCGAAGCCAAGGCCATATTCTCCTATCTTGGACAGCGGTTCGCGTTTCAAATGGACGACATCGTCAGCTATTTGCGGTATGGCTTCCTCTTTCCGAAGGCGAATGAAAAAACGGCGTTTCAGAATATTCGTCAGCTTGCGCCTGGTGAGACAGCCGTCTTTGATCTAGCGACCTGGTCAATGCGCTCCAGGCGGTATTTCGATCCCAATGCGCTCGCAGCGTCCGATGCACCGTCGACGAAGGACGAACTCGCCGGACAGCTCCATCGCGCGGTTACAAGCCGGCTTGTCTCAGATCGGCCGGTGGGGCTTCTGCTATCCGGTGGTATTGACAGTACACTGATTTTATCGGTTTTAAAAAGCGCCGGGGCGCTCGATCAGGTGACGTGTTTCATTGGCGATGCGGGTGCGACAGACGACGCCAGGTTCGCGCGTGAAGCCGCTGAAGAAGTCGGTGCGGGCGTTCGTGAACTGCCGCTTGATTATGCCCGCGACGCCTTTGACGGTTTTTTGACGATGTGCCGGCAGATGGAGAAACCTTTTCCTATTCTGGGCAATACCATGGCGATGCGACAGATGTACGAAGCCGTGGCGGCGACGGACGTCAAAGTGGTGATCGACGGCAGCGGCGGCGACGAGGTTTTTGGCGGTTATTGGGACCGTTACCTGCCCTTGGCGCTTGAGACCGCGCGGGCGCGCGGCGACGATACATGGATCGCCGCTATACGCGACGCCAACGCCGGCCTTCCCCCGGCGACGCGCGCCTTCAACGCTTTTGACGCAGGCAATGCGCTTGCGGTCCTCGCCGGATCGACGCCGCAACCCGTTCTCCTTAAATATTGCAGCGAGCGTGTTATCGAAGCGCGGTCCAGCGATCTTCTGGCGCAAGAGACAAATTTTATTCGTGGTCTGATTACAGACGCCTTTTCTGGTCGACTTGGAGACTGGATTTGGCAGAACGATCGCAACGCCATGACCTTCGGCTTGGAAAATCGAAGCCCTTTTTTAAGCGCGCATCTATTGTCCCAGTTCGCCGTTGACTACGATCGGAAGTTCAATGGCGTCTGGAATAAGCACGAACTACGATCCATTTTCAATCGGTTTGCGCCTGTCTCCGCGCAGTGGCGCCGTCAAAAGCAGGGGTTCAAATGGTTAGGGCCGAACTTTTTAGGCAATAACCGCGACCGCATTTTCGAGCTTGTTGCTGCGTCCACGCTGCTGCCTGATCTTGTTGATGTCGACAGCGTTCTCAACGACATGGCGGACGGTGGTCTGAAGCTTGCCAATCATTTGACGCCGCGTCTGATTTGTGTCGCCGGGCTCGAAAGGGCGCTTGCGTGCTGAGCAATCTGTTGAAGGATCGCCGGCGGTTGGCCTTTGGCGTGAGCGGCGCGCTGGCCAGCAATATGGTTTCTCGTCGCCAGGTCGAACGCCTCGTTCGGCATGCGCGGGCCCAAGATGTTTCTATATTTGACACCGCGCCGTCCTATGGCTCCGGCGAAGCTGAGCGCCGTCTAGGCGCGGCGCTCGCCGGCGATCATGACGTTGTATTGATGACGAAAGCCGGCGTTTCATCGTCAGGACTTAGCGCCCGCTCGCGCGACTTTAGTCCGGACGGCGTCCTCGCAAGCGTTGAGGCCTCGCTCGAACGGTTGCAACGTGAACGGATCGATCTTTTATGGCTGCACGGGCCAAGTGTCGCGGAACTAAGCGATGTGCTTTTTGAACGCTTGGAACGGATTATCGATTCGGGAAAAGTGGGCTACGTAGGATTGACGTTAACAGGTCGACAGATCAGTGCCGCGCGGAAACATCAAATCGTAAGCGCGTTGATGACGCCGGTAAATCCCGACATGAACGATGATGGCGTCGCACGGATCGCAAGTGTTCGAGCGGCGGGTAAGGCCGTGTTTGCGATAAAAGCATTTGCCGGCATGAAGGCTGTCCGACGTTTTGGAACTACGGGCGCGATATGGCGTTTGGCAAAGGTTTTGTCCGGCGATCGGTTGCATCCGCATGTGTCGCATAGCGCTGAAGATGTCGTTGAATTTGTTTTCGATAAGGTTGAATGCGACGTGATGGTGTCGACAACGACGAGCCTCGAACACCTGGAGCAAAACAGCGCGATGATGCGCTCTGTCGAATTGCGATAATATGTTTGACCGTACGCGTCCTCTCGATGAGCTGGCCCAGTTCACGATAACGCAGGCGCTAAGGCTTGATGCCGTCGTCTCACTTAGAGCCTGTTCCAAAAGTCTTGAAAAGCGCTGAAATGGTTGCAAATCAGACGTCAGCGTGCCGCCCGGTTATTCTGTTCCGACCCTAAACTTCGAAGGTAAAAGCACGTCTTTTCCGCGCCGGAACCGCATCGTTCTGACGGATGCTGAGTTGGGCGTTGCTGATGATTGGCGAAAGGCTGGGGACGGACAATCGAAAGCGCCCCCGCTTGGCTATTCGTTACTCACATTCGAACCCTAATACCAAGCTGCACTGACGCCCAACGATGAAATTTAAAGACTGGCCTTGTTTTGCACGGGCCTTCAATACAGGCTTGAGTCAAGGTCGCTGCCGCTTAGTATAACGGGAAGACTCGTAACAAACTGAAATTAGTGACGTCTTTTTGATTCAGGTTCTAAATTTAAGCGCTTCGGCGTGGGGAAAAACCTTCAGTGGCTTCAATGAGAGCTGCAGCAGCATCCTCGGCGGTAAATATTGGCCGTTTGGGTACGTCTAATCGCTGATTGTCGATGATGTGCAGCATTCGTGTAAGTGGCGTAAGGCCTTTGTTTTCAGTCTTCGCCCACGCGCCGCCGCCGACAACGACAAGCGGCCTGCCGGAAGCGTGGTATTCTGAAAGTTTTCCCGGCACAATCTCAGTATCGGGCGCTGCAGCGAGCAAAAGGAGGTCGGCTGAACGTTGAGCCTCCCAAGTCTCCATCATGGTTTTGAGGCCGAGTATATGTACGCCGTCAATCGCACGCGCTAGTTCTTGCTCGTCTTGAGTCAGTCGGCCGATTAGGTGGAGACGCAAGTTTGATCTTTGTTCTTTTGCCGACTTGAACAATGAAAGCGTCTCAGCAATCGTCCGTCCAGCATGGGAAAGTGAGAAGCTACCGGTGTGAAGGACTATGAATTCGTGTGTTCTTTCGGCGTTGCTTTTCCCTTTATTATTAACATTAGCCGGAGATGGACTTGGCTGAGGAAGTAAAAGACTCTTTGCTTGGGGTGCGTAAGATTTTGCTTCGTCCAGCATCCGGTTTGATGGTGCGGAGATAATATCTGCACGCGAGAGGGCCCATTTTGCGATTGGTTGTTCAAGCTTACGGCGGACGCCGCTATGGCGTTGCGGCAGCAGAGGATCGACAAGCCAGTTATCCCTAAAATCAGCGATCCAGCCGGCGCGCCAGCGTGAGGCGAGTAGACGGCCGGCAATATGGATGCTTTCCGGTGGGCTTGTAGTGATGATCCAGTCAGGCGCGAACCGCGCCCTTTGCGCGGCCTTTACCGCGCGCAAAGACCAACGAATGTCTGGATCTGGTAAAAACATATGTGTGCGAATGAAACTACGGACCGTCGAGCGCCGTTGTCCGCTCGCATCTGCGCCGACAGAAGGCGCTGGCGAAGGGTGCGGAGCGGCGACGCCGTCGACATCGTCGGGGATGATCGGTGCAACGACTTTAACGCTGATACCCGCTGTTTTCAGACCATTTTCGAGAAGATATGGACGCCGGGCGCCGCCGGTTACAAGAGGGGGGAAGTGTCGCGTAATAAGTAAGACTCGGTGCATAAACTGATAGGCCTTTGAGACCGCCATGATGACGAAGAAGCCTCACCGCCAATCAACATACGTAAGGGGCTCTAGCGCCGTTCGTCAAAGAAAGCGCCGATGGCGTCGATTATTTTCTGCTGCGTGTCGTTGTTCAGGTATGCGTGCATTGGCAAACTAACGACTTTTTCCGACTTGTCAGCGCACACGGACAGGTCACTATATGTGCGGCCGACGCCGGCATAACATGGCTGTCGGTGAAGCGGAATCGGATAGTAAACAGCCGTCGGAACGCCGTTTTCCTTCATGTGTGCTTGAAAGTCGTCCCGGTCTGGAACTTCGATTGTATATTGTGCCCACACGGAATGATAACCATCGAGAACGAAAGGCGTTTGCTCAACAAGATTGTTTAAGGCGCCGGTATACCGTTGGGCGATTTTTTCGCGATCGATGATCTCGTTTTTGAATATAGCCAGTTTTTCTATGAGAATAGCGGCTTGGATGGTGTCGAGGCGGCTGTTGATGCCGATGCGCGCATTGAGATACTTCGATTGATGTGAAAACGCGCGTTCTTTGACTTCGCGCTCAGAGGCTTGACCGTGAATGCGCAGAGATCCGATCAATTCGCCGATGGCAGCATTATTTGTATAAACGGCGCCGCCATCGCCATAGCACCCGAGCGGTTTCGCGGGAAAAAAGCTCGTAGTCGCCACGTCGGCCCATTGTGTGGGGTGTTTGCCGTTAATCGTAGCGCCGAAACCCTGGGCGCTGTCAGCGATGAGCGTTAGCCCGCGTTGTTTAGCGATCGCCGCCAGTTGCGGATACTCGGCGGCTTGGCCGAACAAACAGACGGCGATGATTGTTTTCGGCTTTAATTGTCCTTCCGCTTCGACGGCGTCGATTGCTTCCTCTAGCTTATCAATATCGATATTATAGGTGTCAGGACGAATATCGACAAAGACCGGCGTTGCGCCCAGCAGCGGTACGGGCTCAGACGTCGCGCAGAACGTAAAGCCTGGACAAAAGACGGCGTCGCCGGGGCCGACGCCCAGCGCCATCATTGCAAGCGTCAGCGCGTCGGTGCCGTTGGCGCAGCCATAAGCGTGCGCTGCGCCAGTAAAGTCTTGCAGTTGTTTTTCGAATGCGCCGACTTGCGGACCCATCACATAAGCGCCGCTTTCAATAACCTCTCGAACCGCATTGTTGATTTTTGCGTCGATGATCGCGCGTTGCGCTTGTAAGTCTATGAAAGGTATGCCCACGAACAGTTGCCCTATCTTACGCGAATGACAAATGCGATTGCCTTGGTGCTTTCAGGCATATGGTTCAGTATCTCTAGTCGGCGTTAGCATAGCAACTGCGTTACTACAATCGCCTCTCATTCCGACTGTTGATCGCTGAGAGCCTGTCCTACGGGCGGTCGCGTCCATGGTGCAAGCGGCGACCAGGCTAGCCACGCTGCGAGTGATAAGGCGCTGATGCGTGTTTCCGCCGCAAGTGTGCGGCGATCTTTAGCGAATTGCGGCAATCCGTGCATCCCGTCGGTTAAGGCGCGACAATAGGCGCGGAACGTTCCATTTGTCGTCGACCTCAAGAGTAATGCGAGATTTGCCAAGATCTGAAGCGGCAACAACGGCCAATAGAGTATTCCTGGCATATTTTTAAAGGTGAGCCAGATTTTGTTGCGATTGCCATGATAAACGGTGAAATCGCTGTATCTGCCAGTCGTGCCGGACCCCTCATGGAGAACGACGGCGTCTGCGACCTGCACGATGCGTCCGCCGCGTAGTCGCAAGCGAAAACCGAGATCGACGTCTTCTCCATAACAGAAAAAGCGTTCGTCAAAGCCGTCCAACGCCTCAAAAACGCTGCGTCTATAGAGGGCGGCCGCTGCGCAAGGGGCAAAGCACTCGGACGTTGGCGGTAGTCTTTCTATCGGCCAGCCAAAGGCGCTTCGGTAAGGTATGCCGAACGCGAGCAAGCAGTCGCCGGCGCCGTCTATTGTTGAGGGATCCTCAGCGTCGAGCTGTGTCGACCCAAAGGCGTCCGCCCAAGCGAATTTTTTGGCGGCGGCCAACAGTTTTTCGAGCCAATCCGGCTTGGCGTATGCGTCGGGGTTAAGAAAGGCGAGCCATTCGCCCGTCGCTCTTTCGGCCGCAAGATTATTTGCTGCAGCGAAGCCGAGATTCGCGTTGCTGTCGATCCAGTTTATGTCAAGGACCAGCTTCTCCGAGTGAGCTTTCGCGTTCTTTATTGAATTGTCGGAGGATGCGTTGTCGACGACGAGAACGTCGAAATCAGAGAATGTTTGTCCGTCAAGCGCGGAGAGACACTTTTGCAGTCGATCCCCGCTATTGTAGTTGACGATGATGACGGAAACGCGCGGCATTGACGTAAAGCCATTTGATGAGATTTCGAGGCGCGTGTTCTCGCCAGCATCGTCCATCTACAGCATTCGTCGGCGCTACGTAAGGGCGAGCATTCAAATGGAGAACCGGCACATAGTGCATATCTCAGCAAGAGTTAGACAATTCACTCTTTACGATTTCAAATTCCCTGTTTTGGGAAGTTTCTTCGCTGTTCCATCGATCAGGGAAATCAGCCCCAACCTACTGATTTTGCTTCCCCATTCCGCACGCCGGGGCCATTCGTGGCCCCAAAAACACCAATTTTCCCTGTAAATTCCCCTATAACAGCGAAATCCCCGCGAGACCCGTTCGATCGCGGTCGGCTCCACCGCCATTTGAGGGCCTGGCATACTCAAGTGCCTTAGAAGCCTGAATGGACAAGCGATTGCGGGGGGGGGGGGGCGAAATCCTTCGTTTCAGCGTTTTGACGGCGGCCTCGAGGTTGCGCCTTTGCGCATCGCCTTGTGCTAGAAGTGGGGTCCAGATGTTTTCGAACATGCCGCGCGCAAACCCGACAATGCGCCGGGTTGGTCGCGCATCTTTCAAAAGATCGGCGACGGCTTCTTAGATCTCATCGCGGCGGTTGGGTTTTCGGTGTTCCGTACAGCCCTTTTGATAGCACACGTAATCGGGTGTTTTTTCCCGGCATGCGTCGGCTGGTAAGATCTCCCCATCGGAGATGATCGCGGAGCGATCTATCGTGAGATAAATATAAAATGGTGGAGCTAGGCGGAATCGAACCGCCGACCTCTTGAATGCCATTCAAGCGCTCTCCCAACTGAGCTATAGCCCCGGATTTCAAAGCGGCGCAAAGGCCGCTCTTCAACCGCGAAGCGCGGACCATATCGACGCGGCGCAGGGCTCGCAAGCGAAAAGTCCGCATCTTTTGAGACGTGAGGATTGACCGCAAAAGTAATGCGGTCGCAGCTCAATTTGATCGTGTCGCCGATTGCGGCACCGCCCTATCAGACGACATCGTGTCAATAGGGCCGCGTTAAACGTCGTCGTTGTCTTCGCTGCCCGGCACAATGCTGGCGACGTCGTTGTCATCGTCGTCATCGTCTAATAGCGCGTCGTCTTCTTCGTCGTCGTCAACGTCGATACCGTCAATGTCGCCGAGCTTTTCGAGTTCGTCTTCCGCGTCCTCCTCGTCGAGGCCCGCTTTGCGGTTGGGCGCCGCTTCGGCGTTTTCGGCGTCGGCCTGCTCGAGCGTCGTTTCTGCTTCGGGTTTTTCTTCGGTTGTGGTCTCTTGCTCGGCCGGCTTGTCGTCCGGGCGCGGTTTACGAGGCTTTAAAAGCGCCTCCGGCGTGAACGAATGCCCGCATTTCGGGCACAGTGCCGGGTCTTTGTTCAAGTCGTAAAAGCGGGCGCCGCATTCGGGGCAATCACGCTTTACGCCAAGTTCTTGTTTGCTCACGTTAGTCTTTCCCTTCGATGCCGAGCGGTCGGCCGACCGCTCAGTAGACAAATTGTTGTGTCCAAGGCGCGTCAGCGCCTAGCTTCAGAGGCGCGCCAGCGCCTAGCTTCAAAAACGCCGCGCTTCGATGTCCAAAGGTGTTTCTTGGCGTTCGAAGCGCGCTGCCCCCATGTCGATGACCGGTTGCACTGGACAGGCAAATTTTTCGTCTGTTGCCACGTGCTGCGGCGGCTGTCAAAAAGCGGGCGCTTCGAGATGCGCCGACGCAGGGCTCCTAGCGCCCCGTTATGGGTCTTAACAGAACGGATTAGCGAAACGCATGGACTTGCCAAACTCAGACGATGGAATTGCGGCCTCGGGCGCCTGGCGGGCTTTGCCGGGCGCGGCGCTCAGCGGCGCGGCGACGGCGCCGGGTGACAAGTCAATTTCCCACCGGGCGCTTCTCTTCGGCGCCATGGCGAACGGCGAAACACGCATAACCGGCCTTTTGGAGGGCGACGATGTGATGCGGACGGCGGCGGCGATGCGGGCGCTCGGCGCGGCCGTTGACCGTGATTTTGACGATAACGGCGCGCCGGAATGGCGGGTCAGCGGCGCGCCATGGCGGGCGCCGGCGCATCCGCTTTATTTTGGAAACTCTGGGACGGGCTGTCGCCTCGTCATGGGAGCAGCGGCCGGGCGCATCGCTGACGGTGCGGTCGGGTTTGACGGCGACCAATCATTGCGGGCGCGGCCGATGGGGCGGATCATCGATCCGCTCGCCGGCATGGGCGCGGTGTTCGAGAGCGAGACCGGTCGTTTGCCTGTCGTGTTGAAGGCGGGCGGGCGTTTGCGTGGCGTCGACTACACGCTGCCGAAACCCTCAGCCCAAGTGAAGTCAGCGGTGTTGCTGGCCGGGCTTGGCGCAGGAGGCGTCACCCGCGTCCATGAGCCGACGCTTTGCCGCGACCACACCGAACGTATGCTCCAGGCGTTCGGCGCGCGCCTCACAATCGAAACGGATACCGGTGGCGCGGGACGCACCATTGCGCTCGCCGGCGGGCAGACCCTTAAAGCCGCAGATGTCGCTGTGCCTGGCGATCCGTCTTCTGCGGCGTTTTTGGTCGCGGCGGCCTTGGTGACGCCAGGCTCTGAAATCTTGGTGAAGAACGTTCTGTTGAACCCCTTGCGCGCCGGCGTCTTTGAAACCTTCAAAGAAATGGGTGCCGATCTTAATTACGAGCACCGGCGCGAGGCGGGCGGCGAGCCTGTCGCCGATATTCATGTGCGCTACAGCCGTTTGCACGGCGTCGCCGTGCCGGCCTCGCGGGCGCCGGCCATGATTGATGAATATCCTATCCTCGCCGTGACGGCGGCGTTCGCCGAGGGCGACACCTATATGCCGGGTGTTGAAGAATTGCGGGTGAAAGAAACTGACCGCATTGACGCGACGGAAGCGTTGTTGCGGGCGAATGGCGTCGAGACGGATTCCGGCCCTGATTGGTTGCGCGTCGTCGGCTGTGCGCCGCGCGGCGTCGCAAAAGAGGCGGCGAGCCCCGTTCCGGGCGGCGGCGGCGTCGAAACACGCCACGATCACCGTATCGCTATGGCGGGATTGGTGCTTGGCCTCGCCGCGGCGGCGCCGGTGACGATCGATGAAGCGGCGATGGTCGCGACGAGCTTCCCCACTTTCTTTGACAGCATGAAACGCCTCGGGGCGCAGCTCGAAGCAATTTAATCGGTAAACAGATTGCCTTGGATCGGCGTATCGTTTTTTTGCGCCTCTGGGGCCGGCTTATCTGACGTCGTCGTCGAATTGTCGGCGCTTGAGTGGACAGCGTCGCTTTTTTGAGCGGCGTCATCGGTGTTGATGGTCGCGTCTTCGAACGCCTGGAGGGTGCGCGCTAGCGCCGGGCCTTCATTGTGGGCGTTGTTCACCGCCGTGGAACACCGGGCCGCGCGCCAGAAGCCGGGCGGCGCTGCGTGTAAGACCGGAGCGGCGTCAGCGGCGCGGGTTTCATCGTCCGACAGCCAAGCGTCGACGGCGTTCAGCGGTACGATCACCGGCTCGCGATGGTGGATGTCCGCGATATCGGGGCCCGCCGCGCAGGTAATGAGCGCGGCGGTGTCATAATCGCCGCCGTCGGCGTCATAGGCGGTCTCCCACAGCGCGGCCAGGTAGAAGTGGTGCGCACTTGAGTGGGGCGCCGGCGTGACGCGATAGGGCTGTACGCCGCTTTTTACGCGCCGCCATTCGTAAAACGCGTTGGCCGGAACGAGGCCGCGTCGGCGGCGCCATGCGGCCCGAAACGAAGGCTTTTCAGCGACGGTTTCGCAGCGGGCATGAATAAGCGGTTGCTTCGCCAGGCGCGTCAGCGTGTCGCCCTTGGCCCATGACGGGATAAGCCCCCAGCGCATCAAAGACAGGCGTCGGCGGCGTTCGGCAAGCGGGGCTTTGTCGTCTTTATGGGCGATGAGGATTGGTTGTCCGGGCGCGATGTTCCAGCGCGGCGGCAGGCCTTCCGCGAGGCCGTCATCGATGTCCGCGCCGAGGACGTCGGCGATGTCGTCGGCGGGATCAGTAAGGGTAAAACGGCCGCACATTGGGCGCGCGCCTCCGGGCGCGGTTTCGGGTAGGAGTAAGGCGTCGGCGTGGAGGCCTGAACTTCGCGGGATGTTGCACGCCAACACAGAGGAGCTTATGGCGGATGAGGCAGCGCGCCAACTAATTACGGTGGGCGTCGGCGCGGTGGTTTTTCGGGGCGAAGAAGTCTTGCTGATCAAGCGGGGCAAGCCGCCGTTTGAGGGGCGCTGGTCCATTCCTGGCGGCCGTTTGGAGTTCGGCGAAGCCCTTGAAGCGGCGGTCAAGCGCGAAGTGCGCGAAGAAACCAATGTTGAAATCGCGGTGACGGGCCTTGTCGGCGTATTTGAAGCGTTGCCGGCGGTGGCGGGCGCGGCGCGGCATATGGTGATGGTCGACTATCTCGCCGAGTGGACGTCGGGAAGCGTTCAAGCGGGTGACGACGCCGCCGACGCCGCATTTTTTCCCTACGAAGAAGCGTTGTCGCTGTTGTCTTGGGATGAAACCCGCCGCGCGCTCGCGATGGCGCTCGATTTGCGCGCGCGACAAACGACATAACCGCGCTATAGTGCCGCCTATGATGCGTTCTCGTTATATCGCTCTTGCGGGCCTTTTATTTGTTTCTGCGCTCGGTGCGTCGGTCAGCCTAACGCCGGCGATGGCGCTCGACTATGGCAAGCGGCAGGGCGACTTAAAGGCGCTTTCAGCCGTGTTCGGGGAGCTGCATCATTTGCGGCGCATGTGCGAGCCGTCGCGCGAGACCGATTTCTGGCGCGAGCGGATGAAGCAAATGGTGTCGCTGGAGCAGCCGACGGCGAGCCTGCGCCGTCAGCTCGTTTCGGCGTTCAATGGCGGCTACACCTCGGCGCAGCAAAAACACAGCCGCTGTTCAGGCGAGGCGCGCCGGTTCGCCGCCGAGCGGGCGAGCGCCGGTCGGGCGCTCACCTCTAAACTCGCAGGTGGCCTATCGACGGAGTTCGAGTAAAGCGCCGGCTAGGCCGCGCCGGTCGATTCGCGGATCCAGTTAGCGAGGTCTGACTTCGGCGCTGCGCCGACTTTCGTGGCGGACAACTCGCCATCTTTGAAAACCATCAGCGTCGGAATGCCGCGCACGCCGAATTTGCCGGGTGTTTCAGGATTCTCGTCGATATTGATTTTCGCGATGGTCACGGCTTCGCCGAACTCCTCGGAGAGTTCTTCCAGCGCCGGTCCGATTTGCTTACAGGGGCCGCACCATTCCGCCCAGAAATCAACAATCACAGGCTTGTCCGATCCGACGACGTCAACGTCAAAGGATGCGTCGGTGACTTTTTTCGTGGCCATGGCGATGGCTCCTTTCTCAACAAAGAACGGTGCGAACGGGATTGATGCCCCTCGTGCGCCGTGAACGGTCAGAGGGAACATAAGGGCCTCGCGCGCGGGCGCAAGTTTCGTTCACGCAAGCGTGCGCTTAAGGGCGCTGGCCGTCAGATTTTCTGGCAGTTCCATTAGCCTTGCTTCAAAGGTCCATAACAGCGCGGTGCGGATTTTTCGGCCGGGATAAACGGCGGCCATCAGCGCTGCATAGGCGCCCATTTGCGCGAGATAGGCGGTGGGCGCGTCTTCGGCGCGCCGCGGAGGCGGTCGATTGGTTTTGAAATCGACAATGAGAATCTCATCAGGATTAATCAGAAGACGGTCGATTTGTCCGCTGAGCTGAACGCCGTTTTCGAGCTTGCCGCCGATCGCCGCTTCGGCGAGCGCCGCCGGCCCAAAAACATCCTTAAACGTTGGATCATTGAGAACCGCTGCGGCTTCCTCGCGCCAGGCGGCGCGCGTTTCCAAGGACGTCGCCGGCGCTAAGGCCGCGAGCAGTCGATCGGCGCGCGGCGTCCATTCGGGTCCGGCGTTCGCCGATGAGATTTCCAAGAGACGGTGGAGGCAGCGTCCGCGCAACAAAGCGTCAGGTCGTTCAGCGGGGCTGATGGGTAATGTCTCTCGCTGACGGTCGAGCGGCGAGGCGTCTGTTTCATCCGCCTCAAACCGATCGGCGAGGCGTGACGGCTGCAGACGCTTTGCGGGTTTTTCTTCTGGCGCTAGGCGTTCCAAAAAGGCTGGCGTTGTTGTTGTCGGCGTTGGATTCGTTGTCGGTGACGCAATGCCAGAGTCGCCAGCCGTTTCAACGGGGCTTCGTTTCTCATAACGTAAGATCGGCCGGTCCCAGAGTGTGTCGGTTTCAATGTTGGCCCCGTCAGCTTCTAAGCGGCCAAAAGCGTCTTCGGCGAGGGCGCGCCAGCTTTTCTCCGCGGGGGGCGGGGCATGAGGGTCGCCGCCGCGTCCGTCTTCAACGCCGCAGATATAAAGCCGGTCGCGCGCGCGTGTCGCGGCGACGTAAAGCAGTCGACGATATTCCTCCGAATCAAGACGTTTCGCACGCGTCCGCGCGTCGGCGCTCGCCTGACAATCCGCGCCGCCAGCCGGCGCCGCGATCGGCAGCGCCGCGCCGCGGGGGCCAAGGTCTAAAAAGGGTTCGGCGCGGGTGCGACGGCGATGAGCATCAAGCAGGAACACCACCGGCGCTTCGAGGCCTTTCGATTTATGCGCAGTCATCACGCGCACGACGTCGCTGGCGTTTTCGGCGTCACGGGTGACGTCAGCGCCGCGGCGTTCCGCCCACAAAAGAAACTGCGTCAGGGAGCGCGGATGGGATTGTTCGAAATCAAGCGCGAGGCCGAGAAGCGCATTCAACGGATCGCGCGCCGGTTCGCCGAGGCGTTTCAAGAGCCGTTTGCGGCCGGACGGTGCGCCGGTCTCCAAAAGGTGCGTGAAGAAACCGAACGGCCCTTCGGTGCGGGCTACGTGCGCCGCGGCGCTCATATCTTCGAGGATCGCCGCGGCGCGGGGTTCTTCTTTGGCGCGTGATCGAAGGGCGGTGGCGAGCGCTCCCTTGCGGCCATAGGCGAGATCGAACAGCGATTCATCCGAATAGTTGAAGAACGGACTTTTTAGCGTTTCGGCGAGGGAGAGGTCGTCGCCGTCAAAAAGAACGGCGCGGGCGAACGAGAAAAGATCCTTCACCGCTTGGTCGTCCATCAGCGTCAAACGATCAGCGCCCGCCGCTGGTACGCCGGTTTGCGACAACGCTTTAATCATCTCACGGAAGAGCGCGCCGCGGCTTTGCACGAGGATCATCACATCGCCGGCGCGCAAGGGCCGACCGGGCTCTAAGGTTTCACCGGTATCGAGCCAGTCCTTTATGCGCCGGGCGATCGCGCTAGCGAGCTTACGCTCCGGGCTTTCAGCGGTGAGGGCGTTCAGTGGCGCATCCCAGGGTTTAAGATCAGCGCGTTCGGGGCGCGGCGTCAGCGGCCAAAGCTCGACAAGGCCCGGCGCTTCATCGCGGAAGACGCCATGGGTGAGCGGTTTATCAACGGAGACCCCATCAAGCACGGTTTCGTCAGCAAAGAGAGCGTCGACGAATTCCAGCACCGGCGCGCTTGTGCGAAACGACAAACGCAAGGGCACATTGGCGAAGGGCGCCGCGGCGCTGATCTGCGCGCCGAGATCTTGCGCTTTTTCTTCAAAGAGCGCCGCGTCCGCCCCTTGGAAAGAATAGATTGATTGTTTTTGGTCGCCGACGGCGAAAAACGTTCTGTGTCCCCCGTCACCATCACCGCGCCCATCACCACCACCATCATTACCGCGGGCGCCGGCGCCGGAGAAAAACTCCCGCAAGGGCGCTTCGATGACGCGCCAGGCCTCTGGGCTCGTGTCTTGCGCTTCATCGAGAAGGATGTGGTCGACGCCCTGGTCGAGTTTGTACATCACCCAGTCGGCGCGGTTTGAGTCGGCGAAGAGGGCGCGGGTTTTGTCGATGAGATCGTCGAAATCAAGCCCCGCGCGGCCGGCTTTCGCTTTCTCATAACCCGCCGCGCCGGCGCTGACGAGTCGCGCCAGCGCCAGCGTGTCTTGTAAGATGGTTGCGGCGCGCACCGCGTCAACGAAGGCGTTAATCGCGGCTCGGAGGCTTTCTTCGAGCGCTTCGGCTTGCGGCGCGGCGGTTTTTGCGGCCTTGTCCAGGAGTTTCGCGCGCGGACTGCCCTTCTGTGTAAAGAACACTTCTTGCAACAGCGCAAAACGCTCGGCGCTTTGCGCCGTTTTATCGTAGACCGATAAAGCTTCGCCGAAGCCTTGGGCTTTTTTGCCGCCGACAAGAAGCGCGCCCGCTAGTCCGGCGATCGCGCTGGCGTCAATGTGATTGTCGAGATCAGCGATGAGGTCGTGAGGCTCCGTGTTCGCGGAAACGCCTAAGGCCTCGGCTAAACGCTCCGGAAAGTCGTCAGCGCTAAGGCGTGTTCGGCGCTTAGCGTCGTTGATCGCTGATAGTAGAAGCGCGCGGATTGATCCGGGCGCGCGCGTGTCGGCGAGGCGGCGCAGGGCTTTTTCGTTTTCATCGTCTCTGTCCGTCGCGGCGAGGACGCGGTCGACGGCCTCATTTTGTAGGCGCAGGGCGTCGGCGTCTTCGATGACGCTGAACCCCGGCGCGACGCCGGCTTCTAAGGGAAAGCGCTTCAGCACCGTCTCGCAAAAGGCGTGGATCGTTTGGATTTTCAATCCGCCGGGCGTCTCCAGCGCTTTGGCGAAAAGACGTCGGGCTCGGGCGAGGGCCGCCTTTTCATTCGTAGGCGGCGTGATATCGATCAGCGGAGCGCCGATCGCCGACAAGGCTTCTGCAAGCGCTGCGTCGTCCGCGAGCGACCATTCGCCGAGCAGCGTGAATAAGCGATCCGCCATTTCCGCCGCCGCCGCCTTTGTGAAGGTGATGCACAAGAGCCGCGAGGGCGCAACGCCGGAGAGCAACAGCCGCGCCACGCGCGTTGTCAGCACGCGGGTTTTACCGGAACCGGCGTTCGCCGAGACGAACGCGGAGACCGCCGGCGAGGCGGCGCGGGTTTGATTGGCGATGGTTTCTTCGAACGCGGCGTTCTCGCTCATGATTTACGCCTCCCCGCCATCGTTGCCGAGCGCGCCCCATTCGCCGCGTCGGGACAATTGGTCATAGTCTCCGTAGACGTCGGTGAATTCCGGATGCGGCTGTGCGGGATAGCCGCGGGCGGGGTCGTCAAACGCCGTGATAAGCGCGGCGAGGCGTTCGGCGGCGTCAAGAATAGCGGCGTGCGCGGCCTCGCCCGATTGGCCTTGTTCGTCGCGGCTCATCTGGCCGCGGCGATTAATCATCCGTACATAGCGGTAATCGGCGACGGGCCTTGGCCCTATGGCGTCAAACCCGCCTTGTTCGGCGATGAGGCCGAGGAGTTGTAATTGCGGATTGAAGAATTTCGCTTGCTTCTCGGATTTCGGTTCCGCGGATTTGTAATCGACCAGTAATGCCGCGCCGGTTTTGTCGATATCGAGGCGATCGGCGCGGCCATAAAGCGTGAACGGCGGCGTAATATTGGGGAGTTCAATCTCGCCTTTTGCTTCCAGGAAGGTTTCGTCGCTGGTTGCGCGTCGCTCAGCGTCAAAATCCGTGAACCAATGAAACGCGGCCTGAAGCGCCGGTCGCCAGAGGGCGGCGTCGGCGTCCGTGCAGCCGAAGCCCTGCGCCCGCTCATCGAAAAGCTGTGCAAGAGCGTCTGCGGTCGGTGCGTCGGGCGCGGCGGCGGCGGTTTCAAAAACGCCGTGTAATAACTCGCCCATTTCGCGGACGGAAAAAGCGCCGCCTGGCGGTTCCATGGGGTAGAGGCCTAAAATGTCGCGCGCGTAAATGGCGTAGGGATCGCGCAGCCATTTCTCGATGCGGGTCACCGATAAGCGTCGCGGGCGCGCGGCGACGGGCGGTTGCGGGACGGGGCGTTTCACCGGCGTTGGCGCCCCGGCGGCGTCGAGCGCCCCGGCCCAGGCGTTATAGGTTGACGACACGTCGATAGCGGCGTCCGGCGCGGCGAGGCGCAGGATCGTCTTTAGACGGACAAGCCACCGCGACGGTTTCGCGGGCGCGCCGCCAGCCTTCTTGCTGCGGGTGAGGACGACGTTCGGCGCCGCGGCGAGTGCGGCAAAGTCGTGGGCGGCGAGGCCGAGGCGGCGTTCCGGGGACGGCAGGCCGATGCTCGCCCGCATGGGGCGGGACAAGAACGGGTCACCGCCAGCGTCGGCGGGCCAGACGCCTTCGTTCAGACCGCCAAGAATGATATAGTCCGCCTGCTGAAGGCGTGCTTCCAACGGGCCGAGAATAGCAAGGCGCGGATGCGCAGGCCGGCGCCGTCTGACAGCGCAGGGGCCGATAAGGCCGGTGAAGGCGGAGGGGTAATCGTGTTCCGGCAGCACGAGCGCGCCGCCGTCGGCCGCCGCGTCGAGTAGCGATAAGCGCAAGTCCGCAAGATAGGCCGCGCCCGCCTCGCCGTCGTCGCCCCGCCATAGGGTGTTGTTGGCAGCGGCTTCCTCGTTCGCGTCGCTGGCGATGGCTTCGGCCGCAGCGAGATGGGCTTCAAGGCGAGCGGCTAAGTCGGCGTTATTTAGTGCATCGCGATTATTGGCTGCGAGTTGCTCCCATGGCGCCGCCGCGGCTGCTAAGGCGTCGACGATGACAAGCGCGTCCTCAACATCGCCTAAACGGCGCGCGCTCGGACTGTCGTCTTTGAGGTGGGCGTCGACCTTCGCGCGAAGGGCTGCAAGGCTGCGGTCGGTCGGCGCGACGCCGCGCATGGCTTTGTCAAAGGCGGCGAGGCTTTTGTGTTTTTGCTCCGCCTCAAGACCAAAACGCGCGAGCGGATGGCGGGCAAGGGAAAGGGCGAGCCCCGGGTCGCCTGGCGCGGCGAGCCATTCCGCGACAATCCGTAGAAACGCGCCGCAAGGGCTGGATGCGAAGGGAACGCCCGCGGAATCGTCGATATCGACGCCCCACCGACGCATTTTGAGCGACACGCGCCGCGCGAGAAACCGGTCGGGCGTGACGAGGAGCGCGGTTTTGTCCGGCTCCTCCAAGGTTTCGCGGAAGAGAAGCGCAATGGCGGTCGCCTCATCTTCTTCTTCCTCTGCTTCAATCATCCGTAGGCCGCTGAGGGCGTTTTCTAAACTGGGGTCGCCCGCCAGCAAATCTCCGGCACGCGCGCGCCATTCATCAGTGGCGTCAGCGGGGCGCAAAACGAGCGATAAGAGCCGCGCGCGGGGGGCATCGATATCCGTGCTTTCTTCTCGCCACGGACGAATGCTTTGTGGCGTACACGCCAGTTTCTCCAGGAGGTATTTTAGCCCCGCTTGCGGGTGGCCGTCGTCGACCGTCTCCCATGCGCGTGCGTCAAGGGCGCGATCAAGCCCCGGCAACACGACAGCGCCGTCTTTGAAGCCGGCGACAACGCCCATCAGGCGCGCAACGGCCGGCGCGCTGCCGGTGGAGCCGGCGATAATGATGGGGCCTTTCGGCGATGTCTCGCGCCAATGGGCGGTTTGCACGTCGATGAGCGCCATGCGCCGCGCGGCGGGGTCGAGAAGGTCGGCGGCTTTTAGATAGTCCGGCCAGGCGGCGGTGATGATCTGCAAAAAGGCGAGGGATTGCGCCCAGTGTTCGGCGTGTTCCGCCGGCGCTGCGTCGGCTAGTCGGTCGGAAGGAATTTCTTCGGTATAGAGAGAATCCAGCAGTTTCGCGAGTTCGCTTGCGGCGGCGAGGGCGGCAGGCCAGTTTTCCGCCCCATTAAAAGCGCGGTCTTTTGCGGCCACGAAGCGTGCCAACGCCAAGAGCCGCAAGCCCGGCGCGGCGGCGGGCGGCAGGTTTGTCGTCATGGCGGAGGGCGCGAACGCGTCGATGAGGTCGGCGTCCACGTCGCCGAGTGTTTTGATTTGCGGCAACAGCGTTGCGGTGACCCCTGATCGGTCTTCGCTTGATGCGACGTCTTCCACAGCGTCGAGAAACGCATCGGCGAGGGCGCGGGCGGCGCGGCGCGTCGGCACATAGATCTCGATGCGCGCTAAATCCTCCGGTGCGGCGCCATAGCGGTCCAAAACGCCGGTCGCGAGCGCACGCAAAAAGGGTCGTCCGGCGTCAATCGAATAGACGTTCGGGTGAGGAGGGGAATCGGTGGCTGTTGAAGCGGAAAAAAGATCAGGGCGGGTCATGCCCGCTCTTTATAGCGCGTTAGCGCGCCTGAAAGAATGATTCGGCTTCTCTTAAACCGTCCGGATCGCCCACATGCATCCACAAGCCGTCATGGACGACGCCGTAGAACCGGCCGGCGGTCTTGGCTTTGTCCCATAGAAGCTTTGTGGAAAACGGGCCGTCCGGCGCGTCTTTTAGGAGTAAGGGCGATATGATCTGCAAGCCGGTGAAAACGAACGGCGCGTCATCCTCACCGCGCCAGTCGAGGCGGCCGTCGGGGCTCAAGTGAAAGTCGCCGCGCCCATCGTAGCCGCTCGCTCTTTCTTTCGGGACGAGTAGCAACAGGGCGTCCATGGCGTCGGGGTCGAAGCCGTTGGTGAGGCGGGCGCAGGGTTCTGCGTTACGGTCGCCTGTGTCGCCGTCGACGAGGATGGCGTCGGTGTTGGTGCAGAAAATCGGACGCGCGCCGAGAAACGCTTCAGCCTTTTTAAGCCCGCCGCCTGTTTCCAAGAGTTCGGCGCGTTCGTCGGAAACGATAATTTCCGGCGCTGCGCGTTGGACGACATGCGCTTCCAGCATGTCGGCGAGATAGTGCACATTGACGACGGCGCGGGCGACGCCGGCATTCGCGAACCGATCGAGCGCATAGTCAATGAGCGGCTTGCCGGCGACATTGATGAGAGGTTTCGGCCGATCATCCGTCAGCGGACGCATACGTGTGCCGAGCCCGGCGGCGAGAATCATAGCCGTATCCGGCATGTTAGAGTGTGATGTCACGAGGCTGTGCGCCCTTTAAAAAAGTTAGTCCGTGAGGGCGGGCGTCGGCCCGCGCAAGACGGCGCGCACCTCGGCGAGGGCGGGGTGTTTCAGATCGCCGCGGAAATGGTTTTCGACCCGTTCAAAGAAGTCCTCATAGCGCGTCTTACCGTCCCGCACGATGAGGCGCGCGAAGATGCCGAGAATCTTAGCATTGCGTTGCGCCCCAAGGAGCGCGTAATCGCGGTGGAATGCGGCTTCGTCAAAGGCCGGATCAATTTCCCGCGCGCCGTCGAGATAGCGCTGCAGCGCGCGCTTGGTGACGGTCGGAGAGACGTCCCGGCGTGCATCCTCCAGCAATGAGACGAGATCATAGGCCGGATGTCCGAAGAGGCCGTCTTGGAAATCGATGACGCCGAGCCGGCGCGCGCCCTCATTGCCCGGCAGCCATAGGAGGTTCTCCGCATGGTAATCGCGCAGCACAATCAATGACGGCGGCGATAATTGCGCAAGCGCCTTGCGCCAGGCTGCGTCGAGGGCCGCGCGCTCACTGTCGGTGAATGCCCGCGCGCCGCGATAATCCGCATACCATTCGGGCAGCAAATCCGCCTCGGCGATAAGCGCCGTCTCATCATAATCGAGCATGGCGTAGGCCGGCCCGTCCGGCGGCTTTGGGCTCGATTTGCGCAGCGCGATCAGAACATCGATAGCGGAATCATAAAGCGTTTGTTCGTCTGCTGAACGATCAACCGCGCGAGCGAGCAGGTCTTCGCCCAAATCCTCCAGCAGCGCGAACCCGTTGATGGGATCGGCGGCGTAAACCGCTGGCGCGGCGAGCCCGGCGGCGCGCAAGGCGTCGGCGACGGCGAGGAAGGCGTTGAGGTTCGGCCCGGCGAGGCGCGCCATGGCGTTATAGCCGAGCCGCCTGCGCTCGTCTGGGCCGGCGTCGCGCGGACAATCGGCTTCTTCGGCGCCCGGCGAGGCGTTCATGAGAACGGCCGTTTCGCCGTTTTTCGTCAGCCGCTCATAGGCGCGTGTCGAAGCGTCGCCGGCGATGGGGGTCGAGGTCGCGTCGGCCCAATGGGCGTTTTCTAAGAACGCTGCGCGCGCGGCGGCGCGTTCAGGCGATAAAGCCTGTTGCGGCGGCGGCGTCTCGGTCGATCGAGGCGTCGTGTCGGATGGAGCGGCGGGGGTCTTGGCGGGGCGCGTCATCATGCTTCCGTTATGCCCTTTCGGAGCTTGCCGACCGGTTAAAGCGTTCCTTCAAGGCGAGAGAATGTCGCCAAGGCGGGTTTCCCACGACACCAAAGAGCGCAAGGTCGCGATCCGCGTCGTTCCTCCCGCATTATCGGCCGTCGGCGTTAAGTCGATCGCGAGCGTCGTCGCGGGCAAAAAGGCGGCGATTCGCGCCGGCCATTCAATCAGGGCGACGCCGCCGTCGAGCGCGTCTTCGAGGCCCAACTCCCAAACGTCTTCGGGCGTTTCTAGGCGATAAAGGTCAAAATGGTGCAGTGTTGCGCTGGGCTCGGCGGCTAGCTTCGGGGTGGCGCTATAGGTATGGGCGAGGCCGAAAGTGGGGCTTGGCGCTTCATCGACGCCGGCGAACGCAGCGATCGCGGCGCGTGCGAGCGTCGATTTGCCGGCGCCCAGCGGGCCGGCGAGGCCGATGACATCGCCCGGCTTTAGGCGCGCGCCAAGGGCGGCGCCGAACGCTGTTGTCGCAGCTTCGGTCGGCAGCTTCAGGCGGCGCTCCCAGAGCGCGGCGGCGGCGTCAGGCGTCATAGCGTCACCCTACGCGATTGCGTCTTAAGGACAATGAAAGCGCGGCCAATCATGTGTGCCGGCGCGGTCGCGGCCCCATCATTGCCGCTCTGCCACTACTGTATGAGGTTTTTGGCATATTGAGCGTCTGCGATGGCCGATCGCAATTGACGTGGGGCCGGGCTTTTGGCACGGACGATTTTCTAGGAGTTAGCGACATGTCCATCCCATCTTCCGAACGCGCCGTCATCATCGGCGCCGGCCAAGCCGGTTTGCAAGCGGCGGTGAGCCTGCGCCAAGCGCGGTTTGCCGGCGAGATCGCGCTTATCGGCGCTGAAACAGCCCTGCCCTATCAGCGCCCGCCCTTGTCGAAAGCCTATTTGAAGGGCGAGCTTGATCTCGATCGACTATTGTTGCGGCCCCAGTCTTTTTTCGACCAGCAGAACATCGCGACGGAATTGGGCGTCGCTGTTGCTGCCATTGACCGCAAGAACAAGACGTTGCGGCTCGCTGACGGCCGAGAAACGTCCTATTCCGCGCTGTTAATCGCCACCGGCGCGCCGCCGCGGCGTTTAGATATGGACGGTGCGCGCCGTCCTGGCGTTTATTATCTCCGCACGCTGAACGATTCTGATTCATTGCGCGCTATTCTTGAAACGAACGGGCGCATTGTCATTGTCGGCGGCGGTTATATCGGCCTTGAGGTCGCGGCTGTGGCGCGCGCCGCAGGTCGTGACGTGACCGTGTTGGAGATGGCGGACCGGGTTTTGTCGCGCGTCGCCGGCCCTGAAACATCGGCGTATTTCCATGACTTGCACGCCGGTCACGGCGTTGACCTCCGCGTTGGGGCGCGGCTCGCTGCCCTCGACGGCGCTGGCGATGACGATCCGGTCTCAGCGGCGGTCTTGGCGGACGGTGAAAAAATTCCCTGCGCGGCGGTCGTCATCGGCGTCGGCGCCACGCCGGAATCCCACCTTGCGGCGGAGGCGGGCCTTAAAGTCGAGAACGGCGTTTGGGTCGATGAAACGGCGCGTACGGAGGATCGTCATATCTGGGCCGCCGGCGATGTCGCGAACTTCCCGTCCGGTCTTTACGGTCGTCGGATGCGCCTTGAGTCTGTGCCGAACGCCATTGAGCAGGCGAAAATCGCCGCGGCGAACATAGCCGGCGGCGCGCTTGTCTATGACGCCGTGCCCTGGTTTTGGTCCGACCAATATGACGTGAAATTGCAAACGGCCGGATGCCCAAGCCCCAATTATGACCAGGTGGTCCGTCAGGGGGCGAGCGCGCGTAGTCGGTCCGTGTGGTATTTCGACGGCGATCGCTTGATGGCGGTGGACGCCATGAACGAGCCCGCGGCGTTTTTGATCGCCAAACGGCTGCTCGGCGACGGCGCCCGTCTTGATCGAGAGAAGGTTGCAGATCCCGCCGTGGACCTTAAATCTCTCGCCGGTTGACGCTAAGCCGCGCCGTCAGGCGGATGCGAAGGAACGCGTTTGCCCTGATGGCTTCAATGATGGCTTCAATTTAAGGCGAGGTTTTTCGCCAAGGGCTTTTGAGAACAGAAAGTAGAAGAAACCGCTATGCCGAAGATTACCTATATCGAATCCAACGGAACCGAACACGTTGTGGACGCCGACAGCGGCGTATCGGTGATGGAAGCGGCGGTGAAGAATATGGTGCCGGGCATCGACGCCGACTGCGGCGGCGCGTGCGCCTGCGCCACGTGTCATGTTTACGTCGATCCAGCTTGGCTGGAGAAAACCGGCTCGCGCGAAGCAATGGAAGAATCCATGCTCGACTTCGCGTCGGAGCCTAAAGAAAACTCCCGCCTCTCTTGCCAGATCCGTATCAGCGACGCGCTTGACGGTCTTGTGGTGCGGATGCCGGAATTCCAGGGCTGATCTTTTAAGGCGGTTCTTTTCATTCCTTCGTTTTTCATTCCATTGGCGGCGTTTGTTCTTGACGCACAGTGAGCTGTGCGGTCGTATGAACAAATGCAGAACACCAATGCCTCTAGATTATGGCCTGATAGCGCCCTACCGACGTCGGAAGCGGGTTTTAGCGCGTCACGGCCGGCGGCGACGGCGGCGCTGACCCGTGGCGTGGCGCGATTGTTCGAAGAGTTGGGATTAGCGGTCTTGCCCGAGTTTCATCTGCCGGATGGGCGGCGCGCGGATCTTGCCGGTTTGTCGCCGAAGGGACGGCTCGTCTTTGCAGAAGTAAAGTCGTGTCAGGCTGATTTTGACGCGGATGATAAATGGCCGGCCTATTTATCTTACTGCGATGCGTTTTATTTCGCGGTGGCGCAGGACTTTCCTCAAAACAGATTGCCCGAAGCCGAGGGTCTTATCGTAGCGGACGCGTATGGCGGCGCCATTTTGCGAGACGCAGAAGAACGCCCTTTGGTCGCCGCTCGACGAAAAGCGGTGACGTTGAGGTTTGCGCGCCAATCGGCGTTGCGCGCTGGGTTTCTCAGCGGCTAAATGCTGTCGAACGCCTAGCGCGGTGCGCGCTTTGCGAGAATGCGTTGCAAAGTGCGGCGATGCATGCCGAGACGACGCGCCGTTTCGGACACGTTTTGATCGCACAGCTCGTAGACGCGCTGAATATGCTCCCAGCGAACACGGTCCGCTGACATCGGGTTTTCCGGCGGTTCGGGGCGCGCGCCCTCGCTCGCAAGAAGCGCTTTTTCAACATCGTCTGCGTCGGCTGGTTTTGACAGATAATCGATAGCGCCCGCTTTAACGGCGGCGACGGCGGTAGCGATATTGCCATAGCCCGTCAGAACGACGACGCGGCAGTCTTCGCGTTTTTCATGGATCGCGTCGACGATTTCTAGTCCGTCTCCGTCGTCCAGACGTAAATCCACGACTGCGAACGCCGGGGGGGCGTTTTTGGCGAGGATTGTCGCTTCTCTAACGCCGTCCGCCAGCGCGACTTGGAAGCCGCGGCGTTCCATCGCTCTACCGAGACGGCGGCGCAAAGGCTCATCGTCGTCGACAATAAGAAGGGAGGCGTCGTCTGGTAAGTTCTCATTAACGACAAGAGGTTCTTCGCTCGAAATATCACCGTCTAGCATCGATTTCGGCTCCTTTTTAGGCCTGGCTCGATAGAATAAAATTCAACCAAGTGACCTTATACGCGTGAGCAGCCGCATTGGTTTTGTCTAGAGACCTCTTCCGCGCTGATTTTCTTGAGAGATTTCAATATTCTTTGGCGTCGACGGCTGCGGTTCTGTTGCGGTAACGCGCGCCAGCGGCCAGGTGATCGAGACCCAAGCGCCGGATTTCGCAGGGGAGCCGGCTCTGCCGGGCGCGCTGAGCGGCGCGACGTCCGACCAGCGGCGATTGCCAAATTGCACCCTTGCGCCAGTGCGTTCGGCTAATGTCTTGGCGATGAAAAAACCAAGGCCCATGCCGGGCTTGCGTCCAGCGGCGGTGCGTGAGCGCGCGCGTTCGCTGACATAGGGCTCGCCAAGACGCGCGAGGATCTCGGGCGCGAAGCCTGGACCATCGTCAAGAACGGCTACGGACACCGTATCACTGGTCCAGGCCATGTCGACCAGAACGTCGGCGTCGGCATAGCTCGCGGCGTTTTCAACGAGATTGCGCACGCTGTAGATCATTTCAGGCAGCCGCTTAACGATCGGGGCGGGCCCGGCCTCGGCGGCGGCGGTGGATTCGAAGATAATCGCCGGCGCCTGGCCGGATTCCATAAACGGCTCGGCTGCTTCTTTCAGCAGGATGTCGAAATCGATCTGCTCAAGGATTGCTCCGCCTTCGACGTCCCGGCGCGACAAACGACCTAGAATCTCTCGGCAGCGTTTCGCTTGTGTGACCAAGAGGGCGGCGTCTTCGCGCATCTGCGCTGCGTCGGGCGCCGCGTCTGCGGCGAGTTCTTCGGCCATCTCCCGCGCCGTCACTTGGATGGTGGCGAGCGGCGTGCCGAGTTCATGGGCCGCCGCCGCCGCTAGCCCGCCAATCGCGGCCAATTGTTCTTCACGCGCTAAGGCCAGCTGGGTTGCGGCGAGGGCGCTTTTCATTTGGCCCGCTTCGGCTGCGATGCGGTGGGCGTAGGCGGCGAAGAACACCACCGCGAAGGTGAGCGACACCCAGACACCGACGCCGTAGACGCGCGGCAACTGCAAAACCTCGTCTGGGCGCCAGGGCAACGGAAAATGGGCGAGGCCGATTACGGTGACGCCGGCGACAGCGACGGCGACGATAAAACTCGTCAACGCCACCGGCAAAACACTGGCGGCGATCGTCACAGGAGCGAGGATGAGCACCGCAAAAGGATTGTTGAGCCCTCCCGTGAGCGCGAGAAGGGCGCATAGTTGTAGAATGTCGAAGGCGATATAGGCCGTCGCTTCGCGGTCGCCGAGAAAATGCTGCGGTGAAAACCGCAAGGCTGAAAAGAGATTAAGCCACGCGCTCGCCGCGATGCAGGCGAGGCAAAGCCCAAGCGGAAGCGGGAAGCCGAGACCAAAATGCACCGATGTGACCGCCGCCATTTGGCCGACGACGGCGAGCCATCGCAAGGTCGTCAGCGTCCGCAAACGCACCGGTCCCCTGAGGGAGCGTTTCAGCGCATCAATGTTCTTTTTGCGAGCGACGCGCGTTACGGTCGTCGGCGAGGCGTCGGCGAGCGACATGATGGAAGCTTTCCCTGATTGATCTCTCTTTTATAACCTATTCGCCAGGCGATGCGGCGCCGGCCGCGCAGTCGCATCACGCGCTCCATCGTCGCAAACGGCGGTCTTCGCACGAGCGCGCCCGCACTATTCTCGTTCTACAATGATGATGCTTGTTCGTATTGAAAAGGATCCAGTTTCATGTCCGACGCTTCCCGTTTTTGCTTAAGCGCCCGCCGTCGAATCAGGGGCGCTGACGCCTTCCGCGCCCTCGCGGGCGTTTTATTTAGCTGTTTTGTGCTCGCAAGCTGCAGCGGCGGCGGCGAGCGGGGAGCGTTGCCGCCGAACCCGAATGTGATGGCGCTGACCGATGGAAAGGGCGCCAATAAGATAATTAACGGTGAGTACGCGCTCACGGATTATAACGGCGTACCGGCGACCCCTGACCGTTTCGCTGGCAAAATTACGATCATCTATTTTGGGTTCGCCTCGTGCCCGGATGTGTGTCCGCTCGCGCTTGGTCGTTTGAGCGCCGCGTTGAATGAACTTGGGGCTGCGCGCCTCGATGAGATTGCGCCGCTGTTTATTACGGTCGATCCGAAACGCGATACGCCCGAAGCCTTGAAAGCATACCTTTCGTTTGATGACCGAATTATTGGTCTGACGGGCGATGAGGCGGCGTCTGAAGCGGCGCGCCAATCCTTCAAAGTGTACGCCAGCGAAGAGCCCATGGAAGGGTCGGCGCTCGGCTACACCGTTGATCATTCAAGCTTATTCTATCTCATCGATCGGGATGGGACGCCTCTCTACGCATTGCAGGACACCATGACCCCGACCGAGATTGCGGACGTTTTAAAGGCGGCGACCGCTTGGCCGTCGTCTTAAAGGCGATCGAACTCGGACGGCTCACGGCTCGCGATAAATGTTTGGGCAGCGGCTTAGCGTTTAGGCGCTAGAGCTGGCTCTAGCCCGCAATGGCGTTTCGGGTCCGTAAACGCCCTGTTCACCACGTTCTCTTGGATGTTTTTTACGCTTTTGCAGCAACATCCTTCCCACGAAAAGTCTTGGGAATGCCTGAGGAAAGGCTAGACGAAAGCCTAGACGAAAGGAGCGGGCGGCCAGGTTGCTGTAGCGGGATGTGCTAATCATCATCGATGATGCGCACGATTATGCTAACGCAGAGCCGTTGCGACGGATGAGCCGTCGCCTTGCTGTTGCCCTAGCGATTGCCCAGCTATTGCCAGGAGCAGACAACGCGCTCATGTTTACGATGCGATGCAGCATAGAAGGGTCTCATTGAAGATCGCGCGCCGTTCATTTGGGACGATGCGGCAAGAACAAAGCATCGCGAGGGGACGCTCGTGAGGGAGAAGAAATAGCCCGCCGATGTGATTATCGGCGGCGTTGGATGATGCGTGGCGGCGTTCAGGCGCGTCTTCGTCCGGTGGTGTGCGGCGATGTAGCACGTCGGCGACGACGGGATGCCGCCGCTAAGCGTATCGCACCGCGCGCGCGATGCGGTTTTGAGTGAGGTGACGGCTATGTTGTATTCCGCCCACGAATTCGGTCTGTCGATGGTCGCGCCTGCGCGACTAGCAGCGGGGATGGGTGCGCAGTTCTGGCGCTCGCCGCTTAATCCGCTTGCGGACAGTTGGCTTGCGCGAACATCAGCCGCGGCGCTTGATGTCTTTGAAAATGTGACGCGGCGCTATCCGAAACCGAAATGGGACCTCCACTCGACGGTGATTAACGGCGTCGAAGTGCCCATTGAAATCGAAGAGACGGTGCGCCGGGATTTTTGCACGCTGTTGCATTTCAAACGCGATAGAGATGCGCTCGCCGAGGCGCAGAAAGGCGTTGCGCCCGACCCGGCGGTGATGATCGTCGCGCCCTTGTCCGGCCATTACGCGACGCTGCTGCGCGGCACGGTCGAAGCCATGTTGCCGGAACATGACGTATACATAACGGACTGGGCGAACGCCCGCATGGTGCCTTTGGTCGCCGGCCGTTTCGATATCAATGACTTTATCGATTATCTAATCGGCTTTATGCGCGTGATTGGCGATTGCCACGCGATCGCCGTCTGTCAGCCTGGCCCTGCGCTTCTTGCGGCCGCATCGGTAATGGCGGAGGAGAATGATCCGTGTCGCCCGCTTTCAATGACCATTATGGGCAGCCCCATCGATACGCGGCGCTCACCGACGGTCCCGAACCTGTTGGCGCAAGAGCGCCCCTTTCAATGGTTCGAACGCAATATGGTCTATTCCGTGCCGTCGCCTTATCCCGGCATGATGCGGCGGGTTTATCCAGGGTTCGTGCAGTTATACTCTTTCCTGTCGATGAATTCTGACCGTCACGCCAACGCCCATTACGAGTATTTTCTTCATCTCGTGAAAGATGACGGCGACAGCGCTGACAAACACCGGACGTTCTATGATGAATATTTGTCCGTCCTCGATCTAACCGAAGAGTTCTACTTGCAAACAATCAAAGACGTCTTCCAAGAACATTCCTTACCGAACGGGACGTTTGAACACCGCGGACGCATTGTCCGACCCGACGCCATCACAGATATCGCTTTGATGACCGTGGAGGGTGAGAAAGACGATATCTCCGGGATCGGCCAGACCCAAGCGGCGCACGATTTGTGCGTAAACATTCCGTCTGCGATGCAAGTGGATTATATCCAGCCGGCCGTCGGCCATTATGGCGTCTTCAACGGCTCGCGCTGGCGTTCGGAGATCCAACCGAAAGTGCGCGATTTTATTCGCAACAACAACGTCTTGAAAGCACGCGCCGCGGAATAGGCTTCAAGGCAGACGAATTGTAACAAAAAAAGCGTGTGTTTAAGCGCCTTTCGGCTTGTATATGCCCCCGCGGCAAGAACCGAGCCCTAGCGTTCTAGACACGAGAGCGGGCCGGCCTTACAAGGGCCGGCGTTCAACGCGCCGTCGCTTCAATCTGAGTGAAGACGGCGCTTTTAGGTTTTTTTGCGCATTTCTGGAAGCGAGGGCCAGCGCCCGTTTGCCAGCGCCCGTTTGAACGGGTAGCGCTTGAGACGCAGCCCCGTAATGCGGGCCGCGAGGGGTAAGTGATGAGCGATAGTGGCGGCATGGGCCTAGAAGAGGTGATCAGCGGCGTTAACGCCTTGGTGTGGGGGTCGGCGACGGTTTCTTATCCGCCGGTTCTAATTCTTTTGTTGCTGACGGGGCTTTATCTGTCGCTTCGCCTCGGCTTTATGCCGATCCGGCGCATTCCCTACGCATTCGGACAATTACTCCGCCGTCGTGGGCCGGACGAGCAGAAAGAAGGCGATGTTTCGCCGTTCGGTGCGCTGATGACGGCGCTGTCGTCGACTATCGGTACGGGCAATATCGCCGGCGTCGCCGTCGCCATCGCGATTGGCGGTCCGGGCGCAGTGTTCTGGATGTGGGTGACGGCGTTCCTCGGCATGGCGACGAAATTCTCCGAAGCCTCGCTTGCTGTTCGGTTCCGCGAGATTGACGCAGACGGCCGCCATGTGGGCGGGCCGATGTACTATATGAAAAACGGCTTAGGGCCGAAATGGGCGTTTCTCGGCGTCATTTTCTCGATATTTGGAATTCTGGCGAGCTGGGGAACGGGCGCGTCAATACAGGCGAACTCGATTGCCGACGCGCTAAGGGAAACTTATGGCATCGAGCCTTGGGCGAGCGGCGCGGCGTTGGCGCTCGCTGCTGGTCTCGTGATTTTGGGCGGCATTCAACGCATCGCGACCGTGGCGTCGGGCATCGTGCCGGCGATGGCCGGGGGGTATCTCCTTGCCGGGCTCATCGTCATTGGGCTGAATATTGACGCTGTTCCGGCGGCCTTTAGCCAGATCATGACGAATGCGTTCGGCATTGACGCGGCGAAGGGCGGTTTTGTCGGCGGCCTCTTGCTATTGGCGATGCAAAAAGGCGTCGCGCGCGGCGTCTTCTCCAATGAAGCCGGCCAAGGCTCGGCGCCGATCGCGCACGCGGCGGCGCAAAACAAAGATCCTGTCAATCAGGGCATTGTCGCGATGCTCGGCACGTTCATTGATACGATTGTCGTTTGTTCAATCACCGCCTTTGTTATTTTGACGGCGAATATCATTCCTGAATCGTGTGCGCCGTTCGTTCGCGAGTCGCTCGTGACGTTGCCGGCGCATTGTCCGAACAGCGCGCCTTTAACCGTGGCGGCGTTTGATCAGTCGCTGCCAGGCCTCGGCAAGCATATCGTTGCGATCGGCCTCACGGTCTTCGGCTTCACGACGATTTTGGGCTGGAGTTATTACGGTGAGCGGTGTTCTGAGTTTCTCTTCGGCGAAAAAATCATCAAGCCGTTTCGCTGGAGTTGGATCGTCGTCACCTTCGCCGGCGCGGCGGTTTTAATGCTGGAGGGCGGCGCCGTGACGGACGTTGTCAGCCTGTTCTGGCTTATTGCTGACACCTTCACCGGTTTAATGGCGGCGCCCAATTTAATCGCGCTCGTTTTGCTGTCGCCGCTCGTAGCGAAAATGGCGAAGGACTATTTCGCCGAGCGCCGATAGGGGGCGGCTTCGGCTGGCGGTTTGCTTCACTGCGTTGTTGCGGCGCTCTCGGAAGTAAGCCGGCTTTGAAGCGCGATGAGCTCGCCTAAAATCTCCTTGGCCATCTTATGCCCTTTTTCGCCATGGTCTTGTTGCAGCCAATTTGCAGCGATCGCGATGTTCGCCTCTGGCGCATAGGCCATCACAGCGCCCCACCAACCGCCATGACCGTATGCGATGCTGTCGCCAATTGGGTATTTTCCTAGCCCATGGGATGCGTAGACGGAGCCGCTGTCATTCTCGACAAGCTTGTCTGTTACCGGAAATTGCGACGTCATAACGTCAAGTGTTGTGTCATCCTTGAAGACCTCGCCGTTGAACAGGGCGTAGATAAACGCGGCCAAGTCACTTGACGAGGCGATCATGCCGCCGCCGCCATAGAGGTCGTCCGTGGGCGTGTCCCATTCGCTCGCGCGCAGTTCGCCGAAATACTGCTCGGGCAAGGCCAGTGCGTCAGCCGGCTTTTCTTCGAAGATCGCCCACCACGTGCTGTTGAGGTCCAACGTATCGAGACCGTTCAACGTGCGCATCGCTTGCGCCATCGAAACGCCGGTTTGCTCCTCTAAGATGGCGCCGAGTAAAATATAACCGGTGTCGGTGTAGCTGTTGCGTTCGCCCGGCTTCAGATCGGGCGGACCGGCGCGCATGGCGATGCCTAATTGATCTTCAAAGACCGGTTTGCTGGGTTTGAGTTCGCCATTGGCTAATTTCTCTTCGTATGCTTCGTATTCTTCTGTGAAAAAGAAATCGATAATCCCGGAGGTGTGCGTCAGCAAGTGGCGCACGGTGATCTCATCGGGATTGTAATGCCCGCTGTCCCTAATAATCCCCGTATGTTCCGCCTTCAGGTAGTTTGAAATGCCCGCATCGAGATCGATTTTCCCGTCTTCATAGAGCCGCATAATGGCGGCCGCGACAAACGTCTTGGTGACGCTTGAGATGCGCAAGGGATGGTTCGCGGTGAAGGGCGTTTCGCCGTCTTCGATGAGGCCGGCTTGCGCCGTCCAATCCAACCCTAAGGTTGGGGCGATGATGCGAAGCGATGCGCCGGGGAGGGTGTCGTCGGTCGCGACAATCTCTTGAAGCCGTTCTTCGGTTGACGCCTTGAAAGCGTCGATCGTCGCTGGAGTTTCGGCCGTGTCGCGCACGCACGCGGCGGTGAATGCGACACCGAGCGCTGCGATAAGTTTGACAAACCGCGGCGCTGAAAATGCGGACGAGATCGTCCCCAAGCGTGTGGACATGAATTTTCCTTTCCTCAATGGTTTGTTTTTGCTGATTCTAATGGCCCGAAGGACGGCGATCCAGCTACAGCGCCGGCTCGAGCGGCCTTGTCGGCGAGCGACGAGAATTGTTGTCGGCGTTCCAGCGTTTCGGTGTATTCTCTTTTTCTGTCGGGCCTTAACGCCTTTGAATGGAGACCTTTGTTTCGTGAGTAAGCGCGTCGTTTCAACATATGCCTGGAGCGCCTTTGTTTTGCCGCTCGCGTGTCTTCTCGCGGTCTTGGGTGAAACGGGCCCTGCGGCCGCGCAATCCGCCCCACGCTCCGACGGCCTGGCGGAAACCGGCTCGCTTTATGCGCGCCTTAGCGCGGGCGCCGTATTTCCGAACCGTCTTGTTCAAGATGTTCTGGTTCCACAATCGGGTCTCGTTTCGCTTGAGGGCCCTGTTACTGAGCGAGAAACGACGTTCGGCGCCGGCGTTCAAGCCGGCGCGGCGATCGGCTTTGCTTTTCCTGACGGCACGCGGACCGAATTGGAATATCGTTACGCCGGGCCGAGCGTTGACTCGGTCGTGGAGCGTAACGATGGATCTCTTGAACAGCCGCGTATCGCCGACGATTCGGTGGGCGTTCATTACCTGATGTCGAATGTCTATTTCGATTTTGATATGGGTGGGCCAATCGTTCCCTTTGTTGGGGGCGGCGTCGGCGGCGCCTTTGTCGAGAACGGGCTTGGCGATAGCGATGCGGCGTTCGCGTATCAAGGGCGCGCCGGTTTGGCGGCTGAACTTGGTCCGGCGCTGATGTTCGACGTCGAATATGTTTACAATCGGACGCGCGCGCTGATCTTCGGGCCGAACGACCCCAATAATACAACGCCGAATGGGACGTTTGGCGGCGACCCCTTGGCGACGAGTTCCGTGATGGCGTCGATCCGCAAGACTTTTTGACCATATGCCCGCGCGGGCATGCCGTTTTCATCAGCTGTAGGCGTCTCAACTGCGTTTTTTTGTCTTCCAAAGCGCTTTCTTGACGAAAGTCGTCCTTTCGGGCGGCGCGCGCCTGCGCTAAGAGCCCCTGCAGATAATTACCACGCTCGTCACGACCAAGGAGAGAAGAGACATGGCTCGCAATAAAATCGCCCTTATCGGTTCCGGCATGATCGGCGGTACGCTCGCTCATATCGCCGCGCAAAAAGAATTGGGCGACGTCGTTCTCTTCGACATCGCCGAGGGCATGCCCGAGGGCAAAGCGCTCGACATCGCCGAGAGCGCGCCGGTCGACGGCTATGACAGCGCGCTGTCCGGCACTCAAGATTATGCTGACATCGCCGGCGCCGATGTTTGCATCGTCACCGCCGGCGTGCCGCGCAAGCCCGGCATGAGCCGCGACGACCTCGTCGGCATTAATCTGAAAGTGATGAAGTCGGTCGGTGAGGGCATCGCCAAATACGCGCCGAACGCGCTCGTCGTATGCATCACCAACCCGCTCGACGCCATGGTGTGGGCGCTGCAGAAATTCTCCGGCCTGCCCAAGAACAAAGTCGTCGGCATGGCGGGCATTCTTGATTCTGCGCGCTTCCGCTATTTCCTCGCCGCAGAGTTCAATGTCTCGGTGGAAAGCGTCACGGCGTTCGTTCTTGGCGGCCATGGCGACACCATGGTGCCGTTGACGCGCTATTCGACGGTCGCCGGCATCCCGCTCCCCGATCTTGTTGAGATGGGCTGGACCACGACGGAAAAAATCGACGCCATTGTTGACCGTACGCGCAAAGGCGGCGGCGAGATTGTCGCGCTTCTGAAAACCGGCTCGGCCTATTATGCGCCGGCGGCTTCGGCGATCCAAATGGCGGAAAGCTATTTGAAAGACAAAAAGGTCGTCGTGCCATGCGCGGCGCACCTAACCGGCCAATATGGCCTTAACGACCTTTATGTGGGCGTGCCCGTCGTGATCGGCGCGGAAGGCGTTGAGCGCGTCGTTGAAGTGAACTTCACGGACGCAGAAAAACAGATGTTCGATCACTCCGTCGCATCCGTCCGTGAGCTGATGGAATCGTGCGTCAAGCTTGAGCCGAGTCTCGGCTAAACGCCGCAGCGAAAAGGGCGTCTTAACCGCCCACTAAATTGTGAAGCCCGGCGGTCGTGCTTGGTCGGTGGGCTTCATGATAGACGTTCTTTATCCGGGATAAGAGAAGGACGCGCTATGAAATCGATCATAAACACTATTGTGCGCCGCTTCGAGCGCTGTGCGGTCGCTGCTGCGATCGCCGCTCTTGGCTGCTTCTCCAGTTTCGATGCGGCGCTTGCCGATACCGTTGCCAATGTGGGCGACAATGCGAGCGCCAATGCGAGCGCCAATGCGAGCGCGACGGCGGTTTCGCCGGCCGACCTTGGCCCTGATATTGGCGCTGTGATCCCCCATGATTTGGCGTTGAAAGACTGGTCAGGCGCCGATCAGAGTTTTGACAGTCTTGTCGGTGAAAACGGCATGGCGCTCTTTTTTGTGCGCTCAGTTTCCTGGTGCCCCTTTTGCAAAGATCAAGCGCGGGATGTGAGCGACAATATTGAGGCGTTTGCGGAGCGTGGATTGTCCGTGGTCTTTGTCAGTTATGACAGTCCCAAACAGCAATCACGCTTTGTCAAAAGAAATGACTTCAAACCGGCGCTTTTGTCGGACGAGGACAGCGCATCGATTAGCGCGTTTGGATTGTTGAACGCGTCTGTTGAAGAAAAGACGCGATTTTACGGCATTCCGCACCCGGCGGTCTTTATTATTGATACGGATAAAATGATCCGCGCCAAGTTTTATGAAGAAGACTTTGAAACAAACGAAAAAAGCTATCGCAATCGTCCAGCTGTCGATCACATCCTTGATGGCGTCGACGCTTGGCGCGCTAATGCTGACTCCTAAGGGGATCTAAATGCGGCGTATGCCGCACACGGATTCCGCGTTACGGCGATAACCATTATAGCCGAACGTGTCCACCGGGAAGCGGCCCGACGCGCGATTATACCGTCGCACGCCTGAGAAAAACCCGTGGGTGACAAGCCGCCGCGGTTTCACGCACTCGCGGTAGATGACGATTTTTTCTTTCGTGACGCGTTGCGCCGGCTCGGCCGTCGCCGCGCCGCTGAGCGTCGTTTCAAGATCGGCGTCAATAAAGCGCTGCGCTGGGGCGCCGCGGGTGACGCGCACTCCCTTTTCAACGCTGACGCTCGCTTTCGGCGCCGCGGCTGTTCTCGCTGCCGCGATGGCGCCAAGCCGAGGCGTCGTGGTTCGGACGCGATCAGAGCGGCCATTGAGCGCATCGGCGACATTGATAACGCGCGTTTTCTGCTGGATCGCCGAGGGGGCGGCCGTCGTCGACTGAGCGCGAGCGTCGGCGTTGTGTTTATGCCAATCCGGTGGTCCGTCAGCACGGGCGAAAGACGCTTGAGCCGTTAGGAGACCGATGCTGGTGAGGAGTGTAAGCGCAATGCGCGGTAATGATGAAAACGCCATAGCGATGATTCCGATACGCAAAAACTTGGCGGGCGGTCGTCGCCCGATCGCGCTTCAAGGATCGCTAAGCCATCCGTCTCTGACAAGTCCCGTCTTCATTCCCATTTCATAAAAAACAGCTTTAGTGTCCGCTTAGCGGGAAGGGTGGGCTGCGTCTTCGCCCATGGAGGGATCTTCTATGTCAACGTGGTCTGAAGAAGCGCATGGTCGCGAGAAACCTGATCCCGCTTCGCCGGGCGTCTCCGACGAAAGAACGGCGGCGTCCGATGACCGTCCGCGCTTGCTGTTCGTATCCCCGCAGTTTTTATTTCCCATGGACGCCGGCGGAAAAATCCGAACCGCGAACATCTTGAAGAACTTGAAAAACGGCGCCTTTCAGATTGACCTCATATCGCCCGCGCCTGCAGTAAAGGGTAGAACGCAAGGCCATGGTGATCCGTCTTCAGACCTTCTAGAGAAATGGCGTCCCGCTCTTTCGGAAATTTGCGACACGTTTCATGCTTGGCCTGGACCGGCGTCAGGACCGATCGCCAGAGCGCGGCGTGTTGCGGGCCTTTTGACGCCCTTGCCGGTCTCGATATGGACCGACGCCACCGGCGCGGCGCGCGCCGCTGTCGCTGATGCGGTTAGGAAGGGTCCTGATCTTATCATATACGATTATATTCACAGTCTCGCTTTGCGTCCGACGGGCGCGACGCCGGCGGCGTCGATCGGCGCTGAAACGCCGACCATCGTTTTTACGCATAATTTAGAGACGGAGATTTTCCGTCGCCACCGTGATTTAGCGGAAGGGCCCATGCGGCTCCTTTACGCCGCCGAAGCGGCCAAGATGGCGCGCTTTGAAGGCGCCGGCGTCCGAGCTGTCGACGGCGTTATCGCTGTGTCGGAAAAGGACGCGAGTGCATTTAAAGATCAATTTGATGCAAGCGATGTGCAGGCGATTCCCACCGGCGTTGATCTTGAGTTTTTCTCATTTGAGTCGCCTGCAGATGATGCTGATCCCATCGTCACGTTCACGGGCAGTATGGATTGGCGCGCCAATCAAGAGGGCCTTTCCTGGTTTTTACACGAGGTATGGCCGCATATAGCGGCGGCGCGCCCCGATGCCGCATTCCGTGTTATTGGCAAAAACCCGCCGCCGGGGCTGGTGAAAGCGGCGAAAGACGCCGGCGCTAATTGGACGTTTACGGGCTTTGTCGACGATATTCGCGACCATGCCCGTGGGGCCGCCTATGTCATCCCCATTCGAGCCGGCTCCGGCACGCGCATTAAGGCTTTTGAAGCGATGGCGATGGGCGCGCCGGTGGTGTCGACGACTGTCGGCGTTGAGGGGTTGGAATTGACGCCTGTTGAACACTATTTGAATGCGGATGATCCTCAAGCATTTGCGGTGGCGGTCGTGCGTCTCTTAAACGAACCTGAAATGCGCAACGACCTTGCTCAGCGCGCCCGCGCGCGCGTTGAAGCGCGCCAATCTCAAGCGGCGGCGGCGGCTGTTTTTGAAGCCTACTGTCTGCGTATCTTGAAGGGCCGCGGCTAGTTATTAAACGAGATGCTCTTCAACTGTGCGATTGAACTGGTGGAGAGCCCCTTCGAACCGGCCGAAATTGAGGTGCGTGTTTGCTCCGGAGGTTAGCGTCGATTGGATGCTCTCGCCGATCTCAAAGTCCTCATCGAGCGTCACTGTCGTAATCTCATGATTGCGCCGCCAGTGTTCTGCGTTTTCGACTTCGGATTTCGGCGCCAGCGTGGAGAGCCGCACTTGCGTGCTCTCGGCTGAGAGCGCGTCTTCCTTTACCCAAGCGATGTGGTCTTGTTGTACGAGAAGCTGTGTTGAAGGAAAGAGCGTGTACAGAATTTGTGCATGATCGCGCAAACGCCAAGTCGCCCGTGTGTCTTCAGTGAGCTTCGCCATGCTGGTGCGCGGCAGGATTGAGCGCAGGTGCGGCCCGAACCGACGATAGGATGAGAGATTATCTTCGAAATGCGGACCGACGGTTGAGCGGTGCGCGATTTTGAAATGATAGGCCTCAAGGCCGCCCTCTACGAGAATTTTCCAATTGGCGTTGCGCACCGTGACGTCTTGGTGAACGACGACCATCTCATCCATTTTCAAGGCGTCGAGTTCGCTCGCGAGATCGCCAAAGTACGCCTGCAGATCAAAAGGTGCGTCGCTCTCCGGCGTCACCCAAATAAACCCAAACCGTTCTTCGCAGGTAAGGCGCGTCAGTCCCAGATCGGCTTTATGGAGGCCATCAAAGCCCTCATCGAAATGCGGCGCAGCGATGAGCTCGCCCGTGTTGGCGTAGGTCCATGCGTGATACGGGCACGAAAATCGACGTTTGCATCCGGCCGCCTCGTTGACGAGCCGCGCGCCGCGGTGCCGGCAAACGTTCAAAAACGCATGGACGGCGCCCGACGTATCGCGGGTCAGCAAGACCGGTAGGCCAGCGATCTCCCGACTTAGGAACGAGGCGGCGTCTGGAAGCTCGCTGCCATGGGCGACGGCCGTCGGCGTTTTTCGGAAGATGCGCTCGCGTTCGAGCGCGAAGCGGCTTTCGCAGGCATAGTTATCGACGGCGTTTTTTGTGACGGTCGCGTCCAGAAAGGCGGATTTCGACGCCTTCAGCGCCAAGAGCTCGTCGATTAACGCCAATTCGGTTTCCCGGTTCATATTGCGCTCCCGGCTCGCCTATGCGATTTCAAAGGCCTACCATATGGTAAGGAGTTAGCCTACCGGATGGTAAGTTGTCAAGAGCACGGAGGAGGCGCTGATGGCCAACGATACGCGCGAGAGATTTCTGGACACGGCCGAAGCGCTCTTCGCGGAGCGTGGCTTTTACGGCGTCAGCATCGCCGCCATCGCGGCTGAGCTTGGCTTGACCAAGCAGGCGCTGCTGCATCACTTCAGCAGTAAAGAAAAAATCTATGGGGACGTGTTGCGGCGGATCTCAGCGCGGTTCGAGGCGATCGCGCCTGATACCGATCGAGACACCGAGCGAGACACCAATCGAGACACCGAGCGACAGGCCGAGGCCGCCGGGCGAGATCCGGCCAAACATTTAGTCGACTTCTTTGCAGCGCTTTATGCAGAGTCTTTGGAGCACCCTGATCAGATCCGGTTATTGATGCGGGAGCTTCTCGACAATAAGCGCCGCGCCGACGCTGTGGGTACGTGGTATCTGAAGCCGTTCCTTGAGCGTTTGATTGAGATGCTGAAGGCCGTTTCGAATTGGCGTGACGCTGATGAGGCGTGCGCATTGGTGGCGGTCTATCAGATATTAGGTGCAATCAATTACTACGTCTTGTCTGATACGACCTTGGTTGGCATTTTTGGCGAAGACTTGAAATCTGAGTTAGATCGCGCGTTTCCTGAACAATTGCAGCGCTTGATCGACGCCGTCATGGAAACGCACGGTTAGAATGTGGGGCCAATCGGCGTATCTCCCACGCCACGCCGTTTCCTCATAAGCGATGCATTCGCTCACATCGGCAATGCGGTTTTACCTCGGCGTTCGACGCGAAAGCGCGTTTGCGTTTAGATCCTGGTTACCAAATCGGGACCACGCTCGTCCGCATGGTTAATGCGCTACGACTTCTATTGCCCGTATTATTTCCGTCCTGGCGGTTTTTTCCCGAGGTCGGGCCTTCGCCTCGCATCGAATATGCGCTCCTAAGTCCGTCTGATGAGAAACCATCGACATGGATGCTTTTTCAAGAACGACCAGCCACTCTCTCTTTTGTTCAATCTTTAAAGAGCTTTTTTTGGAACCCGGCGGGCAACAAATATCTCTTCCTCGTCACCTGTTGCGAGCAGTTTCTTGCCAATAACTCTCAGCCTGCGCTCGAGCATCTGACCGCGCATGTGCGGACTGGCGTCGCTGAAAAAAGCTCGGCGGCGGCGTATGACCGCTTTCGGTTTCGTCTGGTGCTCGTGTTCCGCGAGGGCGACGCGGTGGAGCGCGAAGAAGTCTATCGTTCGGCAATCTTACGCCGAGACGAGGTCGGTGTCTCTTGACTTTTGAGATGGCGATAAGGCTGACCGAACTTCTACTTGGTCTCGCCCTAGTTCAGCAAAGCGCTGAATATTTGGTGCTGACGCCCAAGCACCGTCCGATCATAGCGAGCCGGTTGATCCTCAGTGGGCTTCTGATCCTTGGCCTCGCCCCGGCTATCGTGACTTCAGCGCTGGTTATAATCGGCCTTTGGCTGCTCTATCGGTTCAACGGTCCGTATAATGGCGGCAGTGACCGAATGAGCTTTCTTGTTCTGATATGTCTGTGGGCGACGCATTTGGCGCCCGCCCCCTATTGGCGAGAGATCGCCTTTGGGTATTTGGCGCTGCAGCTTGTTCTGTCGTATTTTGTGTCCGGCGCGGTAAAAATCGTTAAGCGCGATTGGCGCAGCGGCGTCGCCCTGCGTGATGTTTTTCTGTTTTCAGCCTACCCAGCGTCGGATGCGACGCGGAGTTGGGCCGAGAGGCCGCAACTCTTATTCGCGCTGTCCTGGGCCGTCATGCTCTTCGAGCTATTATTTCCAGTCGCTCTTGTGACTCAATCTTCTTTATACGTTGCACTCCTGTGTGCGCTATTCTTCCACCTCGCGAACGCCTACTTTTTCGGTTTGAACCGTTTCGTCTGGGCTTGGGCTGCAGCGTTTCCTTCATTGATTTGGTTGCAGGGAATGTTGTTTCCTGTGTAGAGGGCGGGTTCGCGGCACGTTTTTCGCTGTCGTTGCAGACGGCGGTTGTTTCGGAAGATCGCCGAAATTTGTCGTTCGTATCTAGCAGTCGGTATGGCAAATTAAGAGCAGCAAACGGTCAATGGTCTCTGTCAAAAATACCCCACCCTCGTCGAGGGAATGCGTGGAAGTCATATTGAATACCGATAGAGTTTTTTCTTGACTCATCTCTGTTTCGCAGCAGTCTAACCGACTGCCTTAAAATAAGACACGGTCATGAGACGATCAACACTAAACCCGGAGTTCGAACCAACTCTCAAACGCTTGTTGGAAAGAGTTAAGAGGCGGTCGAGCCTCCTTTCGTGGTCGTGTAAGCGAGACGAAGATGATTTCGAATTCTCTTCTATAGTTGCGGAACATGACCCTTCTCATGTCGGGCAAATAGAAGGGCAAATACGCAATATTGTAGACCGGAACATTGGTGAACTTTTAAGACCGTGCCATCGCTTGCGGGATCAAGATGCTCGTCGAATTGTTCGAAAAATTTGCGCTACCAGCCCTGACGTGGCTCTACCGCTTTCTAATGCGTGGTCTGGCTTCATTCGTGAGGAGGCGTTGAAATGTTGCCTTTCAATTCACAACCCATTTGAGCTCTCGCTGGCTCTCCGCCGACTAAATGATTGGGTGCCTCAGGTTAGGGCTGCGGCTGCTGCATGTATAGAACGAAATATTCTACAGGACGTCTCCGCCGATAACGCGACATACATAATTGCTTGTATCGGGAATATTCTAGACGCGCGGAAATTTGGTCGCTCCTACTCTGAAAACGAAAAAATACTCCGCTCATTGATCGAATATGCAAGCGTTCGAGATCGGTGGCGTGAACTGATTATGAGTTCACGAGAAGATGACGCGGCGCGCGGTCTGCGGCTTGCGTTGCGCAATGGTGATTTTCTGGATGACTTAGAAGCATTTTCCTCCGGAGCACACCATCGAGCTGTCCGACATGTTGCAACGCGAACTCTGCTGCAAGGTGCTTTTGTTTGGCGTGAGAATCGACAACTCGTCAAACGTGAAATTAACTTAAAAGTCGACTTAGACGAGGTAGCGACAAAAGCATTGCGCGATACTTCAATTGAAGTATCGAAGTTGGGCGTTCAGTATATCGTCAATAATCCAGCAAGCAGGTTGTTTAAAGAGGAATATCTCAGAGGCCATACGAAAAATAAGTTGAGTGGTTTCAGCGGTTTATGATTCTCTTTGTTTGCTTAGAACACGGAGTATCACGATGCCTTGGACTGAAACCACTCGACCAGATTATGACCGGCGTTCTTTGCGGTATGCAA
>JBCCAY010000008.1:0-156225 GCA_039814575.1 Pseudomonadota bacterium
TAAACACGCCGTTCGAGCAGGCGTTCCGGCAACGAAGTGTTCAAGCAACTTGTTCGTTTGAATATGCGTGAGTTTTGAATGCTTTAGCCGCATTCCGCCATCCTAGATGTGTCAAACATCTGGGACAGCCCCTTAGTTTTTACCATCCACGAACGGTAGCAATGCCCAGACCAGCTATAAAGCTAAAAGCCTAATTTCCGTTCCAAATCTGTCGTTCATCCAAATTACAAGAACGGTAAAGATTGGCGATTTACGGTCGTTCTGATTGAGTACGGACCCCAAGTATCAAAAAGGCGAACCAAGGCACGCCGATTGAAGCACAACCCGCCGCCTTACCAAATCGCATAGATCGAATAACGCGGATAATATTGCCGTTATGGAAATCCGGATTTTAGATTTTCGCGAGCGTTAACATCGCGAAGAAATAACTTCCCGACGTCACGATCGAACCAATCGTTCGAACGTGGTTCCACCGCGTCCAATTTCGTCCGTATGTCTTCCAATATTCGGCCGCTTCCGACGAGGCCGCAGGTAGTTTCGCGAGGCGTTCATTCATGGGAACGTTGCCGACAATTGTAACAACAAAGACTAAAGCAACATATATGATGGTTCCGAAAACGATGAACCGTTGCGCCCCACCGTCAAGCTGGGTAAGCGCGACATACGCTATTGCGAGGGTTAGGGGGACGAGCACGAAGAATGTGGTTAGGAAAAGCGATCGAAACACGGTTCGATTTATTCCTTGCATGCTTTCAACGCCGGAGGCCGCCGCTCCCTGCAGGAGTCCTCGCATGACGAAATCGGAAAAAGACTGGAAAACGCCGCCGACAAGCGCCGCGTTTAATCCGATGAAGAGACATGCGTATACTGTCCAATGGTGAGCCATCATGTTTCCTTTTCTGCTAGCGTAAGAAAGGAATAGAACGGCGCGAGCCCATGATATTGACCGAATGGGCCTTTGTTTTGACCGAGCGCGCCAAGCTGATCTTTTAGCAGCTCCCGCAGCGAGACCAATGCCGGCGCGCCTGGCGCGAAGGGCCCAGTTTAAAATTAAGAAGAAGCCCAGGCTCAGCGGGTAGAACGTCGGTTTCTTCCCGCTTTCCAGTGACGCTCTGCGCCAAGGGCCAAATGTTGAGCTGGTTCTCAGTCTCGTTTGTAGGTGAGATAGACCTTGCGGGTCGTTTCTAAGACCTCCCAAACGCCTTTCGAGTTATTGTCGAAATAGACGCTGTCGCCGGCTTTAATTTCAATCGTTTCGCCATCTTCTGGGTGAAACAGCGCATGCCCAGCGACAAAACTGCTGATTTCAGCATCCATAACCTTGCGAACCCATTTTCCCGGCGTGCATTCCCAAAGCCCCGCTTCTGACCCATCGGGGTTTTCGTTTAACGTCAGTCCACGAAGGTGCGAAACCGGCTCACCGATGGGCTCCGGCACAGACCCCCAATCTTCTAGATCGGCCGATGCAATGTCAGCCGTCGCTTTAAGTTGCTTTATCGCCATCGATCACCTTCCCTGTCTCCGAAAGTATGTGTCGGAAAATATCCACGCCTCCCAAATTGAAAGGGTGGACTTTTGGATGACACACCTTTGGCGACTTAACTCCAGTTAGACAACTGCGCGCGGGCACGCCCATAAAGATAAATCACGGTGCATAAGTCATAGATCGAAAAACGCTGGGAAAGAAAAACACCGGGAACGATAAACGCTGGCGACAGCAAGCGCCGTCGCTTGCGGCTTTTTGAAATTCAGTCCGTGATTAATCTGCCGTGTCCGTTGTTTCGGCGTCGACGAGACTAGCATCGGTGTCTCGGTCAAGTTGAGCAGCACCCTCACCACTCGGATCTTTATTACTTTCAGCGCCAAGAACAGCGTCGGTCTCAATCTTAGCCTTGGGATCAGGCTCGCGCCGCGCCGCATCGTCAATTGCGCTTTGGACGTTATTAACCATGTAAACGATTGATTTGCGGGTATTAACGCATTCAATCTGACTAAAGGCCCGGATCAAACTGATCGTATCAGAGCGGATAATACCTGGCTCAAAGGGCGGCGGGCTTTGCTCGTCCGCGGCCTCAAAATCTGCAAAAAACGCCGTGATGGGAACATCCATCGCCTTCGCAACGTCAACCAGCCGTGCGGCGCTGATGCGATTCTCGCCCGTTTCGTACTTTGCAAACTGTTGGTAAGAAACGCCGATTTTCCTAGCTATTTCAGGGCGCGCAAACCCCAGGGATTCTCTTATTATGCGCACGCGTGCGCCAATTAGTACTGTGTTCGTGTTACTCACTGTTCGAATCACCCATTCCCTAACCGCTTTCGTCCGCGCGGTAGCCCAGCCCCACCATTGATCGTTTGCCCAACAATCAATGGCTCATTAAACCCTTCAAATTGAAACGCAATGTCGTCGGAATCGAAATAGGAATCCAGCTCATTCGGATGAATGAACGCCTCGCCGAACCACGGGAACTTTTTAGAGTCGAAACAGGTCGCTAGAAAATCAATGAGAGCGTCTGTTCGTCGCACTTTGCGGGCGTCTTTGTTGAAACTAACCCAAATGTCATGGCGCTCCTTATACCCCATGTCGATTGGTTCAACCTTCCGCGTAATCGCTCGAATATAAGTTGGTAAAATGCCGATGCCGACGCCTTTGGCGACGGCCCAAAAATGCGCACTACTCGTATTAGTACGAATTGCGGCGAACCCCTCGTCAGGGTTGCCGCCGAGCGCCGCTGCAAGATTCTCAAAGGGGACTTGGTCGCTCACTTGCTCCACGACACGGTGATGCAAAATCTCCGGAACTGTTTCCGGCGCACCGTTCTTTTGCCGGTATTTCGGCGCGCAAAACGGCATAACGTGGAGATAGCCGAGTCGCTTAACGATCAAGTCTGGATGGTTCGGTTTGTTCAGGGAGATTGCTATGTCGCACTCGCCCCTGTCAGGACGGCCGACGTGCATCTGGTTGTGGAGAAAAACCGTCAGCTCTTCGTTCGTCTCAATGTACGACGCCAAGCGCGGCGTCAGCCAAAACGTGCCGAGCCCTTCGGTCACGGTGAGCGCCACTTCACCCCGTAACGTGCTGCTGGTTTCCGCCAATTTCTGTTCGGCGATGGCGCTGGCGCGCCAAAACTCTTCAAGCCCGTCATAGAGTTTCTCGCCCTCTGGCGTGAACATAACGCCCGTATGCGTGCGCACGAACAGAAGCACGCTGATCCTTTGTTCAAGCGCGTCGATACGACGTTTCACCCGCTGCGGGGAAATACCTAAAACGCCGGCGGCCTTCCGGAAACTGCGGAATTCGCCAACAATACGAAAGTACTTTAGATCGTCGAGACTGCCTAATACATTGTCGTCTAGTAACTTATATTTTGACATTATAAATAACCGGTATAATGGAGTTTTACACCTACACGCCTGCAGCGCTCTATTTCGCCAACCACGCCCCCTTGCTGGGGAGCGACTGACAAAGCCCATTCTAGCAGCTGAGAAGGAATTTTCGGAAGAAATATCGGCGTTAGATTATCCCAAGCACGACAGCGCATTGACCGAGACGCAATGTCGTCAAACGCCGTCTTTTCGTCGACGCTCAAGCAGCGCGCATCATTACCGCGAAACGCCCGCCAAGCACGACTGATATGTTCTCATGAATAAGATGCAAAATGGGGTGTTCCATTTTCAACCCACCTGCGGTCCAGATTATCAACAGACGTTGCAATTTTTTCACTCCAATATCGGTCAACGCGCTTTCGGAATGAACACTTTTAATACGTATACACATTTTATTTTACAAAATTCTTCATGTTAAATAGAGGGAGTTCCGAATGCTATTAATAGCAAAATATACTTAGAAATTTGGTGACATCATAACACCGGAGAGTTTTACGTCCGACCTCAACCAAGGCTATTGAGCGAAGCAGTCACGCCGAGCAATAAAATTCGGCCGGTGATACTTACGCCAATCGCAGAAATTGCACCCTCGTCAAAGATAAAACGAGATCGGTGCTGGACTTGATTAATTTGCGCGACGCGCCGGGGGACCGGATGACTCAACAAAATGATGAACATTTAGAGGCATGGTTTTCTTTTGACTCAGGTCCGCTAGACCGAAGCGTTGGCGCTAATCTGAAATCCTTGCGCGAAGCGGCGGAATTATCGCCAGCCAAACTCGGCGAAGCCATCGACGTTTCAGAAGACGAAATTCTCAGTTACGAAACCGGCGCACGTCGGATCGGCCCTTTGAAAATGCTCGCCTTATGCCAAATCCTGAATGTTAAGGCAGCGGACTTTTTCCGCCAGCCCCGCGGCCTTTTCGATTAGGCGTAAGATCACAATAGCGGTGAAGGCGACAGCAACGACCTAAGCAACGCGCCTCTGGGTCTGTTTGTCGGTTCTACCAAGACTTGCAAAGGCAAAGCCCATGACAGGGCCGACAAAAGACCGACAGATCGCGCCCCCTTCAAATCAGAACGCGCACCGAGTGAAGCGATGCGAAAGATGGGGCTGGCCGTCCACCGTGGCCGGCAGAGGCTGACGGTCGGCGCCCCATTAGAACACCCAAAAGCGCTTTAACAATAAAAGTCGCCGCTCGACTCAAAGAAAATCGAAATTTATCAAAGAAAAATAGTGATGATCACCAGAAAAAATCATATAATCGCCGCCGACAACAACATTGACAGAGGCGCTGGCACAAGAGCTTTAGCGACAATGGTTTTAAACCATCTCCCCCGTTGCTGGCGCGCCACCGCCTTAAGAAAGAAGCATTAAAAGCGCGTGAGGCGGACAATTGCGATGACGCACATTAGGGCCACCAAGCAAGCTAAATGGGCGACCAAGCCCGCCAACAACGCGCCGATAACCCGTTAAGCCGAGGCCCCAGTGCTAAAGTATGATCACGAGGAAAGCTATTTCAAAAGGTTCGATGTCGACCTGACTGAAATTCGCAAAACGGCCGATGGCGTTCATTGCCGTGTAAAGCTGACCGCGCCTCAAACGGGATCAACAACGCCGACAACAAACGGCGCTATGACGCAATACATTGAGTTCGGGGTCTGGCTGCCCATACGTCCCGCCGCCTCCGACTGGGAGATCAAGAAAGAAGCGCTTGAAACCGCCAGAAGTATTTTGGACTTCGAAATTGAAAAGCACCTTACTGCCTTGTCGGAAGCCTGGAAGAGACCGCCAACGCAAGAGGGATATTGAGTGTCGAGATAGAGCGACGAGCACTTTTCCTAAGAGCGCGATTCAAAACTCTGAAACTTGCGCAACACGAGGGGGTCGGACGGTTATTAGCCGTCCGATTATTCGGTTCCGGCTCTTATCTTTTAGTTTTTAGAGCCCGAGAGGCGTGGGTTTCTTGCCAACTAACATCTGACTCGAGGGGGGGGGTCAGCGTTGTAGGAATTCCCAATCGGGCCCTAAGCGCCGCCCGCCTGGATCATCCCATAAAGGTCCCGCGGATCGGCAGGGTCTGGAATTAACGACAACGCGTCGAATAAGTCTTCGTCCAGCACTTTTTGATGCACATAGCGCAAAGCAGAAAAGTCAGCGATGGCGAAGCCGACGGAATCGAATATTCGCGTCTTTCCGGCATCCCGCGATACGTCTATCTCGCCGCCGATGACGCGCCATAGCTCCGTCACCGGATAATCCTTCGGCAATTGTTGAACATCTCCCTCAATACGCGTTTGCGGCTCGTACTCCACGTAGATGTCGCCGCGCTTCAACACATCAACGTGCAACTCGGTCTTACCCGGACAATCCCCGCCGACGCCGTTCACATACTGCCCCGGCCCCACCATATTGCCGCTTAAGATCGTCGCGTTCTTCTTATCCGCCGTCGCTGTCGTAATAATATCAGCGCCGAGCACAGCCTCTTCGGCCGTGGAAAACGTCTCAATATCAAAGCCGGCTTGTTGTAAGTTGGCGAGCGCTTTTTTAGTCGCCGCCGGATCAATATCGTAGAGGCGCAGTTTCTTCACGCCGAGAACGCCGCGAAACGCCATCGCTTGGAATTCCGATTGCGCGCCATTGCCGATCAACGCCATGGAGCGCGCCGTCGACGGCGCGAGATGTTTCGCAGCGACGGCGGACATCGCGGCGGTGCGCAAGGCCGTCAAAATCGTCATCTCCGAGAATAGTAACGGATAGCCGATTTCCACATCGGACAAAACGCCGAACGCCGCGACCGTCTGCAAGCCGCGCTTCATGTTCGGCGGATGTCCGTTCACATACTTAAAACTATAAAGGGCGTCATCGGCGATCGGCATCAGTTCAATAACGCCGCCCGGCACATGAACGGCGTGGCGCGGCGACTTGTCAAAAGACGGCCAGCGCGCAAAGTCCTCCTCAAGAACGGCGCACAGTTCAGTCAGAAAAGTCTCAACGCCCACATGGCGAACAAGCTTCACCATATTATCGACACTGACAAAGGGCGTCATGCCCGGATGCGCGAGCTTGGGGTGCGCGTGCGCGGGACGGCTGGAAGACATCGAGAAACTCCTTTGGCTCGCGCTTCGGTGTCGCGAGATCAATAACTCTTTGTTGGGCGCTCTATCACGGTCTTGCCAAAAGCGCTCGACGTGAGGTCCACAAGCAATTGCGCCGTGCGACCGCGTTCATCAAGAAAGGGATTTAACTCAGCTAAATCCATGGATGATAGAAGCTTGCTGTCATGCACCATCTCCATCACCAGATGCGCTTCTCTAAAGGTGATGCCGCCAGGAACCGTCGTGCCGACGCCGGGTGCGATGTCCGGCTCTAAAAAATCAACGTCAAGGCTCACATGCAAAAGCCCATTTGCGGCGCGAACACGCTCGAGAAACGGGGCTAACAGCCGGGAAATGCCATTTTCATCAATGGCGCGCATGTCATTGACCGTTATCGCCGCATCGGAAATCCTGGCCTTCTCAACCCCGTCGACGGAGCGAATGCCGAGCATGCAAATGTTTTCCGGCGACACACAGGCGGCGGCTTTCGGAAAATACCCCTCGAAACCATTATCGCCCGTGAAATAAGCCACCGGCGAACCATGCAAATTGCCGCTTTCGGTGGTCTCAAGGTTATGAAAATCCGTATGCGCATCAAGCCAAAGAACAAATAATGGACGCCCGCGTTCTTCCGCGCGCCGCGCGGCGCCGGCGACCGTGCCCGCCGACATAAGGTGATCGCCGCCCATAAAAATCGGCACCGCGTTCTCGCCGGCGGCTTCATAGGCACGCCGCGACAAGGCGCTGACCCACCCCGCGCATGCCGCTAGATCGTGGATCGCCTCGTTTTGGTGGGCTAACGCGCCGAGATCATCGGCGGCGACGTCGCCCCAATCGGCCACGCGATAACCAAGGGCGCCGAGGGCCTGCCCAAGCCCTGCAGTTCGTAACGAGGCCGGGCCCATGAGACATCCCGGTTGCCCCGCCCCCTCATTGACCGGCGCGCCAACCAAACGAATCTCTAGATCCTTCATAATAGCCCTGCCCTTTTGATCAATTGTAATAATGTATCTCTCTAACGGCGGCATCAATCGTAATTACCGACCATTATGATAGCTTGTTTTGTCATTTTGATAAGTCATAATGATCTTTATGGACGATACTGATCGCACGCTTATAGCCACGCTTAGGCGCGACGCACGCGCCTCGATTTCGGAAATCGCCGATGCTGTCGGCGTGACGCGCGCGACCGTCCGCGCGCGTTTAGCGCGGCTGGAAGCAGGCGGCGAAATCGTCGGCTATACGGTCGTGACCCGCGGCGACGATGCCCCCCTCGCGGTGCGCGGCGTCACCATGATCGCGGTCGAAGGCAAAGGAACCGAAGCGGTGATTGGACGCCTTCTCGGGATGGCGCATATTCAATCGCTGCACACTACAAATGGGCGCTGGGACATCATTATTGAAATTGGCGCGCAAACCTTGCCGGAGCTTGACGCCTTGCTGCGCGACATTCGCGTTATCGACGGCGTCGCCTCCAGCGAAACCAGCCTTTATCTGAGCACGCGCCGATCGGTAAAAACGCGCAGCCGATAAAACTTTTCGCCTATTGCAACGCACGCACAAGAACGGACAAATCGGGCGCGATGATGCAACGCCGGCGAAACCTTCAACATCAACGACACCAACGATAATAAAGCTTTATATAAAGATATTATTGCCTTATAAAGCGGCCCGAAAAGAGAACCCGCGTTCAGTTTCAACGCTCAGATACCGGTATGAAGACCGGTCTGAATGAGGGCTCAAGCGATCCCAACACCGAATACGCCAGCGCGGATGCACGGAACATTTGAAAGAATTACTATGTATTATGTATCGGAACAGACCGTCCGCGATCTCGTCAGCCAAGACGCCGTGACCGAAGCGGTCGCCGGCTCATTTATCGCGCTCGCGCAAGACGACGCCGTTTGCTTCCCAATCGTCCGGGAAACGCTGAATTACGCCGATGCTATCTTTGGCTTCAAATCAGGTTTCGACCGCAAGACACCGGTGCTCGGCGTCAAAGCCGGCGGCTTGTGGCCAGGGAACGCGGCGCGCGGCGTGCCGAACCATCAGTCAACGGTGGTTCTCTTTGATGAAAACAGCGGCGCGCCTACGGCTTTGGTGCGCGCGACCTATTTAACGGCGCTGCGCACCGCCGCTGCGAGCGCCCTCTCCATTCGTTGCCTGGCGCGTAAAGACGTGACAACGCTCGGCATCGTCGGCGCCGGCGGTCAAGGCGCGTTCCAACTCGCCGCCGCGTTAAAAGAGCGGGTCTTTGAGCGCGTCATCGTCTTCGACCCCAATGGGGGCAACGCGGAAGCGCTCGCAAGCAAAGCGAAAGACGCCGGTCTCACGGGGGAAACGGCGACGCCGGAAGCGCTCGCCCAGCAATCCGACGTCATCATCACGGTGACGCCGGCGCGCCAAGCCATTCTCAACGCCGACTGGGTGCGCCCCGGAACGCACCTCGCTTGTATGGGCGCCGATACGGTGGGCAAGCAGGAAGTCGACGCCAAGCTCGTCGCCAAAGCGCGCCTCTTCGGCGACGTGCCCGAACAAGCCGTCACCTTGGGCGAATGTCAGCATGCGTTTAAAGAAGGTCTTATTAAAGCCGCGGACATTACAACGCTCGGCGCCGTCATGAATGACACCCGCCCGGGCCGGACCTCTGACGACGAAATTACGCTCTTCGACAGCACGGGCATCGCCTTGCAAGATCTTTCCTCCACACGGCTCGCGGTGGACGCAGCGAAGCGCGCCGATCGCCTCGTAACGCTCGACTAACAAAGCGATGCGCGAAGAACTAAGTAACGCCAGACGAATAAGACGAACAAAAAGAGTTCCCATGAAAACCGCCGCCCCCGCCGCCGATCTCCAATCGCTGTCAACGCCGACGCTTCTACTCGACCGCAATATCATGCGCGGCAATCTGCGCCGCATGGCGGATCACATCACGGGGCTCGGCGGCGTTTTACGCCCCCATGTGAAGACCCATAAATCGCGCGACGTTGCTGGCGACGTGAAAGCCGCCGGCGGTATTATTGGCGTCACCGTGTCGACCCTGAACGAAGCGGCGTATTTCTTCGAAGCGGGTCACAATGATATTCTGTATGCCGTCGGCATGACGCCCAATAAAGTTGCGATGGCCGCCGACCTTATAAAAAAAGGCTGCACGTTGACGGTCGTCACCGACAATGAAGCCATGGTCGCCCTGATCGCAGAACAAGCCCGAGCACATGGCGTGGAGCTTTCGATCCTTATTGAACTCGATGTCGACGGCCACCGCTCCGGTATTGATCCAAACCGCGACGATCTGCTGCCCGTCGCCAGAGCGATCGCGACAACTGAGGGCGTCCGCTTAAAAGGCGTCATGGCGCACGCCGGCGGGTCCTACAATCGAAATTCTCTCGACGCGATTAAATCCCATGCAGAGCAAGAGCGCGCGCTAACGGTCACCGCCGCGGAACGCATCCGCGCTGACGGCCTTGACTGTCCGGTTGTTTCCATCGGCTCAAGCCCCACCGCCTTAATGATCGACAATCTGGACGGCGTCACAGAAGTCCGCGCGGGCGTCTACACTTTTTTTGACTTGTTCCAGACAGGCCTTGGCGTTTCAAAATTGGAGAACATCGCGCTGAGTGTGCTGACGACGGTGATCGGTCACCAGCCTGATAAAAACTGGGTGATTGTCGACGCCGGTTGGATGGCGATGTCCCGCGACCGCGGAACGGAGAAGCAGGCCGTCGATCAGGGCTTCGGGGTTGTTTGCAATGCGGCCGGCGTTCCTCTAGGCGACGCCAAGACCGGCCATATCATTATGGGCGGGACCAGTCAGGAACACGGCATCCTCATGGCCCGCGAGGGCGCGCCGGCGCTGAATATTGGAGACTTTCCGGTCGGAACCATGCTGCGTGTTCTCCCCAACCACGCCTGCGCCACCGCGGCGCAATATGACGGTTATGATGTTCTTGAAGACGGCGCAGTCAAACGCCGCTGGAAGCGGACAAACCGTTGGTGATATGCGCGACGGCCTGTCGCGGGTGTTTTCTATCCTAAACACAAATCATCGTTCGACATTTATATTCAAAGGCTTTTTCGCCGTCACATAACTGCTTGCCTAACACCTGGACCTTTCGGCACTCTGGCGCCATCAGAGGAAAGGGCTGCCCCATGGCGATTGAGCACGCACATCGCGACGAATTAGGCAACGAGCCGAATATCGACGCGTATTGGATGCCGTTTACGGCGAACCGCGACTTTAAAAAGAAGCCGCGCGTCATTACGGGCGCTGAGGGGCATTATTACCAAACCGCGGACGGGCGGCGCGTCTATGACAGCTTTTCCGGCCTTTGGACGTCCGGCGCCGGCCATTGCCACCCGAAAATCGTCGACGCGGTGCGCGATCAAATCGGCCGCCTCGACATCGCCATGGCCTTCCAAATGGGCAACGATAAAGCCTTCGAACTCGCCGACCGCGTCACGCAAATGGCGCCGGAGGGCTTCACGTCCGCTTTCTTCACCAATTCGGGATCGGAGTCGGCCGACACGTCGTTGAAAATCGCCCTCGCCTACCACCGCGCGCGCGGCGAAGGCCAACGAACGAAGCTCATCGGCCGCGAGCGCGGCTATCATGGCGTTAATTTCGGCGGCATTTCCGTCGGCGGCATGGGACCGAACCGCAAGGCCTTCAGCGCCAACCTCATCCCCGGCGTCGACCATATGCGCCACACCATGGACCTTCAGCATACGGCGTTCTCAAAAGGCCAGCCCGAATGGGGCGCGCACCTCGCAGAAGACCTAGAGCGCCTTTGCGCCCTACACGATCCGTCAACAATCGCCGCGGTCATTGTCGAACCAGCGCCCGGCTCCACCGGCATTCTCCCCCCGCCCGTCGGCTATCTTGAACGCCTGCGGGAAATTTGCACCAAGCACGGCATTCTCTTGATTTTTGACGAAGTCATCAACGCGTTCGGGCGCGTCGGCGCAAGCTTCGCAGCAGAGCGCTTCGGCGTAACGCCGGACATCATTGGCACGGCTAAAGGTTTGACCAACGGCGTCATCCCCATGGGCGCAGTTCTGGTGCAATCCCATGTGCGCGAAGCGCTGATGCACGGGCCCGATCATGCGATCGAATTGTTTCACGGTTATACCTATTCGGGACACCCCGTTGCGGCCGCCGCCGGCGTCGCAGCCCTTGATCTCTACAAGGAAGAAGGTATTTTCCAACAAGCGCGCGCGCTTGAAAGCGATTTCGAAGAAGCGATCCATAGCCTTGCCGATCACCCAAAGGTTATCGACGTGCGCAATATCGGCCTCATGGGCGCTGTTGAGCTGGCGCCGCGTGACGGCGCGCCGGGCTTACGCGGTCTTGAGGCGCATAAAGCGTGTTTCTGGGAAGAAGATTTGGTCATTCGCAATGGCATGGACATTTTACAGTTTTCGCCGTTCTTGAACTCAGAGCGCGATGACATCTTCAAAACCTTTGAGACCATCAAAAGGGTGATCGACCGATTGGACTAGGCGTTTGTGGGATAGCCCAACCTCTCCCCCGCTCGCCGGCGCAGCGTTCAACAAACACAAGATAACGCGGCTGCATTCCGCCGCTTTAAGGAACATTGACATGACTACGAATAATTCAGTCATCGGACACTATATCAACGGCGCCGCGGTCTCTGGCGCGGGGCGCACGTCAGGCGTCAGCAATCCAGCAACGGGCCAAACCATCCGCGAAGTGGCGCTCGCGCCGGCGGACACGGTGCGCGAGGCGATCGCCGCGGCCGAAGCGGCGTTTCCCGCCTGGAGAGACACCCCGCCGCTGAAGCGCGCGCGCATCATGTTCAAGTACAAAGAGCTGCTTGAGCAAAACGCCGACCGCATCTCTCGGGCCATCAGCGAAGAACACGGCAAAGTCATCGACGACGCCCATGGCGAGTTTATTCGCGGCATGGAAGTCGTTGAATACGCCTGCGCCGCGCCGGAACTGTTAAAAGGCGAACACGCCAAGAATGTTGGCCCACGGATTGACAGCTGGTCGGAAATGCAACCTCTCGGCGTCGTCGCCGGCATCACGCCGTTTAACTTCCCGGCCATGGTGCCCATGTGGATGTTCCCCATGGCGATCGTCTGCGGTAACACCTTCGTCTTGAAGCCGTCGGAGAAAGACCCGACGACGCCGTTGATTTTAGCGGAACTCCTCACCGAAGCCGGCTTGCCGGACGGCGTTTTGAACGTGGTCAACGGCGACAAAGAAGCCGTCGACACGCTGCTCACCGACCCGCGCGTGCAAGCGGCGAGCTTTGTCGGCTCAACGCCAATTGCAGAATACATCTACTCAACGGGCACGGCGAACGGCAAACGCATCCAGGCGCTTGGCGGCGCAAAGAACCACGCCATCGTCATGCCGGACGCGGACATTGAAAACGCCGTCAGCGCGCTCATGGGCGCCGCCTACGGCTCGTGCGGCGAACGTTGCATGGCGATCTCGGTCGCCGTCTGCGTCGGCGATGACACCGCGAACAATGTCGTCGCGCAATTGAAAGACCGCATCGCCGAGTTAAAAATCGGCCCAGGCGACGACGCCGGCAATGATATGGGGCCGCTCGTCACCAAAGAGCACTTCGAGAAAGTAAAGTCCTATGTCGACCTTGGCGTCGAAGAAGGCGCGGTCCTCGCCGCAGACGGACGCGGACTTTCCGTACCGGGGCACGAAGACGGCTTTTTCCTTGGCGGCTGCCTGTTCGACCGCGTCACGCCCGACATGCGCATCTACAAAGAAGAGATCTTTGGACCGGTCTTATGCGTCGTACGCGTCCAATCCCAAGAAGAGGCGATGGCGCTCATCGACAATCACGAGTTCGGCAACGGCACGTGCATCTTCACGCGAGACGGCGAGGCGGCGCGCTATTTCACCGATAATATCAAAGTCGGTATGGTGGGCGTGAACGTGCCCTTGCCGGTGCCGGTGGCGATCCACTCTTTCGGCGGTTGGAAGCGCTCTTTGTTCGGCGACCTTTACGCGTATGGTCCGGACAGCGTGCGCTTCTATACGCGTCGGAAAACCGTCACCCAGCGCTGGCCGTCTGGCGGCGTGCGCGAAACGGCGCAGTTCTCTTTCCCAAGCAATCAATAAAACGCTGCGCACATGGCGCGGTGGGAACTTAAAAGGGCGGCCGGGCTAAGCGCGGTCGCCCAAAGTTTAGGCGGCGGTGGATTTAGAGTTCGCGCGATCGGCGTCGCTCGGCTCAACCGCTGCGTCATTGGCGTCGGCGTCAGTGGCGTCGGCGTCATTGTGCGCCGCCGCGTTGGCGAGCTTTGTTGAGGCGCTCATATCGGGCAACTCAATCGTAAACGTATTAAATGCGCCGTCGACGCCTTGCTGATAGGTCAGAACACCGCCGCATATCTCAATGGCGCGGGCGGCCGTGCGCAGCCCCATCGGCATCGAGGCGCCGGTCGTGTTCAGATGGTTGCGAATTTCAGTCAGCGGCTTCGATAACTCTTTAAAAGTCGCCTCATCTAAGCCCGGTCCGTCATCGCCGAACCGAATAGTAGCGCCCTCATTGCCCAGCGTGACGTCTATTGTGATCGCCGACGCTTCAGCGGCATGATCATTGATGTTGCTGACAAGACTGCGTAGGGCGACTTCAAGAAGCGACGAGGCGGAGACGATTTTGCCTTCAGCAAGCGTCAATGCAACTTTTTCATAGTCAGCGACGGCGTCGCTCGCATCCGTTACGAGCCCTGCGATATTCACCGGTTCGAAAACAAGGCCGCGCTCAAGTTCATCAAGTCGATGATACTCCAATAACCGCGTAACGTTCGAAACGAGTTCGCTTGACGCGGCCTTAATGAACTTTGCGTTCTCGATACAGTCTTGCGCGTCGTCTTGACGACCAAGGGAGTTTAACTGCGAGAGCACAACGTCGGTGAAGCCGGAAATTTGGTGAATAGGCGTGCGAACAAAATGCACCATCATGCCGAGGGCGGCAATCTTCCGCTCATTGTCCAACTGAACGTCTTCAAGCATTTTTGTAAGCTGGATGTTCTGCTTCTCGATGGTGCGATTTTTCAGGAAGTCGATCCGCTGATACCGCTGCAGAAGATTAACGCCCGCAACGCAGATCACCGACACAAGAAACACATTCGTTGATTGAAGCATCGCCGCCGGCGCGTCGCCTTTAGAGAACGCGGCGATAACAAATCCGGTCATGGTCACGCCGACCACATAGAGCCAGCTCGTCATCTCCAAGCGCAACAGAAGACTAAAGAGAATAAGGCCCTGAATAAGGCCCATATAGTACGTGTTCTCAATGGTCGGCTGCCACCAAATGAAAACGTTAAACATGGTCGCCATCGCCATCACGACGAGCATGGTCAGCATGTCGAAATGACGCTTGAACCGCGCTGACCGCATCGCGGCGATGCACGCGGCGCCAAAAGCAACGACGCCTAATTTCAAGCCAACGACCTGCTGCGGGTTAACGGTCTCGAAAATGTCAAAAACAATGTAGACCGACGTCAAGGTCAGCGCGATCGATAGGCCGACAATATTGCTCGTGACATAACGATTAAACGCGTAGTCACGGAACTGCCCCTCCGTTTCATCAGAGACGAACCGGGCCCGAAACCAGTCAATTTTGCCGTTCTCTATCATTTAGGGCTCAGTTTGACTTCACACCTTTCTTACGCATCCCTCATTTAGAGAAGCGTTAAAAAACACCTTGCCGCAAGCACGCCTAATCGAGATTTATGATTAGTTGAGTCTAAACCGTTGATGAGAATCCATGTGACATAAGCTCGAAAGGGTTGTTTTGCGAAAAAAACAAGAACATTCCATCACAGTCCATGACACGACGTTAATGTTTGACCTATTCGAACGACAGCGCATGTCCGTCCAAAAGTTAATGTACAGATTGTAAGGAAGTTTAAGAGCGTTTAAGAGCGCCAATTTTCTGAATAAAATCCGGAACCGGAATGAAAAAAGGCGTAGGCGAATCATTTGTAAGTTTGCGGGCGCGACATTTTATGGTTAATGAAGCGTTAAGGGGAGATTATGTGTAGAGAGGCGCCACACAATGTCTTTTGAAGAGCTTCAGGCGAGATTCGCTCCGGTTTTAGAAGAATTCTTGAACTCCGAATCAATCGTTCGAATCCGAAACAGTCAAGTTACTGCTGAGGAATATCGGTCTTACCTAAAGCAAGTCTATTATTGCGTTAGAGAAAACCCGCAATTACAGGCCCTCGCCACCGTTTATTTCCGGGGCGGCCGACGCGACGTCGTGAAGGGCTTCTTCGATCACGCCGTGTCAGAAGTCGGCCACGACCAATTGGCGCTGAACGATTACGTGACGCTTGGCGGCGATCCGACGGACGTTCCTTATAAGAACCCGCTGCCCGCAACGACGGCGCTGACGGCGTTCGCCTTTCACCAAATTTATAATCAGAACCCCGTTGGCTATCTTGGGTATCTTTATTTCTTGGAATTTATGCCCACCGGCGCTGGCGAAGAGATAAAAACCGGCCTCCTCGGCGCGCAGATACCGCCGGAGTCCATGACATTCCTCCAAGACCATATCGAAATCGACCAAGCCCATAACAGGCTTATGGTCTATTACGCTAAGCAGTTAGTTCTCAGCGAGGCGGACGTCGACGCGGTCGACTACGCCATGCGCACGACAGGCTATTTGTATACGGAGTTGGTGGAGCGCGCATTCGCCGACGCGCACGCCCCCGTTGACACTGGATGGAATTGGGAAGAGCTCAACGCGGACGGCAGACGTCCGAGCGATGTTGCCCGTAAAGTCGCTTAAGCTGAACCATGCGTCAGCTTAAGTTTTACAACAGCGCCGCACCGGCGGGGCTCTACCGCTTCCGCTACAAAATTTATGTAGAGGAAATGGGGCGCCCCCAAACCTACGCCGATCACGCGGCGAAAACGGTCAAAGACCCTCTCGACAGCTTCGCCCGCGAAGCTGTCGCCTTTAACGATGATGAAATTATCGGATGCGTTCGCGGCAATTACCTGCGCGACGGCGATGCCGGCGAATATGAAGCGTTTTACGCGCTCGATGCGCTGACGCCCGCAGAACGAGAAAAGACGTCGATCTGCACAAAGGTCATGGTGGATAAGCCCTATCGCGGCACATCGCTCGCGATGAAGCTGCTTTTCTTGCAATACCGCATGGCGCTCGACGCAGGCATGGATATCTGCATCGTCGACTGCAATCCGCCAATCGACCGCCAAAACGCGCGCCTCGGCTTTAAACCGCTCTTCGAAAAGGACCATCCCGAATATGGGCGGGTCCATGTCATGCGCCTCGATATGCGTGACGAGGCCCATTTGCAGGCTATTCGTTCGCCGCTCGCGGGCATTTTGCGATTGCATCGGCAAGGCCATTCGACGGAGAAACCGACCAGGCCCGCCATCGCCGCCGAGTGACGATGTCAGGGAGGTGAACGTCACCATGGCTGCGGCGGTCCGGCCGTCATCGGACTTTGGGGGCGCTACAGCTTGTTCAGACCAGCACGACACTGGCCAGACGCGCCATGGTTGACCGCACACTGGTTAGCTATCCACTCGCACACGGCCCTTTCGCAGCGGCGCGTGGCCAATTAGCGCCATTGCGCGGGCCAGAACGTTGTTCTAACGCTCCTGTTATGACAACAGATCGACCTATAACCGCCGCCGACGCGCCCGATCCGGTGGACCTTGCAGCAGCGCTCATTAAGCGTCCCTCCGTGACGCCAAAGGACGCCGGCGCGCTTGACGTGCTCGCCGATACCTTAAAGCCGCTCGGCTTCACCATCCATGACTTGACCTTCGAAGAGGACGGCGCCGCGCCGGTGCGCAATATCTATGCGCGCTGGGGCGACGCAGCGCCGCACTTTTGCTTCGCGGGCCACACCGACGTCGTGCCCGAAGGCGACGCCGATGCATGGCGTCATCCGCCCTACGCGGCGACGGTCAAAGACGGCGTCTTGTGGGGGCGCGGCGCGGCGGACATGAAAAGCGCCGTCGCGGCGTTCGCAGCCGCCGCGGCTCGGGTCATCGGCGAAGGCGGGGTTAAAGGCTCCGTCAGCCTCATGATCACCGGCGACGAAGAAGGCGAGGCGATCAACGGTACGCGAAAAATCCTCCGTTGGCTGAAGGAACGCAATGAGACGATTGACCATTGTCTTGTGGGCGAACCCACATCGGTTGAGAACCTCGGCGACATGATGAAGGTGGGCCGACGCGGCTCCATGAATTGCACGCTCACCGTGGACGGTGTGCAAGGCCATGTGGCCTACCCCCACCGCGCCCACAACCCCATACCGGATTTAACGCGAATGCTGTTGCGCTTGAGCGAGACGCCGCTCGATGACGGATATGAGCGCTTTCAGCCGTCCGGCCTGCAGATCACCAATATCACCGTGGACAATGAAGCGTCGAACGTCATCCCCGCGCAAGCGACCGCGCGGTTCAATATTCGTTTCAATCCCAATTGGACGCCCGCGAGCCTTGAAGCGTGGCTTCGGGACCAACTGAGCGCGGCGATCGCCAATAGAGGAGACGGTGTGCGTTTCGATTTAGCGTGCAGAACCTCTGGCGAAGCATTTTTAACGACGGACACCGCCTTTATCGATCAAATCGCGACGATTATCGAAGAAGAAACCGGCGCATCGCCTGAGCGGTCGACGTCTGGCGGCACCTCTGACGCGCGCATGATCAAAGACGCCGCGCCTGTCGTGGAATTCGGCCTAGTCGGCGCATCCATGCATAAGACGGACGAGCACGCCGCTGTCGCAGACATCGAAAGACTGGCGAATATCTACACCGTCATTCTAAAGCGCTATTTCGAAGCGGCGCCGGGATCGTCGCAAAACCAAGCGTGAGCCGGCAATGATCCGCTTTCGGGACGCCGTCGATCAGATCGTCGCCGTTTGGGACTTGGTCGCTGGCGACCGGGACAGCGTTCAGCGGATTGACCGCTCCGTAGACGGTGTTTTGCGGTCGTTTTGGGCGGTCGCCTTCACCCTTCCCCTGGCGCTTTGCCTTTATGCATTCGCCTGGCCGGCGCAACAAAATTTGCGCGCCGCGGGCGACAGCGCCACGCCGCTGCCGCCGCTGCCCGACCTCAGCTTCAGCATCTATATGGCGGTGCAAACCATTTCGCTTTTCGCTGCTTGGGCGGCCAGCCTCGTTCTGTTAGCGGCTTTAAGTCGGTCTTTTCAGCAATCGGACAAAGCCGGCCTCGCCATTGTCGCTTACAATTGGTCGCAAATCGTCTTGGTGGGCGTGCAACTGGCTTTCTTCGCGATTATCGCCGCCTTCCCTAATCCAGGTTTTGCATTGGCGCTGGGCCTTGCTTCTTACGGCGTTATCATCTTCGTCTATTGGGGCTTAGTGCGAAGAACGCTCGACCGCGATATTGGCGTCTCGTTAGCAATCATCGCTATGCTGACGCTCGTGCAAATCACGGTCACGGCCTTTGTCGGCGCCATTGTCGCCGGCGTTGCCGGTCTCTTCACCTAACAGCGGATAGTCCGCGCGCACAAAATACAGTCCCTCTGGCGGCGCCGTTTGTCCGCAGGCCGAGCGTTGGCGCGCCGCCAACGCCGCCTCAACATCGCGCGGACGCCACTTACGAGCGCCGACCGCAAAGAGCGACCCGGCGATCGAGCGCACTTGATTGTGCAAGAAAGACGGCGCCGACACAGACAATCGCACCGCCTCGCCTTCGCGGCGCACGGATATAGCGCTTAAAGTCTTCACCGGCGAGGCCGCTTGACAGCCAGCGGCGCGAAACGTCGTGAAGTCGTGCTTGCCGACGAGCGCCTGCGCCGCTGCGTGCATCGCCGCGTGATCAAGCGGCGGCGCGACGCGCCAAGCCCGCTCGGCGTCTAGCGCCAAGGGCGCACGGCGATCGATATAAACATACTCATAATGGCGCGCGACAGCGGAAAATCGCGCATGAAAGTCAGGCGCGGCGACCACAGCGTCTAAAACCGCGATTGGGTTCGGTTTTAAGTGATAATTGAGCGCATCGCGCACCACATCGGCGCGAACGTCTTTCGCGAGATCGATATGCGCCGTCATGGCGCGCGCATGAACGCCGGCGTCGGTGCGTCCGGCGGCGACAGCGTTCGTCGTCTCGCCGCAAAACTTGAAGACCGCGGTCTCAAGCGCTTCTTGTACAGACAATCCATTGGTCTGGCGTTGCCAGCCAACAAACGGCCCACCGTCATATTCCAATGAGAGACGATATCGCGGCATAACGCTAGCTGAGCACATCCCCAGGCGCGAGGGGAAACCCGCGCAGGAACTCCGCCGCTGATTGCGCGCCCTTGCCGGCGCGCTGCACGCGAGGCAGGTCAATCGCCCCGCCGCCGCAAGCAATGATAAGGCGGTCGCCGGCTTCCAACACCGTTCCGGGCCCAACACCGACAGCAGCACCAACACTAGCGTGTTCGACTGTTTTGGAGAAAAGCGCTTTCACGCGGGTCGCCGCGCCATCCCGCATCGCTTCGAACCACGCGCCGGGGAATGACGACAGCCCTCTAATTTTACGATCGAGAACGTCAGCGGGCGCAGACCAATCAAGGCGTGCTTCAGCGGACGAGATTTTCTCCGCATAAGTTATGCCGTCCGCAGACTGAGGCGTCGCTTCCACGCCGCCACGGCTTAGGGCTGCGAGAAACCGCGGTAAGAGCGAGGCGCCGATCTCGGCGAGACGGTCATGCAAGGTTTGCGCGGTATCGATGTCGTGGATCGGCGTTGTCTCCGATAAGAGAATTGGCCCCGTATCGAGCCCTGCCTCCATCTGCATGACTTGCACGCCGGTGACGGCGTCGCCCGCCATAATCGCGCGCTGGATCGGCGCCGCCCCGCGCCACCGAGGCAAAAGCGAAGCATGCAGATTAAAGCAACCAAGCCCCGGCGCATCCAAAATTCGTTGCGGCAGAATGAGCCCATAGGCGACGACAATAGCCGCGTCGACATTCAACGCTTCAAAGTCGGCCGCCTCGTCGTCAGACTTGAAACCGCTTGGCGTGCGAATAGGCAAGCCATGGGTTTCAGCAAGCTCATGGACAGGCGTTTTGCGAAGTTTCTTGCCACGCCCCGCCGCTTGCGGCGCGCGCGTGTAAACCGCGGCGAGGTCGGCCCCATTGGCGATCAATGCGCCAAGCGCCGTCGCCGCAAACGCCGGCGTCCCCATAAAAGCGAGGCGCATGGATGAAGCTCCTTTTCATACGAGGATGCAACAACGTCGTAGACGGATCAGGCAAACCTGCAACAACGAAACGAACTACTCCGCCGCGGCGAAGCGTTGTTCTTTTTTCAGCTTTTTCAGAATGCGCTCGCGCTTCAGCCGGGAGATATGATCAACAAACAAAACGCCGTTTAAATGGTCCATCTCGTGCTGGATGCAAACAGCGAAGAGCCCCTCGGCCTCTACTTCTTGCGGCACGCCATTATAGCCGAGGTATCGCACGCGGCATGAAACGGGACGTTCCACTTCTTCATAGTGCTCCGGCACCGAGAGACAGCCCTCTTGATAGAGCGCTTTATCCTCCGACGGCGCTAGAATTTCCGGATTGACGAAATAGCGCGGCGCGGGCTCCTCTTCTTCGCCGGCGAGATCCATCACGATGACACGCTTCGGCACGCCGATCTGAATCGCCGCCAGGCCGATGCCGTTGGCGTCGTACATCGTCTCCAACATGTCGTCCATGAGCGCCCGTAAAGCGTCGTCGACGCCGTCCACCGGTTCAGAGACGAGGCGCAGCGTCTTGTTCGGCGCTGTAAGAATTTCGCGAATAGCCATGGCTGGGGACGTAAGCCGGCGCCCGTACCGCGTCAAGAACGCCGATCGACCGCACGCGAGGGTTGAAAGCACGCTGTATTCGCCAATCGAAGCGCGCGTTAACCATCTTTCGCCCTCGCCTTTTGCTGTCGAACTCGTAATATAAGGCCTTGGAATTCCAGTCGATTACCGGCGCTCCAGCAAAACAAAGCGGCGGAAATTGGGGGTCAGTATGCAAAGCGAGGACGTCGCGTCCGACGCTGACGCGCGCAATGACGGGTCCACTCTTGAAGGACCCACCATTGGCGAATCCATCGATGACACGCTTAACGGCGCCGAAAACGCGGCCGAGGGAAGCGCCGTGCAAGAAAGCGCGATTGCAACAGAAATCGGCGCGCCGGCCGGCCTTGACGGCCCGCTGATAACGGGCCCAACGCCGATCATTGTCGGCGGCGTCGTTACGTTCTTCGGCTCGCTGGCGCTTATCTTCTATTTGATGATGCGCGGCCGTGCCCGCCGTAATCGCCGCGAGAACGCTGATCGTCAGTTCTTTGAACCCGCCGGCGACGACGCCGAAATCAACTTTGACAGTGAACCGACGCCGTTGAAACCTGACCGCATCACTGGTGAAAGAGAGACCCGGACCGACCCAAGAGAGGCTGATATCGCCGTTATCCGCGACGACGACGCCCCTTCCGGCGCGGAACGCAACGCACCAAATGACAAACAACAATTCTCGCGCCTTTTCGCCAAAGCGGACGAAACGCCTGCGTCAGACGCCGCGGCGACGCAAGATGAAGATGATAACACACGCCGCTTAGAAGACACCGCTCGCCGACAACGCAAGGCCGACGCTTTCAGCAAAGAGCGCGCCCGCCTTGAACGCGATCGGATCGAAGCCGAACAGCGCGCCGCCGATAATGCGGCTCGGGAACGCGCGAGTTGGGAGGCCGAGCAAGCCGCTGCGCGCCGCGAACAGCATGAACAAGAGCGACGACTGGCAGAGCGCGCCGCTGCGATGGACGCCCAAACGCGCTCCATCGAACAGGCGAGCACCGATATCGAACGCGCCAGTCTGCACGCCGAAGAAAAAATCTCAACACGGATTGATGGCGCTGTTGACCGCCTCACCCAACTCATTGATCAACGCATGCCGACGGCCGACGCCATCGCGACGTCTTTAAGCACGCTCGGCCTTGCGCAAACGGTCCATGGCGGCGGCGCCGATCGCGACGACATTTTTCAATTGTTACATGGCGTTGAGGACGCCCTCGCAGTGCAAAGCGAAGGCCTGAAAGCCGAAACGCGCAATATGGTGAGCGAGCTCGCCGGGCGACTACAAAAACAAATTAGCGATATCGAACACGCCCTCGCCAGCCCGCAAGCCAATGCCTTGTTTGGCCAAGCGGACGACGAAGCACGCGCCGAACAACAGAAAACGGCGCGCCAGGTGGACGGGTTTTCGCAACGCCTCGCAGCCCATGAAAACCGCATCGCGACGATGCTTGAAACCTTCTCGACGCGCCTCGCCGCCCTTGAGGGCGGCGCCGCGACCGCAAGCGACGTCAGCGCCCTCAATCACGAAATCCGTGCGTTACGCGAAGCCCTCGCCGGCGGCGCGCCAGCCATGAACGCGCCGCGCGTTCAACTCGCCGACCTCATGCGCGAAGCCTTGCCGGCGTCGAGTTACGATCTCAATGTGACGCTCTCGAACAATCGCCGCGCCGACTGTCTCGTTCGTCTGCCGGCGCCATTGCAGCCGATCGCCATCGACGCGCGCTTTCCCCTTGAAGCCTTCCACGGACTTAGGCGTGACGACGCCGCGGCGAGCGAGTTTAAACGCCTCGCCTTACGGCACGTCGTCACCGTCGCCGAGCACTTAATCCACCCACGTGAAACTGGCGACGCAGCGCTAATGCTGATCGCCTCCGAAACACTTTATACGGATTTCCTCGCACGCTTCCCCGACATTATGCAGGATGCTGCGCGGGCGAACGTTTGGATTGTCTCCCCGACAAGCCTTGCGGCGACGTTAAACACGCTGCGCGCCCTGGCGTTGCAACCGACCCCTGAACCGCCAGCGACGGGGCGCACGCGCGCCGATGCGCCGATAAAGCCGGGAGCGGCAAGCACTCCCTCGTCGCGCGACAATGAAACCGAAACGCGCGCGCCTGCGTCGGAACAAGCTGAAGCTCCCTCCGACGCATTCGCCGCCTCAGCGCATTTATCAAACGGCGTTTCGACGCGCCCACCATTACAAACCACACGCGGCCTCGCATTTGAATCCGACCAACGCTTCCAGACCGGCGAACGTACGACAGGCCTAGACGCAACGCGCGATCCTCGACCCGCGCACTCGCTCTCCTATAGCCAAGACCATCAAAGCGATAACGACTTTATCGGCGGCTCGCCGAGTTCCGCTGATATGTTTAGCAACCGAACGAACAATGATAACGCGCCGGACCGCGCCCATCATGGCGACCTTATGCGCGACGATGATCAGGACACCGACCAACCGAGCGAGCCAAAGCCGGGAGAGCGGCGCCCTAGCGATTTTCTTCGATAAGCATGTTAGCGAGCGGCCTTTGAAATTTCCGTGAGGGTTGGTTCGTGAACGGCCTGCTCCTCGTCTTCCGTCGGTGCAGCCACCGACGTTTCAATCAGAGCCGCATCAGGCAGCGGACCGTCGATCCCCGGTAGTTCATACTCAGCGAACCGGCGTGCCCGGACCATCACACGACGGTCAAACCCAGCCATCGCGGAATTATACTTGCGCACGCTGCGATCAAGCGCGCGCCCCATATCGACGAAATGCCCGCCCATGGTTTTAAGGCTATCATATAAGCCCTTAGCCTCCGCCGCGACGACGGCGGCGTGCTCAACGGCTTTTTCTTGGCGCCAATGGAACGACGCCGCCTTCAGCATCGCCACCAAGGTCATCGGCGTTGCAATCAAGACTTTCCGATCGAACGCATCTTGGAAAAGCGCCGGGCGGGCGTCGAGGGCGGCGGCGAAATAGTTCTCTCCGGGCACAAACATAATGATGATGTCGAGAGAGTCTTTTAGCGCCGCAGCGTAATCCCGCCCACTTAAGGTTTTCACATGGGCCCAAAGGTCGTCGCCATGGCGCGCGAGGTGGGCGGCCTTCGCCGCCGGGTCATCGCAGGCGGCCGCGTCAAGGTAAGCGCCGATCGACACTTTTGCGTCGACGGCCATTTTCCGCCCGCCGGGCAGATTGACGATCATGTCAGGCGTTTGCCGTCGACGGTCTGCGGCGACAGCACTTTCTCCGAGAGCGGATTGTTCTATGAAGTCCACATGGGCGCGCATGCCGGCCGCCTCGACGACATTGCGCAATTGCTCTTCGCCCCAGCGCCCGGCGGTGCGCGCGCCCGATTGCAAAGCGGTGCGCAGTTTTTGGGCTTCCTCGCGCACGGCGTCCGCGGATGAGGCCAGTACGCCCATACGACCCAACAAGTCAGCGCGCGCGGCCGCCTGTTCGGTGCGCATGTCGCCAAGGCTTTTTTCATAGCGCTGCAGGGTCTCACCCATCGGTCGGATCAACTCGTCGACGGCGCGACGGCGCTGCTCGAGGTCCGCCGAGGCGCTTTCCGAAGCGCGCGCGAACGTCTCTTTCGCCCGCGCCAGAAATGACGCGTGAGAAGTCTCAAGAAGTTTTGCAGAGAGCGCCTGGAAATCCGTCTCCATACGCGCTTTCAACTCCGTAAGGGCCCGCTCGCGCTCCTCCAGCCGAACCGCGTCTTCCGCCGATCGAACTTTCAACGCAGCGTATTCGGCGTTCAAAGCGGCGAGTTCCTCGCGCAGCGTCATCGCATCAGCGACGGCGCGCTCCTCGCTTTCTACGGCGGCATTGAGCTGCATACGACATTTTTGGAGTTCGGCGCCACGACGCCGAGCGAGAGCGGTCGACTGTCGATGCCGCCAAAACAAACCAATCGCCGCCGCTGTCGCCACGGGTGCTGCGACGCTCAGTCCAACGGTAAAGGCGGGATCAAGAGCCATGCCCTAACGGTAGAGGTCCGCGCGGTGATTCGGTAGACGGTGCCTAGAGCACCGCAGTGCGATTTTGTTCCATATGCGGAAAGGCCTTTATAAATTAGGCGCTTTCGTCGTAATTGGCCCGTCAGCAAAGACGAACCGCGCCGTGAAAAAATAGTTGAGCGCAAAGGCGACAATGATCGCGACGCCCTTCGCGCCCCAGGCGCCGAGGGACGGCGCGAAAGCGATTAAAACCAGCGTTGACGCCGCGAGCCCCACGAGATGGGCGCTTAGGAACTTTCCATAGCCTAACGGCGATAAACGCGGCGGCGCGCCGGCCTGACGAAACGTCAGGCGGCCATTAGCGACATAGCTGAAAATATTCGCGACCAGAAACCCTAGAGCGTTCGCGGCAATAAGCGGCGCGCCAAAACTTGAGAAAACCACAAAGCCCGCGCCGTCAATCAACGCCGCCACAAAACCCACACCGCCGAAACGGCTAATGCGAACGGCATGCTTCGCCGCAAGGGTCGGTTCGGCGCTAAGCCGAGGTTGAACGGTCATTGCGTCGCCGCCGAGCGCTGATCGCCATCGCTATCCGGCGCAAGGCGTGCGCCTGCATCACCCTCGCCAAAGCCACCCGTTGATCGCTCCATCTCCGGCGCTTCAAGGCTCGACTCCGATAGAGCGTTTACGAAGTAAAGCGGGCGATCCTTGGTTTCGTTGAAGACGCGCCCCAGATACTCGCCGATGACGCCGAGCACCATGAGTTGCACGCCGCCCAAGAAAAGCGTCACGACAATGAGCGTCGGGAAGCCCGGCACCGGATCGCTAAACAGAAGGGTCTTCGTAAGATAGAAGAGGCCCGCCATGAACGCCGCGCAGGCAACGGCGAATCCGAAGTAGGTTGAGAGCTTGAGCGGCGCCAAGGTCGACGAGGTGACGCCTTCAATCGACAGGTTCCATAGCTTCCAATAGTTCCATTTGGTCTCGCCCGCATGGCGCGGCGCGCGATCATAAAGAACTTCTTTGGACGGAAAGCCCACCCAGGCGAACACGCCCTTCATAAAACGATGACGCTCGCGCAATTGGCACACGGCGTTCACCGCCTTGCGGCTCATCAAGCGAAAGTCGCCGACATTCTCCGGCAAGGGCGCAGGCCCCACATTGCGCATTAAGCGATAGAAAAGACCGGCGGTCACTTTCTTGGCCCACCCCTCGCCTTCACGCACGCGCCGGCGGGCATAGACGACGTCATAGCCTTCGCGCCAACCGGCGATGAGGTCGGCGATGACCTCCGGCGGGTCCTGAAGATCGGCGTCAATCACCACCACCGCATCGCCCTTGCAATGATCAAGGCCGGCGGTCGTCGCGATCTCTTTCCCGAAATTGCGACTGAGATCGACAATCGTCGTGTTGGGGTGACGCAGGCGCAACGCCTCCATAGCGTCGATGGTCGCGTCCTCGCTGCCGTCATTGACGAAGACGACTTCGAAGGGCTGCTCGATTGTCCGCATGGCGCGGCGCACGGCGCGGTGAAACTCAATAAGGCCGGCGGCTTCGTTATAGGCCGGGCAAATGATCGACAATAAATCAGGGCGCGTACGACGCCGTGGGCTTGGCGGACGCGGCCTGCCTTCTTTACGGCTCGCCTCTTTGCGTGTCGGGACGTCTTGGTTAACGATTTCTTGCTCGGTCAACGCGTTCATGCTCCGGGCGCGCGGAAGGGCGGAACAAGGGGGCGATAAGGTCTTCCGGACGCCAACGGGCGAACACTAATCCTTCCTTTATTTCCGAGCGGTAAACCTCAACGCCGCTATGGAACGGTTCTTTACTTTTTTGGAAGCGGAATTGCCCGTCTGCCACGGGTTGTTGACGAAACGCCTCGGCGCGACGCTCTGCGCTGTCGCGCTGTTCTTTCTGGCGTTGCAATGGGGATTTTACGGAATTGTTCTCGCGGGGGCGGAGAACCTCATCACCTCGTTTGGGCTCGTTGTCGGCGGCGATTTCGTCGTTTTTCATGAAGCAGGCAAAACACCGGCCGAGGCGCGCGCGGCGCTCTACGATTTCGATGAGCTGAACGCCCGCCTCGCGGCGTCTTTCCCGCACCATGGCGATTTTCGCCTCGCCTGGCAGTATCCGCCGACGTTCTATTTCTTCGCTGCACCCTTCGGCACCCTGCCTTATCCGATCGCTTATAGCGCATGGATTATTGTCGGCGCCGGGCTTTTGCTGGCGAGCCTCGCTAAACGCGGCGCCTCGCCCCTAACGCTGTTATTGGTCGCCGCCTCGCCGGCGCTCTTTCAAACGGCGATCACCGGACAAACGGGCCTCTTCACAGCGGCGCTTTTCGTCTTGGCGGGATTGTCGCCGGACAAACGCCCCTTCGTCGCCGGCGTGGCTGCGGGATTGTTGACGTTGAAACCCCAGCTCGGGCTGTTAATCCCCGTTGCCTATATCGCCTGCGGCGCGTGGCGCGCTTTCGCCGTCGCCGCCGCGACCGCCATTGGCCTCGCACTTTCCGCCTACGGCTTATTTGGCGAAACGCTTTGGACCGCCTTCGTCGAAGCGGCGACCGCGCAAAGCGAACGCATGGGCGAGACTATCGTCCCCGTAAAGAAACTGACGAGCCCCTTTGGCGGCGCGACGACGCTCGGCCTTTCAGCCGGCATTGGGTTCGCTTTGCAAGCGATCAGCACCGCAGGGCTCGCCGCGCTCGTCGCCGTCGTTTGGCGGCGCAGCCCATCGCCGGAAACGCGCTTCGCCGTTCTCGCCTGCGCCAGCGTTCTCGCCGCACCTTATGTCTTCTATTATGAGCTGCCGATTGCGCTCGCGGGCCTCGCCCTTCTTGCAAATCGAGCGGCGAAAACCGGTCTTGCGCCTTATGAAGGCCTAACGCTCGCCGCCCTGTGGCTGACGCCGATGTTTATGCCGGGCGATGCGCCGCCCAGCGTTCCGATTGTCTTTTTGGCGGCGTCGGCGGCGCTCGCGATCGCGGTGCGGCGGTTTCTTATTGAAGACGGCTTAAGCGGGACGACGGGCGCGCATGGCCGCGGCGATGGTGCCCTCGTCGAGGAAATCGAGCTCGCCGCCGACGGGCACGCCCTGCGATAGCTGCGTCACCGTCACATCGCTCTTCGCCAGTGCATCGACGATATAATGCGCCGTCGTCTGACCATCGACGGTCGCCGGCAAGGCGAGAATAATCTCCGTCACCGCCGCATCGCCGGCGCGCGCGATGAGCTGCCCCACCCGCAAATCATCCGGCCCGACGCCATCAAGCGGCGAGAGCAGGCCGCCGAGCACGTGATAGCGCCCCTCATGGGCGCCGGCGCGCTCCATCGCCCAGAGATCGCCGACGCTCTCAACAACGCAGAGCGTCGATGTCGGGCGCGTCGGGTCGGTACAGATGGCGCACGGATTAATCGAATCAAGATTGCCGCATTCTTTGCACTCAACAACTTTCTCAGCCGCTTCAGCAATCGCGTAAGCCAAAGGCTGCATCAAGGTTTCGCGCTTCTTCAAGAGATGCAACGCGACGCGTTTCGCCGAGCGCGGCCCAAGCCCCGGCAGTTTCGCAAGAAGATCCATCAGCCGTTGCAGATCCGGCCCGACATTGGCGGCGCCCATAAGCGTTACAATCCCGAGCGGCTAAAACGGCAGCTTCATGCCGGGCGGCAAAGGCAGCCCTTCGGTCAGTTTCGACATTTCGTCTTGGCTCGCCGCTTCGGTTTTGGTCTTCGCGTCATTGATCGCCGCGGCGATGAGGTCTTCCAAAACTTCACCTTCGTCCGCGGTTAGCAAAGACCGATCGAGCGCAACAGCTTTGCAATAGCCTTTGCCGTTCAATACGATTTTCACCATCCCGCCGCCAGCGACGCCTTCGGCCTCGAGAGACGCGATTTTCTCTTGCATCTCTTCCATTTTTGCCTGCATGGCGCCGGCTTGTTTCATCAGCTCACCGATATTCTTCATTATGGGGGTGCTCCTATTACAGATTTTATTCGTCAGACAACGCGTCACCGTCATTAGCGTCGTCATCTATCGGCGGGGCGCCGTCGCTCGGCGTCTCCACAGTTTGGTCGCGGATCGCGCGAATCTCCGAACCAGGAAACAGCTCCAACGCTGCCTTCACCAGGGGATCAGCCATCACCTCGGCCATACGCGCATCACGCAAGGTGTCGGCGCCCGTCCGCTCGGTGTCAATCGACACGGTCCAGGGATCGCCTGTCCATTCTTTCAAGCGCTGCACCAAGCGGCCCGATAAATCCGCCGGCGCGTCGGGCGCTAAACGCAACTCAATACGACCCTGCTCAAAGGATATGACGTGAACAAAGCTTTCCAATTCAACCTTGAACTTGGCGTCGCGCTTTTCTTCCGCCAACCGCGCAACATCAGCCAAACTGCGTAAAACGGGCGCCGCCGGCACTTCTGTTTGCGGGATCGCCACGGGCGCAGGCGCACCGCCGCCTTCCACCACACGCATACCGGCGCTCGCCGCCGCGCGCGGCCTCAGCGAAGGCGCGCCCGACGCCGGAGGCGATGTTAAAGACGATGTGGAAGACGATGTTGGGGACGATGACGGAGCACTGGACGACGCCCCGCTTCGAGAACCGCCGGTCTGCAACGCACCGCTCTTTAACAGGCGCAGCGCTTCGTCCGGGGTCGGTAAATCCGCGGCGTATACAAGCCGGATCAGCGCCATTTCCGCGGCTGCCGCTGGGTCCGGCGCCGTTTGCGTCTCGCTCAAGCCCTTCATCAAGAGGCCCCACGCCCGCGTTAAAGCGTTCATCGACAAGGCGTCCGCCGCAGCGATCGCCCGGCCGGCGTCCGCCTCGCCTGCGGCGCCATGGGCGGCCGCGTCAGGTCCTGCGGCTTTCACGCGGGAAGCAAGGTGCAAGACTTCCAATAAGTCCCGTAACACCGCCGCGGGATCAGCGCCGGCGTCATACTGGTCACGAAAAGCGTCAAGCGCCTTGGCGCCGTCGCCGGACAAAGCGGCGTTCAACAAATCCCAAACTTGCGTGCGATCGGCGAGCCCCAGCATCGCGCGCACAGCTTCGGCGCTTACTGGCTCGCCCGCCTCACCAGCGCTCGCCGCATGTTGCAAAAGCGCCTGATCCAAAATCGATAATGCATCGCGTACGGAGCCTTCCGCGGCTCGGGCGATCATGGAGCGCCCTTCGGGCGCAACCGCGCCGCCCTCTTTTTCAACGATGCCCGCCAAATGCTCCGTCAACGTCTCAAGGTCAATGCGCCTTAGATCAAAACGCTGACACCGAGACAGCACCGTCACGGGAAGCTTACGGATCTCAGTCGTTGCAAAAATGAACTTCACATGGGCCGGCGGCTCTTCGAGCGTCTTTAAAAGCGCATTGAACGCCGCCGTCGACAGCATGTGGACTTCGTCAATGATGTAGACTTTGTAGCGCGCTTCAACGGGCGCATAGCGCACGCCTTCAATAAGCTCGCGAATGTCGCCGACGCCGGTGCGCGAGGCGGCGTCCATCTCCATCACATCCGGGTGCCGGCTTTCGGCGATCGCTTTGCAGTGCAAGCCCTCTTCGGACATCTCGATGCTTGGGCCGTTATCTTCGCCGTTCGGCCCCACATAATTCAAAGCGCGCGCCAAAATCCGCGCCGTCGTGGTTTTGCCGACGCCGCGCACGCCGGTCAGCACGTAAGCGTGGGCGATCCGGCCCGTGGCGAAGGCGTTTCTGAGCGTCGTCACCATGGGGCCATGGCCGATTAGGTCATCAAAAGATTGCGGGCGGTATTTTCGCGCGAGCACCTGATAAGCGCTCGCCTGTGAAGGATCAGCATGGATTTCAGATGTGGTGTCAGCCATGCCCTATCCCGGCGCCTCGCCCGCAAATGCGCTCCGCGCTCTTGCAAAGAGACGCGGTTAGCGGCGGCCCGAAACGATTCGATGCGGTCCGGCTTAACGCCGGCTGTTCGAAAAGAAGAGTGGAAGACTGAAACGACCCGAACAAAACTCGTTGCGGCTGCTTCCTTCCGGACCTGACCGGGTTGGCGAGACGCCCGTCCGCCAGTCTTCCGTCGAGCAATATCGTCGCGGCGCTGCGGAAAGGCAAGGGCGCGACGACGCAAAGGATGGTTCGCAGGCGCAACGGACGATAAGGTTGAGGCATGGACTATCTGACAAGCCCTTGCGCCTTCGCCGAAGCGCCTCTCAATCGCGCGTCAGAATTACGCGCCGACGAAAAATGGATGGCCGCGCAACGCGCCGATCCAAACGCGCAGCTTCTCCCGCTTTGGCGGGGCGATCCGCTAATTGTCGACGGCGCGCCGGGCTGGCTCGGCCTAAACGCGCGCGGTGAATTCCCAAGCGCCGCGCCCATGGTTTTTCTCGGCCTGCAAAAAAAAACGCCCCTCTTCGCCATTGACGCCGGCGCAGCACCAAGCGCCGAGGCCGCGCCCTTCGCGGATATCGGCGCCTATGCACCCTTGCGCGAAGCGGCCAGCGCCCTTGATAGCGACGCCCTCGCCATTATCGGTCAGGCTCGCTGGCTCCTAGACTGGCACCGCCGACACAGCCATTGCGCACGCTGCGGCGCGCCCACGGAGATGACCGACGGCGGCGCGAAACGCGTGTGCCCGTCTTGCGGGGCCGATCATTTTCCGCGCGCCGACCCGGTGGCGATCGTCCTAGCCACCCATGACAATGCCTGTCTTCTCGGCCGCAGCCCACATTTTCCACCCGGCTATTACTCCGCCCTCGCCGGCTATGTCGAACCATGCGAAACGCCCGAAGCTTGCGCCGTACGCGAACTAAAAGAAGAAGCGGGCGTTGATTTAATGGCGGTGCGCTATTGCTTCAGCCAGCCCTGGCCGTTTCCGTCATCGTTGATGATGGGCTTCATCGCCGACGCTGCGGGGCCGGATCTCACCCTCGATGAAAAAGAAATCGTCGACGCCGTCTGGGTGGACAAGCAAGACATCCGCGCCATTCTAAAGCACGAGAGTACGCTCGACGTTCGCGTGCCGCCGCGCTTTACGATAGCGCGGCGCCTAATCGAAACCTGGGCGCACGAAAATTAACGGCAGGAAAAACCCGCGCCTTCTCTGTTAGAGTCAGGCGCGCAGGCAGGCGGCCAACCATGCATCCGCCAAGCGTCAACAAGGCCGATGCGCTGAGCGAACGCAGGAAAATCTGGATGCGCACGTAATCCGCGCGCGGCGGCGCTCTCGTCCCAGATCAAACTCAATGTGAAGGTGTTGCCGCCAAAGGGCGCGGCGTCGAAGGCGTCCATAAACGGCTTGTAGGATTGAATCTGCAAAAGCGACCCGAACAGCAATGTGCTGCGCGGCTGAGACGGGCTGGCCAATGCCGCCTTAAGCGCTGTTTCAAGTCGCGCACGGGCTTCGGCGTCCTCACCGTAAAAAGCGCGCGCCATCAAAGCACCGACATCGTCACCGCCGAGCCCCGTTCGGAACGATTCGTTCAGTGTACTGAACCCGGTTTCGAACTGGCGGATCGCTTTTTCTTGATCGCCGCGCTCGGCAGCGATGCGTGGACGGACGACGGATACGACAGTGTGCCCAAGCTCAATGCAGCGCTGGAACAAACGATCCGCTTCGTCGAGTTCGCCAGCGCTCAACTTCGCCACACCAAGCGTAAAGAGATTCGACACATTGATGGGATCGAGTTCGACGGAAAGCTCTAAGAGCGGCAACGCCTCGCCCGTGCGCCCCAAATAAGCATGATGATAGCCAAGCGCGCCGACAATGTCCGAGTCATTGGGATCCAGACGTTCGGCCGCTTTCAGTTGCTCATAGGCGCCGTGAAAATCAGAGCGATAACTGGCAACGCCGGCCGCCGCGAGGTGCGCCCGCGCCAGCCCCGGATCGAGGGCGAGCGCCGTCTCGGTCGCCGCAACCGATTGCGCGAGATAGGCGTCAGCGTCAGGGGCCATCGTATATTGCGGCAGGTAATAGGCCGTACGCGCGATTTCCGCCCACGCTTCAGCGAAATTCGGATCTTCGACGACCGCCTGTTCGAGAAGCATCAGCGCGTTCGACAGCGTGTCCTCGCCATAGCGATGGGCGACGAGTGCACGCGCCTGCAAAAAGAGATCGTACGCCCTACGACTCCCTGTCAGCGTTTTGGCAAACCGCTCGCCGGAGGCATCATCGGCGTCGTCTTTCCCGTCACGGTTAAGAAGCGCCGACAATGCGCCGGCGACGCCGCGCGCGATACGTTCTTGAAAATCGAAAATATCATCGAGCGTGCCGTCATAGGTTTCCGACCAGAGGTGATAGCCATTGCTCGATTGAATAAGCTGCGCCGTAACGCGCACGGCCGCGCCCTGCTTTCGGACCGACCCTTCAAGCACATGTTCGACGTTCAGCGCTCGCCCAATGGCGCGTACGTCTTCGTTCTTGCCTCTGAAAGCAAAGGACGAGGTGCGCCCCGCCACGCGTAATCCGTCGACCCGGACGAGGGCGTTTAAAATCTCCTCCGCGACACCATCAGAGAAATAAGCCTGATCGGCGCCGGCGCTCATATCGACGAAGGGCAACACGGCGATCGATTTCGCCGGCGCCGCAGGAACAGAAACCGTCAAAAGCTCTTCTTGGGCGTCAACCAGCTGCGCGCGATCCGTTTCGTCAGCAATTGACGTCTCGGATTGTTCGGAGGGGCGGGAGGGCGCGCCCGACTGAAGCGCGAAGAAAACTCCGAGCGTGATAGCCGTTAGGGCGCCGAGGCCTATCATCGCCTTGGAACGATCACCCCCAATCGACGGGACGGGATTATCGGACGCCGGCGCGGCGGCGCTATTGGATGGCTCGGAGATGGGCGCTTCCAACGGCGGCGTCTCTGTACGACGAAGCGCCGCTTCAACATTCGACGTCGTCTCGTCGCCGGCCGGATCATCGCTTAGCGCGTCAGCGGAGACGACAGGCTTTAAAAACCGATAGCCCTTGCCATGCGCGGTTTCGATCCAGGTCGGCGACCGAGCCGCGTCGCCAAGCGCCTGCCGGACTTCTTTCACCGCCGTCGTCAACACAGCGTCGCCGACCGCAACGCCCTGCCAAACGGTTTCGAAAAGCGCGTCTTTCGACACGAGAACTTGCCCGCTCGCCATCAGGGCTTCGAGCAGTGCAAACGGTTTGGGGGACAGGGCAAGCGGCGCGCCATCCAAGAAAGCGCGCGAATCCTTGCGGTCAAGCACGAGGTTTCCAGCGATAAGATAGCGTGTCGCCTCTGCCATAATTCGCCCGACCTCTGTCGTCCTTCCCTAGTCGCCGAACCTGTACCGCGCTTCCTCGGTTTTCTTGCCGAGAACGCTCCTCAGAACTCCCTCAGAATTTTCAAAAGTTCTGAAGCCTTTGAAAAATATCAGATTTTACTCCGAGAACGCGAAACTTGAAAAGTCGGCGGACGCCGCCGCGTCTCGTGGTCATCTCCGACCATTCTCAGCGCCGCGCCTGTCGCCGACCTAACATCTTCAGATCTTTTCACACAATCACCAGAGCGTCCTCAAGCGCGACGGCGGCCGTGTCGGCATCGTGGTCCTCATCAGCCGACGAAACCGGCTCCGTATTTACGGGCGGCTTCCCAAGCAAAACCCCGACGCCCGCCACAGAGAAAGAAAGAGAACGCCATGTGTACAATCAGCAAATCGCTAACCGTCGCTATGATCGCCGCGATCGCCGCCAGCCTTATCGGGGCGGCGCACGCCAGCCCTAGCGCTGGGAGCCGAAACACAGAGACCGACGACGTCTTTACGATGCGCTATACACCCTTCGACCTTAGCGACCGCAACGCCAGCAGCAATTTCGATCGCCAGCTGAAACGCGCCGCCGCCAAACATTGTGAGATCGGCCAAGCGCCTGGTGTCGTGCGCGCCGTGCGCCATTGCGAACGCGACATTACGGAGCGGGTTTGGGCGAAACTCCGCGGCGCGGGCCGCCCCAACCAAAGAAGCTCAAAAGACCATCAGAGCATTGCGGCGCCGAAGACGCAGTAACAGATCGGCGGCTCCCGCGGGCGCACAATGCGTCAAGAATGCGATGGTCGCTTGGGGAGAGACGAGCCCGTCGCATTAGGCCAACGCCCGCACCGGTCGGACCGCCAGCCGCCGATCGACGGCGAAGCGCGCGTTGTTGCGCTTCGCCGTCGTCAATTTGGGCGCGGGTCATAAAAAAGCGCATTGCGCCGCCGACAGGAGATCACCTCGACCCAACGGGCGGGCCGAAAACTGTCGTCTCACCGAAAACAGCCCGTGCGTTTCCATTCCATTAACTATGATCCAGGACAGTCCAAACAAATGACCGGCGCGCGTAACGCCGGGACCAAACAGCCCGCGTGAATGGATTGACATGGCCCGCCGTTTTTTTGGCAAACGAGTAAAAGCGCCGGTGTTAAGCCGTCTCTTCTTGGTCTGGAGCGCAACCGCAGCGACCGTCGTCGGTGCGACGCTTTTCGTCCTGGAACGCGAACCGACGCCCGCCCTGACGATCGCTTTGACGGATGCGCCGCCGGAGCGCATGGCGCGGCCGCCGGAACGGCTGACGCAACCCCAGCGACAAGAAAAGCGACAAGAAAAACGTAAAGCGGCATTAGCGCCGACTGCAACAAGCGTCGTCACCATTGGCGAGCAGCGCCCAAGAGCGACGCCCGCGATGGATGTCTCCCTCGCCGACGCCATCGACGACGGCGTTTCGTTCCACCACACAGCGCCGACGCCCGAGGGGGCCGTTGGGGCGTCAGCCTTTGGAGATCGCGGATCATCAGTGCACGAAAGACGTTCAAAGCTCGTGCGCGTAGAACGGTCCTCATCGATCGCTATCGACCCCTACGCAGAAGACGCCGGTTTTGAACCGATGGCGGGCGGCGGCGACGTCGTCATCACTGTTGATGGACGCCCCGCAAAACCAATCGGCCAGCCAAACGCCAAAGGCCGCCGCGTTACGCCGCCAAAGCCGATCGCCGCGATTGACCCCTCCTTACGCCGAAAAACCGAATATGGGGCTGCGCCGGGCATCGCGAGCACAGGGCTTAAGCCGTCGGATATTTACATCCACCGGTTCCGCCCCAACGAACATCCGAACGTGGCGCTGATTATCGGCGGGCTTGGCCTCGACCAAGAACTGACGCGGCGCGCCATCGAGGAAACGCCGGCCGCCGTCAGCCTCGCCTTCGCGCCCTACGCGAAAGACCTACAGTTCTGGACAGATCGCGCCCGAAAAGCGGGGCATGAGATTCTCTTAGAACTGCCAATGGAGCAGAGCCCCAAAAATGAAGCGAATTTGGGCCCGGCGGCATTAATGACGAGCCGCGCACGAGAAGAAAATTTACAGCGGCTGGAATGGTTGTTGTCTCGCTTTGACGGCTACTTCGCCGCCACGAATTATTTGGGCGCCCATTTCTCTGGCGATCGCGCGGCGATCGGGCCGGTCCTTGCGCGCCTGCGCGCTTCGGGGCTCGCCTATTTCGACGACACCGGCGCCGTGTTGCGGTTCACCGACACCGCGGCGCGCGACGTCGCGAGCGTCTCGCGGGTCATTCCGCCGAACGCCGGCGACCCCGGCGCCGATTTGGCGCTCTTGGAACGGATCGCCAAACGCGATGGGCTCGCCCTTGGCAAGGCCTATGCGTCGGCGGGCCTCTTTGATGAAATCTCCGCCTGGGCCTGGAGCTTGGAAGACAAGCAGTTGACCTTAGCGCCGGCCTCAGCTGTCTTGGCCCTGAAGAAATCTGAACTTTAACGCGCCCTTCAACCGCCAACGCCGAGATCCGCCATGACGATTGACGAAATTCTTGCGCGGTACCGTCCCAATGTCGGCGCGGCGCTTTTTAACCGCAAGGGCGAGGTTTTTCTCGGCCGGCGGGTCGGCGATTTCCAAGACATCGGCGAAGCGATGGACGAATATCGTTGGCAAATGCCCCAAGGCGGCATTGACGACGGTGAAACGCCGCGAGACGCAGCGTTCCGTGAACTGAAGGAAGAAACGGGAGTCACTTCGGCGCGACTTCTAGCATTGACGCCCGGCTGGATCGCATATGACTTCCCGCCGGAATTTGCGAAAAAGAAATGGGCCGGCCAACGTCAAAAATGGGCGGCGCTTTTGTTCGAAGGCGATGAGTCCGAAATTGATCTCGAAGCGGACGAGCATCAAGAATTCGATGCTTGGCGGTGGGCCGCGCTAGAAGAAACGCCCGATCTTATTATCCCGTTCAAGCGGCGGGTCTATGAAGAACTCGTGGCCGCCTTCGCGCCGCTGCGAGATTATATTCGTGACCGGTAAACCGTCGGGCTTCCCATTAAACCGCCTGTCGATTGGCGGCGGGGCGCTTTTTTCCTTGAGTGTTTGGATCTACGCCGGCGCGACGCTCTATTTGCTCGCGAAAAACGCCGGGCGGTTTTTCGGACTGCCGCTGGACACCGCCGGCGCCGCCGACGGTGAGGATCTTGTTGTCTTTTACGCGATTGGGTCGTTTATCGCCGACGCTCGCTTGGCTGACGCTTACGACGCGACACGCTTTCAAGCTGCCTTGCCGCCCCAGGCTGACGAGGCATTGTTGTTGAACCCGCCCCATGCGGGTTTGTTCTTCGCGCCCCTATCGGTGTTCGCCTACGGACAGTTGAAAGCGCTTTGGATTATCGCCACCCTCGCAGCGATGGCCGGCGCCGCAGCGCTTATCGCGCGAAAACCGTTCAGCGCCTTAACTGTCGCGCAGCTCTTATCACCGGCGACGCTCGCGAGCCTTTTCGCTCTACAATTGGGCGCATTTGTCGCCGCGGGCTTGCTCTTCGCCCTTAAAACCGCACAAACGCGTCCGAAGCTTTCAGGATTTATACTCTCTTTACTGACGATAAAACCACAATATGGACTTCTTGTCCCGATATTTCTGGCGGGCATCGGCGCGTGGCGCGCGATCTTTTGGGCTGGCGTCTTTACGCTTGCTTTTATCGTCGCGGCCATCGCCGCCTTTGGCGTCGCGCCATGGTTCGCCTTCTTCGACGCGCTGGGGCCGAACCATATTGACCATGGTCTCGAAGTGCATCGCGGCACGATAAATTTGGCGCAAGAACTGGCCAAACGCGGCCTTGCGCCGAGCGGCGTTATGGCCGGATCTTTAGCGGGGGTGATTATTGCTGCCGTCGCTGTGTGGGTAACGGCGCGAGGAACACATCGCATAAGCGCGAACCGCGATTACGCAGTCGGGCTGTGCGTTATTCTGTCAGCTTATATTGCGCCGTCCGCCTGGATCTATGATTGGCCGCTCGTATCAGCAGGGCTTTTATTGCTGGCGAAAGACCGTGAATGGCCCTTGCACCTAAAGCTCGCCGCCGCCGCCGCCTGGATCGCGCCGCTGGCGCCGTTATATTTCTATGCGTCAGGCGCGCCGGCGGCGTCGTTTTGCGCGCTTAGTATAACCGCTGTCTTGGTGAGCGTATGGGTTTGGCGCGGGCCAACGACGTTCCTGACCGAACACTGACAAATGCGCCGCTAGAGGGCCGCTTGCAGCTCTTTTAGATGCTGAAGCTCGACTTGAGCACGCTGACGGGTTTCCGGCGTCGTGTCGTCGTCGGAGAGATCTTCCTCAGCGTCTTTGATGCGCTGGGCGATGTCGTCGGCCTTCAAGTCAGCAACGGCGATCGCTTCTTCGGCCAAAACCGTCAGCCCGGCGGGCGTCACGTCCGCGAAGCCGCCGCGCACGAAGATGCGGGTTTCTTCCGAGCCGTTCCGCACCCGGACGACACCCGGCGCCATGGTCGACATGAACGGCGCATGGTTCGGCAATACGCCGAAAACGCCTTCCCCGCCCGGAACGTCGACCTGATCGACATCTTCTGACATCAGCTGCTTCTCAGGCGAGACGAGATTGAAGTGGAGTTTGTCAGCCATGGATCAATTTCCCGCTTGCGCGTTCGGGGCGCCAATCTGTTGGTCGAACGCCCTTGTTGCGCGTTCGAACTTGTCCCGACATCCGGGATTGCAAAAACCGACGACCTTCCCTTGGTAGAGCGTCAACGAATCTGCGGAAACAGGATCGCCCGACCATGGGCAGACCTCATTCACGCAATCGTCAAGCGATAACCCTCGACCGTCGGTTTCCGCCATAAATTTTAAGCCGCGTCCGCAGCCAATTTCGCCGCTTTCTGGATCGCTTCATCCATGGTGCCGACCATGTAGAAGGCCGCTTCCGGCAGATGGTCATAATCGCCGGCGACGAGGCCTTTAAAGCCTTTGATCGTCTCGTCGAGCGGCACCTGAACGCCAGGCGAACCGGTGAAGACCTCGGCGACGTCGAACGGCTGCGACAAGAAACGCTCAACTTTCCGCGCGCGCGCAACGACAAGTTTGTCTTCTTCGGACAGCTCGTCCATGCCCAGGATCGCGATGATGTCTTGCAGCGCTTTATAGCGTTGCAGAATGCCCTGAACGTCGCGGGCGACTTGATAGTGCTCGTCGCCGATGACGCGCGGGTCGAGGATCCGCGAGGTGGAATCAAGCGGGTCAACCGCCGGATAGATGCCCTTCTCGGCGATGGCGCGGTTCAGAACCGTCGTCGCGTCCAAGTGCGAGAACGAGGTCGCCGGTGCCGGGTCGGTGAGGTCGTCGGCCGGCACGTAAATGGCCTGCACGGACGTAATCGAGCCCTTGGTCGTCGTGGTGATGCGCTCTTGCAGGCCGCCCATGTCCGTTGCGAGGGTCGGCTGATAGCCAACCGCCGACGGGATACGGCCGAGCAGCGCGGACACTTCCGAACCGGCTTGCGTGAAGCGGAAAATATTGTCGACGAAGAAAAGAACGTCTTGGCCCTGATCACGGAACTCTTCAGCGACCGTCAGACCCGTCAGCGCAACACGCGCACGCGCGCCCGGCGGTTCGTTCATTTGGCCGTAGACGAGCGCGGCTTTCGAGCCCTCTGCGCTGCCATTATTCTCTTTCGGATCGACGTTCACTTTCGATTCGATCATCTCCCAGTAAAGGTCGTTGCCTTCCCTTGTGCGCTCGCCAACGCCGGCGAACACGGAGTAACCGCCGTGCGTCTTCGCGATGTTGTTAATCAGCTCCATGATCAGAACCGTCTTGCCGACGCCTGCGCCGCCGAAGAGGCCGATCTTGCCGCCCTTTGCGTACGGACAAAGAAGGTCGACAACTTTAATGCCGGTGACGAGCACTTCCGCTTCCGTTGACTGCTCAACGAAAGGCGGGGCTTCCTGGTGGATGCCGCGTTTCTTCGTGTGCGGAACGGGGCCGGCTTCGTCCACCGGCTCGCCGATGACGTTCATAATCCGGCCGAGCGTGCCTTCGCCGACGGGCACGGAGATCGCTTCGCCCGTGTCTTTCACCGCTTGCCCGCGAACGAGGCCTTCGGTGGAGTCCATTGCGATGGTGCGCACGGCGTTCTGGCCGAGGTGCTGGGCGACCTCAAGGACGAGGCGGTTGCCGCCATTGTCCGTTTCAAGGGCGTTCAAAATGCCCGGCAGATGTTCGTCGAATTCAACGTCGACGACAGCGCCGATGACTTGGCTGATGCGGCCTTCAGTGCTCATGGTTTTCGTTCCTCGTCTTACCTCTATGATGGACGCCGCGCTGACATGAACGCTGCCGCCCTTCGATATTCTCTGCCTTCCAAGTCCGACCTTCGCTCGGCGCTGTCGGACGTCAGCACGGCTTGGGGGACCGCCGCGGCCCTCGGCCATCTTTCGAGACGGCGCGTAGAGCGCCTCCTCAGGATGAGGGTCTATGTGTGTGGCGAAATCCTTCTTCTCTTCTTTCTCCAAACCCTCATCCTGAGGAGCGAACCGTCAGGGTCGCGTCTCGAAGGATGGCGGCTCGCTCCGTCCTAAAGCGCCTCCGCACCGGAAATAATCTCAATCAGTTCTTTGGTAATCTGCGCCTGACGCGCGCGGTTATATTGCAGCGTCAGCTTGTCGATGAGATCGCCGGCATTGCGAGTCGCGTTATCCATAGCGGTCATGGACGCGGCCTGCTCCGAAGCGACGTTCTCTAGGAGCGCGCGGAAAATCTGCACCGAGACGAAACGCGGCAGGAGGGTTTTGAGGATCTCCTCCTCCTCCGGCTCATAGTCGTAAACGGCGCCTTTGAGGTCCGGCGCTTCAACACCTTCCGGCGGCACTGCCGGAATAATCTGCTGCGCCGTCGGAACCTGGCTGACGACGTTTTTGAACGTGCCGAAGAACAAGGTCGCGACGTCAAACTCGCCGGCCTCGAACACCTCCAACACTTTCTCGCCAATCTCGTGTGCCTGCTCGAAGCCGATGCCGCGCACCTCAACGAAATTCGTCTTCCAGACGATGAGGTCGCCGTAAAGCCGCTTCAACTGGTCGTCGCCCTTGCGCCCGACCGTGATGATTTTGACTTGCTTGCCCTCGCCTTGCAGCTTGACGATGTGCTCACGCGCCAAGCGGACAATGGACGAGTTAAAACCGCCGCAAAGGCCCTTATCGGCTGTCGCAACGACAAGCAGATGGGTTTCGTCTTTCCCCTCCGCGCCCGTGCCGGCCAATAGCTTCGGCGCGTTCGGATTGTCCTTCGCCGCAGCGGTGAGGTTGGCGAGCACCGCCTCCATCCGCTCCGCATAGGGACGGGCGGCGGTCGCCGCCTCTTCGGCGCGACGCAGCTTCGCCGCGGCGACCATCTGCTTCGCCTTGGTGATCTTCTTGGTCGATTTTACCGACCCAATCCGATTTTTTAGTTCTTTAAGAGAGGGCATCCTTAAGCCTTTTCCATGCCTTCTTCAGCTTGTTCGACCGCGCGACGAAACGTCATCGGATCGGCGACATTTTTTATTGGTGTCGCCACGAAACCAGAGCCGGTTACCGTCACGGAGCCGAAATTCAAAATTCGGCCTAAAACATCCTGCTGCACTTGAACAGAATCAATCTTGCCGAGCCGCTGCTCCACTGTCTTCCTCGCTATCAGACCCGTTTTCGCTAGCACTTTCTTGTTGGTGACAGCCAAATCGGTCGTGCTTCGCTCGATAAAAACGCCCACAAAGCTAATGACGCCCAGCACGCTCAAGAGCAACGACAGCCCCTGGGACGCACCACCGAAAAGAAAGCCAAGCACGACCAAAAAGGCCGGTCCTGCGAACACGATCCAATGCAACTTCGCGGCGTGGATCACACGCTCATCTGCACTAAGAGCTTTCTTCAAATAGGACATCGCCTAGCGCCTAACGCAAATCCTTAAGCAAAGTTCTTCGAGAACGCGTCCAACACGTCGATGAGCTTTTTCTCTGTGTCGTCATCAAGCTTGCCGGTGTCCCGGATGCTCGAGAGAATGTCGGCGTTGTCCGCTTTGATCTTGCGCAGGAGTTCCTGCTCGAACTCGCGAACTTTGTCTTTCGCGATCTTGTCAAGATAACCGCGCACGCCGGCGAAGATGACGCAAACCTGTTCTTCCACGAGAAGCGGCGAGTACTGATTTTGCTTCATCAGTTCGGTCAGGCGGTCGCCGCGATTGAGGATCTGCTGCGTCGCTGCGTCAAGGTCGGAGCCGAACTGCGCGAACGCCGCGAGTTCGCGGTACTGGGCGAGCTCGCCCTTAATTTTACCCGCGACCTGTTTCATGGCTTTAATCTGCGCGGACGAGCCAACCCGGCTCACCGACAGACCGACATTCACCGCCGGGCGGATGCCTTGGTAGAAGAGGTCCGTCTCCAGGAAGATCTGACCGTCCGTAATCGAAATAACGTTGGTCGGGATATAGGCCGAGACGTCGTTCGCTTGCGTTTCAATGATCGGCAACGCCGTCATGGAGCCGAGGCCATTGTCTTCGTTCAGCTTCGCCGCGCGTTCAAGCAAGCGCGAGTGCAGATAGAAGACGTCGCCCGGATAGGCTTCGCGGCCCGGCGGACGGCGAAGAAGAAGCGACATCTGACGATACGCGACGGCCTGTTTGGAGAGGTCATCGTAAATGATCAGCGAGTGCATACCATTGTCGCGGAAATACTCACCCATGGCGCAGCCGGCGAACGGCGCGAGGAACTGCAGCGGCGCAGGCTCAGAAGCCGTCGCGGCGACGACGATGGAGTATTCCAGCGCGCCATTGTCTTCCAGCGTTTTGACGATTTGCGCGACGGTCGAGCGCTTCTGACCGATGGCGACGTAAACGCAGTAGAGCTTTTTGTGCTCGTCATCGCCGGCGTTCGCCGCTTTTTGGTTCAAAATAGCGTCGATGCAGATCGCCGTTTTGCCCGTTTGGCGGTCGCCGATGACAAGCTCACGCTGGCCGCGGCCGATGGGGATCATGGCGTCGACGGCCTTAATGCCCGTCTGCACCGGCTCGTGCACGGATTTACGCGGCAAAATGCCCGGCGCTTTAACGTCGACAACGCGGCGCTCGGCGGCTTGGATCGGGCCCTTGCCGTCGATGGGATTGCCGAGGGGGTCGACGACGCGGCCGAGAAGGCCTTTGCCGACGGGCACGTCAACAATAGCTTTCGTCCGCTTGACGGTGTCGCCTTCTTTAATCTCCCGGTCTTCACCGAAGATAACGACGCCGACATTGTCGTCTTCCAAGTTGAGGGCCATGCCCTTTGCGCCATTGGCGAACTCGACCATCTCGCCGGCCTGGACATTGTCGAGGCCGTAGACCCGCGCAATGCCGTCCCCGACGGAGAGCACTTGGCCGATCTCGGATACTTCGGCGTCTTTGCCGAAATCCTTGATCTGCTGCTTTAGGATGGACGAGATTTCCGCTGCTTGAAGCTCCATCGCGATTACGCCTCTTTTAGTTGTGATTTCAGCCGGTTCAGTTTCGAGCGCAGGGAAGAATCGACCATGGTTGAGCCGATTTTCACCACAAGCCCGCCTAACAGATCCGGATCGACTTTGGTGTTCAAATTGACCGCTTTGCCCACATAGCGCTCGATCTCACCGCGCAAGCGCTTGGTTTGATCATCGTTCAACGGCGCGGCGGAAACCGCTTCGGCGCTCACTTCGCCGCGATGCTCGGCGAGGCGCGCGAAAAACGCCGCCACCACCGCATCAAGGGCGAATAAGCGACGGTTCGCCGCAAGCACGGCGAGAAAATTCTTGGTCAACTGGCTGAAGCCGGCTTTGTCGGCGACCGAAGCGATCGCCGCGCCTTTTTCATCGGCGCCGTAGACGGGGCTTTTCAACAGGCTTTTGAAATCGGCCGAGCCGGCGATCATGGCGTCGATCGCTTTGACGTCTCTCTCGAGCCCTTCAAGTTCGCCGGCGTCGCGGCCGAGGTCGAAAAAAGCGTCGGCGTAACGGGCCGCGGCGCCGCTTATCTTTGTCGGCGCCTGGTCATTATTTCTGGCATTATCGCCGGCGTTGCGCACGTCTTCAGTCATGACAGCGCTTTCCTCACAGGACGGATCATCGACGTCATAGGGAAAATCGTTCCTAAAGTTTCGCTCTTCTAGTTTCGCTCTTTCAGGGCGGTCCCTAGAGGAGATTTGCTCCGGAGCCAAGGGAGCGCCCCTTAAAGGCCGCCTCGGACGAAGCTTGATCGGCTTCCCCGCGCCGGAGACCGCCGAGACGCGCGCAATATCCGCCACAGGAGCGGTATCGCGGCTAAAAAGATATGGAAAACAAGCGCCAAGAGCCTCGGCGCGCCAAGACCCCCGACAGTGTTCGCGCAGCGCTTACCATGGCGCGTTCGCGTGCGCAACATGGTCGAAGACGTGCGCGACAAGACATATCGGAACCTAGAGGATTAAACAGGGTTTTGTTGCGGAATCATGTCGACCGAGGAAGACGTATTCAGCGCTCGCCGCGGCAGTTAGGGCGCTCGGCGCGGCGACCGGCGACAAGACCGCCACTCCTGCCAACAGACCCGTTATACGACGCTGCGTTGACTTCGCTTCATGCGCGCACGGGCTAAGCCCTCGAAAACCAAGGCCAGCCTTCCGGCGTGATCGGCGCACGTCAATGCAGCTTGGTGTTAGCCGGCGGCCTTACGCGGCGCATCAAAGACGCCGCACAGGCGCGCCACCGAGGCGACAAGATCGCGCTGATTAACCGGCTTCGCCAAATAGTCTTGCATGCCCATGGCCAGATATTTGTCGCGGTCGTTGGACATCGCATCGGCAGTAAGCGCGAGCACAGGTATGTCGCGCCACGGCGCATCGCTGGCGCGAATTTTTTTGAATGCCGTGACGCCGTCCATCTTCGGCATATGAATGTCAAGGAGAATAAGATCGAACGGGCCGGAATCACCAAGACGCGCGAGCACTTCCTCGCCGTCGATAGCGTGGGTCATGCGCACGCCGAGCTTCTTCAGGAAGAGATCGACGACACGCCGGTTCACTTCATTGTCGTCAGCAACCAGTATATGCAGCCCCGGCGGCAAGGTGTCGGTCCGTTTCGCCGCGGCCGCCGCATTCGCTTCGGCCGTGGAGATATCGGCGGCCACCGGCTCGGCGCGCACAGTCAGGTTAAAAGTCGAGCCTTCGCCGACGACGCTGTCTATCGTTAGATCGCCGCCCATAAGCGCAGCCAAACGCTTACTGATCGCAAGGCCAAGGCCGGTGCCGCCGTAAACCCGGCTCGTCGACGCATCCGCCTGTTCGAACGAGCGAAAGATCTGCGCCTGCTTTTCTTCCGACACCCCAACGCCCGTGTCCGACACCGAAAAGTGGAGACGATAGCTTCCATCGTCGCAAGGGTCGGCCTTTAATGTCACGGCGATGCGCCCTTCGGCCGTGAACTTAATCGCGTTTGATATCAAATTATCAATACACTGACGTATTCGGATTGGGTCGACCAACACTTGCGCCGGAATCGCTGGCGACACGTCCAGATGGAAGTCAAGCCCTTTTTCTCGAGCGATCGTTTCATGAACCGCACAGATGCGCCTGAGGCGATGACGCAGATCGACATCCACCGGCGACAATTCAATCTTTCCGGCTTCGATTTTGGATAAGTCGAGAATATCATTCAACAGCGTCAGCAGCGTTTTCCCCGAGTCGATCAATATACCGACATATTCCTGCTGTTCCGGCGTCAAGGCCGACGCTTCCAGCGCTTGCGCCATCCCGAAGACGCCGTTGAGCGGCGTACGGATTTCGTGGCTCATATTAGCGAGGAACTCAGATTTGAGCCGCGTCGCTTCTTGCGCGGCGACAAGCGCTTTTTCGAGATTTTTTGATGTTTCTCGTTCCTCACGAACATCGCGAATAACACCGAGCACGTACTGTCCGCGTCCATCGGCGCCATAGACGGCGGAATTAGACGTCGAACAAACAACGAGCTCGCCATTTTTCGCGACGTAACGACGGTCGCGCGTGTCTTTTTGAATCTCGCCAGCCAGCAACTTCATTCTCAACGTCTTGGCCGTCACCCAATCTGGTGGATGGACAATCTCTCTAACGGGCCTACCGATCAGTTCGTCAGGCGTATACCCTAATACGCGTTCGACCGCTTTGTTGACGTACTTAAACGCGCCGTCTTCGTCAGCGATAAGAACAATATCCGCAATCTGATCACAGACTTTGCGGAATAGTTGAACGCGAACGTCGTTTTCCTCTGAAGGAAGAGTCAAAGCGGTCATTGGCGGCCCTTAGCGCTGTACTAAAATTGAAGAAAATGCCATCTAACTCAAACAGCTTTGTCGAACAGCAGTTTAAATTGCGTTAGGCGCCCGCAAAAATTGCTTAAAACGAAGGTTCGTTAGGGCGACGGTAAGGTCGATTAAAGAAATGAATACGGATCGATATCAACAGAACGCCGAACGGCGTTTGGCAATTTAATGCGCTTCAACCAAGCGCCCATAAAGCGCTGTACCGAAACATCGCGCCGCGCTTTGACCAAAAACCGCATGCGCGCCTCGCCGCGCACCCGATATATCGGGGCCGGGGCGGGCCCCATAACCTCAACGCCGTCCGCAGCGATAAGCGCATCGCGATGCGCCGCCGCCGCCTCACGTAACGTCTTTTCATTCTCCGATCGCAGAATAATCGCGGCGAGCCTGCCATAGGGCGGGAAACCGAGCGCATCACGCCCAGCGGCTTCGGCCGCCAAAAAAGCATCACGATCGTTTGCAACAAGAGCTTGAAAGACCGGCGCATCCGGTTGATGGGTTTGTAAAAGCGCGCGGCCCGGCGCGTCGCTGCGCCCGGCGCGGCCCGCGACTTGGCTCAAAAGCTGAAACGTGCGCTCCCCGGCGCGCAAATCGCCGCCGGAAAGACCCATATCGGCGTCGACGACGCCGACAAGCGTCAACCCTGGGAAATGATGGCCCTTGGCGACGACTTGCGTCGCCACCAAAATATCGATCGCACCGTCCGCCATGGCGTCGAGAACGACCCGCATCGCTTGCGGCGTCGCGGCGGTATCCGACGACAAAATACCAAGACGCGCCGTAGGCCAACGTTTCTTTGCTTCTTCCGCAATACGTTCCACGCCTGGTCCGCACGGATGGAGAGCGTCAACCGCTTTACACGACGGACACGCCTTCGGCTTCGGCATGGAAAAGCCGGTGTGGTGACACACGAGCTTGTTTTCAAACCGGTGCTCCACAAGCCAAGAATCCGAATGCGGCGATTTCATTCGGGCGCCGCATTTCCGGCAAATCGTCAGGGGCGCGTAACCGCGACGATTAAGAAAAAGCAGCGCCTGCTCATTTCGAGCGAGGGTTTCGTCGACCGCAGCGACAAGCGGCGGCGACAACCACGTCTCCGCGCCGCGCTTTTCAGAGGCCGAATCGGGGCGTCGCATTTCACCCCCGCCGTTCTCGGCGCCCGGCTCAATAGGTGGCTCGACAGGCGGCGATAATCGCTCCGGCGGCGTACGCCGCAAATCGATAAGCCCGACTGAAGGCAGGCGCGCCGGTCCGAACCTACTCTTTAGGCGGACGATATCATACCGCCCTTGGTCGACATTCACGACTGTTTCAAGGGACGGCGTCGCCGACGCCAAGACGACGGGAAAACCGCCCCGCGCGCCGCGGGCGACGGCGAGGTCACGCCCCTGATAGACGACGCCGTCTTCTTGTTTGTAGGCGCTCTCATGTTCTTCATCGACGACGATCAGCCGCAGCTTTTTGAACGGCAAAAAGAGCGCCGAGCGCGCGCCGACGACGATGCGCGCCGATCCGTCGGCGACCCGCCGCCAGGTGCGCCGGCGTTGCGCGGCGGTGAGATCCGAATGCCAGGGCGCGGGCGCGGCGCCAAAGCGCGCTTCGACCCGCTGTAAAAACGGCAAGGTCAGCGCAATTTCCGGAATGAGCACCAATATTTGAGCTGTCGGATCGGCCGCTAAAACAGCGGCGACCGCTTCCAGATAAACTTCGGTTTTGCCGGCCCCGGTGACGCCGTCCAGCAATACGGCGCCGGAGGCTCCCCGCTCTTCGCCAGAGACGGCCTCGCCGAGCACATGACGCCGCAAACCTTCCGCCGCCGCTGACTGTTCTTGCGAAAGCACAGGCGGCGCGAAATCCGGCTGAGGCGAGTCAAACAGCGGATCAGGGTCAATCGCGACCTTTTCCAAGGCCCCGGCTTTGACGAGGCCACGCACTACCCCCTCGCCAGCGCCGGCCTTTTCGGCGAGCTCTTTTACAGACAACAGCAGGGCGGCGGACAGCGGCTCGGCGGCGGCGGACAGCACCGCCTCACGCGCCGGGGTTAACTTGAGTTCAGCCGGCCCCGCCCGCGAAGACGCCGTAGCGCGGTATCCATAACGGGCGGCCGGCGGCCGTAGGGCGTCGCCGCCACGCATCACAAGCCGCAACACCGCGCCGAGCGGCGCCATTGTGTAAGACGCCGTCCATGCAATGAAATCGAGCACCGACGGCGCTAAGGGCGGCGCATCAAAAACGCGCGTGACTTCTTTTAGCTTGTTTAGTGGCGGCGCGGGCGTGTTTCCGTCCGCCGGCCACACGACGCCGAGCAAGCGCCGCCCAGCGAACGGCGCCTCAACGAATGTCCCCGGAGACAGACCAACACTCGCGCCCTCGCCCGAAAAAGCCTTTGAATCGGCCGTTTCAGCAATCCGCGGCGACAGATAGTCAAACGCTTTCGGCAAGGGCGTTGGGAAGAGAATTGAGACGCGTCGCCCCGCTTCGGCTCGCGCTGGGACATCAGCCTCAGCCTCCGGCGCGCCGGCGGGATTAAGAGCGCTCTCAAACGCGGCCTCGGACATTAACGGACAGGCTCCGAATATCGGCACATCGGCCAGGCGACAGCGGGACAGTTTCGGAACCGGGCGAAATGCTTGATCATAGCGGCGGATTGGGTTGAATTAAAAAGGTCGAGCGGGCGGGAAACGGCGTCGGCAACGTAAGAAACGCACTGCCGTCGAAATTCCATCAGGCGGCTTGCTTCTGATGAACGCGAGAAACTGGCGAACGCTGTGAAGCAAAATTTGGCGGGCGAAAAAAATACAATCGACAATGGCGCATTCGACCCCGATAACAGCGCGCGAGACCTAAGCTTCTTCGGTTTCAGCGCAGAACGGCTTTAACGTAGGATATGAGCGGCGCACCATGAATAGCATGCACCGAGTTTCTCTGGCTATTTTGGCGACAGCGCTGACGCTGTTCATCGGCGGCGCGGCGAACGCCAAATACAGCCTCTGCAATAAGACAAGCTACGTGCTGTCCGCGGCGATCGCTTATGTGGACGGCGATCGCCTGGCGACCCGCGGCTGGTGGCGATTGCGGCCCGGCCAGTGCAAAGTCGTTCTGACGGAGCCGACCGATCCCGGCCGCTATTTCGTCTACGCGGAAGGCATTCCCGGTCATAAAGGCCCGTTGCGCGCTTGGTCCGGCGACACGCCACTATGCGTTGAAAACGCCGGCTTCTTCAATCTGCGCAATCAAGAAGTGTGTCGGGACGATCCTTCGCGGAAGCGGCAATTCTTCACCGTTGACGTGACCGCCGACGCCAAAGGCAATTGGCAGACCGATTTCGCTGAAGCGGAAAATTACAGCGTCTTCTCCGCTGAAGTCGCCGGCGTGCAACGCTTGATGCGCGACGTCGGCGCCTCCAAAGGCCGGATCGACGGATCGCTCGGCCGGCAAACCCAACGGGATCTCGCCGCCTACCGCAAAAAAGAAGGCCTCGGCGCTGGGCCCGAGGTGGACAATGACACCATCGACCATCTCATCGACAAAGCGAACGCCGCCGAAGCCAAGCTCGGGTTTTTCTATTGCAATAAAGCCGACGCGGCGGTGTGGTCCGCGATCGCCGAAACCGCCGATGAGACATACGAATCGCGTGGTTGGTGGCGATTGGAGCCGGGCGACTGCGCCAAGGTCATCAAAGGCGCGCTCGAAAAAGATCATTATTACGTCTATGGCGTCGTTGAATCGACGGACGGCGAGCGACGTCTCGCGGGCGGCGATAAACCGCTGTGCGTCAATGACGTGAAGTTCTCGGTAGCCAATGAGACCAGCTGCGCCGACCAAGAGCTTGACGAGGCGGTGTTCAAACGCGTGGAAATCGGCGGCAAAGCCTCATCTACATTTGAATTCGTCACCGATATGTTCGTCGGACCGCCTTCAACAGCGTCACGATAAGCTCCGACACAGGGCGGCCGCGTGGCTTGCAGCAATCCATATAGCGAACGGCCGTCGTATATTTCAGCAATACATAGCGAATCGCCGCCTTCTAACGGGTATCGTCAGAAACGTCCTTTCGGTCGTTACAGTGCAATCGATTTATTGTCTCTTTCATCCTTAAGCTGAGTTTTTATGCATTCTGAAACACGCGTCGCAGATCCCGCCCCGAAGACCGCGCCGAGCGCCGCCGACGACTGGTCGGACGTCGAGGATTGGATCTTCGATCTCGACAACACGCTCTATCCGGCCGGCTGCCACCTTTTCAGTCAGATCGACGCGCGCATGGCGACATACATTGAAGAGCGCCTCGCCCTCTCCCATGCGGACGCCCGCAAGCTGCAAAAAGAGTATTATGTCCGCTATGGCACGACGCTGAGCGGCCTGATGCATGAGCACGCCGTTGCACCGGAAGAGTTCATGTCCTTCGTGCACGATATCGACGTCTCGGGCGTACCGGAAAACCCTGACTTGGCGCGCCATATCGCCGATTTGCCGGGGCGCAAATTCATCTTCACCAACGGCTCGGTCGCCCATGCGGAAAACGTGCTCGGCAAAATCGGCCTTAACGGGCTTTTTGACGACGTCTTCGACATCGCCGCAGCGGACTTCACGCCGAAACCGCATATGGACGCCTATCAGCGTTTTTTAAGCCGCACCTCCGTAAAGCCAGATGCGGCCGCCATGTTCGAGGACATCGCGCATAATCTCGAAGCGCCGCACGCGCTTGGCATGCGCACCGTCTTAATCTGCGCCGCGGCCGATTGGATGCACGACGAACCGGCGGAAAAGCGCCCAGCGCATCCAGCCGATGACATGCTCGCTGAAGATCACGTGCATCACGTCACCGAAGACATCACAGCGTTTCTCGGCGACCTTATCGAGCAACGTCCAGCAATCGCTTAGCGACAGCCGCACCGCCTCAGAAAATATTGACGACGAAACGCGCGGAGCCTAAGGGGCCTCTTCACGTCCCTTACGCCAGCGAGCGGCGCGAAGGGCCAACCGCTCCATTTTTATTTCGCGAGAAGAGCCCCCATGACCGACGCGCTTTCAGCCCAGCAATTACAACCTGTCATTGACGCCGCCTGGGAGGCGCGCAGCGAGCTTTCGGCCGACACCAAGGGCGAAACGCGCGAAGCCGTAGACGCCGCCCTTTCCGGCCTCGACTCAGGCGCGGTGCGTGTCGCAGAGCCGACAACAAAAACGGCCAACACGACACATTGGCAGGTCAATGAATGGCTGAAAAAAGCCGTTCTTCTGTCGTTCCGGTTAAACCCCAACCGCGTCATTGACGGCGGCCCGGGCGGGCGCGCCGGCGTCGGCGCTTGGTGGGATAAAGTGCCCTCGAAATTCGCCGGTTGGCACTCGGATGATTTCGAAGCGGCGGGCTTCCGCGCCGTGCCGCCGGCAGCCGTGCGCCATGGCGCGTATGTGGCGCCGAATGCGGTGTTGATGCCGTCTTATGTCAATATCGGCGCTTATGTCGGCGAAGGCGCGATGATCGACACTTGGGCGACCGTCGGCTCATGCGCGCAGATCGGCGCCGACTGCCACATCTCCGGCGGCGTCGGCATTGGCGGCGTCCTCGAACCCTTGCAAGCCGCGCCCGTCATCATTGAGGACAATGTCTTTATCGGCGCGCGCTCCGAAGTCGCCGAGGGCGTCATCGTCCGTGAGGGATCGGTTTTGTCCATGGGCGTCTTTTTGGGCGCGTCGACGAAAATCATCGACCGCGAGAACGGCGAAACCCTCTATGGCGAAGTGCCGCCCTATTCGGTCGTCGTGCCGGGCTCCCTGCCCTCCGACAAAGGCGGCCCGAACCTTTATTGCGCCGTGATCGTAAAGCGCGTTGATGAACGCACGCGCTCGAAGACGTCGATTAACGACCTCTTGCGGGCGTAAGGTTAGCGTTTAACGCGCGGCCGAAACTCTAATATTTCGGGACGTATTTCTCGCGCAGCGTCACCAATTCCTCCGCGGCCGTCGGATGCAGCGCGCACGTTGCGTCGAAGTCGGCCTTGGTGACGCCAGCTTTGACGGCAATCGCCAGGCACTGCACCATTTCCGCCGCGCCTTCGCCGACAATGTGAACGCCGAGAACGCGGTCGGTCTCCGCATGGACGACAAGCTTCATCAGGGTGCGTTGTTCATCGCCAGTGAGCATATGCTTCATTTGGCGAAAATCGGTGCGGTAGATGTCGATCTTGCCGAATTCCTTGCGCGCCTCGTGCTCGGCGTAGCCCACGGACCCGACAGGCGGATTGGAGAACACCGCCTTCGGGATATAAGCGTAATCCATATTCTGCGGCTTATTATTGTAGACGGTTTCCGCGAACGCCTGCCCCTCGCGGATGGCCACTGGCGTTAAATTAACCCGGTCAGTGACGTCGCCGACGGCGTATATACTGTCAACGGAGGTTTTCGACCATTTATCGACTTTGACCGCCCCGTTCGGCGCCAAATCGACGCCGGCGTTCTCAAGTCCGAGGTCGCCCGTAGCCGGTTTGCGCCCCACCGCCCAAAACACGAGATCCGTGTCGATCGAACCGCCATTCGTCAGGTGAACGCGCTTCGCGTCGCCGCCGAGCTCTTCAATTTTCGAAAAGACGGACCCAGTAATAACGCGGATGCCCTGGCGCTTCAGCTCCGCATGGACGTGTACAGAGATATCGCGATCGAAATACCGCAAAATGTCTTCACCTCGATAAACGAGACAGACATCAGCGCCGAGGCCCTTAAAGATGCAAGCGAACTCCACCGCGATATAACCGCCGCCGGCGATGACGACATGCTTCGGGAATTTATCGAGGTGAAACGCCTCGTTCGAGGAAACGCCGAGCGCGTGCCCTTCGACAGTTTCATCGACCCAAGGTGCACCGCCCGTCGCAATTAAAATGCGCTCAGCGGTGACGTCTCGGTCTTCATCGATCAAATGCACCGTATGCGGGTCTTTCACGACCGCGCGGGTTTCGAAAATATCCGCCCCAGAATTTTTCAAGTTCCGAATGTAGATGCCGTTCAAGCGATCGATTTCATTGTCTTTGTTTCGAAGAAGCGCGTTCCAATTAAAAGCGCGATTGTCGCTCGACCAGCCATAGCCTTCAGCTTCGTGGAACATACGGCCGAACTCGCTGGCGTAGACGAAGAATTTCTTCGGAACACAGCCGCGAATGACGCACGTGCCGCCAACCCGGTATTCTTCCGCGACGCCGACCCTTGCGCCATAGCTCGCCGCAAGGCGCGAGGCGCGAACGCCGCCGGAGCCCGCGCCGATGGTGAAAAGGTCATAATCATACTGGGCCATGGGGCGTATCCTGACGAATTGCGCTGATGGACTTTCAACGATGCTTATACGGGCAAGAAACCAATGCCGTTTTCGAACCTGGAATCATTGAACTCCATCACTTCGCGCGTGAAGGTTTCCAAAAATTCCTGATGAATCGCATCAAACACCGGCTCAAGCTTACCAGTAAAATCAAGCGGCACACGCACTTTTGGGCGCGCCGAAACAAATATCGTGAATTCATTGCCGATCATTTCCGCGGCGATGATCGTCCGCAGCCATAACGCGCCGGCGTCCTCGGCGTTTCCGACAATCAGCGATACGCCGAAGCGCACCGGCTCCAGCACGATGACGTCGCGATGGGCGTAGCTGAAGGCTTCATCGCCATAATCTTTGCGTGGATCGAAAGCGCCTTCGGCCGGCACCGCGGAAACGCAGCGCGCCTCGCACCCGAGATACGCCGGCAAGCCGTCAACAATGGCGCCGCCTAATGCGCGACATCGAACGAGGTTCTGGAAAGCCGCCTCGCCATAGGCGTGAATGGCGGTTTTGAGTTCGTCAAATTTCGTTTCCGTCATCGTTGCTGATCTCTTTGTCTCGTGAAAATCCGATACTTAAAACGGGCGTTTTAGGCGGCGTTGATTGTCTCAACGCCGTCGGGTCCAGCGATAATCGCACTATCGGTCATGCCAAGGAAGAGACCGGTTTCAACAAGGCCGGGGATGCCCCGCAAAGCCGCGTCAAGGCTCGCAGCGTCGCCAATGCGGCGCAAATCGCAGTCAAGCAAGTATCCGCCGCCATCGCTCAATTGCGGCCCGTCGCCGTCCTCGCGCGGTCTTAATTGCAAAGGCGCGTTGCCATGGCCGGCGTCAGCGAGAACCCCGCGAACAGCCGTAATCGTCAGTCCAAAGAGGGCCGGCTCGATCTCTAAGGGCAGTTTAAATGCGCCCAGCTGCGCAACTTTTTTCGAGCTGTCGGCGATCACGACGAACCGGGCCGCGGCGCGGGCGACAATTTTCTCGCGTAATAGTGCGCCGCCGCCGCCTTTGATGAGGTTCAACGATCCGTCGATTTCATCAGCGCCGTCGACGGCAAGGTCGATGCGGGTGGCTTCATCGGGATCAATCATTCTAACCCCGGCAGCTTCGGCGAGCGCGCGCGTCGCCTCCGACGTGGCGACGCCGGTCACGTCAGGAAGACCTTTAGCGCCAAGCCCCTGTATGAAATGCACGGCCGTCGTGCCCGTGCCGATGCCGAGCGTCATGCCGGCTTCCACCAGTTCAAGGGCGGCGTCGGCAGCCGCTTTCTTATACGCGTCCATGCGTTTCGCCTCGCCGTCTAATTCTTGTTTTTCCCACCGGTATTTCCACGTCGCAAGCGCGCCGCCCAACCGGGAATATCGCTCTGCCGTCCGCGCGCCACAGCAAGGGCGTCGGCGGCGACATTCTTTGTAATGACGGACCCCGAGCCAACATAAGCGCCGGCGCCGATGGTCAAGGGCGCTACAAGGGCGGTGTTCGAGCCGATGAAAGCCCCCTCACCGATTTCCGTTAGGTGCTTGTTATAGCCGTCATAATTACACGTGATCGTCCCCGCGCCAATGTTCGCGTCAGCGCCGACCGTCGCATCGCCAATATAACTTAAATGCGATACCTTAGCGCCGGGTCCAAGCGCGGCTTTTTTGATTTCGACGAAATTGCCGACCTTGACGTCCGCGCTGAGATCGGCGCCCGGACGGAGCCGCGCAAAGGGCCCGATCTGCGCACCAGCGCCGATGGACGCCCCTTCAATATGGCTGAACGCTTTAATGCGCACGCCGGCTTCAACGCGAACGCCAGGACCGAAATAGACATTCGGTTCAATGACGACGTCAGCGGCGATGTCCGTGTCATAAGAAAAATAAACCGTTTCCGGATCAATCAGCGTGACGCCGTCGGCCATGGCCGCGGCGCGGCGACGGCTTTGATAGACAGCTTCAGCGGCGGCGAGTTCGTCGCGGGCGTTGACGCCCATCACTTCATCGGGCGCGGCTTCCACGACCGCCGCGCGTAAGCCCTCGGCGCGTGCGATCGCCACGAGGTCGGTGAGATAGTATTCGTTCTTGGCGTTCTCCGGCGAGAGTTGCGGCAAGCCGCAGCGTAAGAAGCCCGCCTCGAACGCCATCACGCCGGAATTCACCAAGCTGATCGCCAACTCGTCGGGCGTCGCGTCTTTGGCTTCAACAATCGCTTCAAGCGCACCGTCGGGCGCGCATTTCAAGCGACCATAAGCGCCAGGATCAGCCGGTCGGAACCCTAAGACGGCGACGCCGGCGCCGGCCTCGATCTCTGCAGCCATCGCCGCCAAAGTTTTCGGTCGCACGAATGGCGTATCCGCATAGAGCACCAGAACAACGCCTTCAAAGCCGTCAAGAACAGGCTCGGCCTTCATAACGGCGTCGCCGGTGCCGCGCGGCGGCGCTTGCACGCCAATGAAGACCTCCGGATCGATCGAACGCGCCGCGTCGCCCACGGACGGCGCATGATCGCCAATGACGACAGCGCACCGCACCGGCGATAGCGCGTCAGCCGCCGCCATCACATGCGCCAACATGGACCGCCCGGCGATCGCGTGCAGTACTTTGGGGGTTTCTGACTTCATGCGCGTGCCGTGGCCGGCGGCGAGCACAATTGCAGCGAGCGGCTTCTTACCCATCGAATACCCTTTCGCGCTCCGTCATAACTGCCCTCGACGACCGCGCAACCCGGCGGCGTTTAGTCCCGCCTGGTCAATCCGTATAGCCAACCGGTGTCGCCAACCAGTGTCACAAATCAGCATCGCCAACCTGCCCCACCAGCCGGAATTTCCGGCTTATACCGCTCAGTAGATTACACCGCGCCACGTTTGCTTTAGTTATAGCGATGATAAGAGCTGCGCCCACGGCTGTTGCTTATGACTGTTTAAGAGCGCGGCCGAGTCTTTTTTCTTGTGCGCCGGTCTTTTTCAGCGCGCCCTAGATGCGCTATCTCACCTCAGTCAAACGAGAACGGGATAAACCAAGGAAACGCGAACAGTAAATGGATGAACAGCGCGCAAACGAACCGGTTCTCACCGAAGGCGACTTAGAGGGCGTCGCCGTTTTATTCGACCTGGACGGCACCTTGATCGACACCGCCGGAGATCTCGCCGCCGCGACAAACCACGTGCTCGCCGCCGCAGGGCGCCCGTCTTTATCAACAGAAATTATGCGAAAGTTCGTCGGCTTCGGAGCGCGCGCCATGATCAAAGCCGGCTTTGAAGCCACCGGCGCGCCCGCGGCGGAGGCCGACCTCGATACCTATGTCTCAGATTTTCTGGACTATTACCTTGCGCATATCGACGACTTCTCAAAACCGTTTCCCGGCGCGGTCGATGCGATCGGCGTCTTGCGCGCAGCAGGCGCCAAAATCGGTATTTGCACAAACAAGCGAGAAGGGCCGACGCGCCAATTGATAGAAAAACTCGCACTAACGAACCTGTTCGACGCGATTGTCGGCGGCGACACCGCTGCGGCGCCGAAGCCAGACCCCGCGCCCGTTCATTTATGCTTGCGCGGAACAGGCGCTATGTCCGGCGTCTTTGTCGGTGACAGCGACACGGATATCCGCGCCGCGGCGGCGGCTAACATGCCGGTCATCGTTGTGGATTTCGGTTATGGTCCGATTGATCTCGCCGATCCCAGCAAACCGCTGCTCTCGTCGTACAACGGATTGCCCCGCGCAATAGCGCAAACACTATCGATCGCACCATCCGACACGTCTTGATCTGACGCCGTAAGCCCGAACTTGCGGGCGCAAACAGCCTCTAAGGCGTTGCAGAAACCTGGCGCAGCTCAATGCCGACGCCGATACAAACGCCCGTAGTTGCGCCAAGGCTTAGCTAAGCAGCTTTACAATGTCGTGCCATGTCGCGTCAGTGTCGTGTCAGCGGCGTGTCAGGCGTCGCCCAAATCGTCGTATTCAAAGGCGTCATCGTCAAAGTAGCCGTGCCAAAGTAGCTGTGGTCAAAATCATAAGCCAGCCGAAAAAGGTCCGCCGACCTCGCCTAAGCGGCCGGTCAACGAACCTTTCGGGATCACAAAAATTGAGGCTAAAGAAGCGGCGAGACCTCAAGCCTCGACGCTGACAGAACGTCGGGGCATGCCATTCACCATATCGCTTCGCACATCAGTCCGCGCCGAACGCATAGTCGATACAAAACCCTCGGCATGCTTCTCAATGCTGACGTCAAAGCCGCGTTTACGCCAGAAATCTTCGATTTTTTTGGCGAGGCGATCCGCGCCGGTTTCATCGCAATGGTCCATCATCGATCACTCCAATGATTTTTGGGGTCCACACCCAATAAGTCGATCTTATAAGCACTCCTCAGTTTTGCAAGGGGCCTCGAACAACTCTCGGCATATTTACCATGAATTCTTCAATTCATGCGTCTCACGGCCAGCGGCGCGCCTATAGGTAAAGTAATAAAAAGCAGTTCGGACTGTATGTCGCACTCGACTTATAAGGGATTAGGTCGATAGGTTTCGCCTATATTTTGGAGGGCGGCATGACGTTACGCGATACCTTTCCAACGGCGCCGGACAGCGTCGGAGAATCATCCATTGGCGAGCGCATTCGCACCGCACGCAAGGATTTAGGCCTCAATCAGGCCGGACTCGCGCGTCGGGTCGGCGTAAGTCAGCCCTCGGTGGCGAATTGGGAATCCGGCATGCATGACCCGCGGCGGCTCATGATCACAAAAATCGCCGCCGTTCTTGGTGTCTCGCCAGACTGGCTGGCCGGCGGCGCGCGGTCTCATTTGGAAGAAGACAAACACCCCGCGGCAGCTTACCTGCGCCGAAATCTGATCCATACCCCAATCATTAGCCTCGCCAATGCGGGGGTCTTCCTCACTAATCCAAACGCCGACCCGCACACGGTCGCGGAGGATTACATTCCAATCACGACCCGCGCGGAGAAGGTTTTCGCGTTCTTCTCAAACGATCCTGCAATCGCCGCTGCTTTCCCAACGAATACGCTGATCGTCATCGATTATGCTGATCGTCGCCCGGCCGACGGCGTTTATTGTCTTTACGCCACGCAAACCTTGCCGGTTTTGCGATGTTGGCGAGAAAAACCGGCGCGTCTGGAGCCCGCCCCAACAAGCGCCGGTTATAGGTCTATCACCGAGCCGGACCCTGATCGGCTGATCGGACGCGCCCGCGTGTCCATTCGTTTTCATTGAAAACCCGGTAAAACCGCCGCCGGTCGCTCACCTATGCGGCGAAACGAGCATATTGGGCGCGCACGCTCGGCAATCGTTTATGGGCGATCGCGAATGCGGCCTTTAAAGGGGCCAACAAAGGCGAAACGTCACCGGAACCGGATCGCGCGGCGTTCTCAAGCGCCGCACACGCGTCCGCCAGAGGCCGCGCGCCAATATTCAAACTCATTGACTTCAACGCATGGGCCGCGCTCGCAATCTCGGAGCGATCCCCGCTCTGCACCGCGCGCGCTATGCGCAAAATCGCCGGCTTGGAATGCTCTTCGAATAAATTGATCGCGCGGTCGACAAGATCGCCAGAACCTGCATCCATATCGCCAAGCTGTTTGAGAACGCCGATGTCAAACGCCGTTGATATATCGGCGTCATGCGGGTTTAGGGCGGACTTCGACGCCGCGTCGCCGCCAGCGCCGGACTGGTCCGACACAGCGCCCGGCAACGTTCCACGCGACGCGCCAGTCGATGCGCCTGTCGACGTCCCTGTCGACGTTTCTGGCGACGTTTCTGGCGAGACCTCAGACGACGTCCGCGCCGGCGCGTTCAATCGATCGTCCGCCGCCCCGGCCGGCTGGATCAACCGCACGCCCGTCGACGTCAAGTAGACACCAAGCGCATCCGCGAGAATTGAAATCGTGAAAGGCTTCGTCAGATAATTGTTCATCCCAGCGCCGCGCCATTCGGAATCATCGACGGCCACATGGGCGGTGAGCGCCAAGACCGGCGTTTGCGGCAATTTCTTCTCGATTTCCCAGCGACGGATTTCACGCGTCGCGGCGAAACCGTCCATCACGGGCATCGAACAATCCATCAAAACAAGGTCAAAGCCGCCGCCCCGCACCGCGCGCACGGCCTCCGCGCCGTCTTTAACGACGACGGGATCAATGCCGAGACGCGTCAACGCTTCCCGGACGACCTCTCGATTAACAGCGCTATCGTCGGCGGCGAGAACGCGCGCACCTTCAAAAACAGGAAGATCAGTTCGCTGACCTGATTGACCACGCACAGCTTCACGCCCGCGCAATCGGTGCTCGAACACGCGGCTAATCTGTGCACAGATATCTTCTCGCGAGAATGGCTGCAACAATAGATCGTCAGCACGCCCCTCTTCCAACAACCGGTCAGGCGCCGCATCCCCAAGCTCGCTGACGCAGATACGCGCCGGCGTCCAGCCGTCAGGTTTGGCGCTGAGAGCCGCATCAATGTCGCGCATAACGCCAGGTTCAGCGAAGACAAGATGGGCTTGCGCGGCGGCGTCGAGCACGGACTTTTCGTCTGTTGGGTCAAGAATGCGCGTCGTGACGCCGGCTTCTTCCAAATACCGGCCGATCATCGCAGCGCTCGCGCGCGCCGTCAGCGCAATAAGAGCGGATTTTTCGCGCGGCGTCTCCAAAGGCGTCGGCGGCGGTTCCATAACCCGCGTCGGGATTGTCACGTAAAACCGTGATCCCTTGCCTTCACGCGACGCGACGCCAATCGAACCGCCCATACGCTGCACGATCCGCCGACAAATCGCCAGCCCCAGCCCTGTGCCGCCGAAGCGGCGCGTCGTCGTCTGATCAACTTGGGAGAAGGATTCAAATATCGCTTGTTGTTTCTCAAGTGGAATGCCGACACCCGTATCAGACACCGAGAATTCGATGACACAAGATTCGCGATCCGACGGCAGGCGTTTAGCGGTGACAATCACGCTGCCGTCCGTTGTGAACTTCAAAGCGTTGCTAACGAGATTTGATAGGATCTGATTAAGTCGAACAGGGTCCGCCTCAATCGCGAGCGGCACGCCCGGCCCAACATACGACGTCAGCTCAACGCCGGCCGTGCTTGCCCGTTCCCAAAATAACCCAATAACGTCATTGATAACCTCGCTCGGATTAACCGCGATCCGCTCTACTTCGAGATGACCGGCTTCGATTTTTGAGAAGTCGAGAATATCATTGATAATGGCCAACAAGCTTTGACCTGACTTAACGATGACGTCAGCGTAACGCTTTTGCCGCGGCGCCAATTGCGCATTGTTTAAGAGCTCGGCCATCACAAGCATACCGTTCATCGGCGTCCGGATTTCGTGACTCATCGTCGCTAGGAATTCGGACTTCGCTTGGCTTGCGTCTTCCGCCGCCTCTTTCGCCAGTTTTAACTCGTTGGTTCTCTTACGGACGATTTTTTGAAGGTTCTGCTGATGCGCCAGAAGCTTCGCGTCTCGCTCCTGGATTTCGTTGAGCATTTGGTTGAAGGCGTCGACAAGCTGCCCGGTCTCGTCCTCCGACGAACGGTCCGCACGCATGCCGAAATCGCCGGTGCGACGCACCGAATCCATAACGCGCACCAAATTGGAGATCGGCTGCGTCACGGCGCGTTGCATACGCAGCCCAATCAGCAACCCGAGCGCCGTCGCGAAAACCGCCGCAAAGAGCGCGTCCCAAATCAACTCCATCACACGCTCAACGAGCGACGAAGCATCCGCGTAAACGCGAAGCTCACCAACAACTCGATCGCCTTTGACGATTGTCGCAACGGCGGCGGCATGCCGATCCGCGAGCATGGGCAGCGCAAATTGTGATTGGATTTTCTGCTCGCGACCTATTTCCTCTTTGCTTGGACGTTCCAACTCAGCAAGGAGTCCACCCTCGGCGTCCAAAACTTGAACACGGGTGATCGTCGGAAGGCGTATAATGTCTTGCAACGCATCAGATGTGCGGACCGCGTCGTCGGCGCTCACCGGATCCGCAAGCGCCGAGGCGAACAACGCGGCTGTCGTATCAAGCCGCGCAGCCTGATCGACCTCGTGGCGGCGGAACTCACGCCAAACCGAGGAGCCTGTCGTTACAGACACTGCGCCAAGGATCGCCACAATGACGAGAATCGTCAATCGACCCCTTAAGGATTGCGTTTGTTTCGCCACGCCGCCCTGGCTCACCATTGTTGGTCAGCGACCGATCCCCGCGGTTCGCCGACGAAATAAAGACAATCGGTTATGGCGTAAATTCATTTCAAAACATTGAAAGGGCGCGCGCCATTAACGAAGCCGTTTAAAATTGAAATCGCTTCTTAAGATTCCGGGAGCATAGTCACCGTTAGTTCTCAGAAAGACTCTGGCCTCTATACTTTCTTTTGTTCGGTCAGATGCGCACTGCACGCAGGAATAAAGGTCGTCCCGCCCCATGCTCTCTCAATCGCGTATCCTTGTTGTCGACGACGATCCGATCATGCGCGAGCTGGCCGCCGCAAAGCTTACCGACGCTGGATATTTCGTGGCGTCCGCCGACAACGGCGCGGTTGCGCTCGCCGTGTTAAACGACGCCCTGGCGAAACGAACACCTTTCGATCTCGTGGTCTCGGACATCGATATGCCCGTTATGTCCGGCTATGATTTAACCGCACAGATGCGAGCGACGCCGGCGTTAAAAATGACCCCGGTCATCGTGATTACGTCGAGCGATCATCCGGAGGCCGTCGACAAGGCGTTCGCCGTCGGCGCAACATCCTTTGTCGCCAAGCCAGTGAATTGGCCGCTGCTCGGGCACGCTGCGCGGTTCGTTCTGAAGGCGGCGAGCGATCAAATCGCCCTTAAACAAGCGAAAGAACAAGCCGATGCAGCGGCCCGCTTCAAAGACAGCTTGATGTCAATGATGAGCCATGAACTGCGCACGCCCCTGAACGCGATTATCGGCTTCGGGCAAATTCTCGGCGAACAATTTGAGAACGAATGCGACCACGTACACCGAGAATATGCGGATTACATCGTCGATGGCGGCAGGCGGTTGTTGAACTCCGTATCCGACATGTTGCTCGCCTCCGACGCCCGTTCCGGCCTTATTGAAATCAATGATGTCGATTGCACCGTCGACGATCTTATCGATCTCGCGCTCGACGCTTCGGCGAAGTCAGCCGCCCTCGCCGACGCTAAAATCTTCAAACGCGTCCGCGATCCCGAAATGGAAGTGCGGTGCGATCGACAATTGCTTTCAAGGGCGCTGGCGAAACTCATCGATAACTCGATTAAATTCTCCCCGCGCGGCGTGACCATAACAATAGGCGCGGCCGAAGCGCCGAACGGCGAACTGTGCTTTGTCGTAAAAGACGACGGTCCGGGCATCGAAGCCGACAAGCTGCAAATCATCGCACAACCGTTCGCCCAGTCGGATATGTCTTTACGGCGCTCGAAAGAAGGGCTGGGCCTTGGCCTACCTTTGGTGCAGGCGATCGCGAAGGCCCACGGCGCGCTCTTTAAACTGGATTCCAAACCGGACGCCGGCGCCTGCGCAGTGCTCGCGCTGCCCAAATCACGTATAATCAAACGTGTCGCCGCCGCCGAAAAGCCCAATAAAACGAAGGCTGTCGCGGCCGCATAAACCACGCGGTCAAAAACTACGCGGCCTTAACTCAAGCGGCTATACATCAAGCGTTCAGGCCACCACCGGACCGCGAACGCTTTTGTACGATATATTGCTTTAACGCCTCTCCAGCCGCGTCGCGCATTCATATTCCGCAGCGCAACATTGACCTCACGACACCCTCAGTCGCCGCATTCACAGAGCGCTCTCTCATCCGTCCACGGCGTTTTCACGCGTCGGCGGCGAAAAAACATCGGTTACCGTTCTCAAGCGCCTTTTAAAAAAGGCGTTAAGACCCCCTTAACCATGTTACCGATATGAACTACGGGCCGATTTACCGGCCAATGGGTATTTTGCGGCGCAGCATAACCGTCCGTACTTGTTGCATTTTTGCACCTTTGCCTCCGCGCTTACAGTCTGGCGCTACGAGGCGACTGGACGCGCCGCCGGGTCGGTAGAATAGTTAATCCACTACACGGCTTTGATGAGTAGCGAAGCCGGTACGCTTCGCCCCTTAGGGAGGGGCAATTGAAGGGGTCAGACCAATGAAATCCAACACTAAAACGGCTCTGCGTTTGCTTTCCGGCGTCGGGCTTGCGGCCATGTGCGCCACCGGCGTCGCGGCGCAGGGCGACGAGATTATCGTCACCGCCGCGAAGCGCGAGCAAACGCTTCAAGAAGTGCCGATCGCCGTTAGCGTCGTTCAATCGGACGTTATTGAAAAAGCGCAGATTCTCGACATCATCGATTTGCAAACGGTCGTGCCCTCCTTGCGCGTCACCCAGCTGCAAAACTCCTCGCAAACGAACTTCGTCATCCGCGGCTTCGGCAACGGCGCGAACAATCCAGGCATTGAAAGCTCGGTCGGCGTCTTCATCGACGGCGTCTTCCGCTCGCGGTCAGCCTCGGCGATCCTCGACTTGCCGACCTTAGAGCGCGTTGAAGTCCTGCGCGGACCTCAGTCGACCCTGTTCGGTAAAAACGTATCCGCTGGCGCGATCTCAATCACCACGGCGAAACCGCAATTTGAGTGGGGCGGCTCCTCGGAAGTCACGCTTGGCAATTACGACCAGGTTCTCTACCGCGGCACGCTCACCGGTCCGATCACGGACACGCTGGCGTTTCGTGTTTCCGGCAGCCTCAACAATCGCGACGGTTACTATGAGAATATCGCGACGGGCGGTGATCTGAACGAACGCAATCGCTGGTCGGCGCGCGGTCAGCTGCTCTGGGAAGCGTCTGACACGCTCTCCTTCCGCGCCATCGGCGAATACAACAAAATCAACGAAGTCTGCTGCGGCGCGGTTCAACTGTTCAATGGCCCGGCGACCTCAACAGTCATTGGCGACGGCGGCTTCGCCAGCGTCTTTAACCCAGCCCTTCTAGGCGGCGCACCACCGGAATCGCTCCAGGTCATTAATGGCGTCAACGTCCCGGCCTATTCCGAAGCGCAGATCGCTGCCGGTACGATTCAGCTCCCCGTCGCAAACCTTGGCGAAGCGGTTGGCGACCCAACCGATCCGTTCGCCCGTCAGGTGGCGCTAAATACCCAGCCGTCAAACGAACTCGTTGGGCGCGGCGGTTCTCTGCAAGGGGATTGGGACGTTGGCTTTGGTCAGGTTACAGGAATCGTGGCCTATCGCGAACAAAGCGACAATACGCAAACGGACGCTGACTTCAGCGCCGCGGATCTCATCACTAACCCACAATCGCGTGATTATGAGACGTTCACCGCTGAATTACGAATGGCGTCCGTAGGCGACGGTCCCTTCAGCTGGCTCGTCGGCGGCTTCTATTTTGATGAGAAAGTTAAGTTCCAACGTGATGTCCTGTTTGGCACGCAAACACGCGCTTATGCTGATGGCGTCGCCACGCTTATTGGCGCGCCAGGCGGCCTCGCTACCGTTGAAGGACTCATCGGCGCGCCAGTGGGCACGACCTTCTTCCAAAACGGACAAGGCGTTCGCGGCGAATACGAGATGGACAACACGTCCTTCTCAATCTTCGGTCAGTTTGATTATGAACTGACCGATCGCCTTACGATCACGGGCGGCGTCGCTTACACGCGCGACGAAAAAGACGCGGTCGGCATCAGCAATCTGAACGATCCCCTCGCCGCGCTTGACCTTGAGCAACTCGGTTTCGTCGGAGCCCTGCAAGCCTTAACGTCGAACCCGACCCTATCGGCGGCCGACATTACGCCGGCCTTGTTGGCGACGCCTTTCAGCGCCGCCGCGATCGCGCCTGGTCAATTTGACCCGAACGCACCGGAGCCGACAACGCTGGGCGCAGCGGCGACGGTCATCAGCCAAACCGATTGCGTCAACGAACTGCCGACGATCCAGTGCAACACCGCCCTTGCCCTGCAGCCCGTTCAGTTCTTCCCGGCGGATCAAACGGACTTCCCGGATCCGAACAACCCGCTCGACAATGGTCAGCTCGACGACGACCAAGTGACGTACACGGCGCGCGTCGCCTATGACTTCACCGACTCGTTGAACGCCTACTTCACCTATGCCACGGGCTGGAAAGCCGGCGCGTTCAACTTGTCTTCGGACTCCCAACCGCCAGCCGCTGGCGGCTTTGGCCGCACCGCGGCGCCGGAAGACGTTCAACTGTTTGAGATTGGCGCGAAAACTGTCTTTGACGGCGGTTATCTGAACATCGCGCTCTTCGATCAAACGATTGAAGGCTTCCAGTCGAACCTCTTCGTCGGCACGGCCTTCGCTCTCGCAAATGCGGGCGAGCAGTCGGTTCGCGGCTTCGAAGTGGATGCGGCCTATTCGCCGATCGATCCACTGTTCCTGACCTTCGCGCTTACCTATCTTGATCCGGAGTATGACAGCTTCACCGAAGCGCCATGCGCCGACTTCATTCCGGAGTGCGCCGACGGTCAAACGAGCTTCGACGCGTCGGGCACGCGCCCGGCCGGCATCCACCCGGTCAGCCTGTCGACCTCGGCGACCTACACCAAGGAACTTTCGCCGAACGTTCAAGGCTTCTTGCGCGCCGACTATCTCTTCGAGAGCGCCACGCAAGTCATCGACAACGTTCCGCGCTCGATCGCAGAACGTGAAGTTAGCGTTGTGAACGCGAGCGCCGGCATCGAAATGGACAACGGCATCGGCGTCAGCCTCTGGGTGCGTAACCTGACGGACGATGAGTTCCTCTTGAGCGGCTTCCCGACGGTGGCCCAAGACGGCGGCGTTGCAGCCGACCCGGTCACCGGCTTCGGCAGCTTCTCCGGCTACACGAACCAGCCGCGGACCTGGGGCATCACGCTGCGCGGTCGCATCTAAGTCGAACCGACATAAAATCGCTAAGAGCGGCGGGTCGCATGGCCCGCCGCTTTTTTTTGTGCGCTATTGGCCCTAAACAAGGCGTTCAAAAATTAGACGGAAGGGCGGCTCATGGCGGCGCAAAAAGACATTTGGCGGGTTTATCTCTCCGGCGAGATCCACACCGATTGGCGCGATCAAATTGAAATTCAAAGCAAAAACGCTGATCTGCCGGTCGCGTTCTATGCGCCGGTGACCGTTCATGAAGACAGCGATGATTGCGGCGTTCGAATTTTAGGCGCGGAGCCAAATAAATTCTGGCATGACCGCAAAGGCGCTGACATCAACGCCATTCGCACCAAAACGCTGATCGAAAAATCCGACATCGTCATCGTGCGCTTCGGCGAAAAATATAAGCAATGGAACGCGGCGTTCGACGCCGGCTACGCCGCCTCCCTCGGCAAGCCATTGATCATCATGCATGGGCCTGACCACGCGCACGCTTTGAAAGAAGTCGACGCCGCCGCGCTCGCCGTCACCGAAACCGTTGAGCAGATCGTCGGCGTTCTTCGTTACGTGACGACGACGGTCCTGAACGACGCTTAACGCGTCACGGATGACGCTGCTGTTAAGACTTCGGCAACCATAAGCCGACACGTCAAATTAAGGGCTTTTCTGCAAGCTTCCCTGTCAAAGCGACGAAAACCGTTGCGGGGCAAAACCGCTGCGGACCAAAACCGTTGTCGATCAGGGAAGCCTTATGCCTTTGCCGTTCCGTCAAGAACGCCGCCATGATCAGCGCCGTGATCAGCGTCATGATAAGAACAGGGCGACGCGCCAATCGCGCGCCGGGCGCTTTTGGCGCGACCGCGCGGGCACCTCGGCGCTCGAATTTGCGCTCGTAGCGCCAATCTTCTTTGGGCTGACGTTCTCAATTTTGGAGGCGGGTCTCTACTTCTTCATCAACTCCGCCGTCGACGCGGCGAACGCAAAAGCCGCGCGGCTCATCCGTACCGGACAAACCCAAGGCGGCGCGATCAGCCGCGAAGCGTTCTTTGACGAAGTCTGCGAAGTCGTCACGTTGTTCGGCGATTGCGGCGACAAGCTCACCGTCGACGTCGCAAGGTTCGATGACTTCGCCGCACTCGCCGCAGACATCGCCGATCCTGTTTGTAAAGATTCCGACCCCTCAAAGGGCGAACCGGACCCTAACGACATGTCCTATAATGGCGGCGCGGCGCGCGATATCATCCGTGTACGGGTATGCTATCTCTATGAAAGCTTCACGCCCGGCCTCGGCCTGCAGTTAGAGGATGCGGCCGGCGGCGCCCATAAAATGATCTCCACCGTGATTTTTAGAAACGAACCCTTCGCGAGCGCTCCATGATCCGCATACCGTCAACCAGTTCAGCACGCTTGCGCACGCCTCTATTAGGGCGGCGTCCTCGCCGGTTGCGTGGCTTTTGGCGCGACCGCGCCGGCATGGCGGCGACGGAATTCGCCATGATCGCACCGATTTTGCTTGTACTGTTCTTCGGCGTCGTTGAAGCGTCGGACGCCCTCACCGCGGGACGGCGCCTAACGCTCGCCACGAACACGCTCGCCGATCTCGTCGCTCAGGATATTCAAATCACTCACGCCGACTTGAACGGCCTTTTCTCCGGCATGGAAGAAATCGCGGTGACCACCGACGCGGCGTCGACCTTCCGCGTCGTCAGCCTTGTTTATGACGATGACGACGCCCGCGTCGAAGTCGATTGGAGCAGAGACGATAATGGCGGCACGCCCTATGCGGCGGGCGCTGCTTATACCGGCCTCGCAGACACCAGCATTCTCAATGACACATCCTCAGTGATCGTCACCGAAGCGGAGCTGAGTTATAAACCGTCGCTGACGGACTTCGTCATTCAGACAATCACCATGGAGCGGCAATCGACGCGCTGGCCGCGGCGCGCCGCGCGTGTGCAACTTTGCGCAACCGCGGCGACGTGCTCATAAGAAACGCCGCCATTCGTGCATGAAAGGCGGCGCTTTTCTTTTAGACTTAAACGTCAGATAACGAACAATCAGCCCGCTTAGCGGCCGACCGAGTTCGAAATCTTATTCGTGGCGCCCGCCTCATTATCCACCAGCATACGGATGAATTCCGCGGTGCGCTCAAATTCCGCCTGGTGCATCGCCTCAACGCTCTCCGGCAAAGGCTGATGGCCGATACCGGCGGCCGCGTTCTGATTGAGACGCGTCGCCGCCATGTCGCCGGCATACCCCTCAGCGCTCACGGTGCGGCGGCTCGCCGAGATTTCATTGCGAAACCGCTCGGCGAGATACACAAAACTGCCGATGGACGACGCAAGATTGCCCCGCGCAATGCCAAAGTCGGCGATCTCATAGCGATTGATATAAGCGTCGCGCCCGCCCGGAAGAACGCCCGCCGTGGAAAACGCGAACTGCTGATTAAACGCAGCGACAGTTTGATAATTAATGCCGACGCCTTTGAAGAGCGCCAAATAGTTCGCGCCAAGACAGCCCGTCGACCGGTCAGGATTGAGGCACGCCGTCGGCATGATGTTGAAGGTGAAATTGGCGCCGATGCTCGCTTGGATATAGCGCGAGCCGTCTTCGGCGCGTTCTTCACGCCATGCGACGCCAAGGTCAGTCAGCACGGGGCCTAAATGTTCCGGATCGAAATTCTCAACCATGCCGCGTGGGTTGGAAATGCCGGCCTGTTGCGCGTTTGCGGCGCCGACAAAACCAAGTGTCGCCAAGCCTACGGCGGCGACGCCGACAATCGTTTTGGTGAGTTTGTTCGCCGTGCTGCGAGCCGTCATTGCGCCATCCCCGTTTCTAGACGCGCTGCGAAACAGCGCACCATCCATAAACCCGTCGCCAGACTATCGAAGAATACGCCCCGCCGCAAAAGGTAAACGGCTCTTTCGGTGGGGGCGGTGCGTCAATTGAGGCGACTGGCGAGAAACCACAGCGGGGTGACTTCCAGGACGCGGCGCGCCATAAGCGGCGATCCCGCGCGCGCCGCGGCAGCTTTTCAACGATTGGCGCTGCGCCGCCCAATATGACCGCATTGACGCGGGCTCGATGTTTTGAGGAACGCTCATGTCTACTGACCGCCGTCCATCTGGAAACCGTCGCGATCGCGCCGACGGCCCGTCGCCGCGCGGACCCCGAGACGGCAAGTTCGACAAGCGGCGCGACGATCGACGCAATGACAGAAATGGCGATCGCGACAACCAAAAGCGCGGCCCGAAAGACCGCCGCCCGCCGAGAAAACCGGAACCAGAGCCCGAAGGCCTTGCCGCCAGGCGCGCCGCCGTCGATCTCGTGCAGATGGTGGAGAACGACCACACGCTCGACGACGCCCTCGATTTCTGCAAATCTTTCAGCGCCTTAGAAGGGTCCGACCGCTCCTTCGCGCGGGCCTTGGCGGCAAATATGCTGCGCCGACGCGGAACCATCGACGCGGTGCTCGACGGTTATCTCGATCGGCCCTTTCCCAAGCGCGCCCGCCGCACCATGCATATTTTGCGATGCGCCGCCGCCCAGTCGCTGTTTCTTGAGACGCCGCCACATGCGGCGGTCTCAACAGCTGTTGCACTTGCGAAACAATACCAAGAAACGCAAGGCTTCGCCGGGGTCGTCAACGCCGTCGCCCGCCGCGTTTCGGAACAAGGCGCGGCTGCGCTAAAAGACATGCCGGCGCGCATCGACACGCCGGCCTGGATGTGGCGCGCCTGGGAGCGTCATTACGGCCCATCAGTCGCCCGCGCCCTCGCCGCAGCGCACCAAATCCAAGCGCCGATTGATCTGTCTCTAAAAGATCCGCAAGCCGCGGCCGTATGGGCCGCAAAGCTCGACGGCGCAGTTGTTGCGGGAACGAGCGTGCGCCTGCCCGGCTCCGTCGTTGTGCCGCGGCTTGCCGGCTACGACACCGGCGATTGGTGGGTGCAGGACGCCGCCGCCGCCCTCCCTGCGCGGCTTTTGGGCGATGTCGAGGGCAAATCGGTCTTTGACTTATGCGCCGCGCCAGGCGGAAAGACCTTACAATTGGCTGCCGCCGGGGGCGCTGTCACCGCCGTGGACCAATCGGGGCCCAGACTTCGGCGACTGTCAGATAATCTTGAGCGCACCGGGCTGACGGCGAGCGTGGTCGAAAGCGACGTTCGCACGTTCACACCCGACGCGCCCGCCGACGCCATTCTTCTAGACGCCCCTTGTTCTGCGACCGGAACGATCCGCCGTCACCCAGACGTTTTGTGGACGAAAACCGAAGAACAGACCGTCGCGCTCGCCAAGATCCAGGCTGAACTGATCGACAAAGCGATTGCGCTTCTAAAGCCCGGCGGAACGCTCGTTTATTGCGTGTGTTCGCTGCAACCCGAGGAAGGCGAGCGCCAGGCCGCAGCCGCGGCGTCCCGACCGGACTTGGACGTAAAACCAGTCACCAGCGAAGAATTGACGACGCTCGCGGGCCCGCAGTTCTCAAGCGCGGCGACCAAAGATGGATGGCTGCGCACGACGCCGGCGCTATTGAAAGACGAGGGCGGCGTCGACGGCTTTTTCGCCGCGCGCTTCGTGAAATCGGCCTGAAATTATTGAGCATTATTGGCTTCATTACGACTTGCGATGAGACCTACAGTCTGCGGGGAATTCGATGCTGCAGCGCAACGAAAGCCTAACGTCGCCGTTAACCCTTTCGCAACCTTCCCAACCACAGGTTTTCTCGCAACTGAAACGCGCCGCAAGGCCGTTTCGGTCTTGAAAACCGAGGCTTTTCGCCGATATCAATAGCCATGCGTCCAAACCCCCGAAAGACCGCTATTGGGGCTAAGAGACGCTCCTGTTTTCGATAGAAAGGGTCTTGATAGACATGAACGACCTAAACCGCGGATACGGCGCGACAACGGCCCGGACGAGCGCCGGCGTCATGGACGAGGGTCTACGCCGCTATATGCTCGGCGTTTACAATTATATGGCGCTCGCCGTCGCCGGCACGGGCGTCGTCTCGCTGTTTGTGGCGTCGCAACCAGCGCTCGCCATCGGCATTGCTTCAGGCCCGATCAAATGGGTGCTTTTCGCCGCGATTTTAGGTCTCGGCTGGTTTGCGCCACGGGTTATCTTCTCGGGCTCGAAGACCATGGCTCACGCGATGTTTTGGGGCTACGCGGGCCTCTGGGGCTTGCTCATCGCGCCCATGCTTTTGAGCTTCCAAATGGCTGGCGCCGCGGTCGAGATTTACCGCGCGTTCTTCATCACAGCGAGCGTGTTCGCGGGCGTCAGCTTGTTCGGCTACACGACGAAACGTGATCTCTCCGGCATGGCGGGCTTCCTCGTCATGGCCTCTATCGGCCTCTTAGTGGCGATCGTCGTTAACGCGATCTTCTTCGAAAGCGGCATGGCGAGCCTCGTGACGTCGGTGCTCGTCGTCCTCGTGTTCTCCGCAGTGACGGCTTACGAAACGCAGATGATCAAGTCGCTTTACCAACAAGGCGGCGCAAACAATGAGCGAGCGTCTATCTTCGGCGCGTTCGCGCTTTACGGCTCATTCGTAACGCTGTTCATCCACATCCTGAACATTCTTGGCATTATGCGCGAATAGCGTCGCCGCTGCCCCAACGAATAAACCCCCGCCTGGCATGCGCCGCGCGGGGGTTTTTCTTTGCCCCAACCCGATCGCGAAACCGTCGTCACACGCTTGTTGGTTGGCCGTGAGGGAGAGGTTCGCTAGAACCCTTGCAAACTGATACCGACCGACGCCGAGAGAACGCCGCTGATGACCACCACAAAAGACGCCTTCGACCTGCCGATCACCGGCGCGGATGAAGAAAGCGCCCGCGGCTATAACGCCTATGTGGATGAGTTCTTGTCCTACGGACCGGCCTTGCGCGATCTCTTCGCTGTGGCTGACGCCGCGCCGGCATCGGCGCTTTTAAACGCCCATGCGGCGGCCCTGCATATGGCGTTCGAAGGCGCGGAAGGCTGGACGCACGCGACACCCTATCTCACCGCCATGCAGGCCGCGCCATGCCCGGAAAGTCCGCGCGAAACGGCGTTTTGCGAGGCTGTCGCTATCTGGGCGAAGCGCGACTTTCACGCCGCAGCAGTTTTGTTCGACAATTTGACGCGACGGTGGCCGGCGGATCTGTGCGCCCTTAAATGGGGCCAATACCACGCCTTCAATATCGGCGACCAAAAGGCGCTCTTGCGCTTCGCTGAACGCGCCCGCATCGTCCATGAAAACCGTCCCTATACGCATGGCATGATCGCTTTCGCGCTAGAGCAAAACCACCGCCTAGACGAAGCGGAGGCCGAAGGCGTGCGCGCGGCGCGCATCGCCCTTGATGACGCCTGGGCGCACCACGCCGTCGCCCATGTGATGGAGACCCAAGGCCGCGCCAAAGACGGCGCGCGCTGGATGCAACGCTGCGCCCACGCCTGGGAGAACAAAGGCGTCTTCATTCGCGACCATAATTGGTGGCACACGGCCCTTTTCCATTTAGCGCTGCGAAAGTATGACGAAGCGCTCACAATCTATGACGAACGGCTCTGGGGCGCTTGGCCGGAATTCCCGCAAGAGCAAATTGGCGCGGTGTCCATGTTGTGGCGCTTAGAAATGCGCGGCGTCGAGGTCGGCGATCGCTGGACGGCGGTCACTGAACAAATCCGTCAGCGCACCGAAGAACGGCTGTTACCGTTCCATGATATCCACTATCTCATCGCCCTTGCCCGGCACGGCGCCAAAGCGGGCGACTTCGCCGAAGCGGAAACCATGCTCGCCGGCCTCAAAGCCCACGCGGAAAATCTAGAAGGCCCAGCGCGTCTTGCTTGGCGCGAGGCGCTTGTCCCGGCCGCGGAAGGCTGCGTTGCTTTCGCAAAAAGAGATTTCGACGCCGCCGCGAGCCGTCTTTCTGACGCCGCCCCCCACCTCGGCCGCATTGGCGGCAGCCATGCGCAACGGCATCTTTTCGCTGAAGCCCTTCATGTGGCGCAGGATATGGCGCGGACGGGAACCGCAGACGTTTTAGCCCAATAGATAGGCGCGCGATCCGTGGCTAAACGCCAGAGATCTACGCATCTTAGCGCGCCCAAATATAGCTTCATCATGCGCTGAGCCGTATCTCGCATTACGAGAAATTTAGCTAAAACCCCTATTTCTCGCGGATTGCGCGCTTGATCGCCGTGCCGGCATTAAACATAGTCGATGAAGGGTTGGAGCAGCGCCGGCCCGCACAAAACAATTTCAAAACGGGCCGCCCCACCCCCCACGTGAGACATTCAGGCGGCCCGTTTTTTATTGTCTCTCACATATCTTCAAAAACGATCAGCGCGAAGCGCTTCGAGCTGCTCGCAATATGCAGCGCAAAAGAGAGCGGCTTGCCCTCAGCGCCCAGCGCGTCTTATACGACGCTGCATTGACTCTGACTCATGCATGCGTGGGTGAGCCCTTGCAAAACAAGGCCTGCCTTCGCGCGGCGTCGTTGGACGTCAATGCAGCTTGGTATTAGAAGCGGACATGGCGAATTATCTTCATAAGGGCGACTTGCCCGCAGACCTTAGTTTTGGCGCGAGCGTCGCGATCGACAGCGAAACCATGGGCCTCATCCCGCATCGGGACCGGCTTTGCGTCGTGCAGCTTTCCGCCGGCGACGGCGACGCTCATCTCGTGCAACTCGACCGCTCATCCTATGACGCGCCGAACCTCAAAGCGTTGCTCGCCGACGCGGCGGTTTTGAAGATTTTTCACTTCGCCCGGTTTGACGTCGCCGCCTTCATGCAATGGCTCGACGTGACGACGACCCCGCTTTACTGCACCAAAATCGCCTCGAAATTGGCCCGCACCTATACCGATCGCCATGGGCTGAAAGACCTCTCGCGGGAACTCTTGAGCGTCGATATGTCAAAGCAACAGCAATCCTCAGATTGGGGCGCTGACACCTTAAGCGAAGCGCAAATCGCCTATGCCGCATCGGATGTCCTGCACCTTCACGCGCTGAAAGAAAAACTCGACGTCATGCTGGCGCGGGAAGGCCGCGCCGCGGTCGCGCAAGCCTGTTTCGATTTTCTGCCGACACGCGCCGCCCTCGACCTTGCGGGCTGGGAAGATGTGGACATTCTCGCCCATTCTTGACCGCCCGCCCCGCCATGGCGCAACGGCCGGGACCGAAAACGCCCGCTTTGCCCTCGACTTAGCGGCGCGCGAGATTAAATTAGGCTTATGCAACAGGATGATGCGCTAACGCCGCGAGACCGCGATTTGCGCCGCTCGACATCGACAACAAACCCCTCGCCGGCGACGTGGTCTTTCTGGAGCCGCCGCCGATGACGGGAGAACCGCGCCCACCGTCCACGCATCCAACCGGTGAGACCGCAGCGACGCCGCGTACGCCGCGCCTCGACAATCTACCGACGGCGCCGCGCCTCACGACGGCGCAGGCGGCGGCCCATACGCTGCTTGTAAAACGGCTAAAAGTTCTGCTTCCAGCGGCCGCCTGTTTGCTGGTCGTTATCTTCCTCGCGAACGCCGGGCGCGGCGGCGCAGACGACGTCATGCTCGATGATTTCGCCGACATTGACGGCGCAGCTGAAGAACTGCGTATGGCCAGGCCTCACTTCACTGGCGTCGACGCCGACGGGGCGCCGTTCGACATTACGGCCGACGCGGCGATCCGACTTCCGGGCCAGGAAGATCAAGTAACCCTCGAAGCGCCCCGTGCGATTTCTGGCGACGAGAAGAAACGCTCGACGATATCGGCCAAACACGGCGATTATAGCGACGAAACAAAGATCTTGGTTCTCACTGAGGACGTCGTTTTCGAGCATCAGTTGGGCGAGGACACCTATGTGTTGAACACGCCTGACGCGGTCTTTTCGATCGATGACGAAACCGTGGTCAGCGAGGCCGGCGTCGCCGGGGAAGGTCCGCGCGGCGCAGCGTTGACCGCCGATCGTATGTACGCCGATAACAAAACCAATCGCGTCGTCTTCGAAGGAAATGTAAAAACGCGCATTTACCCGGACCGCGAAAACGCTGCATGCGAAGAAGCCGAAAGCGACGACGCGAGCCCGGACAGCGCGAAAACCGGCGAAGACTGCTCGGCAAAACCGAAGAATGGAATACTCACCCTTGGGGATCGGCTGCGATGACAAGAAAAATAATCCGCCGCTTTAGTCACTTCTTAGACCAACGGGCGAACACAGCGCTGGGCGCCGTCGCGCTTTCGCTTCTTTTGACTATGCCGGTTTTGACGACGCCGGCGGCAGCGCAACTAACGAGCGACAGCGACGAACCGCTCGACATCACCAGCGACCGACTGGAAAGCGAGGAGAACGTCGCCACCTGGATCGGGTCCGTGCGCGCGGTTCAAGGGGAATCAATCCTGACAACGGAACGCCTTATCATTACGCGCGGCGACGAGGGCGACCTCGACACCATCGAAGCGGTGGGAACGGTGCGCTTCGCAACGACCGAGGAAACCATCGCCGGCGATAAGGCGGTTTACAAAGAAGAAGCGCGGACAATCACCATGCTGGGCGACGTCATCGTCACCCAGGGAGAGCAAATTCTCACCGGCAATACGCTGGTCTATTGGGTTGACACCGGCCGGCTTGAATTCACCGCCGAAGAAGGCAAACGCATCCGAGGCATTTTCCAAACCGACAGCATCGATAATCAATCTTAGCGGAACGGCGGATCGGGGCATTGTTCTACAACCGCCGAGCGCGTTAAACGCGCCCTCTAAACTGAGGCTCTCTGATAAATACTCTGTCCGAAACTGAGGGCGCCCCATAACAAGACGGTCGTTAAGCGAGCGATGATAGCGTTTTGGGACACACTCTGAGTTTCAACGGGTCATTTTGGGAGACTCTTCGCCGGAGGGCGTTTCCTCGCGACGTTCAGGGCAGTAGGGTGAAAGATGGGCTGAAAGTCATCTTTGAGCCAAATTGAGAACCCGATCCGATCTTATGAAGTCATAAACCGATCGCCGGCAGACTAGAGGCGCTTATGGACCAGACTACACCAACAGACCCCCAAGCCGCCAAGGCAGCCGCATCGCCAGACGGCGCCAAGGCGGCGGCGAACGCTGATGCGCGCCGTCCCGTCGTGATTGAGGGCGGCGGCGGCTTGTTCGCGGAAAATCTCGGGAAGAGCTTTAAGCGCCGCCCAGTGGTGCGCGATGTTTCCATGGGCGTGAAACGCGGCGAAGTGGTCGGTCTTCTCGGTCCCAACGGCGCGGGCAAGACCACCTGTTTTTACATGATCACCGGGCTCATCCCGGCGGATTACGGCACGATCACCATCGACGGACACGACGTGACGCGCCTGCCCATGTATCAGCGCGCGCGCCTCGGCGTCGGTTATTTACCCCAGGAAGCGTCGATTTTCCGGGGGCTGACAGTCGAGCAGAACTTACGCGCCGTTGTTGAACTCGTGCACAGAAACAAAGACAAGCAGCAACAGCTCATCGACGACCTCTTAACGGAATTCAACATCACCCATATTCGCAGCGCCCCGGCGCTCGCCTTATCGGGCGGCGAACGCCGACGCGCGGAAATCGCGCGCGCGCTCGCCACGGGCCCTGCGTTCATGTTGCTTGACGAGCCTTTCGCCGGCATCGATCCCCTTGCGATCGCTGACATTCGCGAGCTCGTCATGCATTTGAAGGATCGCGGCCTTGGCGTTCTGATTACGGACCACAATGTTCGCGAGACCCTCGACATCATCGACCGCGCTTACATCATCCATGAGGGCCAAGTCCTCATCGAAGGCGCGCCCGATGAAATCGTCGGGGATAAAGACGTGCGCCGGGTATATCTCGGCGATCAGTTTCAACGGTAGCAATTCGGATAGAGAAATGGGGGCGGTGTGGCGTTAGCTCCAAAATTAGAGTTTAAGCAATCCCAGCAGCTGGTGATGACGCCGCAATTGCAGCAGGCGATCAAACTGTTGCAATTGTCGAATCTCGAATTGTCCGATTTCATCGAACAGCAATTGGAAGAGAACCCCTTCCTGGAGCGCGCCGCCGAACAAGACGGCGCGCCGGCTGAACGTCGCGGCGAAACCGAAGAACGGCGTACCCAGAATAATGACGCGAGCAGCGACGCCAATAACGATGCGACCGCCAACGCCGCCGCCGATGACACCGCGGGTGGCGAAGCGCTTGACCTAACGAAAAGCGAAGCCATCGCCGAAGCCCAAGACGCCTTCGACACCGCCTATGACGACGGCGATTATCGCGACCGCAACGCCGCCGCCACAGAAAGCGACGCCGCGGCGGGCGATTACAAAACGAATGACTGGGCTGGCCTTGGCAATCGGCAGAACGGCTTCGACGACGATCGTGAGGCGGCGGACACGCACACCAGCGATATTTCCCTGCGTGATCACCTAACCGATCAATTGAAAGTCGCCAGCGCCGATTCACAGACGCTGTTTGTGGGCGCCTATATCATCGACCTCATCGATGACGCGGGATATTTGCGGGAAACAACGGACGCTATTTCAGAACGCCTCGGCGCCGACGAAAGCGCGGTTGTCGAGACATTGAACCTCATACAAGCTTTTGACCCCTCCGGCGTCGGCGCGCGCGACTTAAAAGAATGCATGCGCCTGCAATTACGGGAGAATGACCGCCTCGACCCAGCGATGGACGCCTTTATCGAGCACTTGGAGCTGCTTGCGAAAGCCGACCTCAAAGGTTTGATGAAAGCAACGAAGGCGGACGAAGACGATGTGCGCGACATGATCGCCGAAGTGCGCGCGCTCAATCCGAAACCAGGCTACGCCTATGGCGCGGATCATGTGCAGGTGATCGCACCCGACGTTTTCATCCGCAAGGCGGCGGACGGCGGCTGGAAGATCGAACTCAACAACGACACGCTGCCGAAAGTTCTCGTCAATCAGCACTATTACGCGGAGATCTCCAAAAACAAAGGCAAGGAAAAGGATCAAGACGCCGCCTATGTCCAAGAGCAGTTCGCCAACGCCAGCTGGCTCGCCAAGAGCCTCGATCAACGGGCGCGGACCATTCTAAAAGTGGCCGGAGAAATCGTCCGGCAACAAGACGCGTTTCTCGCCTATGGCATCAAGCATTTACGACCGCTCAATTTGAAGGCTGTCGCCGAAGCCATCGAAATGCATGAATCGACGGTCTCCCGGGTTACGGCCAATAAATACGTTTCGACGCCGCGGGGCCTTTTCGAGCTGAAATACTTCTTCACGGCATCCATCGCGTCGAGTGAGGGCGGCGAAGCGCACTCAGCAGAATCCGTACGTCATCGCATCCGCGAACTCATTGACGAGGAAAAACCTGACGCCATCCTCTCCGACGATAAAATCGTTGAAATCCTGAAGGCGGAAGGCGTGGACATCGCCCGTCGGACTGTCGCAAAATACCGCGAAACTCTGGGACTCGCCTCGTCGGTGCAACGCCGGCGCGCCGCGCTGAGAAAAGCTATCTAGACGCCGCTCCCAACGGCCTGACGAGTGGGAACGGCTGATGGAAAACCGGCCAAATAAACGGCTGGACGGATCGCCGCAGATCGGCCATAGGACGGCGCTTTAACAACGCGCGCATTCTGTCGCCACGCATATAACGACCCGCATCCGCTGAGGCCCCATCCATTAGGCCTGGAACGCGAGGATTTCGTGAGGAGTTTCAATGGACATTCAAATCAGCGGTAAAAACATGGATCTTGGCGATGCGCTGCAAACCCATGTTAGTGAGCGCTTGAGCGAGGGCGTGCGGAAATATTTCGAACGCGGCGCGGAGGCGGTCGTCACCTTCACGAAAGAGCGCCATATGGTGGAATGTGAGATGACGGCGCACCTCTCGTCCGGCGTTTTCCTCGCGGCCCATGATGAAGGCGGCGACGCCTATTCGGCCTTCGACAGCGCCCTTGAAAAACTCGAAAAACGGGTGCGTCGACACAAACGGCGCCTGAAAGACCATCACGCCAACGGCAAAGACCCGCTGCCGGCGGAAAACGCGTCCTACTATCTCATCGCACCGACGCCGGACGAAGAAGACGCCGAACCCGCCGATAATCCAATGGTTGTGGCGGAAAGCACCACAAAAGTTAGAGAAATGACGGTGTCTGCGGCGGTCATGCAGTTAGACCTTGCCGAAGATCCGGTAATCGTGTTCAAGAACGCCGCGCACGGGAACATCAACATTGTCTATCGGCGTCGGGACGGCCATATCGGCTGGATTGATCCAACAGCCGCTTAAAATCGTTCCCCTAGACGAGAAGCGAATAAGGTCGGAATTCGCTTTTTAGGCGAATTGTCGCTGCAAACTTCTCCGATCGCGTGCTAGGGAGACGTGCTCAGGGAATCCGGCGAATAAGCCGCATTTGAGGATGGTTAATTAGCTTGGCTTGACGAGAGCGTTTAGGACTAGGTCGTATCCCAGAAGCTGGACATTAAAACGCCGAGCGAGGGACGCAGGATATTCCGCGCCGGACCAAGGCCCAAATGTCGTGACGTCGGTCGCAAGCCGTCTTTATAAGCTCTGATCGCTGGATCAACCAACGTCTTATCGGCTTTAAAAGATTGAGCCGTTTCGATAGCGAAAGGTTTTCGTCTTTTCTGGGCGCGCATTGCGACGAAATTTTAGGGACCTTCCGGCTACGAAAAGCGAACACGGATGCCGGCGAGAAATTGGGGGTAAGGGGCGAGACGCCGCGAAGCGGCCGATCGCTTTGGTGAGATGATGAGTCTTAGAGATCTTCTAAGCGTTGAGGACGTCTTCGTAGACGTTCACGCACGCTGCAAACGCGGCCTGCTCGCCACGTTGGCCGAAAAGGCTGCGTTGAGCGCAAATGTCGCCGCAACGGTGATCGAAGCAGCGCTGACGGAACGTGAGCAACTCGGCTCCACCGGCGTCGGCAACGGCGTCGCCATTCCGCACGGCAAAATCGACGGCCTGAGCGACATTAAGGCGTTTTTCTTTCGCCTTGACGCCGCGATTGATTTTGAGGCGATTGACGATGAACCAGTGGATCTCGTGGTTTTACTGTTGGCGCCGTCCAACGCCACCGCAGCGCACTTAAAAGCGCTCGCCAAGGTCTCTCGGTTAATGCGTGAGGCGTCCGTACGCCAGGCGTTGCGCGGTGCAGAGACCGCTGAAGGCATTCTCGCGATCACCCATCAGGATCAGCATTCTAACGCCGCTTAGACCAGCGGGCCGGCATAAAAGCTCGAACTTTTAGCCCCACGCGCCTTTTCTCGATCACAGCAGGATGCTTGCGCGCCGCTGTATCAAGGTACTCGGTAACGATTTGAACTTGAATTCGCACGCCCATCAGCTGCGTTGCTGATGGGACGTCGTCACGTCGCTAATGTACGCTGACGGGGTTCATTTCATGCTGGCGCGCGGCCGCGAACGCGAGCGCCCGATCGCCGACGAGCGCAATACGCTCGCCATTTGCGGCATGAACTGAATAAAGGACAGCGTCGTCCGGCAGTTCGGTCGTTGCGTCGGATTCTTCGTCCACGAGATCGTCCGCAACTTCCTCCACCGTCACCGGACGCACATAAACCAGCCGACGCCCGCCGAGCTCTTCAAACTCTTTGCGGGACATTGTCGACAATGGCTCTTCATCGCGCCAAATCGGTTCGCGGTCATGGGACATAGAGCGGACCTCCAATTCAATAAGGCCGGGATTAGGATAAGTTTAGGCGGCAATGCCTAGAAAACCGTGAATTCCCGACTAGCGACCTTATGCTCTCGAAGTATGGCTATAATATAACATTTCAACGGCCTTAGGCCGGCCGCTTCTTCACACCCCAGAGAGCGCAACGCAACCCGGATGCTCGAACTATTGATACTGCATCGCAGCATTTCCAGGAGACAACTGCCGATCTGCGGCATTAAGTCCCAATCCTAAAATAACCAATGTCGGCCATCAGTTTCGCTATCGAGACAAAGCTCTAAGCAAGTCGGCCGGCGATCGCGAATAGAGCGACGCCCATGGCGATCCGGTAAATGACGAAGGGCGTGAAGCTCACCGACCGCGTCAGCCGCATGAACCCGGCGATGACGGCGAACGCGACAATGAACGACAACCCAGCGACAAGGGCGGCCGCTTGCATATCCGCCGGCGCGCCCTCCGCAACAAGTTTGACGCCCGCGAAGAGCCCCAGCGCTGCAATCGTGGGCATGGCGAGCAGCATAGAAAACCGCGCCGCCTCGGTGCGGGACCAGCCAAGATAGCGCGCGGCTGTCATGGTGACGCCCGACCGGCTTGTGCCGGGGATAAGCGATAAGGTTTGAGCTAGGCCGATCGATATCGTCTCACGCCAGGTGATGCGCTCTAACCCTTCGGTCGCCGTCGGCGCGCGGTCGGCGTGCCACAATAAAGCGCCAAACACGATGCTCGCCGTCGCAATCACGTAAGGCGAGCGCAAATGGTCGATGAGGCCTGTCACCGCCAATAAGCCGCCGACGCCGATCACGGGCAAGCTGGCGGCGAGCACGAACAGGAACAATCGACGGTCAGCGCTCGCATTGCGCGTCAGCACGTCGACGCCGCCGCGGGCGAGCATCATTGTTTCGCTTCGAAAATAGGCCATCACCGCGAAGAGCGTTCCCACATGGGCGGCGACATCGATGAGCGGGCCTTGATCGGCCCAGCTCTCCACAAAGAGCGGCGCTAGGATCAAGTGCGCCGACGATGATATGGGCAGGAACTCCGTGATCCCTTGGACGATCGCGAGAACGATAAGCTGGACGAGCGGCATGGGAGGGTTCCTAGAAGCGTTTTTAGGCGAAGTGTAGGCGGCGCGCCGTTAGGAAACGCTAAAGTCGGCAAGCTTGACGCGCCGTCCAGCTTCCGGTCGCCCCGAAAAGCGGTGCGACGGCGGTGATACGCCATCGTGCTGTCTGCGATCAATTCGCGAGCGCCATCATCGCTTAAAACGCGATGACGGCGCCGCAATTACGGCGTCACCGTGATCGGTTGACGGAAAATGACACGCCTGCCCACAAGCACATACCGCAATTCGTATGCCCCCGGCTCTTTCGGCGCCGTCAGCGTTAACTCCGGGCCGCGACGGACATATTTATAATCTTTATACGCCCTTTCACCCGCGTCCGGCTTGACGATGGTCACCCAGTCATTGTTGTAGCCGGGCCCTTCCCATGACACGGTGAACTCAGCCCCGGCCGCAACGCTTGCGGGTCCGTCGACCGACGCCGTCACGTCCGTTACCGTGACCGGCGTGCGCGCCACAACCTTCCTACCATCAAGAACATAGCGGTATTCATAGTCGCCGGGCGTCACCGGCAGGGTCAAATTCACCGGATTACCCTTCTTCGTATATTCGTAATCCGTATACCGCCGCTCACTCTCATCCGGCTTGACGACAGTGATCCAGTCGCCCTTCTCATCGGGCCCCGTCCAAGAAACAGCCACACTAGAAGCGACCGGCCCGCTCGCGGGCCCGTCAAGGCTCGCCTCAGCCGCAGTAATCACGATCGCTTGGCGGGCGATGACTTTGCGGCCGTTCTGCACATAGCGCAGCTCATAATCGCCGGCCTCTAAGGGCATGCGAAGCACAAGGGGATTGCCTTTGTTCACATAGGCGTAATCCGTATAGCGCCGCGGATCGTCATCAGGCTTAACAATCGTGATCCAGTCGCCCTTAGCGCCGGGCCCTGTCCAACTGATCGGATGGCGGGTTCCGGCTTGCGCGGTTTCAGGGCCGGAAACGCTCGCCTCCACGGCGCCCACCATTATCGGACGCCGCGCAATGACTTTCCGACCAGCCTGAACATAGCGCAATTCATAAACGCCGGCGTCAAGCGGCGCTTTTAAGCTGACCGTATCACCCTCCCGCGGATAGGCATAATCCGTATACGCTTTATCACCGGCGTCAGGTTTAACGATCGTAATCCAATCATCGCTATACCCCGGTCCTTGCCAGGTGACGGTGAACGCCGATCCAGCCGCGACGGCGTCGGGCGCTTCGAGCGAGGCTTCAACCGCTGCCGCTTTAATCGCCTGACGCGCGAGCACCTTCGGCGGTTGGCCGAGCACATAACGAACTTCATAGTCGCCAACTTCCGTCGGCATACGTAGCTTCAAAGGGTTGCCGGTCGACGTATATTTGTATGACCGCCACCGATTGTCTGGGGCGCCTTTTTCAACGATCGTCACATAATCGCTTTTGCGATCCGGGCCCGTCCAATAAACGACGATCTCGGAGCTGACCGGCGCTTCCGTTTCCGGAACCGATCGCACCGTCGCGTCAAACGACAAGGTCAGCGCAATCGTCACAAGCTTCTGTGCGCCGGGGCGAATTTCGACGGTGCGCGCTTCGCCTTTGAGCCCGTCGGCGGCCCGCTCGACGAAAATGTCGTAAACGCCAGGCTGGACCGGCGTTTCCGAAACGCCGGCGTCGCTCGCTTCGAAGACAATATCGCCGCCGCCGGCTTGTTGAACCTTCCAAGAAAGCCCTGACTCCACGATAGGACCGCCGGAAAGCTCCGTGGCGCGCAAGGTGAGCGCCGCTTCCCGAACGACCGGCTCCGGCGTCGGCGCGGCGACGGTTTCTTCCAACGCCTCGGACAGTTCGTCAGCGCTCGACGCGTTCAAGTAACGCCCGCCGGTGTTTTCCGCGAGGCACTGCAATTGCGCCTGGTCTTGCACTTCGGCGACATCGAACCCGATTACATGAGCGGTGAAGTCGACGCCCGCTTGCTCCAGCGCGGCGCCGACGGCGCACGGATCGCGCTCGCAGGTTTCAATGCCGTCGCTGACAAGGATGACCGTAGCTTTTTCTTCCGTATACCGGAGCTGTTCCGCGGCAAATTGCACGGCGTCCGTCAGCGGCGTTTTGCCTTTGGGATTTAAGCCGTCAACGGCGGTGCGAATAACGGCGCGATCAGCGCCGAGGGGGGCGATCTGCTCGATGTCAGCGCAGTCGCCTTTACGGTTATGGCCGTAGGCGACTAGGCCAAGTCGGCGCTCCGCCGGCAGACGATCGAGAAGCCCGCCGACGACCCGTTTGGCGATGAAGATCTTCGCCTCGCCGTCGATCTGCCCCCACATGGAGCCGGAGGCGTCGAGGACTAGCATGGCGTCCTCAGCGGCAACGGCTTCCGCGCTCGTTTCTTGGGCGACGGCCCTTTGAAAATTGAATGCGCCAAAGGCGGCTAAGAACAATATCGCTATAAAAGCGGCGCGCGAGCGCGCGTGACATGTCTTCGACATCGGAGATTCTCCCCTTGGCCGGACACTCCCGTTCGCCGGCGATTCGTCAAGGACCGTACCAAGGTGCGACGGCGAGGAAAACCGACCGTTACGGGTGTATTTGGGAGATGGATCGGCGCCAGGCGGCGTAAGCATGGCCGTGTTCGCCCCTCGCCATCCTTCGAGACGCGAAACTGATGTTTCGCTCCTCAGGATGAGGGCATAGGCCTATGTCGAAGGAGCCGTCCCTCATCCTGAGGAGCAGAGCAAAGCTCTGCGTCTCGAAGGATGGAAAAGGGCGAAAACCAGCCGGCGATCGAAGCAGAACCGACCCAGCCGCTAAGCGGCTTCAGCGGCGGCCGGCGTCTTGTTCGGCAACTGCGTGACAACGGCGCCGGCAGCGGCTTCGTCGTCGGACGAGACAACGCCGAACGACGTCTCATAAAGCCGCTTTGCAAAGCGCACGCGCGTCGCGACGTCCCGCTTCTCGATCTTTAGCGCGGTGATCGCCGCCAAATGCTCACGGAACCCCTTGCGGTTAGCGATTTGGATCGCGAGCCCCGGACGGCCGTTCAGCTCCAAGAGCATCGGCCCGCGATCGCCGTCCAGCACGATGTCGACGCCCACATAGCCGAGCCCGGTGACGTCATAGGCGCGCGCCGCCATATCGAGAATAGCGTCCCAATGGGGAATGGCGATGTCGCCGAGCGCCTCGCCCGTATCCGGATGACGGTCGATCAGGCGATCGCCCTGCATGGCGCTTGTCGTGACGCCGTCATTGATCCGCACGCCGACGCCGACGCCGCCCCTGTGGAGATTAGCCTTACCGTCGGACGCCGCGGTCGGCAGACGCACCATGGCCGCCGCCGGCACGCCGCTCAAAACGATGACCCGCACGTCCGGCACGCCTTTGAAGCAAATCCGCTCTAAGACGGGGTCGAACCGTACGCGGTATTCGATCATCGCCGCATCGGGCTGGCCGCCAAGGCTGTACATGCCGGAGAGAATATTGGTTACGTGATAGCGCACCGCAGCGGCGTCGACCCGTTGGCCATTCGCCAGGCGCCAACCGCCCATGAGCGGACCGTCGACCACCAAAACGCCTTTGCCTTGGGAGCCCTTGGCCGGTTTGATGACGCAGCCCATATCGCCGCCCGCGGCCATCATCTCTTCAAGCTTGGAAAGATCGCGTCCATTGCGCACGACGCCGTAAAGCGCCGGGTTGGGAATATCAGCAGCATCCGCCAAAACCTTCGTTTCGACCTTGTCGTTCACCCGATGCATCAGCGCGCGCGGGTTATGGGCGTTGATGAGCGTCAAATTCCGCTCATTGACGCCGATCACCCCGTTCTTGGCGAGACCGCCTTTCAACACTGTGTGCAGGGTACGCAACATTACAAACGCGCAAGCTCCCGAAAACGCCAGGCTTCGCTCATCCGAAGACCCGTATAACGCCCCATCAATAGGCAAATTCCCATTAAGACGAAAAGTAATTCGGGGTAATGGTACATTAGAAATTCGACATATTGGTTGGTCATGGCGAGATAGGCGAGGCTGGCCACAATGAGACTACCCAGTCCCTGTTTGACCGCCTCAGAACCGGACACTTCCTCCCACAAAATCGACATGCGTTCGATCGTCATGGTAAGGATGACCATCGGGAAGAGCGATATCGACAATCCAATCGATTGATTCGAGTCGCTTAAGACATTGGTGACACCCGCCATCGCGATGACGATAAAAATGAGAACGACGGCGAGGCGCGGCACCAGAAGCAATTGCAAGCGTTCCAAATAGAACCGCAAAGCAAGCCCCAAAACGACAAGGCCTGTGAAGAGCAAAACGCCGTTTAGGAGGGCCGTTTCCCGGAACGCGATGCCGATCAGCACGGGCATGAATGTGCCGAGGGTCTCAATGCCGACAAACTGGCGCAAGAACACCAATAGCATGATGCCAACGGGGATCGTGACAAGCACTTTGTAGACGAGCTGCGTCGTCACCGGCAGCGCGCCAAAACTAAACAAACTCAAGAAAGGGCTGTCGGCGCGGCTTGAAGCGTCGGCAAGGGCAACAGCCGCGCCTGAGCGCGCCTGTAGGCCAATTTGCAAGTCCATCTCGCCAACGCCGCGCGAGCGCACCAGTGGCTCGCCGCCATGCCAAATCGTCAAAAAGCGCTTCGGATCGCCCGACGGAAAATAGCGCCGGTCTTCCTCCGCCAGGCGGTATTCAAGCCAATTCGAGATATCGGCGCGACGCTTGCCGCCGCCCGTCAGGTAAACGCCATTGGCGATCCGCGCCGGGATTTTCTGCGCCGCTAAGGTTTGACGCGCAAGCTCAAGGCGCGCCGTCAATGATGACGACCCGTCGAGAAGCGCATCGATCTCATCAGCGTCCTCGCCAGCGGCTTTGTCGCCGTCAAAGATTGACCGCAAGGCAAGATCGACGAATGTGACGTCATCAGACGAACGCCGCTTTAGGCTCGCCAAGAAAACGATAAACGCCTGGCGTTTCACGACATTCTCTTCAAACGGAATGTCTTCAGCGACGATCGCGTTGAAGCTCTCCGACAGGGGCGTCGCGAGGCGCTCGCCCTCAGCTTCGGCGGCGTAACGGAGCACTTTCTTGTTGCTGGGATAGCGGTAAGACCAAACGGCGCTGCGATTGCCGGTCACGGAATCCGCGACAAGGGTCATGCCGAAAGAGCCGTTATAAAACTGCTCGCCAGCGACGGCGCGCGTTTCCATGATGGTCGGCAAGAAGAGGTCAATCCGCGCCGGTTCATCCCGGCCCTGAAATTCCATATAGACTTCAAAATCCCACAGCGTCTTTTCAACGCCGGGGGTCAAGGGATAGTCGTAGCGCGTCACCTTCGTCGCCATAATGGCGAGCCCGCCCCCGATCAGCAGGAGGGCGATCAGAAGGGTTTGACGAACGCTAGACGTCATCGCCCTCTCCTATGCCTCGCTCCGGGCGCGGCGCCGCGCCGTCGAGCCCCGGCTGCAGCGATACGTCTTTCACACCCGCCGCGCCCTCTTCGGAAGGGTCTGTTTCGGGATCGCAGGATTGCGCCGCGGCGAAGGATTGTCCGGAATCGACGACAATCCGATGGGCGAGGAATTCACGGCCAATCAGAATGTCAAAGTCAAAATGCGAGCGGTCCGCGAGATTAAGTTCAGCGTTGCCGCGCTTACCGCCGACGCAGAGCGGCAAATAGATCACCGGCCGGCGGATCGAGCCACCGCGCTTGTCTTTAATGCGGGTGAAACGCACGACGTTCTGGTCATAGCGAATAGCGCGGCCGTCATTGCCGACCAACCGAAACCGCACCCAGGTGTCTTTGCCATTGCGTTCGTACAGCTCGATGTCGCGGGCGTAGACCGAGCTTGTGTCTGCGCCGGTGTCGAGCTTGCCTTTCATGGCGAGCCCCAAATCGCCGACCGACACATTTTCCAGATAGCCAAGGATAATCGGGTCGCCGCGCGGCTCATCGGCCGCAGCGTTCGCCGAGGCGTCAACGGGTTTTTCCGCCTCGGCGGAGGCCTCCACCTTTGGCACTTTGGAGTCAGCGGCGTCAGCGGCGTCTTCGGCGGCGGCGGCGGCGGCGCCAACACAAGAGCCGGCCAATGCGCCAAGGCACAGCACGATAGTCTTTAACGCCGTTTGTTTCCTCATTCGTCTCGTCTTCCTCGTTCAATGGTCGCCGGCAATCGCCACCAGCAATCGTAACCGGCAATCGCCATCGGCCAAGCGCGCCGGCGCACAAACCAATAAAACGCGCTGGGCGGACGGGTCTTTTTGCAAGCCCCAGCCGTCAGGCCGTTCGTTTTGGTGTGAAACCCAACAATTCTTGCGCGGGAGTGCAGTGCATTATGACTTGCTGCAAATGAATTTTCTTTTAGCCAAAATCGTTTCTAGGTCATTCACCACGTTCGACGGCAACACTCCTAAAAGCTCATTCTCCAAAGGCCCAACACTGCGAACAGGCCAAAGACCCCTTTTTCAGCCTCGACCCCCATGGACGAAAACGGCACTATCAGGGTCGTGCGCCTAAAGCAGCCGTTCCCGTGCGGCCCGGGCCGTATGTTCTTTGAGACCGCCAAGTAAAGGCGGCGCGCCAGGGATTGAGGCCGTTTATGACAGAGTCCACACCGACCAACGCCGGCCCGCTCTTCTTCCAGCGCCGGTTTTGGCCCATGTGGACCGCGCTGTCGCTTGGCACCTTCGCAGACAATGTGCTGCGCCAGGCGCTGCTGATCGGCATCTCATTCGGCATTATCATCGTGCCAGGCTTCGCAAACGCCGACGATTCCATCCCCGTCATCGGCGCTCTTTTGCCGGCGGGCATTCTCCTCTTCTCTTCGGTTTCCGGGCAGCTGGCGGACAAGTACGAAACGTCAATGATGTTTCGCCGCACAAAAGCGACCGAAATCGTCCTAATGGTCGCAGCGGCGGCGGCGTTCATTACCGGCAACGGCCTGTTCGCGGTCGCCATGCTGTTCGCGATGGGCGCCCAGTCGGCCTTTTTCTCGCCGGTGCGGGTCGGCGCCATGCCCAAATACCTAAAGCCCGACGAACTCGTGCGCGGCAATGGCCTTTGCAACGCAGGGCTCTTCACATTCATTCTTCTGGGCTACGGCGTCGGCGGCTATCTCATCGCGCAGCCGGGCGGGCCGGCGCGGGTGGGCGTCGTTCTGGTGATCGCCGCAGTGCTGGGGTGGCTTGCGTCATTACGGGCGCCGGAGGCGGCGGCTAACAATCCGGACCTCCCGCTCAGCTTCAACGCCCCAGCGCAAACCTGGCGCATGTTCCAATTGGTGGCGGACGCCCCTGGCGTGGCGCCGGCGCTTTTGGGCGTTGGCGTTTTCTATTTGCTTTCGACGGCGGTGACGGTGCTCGTGCCGCTGTTCGCGCGCGACACGCTCGGCGCGGACGCCAATGTGGCGACGGCGCTGAACGGCCTTTTCGCCGTCGGCGCCGGACTTGGCGCGATGATCGCCGCCAGCATGGCGAAAGGACGCTCCGGCCTCAAAGCGTCAACGGGCGCGGTGTTCGCCGCCGGCGCCCTCAGCATCGCCCTTGGCGTTGTCGTTAGCGACGGAAACACACCGGGCGACGGTTCCTTCGGCGTGCAGGATCTCTTTTCGACCCCGAAAGGAATATTCGTCACCCTTGGCTTTGTCGCGACGTCAGCCCTCATGGGCGTTTATATCGCGCCCCTTCAAGCGGCGATGCAGCGGCGGGCGCCAGCGCCCGTCCGAGCGCGCATCATGGCGGCGAGCGCCTTTACTAATGCGCTTTTCGCAATCCCGGGCTCGCTGTCGATCCTCTTCATCACCCGCACCGGCTTATCGCCGCAAATCGCGTTCATCGGCGTCGGGATCACGATGGGCGCCATCGGCGCCATTATGGCCTATCGCGGCGGACGCTATCCGCAAGGGCTTTATGACGAGACGCTGCAGGCCGCCAATCAAACGGACAAATAAGCGCACCTGTTCGCTGGCGATGCTGCGGCGATGCAATCGGCATGGAACTTGCCAATTCAATAATCACGAAGCGTCAAAAGGCCGGCTGTTGGCGGCCATTGTGGGCGTTAAGACTTGTTAACCAGAGGAATGATCGGTTACGGCATCAGTCAAGGCAATGAAGAGCCGTTAAATTTCTCGCAAGGGAGCTTGATTAAAGATACGTCATGGGCGTCACCCTCGTCATCATCGCCGTTTGCATCGTTTTCGGATTGATCGCCGCTATGGCCGGTCGCGGGCCGATCGCCATGCCCGCAGCGCCGCGCCCCTTCACGAAGAACGATTTAAAACGCTTCTCGCCGCAAAAGACGCTATTCATTATCGGTCCGTCAGCGGATCACCCCGCCTGTCGTCTGCAACGCCGATTGTTGAAGCCCGCCATCGCACTCATCATCCGCGAAGACCTCACCGTGATCGAACTTTATGGCGACGAGGCGCCGCGGCAAAACGGCGAAGAAATCGATTGGCTTGACCCGGACCTCTTGCGCCACGCCATGGCGGCGGAAAGCGGCTTCTTCGTTATTTATGTGGATGAGAACGGGCAAACCACCTTCCGCTCCGAAGCGCCGGTGGTGTCCGCGGACCTGTTCGATCGCATCGGGATTGTGGCCGACCCCTCGTCGCCCGGCCGCGGCAAAACCTCAGATGTTTTGCGCAAACTGCAGGCGGCGTGAATACGTCGCTTAATCGCGACCAATCGATTCATAGACAAAACCAAGATCGCGGATCGACGCGGCGCGGTAGACATTGCGCAAATCAACAAAAATCGGAGCTTTTAGAAGCTCTTTGGCGCGATCGAAATCGAGCGCGCGAAACTCATCCCACTCCGTCAACAGCAATACCGCGTCGGCGCCGTCCATCGCATGATAAGGCCCATCGCAATATTCAACGTCGGACAAAAGCTTCTTCGCTTCCTCCATGCCGGCGGGATCAAACGCCTGTACGCGCGCGCCGCCGGCTTGCAAAGCGGGCACTATGTCGAGTGACGGAGAATCGCGCATATCGTCCGTATTCGGCTTAAATGTAAGTCCGAGAACAGCGATCGTCTTGCCTTTCACCGACCCGCCGCAGGCAGAGACGACACGCTCATGCATCTCTTTCTTGCGCCGATCATTAATCTCCACGACGGCTTCCACGATTTTCGTGGGCGCGCCGGCCGACTGCGCGGTGCGAACAAGCGCCAGGGTGTCTTTCGGGAAACACGAGCCGCCATAGCCTGGCCCTGCATGAAGAAACTTTGATCCAATACGTTTGTCGAGGCCAATGCCGCGGGCGACTTCTTGCACGTCGCCGCCGACTTTCTCGCACAAATCCGCCATTTCGTTGATGAAGGTGATCTTGGTCGCGAGAAAGGCGTTCGCGGCGTACTTAATCAGCTCTGACGTGGCGCGGTTCGTAAACAGGATCGGCGTCTCATTGATGTATAGCGGCCGATAAAGCTCGCGCATCACTTCGCGCGCGCGTTCATCTTCCGCGCCGACGACAACGCGATCGGGACGTTTAAAGTCATCGATCGCCGCGCCCTCGCGCAAAAACTCAGGATTGGACACGACCGAGAAATCGGCATTCGGATTGGCTCGACGAATAATCTGCTCGACCTCGCCGCCAGTGCCCACCGGAACCGTCGATTTGGTCACCACGACGGTGTAGCCGTCTAACGTTTGGGCGATCTCTTCTGACGCTGCGTAGACATAAGAGAGGTCCGCAAAGCCGTCGCCGCGACGCGACGGCGTCCCGACGGCGATGAACACCGCATCGACGCCGGCGGCGGCCGTCGTCAAATCATCGGTGAAGGACAGTCTTTTTGCTTGGACGTTCTCCGCCACAAGCGCGTCTAAGCCCGGCTCGTAAATCGGAATTTCACCACGCTCGAGCGCTTCAATCTTCGACTTGTCTTTATCGACGCAAATGACAGTGTGGCCGAAATCAGCGAAGCAAGCGCCGGACACCAAACCGACATATCCCGTCCCGACGATCGCTACTCTCATGTTGGAACTTCCCGTTTATCGAATGTGACACGCGCCTTGCGCCGCAACGCTCGACCTAGCGAAGGGCCGCGGCAAAAGCCAGCTTTTCGTCAGCGCATTTCCCCTGCGCTCCGATCTGCTGGGTCCCGATGCTCAGCGCCCCCGATTATCTGAATTCTAGGGCTTGTGATGATCGTATCCTCAAAAGAGGCGATCTTCCGGCGCAATTGGACGTTTAGTGGGCGTTTTCGGGGAACAAAACGGCGCGGACCGTCATGACCAAGATTTTGGCGTCAAACCACAGTGACCAATTATCGATATATTGGAGGTCGTAGCGAAAACGGCTTTCCATCTGATGCGTTTCAGAGGTTTCGCCGCGATAGCCGTTGACTTGCGCCCAACCGGTGATGCCAGGCTTCACTTTATGGCGTCCGGAATAGTTTTCGATGGTCTTCGCATAGGCGTCGTTATGCGCCAGCGCATGAGGTCTCGGCCCCACAAGGGACATCTCACCTTTTAGGACATTGATGAGCTGCGGCAGTTCATCAAGGCTCCACTTCCGCAAAAAAGCCCCGACTTTCGTCACTCGCGCATCACCCGCCGTCGCCTGGCGCACGACGTCGCCGTCTTCAGCGACCGTCATGGTTCTGAACTTATAAATGCGGAAGACCTCATTGTTAAAGCCGTGACGCTTCTGCACGAACAAGATCGGCCCCTGCCCCTGCAGCCGCAAAGCGATCGCACAGGCGGCGAGGATCGGCGATGCAACGATGAAGAGCACCAGCCCCAGAACGCAGTCTTCAATCGTCTTAAGAAAGCCGCCCCAGCCTTCCAAGGGACGCCGGTAAAGCGTCAAGGCGGGCGCGCCGCCGATTCGGACCATCTCGCCGCCGAGATGATCCATCCAGGACGTTGCGGCCGCGATCGCAATGGACACCGGCAAAGAAGAAAGACGTTCGGTCAAAACGCTCAACGCTTCACTGTGTGCCGTTGTCGGCGCCGCGACAATGATATCTTCCAGGGCGCCGGCGCGCGCCATACTCTCTAAACTCTGAAAGGTTCTATCATCGGCCGCGGGGTCGTCGGCCGCGCAATCATGGGGGAACACGCCGACAATTGTGATCGCCGCATCGGAGGCTTTGACCTGCTCAACAAATCGGTCAGCGCAATCCGCATCGCCGATCACCGCGACGCGGCGACCGAAAACGCCGCCGGCCCGGGCTGCTTGACGTAAATAGTACGCCGCGCCAACGCGAACGACCATCATAGAAAGACACGCCGTCGCCGCCCATGTGAATAACCAAAACCGCGAAAACGCGTCGGAGATTTTTAGCGTGAAAGCAAAGGCGATGAGCCCCAGGATCACCATCATCCAGCGAGATAGAACCGCGCGAACAGACGACCCAGAGGCGATCAAGCGACCAAATTCGTAATAACCGTCGCGCCGTAAAAGAGCCGTAACGCCCGTCGCGCCGATAATGCCGGCGCTGGTATAGAGTTGGGCGTCGAAATCGACGATCAAAACTTCGATATGGTAAAAATAGGCGATGCCGACGGACAGCAAGACGATCAGAATAAATTCTGCAAACTGAATAAGGTCGCCATACACTGCGCGCGCGATCGGCTGTCGCCCGCGATGCGGCGCATCTGCTATATTTGTGCCGCCGGAATAATGGACGCCAGTCTTGTGAACGCCGGCCTTATGAATTCCACCCTCGGGAATGCCGGCGGAAACATCGCTGGCGGAAACATGCGCTGTGTTAACGCTAGGCGTCGACGCGGCGTCGACCCCACCGCCAACGCCAGAACGCGCATCGCCTTCAGCGGATCGGCCCGTCCCGAAGCCAACAACCGCGCTCATGGCCAGCTCCGTTCAATTTCGCGCATCCCAATCATCGGCGCCTCAATACTCACTCAATCTCACTCACTCAATCTCACTCACTCAAACATGGCGTTCAACCGATAGCGATTTGAATCCATGAAAATCGCCACCCATGACCGCCATGTCAGATAGCCGCATAATGTTAGGCGACGATCGGTTTTTGCATTTCCTCTCGTCGCATTGCAACACCCGTACCGCAGCAATCCACCGTGACGAACGCTCTGCGGCGCATTTGTTGCAAGCCGCGCAGTATCGCATAATCAGTGTTGCGGCGGAGCCTTTGCGGTTAAAACCATAAGATCGGTTTCGGAAGCGCAACCATTGGGTGTGATGGTGAGCAACGTTCAAAAGCGCCGAACGTAACAAGGCGGGGCGGCAAGGGTTAAAAATGAGCAAACAGTATTCAACGCACTTTGTGAGCTGGCGCGACGCCGACAAGGCGCCGCTCGGGATTCTCGTTAACGAACAATCCTATGCCGCCGCCGCGGCGCGCGCGCTTGAAAGCCGATTAGCGACGCTGACAGAAGACGGTTGGATCATCGACCGAATTTTGCCGTCGAGCGGCATGCATCCAAAGCAAGCCGCGGCTTTTACGATTATCGCCTTCAAATAACCGCGACAGCGCGCCGAGCCTCTACAAGCAGGACAACGGGACTTTTCTTGTCAGAAAGTCTCGCCTAAAGAGGGCGTTGACGTATTTTCTCAACAACCGCCTTCACTTTCGGCGCATTTGCTCGCACCCCTTATCACGGTGCGTGACCGGCGAATAAGGACACCTCCATTGACGCCCCCTAATGATGAGGCGCTATTGCACGCCGCTATTTCACTGGCGCTCGCAGCCGGCGTTGAAGCTCTACGGATCTATCAGACGGATTTCGACGTCGCCGCGAAAGACGATGCGTCTCCGGTGACAGCGGCCGACGAAAAAGGCGAGGCGATCATTCTTGCCGGTCTCGCGAAAACCACGCCGACAATACCGGTGATCGCCGAAGAAGCCGCGGCGGCTGGCGATCTTCCTAATCTCGACGACCCGGCGAAAGACGCGTTTTTCCTCGTCGACCCCCTCGACGGCACCAAAGAGTTCATCAAGAAAACCGGCGAATTCACGGTCAACATCGCGCTCATTCGCAATGGTCGGCCAGTGCTCGGCGTCGTCTATGCCCCAGCCCTTGAAACCCTCTACGCCGGGCGCGCCGGCGTCGGGGCGTTCGCTGCAAGCGTTGACGCCAACGGCGCCCTTGGCGCGGAGCGGCCTATCACCGCACGCCCCGTGCCGAGCGACGGGTTGATCGCCGTCGCCAGCCGCAGCCACCGTTCGCCGGAAACCGACGCCTTCTTGTCCGATCTCAACGTCAAGGACTTCACAGCCGCCGGTTCCTCCCTAAAATTCTGCCGGCTCGCGGAGGGGGCGGCGGACGTCTATCCACGCCTCGGCCGCACCATGGAATGGGATACTGCGGCCGGCCAGGCCGTTTTGGAAGCGGCGGGCGGCGGCGTTATGCGCTTGGACGCCGATGCGCCCCTCACCTATGGAAAAGTGGAACGCGGTTACGATAACCCGCATTTTGTCGCTTGGGGCGCACGCGACTAACCGTCGAGCGCTAAAGGCCTTTGCCGAACCGCACCTGGTCCGTCGGCACGGCGACGCCGCGGCGCACCCACACGTCCCACGCGCGCGTGCGCTCGGCAAGTTTAAACTCCGTATAAAGAAGAGCTTCGGCGCTCGCTTTCACCGCTTTCGTCGCCGGATCGAGATCGAGACGCGGCACGAAAACCACATTGGCCGCCGTCGCCGCCACCTTGCCGTCTGAGACGCACGGTTTGGCGCTGACAAGAACGCAAGCCGTATCGGCGCCGGTTAAGATCGCTACATCAAGCCCGCCTTGGACAAGGCTCTCGGCGCGCGCCGCAGCCTCTAAGAGCATAGACGTTTGATCGATCGGCGCGGTGGCGAACAGGGTCTGCGCTTTCGGCGTCGTGAACCGTCCCTCCTCGATCCATTCAGCGATGCGCGCCCCGCCTGGATGGACCAGCCCGAACGCCGCGCGCGCCGTCGCGTCAGCCTTGGCGCTTAACTGAAACTGGAGGGCGAGCTGGCCGACCGATTGGGTCATGATCGCCGCGGTCCAGAACAATGTCAGCGCGGCGACAACGCCGGAGATCGCGATCGACGCCCGGTCATGGTCGCGGAAAACGCCGTCATAAAATGGCGAGGCGATCGATAAGGCGGCCATCCCTGCAGCGAGAACGAAGAGCGGCATCGCTTGCGCGCCGGCGAGCCGTGCGGCGATTAAAGAACCAGCGAGAAACGCCGCGCCCACGAGCCAGCCACGACGATAGTCCCGCCCGCCGAACACCGCCGCCGCTGCGATCACCGCCGCCGTCGACACCGCAACGCCGGCGAGCCCCCACACCCCAGCGCCGTTGGAAAGCCCCCGCGCCGCTTCGTCGATCAGCGCCGAAGCAGCCGAAGCGCGGGCCATGGTTAGTCCCGGTGCGGAAAACTCAGCCACAATGCAAAGACCGATGAAACTTGCGAACGCACCCACATAGCGCGTCAACCCGTTCTGCCCGGTAAGAAACGGACAAGCCGATAACACCAGAAAACCGGCCAGCGTGAATATCGGGTTGAACGTCCACAAGGCGAACATCAATCCGCCGGACAGAAGGCCTTCAAAAACTGCGCGATCCCAGCTCTCATCGGCAGGCCCCGACAAAAAACCAACGGCAAGAACCGCGTAATAGGCGAGCGCCATTTCCGCCGGACCGGAAAACGGCGCGATGACATAAGCCGCCATCGCAGCGGTTAAGACAACGGCCTGGGCGATGGGCAACCGCACCGAGGCAAAGTAAGCGAGCGGATAGGCCGCCAGCACGGCCGCGATCGCCTTCGCCGCTAAATGGATGCGGCCTGGCGCATCGGCGAATTTGTCGGCCAAAATCAGCAAAAAGAGATAGAACGGTTGCGCCTCGCCCGCCGCGCCGGCGACGCCGGCTTCCAGAGCGCGCGCGTCAGCGATCGGCGCAATCACGGCCGTTGTCGGCGCTAGGCTTAAAAGCGCCGGCGAAAACACCGCCAACGCTATAAAAGGCGTCGCCGCTAAGACCGCCGCAATGAACGCCCAACCGGGATCTTGCCACGCATAAAGCGCCATCGCCGCCTTGCGCGCCCTTGGCGCGGGCTTCCGCCATGTCGGCGTATCGATGCTCTCATCATAGATCTCAGCGTGCATAAAACTACGATCCAAGGCGCTCGGCCGTTAACGCTTAGCTTTTCAACTCTCGACTCTTCCCAAAGGTCCGACATCAGCGCCGGCGCCCCAATTCGGGATTCGGTCAGTAGGAGGATCGCAAGTCTCTTGCCGTTTCGCTTTTTTAGGGAAGAAAGGCCCGTCGACGCGCCAAAACCGAACGCCCGCGCCAGCATTGATTGCTATCGTCGATTACTGGCGTCGATTAAGGATAACGCGCAAAGAACCGGTCAGCGCCGAAGGATCGAGATCTAAGTTGAAAGACACACCACAGCGAGGGGCGTTCGGAAACCAGTTGCCGAAATCGCCTTATTGTCGCAGGGAGCGAGCGCGGATAACGTCCTCGCTATGCGCACTCTTTTCACCCAGTCCTTCGATCCAAATAGCCGCTTCATCAAACTGGTGCTTGCGGAAAAACAGCTCGACGCCCGCTTTGAAACGCCGACGAACGACGAAGACGGGGCGGCCTTCGCCATCGCCAATCCCGCGTTAACCGTCCCTGTCTTAATCGACGAAGCGCCAACGGGCGGCGAGGTCTCGATCTCTCCAGAAACGGCGATTGCTGAATATCTGGATGAAGCCTATCCCGGAGCTACGCTCATGCCGCAAACATCGGCGGGTCGGGCGGAAGTGCGCCGTCTTCTCGCTTGGGCCGCAGTGAAGTTCGAAGCTGACGTCAACACGCTTCTCCTGCGCCCGCGCCTTGAATCGGGCGGCCGGTACATCTTTGAACCGGACGCCCGCCGCGCCGGCCTCAGCGCCTTGCAATGGCATCTTGATTATTTCAATTGGCTGTTGGAGCAACGTGCCTGGCTCGCCGGCGAAAAAATGACCCTCGCGGATTTCAGTATCGCCGCCCGCCTCTCTACGCTTGATTATTTCGGCGATATTTCATGGACCAGCGCCCATAACGACGCTGGCGGATTGATGGACGTGAAAGCATGGTATGCACGGATGAAGTGCCGCCCATCCTTTCGCCAAGTATTAGAAGAGCGGTTCGCGAATACGCCGCCGGCCAGCCACTACCAAAACCCCGACTTTTGATCGCCATTGCGGTTGTTAAGCGCTCAACGAAATCTAGGCTTTCGCATCGCGAACGCTCGCCGCTATAATCAAATACATGTCCAGCGCGCCGCCGCCATCCAACGCCGCCGAAACGAACGCCGATAGCGCGGCTGACACGCGATGCGCGGCGGTGAAACGCTTGGCGTTAAGCGCCGGCTTCGACGCGGCGCGCATCACATCGCCAAGCGCTATTCCAGACGCCCCCGCCCGCCTTTCGGAATTCCTGAAGCTCGGCCGCCATGGCGATATGAGTTGGATGGCGGATCGCACCGCGCAGCGGGCCGATCCTTCAACGCTTTGGTCGGAAGTGCGCTCTATTATTATGATTGGGCAGAATTACGGCCCCGACGACAACCCTTTGGAGCTTCTTCAGCATAAAGAAAAAGCCGCGATATCGGTTTATGCAAAGGGCAAAGACTATCACGACGTCGTCAAGAAACGACTGAAACGCCTCGCGCGCGCAGTTATTGACGATTTTGGCGGCGAGGTGAAAGTTTTTGTAGACACCGCGCCGGTAATGGAAAAACCACTCGCCGAAGCCGCCGGCCTCGGTTGGCAGGGAAAACACACCAATCTCGTCTCACGCGACTTCGGATCTTGGCTGTTCTTAGGGTCGATTTACACAACCCTTGACCTTACGCCGGATACACCGGAGGCGGACCATTGCGGCGCCTGCACGGCGTGCCTCGACATTTGTCCGACGAACGCTTTCCCCGAGCCCTACAAACTCGACGCCCGTCGCTGCATCTCCTATCTCACGATCGAACATAAGGGGCACATTCCACGGGAATTTAGGACGTCGATCGGCAACCGTATCTATGGATGCGATGACTGTCTCGCCGTCTGCCCCTGGAACAAGTTCGCGCAGCGAGCAGAAGAAACGAAACTGCACGCCCGCGACGCTTTGAAGGCGCCGACCCTAGCCGATCTTGCCGACCTCGATGACGCAAACTTTCGAACACTTTTCGCCGGAACGCCGGTGAAACGGACGGGGCGTGACCGCTTTATCCGTAATGTGATGATTGCTCTTGGCAACTCCGGCGACAAAAGTCTCGCTGCGTCAACGCAAGCGAGGCTGATAGACCCGTCGCCTCTTGTGCGCGCTGCGGCCGTTTGGGCGATGCGCCGGCTTCTCTCGGAAAGAGAAATCGCGCCTTTCAGGGATACGCACGCCCGCCATGAGCCGGACCCTGACGTGAAGGCGGAATGGACGGCGTCGCTTCAATAGGTCATCCTAGGGACAATTATTCGTCGAGAAACTTAGGCTTCAATCGTCACTGCAACCGTCGCGTAGTCGAAATTGCCTTGGCCGTCGTCGACGAAATAGCGGAAAACGTCTTCACCGCTCCATGAGTCGTCAGCGACATAGGTCACCGTACCGTCGTCATTGGCGCGAACCGATCCGCGTTCCGACCACAGACCGTTTAGCTCTAGAACGCCGCCGTCCGGATCAGAATCGTTCGCCAAAACGTCGATCGTGATTTCTTCGCCGGCGGCCACTGTGACCGCATCGTCAACAAGCGTCGGCCCCGCGTTCGACGGATCAAAAGCGCCATTGAACGTCGGCGGTTCAGGATCGTTGCGCCAATACCAATTGAAGGGGTTGAGGTCCGGTCCGAGGTCGACAACGACGCCAATTTGTATGGGTTCGCCCGTCGCACGATCGGCGACGACCTGTTCAACGACAGTAACGAGCGATCCGTCTTCGCCCTCCCAATACCCGTGATCGCTTATGGCGTTCGCGAGGCGCTGTTTAGAAATGGAAATTCGGCTCTCGTCGCTCGATACTTGCGTTGACCCGACCGAGTCGGTTTTCTCCGCTGGAAAATAAATCCAGATCTCGCCGTCGCGAAAGACTGTTGCGTCAAGCGCACCGTCATATGTCGGATCATAATCAAGACGCCCCTCCACCAACTGGTCCGAATTTAGGAAAATATCCGAGGCCGACGGTTGGCTAAAGTCGGTTTCAGCGCCGATGACATCGACATCAATGAATACGTAATTAAACGGGTCGACAGAAGGGTCAAATCCATCCTGCCCGACGAGCGTTTTTTCCGTATAAAACCCGGTCTTAAAGCCGTCGACCGTGGCGCCGTTAAAGGCCATATCGATCGTCTGATTGCCGATGAATACGCCATAGGTCTGCATATCCCCGGCGAACTCTAAATCCGACCCAACGAGATCGAGATCTTTGAACGTATAATGCCCCGTATACTCAACCCGAACGCCGTATTTCGTCTCCCAAGCCGTAAAGTCTGAAATAATGGAACGAGCGTCATGGTTTTGCTCCGGCGAACCTTTGATGACCTCCAACCCTTTTTCCACGGCGATCGCTTCGTTACCACTAAAAATCGCGATTGGCGCGTGATCCGTGTCTCCTAAGTCAGCGTCCGTCATGATCGACGGATTTTGCAATGTCGCTGGGTCGATTTTTGAGTCAAACGGATCAGTGCCTCGGGAGAAATACACAAACCCTTGGCCGCCCGGCATGCCGGCAGCGACATTGTCCACCGCTTCAACCATGCGGCTTTGGAACCAGAAGCCTGTGCCGTTGCGACCGAGGTCAAATGCGTCAACGTCCGCGCCGTCTTTCGTCAACTGATCGACGCCAAAGGCCTTGATAGCGATATTATCCACCCACCGCCCCGTTTCATTGCCAGCTTCAGCGATAAAGCCGGCGCCGACAATATCATACACATTGTTGGACGCGATCACCGCGTGGGAGTCATGGTGGACTATGCCCCACCCAACAACGCCATTCACCGTGTTGCCGACAATCATCGCCGGATCATCCAATTGACCGACGCCGGAACGGTGGATGTGAAGCGCATACCGTCCCTGAACATTACTGTCGGCTGCGACGTTCTCCACGTCGCTGATGTCGACAGACCGAACCGACTTGTCCGTCCGCCCAAGGTCGTCAAACTGCGCATACCGTACGTCGATATCGTCGGAGTGCATTAACATGACATGCCCGCGTTGATGCACAGGCAACGCGTCGCCGTTTTCCGTCTCGATACGGATATTGCGTGTTTGGTTCGAAACATATGCTTTGAGATCGTCGCGCGGGCCGTCATGGTCGTACTGCAAGGGACGATCAAAAAAGATCGTTGTCCCATCAATGCCAGTAATGATGAGTTCTTCGTCTTGTGTTTTACCGGTCTCAAGGGAGCGCGTGCCGTCAGATTGAACCGCCGTTAAATGGGTGCCCGTAAGGACGATGGTGTCGCCCACCTGCCAGCCTTCAGGCACGCCGTCGAGCGTAAGCGATGTATCGCCCGCCATAGGATCGGCGGCGACTTTCAAGAAGTTCTCTTTCTCCGCCCCGTGAATTTCTACTGAACCATGGGAAATCAAACCGCGAGAGAGAAGTTTCGGATCCCAGGCGACGTCGATATCGCCATTGTCAGCGATCGAAATGACGGCCGAAACATCTGGGTCTACGGGATTATCCGCCGTGCCGATCGTCAATGCGCCGGACGGTGAAACAACAAACGTGTCGACCTCCATGAAGGTGCCCACATCAGTGGCGAAGTCGAGCTTGCCGTCAACGCGCACCGTGAAGAGGGAGGCGGGGCTTTCGCCGTCATATAAGACCGTATAGCCCGAAGGAATAACCACCTTAGCGCCCGCGCCCGGCACTTCGCCGCCGGCCCAAGTGGATGGGTCGAACCATGATCCGTCGCTCACCGCCACATGGGTCGCCTCGGCGACGGGCACCAAGTCCAAGAGCGCCATATGCTCAGACGCTTTCGCGGGGTCGTCAGGGTGCGCATGATTGGCGTGCGCGTCGGAATTCGTCCCGTGATCATGCATGCCGTGATCATGGCCGCTATGGTCATCGTCGGAATCCGCCGCAGACATTTCTTCAGACGGCTCGTCGTCATTTGTCGCCGAAGCGGCTACCGACGCCCCTGAACCCGTCTGCTGGGAATTTGCCGTTTGGCTGTTTTGGTTCTGGTCGCTCGCATTGTGGGCGCTATGGTCGTGGTCGCCATGGTTGTGGCCCGCTTCTTCTTCGGCGCCGCCGTCAGCGTCCTCATCGTCGGCGGTTTCATCACTCGCTGCGGCGTCGCTTGTTTCATCGTCGCTTTCCTTATCGTCGTCCGCACCCGCTTCGTCCGCGCCGACGGCGCCCTCAGCGCCGCCGTTTTCATCATCGTTGGAGTGGTCGTGTTCAGAATGGTCGTGATTTGAATGATCGTGAGCGCCGTCAACAACGCCCGCCTCGCCGGAAGCTATTTGGCCGGCGTCTTGTTGTTTTTCGCCGTCGTCACTGTTCGACGGCGCGCCTTGCGCTTCGCCGCCGGTTTGCTCTTCACTGTTGGGATCGGTTTGCGTCGGCTCGTCGGTGGATACAACCTGTTCCTCTACGGCTGGTTCTGGCGCTGCTGGCGCCGCAACGACTTCTTCCACCGAGGACGGAACAATCGTGACGTCGAAATCGCCGAAGCGGCGAAAGCGTGGGCGAGAAAAGATTCTTTCCCATCCACTGACGAACGCCTCCGCTTCAGCAAGCGTATCGAATTCTAGTTCTACACTGCGCGTCCGGCGACGAAATACCGGGAACTCTGCGATGACCGTATACGTTACCTCTTCGGGCGCAGCAGCGATTGAACGCCCGCTAATCGCTGCACTTTGGCTCACCGACTGACTTGCGGACGTCGTTGATACGTCTCCAGACGGCGCATCGTTCGATGCATTGCCCCGCCACGACGCATGTCCCCGACAGATCGATCCGCCGAGTCCGTCGATTCCTTGATCGCCTTCGGCGCCGACTTCCTTAAGACCAACGCCCATTAGTCCAGCGAGCAATGCGAGATTCTTCTTATCCGCGTACTTCGCTCGCCGCCTTGCTTTGCGGCTCTCTCGCTGGGGTAGGCAGCCGCGTTTTCCAGCGGCGTTGACGACATCTTCGATCGTCAAAGCGTCATCTGAAAGAGTTGCAATAGGACGGGCGGGGTTCATACGCATACTCATCACCACACTTGCGCTTACGCAAAAATCACGAACGCTCAAGAAGTCTCGAAGAGCCGAAACGCGCCCCTCGAACCGCTCTTTCAAGAGACCATTATTCTGTATACGGCCTCTTCGACGCTTCGATGGAAGTACAATGAATGGAAATGATTAGGGCGAGGCTTGCGGACGCTTTAGAATTGTGAGCGAAACTTTAACACCGCATTATCCACAAAATAAGTGATTGTTTCTATTTAATAATATCTATCGCCTGAAGAAAATGTAACCTTAGGTGCGGCGTCTGTGTCCGGCGTCGATGAAGACCCAACCCGCATCCATTAACGGTCTGTAATTTTGACGATCAGCGACAAACGCATCGTTAGGGTGTCAGCACGGCTCGACAGGCGTGTGCATCCAACGCTCTTCGCGCCTGCGCAAGAAGAACGGCGTTAGGGACGCGAGGAACTCGTCTTTTTGGACTGTTTGGCGCGCGTGCCAGCTTCCCGCCACGCTTTTAGAACGCCGCCAAACTCGGCAAACCGACCGAGAACGGAAAAAACACCATACGCCCAGCTCATTGGCGAAAACGGACCATGTCTAAAGGCCGTCGCCGCCATCGCCGTGAAATAAGTGAACCCACCCAACAAAATAACCGCCAACGCCGCATACGGCATCAAGTCATAGTAATCGAACACATAGGCCGCGCCGGCCGCGACGCCCGCCGCAGCCAGAATGAACAAAGGCAATACGCCGCCCCAGACAATGGCACGCGATTGCTCTTGTACGCCAAAGCGTTCCGGCGGGGCGCCATGCAAGGCCGCGCCCATGGCGAAAAACGCCCCATCCGTCGCGCAAGCGCCGAACCAATCGCCAACGCCCTTCATTGGTCGGGCGCTTACAGCCATCGGCGCGTCGAGACGCCAAACATGTTCGCCGCGCCGCCTTAACCGAACGCAAAGGTCTTCGCTCTCAAGGCCGGGCAGGTCACCGCGGAAGCCGCCGGCAGCTTCAAACGCATCGGTTCGCACAAAGAAAGTCGAGCCCGTCGCCAAAATGCCCCCGTCCGGTTTTTCTGTCGCCGTCGCGCGCAACTCAGCGAAGAGACCATACGTCCCTGCGTTAAAGGCCGTCACGCCCTCAAGCGCAGCAACTTCCGGCCGTCGCCCCATAAAGGCGCGCGCCGTGTCGATCCAATCGGGATCCAGGCGCGCGTCAGCGTCTAAGAACTGAACAAACTCCGTATCTGGTGCAATTTTCTTTAACCGTCGATACGCCGCGTTACGCGCCCGACCAACGCTCGCCTTTTGATCGTTGAGACCGACGATTTCGCACGTGCGCGCCTTAGCCGCTTTCAATGTTTTAACGGCTGCTTCAGAGCCGACGGCGGGCACGGCTAAAACGACGGTGAGATCTTCCATGTCCGCCGGTAGGTTGAGCGCTGCGCCAGCCTCTGCCGCGACAACAAGCGCAACTTTTCCAACGCCTTCCGGTCGGCTCGCGTGTTCTTCCGCTCTGGCTTGTCCTTCGCTTGCGGCGCTGTCGCGCACGACGGGATGAGCCGCCGCCGCGCCCGCCGCGGTTTCGCGATCGCTTGTCCGCGGCCGACGATCGTCGACGCCGTCTCTTAGAGACGTCGCCGAACGAGGCGGCGATGCAATACGCGCTTTCCTGGCCGCAGTCGCGCCGGAGGCCCCAACGTCAATGGCCGTCTCGGCGACGACCGGCGGCGGTGGAGCTTGCAAATCAGGATAAAGGGTTTCTCCGGCCTCATAAGAGGGCGCGGTTCGAATATCGGTTGTTCTTACGGCACCGCTCGAATGGACGCGGTTATCGCCAATGGCGGCGCTACCAGCAAAACCGTTCCCAGTAGCAACGCCGTTTTCCGACATAGCGCCGGAATGCGTCGAATTTGGATGAAGCGCCGGTTCACGTTGCCCGGGCTCGCTTTTTCCGCGAACTCTTAGCGCCTCAGGGTCGCGAGAGGCGCTTTTGCCGTCAATCGCCGATCGATCGCTTTCTTCATTGGGCAAGAACTTAGACGGCCCCTCAGCGTCACCCTCCGTAATCTGAAGGTCTTCATCGCTCGCGATGCCAAAAACGCCGTAATTACTCTTATCTCGAATAACCGCGCGAATGCTGTCTTCGTTAATAACGGGCTCCTCGCCGGAGAACCCATAAACCAGCGCCGTATCTGCGATAATATTGATGACCCGCGGCACGCCGCGGGATTCTTTCGCGAGAACGTCAATCGCTTTTTTCGAAAAAATCGGGCGTTCCGCGCCGGCGATCGCTAAACGCGTCTCCACATAGGCATGGACCTCTTCGCGATTGAGCGGCGTTAAGTGAAAGTCCGACCCCACCCTTTGCGCCAATTGCAACATATCGGGGCGATTTAAGAGATCCTTGAGCTGCGGTTGGCCGATCAAGATCAATTGCAGCAATTGATGCTTGCCGGCGTTGATGTTGGAGAGCATGCGCAGCTCCTCGAGCATATCGAGGGAGAGGTTCTGGGCTTCGTCGATAATGAGGACGACACGCCGTCCTTTGCCGTACTCCTCGATAAAGAAGCGCTGGAGCTCAGCAAACTTCTCAACATGGTCCATATCGCGGAAGGGCTGGCCGAAGCCCATCAACACCCAGCTTAATAGATCGCCGCGCCCACGCTGGATGTTCGAAAGAAGCGCCACCGTATGAGAGTCAGAAAGCTGGTCGAGAAGACGGTGTATAAGGGTCGTCTTGCCGCAGCCGACCTCGCCGGTGACGATTGAAATCCCGGCATGGTTAAGCACGCCGTATTCCAGCATCGCATAAGCCAGCCGATGGCCGCGTCCCCAATAAAGAAACGAGGGATCCGGTTGGATCGAAAACGGCTTCTCACTCAGCCCATAAAAATCTTCGTACATGCGAACAGCCGTCTTTTAACGCCGAACCGGCGGGCGCTGACGCGCGCTTTCCCGGTTATCGATGGCGGCCCCGCTTATAGCGCGTTCAGAAGCGCCGTCGCCTTTTTGGCGACATCGCTCTCGGCGCCGCCGGAGTCTTCTATCGCCTGACGCAAGGATTGGGCCGCAGCGTCTTTTTCGCCGAGCTTGGCTTGAGCAGCCCCCAAATGATAGCGAATTTCGGCGAATTTCGGAGCCCGAGACACAGCGTCTTCAAGAACAGCAACGCCCTCTTCCACCCGACCCGCCTGAACGAGCGCCCAGCCATAGGTGTCTAAAAAGCTCGGATTGCCAGCGTCTCTAAGGACGGCGGCCACCGCGACGGCTTTCTCTAAGCTCGCCGGATCATCTTTTTGATCGGACAGGATCGAGGCGTAATTATTCGCCGCGATGAGATCGTCAGGGCGACGCGCAAGCACCTGCTCGTAAATCGGCAAGGCTTCGGCCGCGCGACCGACCCCAATAAGAAGATCCGCCTTCATCATGTTAAGCCCATCGCTGTCCGGCGCGCGGACGAGCCCTTGATCAATCAGCGTCTCAGCATCCTGAAGACGGCCTTCGGCGACATACATGCGGAACAAAAGCTCATAGGCGGCGACTTCTGTCGGCGCTGCGTCAATTGCATCGCGCAAAACGGACTTCGCTTCCGCATCACGCGACCGGTCCGTCAGGACACGGGCCAATAACATGCGCGAATCATAAGCGGCCGGATCGTTCTCAATATTAGACCGCAATAAAGTTTCGGCTTCGTCATGGCGATCCGCCTCAACATAGGCGGAAATGAGCGTCGCCAAAGGACGGCTCGCCAACGGCCTGTTGTCATTCGCGTTGGAGAGCGCTTCGATCGCGCCGGCGTAATCCTTCAATCCAGAGTAAGCGACGCCGAGAATGCGGTTGACGACGACGTCATCCTCTTCAATTTCACCAAGAATCTCCGCGACTTCCTCGGCACCACGCCAATCCTGACGTTGCAGACGAACGGCCGCCAGAAGTTTCAAATTATCCTCATGCGAACCGTTTACGGACAACGCTTCCGTCAAAACCGTCTCGGCGCGATCGATCTTACCGTTGCGCACCAAAAATCGAGCGAAAGCATTGCCGATTTGCGGCTTCGACGCTGCATTGTCGAACGCTTCCGCATACTGCCCTTCGGCGGCTTCGATTTGACCGGATTTTTCAAACGCCGCCGCCATGAGCAGGCGCGCTTGGCTTGATTCCGGCGCATCAGCGAGGACAAGACGCAAATCATTAATCGCCGCTTCAAGGTCGCCGTCGACAATTTTTAAGCTGGATTGCTTTAACAAGGCGCCGGAATTGCGCTCGTCACGGGTTAATATCTCTGCAATGATCGCTTCGGCGCTCGCCCGGTCATCAGCCTTCAAATCCATCGCAGCGATTTCATTGAGCGCCTCTAAAACAACGGCGTCCTCATCGTCTTTGCGCAAAGAGCTGTAAACGCCGCGCGCGCCTTCATCGGCGCCGAGCTGACGCAAAAACGACGCATAGGCGAATTTCATCTCAGCGTTCTCGGGCTGGGCGTCAATAAAGCTCTGGAACGTCTCGCGCGCCTTCGCTTCACCGTCAACTTTATAGTCGAGGCGAACGACATCCATGTATCCGTCCATCTCATCCGGCAACAGCTCCGTGACGACCATGAGCTGTTCGCGCGCCTCAGCGTAGCGTTCAGTTTTGTAGAGTTCCAATACGTAAAGACGTCGGTACCCTGACTCTTCAGGAAACTCATCGATCAGCCGCGCATAGGCGGCCGCGACGTCACCGGCGCGGCCCTGTTTATTGAAGATCTGCACTTTCAATAAATGCAGGACCGACGCTTTCGGATTAACCGCGATCGCCGCGTCAAGCTCTGCAAGCGCCGGCTCGTATTCTTCATTCTGAATATGATCGGTGACGATAACGGAGACCGCTTCTTCGACAGCGGGTTTTATCGCCAGGGCGCGGCGGGCGAGCGCCAGGGCTTCATCGCGATTTGATGAACGGAACATGATCGCCGCTTTGACGCCGATCGCCTCAGCATCCTCGGGGTCAATCGCGAGGGCTTCATCGATACGTTCCAGCGCCGTTGTTTCATCCCCCGACAAGAGATGCAGCTTCGCTAAGTCGATGCGCGCGCGCGTATTCGTCGGATCGACCCGCGAGATCCGCTGCAGCATCGCGAACATGCGACGGAACTCATTCTTACGTTCATAGATCTCATAAAGACCGAGCAGCGCCGGCACATGGTCTTCATTAATTTTAAGCGCGCTGCGAAATTGGATGTTGGCCTTACCGTTATTGCCCTCTTCGAGGAATTCATAGCCGCTCTTGGTGTAGCGCTCGACCTTCTGCTCCGGCGAAGCGCACGCGGCCACGACAGCCACGCCGGCGACGGCCAGCAGCAAGCGTCCGGTCAATTTTCGGGAAATACGTCCGCCAATTCGTTTTTCAAGCGACGTGGAACGTTTAAATATTGAACTGCTGGTCATCTCTGCAAAAGAAACCATTCCACCAAAAGACACCATGCCGTCCCGCACTCCCAAAATTCCGTATATTGATCGACGTTAATCGATCGCGCTTTATGTCGCCGAGTGTTCGTGATCAACCGCTTAGCGCCGCCAGTCGTTGAAATAGGACTGCAACGCGTCGTTCTTTTGCGATCGTTACTCTTATGAGACTTTTATCTCGCTCGACCCTCGTAGTGACACTCCAATAGAACGGCCAACGCTCTAACGCCAACGCCGCTCTTGAGCCAGAGCCCCGCAAAGAAACAGTGCAAAAAAGAACGGCGGCGGCCAAGCGCCAAAAAGCCAGAACAAGCGACGCAGTAGGTGATCTAGGCTTTTTGCGCGGACCTCGCAACGTCTTCTGATCTGACGCGTCTCCTAACCGATATGATGACCGGCGCGTAAACCGTAACGACGCGTAGACGACGACGCTTGATCCAAGAATTGAACAATTGCTCTTTGTTCACAAATTGGGCGGGGTTCACATATCGAGCCGGCCGGTCGCCAGCGGCTCAAGCAATGTCCGCTTCAGCTCCAGCTTCCAAAGCGCGAGCCGAACCGTTTCGCGGCACATAGGCCGGCTGTTTCGGAACAGACGGCGCAATCCTTGGAACCTCTGGCTGGCTGTCCAGCCGCACGCCGCTAAACCATAGCTGACGGGCTAGGCTTTTAGACGCGGCCGATCGCGATAGTGTCGCTCCGGCCGCCGCAACGTGCTTTTCCAACATCAGAACCAAACCCAGAAACGCAGCATCCACGGCGCCGACATCAGTAAAGTCCAAGACGACATCAAGGTCCGCGCGGTTCGGATCAGCGGCGCGGCGATCGGCGGTCTTCGCCGCTAAGCTCGCTGCGGCCCGGAAGGCGGCGCGCACCGGCGACAAATCATCCGCGCGCAAATCACCGCTAAGCCGAACGATGATGCATTCCCGTGATTGCTCGCCGCGCTCTAACTGCCGAACCTCAATATGTGCCGCGGCCGCCAGCCCAACTGGTTTCAATGGTTTGAGCATGAGCGGCGCTAAGCGCCCAATACAAACCCCCAAAAGGCTAAGGCCGTCTCGCCAATATCTCCTCCAAAGAGCCGGTTCCTGGCGAATGCGCCACAACCACTCCATACCGAGGCGACGCCATAAAACCGGCGCCCGGCGTATTGTTCCGGCTGTGAAATCAACAACGGCGCCAAGATGCGAAACAACGGGCGCGCTTAACGATCCGGCGTTACGGGCGATCCAAGCATTGCCTTTTTCGGCCCCGAGAGCGACGACGACGACATCCGGCGCGGCGGCGTTAATCTCAGCGATTATCTCAGGCGCGCTCATCGCCTCGATGTCGCCGAAGCCGGGATTGAGATAACCGACGCCGCGCAGAGCGCCGCGGTCAGCATTCAACGCCGCACATGCCGCTTCAGCGGCGCCCTCGCGGCCGCCAAAGAAAAACACGCGCATGGGCCGGCCAGGCGCAGTGGGACGACGGCGTAAAGCCTCGAAGACATCGGACCCCGCCACCCGCTCTTTAACGGGCACGCCCATCAGTCGCGCGATGAGCGCCAGCGGCGCGCCGTCGACAACGCTCAAATCATGGGCGTTGATGTGCGCGCGCGCCGTTTCCGATCGCAGCGCCGCACACAACATATTGACGTTTGGCGTCACCAATGCGCGCTTGCGCCCGACGCGCACCGCGGTCTCCAATGAGGCGACGGCGCCGGCGCGATCGACGGCGTCAATCGCCAATCCGAACACATTCCATACGTTGCGATCAAAATCATCGCCGGCGATATCAATTGCCGCCGATCGCGCGGCATGGCTCTCGACCGCGCCCCCCGCGGGCTCGTCAAATGCGCTATCGAGCAGGTGTTGATCAGGGGCACGCTTCTGAAGGGGATCGGACGACGGCGCCATTTTCCGCGTATCTCGCTCCGGTGTGTCATTGCCCGCCATCGATGCAATTGTCGCAAACGCCGGGCGAGGAACTGTTTAATCAAGCGTTAACACTCACCTGAACGGGAGCAAACATCGGGCCAAGGATGCAAAGCGATAGTCTACGCCGAAACTGTCCGCTCGTTAACTGCTTGAATTAACCATAGATGACAGGGCGTTAACCAAGTGCACCGCAACATTTTAATGCTATCGCCGGCGCAGGTATCAAAATTCTACGACCCGCATAGATTGAACATGGAAACAACGACGCTCCAATAGTGTTTGCTGCAGGCGCGAAAAATTTGACTCAACACCAGCGGGTTGATTAGCGCCGAGCCCTCTGCAAGCTTTCGTTGAACATTGAGCGTTTTCTCCGCTAAGCAAGATGATATCAGGGTTTTCTACAGCGAATCGCGTTGACACTGATCGGGCTACTTATTAAGAAAAATTGAGCTCCGCTTAAGGTAGAAGGCCGTCGGCGGGTTAGTCGTTAACAGTTTTTTGGGGGTCTATTGACCATGAAAATGCGTACCACCGTTGCGGCAGCCGCCTTCGCGTCTGCAGCACTTTTCACCGCCACGTCCGCGAACGCGTTCACGCTTCGCTTCGACGGCTTCGACAACGGCCTTGGTTTTGATCTACCTCAAGGCAATTCCACGGCATGTAATTCGACCGGTTCCAACGGAACGGACCTTTGCACGGTCGATAACGCGGCTGGCTTCACCTACGAGAAAAATGGCCTGACGGCGACCGCCGTTGCGTTTGAAGACGCCGCTCCTGGCGTTGCCGGCACGCCTGCTGAGTTGATCCAAGACCTAATCGGTCCAAACCAAGGCCTTGGCGTTATTTCGAGCGACGAAGACGCAGCGAACGTTCGCTTCACGCAGGATCAGATCAACTTTCCCGAAGGCGAAGCGATCCAATTCACGTTTTCCAGCGCAGTTGTTCTGACGGACATCGCGCTAAATGACGGCCTCGGCGCGGATTGCTTGAGTAACGGCCAAGCGGGTTCGGCGGGCGAAGGCCCTTGCGGCGGCGTTCGCATTACGACGGACACCGGCCTGGATGTGACCTGGGATGACTTCCTCAACGGCATTCTCTTGGACAATGGCGGCAACGTCGCGTCCGTGGCTGGCCAAGTCATCACGTTCTACGGCGCGCTTGCTGGCGCTTTGAGCCTTACCGACGATTTCGGCTACTCCATCGAGCAGTTCGACATCAGCGTTGTTCCAGTGCCTGCAGCTCTGCCGCTTCTGCTTTCGGGCATTGCCGGCCTTGGCTTCGCATCGCGTCGCCGTAAAGCCGCTGCGTAAGCTCTTATAGGGCAATTTAAGCGTTTAAGACTCCGGAACCGCTTTGTCGGTTCCGGAGTTTTTTATTGTCTGCAAGCGCCATTATAAAGCGAACGGCGCCGAAATTATCTACCATTGATATTGTTTACCGACCGCATTTTGCGACTTAACAAACGATCCGCTTAAGGGCGCGACCTATTTTGGCAGTACATGCGACGGGATTGGCATGGGATCTGCTGGTAAAAGCGGAACAGTGTGAAACGCCGATGTGAACACCATAATTGAAAGCGTGAGAGCATCCTGACGGCGACGCGCTTTCGTAACGAGCGCTGACGTGCTTTATGACGTCGCGACGGAGCGCCCTCCAATGGCGCATATCGGCGTAGAAGACCGTTAACGCTTTGTTATAACGGCCTTGGCGTTTACGATTTATCGCGACGCTCGGCCTTAAAACATCGCTCCGACACGAGCGGCGTTTAGCGGGTGAACGACAATGGCGGCGACGGCGCTCTAAGGAGCGCGGCAGTGCGCCGAACAAAGAAAGCAAAAGCCAGTGGGCGACGAGTTCAAACTTGAAGACATTCTAATCATCTTGCGCCGGCGCGTTTTGTTCTTTTTGGCGCCGGCAGTGATTTTGGCGCCGCTCGGCGTGCTCATTGTCTTGTTATTGCCGTCGCAATACACCGCACGTGGAACCATCCTCGTTGAATCTCAACAGATCCCGGAAGAACTTATCCAGTCGACAATCAACTCGTATGCGCAAGAACGCATTCAAGTCATCCGCCAGCGGGTCATGACGCGCGAACGCCTGCTTGGGGTCGCGGATAAATATGATCTCTTCGACGATCGCCGGAATTACTCCAGCTCGGATCAAGTTGAACACATGCGCGATATGCTGGACGTTCAGCTGATCTCAGCGAACTCAGGCGATCGCAGCCGCCGCCAAGACGCGACAATTGCGTTCACCGTAGCGTATACGGACGGAGACCGACAAAAGGCCTATCTCGTCGCGAATGAATTCATGACGCTGTTCCTCACCGAGGATGTTCGCAGCCGGAAGGACGGCGCCTCAGACACGACAGAGTTTTTCGATCAAGAAGCAAATCGTTTGCGTCTCGCCGTCGACAATTTGGAGACACGGATCGCGGCGTACAAAGACGAGAACGCAACGGCCCTGCCCGAACACCTTGCGCTGCATATGCAGCAACTGGATCGAGCGACGAAGGACTTCGCTGAGGCGAACGACGACAAAGAGCTCATGGAGGAAGAACGTCGCGCCCTCGAGACGCAATTAGCAAGCTACTTATCAAGCGCCGGCGGCGGTGAAGCGACGCAATCTCTATCAGAACTGAAAGCGGAACTCGCCACTTTACGCGCGGAGAAAACCGACTCGCACCCCGATGTGGCGGCGCTGCGCGATCGCGTTTCAGCGCTGGAACGAGAGGCGGCGCCAAGCCAGGAAATCCAGCGTTTGCGCACGCAGTTACGTGGCTACGAAGAGGCGCTCGAAGAGGCGAGCATCGCCGAACCTGCAGATGAGGAAGAAATTGCGCGCCTTAAAACGCTTATTGACGACACCCGTCGTGATTTCAGCAGTCAATTATTACGCGAAGCATCGACGGGATCGTCGGATTTCATCGTTGCGCAAATTCAAGGACGCCTTGAGATCGCTAACAGTCGGTTGGCCTCGCTAACGCGAGAAAGCGATGAATTACGCGCGACGATCGCCGATCTGCAAGACCGTGTCGCGCGAACGCCCGCCGTGGAGCGTGGGCTCGCCGTTTTGACGCGAGATCAGCAGAATCTTGAGCTGCAATACAAGCAAATCCAAGCAAAGCGCCAACAGGCGATTACGGCGGAAAATCTCGAGGACAATCAGAAGGCGGAGAAATTCTCCATCCTGGAGCCGGCGGTTCAACCCGAACAACCTTCCAGCCCCGACCGCGAGAAACTGATGGTGCTGGCGTTGGTCGCAGCGCTCGGCATTGGCGCGGCTTGTGCGGCGCTCGCTGAGATGTTGATGGCGAGCGTACGCGGCCGCGATCATTTAGCGTCTCTCATGGGCGAAGCGCCGATCGCAGTCATTCCCTATATCCACGCCAAAGGCGAACGACGCATGGCGATCCCAATGGTGCGCCCGCAGAAGCCGACACCCTCAAAAAAAGCCGCATAGCCGGCGCGTTGCACCAGCGCGTTGCATAGGTAAGAAATTGCGCGGCGTTGCGCGAACGTAAGAACGATAGGTCAAACGAGCCATGGACCGCATTAGAGAAGCTGTAAACCGCGCACGTGACGAGCAACCGGCGCAAGCAGGAAGCCCGGGTAAAAATCGCCCCACAGCGAGCGCCCACGCGCCGCGCCCAGGACAAGCGCCGCAAGCTGTTGAATGTGACCGCGACATCTGCGCCGAACACAGAATTATCTCGAATGAACACGACCCGGTCTTGAACGCCTATCGCGTTCTTCGCACACGCACGCTACAGATGATGGAAGCGAATAATTGGCGGACAATCGCCGTGGTGTCGCCGACCTCAGGCGCCGGCAAAACGGTGACGGCGATCAATCTTGCGATCGCGATCGGCTCCAAGGAAGGATCGCGCGCAACACTCGTAGATTTTGATTTCTATCGACCGCGCGTCGCAAGATATATGGGCCTCGACCATCCGCCGTCGGTGCTCGATTATTTTGAAGGATCGAAATCCCTCCACGAGGTTATTTTGCATCCGGACCTCTCAAACACCTTCGTGATGGCCAATGAACGCGTCTCGCGGCGCGGCGCTGAACATCTTACATCGCCAAAGGTAGACGATGTCATCGACGCTGCGCTTAATAAGTATCAATCGAGAGTGGTGGTGTTCGACGTGCCGCCGGTGCTCGGTTGCGACGATACGATCGCGTTTTTACCGAAAGTGGACTGCGCGTTATTAATCGCGGCCAGCGGAGAAACCCGCGTCCGCGACGTTAAAGAAGCGCAACGCATGCTCGGCGGCGTTAATCTCGTTGGCACCGTTCTCAACAAAGCGCCGGCGGCCGTCGTTAACAACGCCTATTATTAAGCCTCACGATCAGGCGCTAACGTCTCAGATCCTGAATTTTGGTCCTGAATTTTGGTATTGACGCCCAGCGGCCCAATCGGCTCGCGGCGCATCGACGTTTGCATCGACGTTTAATTTAATTGCACAAGCGGCATCGCAGACGCTGTCACACGGGCTCAGAAACGGGCCTGGCGGCGACTTACCGCACCGGGCGCTCCATTGACCGCACCATGTGGCCACGAAGAGGTGACGCATCCGCGACGCTCCCTTAAAGCCGGCGCAAATGCAGCTGATTTAGAGTTTCTACACTTGAATTAACACCTCGAGAACCGACGTGGATCTAAGTCATCTGCAACACTCTGAGGCGATCGCGACGGCACTTGGGCCGAAAAAGCTGAAATATGCGCCGCTAAGCGGAAATTATTATGCGAAGTAAACTCATGCGTTCATCCCATGGATAGGAAGATGGCGTATTTATGGTAAAAACAACGGACTAAATGGTAACAAAATGCAGATGTCATCCTCTGTCAAAGCGGCCCTCGCCTTGGTCGTTGCTATTACGGCGTACTTTTTAGTCCGCGGCGTCTTTGGCGGCGGCGGCGAAACCGAAACTGCAGCGCCTGTTGAATCGACGCTTTTCACCGTTGTCGCCGCTGACATCGCTCCGCGTGAGTGGCGCGACGTCGTCACCTTGCGCGGCCGTACCGAAGCGGCCCGCAAAGTCACCGTTCGGGCCGAGACACCGGGCGCTGTCGCTGAAACGCCGCTCGCGCAGGGAAGCCAAGTCACGGCCGGCGACGTTTTATGTCGCTTGAAAGTGGACGCGCGCCAGGCGGGGCTTGCTGAAGCCCGCGCGGCCAAGCGCCAAGCGCAACTCGATTACAACGCCGCGGCGGCGCTCGCTGAGGAAGGCTTCCGTTCGGAAACGTCGCTTGCGGGGTTCAAAGCGGCCCTGGATCGCGCCCGCGCCGCTGAGGAACAGGCTGCGCTCGGTCTCGAACGCACGAAGATTGTCGCGCCGTTTGACGGCGTTTTTGATCAACGCGCGGTTGAAGTCGGCGACTATATGCGGGTCGGCGACGCCTGCGGCGTCGTTATTCAGCGCACGCCGTTTCTCGTCACCGGCGCGGTGTCAGAAAAGGACGTCGCCAAAATCGCGAAAGGCGATCGCGGCGTCGCACGGCTCGTCACCGGCGAGACGATCGAAGGCGCCGTGCGCTTTGTGGCGGCGGCCGCTGATCCGGCGACGCGCACGTTTAATGTTGAACTTGAAGTTCCAAATGAAGACGGAACGCTGCGCGACGGCGTCACCGCGGAATTCGACGTCTTTGCGAGTCCGCGCGACGCCTATTTCCTACCTCATTCCGCCCTGACATTAAACGACAATGGGGAAATTGGCGTACGTACGGTTAACGCGGACGACACCGTCGTCTTCTCAAGGATTAGTCTCGTCGGCGAAGAGCCTGAAGGCGTGTGGGCGGCTGGACTGGACGGCGCAATGAAGCTCATTGTGCGCGGGCAGAACTTTGTCCGTGAAGGTCAGAAAGTACGCGTCGCGCCGCCGAGCGACGTCGCAAATCCTGTCACCGGCGCCGTTTCAGCGCCGACACGGCAAAGTGAGAGCGCCTTATGACCGGCATTATAGACGCTGCGTTTTCGCGCGTTCGCGTCGTTCTAACGGCGCTCATCGTCCTTATCTTCACAGGCTATAGCGCTTATCAGACAATCCCTCGCGAGGCGGAACCCGACATCGCCGCGCCTTTTGTCGTCGTCGCCCTGCCCTTGCCCGGCATCTCTCCGGAGGACGGAGAGCGTTTACTCGTTAAACCGACCGAGCTGGAACTCCAAGGCATTGAAGGCCTAAAGCAGTTGGACAGCTACGCCTATGACGGCGCAGCGCAGATCATCTTAGAGTTCTTGACGACCGTCGACATCGACCAAGCCGTGCTCGACGTCCGCGAAGCCGTCGATCGGGCGAAATCCGAATATCCCGACGCGGCCGAAGAGCCCATCGTCAACGAATTCAACGTCCAAAATCAGTATCCGGTCATTTCGGTTATTCTTTATGGCGATGCGCCCGAGCGCACCCTTTTTCGCACGGCGCAGACGCTGCAAGATCGATTGGAAGCCATTGGCGGCGTCTTGGAAGCACGCCTCACCGGGGCGCGCGATGAATTATTCGAAGCAATCCTTGATCCCAAAACAATGGAGTCCTTCGGACTAACGGAATTCGAAGTGGCGAACGCCGTCACCGCGAACAACCAATTGATCACGGCGGGCGCCCTTGACCTTGCCGACGGGCGGTTCGCGATCAAAGTGCCAGGTCTCATTAAGAACGCCGAAGACCTGATGAACATCCCGGTGCGGGCGAGCGGCGACAATGTCGTCACCATTGGCGATTTAGGCGAAGTACGCCGGACCTTTGTCGACCGCACGAGCTATGCGCTCTTTAACGGCAAACCGTCGATCGGCATCGAGATCTCCAAACGCGCGGATTTCAACATCGTCGAAACGATTGAAGCGGTGCGCGCTGCGACCGGCGAACAGGCGGCGTTTTGGCCGGAAACGGTGCAATATTCATTCTTAAGCGACCGATCAGTGGAAGTGCGCGACAATCTCGAAGGGCTCACCGCCTCAGTGATCTCCGCGGTTTTGCTGGTCATGATCGTAATTGTAGCCGCGCTCGGCGCGCGCTCGGCAATCATGGTCGGCGTCGCTATCCCAACCTCGTTCCTTATCGGCTTTTTGCTCTTAAGCCTCTTCGGCTATACGCTGAACATGATGGTGATGTTCGGCATGGTGCTCGCCGTCGGCATGTTGGTGGACGGCGCCATCGTGATTATCGAATATGCCGACCGCCGCATGAGCGAAGGCGCAGAGCGGCAAACCGCTTACGCCGAAGCGTCAAAACGTATGTTCTGGCCAGTCGTAACGTCTACCGCGACGACGCTCGCGGCGTTCTTCCCGTTCCTCTTTTGGCAGAGCATTCCCGGCGAGTTCATGAAGTTCTTGCCGCTGACGCTGATCTTCATTCTCCTCGCCTCGCTGATCGTCGCGCTGATCTTCCTGCCTGTGCTTGGTTCGGTGCTCGGCGTGCCGGCTTGGATGAAAGAACGCTTCGGCGTTAAAGGGAAAACCGACGCGGGCGCGACGTCTTATGATTTAGAGGAAGTCAATCCCGTCACCCTGCAAGGACCGCTCGGCGCTTACGCCCGCTTCATGACCGACCTCGTTCGCCGCCCAGGGCTTATCATTGTCGGGGCGATCGCCACTGTCTTTGTCTGCATTGGCGCGTTTCGCGCCGCAACGCCGGAAGTCGAGTACTTCATTCGTTCGGATACAGAAGACGTAACGCTTCTTGTTTTGGCGCGCGGCAACATGTCAGCGGAACAGAAAATCGAACTCGTGAAGGAAGTATCCGAACGTATTGAGGATCATCCGGCGGTTGAAAACCTCTATCTTCAAACCGGCCTTGGCATATCGCAACAAAACGAAGTGCCGGCTGAGGCTATTGGGCAAGTCGGCGTCGACCTCATTTACTATTCAGAACGCAAACACTCCCAGCTCATTCTGGAAGAGTTTCGCGAGATGGTCGCCGACGTGCCGGGCGCCATTGTCGAAGTCCGCCAACGCGAGGGCGGTCCGCCGGTCGGCAAAGACGTGCAGGTGGAAATATCCTCGCCGAATTTCGACGCCATGATCGCCGCCGCGAGAAAAGTGCGCGCCTATGTGGACACGCGCGCCGCAGACGTAAACGGGCGCACCGTCTCGGTCTATATGGACCAAGAAGACAGCCTGCCATTGCCGGGGATCGAATGGTCAATCGAACCGGACCGCGCGCTCGTCGGACGCTATGGGTTATCCGTGCAACAGGCGGGCGCCATTTTGCAACTCGTCACGGACGGCCTTTTGGTCGACCGTGTGCGTCCGGACGATTCCGATGAAGAGATCGATGTGCGCGTGCGTTACCCGGAAGACCACCGCAACATTTTCTCTCTCGACGAAGTGCGTGTGCAAACGAATGAAGGCTCGGTGCCGATCACTAATTTCGTCACCCGGAAGCCGAAACCGCAGGTGGACCGCATCACCCGGCGCAACGGCAAACGTATTATCGACGTCAAAGCGAACGGCAGCACCCTCGTCAAAGGCCATGAAGTAAGCCAAGACATCGCCATCGCTGATATGAAAGCCTGGCTCGCCGAAACCGATCTCGGCCCCGGCGTCACGGCCGTCTTGCGCGGCGCGGATGAAGAAGCCGCCGAAGCCGCCGCCTTCTTCCAAGCGGCGATGACGGCCTCCCTCTTCATGATCGCGATGATCTTGCTGTTGGAGTTCAATAATTTCTATCACTCCGCCTTAACGCTGACAGCGGTGATTTTCTCCGTCTTCGGCGTATTGTTGGGCGTCGCGCTTTCGGGACAGTATCTCAGCATCATCATGACGGGGGTCGGCGTCGTCGCGCTCGCCGGCATTGTCGTCAACAACAATATCGTGCTCATAGACACCTATCAGCATTTGCGCCGACGCGGACTCGCCGTCGAAGACGCCGTAGTGCGTACGGCGGCGCAGCGTATTCGCCCCGTTCTTTTGACAACCACCACGACGATTTTCGGCTTGTTGCCAATGGTCTTTGAGCTGAACGTCAACTTCGCAACGGGCGAAATCACTCGCGGCTCGACGACGTCCGGCTGGTGGGTGCTCTTATCGTCCGCCGTTGTTTATGGCCTCGCCTTTTCCACCATTTTGACGCTTGTCTTAACGCCGGTCTTGTTGGCTGCACCAACGGTGTTAAAGCGGCGGCTCGGTAAGTTGCGCAAAAAACCAGACAGCGAAGAAACGCGTTCAACGCAAGCGCCAAATACCTTGCAACCGCGCGCTGCGGAGTAAAGCCGTCCCAAAGGCTATTCTGTCAGCAACAAACGCTCCGAAGTGAAAATTTTGGTTGCACCGCCTTATCCGGCGCTGTCCACCAGCATTGAACGGTTTTATCAACCAACCGAGGTCGCGACGAGGCGGACGCTCATAAATGGCGCATAATAGAATGGCGCGGCTTCCAAAAGAAGTCGCGCCGTTTTCGATGGCGCATGAACGCGCCCGTTACCGCCGTAAGCGCTTTAGCGCAATCGGGCGGCGAGTGCGCCAATCTCTTGAGTTGTGTACGTCCCAATCGTCTGCTGCGCCGCCGCGCCAGCTTCAGCGGCCGTCATGTCACCCGCACGGAAGGCCTCAGCATGGGCGAAAAGATCACTGTAAAGCTCCGCCGGCTCGCCTTTCAAAGTTAGCGCAAAGGGAACGCCGGCGTTTTCTAACGCTGCCCAATGGGCGCGGACAAACGCCCAATAGCTCTTCGTCTCAGCCCAATACTCTGTGGCGGCGGTGAAATCGACCGCATCCGTCTTATTGTAGGTGTTGACGCCGATCTCCCGGACAAGCGCTTGGGGCGCACCACGCAAGGCGAGCTTGGTGTTGTCCTGTTCATGCACCCAACCGTCGGGCGTCAGCGCATGGCGATTGACCGCGTCGACAGCGTGATAGTCTTCACGCGTCGTCATATCCCGGCGCGGCAAGGGCCGCCACGCGCGCGGCGGAACCCATTCCGACACGCCGTTTTCATGGAACCACGCGCCGACAGCGCCGTAGCGCGGGCTGTCATCCACTTGATAGACCGTTTGCGACCAGCGCCCTTTCGCGACCTCAGGAGCAACAGTGCGCATTTCCCAAGCATTACCGCCGATGAACGTCAAAACACTTTTCGGTTGATACCGCCAATCTTGGCGCCAGTGCTTAATCGGCGTCTTCTCGTCGTCGCCGACCACGAGAATATGCTGTAAGCTGATAAAGTCGCTACGATCTTCAATGACGAGAACGATTTCATCAGCGCCGCTCAAATAAGGGTCCTTCGGCGTATATCCCGGCGCGAACGCGAACGTTTCCCGGAAGTCAAACGTTACTGTGTGACGCCCGGCCATCGCCAAAATCGCCTGGCGGTCACGCTCAAAGTCAGCGCGCGTATGGGCGTCTAAGGACGCGCCGGCCTCACCGGCCGCCATCGATTGCTTCATCGACTGTGATGTTGACGACGTCGTCGTTACACACCCGGCCGCGACCAACAAAGCCGCCGCCAAGAAAAGTCTGCTCATTTCATTCCAACGCAATTTAGCCCCCTCATAAAACTTAACGCGCGAAAAACGCGCAACTTACCCTTAGCGGAATTCATATCAACGGCCCTGAGCGATCGTTGAATGCTCCCAATGCGGCATCAAAACCTTTTCGACTTAGCATCTCGATAAAAACGCGAAGAACGCGCTCGCATCGATCACGGCGCGCGCCTGTTTCACCGTTGTCGTCCGCCGGATCACCGCGACGCCTCCCTCCAGTACTGTAACCGATAATTAGTTGCAATATTATTCCGGCCCCTATAGATAATGCGAGTAATTATTAGTTGCTTCACATGTGTTCGGAGGGGAAAATGAACGCTCGAACCCGAAATCGCTTGCTTATCGCCACAGCGCTAAGCGCCTTTATGCACAACGCCGCCGGCGCGAACGACGCGGCGTCAGATCAAGAAGGGTTGGGGGCCAAAGGCGAAGCGGCCGTACGCCTCGCCTCGCTTGACGAAATCACCGTCTACGCCACCCGCAGTCCGACCCCTGCGTTTTCCTATCCCGGCCAAGTGACGGTCATCGACCGCGCGGCGATCGACGACTTCAATCCATCGACCCTTTTCGACGTATTTGACGCAACGCCCGGCGCCCAGTTCCAAGGCGGTCCGCGCCGAACAGGCCAAGCGCCGTCGGTGCGCGGCGTCGAAGGCGAAGGGGTTCTCGTGCTTCTCGACGGCGCACGCCAGAGCTTTCTATCGGGGCATGACGGGCGGTTCTTTATCGATCCTGATCTCGTGCAAGCCGTCGAAGTCGTCCGTGGGCCAACATCAGCGCTCTATGGGTCCGGCGCCCTTGGCGGCGTCATCGCGCTACGGACCATCACGGCGGATGATTTCCTAAACGAAGACGAGACAACAGCCGTCAAACTCTCCCTCGGTCTACAGAGCGTCAATGATGAAGTCCGGTTCAGCGGCGTCGGCGCGTGGCGCTCTGAGGACGGCAAAACCGACATCGTCGCCAATCTGACAAAACGCGCTTCCGACGACATCAAGCTCGGCAGCGGCTTTACGCTGCCGTCCGAGGACGACATTCTCTCGTCACTGTTGAAAGCAACCTCGCGCCTCTCCGACGCCGCGACGGTCTCCCTTTCTTGGACGCGCTATGGCGGCGACAGCCTCGACCCCAACAATCCGCAAGGGGTCAACACGTCCGGCAGCGCCAACAATCTGGTCAATCGCGATATCGATTCCAACACCGTGCAAGGCGTAATCGACTTCAACCCATCATCGAACGATCTCATCGATGCCAGCTTAACGGCGTATTATGCGCGCAATGAGGTCAGGGAAGACGAAACGCTCTCGCCGCGGCTGATCACCCGGGAAGTCGACACGATTGGCGTCGTTCTCGACAATCGCTCCCGGTTCACGCTCTCGCCCGATTTCGACGTTACGCTCACCTATGGCGGCGAGTTCTATCGCGACGAACAAACGGGTGCGGACAATACGACGATTGACGGCACGCGCGGCGGCGTGCCGGACGCGACAAGCGAGTTTTACGGCGTTTTCGGACAAGCGGAGATCGCTTGGACGAACCCGATCGGCGCGCCCGGCAGTCTCACCATTATCCCCGGCGTGCGCTGGGATTCTTTCAGCAATGAAGCGATTGGCGAGCTTTCAGTGGACGACAACGCCGTTTCGCCCAAAGTCGGCGTTTCATACCAACCCATCGAAGCGCTTTTGTTCTTCGGCAATTGGGCGGAGGCGTTTCGCGCGCCCTCCTTTAATGAACTTTATGCGGACGGTATACACTTCGAAACGCCGAACTTCTCCGTTCCCGGTCCGTTTGGACCGTTCGGTCCGCCGGCGTTCGTGACGAACTTCTTTATCGCGAACCCTGATCTGGAAGCAGAGGAATCCACAACGTGGGAAGTCGGCGGCGGCCTCACCCTCGACAGCGTCCTCATGGACGACGACAGCTTCCAGGTAAAAGGCTCATATTTCCAATCGGACGTAGAGAACCTCATCGATCTCGACGTCAATATTCCGTTCACCTGCTTCTTACAGCCAAGCGAGCTGCCGCCTTTCGCGCCACCCTGCGGTTCCGGCGCACCGTTCGGCAACACCAGCCAGAACGTCAATGTCACAAACGCCGACCTCAGCGGCGTCGAAGTGGAGTTCGAGTACGATTCTCGTCTCTTTTATGTGCGCGCGAACTATGGCGCGATTGACGGGCGCAATAAAGACAATGGCGATTTTGTCGGTGTCCTAACGCCTGACATCGCCTTTATCGACAGCGGCGTAAAATGGGCCGAGGCCGGCGCACGGCTCGGCGCGCGTGTCACAATCGCCGGCGACTTCAATGAAGTGAACACCCCGACGCTCGCCCGCGACGGCTATACCGTGGGCGATGTTTACTTTGTATGGGAACCGCAGTGGCGCGGCGTTGAAGGCTTACGCCTCGACCTTGGCGTCGATAACATCACAGACGCCGACTATGAAGTGGTGGCAGCCGGCGTCAGCCAGCCGGGGCGCAACTACAAAGCCACAATCAGTATGCGACGCGGATTCTAGTCGAACCTAAGAACATAAGCTGAGGGTATTGCGCAGCGCGCGCCCTCAGCCGTCCATCTTCAGCGCCTTGATAAACGCCTCTTGGGGAATTTCGACACGGCCAAACTGGCGCATCTTTTTCTTCCCCTCTTTTTGTTTCTCTAAGAGCTTTCGTTTACGGGTCGCATCGCCGCCATAGCATTTCGCCGTGACGTCCTTGCGCATCGCCGCGATCGTCTCCCGCGCAATGACACGCCCGCCCAAAGCCGCTTGGATCGGAATCTTAAACAAATGGCGGGGAATGAGATCTTTCAGCTTTTCGCACATGGCGCGACCGCGCAGCTCCGCTTTGTCGCGGTGCACGATCACGGATAGGGCGTCGACCGGCTCTTCATTGACGAGGATCTGCATCTTCACCAGCTGATCGGTGCGGTATTCCGTCATCTGATAGTCGAAACTGGCGTAACCCTTGGATATCGACTTCAAGCGGTCGTAGAAATCAAAAACGACTTCGTTGAGCGGCAATTCATAAACCAACATGGCGCGCGTTCCGGCATAGGTCAGCTCTTGTTGGATGCCGCGACGCTCCTCGCACAGTTTCAAAATAGCGCCCAGATGCTCATCAGGCGTCATGATCGTCGCTTTGATCCAGGGCTCGTCAATATGGCTGACCTTCACAGGGTCCGGCATGTCGGCCGGGTTGTGCAGCTCCGACATCGTCCCGTCGGTCATGTGAATGTGGTAGACGACGCTCGGCGCCGTTGTGATGAGGTCGATATTAAATTCGCGCTCAAGCCGCTCTCGGATGATCTCTAAGTGCAAGAGCCCTAGAAACCCGCACCGGAACCCGAAGCCGAGCGCCGCCGACGTCTCCATCTCGAATTCGAAACTGGCGTCGTTCAACCGCAGCTTGCCCATGGCTTCGCGCAGATCCTCGAACTGCGCCGCGTCGACAGGAAAGATGCCGCAGAAAACAACGGGAACGGAGGGTTTGAAACCGGGCAATACGTCATTAGCGGGGCGACGGTCATCCGTAATCGTGTCGCCGACGCGGGTGTCTGCGACCTGCTTAATCGACGCCGTCAGATAACCGATTTCGCCTGGGCCTAGCTGGTCCACCGGCGTTTTCTTCGGCGTCGTCACGCCCACCTGGTCGATCGTATAGGTTGCGCCGGACCCCATCATGCGGATCTTCATTCCCTTGGAGAGGGCGCCGTCAATGATGCGCACCAAGACGACGACGCCGAGATAGCTGTCATACCAACTGTCGACAAGAAGCGCTTTTAATGGCGCTTCCACATCGCCAGCCGGCGCCGGCAGACGCTCCACGATCGCTTCCAAAACCTCCGGCACGCCAACGCCCGTCTTGGCGGAAATCTCGACGGCGTCGCTCGCATCGATGCCAATCACATCTTCGATTTGCGCGCGCACGCGTTCCGGTTCCGCGGCCGGCAGGTCGATCTTATTCAGGACGGGAACAAGCTCCAGATCCACATCGATCGCCTGATAGACATTAGCGAGGGTTTGCGCCTCAACGCCTTGGCTGGCGTCGACCACTAAGAGCGCGCCTTCGCAGGCCGACAATGACCGCGAGACTTCGTAGCCGAAATCCACATGCCCCGGCGTGTCGATGAGATTGAGGACGTAGGTCTCGCCGTCTTTGGCTTTGTATTCCAGGCGAACCGTTTGCGCTTTGATGGTGATGCCGCGCTCGCGCTCCAAATCCATGGAATCGAGGACTTGTTCTTTCATCTCACGATCGGTGAGCCCACCCGTCACCTGGATCAAACGATCAGCGAGGGTTGATTTACCGTGGTCGATATGCGCGACGATGGAGAAGTTACGGATATGGTCGAGCGCCGTCATTCAAAAGGGTCCTTTGCCAGTCCCCGTTGATATGGGCGCATGTCGGCGGGCGCAAGCTCGCTGATCGCCGCGGCGAACCGCCTGAGGCTGAATTTGGAAAACGGCAATGCGCTGCGCGGAATACAACGGCATCAGCATTGCGTTAATCTAGCTATTGTCCGAACTTTTCGATCACTTCTCGAATACGAATACGGCGCTGTTGTTGCTGTCTCCGCCGACTGTCGAGACACGCCAACCATCGGCGAGGAGATCGGACAGGCTTTCAGAAAACGTCGTCGTTGGGTTGCTTGAACTTACACAAGACCATTCGCTCACGGGGTTCCCTGGCCACCCGCCGCTCGTGGGGTTTCCGTTTATGAACACCAAACAAATCACTTGCTGCTCAGGGACCGCCGCCTCCAAGGCCGAGACCCGAGTATCTTGGGCATTGCTCTCGCTCGCTAACGCAGCAAAATTGGCGTTCACCTCGCTCGCCCGCGCGGGCGTGCCAGCAACAAATGTATTTGGAATTTCGATCTGCTCCGCGACCGCCACACTGGCGACACCGAGCACCGCACTCGCACAAATTATCTTTAGTTTCAGCGGATTACTCATCGCCATAACGTCTGATCCCACACCAGAAAGCCAACATCCCAGGTCAATAAGCGCGAGACGTCGGCGTCAGATTCCGTACAACTGCCGACGCACGCGCAAACGCACGCGGCAAAAAACAATCGGTTAAGTGAATTTCGTCGCCCCATAGCTTAACCAAAGCGTCTTGACGCTTAAAAAGCAAGAAGCGGCAAAGCGCCGTTTATGTCCTGATCAACGGGACTTCGGTAGCGAATTACACGATTGCTCGGCTCGGACCGCACCATCCAGCCCAGACCCTGCTGTCGATTTCATCTGCTCACTATTCCTGACGATAAAAAAGGCCCGGCTGGCGGCCGGGCCTTCAATTTTGTGAATTTTTCCGCTCGACGATTAGCCACGCGCTTTAAGGGCGTCTCGGATTTCCTCCAGCAACACTTCTTGACGCGGCGGTTCGGCCGGCGCCGCGGCCTCTTCTTCCTCCGCCTTCTTCTTCATGGAGTTCATGCCCTTGATCAGCAAGAAGAGAACCCAAGCAACGATAGCGAACGCAATTACCGAATTGATGAAGAGGCCGATATTCATCGCCACCGGCTCAACATCGCCCTCACCAGCCTTCAAAACCAGTTTCAGATCGGCGAAATCAATCCCGCCGGTGAGCATGCCGATCGGCGGCATAACGATGTCGTCCACAAGCGACTTAACGATGGTGCCGAAGGCGCCGCCCATAATGATGCCGACGGCCATGTCGACCATGTTGCCTTTAATGGCGAACTCTTTGAACTCATCAATCATTCCCACGCGTAACTCTCCCTGGAAGCTGGGCGCCTGAAGTAGCGCCCTCGCCGCCGATCTAAGAGAGTTCGCACCGCGTTGTCACGCGGCGGACCGCTTAAGCCATTGATAGTTTTGCGTTTCACAGCCGATTTGACGGCCTAACGGCAGGCCGTTTCAGCGCGTTCCAGCGCTTTTGTCACACCGCGTAGGGAAATCGTGTAGTTCGTCGCCGTACCGCGGCTGGAGACGGCGCTCACCCGCATGTCGGCGCCGCGTCGCATGGCGTTGATAAGTTTTCGCTCATCGCCATTGCTCTCAATGAACGCCTCATTGTCGGACACGTACATGGACCATTTGTCCGAGCCCACCCGCACCGTCGGCGTTGGTTTGTCTTTCATATTGTAGCCCGTCATCAGGCTCGGCTGGTGCTTGGCGGCGCCGGACGCCCAAGACGACACAAGAAAGAAAATATTGCCGTGGCGCACGGATTTCGGGGATTTCTCTTTCGCTTCGGTAGCAGCGAAACAAACTTTGTCGCCATTCACGTCCCTGACGAAAACGCTCCAATCGCGATAGGTGGCGATCGCCTGCGGCGCCGCCGCAGCGAACCCAGGCGCCAAAACGGCGGCCGCGAAGAGAGAGGACGCCAATGCGGATTTAAAGGACGACGGAACGCGAGACATGACAGCCAACTCCATTCGAGATCATTCGACTAATAGACGAGACGACGCTTTCGCCGCGATGCGCTACAGGATGCGACAGCGCACTGAAGATGAGGTGTTTGTTGGCCCCTAATTAGCCGTTGGGGCGGTTAACGTTCGATTAACATAGTTTGACTCGTCCATCGGCAATTTCAAATTTCATTTCGGCGAGAATTAGGCGAAGCGCCCGTTCTTATCGCCCGCAAAATTGGTCGCCGACGCTGCATGCGGCTTAGATTTGCGATGCAACCAGCCTTGAGCCATAACCGGCGCAACACCAGCCAACTAGGCGCAAACCCAACAGACACAACCCAAGCAGACGCAACCAACGTCCAGTAAAGCGGAGACCCTTCATGATCCCGGGCCAAGACACGCTCAACGCCAAAAAAGACCTCGCCGTCGGCGGCGACACCTATGCCATTTACAGCCTGAAAGCGGCCGAAGCCCGGATCGGCGACGTCTCGCGCTTGCCGTTCTCCCTAAAAGTCCTCTTGGAGAACCTGCTGCGCTTCGAAGACGGGCGCTCGGTTGTGGTCGAAGACATCGACGCGTTCTGCGATTGGTTGAAAAACGGCAAGACCAAGCGCGAAATCGCCTATCGCCCCGCGCGGGTCTTGATGCAGGACTTCACCGGCGTGCCGGCCGTCGTCGACCTCGCGGCCATGCGCGACGCCATGAAAGACCTCGGCCAAGACCCGGAGAAAATTAATCCGCTGGCGCCGGTCGATCTCGTCATCGACCACTCGGTCATGGTCGATTATTTCGGCGGGGCGAATGCGTTCCAAAAGAACGTCGACCGCGAATATGAGCGCAATGGCGAGCGCTATCAGTTCCTGAAATGGGGCCAAAACGCATTCGACAATTTCCGCGTGGTGCCGCCGGGCACCGGCATTTGCCACCAGGTGAACCTTGAGTATCTCGCACAGACCGTTTGGACGGCGGAACGCGACGGCGCGACTTATGCGTACCCCGATACGCTCGTCGGCACCGACAGCCACACGACCATGGTCAACGGATTGTCAGTCCTCGGATGGGGCGTCGGCGGCATTGAAGCGGAAGCGGCGATGCTCGGCCAACCCATCTCCATGCTGATCCCGGAAGTCATCGGCTTTAAAATGACCGGCAAGCTGCCCGAAGGCGCGACGGCGACCGATCTCGTGCTTACGGTGACGCAAATGCTGCGGGCCAAAGGCGTCGTCGGCAAGTTCGTGGAATTCTACGGCTCGGGCCTCGACAATCTCTCGCTCGAAGACCAGGCGACCATCTCCAACATGGCGCCGGAATATGGCGCGACCTGCGGCTTCTTCCCCGTCGACGAAGAAACCATCCGATATCTGAAAGCCACCGGCCGCGACGCCAAACGCGTCGCCCTTGTGGAAGCCTACGCGAAAGAACAAGGCATGTGGCGCGACGCGTCAACGCCGGACCCGGTCTTCACAGACTCGCTAGAACTCGACCTGTCGACGATCACGCCGTCCCTCGCCGGCCCGAAACGCCCGCAAGACCGCGTCACGCTCGGCGATATGCCGGCGAACTTCGCGACTGCGCTCGACAAAGAGTACGGCCTCGCGTCAGAAGCCGGCAAACGCGTCAGCGTTGACGGCGAGAGCTTCGACATCGGCCAGGGCGACGTCGCCATCGCGGCCATTACGTCGTGCACGAACACATCGAACCCTTCGGTTTTGATCGCCGCGGGGCTCGTGGCGCGCAACGCCCGCGCCAAAGGCTTGAAAGTGAAGCCTTGGGTGAAAACCTCCCTCGCCCCCGGCAGCCAGGTCGTCACCGACTATCTCGCATCCGCTGGCCTGCAAGACGATCTCGACGCCCTCGGCTTCAATCTTGTCGGCTATGGCTGCACCACCTGCATCGGCAATTCCGGTCCGTTGCCGCCGGCGATCTCTAAGGCCGTCAATGAAAACAATCTCGCGGTCGCGTCGGTTCTCTCCGGCAACCGTAACTTCGAAGGCCGCGTGTCGCCGGACGTGCGCGCGAACTATCTCGCCTCGCCGCCGCTCGTCGTCGCTTACGCCATCGCTGGCTCGGTCAACGTCAACGTCAATTTGACGACCGACCCGCTCGGCCAAGACGCCGACGGCAATGACGTCTTCCTGAAAGACATTTGGCCGACCAATCTTGAAATCGCTGAAATGGTCCGCGCTAACGTCACACCGGAAATGTTCGCCAGCCGCTACGCCGACGTCTTCAAAGGCGACGACCAATGGCAAAAAATTGATTCCGGCGACGGACAAACCTATCGTTGGCCGTCTTCGACCTATGTCGCGAAGCCGCCCTATTTCGACGGCATGTCGGCGACGCCGGCGGATGTCGAACCCATTGAGAACGCCCGCATCTTGGCGCTCTTTAAAGATTCCATCACCACCGACCACATTTCCCCGGCGGGCTCCATTAAAGAAGATGGACCGGCGGGCGACTATCTGAAGTCCCACCAAGTGCCGGTATCGGAGTTCAACTCCTTCGGGTCGCGCCGCGGCAATCATGACGTGATGATGCGCGGCACGTTTGCAAACATCCGTATCAAGAACCAAATGGCGCCGGGCACCGAAGGCGGCGTCACCCGCCATGTGCCCTCCGGCGAAGAGCTCGCCATTTACGACGCCGCGATGAAGTACAAAGAAGTGGGTACGCCGCTCGTCGTCATCGCCGGCAAAGAGTACGGCACCGGATCGTCACGTGATTGGGCTGCGAAGGGAACGAACCTTCTCGGCGTCAGGGCCGTCATTACCGAAAGCTTTGAGCGCATCCACCGCTCAAACCTCGTTGGCATGGGCGTGTTGCCATTGCAATTCACCGGCAGCGACAGCTGGGACAGCCTCGGCCTTAAAGGCGATGAGCAAGTCAGCATCCATGGCGTTCAAAACTTCGAGCCGCGCCAAGAACTAAAAGCGACCATTACGTATGCGGACGGAAAAGCGAAAGACATCACCTTGCTCGCCCGCATCGATACCGCCGACGAGCTAGACTACTTCAAGAATGGCGGCATCTTGCATTACGTCATCCGCAAATTAGCAGCGTAAGCCGACGAGCAGCTCCGACGGGGCGGCCCCTGGCCGCCCCGCGATATTTCATGATGGCGCCGAAACACAGTGATCGCCGAGAGAACAGCGACACCATTATAAAGAGGAAACGTATAGATGGGCTTCAAACTCAGAATTTGGGGCTTATCGCTCCTTATCGCCGCCGCAGGATGCAGCGCCAACGAACAAGAAGCGCCGGCGTCGAAACAAAATGACAGCTTTTGGAAAACTGCATCTCAGGAACGTCTCGCGCCGGTCGCCGAGAGACTCGCAGCCCTCGAAACAGAGATAACAGCACCGAAATACGGCAATCTCGACCGACTTCTAATCATCCATCGCAACGAAGTGATCGCCGACATCAAACGCGATGTCGATTATGAAGCAATCACGGCGAACGAAAACATTCGGTCGCATCAATTCAATTACCAAGACCCGAGTTGGCACCCATTTTATAGGGGCACGGAACTCCATACGCTGCAGTCGATCACGAAAAGCGTCACGTCGACGGCCGTCGGCATCGCCGTCACGCGCGGCGAATTCGGCGACGTGGCTGAGATGAAGGTCGTCGACATTCTCGGCGATGCGTTCGAAATGCCGCACCGGGATGAACGCCTCGAAGCGCTCACCGTTCATCATCTCCTAACCATGCGAACGGGCCTGCCGCCGGAGAATGTCGAAGCGGCGGATGACCCGAATGAGACGGGCTTTCCCCTCGAAGAAAGCCCTGACTGGGTTCAGTTTGTCCTCAATGATCCGATGCAAGCCACACCCGACACCGCGTTCGAGTACCACAACGGCGCCACTCAAATCCTTGGGACGATCTTGCAGATCATCACAGGGGTTACGCTTGAGGACTACGCGCAAGAGCATCTTTTCAAACCGCTTGGCATTGACGCGCATTACTGGAAAAAGACGCCGGCCGGCCGCACGGACGCTCTTGGCGGCCTTTACCTCGAAGCAGAAGACTTAGCGAAAGTCTGCAAACTGATGGGCGAAGACGGCGTCTGGAACGGCGAACGCTTGCTTTCGTCAGACTGGATTAAAGCGGCGACCGCATCGTACTCCGACGACCTTCCCGAGGACGCCCGCCATGGCGGCGAAGAAACCGGCTATGGATACCAATGGTGGAAGCCCCTTGGGTTTTCCGAGACGGCGTTTGAGGGGCGCGGCTATGGCGGAAACTATCTTTTGTGTTCGCCCGACGATGACTTAATCGTCGTCCAACAACGCTGGAACCCCTCCGGCCTTCCCGTTTTCTCCGGCGCCGAGAACCCCTATCCGGTCATTAAACAACGTCTGCGCTCAGAGATCCTACCGTTGTTATAATAAGAACGCGTTCAAAAATGCGAAAAGCGCGCCCAGTTGATTTAACTGAGCGCGCTTTTTTTATTTCCCGGCGATTGAAGTCAAACAGACCGTCACGCCCGATGGGCTTAAAACGCCTCTTCCGGCACGGACATCATCGCCTCAGCGCCGGATTTCATTTTAGCGAGGTGCGCTGAAGAATCCGGCAAAATCCGCTCCAAGAAAATCCGGCCCGTCACCAGCTTGTTCTCGAAAAACGGATCGGACGCATTTTCTTTGCGCCGGGCGATCGCCGTCTTCGCCAGTTGCGCCCAACCGTGGGAGAGACAAAGGATCGAGAACATATGCAAGTAATCCATCGAGCCCGCGCCGGCATTATCCGGGTTTTGGAACGCGTTCTGCATGAGCCACGCCGTCGCGTCAGCGACGTTTGCTTTGGCTGCCGTCAGGCCGTCAATGAACGGCTTTAATTCGTCGTCGCCCTGATTATCGGCGATAAACTCATCGACCTCTGCGAAATATGTCTGAATCGCCCGCCCGCCTTCGCGCGGCAATTTCCGGCCAACAAGATCAAGCGCTTGGATGCCGTTGGCGCCCTCATAAATCATGGCGATGCGCGCATCACGGACGAACTGCTCAAGCCCCCATTCTTCGGTGTAGCCCGAACCGCCCAAAACTTGCTGCGCCGTCGCCGCGTGCCAGAAGCCTTTCTCGGTGAGATAGGCTTTCAGCGCCGGCGTCATTAGCCCAAGAATATCGTCCGCTTTTTCGCGGGTCTTCTCGTCTTCCGACTTGTGGTGAAGGTCCGCTTGCAAAGCGGCCCAGTAAATCCAGGCGCGCCCGCCTTCGACGGTGGCTTTTTGCTCAAGAAGCATACGGCGCACGTCCGGGTGCACAATGATCGGATCGGCCGGTTTGTCCGGCGCTTTCGGACCGGTGAGCGACCGGCCCTGAATACGGTCTTTGGCGTAGGCGCTGGCGTTTTGGTAAGAGACTTCGGAAATTGAAAGACCTTGCATCGCCGTGCCGAGGCGCGCTTCGTTCATCATCACGAACATCGCCTGCAGGCCGCGGTTTTCTTCGCCGACAAGCCAGCCGGTCGCCTCGTCATAATTCATGACGCACGTGGCGTTGCCGTGAATGCCCATTTTGCTTTCGAGGCCGCCGCACTGGACGCCATTGCGATCGCCAAGCGATCCGTCGTCTTTGACGAAGAATTTCGGCACGATGAAGAGCGAGATGCCTTTCACGCCTTCGGGCGCGCCTTCGATCCGCGCCAAGACGAGGTGGATAATATTGTCGACAAGATCATGCTCGCCGGCGGAAATCCAAATTTTCTGGCCGGAGATCTTATAGCTGCCGTCGCCTTGGGGAACGGCTTTACTGCGCAACAGTCCTAAATCCGTGCCGCAATGGGGCTCCGTGAGGTTCATCGTGCCGCCCCACTCACCGGAGATCATCTTCGGCAGGTAAGTTTGCTTTTGTTCGTCGGAGGCGTTGGCGTAGATGGCACTCGCCGCGCCAGCGGCGAGGCCCGGATACATGCCGAACGCCATATTCGCCGACGAGACCATTTCGTTGAACGCCATGGTCAAAAAGTACGGCAGGCCCTGACCGCCATATTCCGGATCAAAAGAAAGGCTCTGCCAACCGCCGTCGCGGAATTGATTGTACGCCTCTTTGAAGCCCGTCGGCGTCGTCACACTGGCGTCGTCATGGCGCGTGCACCCCTCATGGTCGCCGGCTTTGTTTATCGGATGCAGAACGTTCGCCGCCAATTTGCCGCCCTCTTCTAAGATGGCGTCGATCATGTCAGGCGTCGCATCGGCGAACCCTGGAAGGTTTGCGTATCGTTGGACATCCAAAACGTCATTGATGACGAACGACAGATCGCGAAGCGGCGGCGTATAATCGGTCATGGGCGGTCCTCTTGAATCGATGGTTAGGAGCCGGAAGGTCTCCGGAAGTGCGAGCGACGGAATATGCGATCGGCGATATCCGTAGAAACGTGAGGAAAACTTTTCAGTCCCCTATTTTGAGCCTCAACTTTGAACTTATGGCGCGAATCTGACCAAAGGACTGATTAGCGTCCGAAAACAAACTTATGCTGTTAACACCTGACCGCAAAGCATTGCGCGCAGTCGCGCAATCTCAGCGTTGTAATGGCCGCACAACGGCCGCTGCGCCGCTGTCTCCGGCGGGCGCGGGTAATTTTACAAAACGCCAGACAGGCGCCGCACAGGCATTTGCGGAAAATTGGCGGCGCTGAAGGGTTTGCGCCCTCCGCGAAGCACTTTACGCACGAAAATGAATAGGTGCGGCTCACGCGTTAGTACTTTGTTAACCGGTCGCGGTCGCTCACACATTTTGTCGGTGGAACCGCCATGAAATCAACTGCGCCTTGGAGCGTTAAAGGCATTGAACGCGATGCGCGCGAAGCAGCGAAAGACGCCGCCCGACGCGAGGGGCTGACGGTCGGCGAATGGCTGAACCGGACGATATACACCGCCGGCGAAGACGATATCGACAGCGCCGCGGCGGGCTCACGCCTTAAAGACCTCGCCACCGCGCTCGGCCATCTCAGTCAACGCCTGGCGGAAAACGAACAAAAACACGACGACGTCGTCAGCGGTCTTGCAAAAGCGACAAGCGCCGCGGCGGAACGTCTTGAACGTCTTGAAAACGCCGCTAAAGGCGGCGTCCTCGCCGCCGACCCGAAAACCGCGCAAGCGCAAGCGCAGCAAACCGCCGCCATCAGCCGCTTAGAACAAGCGATTGGTCAGGTGGCGCTGCAATTTAACGCCGCGCAGAAAAATACCGCCGCGCGCATGGGCAAGAGCGAACAGGCGCTTGTTCAACTGGCGCACCGTGTCGCCGCTGCGAATGAAGCGGCTTCTACGGCGTCCGACGGCGGCTCAAACGCAGCGCAAAACGGCGCGCTTGCGGAGCGTCTCGCATCAGCCGACGCGCGCTTAGATGCGCTCGAAAGCCAAGGCGAGACCGGCGATCCAGCTTTTGTGGAGAACACTGAGAAAAAACTCCGTGTGCTGGGCGATGAAATAAAACGTAGCGGCGACCAAATCCGCGCGCTGGAAAACTCCATTCAAAGCCTTGGACAACACATTGAAGCGGCGGAGCGTCGCAGCGCCGTCGGCGTTGAAAAGGTCGGCGAAACAATCGTCGCCTTGCGTGAAGAATTGCAAGCCGGCCGGCAAGCGCAAGACGACAGCGCGGCAAACGACGTTGCGAGCGAACTCGCGGCGCTTGGTGAAAAAACCGAAGCCCGCATCGGCGCGCTGCAAGAAGCCTTTCAATCGGTCATCGATAGACTAGACCGTTTATCCGATGGCGATGAGACTGCAGCGGCGTCGGTCGACGCGGCCCTTGCTGATCTAAATGCCGAAGCGCCGGTCGCACGCACGAACGCGTCGACGCCGTCCACCAGCGACCCCATTAAGACTTTTAGTTCGTCTGAAGATGCGGCGCCGACCGCGGCGCCAAACACGGCCGAGCGCTCGACCGACATGCAGGAACACAATGCCGGCGACGAACACGCCGCCCTTTTGGCGGACGTCCAAGCGGTGTTTGGCTTATCCGACGACGCGCAAGACGGGGCGCAAAATGGGGCGCAAGACAACGCACAAGACAGGGCGCAATCGCAAACCACGTCTAACGAGCAACAGGCGAGCGCTGACCCGACGGCTTCGCAAGCGTCTAATGAAGCGACTTCTTTTCCAGCGCCCGCGGTGACCAACGCGGCAACGACGTCTGCGGACAGCGCCGCCGGCGAGGACGACGATATCGACGACATCATGGCGGAGCTTGACGCGCTTGGCTTCGGCGGCGACGCTGCGTCAGCGAGCGACACGCCGGCCGCCGAACCAGCGCAAGCGCAGGCGTCTGATCAAACCGACATGGCGGACGATCCTCTTTCCGCCGGGTTCGACGACGATATTTCCGCAGCGCCGACAGCGCGCGATGAAGACCCCCTTCAGTCCGATCCGCTCGATGCAGACACCGGCGCCTTTAGCGATGACGGCTTCGACGAAGACGCCAACGCCGCAACTGATATTGGCCTCGGCGCGCAATCCCTTGGCGACGCCGGCTTAGATCTCAACATCACCTTGCCTGGCGCAGGCGCGGATGCGCAAACAACCACGAGCGATCTCCCCGCCCCTAACGACGGCGACGCGACTGCAGGCGCTGCTGACATTGTCGCGCGCGCGGCGGCGTCTGACGGCGACAACGGACAAGCGTCTGCCTCCGGCGGTCAAAGCGCCGACGATAATCAGCATGCAGGCGACCAGCAAAAAGCGCGACGCCGACTGTCACCGCGCCAACGGGCCATTCTACAAGAGAAAATCCGGCGTAAGCGACTGGCCGCCGCGCGGGCGGCGCGGGCGACGGAAAACGCGGATCTGAACAGCGACGCCGATCTTGGCGATCTCGACACGCACGGTACAAGCAGCGCCGATCCCCTCGCATCGGATCAGGGCGATGAGCGACGCTCCCTATTACAGACCGGCCGCTCGCTCCTCGGCGGCGGTGGGCGCGATAAGAGCGCACCATCCGCCAGCAGCCATAATGATGATGCGACGAATGAAGACGCAGCCGATGCGACAGCAGGCGTCGCTGGTCTCGCCAACCTGAACGCCATCACAAGCCGGCCGCTCACCGCCGCGCTCGGCGGCGCGATCGTTCTTTCGACAGCCGCGCTCGTCTTCTCGATGCGCGATTATTTCTTCACAAACGATCCGGCGGCGCCCGTCTCGGCGAGTGCTGCGCCAGCCGTTGACGCGCCGACAGAACCGGCGTCATCGGCAGTGACGTTGGACGAACAAACGACCATCGAAAACACGCCGAGCCTTGCGCCGCGGGATCTTTTCCTAACGGCGATGACGGCGCTCTCGACCGCGAGCACGCCTGAAACCGAAGCGACGGCGCTTGAACAATTGCAGCAAGCCGCCGCCCTCGGACATCCGCCGGCGCAATTACAGCTCGGCGAGTTTTATAAGCTTGGCCAACTCGTCGACGCCGATGCGCGCCAGGCCCGCACCTGGTACCAGCGGGCGGCGAATGGCGGCAATGTTCTCGCCATGCACCGCCTTGGCGTTATGGCGGCGCGCGGCGAAGGCGGCGCGGTCGATTTGGAAACGTCGATTACGTGGTTCGAGAAGGCGGCCAATTTAGGCTTGGTTGATTCGCAATATAATCTCGGCGCCACCTTCCATCCGACGGGGGACGGCTCCGCGTCCGGCTTCCAGGACCGCGCAAAGGCCTATTACTGGTATTCCATCGCCGCCGCGAACGGCGATGAGCAGGCGGCCGGCCTCGCCAGCGGGCTCGCGGGCGGATTAGGCGGCGGCGAGCGCACGCGCCTTGACCAAGAAATCGCCGCCTGGTCGCCGCTGGCGCGCGACCCCGAAGCAAATGAACGGCCTGGCGCCTAAGGACCGCGCCTGCCGCCGCCGCACCGACAAGAAACGCTGACGAACCATTATCGAAACGCTATAGTTTTGATGATAGTGAGATTTCAATGGCGTAACGGGACGCGGAGCGGCCGACATATACGGTGGCGCAGGTGGCGATGGCGCAAAAAGATGAACTTACAAATCTCGGCCTTTTAGGCGTCGCGCCGTTCGCGCTCGGCGCCGTCGTCGCGTGGTTGTCGCCCGCAATTTTGCCGTGGAGCATCGGCGCGGCGGCGAACCAAATCACGCTCGTCTACGGCGCGGTCATCGCTTCTTACATGGCGGGCATGGGCGCCGGCGGATTGGTGGCCGCAGGCAATGAACGTCGCGCGCCGCTCCTGCCGGGAATGATGGCGGCGCTCCTCGCCTGGCTCGCCGCCTGGCCTGGGGCGACATTCTTATCCGTCGGCGGATTTTTCCGATACAGCCTGATTATCGTCGTTCTCGCTTATCTTCTCGTACGCGATTTAACCGCCATTCGCGCCGGCGACTTTCCTAATTGGTATGCGCCCTTGCGCGTTAGACTAACGCTATGGGCGAGCGCTTTTTTAGCGCTTGCAGGGTTTCGAATGCTCATTGGCGCGTTTTAACAGCATGGCGATTGAGCCCGAGCCCCTAAGAAACACGGCCCTACAAAACCTGATTGACGGCGCCTCTAACGCCGCCGCCACATCCAACGCTAAATGGACGGCGATCGATCAAATGGCGATCGCCCTTGATGAGACGGGACGCCTCGGCGTCGCCGCGGCGCTTTTCATCATCATGCTCGGCGTCGCCATGGGATTGCGCCTGCAAGATTTTCGCTTTCTGAAAACCGCGCCGCGTCTTTTTTTCGGCGGCGTCTTTGCGCAAATCCTCCTCCTACCGCTGGCGACGCTTCTGCTCATTGGCCTCATCAAGCCACCGCCCTCCGTCGCGCTCGGGATGATCGTCGTCGCGGCGTGTCCCGGCGGCACGTCGTCGAACATGTTGACGCTCTTTGCTCGCGGCGATCTCGCTTACTCGGTGGCGCTCACCGCAACCTCGAGCGCGCTCGCCGCATTCGTCACACCGCTCGCCATCGTTTTTTGGTCAGGCCTTTACGCCCCGACCGCCGCGCTCCTTGACCAAATCGACATGGATACGGGCGCATTCGTTTTGCAGACGACAGCGCTCCTCGCCGTCCCGCTGGCGATCGGCATGACCTTGCGCGCCCGCGCTGAAGCCTTGGCGTTGCGCCTACGCCGCCCAACAGCCACGATCGGGGCGAGCCTCCTCGGCCTTGTCATCGCCTACAGCGTGATCGAAAGCTGGTCGCTCTTTTCACAGATCTTGCCGCTCGTGTTCCCAATCGCTGCAGCGCACAACGCCATCGCCTTGCTTGTCGGCGCCCTCGCCGGCCGCATCGTCGCCGCCCCCGCCGCGGCGCGGCGGACGCTGGTCTTTGAAGTCGGCATCCAAAACTCCGGCCTCGCCATCGTGATTCTCTTAAGCCAAATGCAAGGGCTCGGCGGGGCTGCGGCGATGGCGGCTGTATGGGGCGTTTGGCATCTCATCGCCGGCGGGCTTATCGTTCTGATGTTCCGGGGCATCGACGCTCGCGCCAAAAGCAGCGCCGCCCCTTAAAACAGCAGCGACCATAATGGAGCTGAGGCGATGACGTTCGACCTGAAAATCACCGACGGCCTCATCTATGACGGCGACGGCGGCGCGCCTTACCGCGCCAATATCGGCGTTAAAGACGGCAAGATCGCAGAAATCGGCGATTGCTCTGGCGTTTCAAAAGAAACGTTGAACGCCGAAGGCGCGATCCTCGCGCCCGGCTTCATCGATCTGCACACCCATTATGACGGCCAAGTCTCCTGGGACGAGGAATTCCGCCCCTCGGTCAATTTCGGCGTCACCACCGCGCTGATGGGCAATTGCGGCGTCGGCTTCGCGCCGGCGCGCCCCGCCGACCATGATCGGCTTATCCGTCTCATGGAAGGCGTCGAAGACATTCCCGGCACGGCCTTGCACGAAGGCTTGTCCTGGGGCTGGGAGAGTTTTGGGGACTATCTCGACAAAATCGAAAGCATTCCGCACACCATCGATTACGCCGTGATGGCTGTGCACGACCCAATCCGCGTCTATGTAATGGGTGAGCGCGCCGTCTGCGGCAAAGAGGCGACAGCGGATGATCTCGCCGCTATGTCGGGCGTTCTGAAAGACGCGCTCGACGCGGGCGCCGCCGGGTTCTCGATTGGCCGTACCGACATCCACCGCACGGCGGACGGCGACTGGACCCCATCGGCGGAAGCCTCCCGCGAAGAGCTCGTGGCGCTCGCCTCGCAAGTTGCCGGCCGTTCACGGAGCGTTTTACAAGGCGTCAGCGATTTCGATCTGGAGCGTCCCGTAGAGAAAGGCGCGCCGGACCCATTCGATGAAGAGTTCGCGCTTATTGAAGCGTTCGCCCGCGCTGGCGGCGGCGCGCCTTGTTCAATCTCATTGATGCAGCGCGATTTCGCGCCGAACCAATGGCGGCGCATTCTTGACGAAACCGATCGTTTAAATGCGGACGGCGTTGATTTCCGCGTACAAGTGGCGCCGCGCGCCATCGGCGTCTTTGTGGGACTCACCTGCACGTTCCACCCAATTATGGCGCAACCGCTCTACCAAACCATCAAAGACAAGCCGCTCGACGAGCGCCTGGCGATCATGCGCGATCCCGATTTCAAAAGACGCTGCCTCGCGGATAAGCCGATTAAACTCGCCGGCGCAGGGTCGTCCGCCCCGCCCATCGCCGACACCTTTATCGGCGCCATCGAACTCGTCGCTAACAAACTCTTTCGCTTAGGCGACCCGCCGAACTACGCTCAAACGGCGGAAGGCTCCCTTGGCGCAGAAGCCCGCCGCAACGGCATGACCGCCATGGAAAAACTCTATGACGTGTGCCTAGAGCGCGACGGCCGCCAGCTCATCTATTTCCCCGTTTATAACTATACGGACTTTAACTATGACAATGTCCGCACCATGCTGGAACATCCAAAGGCACTTCTAGGGCTATCCGACGGCGGCGCCCATGTGGGAACCATTTGCGACGCGAGTTTCCCGGCCTATCTTCTCTCCTATTGGACGCGCGACCGCGCCGAAGAGAAAATGGCGCTCCCGCGCGCCGTACAAATGCTGTCCGCGGACGCGGCAGATTATCTGAAACTGTCGGACCGCGGACGCTTGCGAGAAGGCTTACGCGCCGACATCAACGTGATCGATTACGACGCGCTGACGCTCGGCGCGCCGGAACTCGTGCAAGACCTACCGGCCGGCGGACAACGCCTATTGCAACCCGCGAAAGGGTTTAGAGCGACCTTCGTCGCGGGAGAAAAGGTCATCAACGAGGACCGCGTGACAGCAGCGCGGCCCGGGAAACTCGTCCGGTTCAACTGATCTCTTTACGGATGACTGGAGCGCCGACTTTAGGAGAGATGCTTAACGTTAACGCGCGAAACCGGATCACCCCCTGCGACGACGCGTCCTTGAGACGCTGCACCGCACATTGCTATAGTGTTATGATGTCAGCTTTGATCATACTTCATCACGGGAGCCATTAATGGCGGAACCGGCTTTGCTTACCACGGTCGATCGATACGGCGTTGCACGCCTTACGTTGAACCGACCGGCGGTGCGCAACGCCTTTGATGAAGAGATGATCGCCGGCGTGTGCGATACGATTGGCCGGTTTAACACCGACCCGAATGTGCGCGTCATCGTCATGACCGGCGCGGGCTCGGCTTTTTGCGCTGGCGCTGATCTCAACATGATGCAGCGCGTCGCGGCTTACTCCGCTGACGAGAATAAAGACGACGCCCGACGCCTTGGCCACATGCTTCACTCCATCAATAACGCCGCGAAACCCGTTGTCGCGCTCGTTAATGGTGCAGCGCTCGGCGGCGGCGTCGGTCTAATCGCGGCGTGCGATATCGCCATCGCTTCAGAAGAGGCGTTTTTCGCCCTTTCGGAAGTGAAGCTGGGGCTCATGCCAGCTGTGATCGGACCTTTTGTCGTCGCCGCCATGGGCGCCCGCGAGGCGCGGCGATGGCTTCTTACGGGAGAGCGGTTCGACGCCGAAACAGCGCGGCGTTTGGGCCTCGTGCACATGGTGGCAATGCCTGCGCAATTGAACGCGACGCTGGACGGCGTCCTTGACAATCTTCTGGCCGGCGGTCCGCAAGCGCAACAAGAGATCAAAACACTGATCAACGCCGTGGCTTTTAAAGAGATCAATAAAAGCATCTTGGAGGAAACGGCGGGGCGGATCGCCAATATTCGTTCCAGCGCCGAAGGCCAAGAGGGCATGGCGGCGTTCTTGGAGAAACGAGTCGCCAATTGGGTCGTGAAGCGAGACGAAGGGTAAGGCGACGATTAATGTCCGAAGCAATCGCACAAACACCGTTCGCTGATTTCTTTATTCGCCGTTTTACACCGTCTGATCGCGACGCCGTGTTAAGCTTGCTCACCGATGCTTTTGAAACGCCAGCCGAAGCGCAGCTAGTCGAATGCCTTGAACAAAAGGACGCCGTCACCGCGGCTTACGTCGCGCACTCACAGGGCGAAATTATCGGCTATTGCGCTTTTAGTCCGGTCACCGCGGCGCCGACGTTCTCTCGGCAGCACTTATTTGGACATCCCCTCTTAGGCCTTGCGCCCGTCGCCGTCGCGCCGGAGCATCAAAATCGCGGCGTCGGACATCAATTAGTGAGCGATGCGCTTGGCGACGCGGCTTTGCGTTTTTCGCCGGCGCTGATCGTCGTATTAGGCGACCCAAGATATTATCAGCGCTTTGGATTTGAACCGGCGTCGAATTGGGGCCTCACCTGGGACGGCGGCGACGTCGACGAGGCGTTCCGCGCCATCGCCATCAGCGACATCCCTTGTGATTGCGACCGGAGTGTTTCTTACCACGCGGCGTTTGATATTTTTGGCGATTGAATTCCGAGGATTGCGTTCAGCGCGCCCTCGAAAGATAGACCGCCCCCAGAGGGGGCGTGAAATCGAAATTAGTTTTCGCGTGGCCGGAGAATACGTCGCACTTCGATGTCCGACATCAAATCGCCAGGTTTTACGCCTACTTTTTATTGGAGAATAACTGGCGGGTGTTGCCCCCGGCGTACATGAACCAATTGCTCTTCGCGCAGCCCGCCTGGACTTGGTCATTCCGTTTTCGGCATTGCGCCGGGTAAAGCCGCTCTTGAGCAGGCCGGCCGACGCTTACGGTTGCGGGCTTTACGCGTGTGGGCGAACCACGAGAAGACGGTGTCGCATGTTTCTGTGCGCCTTGCGCGAAAACTAGCCAAGGCGTTTACGGGAGTTTCATACCGGTTGAAGAACGATCATAGTAAGTTCTTGAGCGAATCAATATTGCGGGGACGAACCACCATGACGGCACGGGCAAAGGCGAGGACATTTCGGGAGGCGCTAACATCCACTTTGCGCGTGGGTCTATTAAGCGCGGCGTCTTTGTTCGCCGCCGGCGCAGCAAGCGCTGAGGCCGCCGAAACAGCAAGCCCCGCCGATTTCGCGAATTGGCTGCAAGGGTTTAAAGCCGAAGCAGTCGCCGCCGGCGTATTTCCGGCAATCGTTGACGACGCCTTCCAAGGCGTCACCGTCAATCAACGCGTGTTTGAGCTGAACGATAATCAGCCGGAATTCTCGAAATCGATTTGGACTTATCTCGACAGCGCCGTCTCAGAAACGCGCGTCGCCAATGGCCTCAAAAACAAAGCCGCGAATTCCGGCGCGCTCGCCGCCATCGAAGCGAAGTACGGCGTCGACGCGGAAACAATCGTGGCTATTTGGGGGCTGGAGACCGCCTATGGCGCGGTCATGGGCGACCATGACGCGATTCAAGCGCTCGCGACGCTGGCCTGGACCGGCCGGCGGACAAAGTTCGGCCGCTCGCAACTCATCGGCGCTTTAAAGATCATCCAAAACGGCTACGCCCCGCGCGAACAACTGCGTGGCTCTTGGGCCGGCGCCATGGGGCAAACGCAGTTTATTCCAACGACCTATCTCAGCTACGCCGTTGACGAAGACGGCGACGGCCGCCGGGATATTTGGACGAATTTAAACGACGTCTTCGCCTCGACGGCCAATTATCTCTCCGTATCCGGCTATATCGTTGATGCGCCCTGGGGAGTTGAAATTACACTACCGGCTGATTTTGACTATTCCGAAGCAGCGCCGAAGCGAAAACGCGCGCTCGCCGAATGGGCTGCGGCCGGCGTCAGCGGCGCGCGCGGCGATCTTATCGGCGCTTATGACCCGAACATGCGGGGACGGATTATCGTTCCCGCCGGCGCGCAAGGACCGGCGTTTCTCGTGTTCGAGAATTTCGAAGCAATTCTGAAATATAACCGCTCGACATCCTATGGCCTAGCCGTCGGCATGTTGTCAGACCATGTGGCCGGGCGCCCTGCCGGCGTCGTCAAAGACTGGCCGCGCTCCGACCGCGCGCTAGCCTTGTCGGAACGCAAAGCCCTACAACAAGCGCTCGCCGATCAGGGGTTTAACCCCGGCCCACCAGACGGCGTTATCGGCGCCAACACCAAGCGCGCCTTACGCGACTGGCAACGGGCCAACGGTCATCCGGCGGACGGCTACGCCTCGGCGGACACATTGCTGAAAGTGACCGCCCGCCAAGCCGGTCAAACAGCGCAATAATCGTTTCGATAGCAATATCCCATCGTTTCCTGGCGTGACCGATCATCAAATCTATCGGTCAACAGGAATCATGCACTTTTATGATAAAATGTCGCAGAAAACGCTCGGCCAAGCTTGCTGCGTCGCACAATATCGCATATGCGAACGGCGGCTGATCGTCGGAACAGGCGGCGGCCGATGTCTTGAGACACCACAACTAATCAAAACGCTTTTTTTGAAACGCCTAAGTTAGGAACATCCTATGGCCACCGCCCCTAAGAAAGCCGCTCCCGCAGGCGCAGCGAAGCCCGCAGCAGCCAAGCCCGCCGCCGCCGACAAGCCTGCCGGCGCCGCAAACGGCGACCTCGGTGAAAGCGCGTTCGCCTTCTCGAACGCCGCCCGCGATCAGTACGACACGCTCCTCAAGTCTTTTAACGACAACGCCGAAGACGCGCACGAACGCGCCCACGAGATCTTCGAAGCCGCCCGTGAGAGCTTCGAGACGGCCCAGTCCCGTTTCCAAGAAGTCGGCGCCGAAGCCATGGAAGCAGCGCGCCAAGACATGGCCGACGCGGTTGATTTCGCCAGCGAACTCTCGCGCACCAAAACCGTGGCGGAAGCCATGGAAGTGCAGCGCGATTACTGGTCGCGCTTCTTCGAAACGAACATGGAGCGCACCCGCACCATGACGCAAACCACCGCCGACGCCCTGCGTGACAGCGTTGAGCCGATGAACCGCTCGGTCACGACGGCGTTCTCCAATGCGCAAATGCCGGCGTTCACGGCGTTTTTTCCGTTCGCCTCTAAATAAGTCCGCCAGCCGGTCTTATAAGGGCTGAATGCCCAACGATACGGACAATAAAAACGATCCGCCTTTGATCCGCCCGCGCCTAAGGTCGCCGACCTTAGCGTGGGCGGACGTGCATTGGCGATCGATTGACAGCAAACCAACGAACGACGAACCGCTCGACGGAGAACCAATCGACGGTGGGCGGGACAACGCCGCTGTCGCGCCGTACTCCAATCAATACGATGATATCTATTTCGCCGGACGCGGGCTTGAAGAAACCCGGCACGTCTTTATTGACGGCAATCGGCTCACGGAGCGTTTTCACGGCGCCAAGCAGTTTGCAATCGGCGAAACCGGTTTTGGCTCTGGGCTGAATTTTCTCGCAACGCTTGACGCCTGGCGGCGCGCAAAAAAGCCAAGCGGCGCCCACCTCGACTATATCGCCTGCGAACGCCACCCAATGCGGTCGGAAGACATCGCCCGCACCCTGAAGGGAATTGTAGCGCTCGCCCCCCTGACCAAGGATTTGCTCGATACTTATCCGCCGCGAGCCTCGGGCTTTCACCGCTTGGCGATCGGCGACGACGCCAGTTTGACCTTAATATTTGACGAGGCCGCGGACGCCCTTTCGCACGCAAGCGGCCATGTCGACGCCTGGGTCCTCGACGGATTTTCCCCCGCTCAAAATCCCGATATGTGGCGCCCGGCCGTTTACGAACAAATTGCACGGCTGAGCGCACCCGGCGCCAGCCTTGCGACCTTCACGGTCGCCGGTGCGGTTCGGCGCGGCCTCACAGAAGCCGGCTTTCAAGTGGAGAAAACACCAGGCTTCGGACGCAAACGGGAAATGCTGAGGGCGCACTTTCAGCCGAACGACGACGCCTCACCCGCCGTCATAGAAAAACCATGGTTTACAGCACCGCCATCCATCCGTACAGATACTAAAGCTTCACCAACAATCGCCATTATCGGCGGAGGCGTCGCCGGTGCAAGCCTCGCTCATGCTGCGCGGCGGCGTGGACTTGCGCCTACGCTCTTCGACCCCAAGGGACTTGCCGGCGGCGCGTCCGGCAATCCGGGCGGGCTCATCATGCCGCGCCTCGATCTCGGCGACGGCGCGGCGGCCCGCTTCTTTCGCCAGGCCTACATCCACGCCCTAGCGACACTCAAACGGCTCAATGCGCCGGCGACCGCCAACAGCGCACCGTCGCTTTTTAATGCCTGCGGCGTCACGCTTGCGGCAACAGACGACGCGGTGCGGAAAAAACAAGAGCAGCTCTTGAGAATAGGAGCGTTGCCGCCGGAACTCATGCAGTTGACCGAACGCGGTCTCTTCTTTCCACAAGCCGGCGTCGTCGCGCCGCCCGCCTATGTTAAAGCGCTCGCTAGCGATACGCCGCTCATCGAACGCCGGGTGATTGACGTCATCGCGTCGGACAGTGGCGGCGCCCCCCAGATTATTCTTGATACTAATGAAACCACGTCATTCGACGCGATTGTTATCGCGGCCGGCGCAGGCTCGCTCTTTCCATCGCTGCAAGGCCTAACGATTTCTGGTGTCGCTGGCCAAATCGATCTCTTCCCTGACGCCTCCTCACCGAAACACGCTATTGCAGCCGGGCCTTATGCAGCGCCGGCGCCTGGCGGCGGCGCCATCGTCGGCGCGACTTATGAACCGACGGCCCCGGGCGCGGCGCCAAGTCCGTCCACCGTTGCAACGCGCTCGAACATCGAAGCGGCGGAAGCCGTCTCGCCCGACCTCAAAGGCGCGCTCACAATCGCCGATGCGCAACCGCGCGTCGCGGTGCGCGCGCAAACGCCGGATCGACTGCCGGCCGTCGGCGCCCTGCCCGATTGGGCATATTACGCAAACGCCTATGACGGCCTGCGCCATGGCCGCAAAGGACCCTATCCGACGGGCCGCGCGCTATCCGGCCTCTACGTCCTCTCGGGGCTTGGCTCGCGCGGCCTCGTCACCGCGCCTCTCGCTGCGGAAATCGCGATCGCCGGGGTTCTCGGCGCGCCGGCGCCAGTCGCCGCGGACGTGCTTCACGCCTTGCATCCATCCCGGTTCTTTATTCGCGCACTCAAAAGAGGCGAGATACGCTCCATTGAAAAATAGAGGCGAAAGCGCGCCGTTACATGAGAGTATCACCCCCATGACCATGCGCCTTGCCGCCCGCCCCCGCGCAAGGTAAGGCGTTCAAACGCTTAGGAGAATGACGCGCTATGACGGATACGCCTTTCGGACCGGTCTTTGACAATGTTCTGGACGGCATCGGCCGCACGCCCATGGTCAAAGTGCAAAAGATCGACACCGGCCCGTGCGATCTCTTCTTAAAGCTCGAAGCGAATAATCCCGGCGGGTCCATCAAAGACCGGATCGGCGTCGCCATGATCGAAGCGGCCGAAGCGGACGGCAAACTGAAGCCCGGCGGCGCTGTCGTGGAAGCCACCGCCGGCAACACCGGCCTCGCGCTTGCGCTCGTCGCGGCGCAAAAGGGCTATAAGATGACCATCGTCGTGCCAGACAAGATGGCGCAAGAGAAGATCTTTCATTTGAAAGCCCTCGGCGCCGATGTTCGGCTCACCCGCTCCGACGTCGCCAAGGGGCACCCTGACTATTACCAGGAAGTGGCGCAGCGCATCGCCGATGAAACCGGCGCTTTTTACGTTAATCAGTTCGCCAATGACGCCAACCCGACGGCGCATGAAGAAATGACGGGTCCAGAAATCTGGGGGCAGATGAATGAAGACATGGACGCCATGGTCGCCGGCGTCGGTTCCGGCGGCACCATCACTGGTCTATCACGGTTTTTCGCGAAGACGGCGCCCCATGTGGAGATGGTGCTCGCCGACCCGGTCGGTTCGATCCTCACCGAATATGTGAACACCGGCGTTAAGCCGAACGATGTCGGCTCCTGGCTTGTAGAAGGCATTGGCGAAGATTTTATCCCAGATGTCTGCGATCTCTCGAAGGTCAAGAAAGCCTACGCCGTATCCGACAAAGAAAGCTTCGAAGCGGCACGCGAGCTTCTACAAAAAGAAGGCATTCTCGGCGGATCGTCGTCGGGAACGCTCCTCGCAGCGGCGCTGCGTTATTGCCGTGAGCAAACTGAGAAGAAACGCGTCGTCGCCTTCGTTTGCGATCGCGGCGATAAATATCTGTCCAAGATGTACAATGACTATTGGATGTACGATCAGGGCTTCTTGAAGCGCGCGCCGAAGGGCGATCTTACGGATTTGATTTCACGCCGCCATTCGGAACACGCAACAGTGACGGTGAAGCCCGATGACACGCTGATGACCGCCTACGGACGGATGAAGCTCTACGACATCTCGCAATTGCCAGTGCTGAACGACAAAGGTCAAATCGAGGGTTTGCTTGATGAAGAAGACTTACTTTTCGCCGTCGTCCGCAATCGGGACAAGTTCAAAGACCCCGTAAAATCGGCGATGACCTATCGTGTCGACACCCTTGACGCCACAGCGCCGATGGAGGACTTATTGCCCGTTTTCGCAAAAGGCTTCGTCGCGATCGTTTTGAAAGACGGCGCGTTTGAAGGCCTTATTACGCGTACGGACCTGTTGAACTATCTAAGACTGCAGGTGGCGTAATGGCGGTGACGCTCTATGGCATCAAAACTTGCGACACCTGTCGAAAAGCGCTGAAAGCACTCGCTGCGACCGGCGTTGACGCGACCTTCCACGACGTGCGCGCCGACGGCCTCACGCCTAAACAGCTAACGACATGGGCCGGACAAGCCGATTGGAAAACGCTGCTCAACACACGCTCGACCACCTGGCGCAATCTTCCCGATAAAGACAAAGAGCCGCTCGATGAAAAGCGCGCGCTCGCCCTCATCGAACGCGAGCCGACGCTTTTGAAACGCCCCGTCCTTGAAGCGGACGGCGCTCTTTATGTGGGGTGGTCGAAAGCGACCGCCGCCGCCCTCGGCGCTGAGTAAACGCTCGAACAGACATTTAAGGAAACCGCCATGGCCGATCGATCGAACCGCAAAGCCTTCGCGACCCGCGCCATCCATGGCGGCCAAGCGCCCGATCCGTTGACCGGCGCAGTGATGCCGCCGATCTATCAAACCTCCACCTACGCCCAAGAAAGCCCAGGCGTGCACAAGGGCTATGTCTACGCCCGCGGCGCCAACCCCACACGCCACGCCTATGAGCGCGGCGTCGCGGACCTTGAGAACGGCGCGCACGGCTTTGCGTTCTCGTCCGGCATGGCGGCGATCTCAACGATACTCGACCTTTTCCCAGCCGGTTCGCATGTCATCGCCACCGATGACGTCTATGGCGGTACGTACCGCTTATTCGAGAACGTCCGTAAAGAAACGACGGGCCTGACGATCGATTATGTGGACCCCGGCGACCCCGCCGCCCTTGAGGCGGCGTTCCGCCCGGAAACGAAACTTGTCTGGCTAGAGACGCCGACAAACCCCACGTTAAAAATCGTCGATATAGAGGCGATTGCCGCCGCGGCGCGCAAACACGGCGTTCTTGTGGGCTGCGACAACACCTTCGCCTCGCCCTATTGCCAGCGTCCGCTCGATCTCGGCGCGGATATCGTCATGCATTCGGCGACAAAATACCTCGCCGGGCATTCGGACGTCATTAGCGGCATGCTCGTCGTCAATGACGACGCCCTCGCGGAGCGCATCAAGTTTCTGCAGAACTCCACCGGCGCCGTACCGGGGCCCTTTGACGCGTTTTTAGCCCTACGCGGATTAAAAACGCTCGCCTTGCGGGTGGAGCGGGCGTCGTCGAACGCCCTCGCCCTCGCCGAATGGTTGGAGGCGCACCCCGCGATTGAGCGCGTTTCTTATCCGGGCCTTAAGAGCCACCCACAACACGCCATCGCGGCGAAGCAAATGCACGCTTTCGGCGGCATGGCGACGGTCTTCTTAAAAGGCGGCCTCGACGCCGCGCGGACGTTTCTGGAGCGGGTGGAGGTTTTCACCCTCGCCGAATCCCTCGGCGGCGTCGAAAGCTTGATAGAGCATCCGGGCATTATGACTCACGCTTCGATACCGCCGGAGCAACGCGCGAAATTCGGCGTCGACGACAGCCTGGTGCGCTTGTCCATGGGCATTGAAGACCTTGAGGACTTACGCGCCGATCTCGACCAGGCGCTGAAAGGCCTCTAAGCTTAGTGTTCGTCGCTAGCGGCGCTCAAATTGTCCCGCCCTTCGGGACTAATTCCTGGGGCCTCACAACCAACGGCCCGCCACATGAATCTCACTGACACAATCAACGCCGCCTTCACACCCGTCAGCGACGCGGTGAACGCCATCATCTTTTACTCCGTAGACGTCTTTGGCGTCAGCCTGCCCTTGGTGCTTGTCTGGCTGGTCACAGGCGCAATTATCTTCACGGTCTATTTTCGCTTCGTAAATTTGCGCGGCTTCGGCCACGCCGTTAGCCTGTTGCGCCGCAATTCATCCATTGACGGCGCCGATAAAGTAGAGGGCGAAGTCTCTCGCTTCCAGGCTTTGTCGAGCGCGCTCTCCGGAACGGTGGGGCTCGGCAATATCGCCTCGGTGCCGATCGCGATCTGCCTGGGCGGCCCCGGCGCCGTTTTCTGGATGGTGCTCGCCGGCTTTTTCGGCATGTCGTCGAAATTCGCCGAATGCGCCCTCGCCGTTAAATACCGGCGCATCGACAATGACGGCCGCGTCTTGGGCGGCCCGATGTATTACATTCAAGCCGCGTTCGAACAGCGCGGTGCCCACACCGCCGGTCGCATCGCCGCGGTTTTCTTCGCCATTACGACGATCGGCGCCTCGTTCAGTTTCTTCCAAGTCAATCAGTCCCAAGCGCAGTTCGCCGCCGTCACAGGGCTCAACGCGCCCCTCACCTATGGGATAGTGTTTTGCTCCTTTATCGCCATCGTGCTCTTTGGCGGCATTCGCAGCATCGGGCGCGTCACCGGCGTGCTCGTCCCAGCAATGGCGGGCGTCTACCTGTCAGCGGCGTTCATCATTATCGGGATGAACGCGGACGCCTTACCCGGCGCCTTTGCCGCAATCATCAACGGGGCGTTCGGTTTCGAAGCAGCGGGCGGCGGCCTCATCGGGGCGCTCATCAACGGCGTTCAACGCGCCACTTATTCCAGCGAAGCCGGCGTCGGTTCCGCGGCGATCGCCCACGCGGCGGTGAGAACAAACGAGCCCGTCAGTGAAGGTTATGTGGCGCTGCTAGAGCCCTTTATCGATACGGTCATCGTCTGCGTCGCCACGGCCCTGGTCATCCTCGTCACTGGCGTTCACGAACCATTTCTGTACGCTCCCCGCTCGGAGATTGTCGGCATCGGCCTCACCTCGGCTGCCTTCGCCGATACCTTTCCTTGGTATCCGATGGTGCTATTGCTATCAGTCGTTCTCTTCGCGTTTTCGACAGTGCTCGCCTGGGCCTATTACGGCGCACAGGCGGTCGCTTATCTGACCGGCGGTGATCGGCGCGCGGACATCGCCTTCAAACTGATGCTTTCAGCGATCCTCTCCCTCGGCGCGGCGCTATCGATCGGCGCGATCTTAGACTTTATCGACGCCATGCTCTTCGCCATGTGCGTGCCGAACATGATTGCTCTTTATCTCCTGCTGCCGGAGTTGAAACGGGACATTGCGACGTATGATGCGCGGGCCGGACTGAGTTAGATAAAGGCGCTCTGAAAGACTGGAATTTGCGCCAAGTGTACAGTCATAATGTTTCTTTTGTTCAATATTACTTTACAAGCCCTGTAACGAACCTCTAGCGTTCCGCTATCCAAAGGAGGACGGATATGCGGATTTATCAACACATTCCTTTTCAACGAAGCATGTTGCGTCAGGCGACGTCAGCACTGGGCGTCTTCTTGGGCGTTTTTGGTTTGACCGCGATGGCTCCCCTTAGCGCAGCGGATTCCTATCTGTATGTCTGGGCGAATGACGGCGATGAAGCGGACTCAGATTTCCTGGCGGTTATCGACGCAAATCCACAATCGGCGAACTATGGCGCTGTTTTAGCGACTAAAGACGTGGGGATGGCCGTCAACGCCCACCATACCGAGCATCGCATGCCGGCTGACAAGCAATTGTTCATGAACGGTTTTAAGTCCGGTGAAACGTTCATTATGGACCTTCGCGATCCGCTGAAACCATCGATCGTCGCACAGTTTTCAGGCATGGCTAATTTTAGTCACGCACACTCATTTGAACGGGCGCCGAACGGCAATGTCATTGCGACGTTTCAAAACGGGCCCAACGCGGAGCGCGTTACCGGCGGTCTTGTAGAAATCGATCCATCGGGCAACCTCGTACGGTCGGCCCCGGGCGCGGCGGCGGGATTTCCGGAGATTCGTCCCTACAGTTTAGCTATCGCCCCCGAAAAAGATGTCATCGTTACATCAACGCATGACATGCGAGCGGAAGTTATAGCGGACGCCGTTCAATTCTGGCGTTTATCCGACCTCAGCCTGAAGAAAACCATTCGATTGCCGGCTGGACCGCAAGGGTACGAGAACCACTATCCGGTTGAACCGCGGTTAATGGACGATGGCGAAACGCTTCTTGTCACGACGTTGAACTGCGGGCTGTACCAGATTCACGATTTTTACACAGATGAGCCGCGTGCTGAGCATATTTACGACTTTGAGTTTAACCATGATGCGTGGTGCGCATTGCCGGTGACGGTCGGTAAGTATTGGATACAGACGGTTCCCAAACGTCATGGGCTTGTTACGCTTGACCTCAGCGACCCCAGCAACCCCAAAGAAGTCTCTTATGTGGATCTCGGCGATGGGCGTTTTCCGCACTGGGTCGCGATCGATTCCAGTAATGAACGCATCGTCGTAACGGATTTTAATGACGACCCGGACAAAATGACAAAAGTTAGTGTTGTAAACCTCGATCCGTCGGATGGATCACTTTCGATCGACAAAAAATTCGGCGACGACGGCGTCGTGGATTTTGCACGAGAAGATTGGCCGCACGGCTCAAATGGCGGGGCTATCCCCCATGGAGCGGTGTTCTCCATCCCCTGATTTAGGAAAGCGGCGGTGCGTTGTGTGATCGGCTTAGCGATCTTGATCGCGGGTCACACACAAGCCGCAGCACACCAATAGTCGCTCTTCCTGGTCAATACGCGCCCCGATGCCGCATGCCTCCCTCGCAGTCTCCGGCATTATCGGCGTAATCACCAAGTGGACGGCTAGGCGACGGAAGACCCCCGCGCCCAAAGTTTTTAAGTTTTCAATGAAATCAGTAAAGGGTTTCAGGTGTTTTTTAGAAGCACTTCCTAGCGCACGGGCCGATATCAATTTGATCTGCCCCACACCTACTAAAGGCGTGGAAACTATCCCGCGCCAATTTGTGCTTCAAACAGCGCCAGCATACGCCGCCAAGCGCGTTCCGACTGTTCTGGGTGATGCGCACGCGAATCTCTCGGCACCCAGCCATGCATGGCGTCTTCATAAACCTCGATCTCAGCCGGAACGCCCGCAGCCTCAAACGCTGCGATAAGCGTATCGCGCGCGGCCGGTTCACGTTCATGATCGTTTTCCGCAATCGCGATGAGAACGCCGCCCTTGATTTTGTCGGCGAGCAAATGCGGGCTGTCGTTGCCATCCGTCACAAGACCGCCGCCATGGAATGAACAAGCGGCCCGAATGCGGTTCGGCACAGCGGCGGCGGCGCGCAATGTCCAAGAGCCGGTCATGCAAAACCCAACGGCGCCGACGCCGCGCGCCGTGTCGACCGCCGATTGCTGATCAAGAAAGGCCGTCAGCGCCACGGCGTCGACAGCGGCGACCGCGGCCGACAGAGCCTCATAGTGCGGTTGCACAAGTTCCCATCCGCCGGGATCGCGGAACGTCATGCCGTCGAAGAAAAGCTGTCCTTTCATGGTGCGGTAATAGGGATTGACCGCGAGAACAGCATAGCCTTCGCCCGCCAGACGCCGCGCCATATCGAAGAACGCCGGCCACACGCCATGAATATCGGCCCAAAAGATGACAGCGGCGTGTGCGCCCTTCGTTGGATGAATGAACAAGGCGTCCGCCAAGCCATCCGGCGTCGGTACGGAAACCTCGCTCTCGGTTAGTTCCTCTGCGTCATATTTCGCCGCCGCGAAGGCGGACGGCGCCAATGACGACGGCGGCCGAAGCCCCAACCGTAAAGTCGCGGCGCGTCGTGCGCTTTTTCTCCAGATAGGCGTCGAGCTCCCGCTCCGTGGTTTCATCGCACATGACCGCGCCCTTTCCCGTTACGTCGGGGCAGGTTAGCCGGCTGACCGTAAATGTCGAGGCGGGGGATGGGGTGACATTCGCGATAGTGGGCGGGTCATAGGCGTATTCGATCGGCGCGATCTTGAATTACATCGACGCCATACTCTTCGCCATATATGTGCCGAATATGATTGCGCTGTATCTATTGTTTCCAGAATTAGAACGTGATTTGCCGGCGTATGATGCGCGCGCAGGTTTGAGGTAAAGACGGATATAATCATACACGTGTCGTCTTTTAGAAATAGCATTGAATCGTTGTTCTTATTGATCAAAAATAACTAATGGTGTTATTATTTTTAAATGGACCTTAAAGTATTGATTTCCGCACCCGGCGATCAAGTTGCAGAGGTAGAAGCTGCGCAACAAGCTGTTTCTCATTTAGACGAGCTTTTAAGGGCGCATGGCCACTCAATCACCACAAAGCACTGGCAGCTGAATTTATCAACGGGCAGAGGAGACCGTGCCCAAGATGTGATAAACGATCAAACTACGGACTGCGATGCTATAATCGCAATTATTGGCCCTCGCCTTGGCACTTCAACAGGGAAATTCAACTCTGGTACAGTGGAGGAAATTGAGCAGTTTCTTGCCAATTCAAGGCCTAATGGCGTGGGCTATGACGTCCACGTATTTTTCAACACTCAAGGGCTGGAAAATCCATTTGAAATCGACGCTGAGCAGTTAAAGAAAGCTCAGCAATTTCGCGAGGCCCTAAACGAACGGGGAATTAGTTATGCTCAGTTCTCTTCAATCGATGCATTAAAGAAACTAGTCCAAATTGGACTTAACACTCTGATTAGCAAAGAAAAGCCAGCTGTTGAGGATGGGCGAGAAGACCCTTTAGCGGAGTTTGAAGAGTTAGGCTCATATGATGCTGAGGAAGAAGCGACAAAACACATGAAGTCTGCAATGGCAGCAACGGAAGAAATTGCGTCCGCTCTTATCTCGTTAAGCTCTTCACTCAATCTTCACCAGGAAAATTACCCCAAAGATAGATTAAATCGCGACGATGCGCGGCGCTGGCTCAATGGTGCTGCGGAAATTCTGGAGTCTACTCGCTGCAGGATCGAACCTTCCGTTAGAGAGATGCGGTCTAGGTTTGCACTTGCTTACGCCAACCTGAATTTGGCCGTTTCAATTGAACTTGAAGACGCAGTTGCAGCCGACGACACGGTAGATTTTTCCGAGCTAAGCACTGGTATAGACGAAATGTTGAAAAATATATCTTCGGCCCGTACAGGCATTTCTAATATGACAACGTCATTATCGAAGATTCCCAGGAGAACTAAAGAACTCCGAAAAGCAAAAAAAGAACTATCAGAAGAATTTAACCGCACAATTGATGGGTTTATTTCATTTGAAATCGATCTGAAATCGCTATACAATCTAATTTCTTAACATAATTATTTAGACTCAATAGAAATTATGCGTAAGTATTCTTAGAATCGATAAATGTTGTAGAGCAACGACCATGCAAATATTTTTGGGGCTGTCCCAGAAGATTTACTTTCGTGTGTATGGTTTGAGCCATGTTCGTAGAGTTTTCAAGAGCTGATCCGCGGCTCCATAATTGAAGCGCCACTCGCATTCCTTGAGATACAGATGAAAGTTTTGTCGCGGA
>JBCCAY010000018.1:0-72451 GCA_039814575.1 Pseudomonadota bacterium
CCGCAAAGAACGCCGGTCATAATCTGGTCGAGTGGTTTCAGTCCAAGGCATCGTGATACTCCGTGTTCTAAGCAAACAAAGAGAATCATAAACCGCTGAAACCACTCAACTTATTTTTCGTATGGCCTCTAACAAAGCTCGTAATAAAGCATCGCGTAAACCTGCGCGGGGATGACGGAAAAATATAAATAAAACTCATCTATAATGGCCATTAATTCGGTTATCGGAATGACTAAATGATCGTAGACTCGCGCTACGTATCAGCTTCATCTTCTTTCCGTGTCGATGGCGACGTTTCCGGCTTAGGCGCTTGCGCGCACATACATTTGGCCCGCAATTGGCTTGCAAATAGGAACCCTTTCTTATGTCTCTTAAGGCTCAAACGACCGAAATTCTAAAGCGGCTCGGCGTCGTTGAGGACGCTTACGCGGGCGGCGCGTTATCCGTCACGACGCCGGTGAGCGGCGCGGAAATCGCTAAAGTTCCAACGACGGACGCATCGGAGGTCGCCAGCGCCGTTGAAAAAGCTCATCAGGCGTTTTTGGCCTGGCGCAGTGTTCCAGCGCCCCGGCGCGGTGAGCTGATCCGTTTGCTCGGCGAGGAATTACGCGCCGCGAAAGACGATCTTGGTCGGTTGGTTTCGATTGAAGCCGGCAAGATCCCGTCGGAGGGGCTCGGCGAAGTTCAAGAAATGATTGATATCTGCGACTTCGCCACGGGCCTGTCGCGCCAGCTTTATGGACTGACAATTGCGACGGAGCGCGCCGGTCACCGCATGATGGAAACGTGGCATCCGCTCGGCGTCGTTGGGGTCATTTCCGCTTTTAACTTTCCTGTGGCGGTTTGGTCTTGGAACGCCGCGTTGGCGTTGGTCTGCGGCAATCCTGTCGTCTGGAAGCCGTCCGAAAAGACACCGCTGACGGCGCTCGCCTGCGAAGCGATTTTCCATCGCGCACTGAAGCGCTTCGGCGACGCCCCCGATGGTTTATTGGTATTGGTTCAAGGCGGACGCGAGGTTGGCGAGGCGCTCGTGGGTGATGTCCGTGTACCGCTCGTTTCCGCGACAGGTTCGACGCAGATGGGCCGCGCTGTCGCGCCGCGCCTCGCTCGGCGGTTCGCCCGGGCGATTTTGGAGCTTGGCGGTAATAATGCGGCGATTATCAGCGACAAAGCTGACCTTGACTTGACCGTGCGCGGCGTCGCGTTCGCAGCTATGGGCACTGCCGGTCAGCGTTGCACAAGCTTACGGCGCTTATTCGTGCACGAAGCAGTGTATGATGATTTCGTGCCGAAATTAGCGAAGGCCTTCGCCAGCGTCAGCGTTGGTGATCCGCTTACGAGCGATGCGCTTATCGGCCCGTTGATCGATAAGGCGGCGTTCGACGGTATGACGACGGCGCTTGATGCAGCGAGGGCGCTCGGCGGGCGTATTGTCGGCGGAGACCGCGTCGATACCGGAGCGCCCGACGCTTATTATGCGCGCCCGGCTCTGGTGGAAATGCCGGAACAAGGGGGCGTCGTTCTAGAAGAGACGTTTGCGCCGATCATCTATGTGATGAAGTACAAAGACCTTAGCGACGCAATCGACCAACAAAACGCCGTCGGCGCAGGGCTTTCGTCGTCAATTTTCACCAATGACATTCGCGAGGCGGAACAGTTTTTGAGCCCAGCGGGATCGGATTGCGGCATCGCCAATGTCAATATCGGCACATCGGGCGCAGAAATCGGCGGCGCCTTTGGCGGCGAGAAAGAAACCGGCGGCGGCCGCGAATCCGGTTCGGACGCTTGGAAAGGCTATATGCGTCGGGCGACCAATACGATTAATTATTCTACGGAGTTGCCTTTAGCGCAGGGCGTCTCTTTCGACCTCGATTAAAGCCGACGGCCATGCCGGAGCGTTAAAAAACGTATGCGAACTATTTCGCTGATTGGTTCCGTCGATAGTCGTGGAACCATTCAGCGAAATGGGGAATGCCGACTTCCAAGGGCGTTGTCGGCGCAAACCCATAGTCCTCGCTGATCGCAGTGATGTCTGCCGCGGTCCGGAAAACATCGCCGGGCTGCATTGGCAGCATTTCCATTTTAGCTTTTACGCCCAGCGCTTCTTCAAGGATTTCGATAAAACGCATGAGGCGGACCGGCCTGTTATTGCCGATATTGTAAATCCGATGCCGCGCATCGCCTTGGATGTTCATCGGGCGCATGATTGTGGAAACGACGCCTGACACGATGTCGTCGATATATGTAAAGTCTCGTTCTAAGTCGCCATGGTTAAAAACGCGGATTTCCTCGCCTGCCAACATGCGTTCCGCGAATAACCAATAGGCCATGTCCGGCCGCCCCGCCGGGCCATAAACCGTGAAAAACCGCAAACCGATCAGCGGCAGATCATAAAGACGCGCGTAAGATTCGCTCATCAACTCGCAACTGCGCTTAGTCGCAGCATAGAGCGAAACCGGCTTCTCTACAGGGTCGGTTTCACTAAATGGCGTTTTCGTATTGGCGCCGTACACGGAGCTAGAAGAGGCGTATACGGTTTTTATATTGCCAAGCCGTCTTGCAAGTTCAAGAACAGTTAAATGACCGGTCAAATTCGAATCTGAATAGGCGAACGGCGCGCTTAGCGAATAGCGGACGCCAGCCTGCGCTGCGAGATGTACAATTCCGTCGACTTTGACATTGTCAAAAAGCGGGAAAAGCCGCTCGCGATCGGCGATGTTCACTTCGTGGAACTGAAATGCATCGTTCGCTAAGAGCGGCGCCAAGCGCGCGCGCTTCAGCGTCGGCGAATAGTAGTCGTTTACATTGTCCACGCCGATGACCGCGACGCCTGCCTTGAGGAGGCGGGCTGAAACGGCTGCGCCGATAAAGCCCGCGGCGCCCGTCACGAGCACCGCTTCAATTGGCTGTTCGGCGTCGCTGCTAAGCGTATGCGTATCGGCTTGGGAAGATCCCTTTTCGGGGGAGCGTCCGTTATGAGGGGGCCGCGTTGTCAAATCTCGCCCTTTGCTTACCGCAGAGCGGCGGTGTCCTAATCTGTTAATTCGTCCATCTCTTAGCGCCGCGCGCCCGCCGGCTCAACAGCCGCTACGAAGGATAAGGGTGGGCTCGCATATGGCGGTATTGTCCTGGCTACAGGTGCATCTCATTTTGTGGACGGACAAGGACGTAGCGTGCGACGTCTGCGTTATTGTCTTATCGAAAGTGCTATTATTGATAGGTTAGCGTGACTTGTAGGCGATGGCGCGCGTGGTCGTCTTTTTCTGTAAATGGCGCATCGGCGATCGGGTAAGCGGCCTCATAGTTGAGGAACACATAGTCGGCGAGGGTGACACGAACCCCGGCGCCGGCTGAGTAAAGTGGGTCGCCGTCGATGGATAGACCCTGGCCTTTGTTCCAGACCGCGCCGATATCTCCGAATGAATAAACTTCCCAACGGTCTACGAGTCCGATTGCGCCGCCATGATATCCGACTTCGCCAAAGCCTGCGACGCCGTTGTCGCCGATGATCTCCCCGAAATCATAGCCCCGGCCATAGAGCCCACCGCCGAAAGCGAATTCTTCTAAGAAGAGAAGCGGGCCTGTCGCGAATTGACCAATGACGGAGCCTGAAACGCTTATTCTATCGGTGACAAATTTCTGGACGACGGCGCGCCCGTCGAATTTCAAGAATTGTCCATCTGCGTCAGGTCGTGACGTTGAGACGCCTTCTCGTACGGAGGCGTTAAAGACGTTCAAACCTTGGCTCGTCTGTAAAAAGAAAAGCGCGCGGCCATTGCGCCCGGCCGGACGGGCGTATTGGGCGGAGAGACGTCCGATTCGCATGCGGTCCGCATAGAGTCGGTCGCCGTCTTCGAACTCAGTGGAGTTCACCCAGTCAAAGCGCGAGGACACGCTGAGCTGCGACCGGCGGGTTTGGACAACAGGATAATTCACGCCGAGACCAAAGCTTCTCAATGAACCGTTAAGGTCTCGGCCCACAAGCGCGCTGCGCGGGTTTGAATTAGACGCGACGCCCTCGACAAAAGCGACGAGGCCGCGGCCACCAACCGGCGTTTGGTATCGGCCAAATCCGTACGTTAATTCGGACAGGGCGCCGGGTTTGCTAAGCGCACCGATCTGCAGCCGGTCGCCGGCGCGGTATACAGAGCGTAACTCGCCGCTGACAAGTCCGCGCCACGCCGTTCCGGCGCGCACGCCCTTGTTAGTCGCGTCCAATTGCGCCATCGCTTGTTTCAAGCTGATAGTCAGGTCGAAAACGAACTGTCCCAGAGCGGATGGGTCTTTCTGTAAGCTGCGTTTTTCGACGCGATAGCCGGGCAGTCCCTTAATCAAGGTCAAAGCGCGTTCGAAAGTACGCCGCTGCGCCGGTTTTTCGTTCAAAGCCGATTCAAAGTAGCGTGTTAAGGCGTGATCGTCGGCGCCGTTGATGCGAACAGTCGACAAGGCGCCTTCGACCATGTCGACAATGAGTACGCCGTTGACGATCTCTTGAGGTTTAATTGTCGCCTGTGAAAGGAAATAGCCCTCATCGAAATATGTTTTGGTGAGGGCGTTTGCAATTTTCTTTAAATCGTCTTTATCGATCTTTGTGTTGATGAAGGGCGCGACGGCGGCGTCAAGCGCTGTTTCCGGAATGCTGCGCGCGCCTTTGAAGACGATGTCCTGCACCAAGACGCCGGGTTTTTCTTGTTCGTTTTTTCCGATGTCGTTGGGAGTATTGAGGTTTGGGCCGTCGCGCAGAGACGGCGACGCCGGCTGTCCGTGCGCCGTGAACGCACCGGCCAAGACGCTCAATAGAACGACCGATAACGAACGACGCATTCCCAAAGAACCCTTATCCGAAGCGTAGTGCTCTCCCACAGCCGTTAAGCGTTATCGGATAAGTATTAAGATAGTCGAACGAAGCCGAAGCGCTGTTAACCAGTAGCGTTAAGCGGCCGTTATTGAAAATTTGAAAAATTCCACCCGTGTATACAGTGGCGGGAGAGACGTGCGTGCGTCTTTGGGCATTTATTGCAACAGTATCGTTCGTTTTGCTGACGCCTGCGTCGGCTGCGGCGGAATGGTTGATCGAAGCGGCGACCGGGCGGGTTACGGCGGCTGAAGGCCGAATGCTGCGTATCGGCGACTCCATTCAATCAGGCGACTGGGTCGCTACGGCTGCGAACTCATCTGCGACATTGACGCGTGGCCCCCAAAGCATCCGCCTTGGCGCAAATGCGCGGATTGTCATCGGCGCGAAAAGCAAAAAGAAGCGGACCCTCATCATGCAGATGTCCGGTGTCGGTCGATATAGCGTCGATCGTCGCCGAGGACGGCATTTCGAGGTCAGATCGTCGAACGTGGCGGCGGTCGTCAAAGGAACGGTCTTCACTGTTGATGCGGCGAACCCGGAGCATTCGGTTACGGTTGATGAAGGCCTGGTGAGCGTTGAACTTCTCAGCACTGGCGAGAACCAAATGGTGCCCGCTGGCCGCCGCGCCGTGGCGGCGCGCGGCCGCTTGCAAGTGGGCGATGCGCCAAAATCGAGCGCTCGCGGAACTCAAGAAACTGGCGATAGTCGTTCCGGTGAAGGGAACGACGACGGAAACAGCGAAGACGGCGCTGGTGATACGGGCGATGAGGCTGCCGTTGAGGAAGACGCAGCGTCCGGCGGCGACGCCGAGGAGGTGTCGGAAACCGCCGAGGCGGAAGGCGCTGAAACGAGCGAAAGCAGCGCGCCCAACGGGGATGATGGCGGCCAAAGCGACGCCTCTGGCGATGGCGCTGTTGCGGCGGCTGACAGCGGCGATGCCCGAGGAGGCGGCGGTGACGCCGGCGCGCCTGTCACTGGCGCTGGCGATGCGGCGACAGGCGCTGCGCCCCCGCTGCGGGACGTTGTGATCGCCGACGCTGTTGCGTCAAATGTCGATACCGCCCAACGCCAGACCCAGCAAGCTGGGGACAATGATGGTTCGTCGTCGAATGAAATTGTCGGCGACGTTGATGAAGACCTCTCCGTTGATGAGACGCGCGATCCGGAGACGCCGTCAGACAGCCAAGGAACGACAGCGGCCGCTGGATCAAGTGATGAGCCCGAACCGGAGACTGACGCTAGCGTTGACCCTGGCGCTGACGACATCGTCTCCGGCGACAATAACACGATTAGCGATCCGTCTAATGATGTTACCGGTGTCGATAATCTCGTGGAAGGGTTTGATAACACGGTCGTCGGCGAGGAGAACGATATCGAAGGGGACGAAAATTACGTTGAGGGGAACATCAATACAGTGCTCGGATTAGAGAACCGCATTCTTGGTCATGACAATATCATTGAAGGCGATCTCAATTTCGTCGATGGAAACTTCAACGAAGTGCTTGGCGACCTTTCAAGTGTCGAGGGTAACAATAACGAAGTGCTTGCCGGCGGAAACGATGTTGTCGGCGACAATAACGTTATCGACGGTGCATCAAACTACGTCCGCGGTGTTTGGAACAACATCGTCGGCGCGAACAATCGCGTTGAAGGCGATTGGAACCGGGTCGCCGGCGACGACAACAAAATATTTGGTTCGTATAACGATGTCACGGGATCGAATAACGATGTCATAGGCGACACCAATCTCATTCTCGGAAACCAAAATAACGCGACCGGCGATATGAACACAATCAACGGCGACAAAAACTGGCTTTTAGGAAATGAGAACAACATTTCTGGTCGCGACAATACTATTCTCTTAGGTAGCGAGAATAACATTATCGGCGACGATAACTTTATTCTTGGCGACGATAACTATGTCGAGGGGTCAGAGAACAGTATTACGGGCACCAATAACGACATCACTAGGGACGGTCTAACGCTCTTTGAAAACAATGTTACGCTTCCCTAGCAAGACGTTCGGGTCGATACCGTCCACTATTCGTGGCGGCCGCCGGTTACGCCCAATGCTTCCTTTGGATTTGGTCGCGACAGCTGGATGCGTCGTTTTTGTCGGCTTGCTGGTTATTAGCGGTGTTATTCAGCAGGCGAATAATTTTCTGCTAGAAATGCGGTTCGGTTGGCTTTCCGAAACCATGGAAACTGACACCGTTATTGTCGAGATCGATACGAAATCTCTCCAGGCGATGCCCGACTGGCCCTGGGATCGTTCAGTTCATGGGCGCATGGTCGATGTTCTCGACGCCCACGGCGCCGCCGCGATCGCCTTTGACGTCGATTTCAGCGCGGTGGGCGCCGCAAAAGGCGATGCAGCGTTCGGCGAAGCCATCGCGCGGGCGCGCGCGCCTGTTTGGTTGGCGGCGCACAGACAGCCTCTATCCCGTGATCTGCCAGATATTTTGGCGGAAACGCTTCCAAATCCCGTCGTTGGGGCGGCGGCGTCGCTTGCCGCCGTGACGTATCCAATTGATTTTGATGGTGTTGTCAGGCGCGGCGAACGGCAAATGACATTTAGCTTTGGAACATTGCCGTCGATTGCTGTGGCGCTTGCCGGTCGGGCGCCTCAGAAGGACACCTATTTCGTCGATTTCTCTCTCGATACGCGTTCGTTTGGCCGCGCGTCTTACGCCGATGTTCTTGCTGGGGATGTTCCGGATACTTTTTTCGCCGGTAAGACAGTTTTTGTCGGCGCTACGGCGTTGGAGCTCGGCGATGAATACGTCATGCCGACGCACGGGATGCAAAGCGGCGTTGTTTTAAACGCGCTCGCCTATGAAACGCTGAAACGTGACGCCGCGCTACAGCCGGTGGGCGGCGTCTATGTCTATTTAGTGGTCGCAATATTGTGTTTCCTTTTGTGCCGAGAACGCATGCGGCGCATGGGTGTCGTCTATGTGGCCGTTCATGTCGCTGTCGTGGCCACGTCTGTTTTCCTGCCATTAATCGCCCAAGCCAGTGCGCATATAATTATTCCGCTCGCCGCTTTGCATGCGGGGCAGGGCGCGGTTTTGGTTTATGCCGTGGCGCGCGATTTGGAGCGGCGATCATTGGCGGCCTTTAAGGCGCACGTGATCGCCCGCAATTCGAGCGCCTTGTTAGAAACCTTGATCTCTGAAAATAATGATGGGTTCGTTGTGGTCAATCAGAGCGGCGTCATTGAGTTATTCAACGATCGAGCGAAGGCGCTTTTGTTGGTGAACGGAGAAGAACTTAAAGGAACCAACCTGACGACAGTTGCGCCAGTTCTCGCTGATCGGCTTGATTTTAACGATAGTCGGCTTGGCCTTATTGAACGTTTTGAAATGTCGATCGAAGGTGACGAAAAGAATATAGCCTCCCAACGGGCCTTGGACGTGGCGGTCAATCGTTCGATTATCGCGCCAATGGACAGTCGTTTTGAGCGCCGCACAGACCCAAGATCGTTTATCGCGATAACACTGCACGATATCAGCGCCCAAAAACGTGCCGAAATCGCTGAACGCACGGCGAAAGAAAGCCATGCGGAAATGTCAGCGGCGAAAACTCAGCTTATCTCCAATATGAGCCATGAACTGCGCACGCCGCTTAACTCCGTGATCGGGTTTTCTGACGTTCTGTCGAAGGAAATGTACGGTCCGCTTGGGTCCGATGAGTATAAAGGCTATGCGGAGCAGATTAATGCGAGCGGTCGCGGTCTCTTGTCGCTCGTCAATGACATGATGTTCGCAACAAAGCTCCAGGCTGGAGAGCTGGAAGTCGATCCTTATAAAGAAGAGCCGGCTGAGCTTATTGAAGAAGCGCTCAATGCGGCGAAGCAAAAAGTATCATGGAGCGATCAGCGCGTTGAGATAACGAACGCCGCTGCGGACGCGATGATCCGCGTTGATGCGCAGACGTTCAAAACGGCGTTGACGCATCTGATCGATAATGCGGCGAAGTTCGGCGGTCCGGACGGGCGCATCGATATTTCCGTTGAACGGCTAAATGACCGAATTGCGATTTCAGTGAGCGATGAAGGACCAGGGTGCGAGCCGGACTTATTGCCGAAGCTGACGGGACTTTTCTACCAAGGCGACGGCGATCGCAGCAGGAATTTCGAAGGCGCAGGTCTCGGTCTGTTTGTCGCCGAGAAAATTGCTTTATTGCATGGCGCGACGTTGAACCTGTCGTCGACGCCTGGCGCCGGCTTTACCGCCATGATCGCTTTTGAAGAAGCGCGGGCGAAGAAAGTTGACGCCGCCGCTTAAGTGCGCGAGCGTTTTATCACTAAGAGCATTTACTGACTTGTTTGATCGCCGTCGCGTCCGTCGATTATAACGCCGAGCGGCGCGGCGCAATTCTTTATAATTTGCGCCTTAATACCGTACACGTCGTTTAAGCGTTCCGCGGTCAGGGTCTCACTCGGTGTTCCGTCTGCGATGATCTGACCTTCTTTCATCCAAAGAATGCGATCGGCGTATTGGGCGGAGAGGTCGGTGACCGTAGCGTCGTTGACGGAAGTTGTTCCGCTTTGCGGCGCCATCCTTCCTACCAATGCGCGCAGGAGCGTGGATTTTCCCGCGCCGTTCGGACCGAGTAGGGCGACGCATTCCCCCGGCTGGACGGTGAGCGACGCATCCTCGACGAGGACGCGCCCTTCAATTTCAATAGTGAGGGCTTCGGCGACGAGACCATTTTGAGCTTCGGTCATTGTTCCGTTCCCGCGGTGCGATGACGGTCAAGGGCGATTCAGATAAACACCGGCGCGCCTATCAGTGTCGCAAGGACGCCGAGCTTAAGCTCCGTGTGGGTTGGAATAATTCGCACGCCGATATCAGTAAGAACAAGCAATAGACCGCCGAGAAGTGCGGCGGGAACGATGCTGCGGCCGGGATCATGGGCGACGAACGGGCGGACGATATGCGGCGCCACGACGCCGACGAACCCTATCGCGCCGGCGAGCGATGCGCCGATGACGATTGATAGGCGTAATCGCTGCAAGTCGACGCCGAGGCCGAAAGCGGCTTCCTCACCAAGCGTCATTACGGCGAGCTCTTGTCGGCGTAGGAACAAAATACCAAGCCCAAGGCCGATGAGCGGCGCTGATAAAGCGATTTCACGCAGGCTGCGATTGGCGACGGAGCCGAGCATCCACGTCACCATGTCGCACAGGGAAAAGGGGTTCGGCGCTAAGTTCATGAGAAGGCTCGTCAGCGCGCCGGCGACGCTTGAAAGACCGACGCCCAATAAAATAAGTACAAGGATCGATGAGATGCGCACCGCCGCCAGTGCGATAATGCCTGCCGCTAATCCAGCGCCCGCGACGGCGGCCAGCGGCAGCGCCAAAGGAAAAGCGGCCGCGAGCCCATAATAAAGCGCGCCCGTGGCGGCGAGCGCCGCCATGGGAGAGATGCCGAGAACGCCGGGGCCCGCGAGGGGATTGCGCAGGAGGCCTTGCAGTGCCGCGCCAGCCCCGCCGAGGACGGCCCCCACCAAATAAGCGGCGAGCGCGCGGGGTAGGCGAATAGCGTGGACGATTAATTGGTCCTCTGATGAGCCAAATCCACAGAGCGCGGCGAGAACGTCTGCTGGCGACAGCGCCGACGGGCCAATAAGGCATGCGGCGAATAGGGCGACGCCGCCGGCGATCGCTAAAAGCGCTGATATGCTGGGCCGTCGCGCTGTCATGGCGCTGCGCTTGTGTTATGGGCGAGCGCCAGCGCTTCGACGGCGTTGACGGCGAACCAAGCGGTGCAGGCGAGAAAGGCGGAGTCGATTTCGGCGACGGCGTCTGTTTGCAGAAGTGCCCGCGCTAAGGGGTGGCGCGCCGCCGTCCAGGCGTCAGTGGCGTGATCTTTTGAATCGAAGAACGCTACGGCTGTGCGGTCTGGCGCTTGCCGGGCGAGCCGCTCAAGCGGCAAAGCCCGCCAGCCGGGGCGTTGCTCGTAATTCTTGTGGCCTGCAGCGAGGAAGATCTCATGGATAAAAGAACCGGGTCCGGAGGTAACGCCGCCCGGCGTCATATAGAGGTGGCGCAAGGGCGCCCGCGCGGCATTGCGTGCGTTCGCGAGACGCGTATCCATTTGTATGGTGACCGTTTCGGCGGACGCGCGTCGGTCGAGCGCATCGGCTGTAACGCGCATCGCGTGGCGTACGCCCTCAAAGTCTACCGCATAGGGAATCTGCAAGACGGGCACGCCGAGGCGTTCGAAGAAGGCGAGGGCGTTGGGTCCGCCGCCATAGGTGCGCACGATAAGATCGGGTTTTAGGGCGATCACCGCTTCAGCATTAGCTTGCAATTTGGGGAAATCGCGGGCGCGTTCACGAAAATAGGAGTAGCTCGCTTCGGCGTCGGGCGACACGGCGAGGATATCGCCGGTATCGGCGAGACCTAGAACATATTGATCGGCGCACTAGTCGAGACTGACAATTCGAGAGGGCCCCTGTTGAGAAGACCAGTGTCTAGAGGGCCCGTGTCGAAAGGGGCCATGTCGAGAGAGTCCGTGCGCCTCGTTCGCTTTGTCGAGAGCGGACTTGTTTTGTTGAACGGCGCGCTGAGTGTCGGCCTTGCCGCAGCTCATGAGGGCGCCGATCCAAAGTGCGGCGTATGCCAGGGTTGAAAGGCGGCGCATCCAAGACTGTCGATGCGCCGCCATCATCAGTTACCGGATCTCGATGCCTGCGAAAACGCCTGCGCCCTGTTGGAAGAAGCCGAAGACGTCCGTCGTCGTCTCATCGAGGAGGTTCTCTCCGCGCAAGGTGACGGAAATCCGCTCGGTCACCGGAACGGCGGCCGTCGCTGAGAGGAGAACATAACGATCAAGCACGACGCGCTCAAACGTTGCGAAGTTCGTGTCTCGTTGCTGTCCCACATAATCAGCGGCGATACTGACGCGCAGGCCTTCTTGGTCGGGCGAGCGCCAATTAACGGCGAGGCTTGCGGTGTTCGCCGGCACGCGGACTTCGTCGGTTCCGCCGTCATCGGTGGAGTTCACGTGGGAGTAAGCGCCCGTAACCGTCACCCAGTCAGTCGCATGCCAAGAGCCGGCGAACTCGACGCCGTCGCGTCCGCTTTCGCCGGCGCGGTTCGCCGGGCTAGACGTGAAGTCGGCGTTGAATTGGGTGAAGATCTCATTCTCCAATTCGGCGTTGAAATAGGTGACGGAAACGTCCACCGGTCCGACGCCATAGTCAACGCCCGCCTCATAGCTGAAGGATTCTTCCGGCACGAGGTCCGGATTGCCAACAAAGAAGCTTGGAAAGAAGCCAAAAAGCTCTGTGAACGTTGGGTTCTTCACGCCTTCGCCGACACTCGCGCGGACTTTCAAGCTGTCCGCCAGGGCGAAAGCGCCGCCGACGCGCCATGTTACGGCGTTGTCAAAGGCGCCGTCATTATCGTCATGGCGAATGGAGGCGTTGAGCGCCGCCGGACCAAAGATCATTTGCGCTTCGCCAGCAACGCCGATCGTTTGGAACGACTGTTCTTGGCTGGAAGCGGGATCGGCGATGCGCTCATAGTTTTCGTCTTCGAAGTCAACGAGGCCGCTCAAAGTGATCGAACCGTCGTCGAGATCGAACGTCTTAGACGGGCTATAGATCGCTTTGATCCGGTCACCGATGGTTTCCGCCGGAAAAGCGTCGAACGTCTCGCGGCGCACCGTGCCGTAACTCGCCCGGACGAGGTGGTCTAACCCGATCGCTTCGCCGTTCAGCGCCGCGCCGAATGTCCATTGCCGTGCTTCGCCCCGATCATCCGTGCTGACGAGGCCGCCGTCCACTGCGCCGCCGGCGTCCGTTTCGACTTCATTGTAACTGAACCGCGCCAGCCCCGATAAGTTCCAGCCGTCGGGAAGGGCGCGTCGGCCTGAGATGACGCCGGAATATGACTTAGAGCCGTCGCGCTCGCCGTCGCGGCCCGCCGTGTCGACGCCGTCCGTCGTGAAAGCCGAGCCCATGATGGTGACGCCATTTGCTGCGTCGCTGAAGCCGTAACGGCCGCGGGCGTTGGCGGTGCCGCGTGATCCGCCTTCAGCGGCGAGAAAAGCGCCGGGCGCAGCCGTTGAGGTAATATTGATAACGCCGCCGATGGCGTCTGATCCGTATAGGGCGGATTGTTCGCCGCGTAGGGTTTCAATCCGTGAGGCGTCGACGCCGGCCCATAGGCCAAAGTCGGTTTCGCCGCCGATGGGATCGGAAATCTCGATGCCGTCGAGCAAGACGAGCGTGTGGTTGGCTTCCGCGCCGCGGATGCGCACTTGCGTCAGACCGCCTTGCGCACCGCTCCGCGAGACGCCGAGGCCCGGAACTGCCCGCAACTGATCGACCAAGTAAGGCGCGGCGCGCACTTGCAGGTCGTCCGCCGTCAGCACCGTGACGCTGGAAGCGACCGCGTCAACGGGGGTAGGGCGAAAGCCGACGACGGTGATGACGTCGGTGTCGTCTGCCAATGCAAGCGAGAGGCTCGTCGCGGCGACGGCGCCGCTTGCGACAAGCAAGCGCTTAAGCGTTTTCAAGGAAGGCTTCGTCGTAAAAGACATTTTATGTCGGTCTCCTTTGACCGCGCTAATCCATGCGCGGCGCAACAACAAAATTGCTGATCGTTCACGGCGTTTATCGCCGTGGACGGATCAACGGGTTACGGGTGTCGTTACAAAGGAGGTCGTATGCGACGGCCTGGTCCTGTCCCTGCGGCTATTCCCGGCCGGTGGACGAACGACGCGACGGTAGGTCTCCTGGCTGACTGGTCAATGCGTTGGGCCGCCTTCCCAGAGACGTGAGTGGCGCGAGGCTTCGCGTCATCTCTCTCCAGTGGCTTTAAATTGCCGTCCGCTCGCAGCTGACAGTTGCGGGTACAGCCCCGGATTTTCACCGGGTTCCCTCTTAGCCGCGATCAAGTGGCGCCGCCTGAAATGATTAACGGAAAACGAAAACGCCTGTGTCAATCGACCGCGGGCGCAGCATGAGTCGCAGGCCGTTTCAGCTTATGGTTGGGGCTCGTCCTCGAGCGTTGGGCCATCAGGACGGGTGGCGATAAAGGTGGCGCTCATGCTGAGGACGACGACTTGGCATGCGAGCGCCATCGTTGAGACGCCCATAAGGAGGCTGATCACCGGCGTCGCCGCGATGACGAGGAGGGCCGAGCGCTTGGCGGCCGGCGATATTGCGCCATGACGGCGCCAGTTCTCGATGAGCGTGCCGAACTGCTTGTGGTTGATGAGCCAGGCGTGAAGGCGCGGCGAAGAGCGGGCGAAGCAAAATGTCGCCAAGAGCAAGAACGGCGTCGTCGGCAATAGTGGCAGGGCCGCGCCGATAAACCCCAAACCAACGCAGACTAAGCCGCCCACATAATAAAGCGCGCGGCTTGTTTTCCCGAGTGCTTCAGCGGTCTTTGGACTTTTAAGGGGGCAAGAAACACCCGCTTGCGACGCGCTTTGCGATCCGCTGCGGGCGTCGGACGTCGTGTCCTGAGCCTTCGCCGATAAGGGCGTTTCAAATTGTTGAGCGGTCGCCGTAACCATGATGCACCTGCGCGTCATTCTCATTTAGCGGCTTTTGGCCGCCTGGGTCCAGCGCAAAGTGTCGGTGAGGAGGCTTACCGTTCGGTTACGGAGCCGGCGATAGGGCTCCATAACGGCTGTTAAAGGCTTGTGATTCAGCGGTTTAGAACCGCATGCCGAAGCCGATGCCTGCGACAATTGGGTCGAGGTCGATCTCGACGGTATTGATCCCGCCATCGGTGATGAGCGACGCGGTGGTGTCGATCTGGATATATTTGACGTCCGCGTTCAAGAAGATTTTGTCCGTGAGGTCGAAATCAACGCCGAGTTGGTAGGCGACGCCGACGCTGTCGTCGACCTCGACCGCCGTCGGTCCGATGGCGTCGACCAAAGCGGGCGTTGCTTCTTCATCATAAAAGATCGTGTAGTTGACGCCGACGCCCGCATACGGACGGATCGAACCGGCCGGATTGAAATGGTATTGCAGCGTTAAGGTCGGCGGCAGCACCATCAGTTCCGCGATTTCGCCGAGCCCTTCCAAAGCGCCTTCGCCGCTCACATCGTGCGGCGTCGTCGCTAAGATAAGCTCTGCACCAATATTATCCGTCAAGAAATAAGTGAAATCGAGCTCCGGCATGACGGCGTTGTCGACGGATACCGAGCCGGTAAGAAAATCGGGCGTTACAGGGCCGGCCTCTTCCGTTGGCGCAACCACGATCCCGCGCAAACGCACAAGCCAATCGCCTTGTTCGGCGGCGGCTGTCACCGGCGTTAGGACAGCACACGATAGGAGGGCGGCGGCGAAAGAATTGATACGGGCCATTGGAGCTTCCCCTTTCATTGCGAGAGCGATCTCGTTCCTCTGGGACATCGATCTCTGAGTGAACCGTGTTCTTTCGATGCGCCCGGTACGGTTGGAAATTTTGATCTAGGTCACGGGGTAGGGTGCAAAGCAGCAAAATTGTGCGATTTCTTCTTTGCGGCCGATTTCAAATTTGATCCACGTCATGAACCGCCTCGATAATCGCGCGAGGGTCCGGCCCATGCGAAATTCATGGCGACATCATCTAGCCGCGAGAGCGCCGCGGTATACGAGCTATCCCTCGGCCTTGTTGTTCACCAATGCGGTGGGCTCGGACGCTTATGCCGCTCGTCTGTCGGCGATCGCGCCCTATGAGCCGTTTTCCGTCTATGTGCATGTCCCGTTTTGTCATCGCCAATGCTGGTATTGCGGCTGCAATATGCGGGTGGAGAACAATTACGACCGGGCGCTTGACTATGTGTCGGCGCTTTTAAAGGAGATTGAGACCGTCGGCGCGTTACTGTCCGGGCGCGGGCGGCTCGTATCGCTGCATTTCGGCGGCGGCACGCCGAACTATCTTAATACAGATGATTTGGGGCGTATTCTCGACGCCGTTGAACTCGCCATGGGGCTGACCGACGACGCCACGCGCGCCATTGAACTCGACCCCCGCATGGTCGGGGAGCATGACTTAGATCGGCTGACGGCGCTCGGCTTCAACCGCGTCAGTATTGGCGTTCAAGATTTTGACCCTGACGTGCAGGCGGCGATTAATCGCGAGACGTCTTTTGAGACTGTCGAGCAGTGCGTGAGCGCGGCGCGGGCCGCGGCGCTCAATGATTTATCGTTCGATCTTCTTTATGGCTTGCCGCGACAGACGACGGCGTCGTTTTCGGAAACCATTGATAAAGTTCTAGCGCTGGCGCCGGAGCGGGCGGCTGTCTTCGGCTACGCCCATATGCCGAGCGTCTTGCCGCGCCAACGGCTGATTGATTCGGCCGACTTGCCGTCTCCAGCGGCGCGGGCGGCCCTTGCGGAACTCGCGGACAGGCGCTTTTGCGATGCCGGGTATCGGCGCGTTGGTTTTGACCATTACGCAAAGCCCGGCGCGCCGCTCGCCGACGCCGCCCAAGCCGGGCGGTTGCGGCGCAATTTCCAAGGTTTCACCGAAGACGCGGCCGCGGCGATTATCGGGCTCGGCGCGTCGGCGGTGAGTTTCGTCGACGGGCTCTACGCCCAGAACGCTAAGAATATTGGCGCGTATAAAGAAATGTCGTCGGCTGGTGCGCTCGCCACCGAAAAAGGCTATGTGCGCACGCCGCGCGACCAGTTGTTCGCAGGCGTTTTCGAAGACTTGTTATGCGAGCGCCCGGCGGCCGTCGACAGCGCGCTTGATGCGCTTCCGAGCGAGCGGCGCGCGCGTGTCCTCGAACGGTTGCGCGCCTTGCAAGCTGACGGCGCGGTTGAGTGGGACGGTCACCACCTAAAACTCGCCGACGACGCTTGGCCGCTTGCGCGCAGCGTCGCCGCCTCGCTCGATCCCTACTGCGACGAAGAGGCGCTGTTCTCCGCAGCGCTGTGAGCCGCCTTTTGAGGGCTTTTTCAATCAAAGGTCTAATGTTCTTTAGGTGGCGTCCGGGTAACGGGCGGTGTATTTCACTGTGGTGATGGACGAACCGACAGATATCGATATCAACGACCGCGAGGGCCTGCGCGTTCCTAACGAATGCGCTGTGTCGCGCACCGCGCGTCCGTCCTCGTGCGAGCTGTGCGCGGTTCGTGAGAATTCGATCTGCGCCGATTTAGGCCCGCGCGAACTCGCCCATGTGGATAAGGTGATGGCGCGACGCACGGTTCCGAAGAACAAGGCGATCCTGATGGAAGGGGAGCCGAATGACAGCCTCTTCGTCGTGGTGCGTGGAAGTTTCCGCTTGTCGAAACTTCTAGAAGATGGTCGGCGCCAGGTGACGGGTTTTCTATTCGACGGCGACTTTGTTGGCGTACGCCGTACCGATGAAAGCGCTTATACGGCAGAAGCGCTGGAAGAGAGCTATGTCTGCCATTTCCCGCATCAGTATTTGGATGAAATCGCGGACACCTCGCCGGGCGTTAAGGACCGTCTGATCGCGCGCGGACAGACCGAATACCATAAAGCGCAAGATCACATCGTTCTGCTCGGAAAGAAGACGGCTGAAGAACGCGTTGAGAGCTTTATCCATTTGCTGGACACGGCGATTGGTGAAGATCTCGAAACTGGCCTCCGGCGTGTGCCTTTGCCGATGCCGCGCCAGGATATCGCTGATTATCTCGGCCTTCGCTTGGAAACTTTGAGCCGCACCCTGACGGCGCTGAAGAAAAAAGGCGTCCTCAGCGAGCTGAAGCGCAATGCGGTCGTATTGCCTGGATAGCGCGGTGGGGCCGTCTTATTCGACTTAAGCCAATCGCTTCAATCGACGCATAATGCACGGGCCGTGACAGGTGCCGTTCTGCTCGTCGTCGCTCGGCGGCTCTTGTCCGAGTAAGACCGCGAGGGCGATCGCCTGGCCATTGGCGCAGAGGCGCACCATCGGTGAGTGCTGTTCCGCTTCCGGAACATTAAATTGTCCCAAAAGAATAAACACACAAAGAACGCCTAAAGCGCCGCGGCGCTGCGTTCTGTTCGAGCCGCCGGCCTTTTTCCGCCGAGCCCCGTCCGGCGCTGTCGCATGCTGCGACGTGCGTTCGACGCAAAAGAGCGCATTCGCCGTATTAATGACCGTCCCTTTCGCCATGTCGTCGTCGCCTCTACATTGCTCTATGCGACATTTCTTCCATGGCGAACAGCAGTTTGCTTGATCCAGGTCAAAAGCCCTTGGGCGGGCGCGGTCTAAGAAAAATTGTCTTTAGCCGCACTGCAACAAGAAGAGGGCGTCCATGGTCGACACTGCAATCCGTCGAAAGATCGGCGTTGATGCGCTTATTATCGGCGTCGCCCTGGCAGGCTTCGCCCTCATGGCCCTTTTCGTCGCGGCCAGGACGTCGGAAGCGGCGATGCAGGCGCACGCTTACATGTTTCTCTTGGCGTTCGCGCTTGGCGGTCTCGGCCTTGGCGTTCGCTTCTATTCGCCAGCGCCGGGGACGACGGGCCCTTACGAAATGGACGTCGTCAAAGCCGGCGTCGCTGCGTCGGTGTTCTGGGGGATCGCCGGGTTTCTCGTCGGCGTCGTCATCGCCGCGCAATTGGCGTTCCCGAATATCTTCTATTTCGACAACCTTCCGTGGACGAATTTCGGACGCTTGCGGCCCTTGCACACCTCGGCGGTGATTTTCGCCTTTGGCGGTAATGTCTTGATCGCCACGTCGTTTTACGTCGTCCAACGCACGACGAAAGCGAAACTGTGGGGCGGCCTTGCGCCATGGTTCGTCTTCTGGGGCTATAACCTTTTCATCGTGGTCGCCGCCACCGGCTACCTCATGGGCATCACCCAATCGAAAGAGTATGCCGAACCTGAATGGTACGCCGACCTTTGGTTGACCATTGTCTGGGTGGTCTATTTGCTGGTGTTTTTAGGCACCGTCTTAAAGCGCAAGGAGCCGCACATTTATGTGGCGAACTGGTTCTATCTCGCCTTCATCGTGACGATCGCCATGCTGCACATCGTCAACAATCTGGCGATGCCGGTTTCGCCCGTGGGCTCGCGCAGTTACTCTTTGTTCGCCGGGGTTCAAGACGCGCTCACCCAATGGTGGTACGGGCACAATGCGGTGGGTTTCTTCCTCACCGCCGGCTTCCTCGCCATCATGTATTACTTCATTCCGAAGCGGGCGGAGCGGCCGGTCTATTCCTACCGCTTGTCGATCATCCACTTCTGGGCGCTGATCTTCATCTATATCTGGGCGGGCCCGCACCATTTGCATTACACGGCGTTGCCCGAATGGGCGCAGACCCTCGGCATGACGTTCTCAATCATGCTGTGGATGCCGAGCTGGGGCGGCATGATCAACGGCCTCATGACGCTTTCCGGCGCGTGGGACAAGTTACGCACCGATCCTGTCATTCGCATGATGGTCGTCTCGGTGGCGTTCTACGGCATGTCGACCTTTGAAGGCCCGCTCATGTCCGTGCGCGCCGTCAACGCGCTTTCTCACTATACGGATTGGACCATCGGTCACGTGCACTCCGGCGCCCTTGGCTGGGTCGGCTATATCTCGTTCGGCGCGATTTACTGCCTTGTTCCGTGGCTATGGAACCGGCGTGAGCTTTACTCCAAAGCGTTGGTCGAGTGGCATTTTTGGATCTCGACGATCGGCATCTTGCTCTACATCACCTCAATGTGGGTGTCGGGCATCATGCAAGGCCTCATGTGGCGCGCCTATAACGAATTCGGTTTCTTGGAGTTCTCTTTTGTCGAAACCGTTCAAGAGATGCACCCCTATTACATCATCCGTATGCTGGGCGGCGTTCTCTATCTCTTAGGCGCCTTCATCATGGCCTATAATTTATGGCGGACGGCGCGCGGCGACATCCGCGAGCGGGAATACGCTGGAACGCCGGGATTTGTTCCCGCAGCGGCTGAATAGGAGAGGGTTGCATCATGTTGCTCGACCGTCACGCATTCCTTGAAAAACGCAGCCTCGTTCTCACCGTGGCGATCCTCGTTACGGTGGCGATCGGCGGCCTCGTGGAGATCGCGCCGCTCTTCTATCTGGAGAGCACCATTGAAAAAGTGAAAGGCGTTCGTCCGTATTCGCCCTTAGAGCTCGCCGGCCGCAATATCTATATCCGCGAAGGGTGCTACACCTGCCACAGCCAGATGGTGCGACCCTTGCGCGATGAGGTGGAGCGTTACGGTCATTACTCTCTCGCAGCGGAGAGCATGTACGATCATCCCTTCCAATGGGGCTCCAAACGAACGGGGCCGGACCTCGCCCGTGTCGGCGGCAAATACTCCGATAAGTGGCACCAGGAGCATCTCATCGCGCCGCGACGTTTGGTGCCGGAATCGATCATGCCGCCCTATAAGTTCTTGAACGAGACTGAGCTCGACTACTCGGCGGCTGAAGACTGGCTCATCGCCAATCGCCGCGTCGGCGTGCCTTATACTGATGAGATGGTCGAAGCGGCGAAGTCGGACATTCGCGCCCAAGTCGACCCTTTCTCCGCGGATTACGACGCCTTTATGGAGCGCTATCCAAAAGCGCAAATCCGCGACTTTGACGGCGATCCGCGGCGCATCACCGAAATGGATGCGCTCATCGCCTACCTGCAGATGCTCGGGACCTTGGTGGATTTCTCCACCTATGAGCCTGAAGAAAACTATCGGTGACGCGCCATGTATGAAACGCTTTCGCAATTTGCGCAGACTTGGGGCCTCTTACTGTTCGTCTTGGCGTTCTTGCTTGTGCTTATCTACGCCCTCAGTCCCCGGAACAAAAAGCAGTTCGACGACGCCAGTCGGATTCCGTTCGAAGAGGATGAGTTCTCACACGACAAAAGGAGCGATCGGTCATGAGCGAGAAAGAGATCGATGTCGCCACCGGCGTTGAAACCACTGGCCATGAATGGGACGGCGTAAAAGAGCTGAACAATCCGCTGCCCCGCTGGTGGCTGAACATATTCTACGCCAGTATTGTGTGGGCTGTCGTTTATTGGGTCTTTATGCCCGCATGGCCCGGAATTACAGGCCATACGAAGGGTGTGCGCGATCATTCGGAACGCAAAAACGTTGCGGCTGCTATGGAGACGCTTGACGCTGAGCGCGCCGCGTCCATGGACCGTCTGCTCGCGGCGACGTCCGTCGAAGTAATCGAGAAAGACCCAGAACTCTTAGAATTCACGATGGCGGCGGGCTCCTCGCTCTTCGGTGACAACTGCGCCACGTGCCACGGCGCTGGCGGACAGGGGTATCCCGGGTATCCGAGCCTCATTGACGATTCCTGGATTTGGGGCGGCACGCTCGACGCTATTCAAACGACCTTGCGTCACGGCATTCGCGCTGAGAACCCCGAAACGCGCATCAACATCATGCAAGCCTTTGGTCGTGACGGTCTTCTCACGAATGATCAAATTACGGACCTTATGGAGTATGTCGTTCATATCTCCGGCAGGGAAGCGAATTTGGAGGCGGTCGAACGAGCTGCGCCTCTCTTCGCTCAGCAATGCACGACATGCCACGGCGCCGACGGCAAAGGCGACCAAGCGCAAGGCGCGCCGAACCTTACGGACGCCATTTGGCTTTATGGCGGCGATCGCGCGGCGATCCGAGAGACGCTCTATTTCGGCCGCGCCGGCGTTATGCCGTACTGGTCTGAACGTTTAACCGAACCGCAAATCGCCGCGCTCGCAGTTTATGTGCATTCGCTTGGCGGCGGCGAGTAGAAATGAACAAGTACGGCCTCACCCATTGGTGCGGCCGTCGAGGTTAGTATCATGACGTCGGCAACTGCTCTCGGGGGAGACGCAGCCGCTGGGGGCGCCGTTGAAAACAGCGGCGCTCCCAGCGCCGCAGCCGTTCAAGACGCCGCTGCCGGCGTCGCCGCCCATGATGTGGAAGCCGTTAACAGCGGCGCCGCACGGGCGCTCTACCAAAAACGCGTTCCTATCTATCCGAAGCGTGTTCACGGGACGTACCGGCGCGTAAAGTGGGCGCTGCTCGCGGTGACGTTGGGCATATATTACCTCTTGCCCTGGGTGCGGTGGCCGCGCGGGCTCGGCGAACCGAACCAAGCGGTGCTCGTCGATTTCCCCGGTCAGCGCTTCTATTTCTTCTTTATCGAGATTTGGCCGGACGAACTTTATTACGTCACGGGGCTGCTCATCCTCGCCGCACTCGCGCTGTTTCTTGCAACAGCGCTTTTCGGCCGTATTTGGTGCGGTTACGCCTGCCCACAAACGGTGTGGACGGACCTTTATATGGCGGTGGAACGCCTTATCGAGGGCGATCGCAATAAACGGATCAAGCTTGCGAAAAGTCCGTGGTCGCTCGATAAGTTGTGCAAAAAAGTCGCCAAGCACGCTCTTTGGCTCTTAATCGCGGCGGCGACGGGCGGCGCGTGGGTGTTTTACTTCCACGATGCGCCGTCGATCTTCCTGAAACTCTTCACCGGCGAGGCGCCGGCGTCGGCTTATATCTTCCTTGGAGGACTGACGTTCACGACCTATGCGCTCGCCGGCACGATGCGCGAACAAGTGTGCACCTATATGTGCCCTTGGCCGCGCATTCAGGCGGCGCTGACCGACGAAGAAACGCTGCAGGTCACTTATAAAACCGATCGCGGTGAACCGCGCGGGCGTCACAAGGCCGGATCGTCTTGGGACGGGCGGGGCGATTGCATTGATTGCAAGGCCTGCGTCGCGGCGTGCCCCATGGGCATCGACATTCGCGACGGCGCGCAGCTTGAATGCATCAATTGCGCGCTATGCATTGACGCGTGCGACGACATTATGGCGCGGGTGGAGCGCCCGGTTCGGCTCATCGGCTACGACACGGACAAAAACATTGAACGACGCGCGGCTGGCGCTGCGCCGACCATATGGCTCTTCCGGCCGCGGACGCTCTTTTACGCCGTTTTGATCGTGTTGATCAGCGCCTTGATGCTGTTCGGTTTGTCATCGCGGGCCACGATGGAGATGTCCGTCTTGCGTGATCGCACGCCCCCTTATGTGGTTTTGTCCGATGGATCGATCCGCAATACGTATACGGTTAAAATCGTCAATCGCACCAATACGCCGCAGGACTATGTTCTCAGAATGGAATCCCCGGCGGCGTTCAAGCTGTCCGCCGTCGGCGTTGAAACGGTGGATCGAGCAATCCGCGTGACGACGCCCGGCGACGGCGTTCGGTCGCTGCGGGTGTTCGCCACAATGGCGCCGGACGGCGTTGCAAGCGCCGCGCCGTCGTTTCGCTTTAGCGTTGAAAACGCTGCGACGGGCGACAGACTTGAAAAAACCACTATCTTCTTGAAGGAGTGACGGCATGAGCGACGGCATCAGAGATGAGAGCGCCCAAACCGGATTTCAAATAACAGGCCCGCGCGTCTTCGCCGCGCTTGCGGCTTTCTTCGCGGTCATCATTGTTGTGAACGTCATATTCGTCACCTTGGCGGTGCGCAGCCATCCGGGCGAGCAGGAAGCGAAATCTTATCGCCAAGGCGTTGATTACAATCGGCGCCTTGAGGCGCGCGCGGCGCAAACCGCCCTTGGCTGGCGTGCGCGTATTGACGCGGCCGATCTAGAGGGCGACGAGGTCGCTATTGTCTTGTCGTTTTTTGAAAAGGGAGGCGTCGGCGAGACGGCCCCGCGGCTCTATGATTTAGACATCACCGGTGTTTTAATGCGTCCCGCGACGGCGGCGCATGATACGCCATTGGTCTTTACGCCGACGTCAGACGGCGCCTACCAAGCGCGGGCCGCTTTGGCGGCGACCGCCGAGGGTGTTTGGCGGCTTTCTGCGACGGCGGTGAACGCCGCCGATGATCGCTTCACGTTTGAAATGGATATCGAATTGCAATGACATTGGCGAACACCGAATTAACGACTGTGGGCGCTGTTGAGAAAGGCTGTCCCAGCGGCTTGGAGCCGGCGTCGGCGAGCGATGTCGGCGTTTGTGTTGATCCGAGCCCGTTCGTTATTGCGAAAGATGGCGTCAATCGCCTCGATCTGGCCGTCCATGGCGTCAAATGCGCCGGCTGCATCTCCAAAATTGAAAAAGCCATGACGGTGATCGACGGCATGGACAGCGCCCGTCAGAACCTTTCAACGGGGCGTCTCAGCCTCGAATGGCGCGCCGCCGCCGTGCGTCCGTTGGACATCGTTCAGCGCTTAGCCGCGCTCGGCTATCGCGCGGCGCCGTTTGATCCAGCGAACGCCGCCGCTGATGCGGACGCTGAAGGGCGGTCTTTACTGCGCGCGCTTGCTGTCGCCGGCTTCGCCACGGCCAATGTCATGCTGCTCTCTGTCTCCGTTTGGGCGGGGGCGGACGAAATGGGCAGCGCCACGCGCGATCTTATGCACTGGCTGTCGGCAGTTATCGCCGTGCCGGCGGCGCTTTATGCGGGCCGCCCTTTTTTCGCCTCGGCTTGGGGCTCTTTGAGGGCGGGGCGAGCGAACATGGACGTGCCGATTTCACTGGCCGTCATTCTCGCTCTGTCCGTTAGCCTTTATGAGTTCTTCGAAAGCGGCGCCCATGCTTACTTTGACGCCGCGGTGATGTTGCTCTTCTTCCTATTGATCGGCCGTTATCTTGATCATCGTTTGCGCCAGCGCGCGCGGGCCGCCGCGCGCCAATTGTTGGCCATGCAGGCGACGACAGCGAACCGTTTGAACACCGATGGAACATTGCAAGCTGTCGCTGCGCGGGACGTGAAAGTAGGCGATCTCATCTTGTTGTCGCCAGGGGACACAGCGCCCACGGACGCTGTCGTTGAAACCGGCGAAAGTCTTGTCAATGCGGGGCTCGTGACGGGGGAAAGCGCGCCTGTTTCCTTGAAAGAAGGCGATGTCTTGCATGCCGGCGTTCTGAATGTTTCCGCGCCGCTCAAGGTTCGTGCGACGCGGTGTGCTGACGACAGTCTCGTGGCCGAGTTAACGCGCCTCGTTGAAGCGGGCGAGCAATCGAAAGACCGCTATGTGCGTCTCGCCGATCGGGCCGCCGCGCTTTATGTGCCGGTTGTGCATTCCCTCGCTGCGGCAACGTTTTTGGGATGGTTTTTCCTCGCCGACGCCGGCATGCGCGTGGCGATCATGAACGCCGTTGCGGTTTTGATCATCACGTGTCCATGCGCGCTTGGTTTAGCGGCGCCGGCGGTGCAGGTCGTCGCCACGGGACGATTGTTCCGTAAGGGAATTCTCGTGAAGTCCGGCGACGCGTTGGAGCGCCTCGCTGAAGCGGATGCGATGATCTTCGACAAAACCGGCACGCTCACCTATGGCGCGCCGAGGCTTGTTGCGGCGGATGCGCTTGATCCCGCTGTTTTGGCGGCGGCGGCGTCTTTGGCCCGGGTGAGCCGCCATCCTTTGTCGCGGGCGATCGTTGCGGCGGCGGGCGCTGGCACGGCGGCGATCGACGCGCATGAGGAACCTGGGTTCGGCGTTAAAGGGACGATCAATGGCGTGCCGGCGCGCCTCGGAAAGGCTGCTTGGCTCGGCGTCTCCGAAGAAGACGTATCGGCCGGCGAGGTTGACGCGGCGGGCGCCGTCACATGGTTTGTCTTGGGCGACGCCGCTCCGGTGCGGCTCGCTTTTGACGATGCGCCACGCCGTGATGCGCGTGATGTTCTCGGACGCATCAAAGAACGGGGGCTGACGGTCGAAGTCTTATCCGGCGATCGTCCGTTAGCGGCGCGCCGGCTTTCCGAAGCGCTTGGGGTCGATCAATGGATCGGCGGCGCGACGCCTCAAGATAAGATGCGCCATATTCAAGAGCGCGCCGTGTCCGGCGCCAAAGTCGCGATGGTCGGGGACGGATTAAATGACGCCCCATCGCTCGCGGGCGCCCATGTCTCGTTGTCGCCGGGTACGGCCGCGGACGCGAGCCAAGCGGCGGCGGACTTCGTCTATCAAGGCGAGGGGCTGGCGCCGATCATTGAGGCGATCGATGTTTCGCTAGCGGCGCGTCGGCGTGTTTTAGAGAATTTTGGTTTTGCCGCTCTTTATAACGCCTGCGCCATTCCGCTGGCCGTGTTCGGTTTTGTCACGCCTCTGATCGCCGCGCTCGCAATGTCCGGCTCATCAATGGTGGTGACATTGAACGCCTTACGCCTCGCCGGCGGCGGTTCGTCTAAGTCGGACTCATCCGAGCCGATAGCGGCGTCGGTTCCGGTATCTGCGCCGGCCGGGTCATGAGCGCGCTTTTATTCCTGATACCGATTGCGGTCGCCCTCGGCGGCTTGGGGTTGGCGGCGTTCTTTTGGACGACTCGCAGCGGCCAATATGATGACCCTGAAGGAACAGCGGCGCGCATCTTGCTCGATGATGATTTAGACGATCGGCAGGCTTCTTAAAGCAATTTCAGATCAATTAAGATCGCTCAATCGCTTTAAGTTCTTTAACGCGCTTCCGGATTGCCGGCTGCGCACACTTTTCTTGAAAGCGCGTCAGCGTGTTGGCCGCTCTCTCGTTATCGCCATAATGAATGCGCCGAGCGCAGCGAGGGCGGCCGCCAGAAACATGCCTTCCACAAAGCCATGCGCCCGTGCTGCGAAAAGCGCGGCGAGCGCCACGCCGAGCATTTGCGCGATACGGCTCGCGGTGTTGTTGACGCCGGAGGCTAACCCTTCATCGGGGTCGGCGACGCTCGCCATTACGGCGGTTGTTAAAGGCCCGACCATTAAAGCGAGCCCAATGCCGGCAAGCCCCATGGGCATTAACACCGACATAAATAATGATCGGTCCACCAAAAGCGCCATTAGTAGAAAGCTTAACGCGGCGATACCCGGGCCAAGAATAAGAAACAGACGCGCGCCGATGCGATCAACAAGGCCGCCGACCAATTGCGATAAGAGGCCGAGGCTGAGGGTTAGCGGCAGAAAGATGAGGCCCGCTTGCGTGGGAGATAAGCCGCGGGTCTCCACTAATTGAAAGGGCGTCAAAAAGAACATGATGGACAAGCTCGCATAGATGGCGAGCGTCGCCGCGTTCAATGCGGAAAATGACGGCGAACGAAATAAGTAGGAGGGAATAAGCGGCGTTTTCGCGGTTCGCTCCCACCGAAGAAAACCAAAAGCGGCGGCGAGCGCTGCCCCTAGCAACGCGAAGCCTGCTGCTTTCGTGCCTTGGTCGCCGCCATTGGGTTCGCTTATCGCCGCTATGGCTTCCCCCTCGCTTGGGGCGAAACTGGAAACGCCGAGGGAGAAGAGCGCGAGTGCGACAGCGAGGAGCGCAGCACCCGGAATATCGAAAGCGGGCGCTTCCTCGTGGATGCGGCGGGTTTTTGTGCGCTGTAAGAGAAAAATAGCGGCGAGGGCGATTGGCGGATTGATCCAGAAGATCGCGCGCCAACTCCATTCCTCCGTGAGCCAACCGCCAAGCACCGGCCCGGCGGCTGTCGTTAAGGCTGACGCCGCCGCCCATACGCCGATAGCGCGCCCACGTTCTTCTTTTGGATAAAGCTCGCCGATAAGCGCAAGGCTCGCCGGCGTCATCGCCGCCGCTGCTGCGCCTTGGGCAATACGCGCCGCGATCAGCCAGCCGGCGTTCGGCGCTAAGGCGCACGCGATGGAGGCGAGGGCGAAACCGGCGCAGCCAAGGCGTAAGATACGGGCGCGACCATAGGCGTCAGCGAGCGCGCCGCCAATCATCGTGAAAGCGGCGAGGGCGAGAACATAGCCGTTCAACACCCACTGCACGGCGTTTAAGTTTCCAGACAGATCGTTCTTGAGGGCCGGCAGGGCAACGGTAAGCGCTGATCCGTCAATGAACGCCATGGATGACGCAAGCACCGACGCTGTCAGGCCGACCCGTTTGACAATGGCGGACGGGTTGCGGCCCGCCGCTTTCGGACACGGTTCAGCTGCAATGCGCCCTTCTTGGCAAGGAGGAACAAAAGGTTGCGCCATAGAAGAGGGGCTCGTTTTTATGCTGATCGAGGCGGTCGCTAAAACGGAAGCCGATTCCGAAGAAGCGGCTTCGCTTGTTCGTCATCGGCCTATTGGGTGCGCCATGGTTGGAATGGTCGATCGTGTTTGGGCGGCTAAGGTCAGGTTTTGCCGGCGTTTCCTTAAGCGCCGCCCATAATGTCTTTATAGGCGTGCCAGCTGGCATGGCCAAGGACAGGGAAGGCGACGGCGAGGCCGACGAAGAACGTCGCGACGCCGGCGGCTGAGATAATCCCGATGAGCCAGGCCCAGAGCAACATCGGCGCGGGGTTCTCCCGTACCGCGTTGACGCCGGACATAATCGCCGTGAAGAGATCGGTTTCTCTGTCCGTCAGCATCGGGATGGAGATCACCGTCAGCATATAGATCGCCAAGGCGATGCCGCCGCCGATGACCGTGCCGACCGCGAGCATGGAAAGGCCTGCCGTGCTCGACAGCGCAAACCCCATAAAGTCGCCAAGCGGTTGGTAGCTCGCCGATGCAAAGAGGGCGTAAAGCAGCATTGCGATCCGTACCCAAACGAGCCCGGCGAACATCAAGAAAAAGCCGATATATGCGATCTGCACTGGCGATTTCGTTTTCACGAACATGACGTCTTTGAGCGTGATCGGTTCGCCGGCCGCCAACCGCCGACTGATTTCATAAAGACCGACGGCGAGAATCGGGCCGACAAGGGCGAAGACGCCCAACGCGACGGGGATTAGCGCGGTGTAACCGGCGCTCCATAGGGCGGCGATGATTAAGACGCCGCCGGCGACCACGCCGAGCCCATATCCGAAGCTGATTAAGGGCACGCTTAGAAAGTCACGCCAGCCAGCGCTGAGCCAGCGCCAAGGCGCGTCCATAGAAATCGACGCGGACGGTTTATCGGGCGAGGGGGCTGCGAGTGAGGCGGCGTTCATGGGCGTAATCCTCCTTGAAAACTCTGATGGGTGAAAACCCCTATTGGTGAAGTCTCGTGCGGGTGAAATCCTTTATCGATGAGTTTCCTGTGAAAAGGCTCCGTATGACAACCTGCTCCAAGCACAATTTTTGGCGCTTAGGAGCCGTCGGGAGCGCAGCGGGTGGTCGGTCGCCGAAACCTTGCACAGCGTCGAAATGTGCGTCGTTCGGCTGGTCTCAAGCCGTGCCCCTGATCGATGAAATAGTACCTTAATTGACCGAACGAGGCTAGCGGAAAAGCAAATAACGTATTGTATTTATGAAATATTTTTAGCGCTGCGGGAGGCCTTGGAGGCTACGACCAAAGTCGCGTAGCGAGCGCCTATGGGCGCGCTTAAGGTCGTAACTGTCCCAGAAGAAAAAAGGAGGCGGACCGATGAGCACCACGTCTTTCGGAGCGTCCGAAATGGCGGTCGACAGCGCCGGGCCGAGCCCCGCGACATCCGACCCCGCAAGCGATGCCCCTTACCACCATATCGGCGACAACATGCCGCCCCACGCCCGTCACGACGAGGAAACCGTGACGGAAAAGAAAGCCGGCGCGTATTGGTCGGAAAACATCCGTTTACTGTTGAGTTTATTGGCCGTGTGGTTCGTCGTGTCGTTCGGCGCCGGCATCTTGTTCGTCGGGCCGTTGAACACGATTAATATCGGCGGATTTCCGCTCGGCTTTTGGTTCGCCCAGCAGGGCGCAATTTACGTCTTTGTAGCGCTCATATTCTTCTACTCTTACCGTATGAAGAAAATTGAGCGCCGCTATGGCGTCGACGACGACGCTTAAGGAGGACGCGATGAGCACGCAACTAATGACATATATCGCCGTTGGGCTGTCTTTCGCCCTCTATATCGGCATCGCGATCTGGTCTCGGGCTGGATCAACCAAAGAGTTCTACGTCGCCGGCGGCGGCGTTCACCCCGTCGCGAACGGCATGGCGACCGCCGCGGACTGGATGAGCGCCGCGTCGTTTATCTCCATGGCGGGCATTATCGCGTTTGCTGGCTATGACGGCTCTGTTTACCTAATGGGATGGACGGGCGGTTACGTTTTGTTGGCGCTGTTGTTGGCGCCGTATCTGCGCAAGTTCGGGCAATTCACCGTCCCCGATTTCATCGGTGAGCGGTATTATTCGAAAACAGCGCGCGTCGTCGCGGTCATCTGCTTGATCGTGATCTCTTTCACCTATATCGCCGGACAGATGCGCGGTGTCGGCGTTGTGTTCTCAAACTTCCTCAACGTCTCAATCACCATGGGCGTCTTTATCGGCATGGCGGTGGTCTTCTTCTATGCGGTGCTTGGCGGCATGAAGGGCATCACCTACACGCAAGTCGCGCAGTATTGCGTCTTGATTTTCGCCTATATGGTTCCAGCGATCTTCATCTCGATCCTGATCACCGGCAATCCGGTCCCGCAATTGGGCCTCGGCTCAACGGTGGCGGACGGATCAGGGCTGACGGTCTTACAAAAGCTGGACACGACCCTCGTCGATCTCGGCTTCAATCCGTATACGCTCGGGTCAAAGTCCATGGTCGATATCTTCGCCATCACCATGGCGTTGATGGTCGGCACGGCCGGTCTGCCCCATGTCATCGTGCGCTTCTTCACGGTGCCGAAGGTCTCCGATGCGCGCTCATCGGCTGGTTACGCCCTTGTTTTCATTGCGCTTCTTTATACGACGGCCCCGGCTGTCGGCGCTTTCGCCCGGATCAATTTCATTGAAACGGTCAACGGCTCCACCTATGCCGAAGCAAATGAAGCCGAAGGCGGCACCCCGCAGTTCGTGCGCAGCTTCGAGGACATCGGCCTCATTGCTTGGGTCGACAAAAACCAAGACGGCAAAATTCAGTACGCCGCAGGCAAAGCGTTCGACGGCAAGCCGAAGTTCGACACGGAACGGGGGCCGAACGGAGAACGCGTCGTTCTCAATACGCCGACGGCGAGCGCCAATGAAATCCATGTGGATCGCGACATTATGGTGCTGGCTAACCCAGAGATCGCCAAGCTTCCGGGCTGGGTCATCGCCCTTGTGGCGGCGGGCGGCATCGCCGCGGCGCTTTCCACGGCGGCGGGCCTGTTGCTCGTGATCTCCGCGTCGATCAGCCACGACCTCCTGAAGAAAACCTTCATGCCGGAAATCTCCGACAAGGGCGAACTTATGGCGGCGCGCGGCGCAGCGATCTTCGCGATCTCCATCGCTGGCTATCTCGGCATCAACCCGCCGGGCTTCGTGGCGCAAGTTGTCGCGCTCGCCTTTGGCCTTGCGGCGTGCTCGCTCTTCCCGGCGATCCTCATGGGGATCTTCTTTAAGGGCATGAACCGTGAGGGCGCGATCGCCGGCATGGTGGCGGGTCTTAGCTTCACCATCGCCTATATCGCGTACTTCAAGTCGCCCTGGTTCGGCGCCACTAACACCGCTGAGTTCTGGCTCTTCGGCATTTCGCCGGAAGGCATCGGAACCATCGGCATGCTCATCAATTTCGCGGTCGCAATCGCAGTCGCCAGATTGACCAAGCCGACCCCGACCGCGGTGCAAGACTTGGTCGACGACATCCGCATCCCATCCGGCGCCGGCATCGCTCACTCGCACTAGGAGCGACGCCAAAACGCCCACACCCCCCTCCTTGGATGGGTGCGACCCGACGACGGCCTTCAAAAGAGGCCGTCGTCTTCTTTTGTGCGAATAAAAAACTAGCGCGAATGGGACGAGGCGTCCGGTTTCGTCAACGGCGAAGTCTCGCTAAACTCTCAAGTGTGGGTTTAAGCCCTCTTACTTGATTGAATCCGCTCGCGTGGAAGAGTCTATTGAATGCCGTCAGCCCTCATTATATCCGCCGTCTTACTTTACACCGGCCTGTTGTTTCTGATCGCCTTCCGCGGCGAGGCGCGGAAAAGTGGCGAAATAGTCGGCGGTTCGCTCGGCGGCGATACGATTGCGGGCGTCGTCTACGGATTAACAATCGCGGTTTATTGCACGTCGTGGACGTTCTATGGCGCCGTCGGCACCGCGGTCGCGCGCGGGTGGGAATTCTTACCGATCTATCTGGGCCCCGCTCTCGTGTTCGCCTTTGGGCGTGGGTTTCTTCAGCGATTGATCGAAAAAGGCCGCGCGATCAATACGACGTCAATCGCTGACTTTCTCTCCGCCCACTACGAAAAATCGCGCGGTCTTGCTGTTTGCGTGACGATCATCGCGGTGGTTGGGGCGCTGCCTTATATCGCTTTGCAACTGAATTCTGTGGCGACCACCTATGATTATCTTTTAGGCGGTCCAGCCAGCGACGGCATTGTTGGCGTTGGCCGGCTTGTCGCCGTCGCCCTCGTTTTAGGCGTCTTCGCCATCGTCTTCGGCGCGCGCGAGGTTGACGCCACGCGACGGAACCACGGGCTTTCAGCGGCGATTGCTTTTGATTCCCTTGTTAAACTGATTGCTTTTGTCAGTGTCGCTCTTTTCGCCGTGTTTCTAACCGTGGGGGAAGGGGGCGGCGCGCCGCGCGTTTTCTCTCCTGAGGATGCTGCGGCGTTCGCCGAAGCGACGTCGATCGATCGTTTTTTAACGCTGACGCTTTTGTCCATGGCGGCGATCATCTGCCTACCGCGGCAATTCCACGTGACGGTCGTCGAAAGTCCCGGTCCCGGCGCCTTGAAAACGGCGTCTGCCGTTTTTCTCGCTTATCTGTTGGTGTTTTCGGTGTTCGTTTTGCCGGTCGCCAGTAAAGGAGCGGAGTTGTTCGGCGGCGTTGACACTGGCCCGTCGGCCGACCTTTTCATGCTGGCTTTACCCGCCGTTCATGGGGCGCCATTGCTCGCCGTCTTGGCGTTTGTCGGCGGCTTCGCAGCGGCCACGGGGATGGTCATCGTCGCGAGTGTCGCCCTCAGCACGATGGTGACAAACGATCTTGTTGCGCCGTTTTTGTTGTCGAGCGGCGGGCGCGATCAAAAAAGCGACGCGCCGCTTATCGCTGAACGTCTTTTGTTCGTCCGTCGTGTGACGATCCTTGCGATTGTGTTGTTTGCGGCGCTTGCGGCGCACTTTGCGCCACGCGGAGCGCAACTTGCGAGCCTCGGCATTCTGTCATTCGCGGCTGCAGCGCAATTCGCGCCGGCGCTCATCGGCGCTCTTTACTGGCGCGGCGCACGGCTTCCGGGCGCATATGCCGGGATTTTACTCGGGGCCTTTCTGTGGGCGGAGCTCTTGTTTGCGCCGACATACTTTTCAGGAGCCGCCGGCTTTGCCGGCGCCGCTGAACGGCTCTTCTCATTGATCGGGATGGGCGGCGTCGATGCGTTAACGCGCGGCGTTGTCATATCATTGGGCGCCAATGCACTCGCCTTCATCCTTGTCTCGAGAATGGCGAGCCCGCGCGATCTTGAAACGCCGCAACCGTCCAATTCCCAACAACGCGGTTTGGCGACGAATGCAGGCGTCTTTTACCGTCTCGTCGAGCGCTGCCTCGGGACGCAACAAGCAAAGCAGGCGCTGACAGGCTTTGAATCGAGTCGCGGACGGACGGTTGATCCTGATCGACCGGTCGACGGCGCGCTCATTGACTTCGCCGATCGGCAAATCGCCAAGGCCATCGGCGCATCATCCGCAAGCATCTTAATTCGCGGCGCGCTTGCTGGCGGGCGGCTGGAAATCGACGACGTGGCGGCGCTCATTGATGAAACGACGGAGAAGGTCAGCTTTAGCCAGGAATTACTGCAAACCACGTTGGAGAACATCGCCGCCGCTGTTTCGGTGGTCGACGCTGATCTAAGATTGGTGGCGTGGAACCACGCCTATGTGGCGATGTACAATTACCCCCAGGGCTTCATCTACGAAGGTCGCCCGATCGATGAGATCATCCGCTTCAACGCCGCCCGCGGGGAGTGTGGTCCGGGCGACATTGACGAGCAAGTAAGCCGCCGGGTGGCGTTCTTGCGCGCCGGTGATTCTCACAATCATGAACGCACGCGTCCGAACGGCATGGTGGTGAAGATTGAGGGCGTGCGCTCACCGAGCGGGGCTTATGTCACCACCTATACAGATGTCAGCGAGTATAAGCGCATTGAGAAAGCTTTGTCTGATCGAGAGCGCAGCATTCGTTTCTATATGGATAATGTGCCGGCGATGATCGCGTTTACCGATGTTGACGAACGCATTGAATTCGCGAATGACGCCTATCGGCGAACCCTAGCGCCGGCGCGCGAAAACGTGGTCGGTGAAACGCTGCAATCGGTTCTCGGCGACGAGGCCTATGATGAACGGCGGCCGCATATACTGGAAGCATTAGCCGGCCGGCGTGCGATGTTCGATATTGATTTGCCGGCCGATGACGGTTCCGGCGCTATCCAGCATATGCAAGTCACCTATGTGCCGCAATTCAGGCGCAATGGCGATGTGCTCGGCTTTTTCGGTCTGTATCAAGATGTTACAGCCCGCCGGCGCGCTGAGGCGGCTTTGGCGCGAACGAATGAAACTTTGGAAGAGCGCGTCCAAGAGCGTACTGAAGAGCTTTCCCGCCTCAATGTGGCGTTCGATGGCGCGCGCCGCGAGGCTGAGGCGGCGACGGCCTCCAAGACCCGTTTTCTTGCCGCGGCTAGCCATGACGTGTTGCAACCTTTGAATGCGGCGCGATTGTTCGCTTCGGCCATCCAGGAAGACGCGGACGCCGGGGCGGGCGCTGTTGAGCTAGCGCAGAAGATCGATGCGTCGATTATGTCCGCTGACCAATTATTACGGGCGCTCCTAAACATTTCCAAGCTTGATGCTGGCGGGGTGACGCCGGAGATTTCCACCTTTGCTTTGCAAAACGTGTTCGATGATCTGGCGAATGATTTCGCTGTAACGGCTGAAAGTAAGGGGTTGCGTTTTCATGCGGCCCGAACGGCGTTGACGGTCCGAACTGATCGCGGGCTTCTCTTAAGCGCTTTGCAGAATATTGTTTCGAACGCCGTGCGGTATGCGCAAGAAGGCGGCGTTGTCATTGGGGCCCGTCGCAGCGGCGATAATGTGGTGATAGAGGTCTACGATACTGGGCCCGGCATTCCCGAAGAAAAGCGCGACGAGATCTTTGTGGAGTTCAACCAATTGCGCGGCGTAGATAGCGGCGGCGGCGTAGGATTGGGCCTTGCGACCGTCAAGAGAATTTCGACTTTGCTCAACCTCAATGTTGATTTCCGTTCGACGCTCGGGCGCGGTTCGGTCTTCTCATTGACGGCGCCGCGTGTGCATGGCGCTGCTCCTATCGCTCCGAAGCGGCGCGGCGCGGCGTCTACGAAGTTCGCTGGCGCGAGGGTTCTATGTATCGACAATGACCCGGCGGTGTTGGAAGGCATGACGGCGATCCTCACCCGCTGGGGCGCTGAGCCAATTACCGCGCGCAGCGCCGAAGAGGCTTTGGAGCAAACCGGAAACGTCGACTCTGTTCCCGATCTTGTCTTGATTGATTTTCAATTGGATAACGGACGAACGGGCGTTGAGGCTTTAGCGGCGCTAGAAGCGCGCTGGGGTCGCCGGCCGCCGGCGATTATGATCACCGCCTCATCCTCCGGTGAAGGCTTCGCCGCGGCGGCGGCGATTGATGTGCCGGCGCTCGCTAAGCCGGTTGAGCCGGCTGAATTGCGGGCGTTAATGTCGTCAATGTTGTCTGTCGCCGCCGAATAAAGTGTTGCAAAATTGGCCTTACGCATCATCCGTTGCTGGAACGGGGTCGACGACAAGCGCGCGCGCCGCGACGACGGCTTGCGTGCGTGTCTGCACTTCGAGTTTCTTAAAGATTGCGGTGAGGTGCGCTTTCACGGTCGCTTCGCTGATTGATAGTTCGTAAGCGATTTGTTTGTTCAAAAGACCTTGGTGCACAAGCAAAAGAACTTTCAGCTGTGTCGGAGTGAGGCTGTTGAGCCGGTCCGCCAGCGCGCTTGCGTCGTCGTCGCCGGCTTCTTCATACCAGCGCGGCGCCCATTCATCGCCGTCCAGAACGGCTTCGACCGCTTCGCGGATTTCGGCCATGTCGAGCGACTTTGGAATGAATGCGGCGGCGCCAAAGGCGAGGGCGCGGCGAATGACGTCTTGGCTTTCATCGCCGGAGACGATGGCGATCGGCACGCTTGGCCAGTCCTGTCGGAAGCTAACAAGTCCCGCGAAGCCGTCGCTGTCGCCCATGTGCAAGTCGAGGCATAATAAGCCGGGTGCGTCGTTTTCAATGGCGGAGCGGGCTTCTTTCAGGCTGGATGTTTCGATGATGGCCCGGCCGGGCGCGGCGGCGCTGACTGCTTGGCTGAGCGCCGCGCGGAAGAGAGGGTGGTCGTCGGCGATGACCACAGGCTTCGACACGGCGCCGCTCGCTCCGGCGGTCTTATTGGTTTCATCCGTAGGCATGGTTGCGGTTTTCCGTCAGCAATGAAACGCCGCCGGCGAACCGGCGACGTGTCGCAACTTTAGCGGTTTAAGCGGCTATCGATCAATTCTTGAACGACGCCTGGGTCGGCGAGCGTCGAAATGTCGCCGAGGGAGTCATAGGCGTTCTCCGCGATTTTCCGAAGAATGCGCCGCATGATTTTGCCGGATCGGGTTTTCGGGAGGCCCGGCGCGATGTGCAGGAAGTCGGGCTTCGCGATCGGACCGATTTCCGTGCGGACCCATTTCGTTAGTTCCGCGGACAAGTCGTCGCTTGGCGTTTCGCCGTCCATGAGGATGACATAGCAATAAACGCCTTGGCCTTTGATGTCGTGGGGCACGCCGACGACGGCGGCTTCCGCGACGGCTTTATGGGCGACCAGTGCGCTTTCTATTTCCGCCGTGCCCATGCGGTGGCCGGAGACATTGAGGACGTCGTCGACACGGCCGGTGATCCAGAAATAGCCGTCATCGTCACGACGGGCGCCGTCGCCAGAAAAGTAATACCCCGGATATGTCGTGAAATAAGTGTCGATAAAGCGCTGATGGTCGCCATAGACCGTGCGCATTTGTCCGGGCCAAGAATCTCGGATGACGAGATTGCCGTCCGTCGCCCCGTCGAGAATGGCGCCTTCATTATCGACGAGGGCGGCGTCAATGCCGAAGAGCGGTTTCGTGGCGGACCCTGGTTTCAAATCCGTCGCGCCGGGGAGGGGCGAGATGAGGATGCCGCCGGTCTCAGTTTGCCACCAGGTGTCGACGATGGGGCACCGCTCTTTGCCGACGGTGCGGTGATACCAAAGCCACGCTTCCGGATTGATCGGTTCACCGACGGAGCCGAGAAGACGCAGACTTGAAAGGTCTGCAGTGTTTACTGGGGCATCGCCTTCGCGCATGAGTGAGCGAATGGCCGTCGGTGCTGTGTAGAAGATATTGACTGAGTGCTTCTCGCATACTTGCCAGAAGCGCGAGGCGTCCGGATAGGTCGGCACGCCTTCGAACATCAGCGTCGTCGCGCCGTTCGCCAAGGGCCCGTAGACGATATAGGAGTGTCCGGTAACCCAGCCGACGTCGGCCGTACACCAATATATCTCGCCGTCGTGGTAATCGAAAACAGCCTCATGGGTGAACGCCGCATAGGCGAGATAGCCGCCCGTCGTGTGTAAAACCCCTTTTGGTTTGCCTGTGGAGCCCGACGTATAGAGAATAAAAAGCGGGTCTTCGGCGTTCATGGGCTCCGGCGGACACTCAGGCGAAACCCAAGCGCGGGCCGTTTCCCAGGCGACGTCGCGGGCTTCATCACTCGGTAAGTCCGCGCCGGTGCGGGCGACGACGAGCACCGTGTTAACTGCTTGCGTATTGTGATCAGCGCTTGCGAGCGCTTTGTCGACATTGGCTTTTAAAGGCGTCGCCTTGCCGCCGCGCACGCCTTCGTCCGCTGTGACGACGGCGACAGCGCCGCAGTCTTCAATACGGCTTGCAAGGGCGTCCGGGGAAAAGCCGCCGAAGACGATGGAGTGAATGGCGCCGATGCGTGCGCACGCCAGCATGGCGTAGGCCGCTTCGGGGATCATTGGCATATAAAGAATGACACGGTCGCCTTTCTTGACACCGCGTTCTTTCAGAACGTTCGCCATGCGACACACTTCTTCGTGCAGCATACGATAGGTGATCGCTTTATCTTCTTGCGGGTCGTCGCCTTCCCACAGGATCGCCGTCTGATCGCCGCGGGTTTCCAGGTGTCGGTCGATGCAGTTCACCGAGACGTTTAGAACGCCGTCTTCATACCAACGAATTCGGAAATCATCGACATTGTAAGAGACGTCTTTGACTTTGGAAAAAGGCGTTATCCAGTCGAGGCGGCGGCCGACATCGCCCCAAAAGCCTTCCGGGTCGGCGAGGCTGCGGGCGCGTGCGGCCTCATAGTCCGCGCGATCATACCGCGCTGCTGCGGCGGTTTCGGGCGCGACGGGGAACAGCGTTTCGCCGCTGTTTTTAGCGCTGTCTTCAGGCGTTTTTTGGGCGGTGGCGTTTGGCATGGGGCGGTCCCTTCCTGCAGCGGCCGCGGGGCTTGCGAAGGGCTCGTCTTGCGCCCCGATGAGCGGCCCAATGCGCGGCGTCATGATCGGGAGCGTATCGCCTACTCCCACGCTCGCCAGCATCGCCGCACGCGCGCCATGCGTCCATTCGACCATGGTCGCATAGACCTATGGCCAATAGCGGGCGGGCGGAAATCTTGGCCAAATTTGAAGCGTAGGACCGCGTTCACAGGAAAGCCGATGGGAGCGGCTTTTTTACGAGCGGGGTCGGCGAACCGCCGGACTTAGAGAACGATTCCTAAGAACTGGCGGCGCGAATAGGCGAAACCCGGCGCTGGACAAACGGCTATCCAATCGACGGGGACGCGAGGGAACGGGAGAACGCTCTAGCCATGTTTTCGATCACCATACTGAAGGAAGACAATCGATCCTCGCGCGGTGCGCGGCGGGGAGCTTTGCTTCTAGGAACAATCATTGCGGGACTGACTGTTTCGCCTGCTTTCGCCGAGGAGTCGCTGGAGGCGCGCGTTGACGCCCTCGAAGGCAAGCTTGACCTCATCTTGCAGCACCTTGAAGGCGGCGCGCAGTTGACGCCGCAGCAAGCGGTGAGCGTTAAAGACGCCGCGGGCGTTGTGAAGGGGTATGCTGAACATTCAAAAGCCCCCGCAACCGAGGGGCCGCGACCAATTCTTGTGGAGTTGGACACGCCCGGCGGCGTCAGCGCACAGTCTGACGCGATGGCGCAAATGACGCCTGGCGCGGCGCCGAAACCTGAGAAGGACGGCTTTAAGATTGGCGACGCGCAGGTCACGTTCGGCGGTTATGTGAAACTTGATGCGGCGCTTACCAACTTTTCCGGCGGCGAACTCGCGTCCAATAATATTGGCCGCGATTTCTATATTCCGGCGCTTGTGCCTGTTGGCGGCGAGGGCGACGGGGCGGACTTTGACTTTAATCCGCGTGAGACCCGTTTCATCTTTGACGTGAAAACGAATCGCGGCGGCCATGACATTGGCGGCAAGATTGAATTCGACTTCCAGGTGACGACCGAAGGCAATGAGCGCATTTCCAACAGCTTCGTGCCGCGCATGCGCCAAGCGTATTTCACCTTCGACAATTGGCTTTTGGGGCAAACCTGGTCGACGTTCCAGGACGTTGCGGCGCTTCCGGATAATCTCGACTTTATCGGCCCGACGGAAGGCACGGTCTTCAACCGACAGCCGATGATCCGCTACACCAAAGGTCCTTGGCAAATAGCGCTGGAGCAGCCCGAAACGGAGATCACCACCGACACCGGCGGGCGCATATTGCCGGGCGACGATTTCGTTCCTGACGTGGTCGTTCGTCACAATAAGAAAGGCGACTGGGGCCATGTCACCGCCGCCGGCATCTTCCGTGTCCTGCATGTGGAAGATGAGACGATGCCCATGGGCCAAGAAGACGACGCCTTTGGTTATGGCATCAGTCTTTCCGGCAAGCTGAAAGTGGCGCGGCGCGACGATATTCGTTTCATGGCGACCTATGGCGAGGGCATTGGCCGTTATATCGGTCTCAATGTCGTCAATGACGCCGCCGTTGATACGAACGGTGAGTTGACCACGATCGAGACGCTCTCCGGCTTTTTGTCCTACCGGCATTTCTGGACGGATAATTTGCGCTCCAATCTGACGGGCGGCTATTTCAAAGCGGATAATCCGATTGATCTCGTCGGCGACGGCGTCACGGATCAAGTTTATTCCGTACACGCGAATATCATTTATTCGCCGATCAAGAAGTTCGATGTGGGCTTTGAATATATCTATTCAAATCGTCAACTTGAGAGCGGCATTGACGGGGACATGAACAAGTTCCAGTTCTCGACGAAGTACAGCTTCTAAGCGGTCGCCGCGCGGAGCAGCAGCAATTAAGAGGCGTTCGCAAAATTGCAGCGGACGCCTTTTTCTTTGAAAAACAGGCGTCCTTTGCCGATTGCTCTGCGTATCATGGAACGTGTACCACGCGCGCACGTTGATTGCGCTCGGTAATCAGTTTGCGGGCTTGCCCTTGGCCTACAGACCGCGTTACGAGCGCATTCGATAGTTTTTTGCGCAACCGCCTTGATAAGGAGAACGCCGCCATGGCCTTGACGCTCCCTGACCTTCCCTACGCCCGCAACGCCCTCGCTCCGCATATTTCGGAAGAGACGTTGAATTTCCACTATGGCAAACACCATCAAGCCTATGTGGACAACACCAATAAAGCGATCGCCGGCGGCCCGCTGGACTCCGCGTCTTTGGAAGACATCATCCACGAAGCCCATGGCAAAGACCAAGGCCTTTTCAATAATTCCGCGCAGATCTGGAACCATACCTTCTATTGGAATTCCATCGGCCCGAACGGCGGCGGCGCGCCAACGGGCGCAGTCGCCGACGCCATTAAAGGCGCCTTCGGCAGCTATGACACGTTCAAAGATGAATTCGCCAAAGCAGGCGCAACGCAGTTCGGCTCCGGTTGGGCGTGGCTTGTCGTCAAAGACGGAAAGCTGGAAGTGCGCAAAACGGCGAACGCCGATTTGCCGCTCACCGAAGCCGGTGTCACGCCGCTTCTCACCATGGATGTATGGGAACATGCCTATTACATCGACTACCAGAACAAGCGTCCGGCTTATATCTCCACGTTCCTAGACAGCCTCGTGAACTGGGACTTCGCCAACGCTAATCTCGCTAAGGCGTAAGCGTTCCAGCGACAACTTTGCTGACACAAAATCGCCGCCGACGCCGAAAGGCGCGGCGGCTTTTTTGGGGCGCGAGATGGGCGTCGAAGGGCCTAAAGCAGCGCTGTCGCTGTCCAATAGGTAATTCCGGCCGCTGCATAAGCGAGCCCCATGAGATAAAAGAAGGCGAACGTCGTCCATTGCCAGGAATTCGTTTCACGGCGTACGGCGGCCAGCGTTGCGAAACATTGGGGCGCGAACACGTACCAGGCGATGAAGGCGAGGGCGGTCGGCAGGCTCCACGCGGATTGCAACACGGCGGCTAAGCCTTCTGTGTTCTCCTCGGGGTTTTGAACCGCGTAGACCGTGCCGAGCGCCGCGATCGAAACCTCGCGGGCGGCCATGCCGGGTATGAGGGCGATGGCGATTTCCAAATTGAAACCGATGGGTTTCAAGATCACTTCCAGGACGCCGCCAATGCGCCCGGCATAGGTTTCGTTGAGGGAACCGGCAGAGGTCGGATAGGCCACAAGGAACCAAAGGCCGATCGATGTTGCAAGAATGATGGTTCCCGCACGGCGAATGAACGCCGACGCCCGCGTCGCGAGTCCGAGGAAGAAATCGCGCGGTTCTGGCAGCTTATAGGTCGGCAGTTCCATAATCAGCGGCTGCGGCGGCGCTTTGGCGATGGTGCGCTTCATCACATAGGCGACCGTCACAGCGCTGATGACGCCCACAATATAAAGTCCGAACATCACCAAGCCTTGGAGATTGAAGGGACCGACGGCGTTTGGCGGCACGAACGCCGCGATCATCACAGTGTAGACCGGTAAACGTGCCGAACACGTCATCAGGGGCGCGATCATAATAGTCGTTAGGCGATCGCGTTCGCTCTCAATCACGCGGGCCGCCATGATGCCGGGAATGGCGCAGGCGAAGCTCGACAACAGCGGAATGAACGCGCGGCCATTGAGGCCGACGCGGGTCATCAATTCGTCCATCATGAACGCCGCGCGCGCCATATAGCCGGACGCCTCCAGGATCAAAATGAATGAGAACAAGATCAGAATCTGCGGCAGGAAAATTAAAACGCTGCCGACGCCGGCGATGACGCCGTCGGTGAGGAGGTCTCGCAACCAGATGTCGGGGAGAGCGCCGGCGACATAGTCGCCCGCCGCCGCGGCGCCGGCTTCAATCGCGTCCATCGCTGGCGCGGACCAGCTGAACACCGCCTGAAATATTAGAAACAACAGCACCGCGAGCACCGCCGGACCGGCGAACGGGTTCAGCAAAACCTTGTCGATCTCGCGCGTGAGTTGGTTGAAGACGGGTTCTTCAACGATCACCGATCGCGCGATGGCGCGGGCTTCGCTTTGCAGCGTTTTCAAGTCTTTTGATGCGGCCTCTTCAACCTTAGTCGCGCTTGCCGCCCGTTCTGTGTCGAGCACGGCGTCCAAGCGATCGAGCAAAGCTTGCCGACCAGCGGCCCGAGTGGCGCGGGAGGCGACGACCGGCGCGCCGAGCTCTTTTTCGAGCTTCTCCACGTCGATGACGAGACCATCGCGTTCGGCGAGGTCCATCATATTGAGGACGACGATCATCGGTTTGCCGAGCGCGCGGACTTGCAAAACGGAGTGTAGGTGGGTGCGGATGTTCGCCGCGTCGATCATCACGACGAGATAGTCTGGCGCTTGTTTCGTCTCTGACTGTCCGGTGAGAACATTGACGGCGACCCGTTCATCCATAGAGCGCGGCGTCAGGCCGTAAATGCCGGGCAGGTCGATAAGCTCGAGCACGCGACCGCTCGGCGTTGGGAACCGACCCTCACGCATTTCCACGGTCGCGCCGGGATAGTTCGCGATTTTTGCGCGACCGCCCGTGAGGCCGTTAAAGAGGGTGCTTTTACCGCAATTGGGCGCGCCGATGAGCGCAAGACGCAAAGTTGTCATATCCGCTGGATTTCCAAGATAGGCGGGCTGTGTTGACTACGCCGCCGGGCTTTCGGTGTCCAAAGTGTGGGGATCGGAAACGCCGATCGCCGCCGCTTCTTCCGGCCTTAAGGCGATGAGGGTTCGGTTCAGGCGAATGCAGAGCGGCCTGCCCGCGACCGGGCCGACCTCGATCATTTCAACAGTGTCGCCCTCTGCAAATCCGACTTCGCGTAGTTTTGCGTTGAGCGCCGCGTCATCGCTGTCGATCGAAGCGACTTCGGCTTTGCGCCCTTTTTTAAGTTCGTTTAACCGCAAGACGTCGCCTCCAGATCTGTGATTGGCTTGTCGCATTGTTAAGACTTGTTTGCAATCCGGAGCGGCGACGACTCGCTGTTTCGTGAGCCGTCGATGCTTCTGTGCGATAATCGCGCGGATGTCGGCCGTAGAAGGGGCGACGGCCCATTCGCAGCGTCCTGCGGCGATATTGAGCGTCGTTGTTTATTGAAGGGTCGGCTTAAATCTTGGGGAATCAATTATAGCAGCTGATACTATGAAAGAGCGCCCTCAGACCGGCCAAGCGCATCGCCCCAACCATCGCCCTGACCATCGCCCCGACCTTCGCGGCGCCGTAAGCGGTGATACCGGCGACGTGTGCAGCGACAATCTCGCCGCGCGGGTGCGCCATGATTTGCTGCAGCCCGTCGCCGCGATGAAGATGCTGACGGCCCGATTTCGAGACGATATGCCGGCGGAGGAACGCGTCGCCTTAGCGAACGCTTTTGCCGCGTCTATCGAGGACCTGGAAGGCGCAATAGACCAGATCTCCACGCATCTTTTTTTGCGCCATGGCGTTTTAACGCCCGTTTTTGAGCCGACCAATCTGGATGCTTGGATCGTAAACGTCGCTGCTCCCCATAAGGAAAGGATGCACGCCGCAGGCTTGGCGCTGACGATCGACGCCGCCGCCGGGCGCCAGTCGATCGATGATCCGCTTTTGCGGATTATTCTGGAGGCGGCGTTAGATAACGCTTTTCAGTTTACGCCGTCTGGAACCATTGTTCTGCGGGCACGGGGGGTCGGAAATGGCTTTACCCTGACGGTTTCGGACAGCGGCGTCGGCCTGCCGGATGAGCCTATGGAGCGGCTTTGCGCGCCCTTTTATGTGCAAAACGCGGAGGCGGGGAGAGCGACGACGCGTCTTGGTTTAGGGCTCTCGAACGCCTCCGACGCCGCTGCGATCATTGGCGGAACAATAGACTTGAAAGCAGGCGATGACCGCGGCGCGGTCTTCACTTTTGCAAGCTAACGCGAATTTCCACAGCCGCTCAAAAGCCGCTCAAACCTTGAAACTCTATCAGTTCGAACAGACGGCGCTCTTGCATCGTCTGCATCTAAGTTTGCTCTGTCATCGGATTGCTGAACTGTCAGCTTGCCGCCCGTCGCTCTTTCCAGCGGGATGCGAACAGCACGAGTTGCGCGCGATCACGCGCCGGAAGCCGCGCCGAAATCGCTTGTAGATGCACCCTTACCGTATTCACCGAGAGAGATAGTTTTTCAGCGATGTCTTTGTTTTGCGCGCCGTCGGCCAGCAATGCGAAAATCTCTTGCTGGCGCGGCGTCAAATCTTCAAAGGCCCTGAAAATTTGGGTTAACTGCGCGTCATCCGCGATTGCGGGCTGAGTTTCCGTATCCTTCACAAGCAGGCGTTGGGGAAGCGCGACTTCGCCGTTGAGGACGCGCCGAACCGTCGACAAAATTACGTCCGGGTCCGCTGTTTTCGGAATATATCCGACTGCCCCGTTTTCTAAGCAGCGCAACACGTCGGCGCGGTCTTCGCTCACCGAAATCATAACAATCTTAGCGTCGGCTTGAGAGCCGCGGATCTTGGAAATCGCATCAACCGACCGTCCGCCCGGCATTTTCAGATCCAACATCACAAGATCAAGCGGGCCTGCGTCTTTCGCTACGCGAACGGCCTCTTCAACCGTCGCCGCCTCAATCGTTTCCACATCGCCAAGACGCTTAAGAAGTTGACTAATCGCCGCTCTCACGACCCAATGGTCGTCCGCTACAAGAATACGCAACTTACTAAATCCCTCGTTCGCCATACGCCTCCACCCTCGAACTGTTCCGGTCCGGTTGTTCCGCCAGACTCTTTTAAAGTCTCTCTCGACCTTCCTCCTCGCTCTCAAATCTCCCGCGGAGCGATGAGGTCAGCTTTTTGATCGACCTGTTGAACGGCTGGGTGCGCCCCGAAGTCATGCCGTCCAAACAATGAGATCTGGTTAACGATTCCTTGGCCGTGGACCAGCGACGAGGGGTTGCACTCGTCCCAAACGCACGCGTAGACGATCCCTCGCTTTTGGGGCGGTGAATGAAAGGATGTCCGTACATGCGCATTCTGGCTGCTGAAGATAACGCGCTTAACCAGTTCGTTTTAACATCGATGTTTGAAGGGCTAAACGTTGATCTCGTAATGACGGCGAATGGCGCAGAGGCCGTTGAGGTCTTTGTGGAAGGCGCGTTCGATGTTGTCCTCATGGACATTGAAATGCCGGTGATGGACGGACTAGAGGCGATGAAAGAGATCCGTCGTCTAGAAGCGCGTCGCGCTGAAGTTGTGCGTGTCAGAATGATCGCGCTGACGGCGAATATTGATCATAAGCGTATCGCCGCCTGTTTGGAGGCCGGCGCTGACGCCCATGTCGCGAAGCCGATCGAATACGACGCGTTGATGGCCGCGGTCGGCATCTAATTGTTCTTATTTATGGAACAATAAGTTTTATTTCTCCCGGCTAGTTATATTTCGGGCGACAATTAAATTCCTTCAACAACGGTTTGGCGCCCTTCGCGATGGTTGCGATGACGGCCCCAAACCAGGACGGAAAGGAGCGGCGTTATGTTGACGATTAGAAAAGCCGACGATCGAGGAAAAGCTGATTTTGGTTGGTTGAAATCCCGCCACACATTTTCTTTCGGGCAGTATTTCGACGCTGATCACATGGGCTTCGGGCCCTTGCGGGTGATCAATGACGATCGCGTCGCCCCTGGCGGCGGGTTTTCGCCGCACGGCCATCGCGACATGGAGATTATCTCTTATGTGCTCGACGGCGCGCTTGCGCACGCCGATTCCATTGGCGAAGGCTCGGTGATCCGGCCGGGCGACGTGCAGCGCATGACGGCCGGAACCGGCATTCGCCATAGCGAGTTCAATGAGTCCAAAACCGACCCTGTGCATTTCTTGCAGATTTGGATTGAGCCCGAACGTGAAGGCCTTGAGCCGAGCTATGAACAAATCAACGTGCCGAGTGATGAAAAACGCGGACGCTTACGGCTTTTGGGCTCGCGCAACCCGGCCGACGGCGCGGTGACGATCCACCAGGATGTCGCTCTCTATGCCGGCTTATTCGACGGCGAGGAGCGCGCGCGTTTCGATCTTGGTGAGGACCGCTCTGCTTGGGTGCACGTCGCGCAAGGCGAGGTCGACATCGCCGGAGAACGTCTCAGCGCAGGCGACGCCGTCGCTGTTCGCGATACGGACGGTTTCGATATCGCTAATGGCGACAAGGCCGAGATCTTGGTGTTCGATCTCGCCGCTTAGCTAGAAGCGCTTGTCGCGGGCGCTGGTGTGGAAACCACACGGCGTCCGCGGTCATCGAAGTACGCGGCGGCGGCGAGGCGGCCTGACATCGTCGCCATCGGCACGCCGGCGCCCGGATGCACCGAGCCGCCGGCGAGATAAAGCCCGGGCAGAGGCGTTTTTGCGCCGGCCCGGGCCATTGTCGCCGTCATGCCATGGCAGGTTTGCCCGTAGAGCGCGCCGCCGGACGCCGGAAAGCGCCTGTGAAAATCCGTAGGCGTTGCGATGCGGGCGGTGTCGGTCGAAAGGCCGATGTCTAGCCCACAGGCGCCCAAAAGTTTGGCGACATTCTCCGTGATGCGCTCGACATCGACGCCGTTGTCGTGTTTGTCACCATCCGCCGGCGCGTTGATCAATAAGAAGAGGCGTTCTTTTTTATCTGCATTTGGCGAAGCGGAACTCTCCCCATGGGCGCGGTCTTGCGCGCACAAATAGACGGTGGGGTCGTCCGTAATCGTTCGTTGTTTGAAGACGGCGTTGAACTCACGCTCGTAATCGCCGCCGAAAAACACATTGTGAAACGCCAGGGGAAAGCCTTTCGCTTCAGCGTGCAGACAATAGGTCACCGCGGAAAGCGAGCGCTTCTTGGTCGGGAGCGCCTTGGCTGATTTTCGCGCGGGCGCGCCTAACAGTCCTTGTCCGAGGGCTGACGCGTCGCCATTGAAGATGACGACGTCGGCCCGCGTTTCTTCGCCGTTTTTCAAGCGCACGCCGACGGCGGCGCCGTTTTCGACGATGATCTCCGAAACGGGCGCATTGAACTGGAACGTTGCGCCCTGGCGTTCGGCGAGTTTTTGCATGGCCGCGGCGACGGCTTTCATGCCGCCTTTCACCGCCCAGACGCCGTCCTGCTCCACATGGGCGACCAGCATAATGGTCGCCGGCGTTAGGAACGGCGAGGAGCCCACATAGGTCGCATACCGACCGAAGAGTTGGCGCAAGCGCGGGTCGTTGAAATGCCGCTTAAGCGCCGTCCACAGGGTTTGCGTCGGTTTAATATGCCGAATGAAAGACGGCATGTTGAGGAGCCCGACCCGGCGCACGACGTCCAGGTGCGACGGCCGTTGCCCCATAATGAAAGGCTCGCGCAGCGTCTCGAAAATGTCGGCGCTTTCTTCACAGAATCGCAAATACCCGGCGGCGTCGTCAGGCCCGGCGAAAGCAGCGATGGCGTCCGCCGATTTTTGTTGATCAGCGAAAAGATCGAGCCTGTCGCCGTCGCGCCATGCGTGGCGCGCGAGAATATCCGCGCCGGTTAGCTCTAAAGATGCGTCGAGGTCGGCGCCGGCGTCGGAAAAAAGATCTTCGAAAATCCACCGCATGGTGAAGACCGTTGGGCCTGCGTCCATCAGGGCAGTGTCGGCGCCGTCCGAATTTATGGTGTTTGGCGCTGCGGCTTGATGGATCTTACCACCGGCTTCGCCGGCGGCTTCGAAAACGGTCACGTTCAATCCAGCGCGGGCGAGATCAATCGCTGCGGCGAGACCGCCGGCGCCGGCGCCGATGACGATGGCGCTTTCTGAGCGGGGGCCTGATGGGTCGTTGCGTGTTTTCATGCCGGCGTACCGCCCGTGCTCGCCAGCGGCGCTCGCCGAAAGCGTCGCGCCACTTGGTTTTGGTGGTAAAGAATAAGACCGAGACCGACGATCAACGGCGCTGACCAAAGGGCCGGGGTCAACGCCCAGGCGGGCGCCATACGCACCGCGCCGAACGCGAAGAACGCCGTGTAAACCGAGATCCCCGTGCCGACGACCGCTTTAATGTGCTCCATCAGCCAGTCCATGGGCGCCGGGGTTTTCTTCAGCATAAACCACAAATTGGTGCCGACCGTCGCGAAGCCGATAATCGAGACGCTCGCCATAATGGTTTGCCCAATCAAAATGCTCTGCACCGCGCAATTGAGCGCTGCAACGAAGAGGACGGCTTGCAGGGCGAAATTCGGCCATGTCCGGTTAAGTGCGTGATTGCGTTTATTGACCGCGCAGCGCCATCCATACCAGGCGAGATTGATGGTGAGTATCGCAAGAAATAACATCATCCAGCCAAAGACAGCGCGCACAAGCGCCGGATCGGAAAACTCCGGATGCTCCCTTAAATGCGGATGCGTCTCCATGGGGGCCATCAGGGTGAGGCTCGACATCGCCATAGCGCTTATCCCCGTGGCGATCATCGCCATAGCGAAGAGCCGCCCCCAATTGCGATGGCGATCGCCGCCTTTCTTCGCCGCGACGGGAATCCAGAAGCTTAAAAGACCCGGCGCGCCGGTCGTAATGTGCAGGGCGACGAGCCCCACAAAAACATCATGGAACGTCATAATCTCCCTCGCTTAAATTCTGTCGATTGCGCGACGGCGTCGAAAGCGGCATAAGCGCCTGCATGACCAACGCTGTTTCCCCGCTGACAGACACTTCTCTTTTCACGCCGCCGCGGCCGAAATCCCTGCCGCCGATCGCAGCGCTCGCGCGCACTGTGCGCCAGGGGGACGGCGACTTGTTGAGCCTGTTGCCGGCCGCGGCCTATACGATGGATGCCGGCGAGCTCGGCTATTCGCGCCGGTCTATCAAGCTCTTTAACGACGCTGATCTCGTCCGTGAAATCATGATGGATAAGGACGAAATTTTCCCGAAGAGCGATTTGATGGTGGGCGCGTTGGAGCCCTTGATCGGTAATTCGGTGTTCGTTTCCGACGGCCCCCAATGGCGCCGCCAACGTGCTATGATCGACGACGCCTTTTCCCATATGCGCCTTAGCGTCGCCTTCAGCTCCATGCAGGCGGCGGTCGACGCTTATGAAGCGCGGCTCGACGCGCTCGCAAAGACCGGCGAAGCGTTCTCGCTCGATCTCGCCATGAGCCATCTGACGGCGGACATTATCTGTCGGACGGTGTTCTCGGTGTCGCTTGATTCCGATATCGCCAAAGAAGTCTTCGATGATTTCACCGTGTTCGAGCGCGGCGTCGCCCAGGTGAAAATCTGGCGACTGATCACGGACCGTGCGTTTGCCAAACCGCGCCAAGACCCAGACGTTTTGGCGGCGTGCGCGCGTATTCGCCGGCATTTGGGCGAGCTCGTCGATAGCCATCTGGGGGAGGGCGTTGGACAATACAACGACATCGCCGCGGCGGTTATTGACGCGCGCGACAAAGACACCGGCGAGGGGTTCACCCGCGAAGAATTGATCGACCAATTGGGCGTTTTCTTCCTGGCCGGCCACGAGACGACGGCGAGCGTTCTCACCTGGGTGTTCTATATTTTGGCGTTGCGGCCGGAGATTTTGGCCGCCGTTCGCACGGAAGTTGACACAGTTGCCGGCGACGGGGAGATCGCTTTCGACCAGGTGAAGAAACTCGTTTATATACGGAGTGCCTTCCGTGAAGCCTTGCGGCTTTATCCGCCGATCACTTTCATGCCGCGCGTGGCGATGAAGGCTGGCCAAATTGGGAAATACAAAGTGCGGCGCGGCGCGCTGATCATGATTGCGCCGTGGACGATCCATCGCCGCGCCGCTTATTGGCCGAACCCGGACGCTTTCGATCCGGGTCGGTTCAGCCCCGAACGCGAAAAGACGATCCCGCAGGGCGCGTACATTCCTTTTGGCTTGGGGCCGCACACCTGCGTCGGTGCAGGCTTCGCCGCGGTGGAAAGCGCGCTCATTGTCGCCCGTCTGGCGAAGCGGTTTGACTTTTCGATTGAGGGAGATCCGTCCGCGGTGCGCCCTGTCGCCCGTCTGACGACGCGCCCCGCCGAACAGATTATGGTTCGAGCGCGGGCGCATGGGGCCTGACCTTTTTTGGTAGCGGTGCGCGTGTCGGCGTCAACGCCGACGGGCGCGACAAGCTTGGTTCTGTAGGCTCGGTTTGTGTCGGCGGCGTCCACGCGATGTCGTGCGTCGCCGCTTGACCGAAGCTTTCTCCCTTGAAGATGACGCGTTTTAGAATATCGATCGACATCGGCGTCATGAGAAGAAACGGCAGCGGATCGTGCGATGACCATAGGACGTCGCGCGAACCAGCGATAATCCGGAGGCGGTTTAAAAACTCGCGCGGGCGAAAAATGCGTCCATAGGCGAGGGCGAGCGTTGTGTGGCCTTCTTGGAAATCGCGCTCTGGCTTGTGGGCGATCGGCCGCTGTGGCGCGTCGCCGAGAACGGCCGCCGCGAGCGTCGTCGGGTCCATAAAGTGGATGCCGCTTGTCAGTCGCGGATTGCATTCTAGCGGCCACGGGCGGCCCGCTTCGTCAATGATGAAATCAAAAGCGATGAACCCGGAATACCCGCACGCGGCGACGAAGCGTTCGATCCATCGCTCGGCGGCTGGGGCGTCGGTTATGCGCCGGAACGCCGTTGCCACCGTTCCGGCGAATGTGCGGCCTTCATAAAGCACGTTCCCGCGCACCACGCCGTTCTCGCAAAAGCTTAAAGAGCTTATTTCCCGTCCGCGGATTCTCTGTTGGATAAGAAAATCGTCGCGGCGTTGTTTCGGGGCGGGCACCGCGCCCTTGTCCAGAAACGCCAAGCCGCCGCCGGAGCATCCGGTTCGGGGTTTGACGACGGTTTCGGTCGATAACGCCAGATCAGCGGCCGCGTCACGATCGGCGCGATAGGTCTGCGGCGCATCTAGGCCGGCCGCCGTCGCGGTCTCAATGAAATGCAGTTTATCATGGAGACGTTCGAGCGTCGGCAGGCGCGCGCAAAGCAGGCGTGTCGTTGGCGGCAAGCGGTCAGCAAGGCCGGCGACGGCCAGTGCTTCCTCGGAGATGGGAACGACGAGATCGATCGCTTCTTTTTCCACAATCGACAGAATGTCCGCACGGAAGCGGTCGGCGTTGATTGCCGGGCCCGTCACCTGAAAGGAGGCGGCTACAGCCTTGGAAGGCTTAGATAAATGCCAGCGCGACGGATCGGCGATCACGACCCGGCAGCCCGCCTCATGGAGCGCCCGCGCCAGTTCCAGCGCCTTGGGCAGACGGCCGAGGGTCAAAAGGACATTTGCGCGCGCCATGGCTTGTTTCTGAGCTTCGTTCAGACTTTGTCCGAGGCGTGGATTGAATTCCGCGCCCATTGATGGACAATACAAAATGTAAAACAAAATTGACAGGTCGGTTTCAGCGTTTTCAAGCGACCCCGAGCACTGTTATGTCGGGACGGCGCTTTACAAACGCGTTTGGCTGACCGACGTCGGTGGAGCCGTTGTCGCCGAAAAGGAGCTTGTGGGATTGTCGTTCCGCGAGAAGCGTTATGAAAACTGATATCGCGATTGTCGGCGGCGGCTTGTCGGGCGGGTTGATTGCGCTGCGGCTCATGGAAAAGCGCCCTGACGTTTCGATGACGCTCATCGAGCGCGGCGACCGGCTCGGCGGCAATCACACCTGGTCATTTCACCATAGCGATTTGCCAGCGCCGCTGATGGATTTGGTGCGGCCCATGATCGCCTATTCATGGGAGCGCCAAGAAGTGCGCTTTCCCTCCCACCAACGCACCCTTGAAACCGGTTACGCCTCATCGACGTCGGAGAAGCTGCACGCCCATTTAGCGCCGAAACTTGGGGAGAGCCTGATCACGGGCGCTGAGGTGACGGCGGTGACGCCGGACGCCGTTCAGCTCGCCGATGGATGCCGCATCGAGGCGGGCGCGGTCATCGACGCGCGTGGGCAACGCCACACCGGCGCGCTCACCATCGGGTTTCAGAAGTTTCTGGGGCAAGAAGTTCGGTTCGACAAACCCCACGGTCTCGATGCGCCGATCATTATGGACGCGACCATCCCGCAAACGGACGGCTATCGCTTTATCTATGTCCTTCCCTTCACGGAAGATACGGCGCTCGTCGAGGACACCTATTACGCTGACGGGGCGGACTTAGAAGCGGAGACCGCGCGCACAGAAATCGCTGCTTATTGTAAGCGCGCCGGATGGTCGATCGCTGAAATTCTCCGCGAAGAGAACGGCGTCTTGCCAATTGCGCTCGCCGGAGACATCAACGCCCATTGGGACGCTGCGACGCCAGGCGTTAGTCTCGCGGGGCTTGGTGCCGGCCTCTTTCATCCGTTGACGGGGTATTCTCTGCCGGATGCGGCGCGGCTCGCCGACGTCGTTGCGGGCGCCCCGGATCTTTCGGGGCCGGCTTTGTATCAGCTGACGCGGGCGCACGCTGAAGAGCGCTGGCGCGAGCGCGGCTTCTATCGGATGCTGTCGCGGTTTCTTTACTACGCCGCCGTGCCGGAAGAGCGCTATCGCGTGCTCGGACGGTTCTATCGGTTGTCGGGCTCGCTCATCGAACGGTTCTATTCGAGCGAGTCGTTACGGCGCGATAAATTGCGGGTGCTTGTGGGCAAGCCGCCGGTGAGTTTTCTGAAAGCGGTGGATTGCATCGACGAAGACCGGTGGGTCGACCGGTGCTGGCGTCCGAAACTGGCGGCGGAAGCAGCTTGAGGTTTTGCCGTAAGAGCCCCTTGCCATCCTTCGAGACGCGAGCCTACGGCTCGCTCCTCAGGATGAGGGTTTTTGGTTCTCTATTTCAGTCAAGCTCACGCCCCTCATCCTGAGGAGCGGTCGCAGACCGCGTCTCGAAGGATGGCAAGGGGCTCCGACCGTCCCTACACCCGCCGATAGGCGCTCGCGTCCACGCGAAACTGAATAATATCATCTATACGGAAGATTTCGCCGGTCGCTTCTACGGCGTCCGCGACAAGCGGCAAAATCTCCTCGCCGAGGGCTTCGCCGCCTGCATCCGTCATTAGCAACACGGCTTCACGGCCGTCTTTGGTGCGCGCCCAAAAGCTCGGCGGCACGCCGCCGCGGATGCACAGGCTCGCGCAAGCCTTATGCGTGCGCCCGCGCGCAGGGCGCATCACGCCGAAAAAGCACTTCGTATCCATGACCGTGCCGCGCAAGGTCGCCTGGCCGAGGCTTTCCACGGTGGGGCCGGGCGCGCGGCTCGCGGCGAGGGCGGGCGCCGGCTCCAGCCATTTGTCGAGCAAGAGCGGCACTTCCAGCATCTGCCGGCCTTTGCGTTCTATCAACACGCCGGACGCGGTGACGGCGCGACCGTCCACTGCCTCGACGGCGAGACCGCTCGTGCACTTGCCTTCCGCGACAACGAGCGTTGTGCGCACGCCGGAAGGCGCTGCGGCGTCGGGCGTACGGATGATTGGGTACGGCCCGCGCGTGAGATAGCCTCTCACCGTATGCGTTGCGCCGGTGTTCCAACTGCCGGCGCCGGGGTCGCTGAGGTTTGACGCGACGGCGTAGGCGCCGCCGGCGGCCGCGAGGCCGCGCGCCGGCAAGGCGCCTATGAGAAAACGACGGTCAACGGACGGCGCCGGCGCCCAGCCGATGAACATCTCATTAGGATCGCGCTTTTTCGGGTCGAGAACGCCTTTTTCCAACGCCATCGCTCAGGCCCTCTCATTGATGCGCGCCGGCCGCGCTTTCTCGCCCGGTTTATTGGCCTTCGGATCAACCAGAATAATCCCGTCCTCGATGCGCACATTGTAGGTCGCGATCTTCTCCGTGAAGGGCGGCGGCGAGACGCCGTCTTCGGGCCGATATTGCCAGCCATGCCACGGACAGGTGATGCAGCCGTCGACAATGCGGCCTTCACCTAAGGGGCCGTTTTGGTGGCGACAGACATTGGTGACGGCGGCGATTTTGCCCTCATAGCGAAAGACGGCGACGCGCTCGCCGTTCGGCATCGGCGCGATGACGGCGCGACCTTCTTCAATGTCTTGGGGCGCGCAAACGCGCACCCAATCGCCTTTGCGCGGCTTCGCCATGCGGCCTTCGACGAGGTTTTCTTTAAAGCCGACAAAGACATGTAATCCCGCCACGAGCGCGAATGCGCCGAGCGTTAGAACGGGATAGATAGCGGCCTTTTCCGTATAGAGAGCGCCGAGCGTCACATGCCCGACGAGGACGGCGTAGGCTGGATAAACGAGCATATGCAGCGCCTTCCAGACGGGCGCTGACAAATTATTGAGCCAGAAATCATGGCTTGTCGCCGCCATCAAAAAGAGGATGACGAAAGCGATGAGCCCGAAGATTTCAAACGGAAGGCCGTCGACCGCGTCATAGCGGCCATTGCCGATAAAGAGCGATAAGAACGGGTTGATAGGGCCGCCGCCATGATACCAAAGAAGCGATAAGCCGAAATGGGCGAGGGCGATTGTGAAGGTGAGGACGCCGAGGTGTCGGCGATTATAGAGGAACGGATTAAATCGCGGGGTGAGCCGCGCCAAGGGGCCGATTGTCAAAAGACCGGTGAGCATCGCGAAGGCGGCGGTTCCAAGCCCCCTTATTAGAAGCACGACCGGGTCGGCGGCATTGCCGGACGGGTGAACTTGTAAACCGACCACAACGAACACGCCCAGAAAAACGGCCACAGCCGCCAATACATAGGCGTCGTAAACGAGCTTATTTTTGTTCCACTGAACGGCTTGGTACTGATGACCCACGAAGCGTCTACTCCAGGATGGCCGCTGGGGGCTCGGAAAACACAACTGTCTCCGGCGCGGCGTTTAACGCGACGATCGCTGCGGCGACTGTCGTCGGCGCGAGGATAAGCCACATCAACAGGTGCGCCTGGCGCGCGGGTTTTCGCATTTTTGTGCCTTACGTTAGCTATCTATCGGGGCGTTGATTTTTCGGAAGGATAGGGCGCGAACGATGATCGCCGGCCAGAGGCCGATAACGCCGGGTAGAATAGCCAGCCTGAAGAATAGGCCCGAGCCGCGCGCAGCGTGGTCGAGACGCGGGGCTCCGAATAAAATAAATGGAACGCCGACGACGCCGCCGATCGCCAGATAAGCGCCGGCCGTCATTAGTATTGCGTTTGCGGTTTCAACCGACACGCTCATCGCCCCACATGAACGGCGCTTACTCTCAGTAGGCCGTAGGGCCTTTCCGAAAGCGCGCCTTAAGCGTCGGTATAACCCGACGACTCATTCGCCCTTTCCATGCAGCCTAGCAGATCCAGGGCGTCATGCTATGGCGCGCTGATCACAATCATCGCAATCGAACGCTGTTCTGCGGCGTTAACCTATTGCGCTGGTTGTATGATGCAGCGCCCAAGCGCCGGATACGCGTTGTTGCGATCGCTTTTCGCCCTGGGCGCATGGTGCGCAGAGGCTCTTTGCTGGTGCGTGTTGTCGTCTTTTCAAAGCGTCCAGTCCGGCCGAATAAAGTGACAGGTATAGCCGTTCGGGAAGCGTTCCAGATAATCCTGGTGAGCATCTTCCGCCCGTGTGTACGCCGCTTCGGGGGAGAGTTCGGTGGTGACCGGCCCTGGCCATTTGCCCGACGCGTTGACGGCGGCGATGACTTTCTCCGCCGTCTCTTTTTGCGCTGCGTCCAGATAAAAGATCGCCGAGCGATATTGCGTGCCGCGGTCATTGCCTTGGCGATCCTTCGTCGACGGATCATGAATTTGGAAGAAGAATTCCAACACCGCTTCGTAACTTGTCACGGCGGGGTCGAACTCGATCTTTATGGCCTCGGCGTGGCCGGTGGTTCCGGTTTTAACGTCATTATACGTCGGATTGGCGAGCGCGCCGCCGGTATAACCGACTTCCGTGGCGACGACGCCTTTTTGTTTGCGGAAGAGGTCTTCCATGCCCCAGAAGCAGCCGCCCGCTAAGATCGCCGTTTCACTCGTCATGATCGCCTCCAAAAATTATGCGCCGAAATCACGGCCTGCGAGATAACGCTCCGCTTCAAGCGCGGCCATACAGCCCATGCCGGCCGCCGTCACCGCTTGCCGGTATATGTCGTCCGTGACGTCGCCGGCGGCGTAAACGCCTTCAATTTCCGTCGCCGTGGAGTCCGCTTCCGTGACGAGATAGCCATGGTCTTTCATATCGAGTTTGCCGTCAAAGAGCGCGGTCGCCGGCTGGTGGCCGATGGCGACAAAAACGCCGTCCGCAGCGATCTCCTGGGGTTCGCCCGTTTGCGCGTGTTTCAGACGCGCGCCGGTGACGCCCAAGGGCTCCTGGTCGCCAAGGATCTCGTCGACTTGATGATCCCAGATGATCCGTACATTGTCTTTCGCGATGAGACGGTCTTGCAAGATTTTCTCCGCCCGCAGCGTGTCGCGGCGGTGAACGAGGGTCACTGATTTTGCGAGACCTGAAAGATAAAGGGCTTCTTCCACAGCGGTGTTGCCGCCGCCGACGACGATGACGTCTTTGTTGCGATAGAAAAATCCGTCGCAGGTGGCGCAGGCCGATACGCCGAAGCCTTGGAATTTTTCTTCTGACGGCAGCCCGAGCCATTTCGCCTGGGCGCCGGTGGCGATGATGAGGGCGTCGGTTTCATAGGTTTCGCCGCTGTCGCCGGTGAGCTTCAAGGGGCGGGCGGTTAGATCAACGTCGGTGATGAGGTCGGCGACGAATTGCGCGCCTACGTGCTCAGCCTGCTTTTGCATTTGCTCCATCAGCCACGGGCCTTGGATGACGTCCGCGAAGCCTGGGTAGTTCTCCACTTCGGTTGTAATCGTCATCTGGCCGCCGGGTTGGAGGCCATGGACGACGACGGGCTCTAAGCCGGCGCGCGCGGTGTAAATCGCCGCGGTGAGGCCGGCCGCGCCGGAGCCCAAAATTAAGACCTTCGTTTTCATTCCCCGCGCTCCTCGGCACTTTCTGATCGTCGGCGCTTCGCCGGCGCCTCAGTTCTTTTCGTAATTCATCAGTGGCGGCGGATATGGCGGCTTCGCGCGCGCGCCGCAAGGGCGATCAGCGCCGTCGCCGCCGCGCCTAACGTTCACAAGCGTTTGATGTCGTCCACGATCTTACCTCCCTTCGTCATCAACTGCGCCGCGACATCGCGCGGCGCGGCGGTCGGTCCTACTGTCCATACGACCTGCTTATGGAGCCGATATCGGGAATGCCGAGCTTACGGGCGAAACTCATCAACCGCCTTGTGCGGCGATCGTTTAAGTCACTGCCTTTGGCGGATATGGAGCCGTCCGCCGTGCGCGCCCACGTGGACGCCCTGAACGGCGGCGTCGCCAGACTTCGAGCGCTGGCGCCTGTTCGCGGCGTTTCAATCGAAACGGTGGCGGCGCCTATCGCGGGCGAATGGCAACGCCCAGAGGCGCACACAACGGATCGCGTTATCCTCTACCTACACGGCGGCGGCTATGTCTTTTGTTCGCCGCGCACGCACCGGTCGCTGACGGTCGCGCTCGCGAAGATGACAAATGCCCCTGTTTTTTCATTGGATTACCGATTGGCGCCCGAACATCCGTGCCCAGCGGCGATCGAGGACGCTGTAGCGGCTTATGAGATGGTGTTGGCCGCGAGGTATTCGCCAGGGAATGTCTATGTCGGCGGTGATTCGGCGGGGGGCGGTTTAGCGCTGGCGCTTCTGCAGCGACTGAGGGCCGAAGACCGCCCGATGCCCGGCGGCGCTTTTCTCTATTCGCCCTGGACCGATCTCACGGTCAGCGGGCGATCGGCTGTGGAAAACGCAGAGGCGGACGCCATGTTCACGCTCGACACCATTCAGCGCGGCGCTCACCGATATGCTGGCGATTTGCCCTTGGACGATCCGCGCGTTTCGCCTTTGTTCGGTTCATTTAAGGGCTTGCCGCCTTTGCTTATTTTCGCAAGCGCCGATGAAATCCTGAGAGACGACGCGGTGAGACTGCATGACGCCGCGTCGGCGGAAGGCATCGACTCGACCCTTATTGTTGAAGACGGCCTCGTTCACGTTTGGCCGGTTTTCTATCCTTTGATGCCTGAGGCGAGAGAAACGATCGCTACGACGGCGGACTTTGTTGCAAAGAGCGCTTAAAAAAGGGCGCAGAAAAAATGAGGCGCTCCGAAGAGCGCCTCACACCATCCCCGCTAGACCGATGTCCCCCAAAGGTCCGAAGGGTGTTCTTTTCTAACGCGGTTGGCGACTGCCATAGCGACGGAATTGGCCGTCTTCCCAATAGGTGTCGCCGTATTCCGGGTCTTCGTAGTAATAGCGATCATAGCGACCGTCATAGCGTCTACGGCCGTGGTCCCGAGCGCGCCCGAAACAAGTGCCGGCGCGGGAACACCCTTGATAGGCGCCAAGCGCCGCGCCGATAAGCGCGCCCGCCGCCGCGCCGGTGCCAGGACGGCCGGCGAAAATCTGACCAGCCACAGCGCCGCCCGCGGCGCCGAGCCCCGCGCCGTAAAGCGCGCCTTCGCCTGTTGACTGACATCCCGCCGCCGCCATGCCGAGAGCTGCTGCGCCAATCACTACGTTCTTCATTTGTCGGTCTCCATTGCCATGTTGTCATTCGGCCCGATCCCATCCGCGCAACTCACGGCCCTCGCGACCAACGCATGCAAGGGGAAGATCGAACCGGCGCCCATCGGCGAATAACCCGCATCGCCCGCGCCCGTGATGATTAACCGTTGCAAGGCGGCTCGGCGATATTAGGGCGGCGCGCGCCCTAATATCGCCGCGATTCTCTCCGCTAGCCGCATTTCGGACATTGTTAACGCCGCGCCCTTTAAAACGGGGGCTGATCTTTAATCGGTTTTTCCGGAAGCGAGCGGCATGGACGCCTCACGGTCCTCTCTTCGACCCTTCTCGTCACCCCGCGCCGGCAGCGATGGCGGCGCGCCGCTTATGCGGGGCATCCTCCTTTCGATGATGATTGTCGGGCTCGTTGGCGTTTGCTTGGCGGCGCTGTTCTCCAGAACCGGCGCGTTCACGGTCGACGAAGTCATTTATGTGGAGATGGCCGCCGCGATGGCCGATGAGGGGCGTCTTTCGTTTCAGCAAATAAAGCTGGACGGCGTTCAGAGCATGAATGGCGGCTACGGCGTTCCGGTGGCCGACGGGCGCGTCGCGTCGCGATACCCGTCCGGATACGCCTTTGTTGCGGCGCCATTTTATAAAGCCTTTGGCGTTGACGGCCTGGTTTTGATGAACGCGCTAAGCGGCGTTGCTTGTGCTTTCCTCGTGTTTCGTTTGTGCGCCGCCGCCGGTGGGAGGGGGCTCGCGCCAACGCTCGCTGCGGGCATGTTTCTCATCGCAACCATGGCGCCGAATTATCTCTTCTCGATTTGGCCGCATATGTTGGGGCTCACCTTCGTTTTGGGCGCCGCCTTGCTGGCGTTGCGCAGTGTTGGCGATAGACATGAAGCGGTCAGCGCGTGCGCCGCTTGGAGAGGGGCGCTCGCCGCCGGCTTGTTGATCGGGTTCGGCGCGTCCGTCCGCGTCGATGTAATTTTCGCAGGGTTCGCCATCCTTTTTTGGCTGCGCTTCTTTGTTGGTCGCGCCGGCGATCGCCAATCTTTTGCGTTTGTTGGCGGCGTTCTGTCGGGCGTTGTCTTTTGCGCTGTGTTAAACCACGCGAAGTTCGGCGTTTTTCACCCGTTTTCTTATCAAGAAACAAAGGGCGCCGCCGTGTTTTCTCAGTACACGCTGGCTTTAGCGTTCATTACCGCATCGCTGGGCGGGTCATTTTTTATCGATGTTCCGTCTGTGGCGAAACGCCTTTGGCGTGCTGCGGAAAGCCGGCTCGCTGTTACGGCGAACCGCTGGGCGGTGATCTCGATATTCATGATCGCTGTTTGCTTAGCGGTTGCGTTTATTCCATCAGTACAAAAATTAATGAGCGGCTATCTGGTGTTGCTCTTTGATCTGCAATTGCACCCAAGCATAGAGGCGCGGGGCGGCGTCGAGCGGGATGCTTTCGGCGTCGTGCAATTCTGGGGCGTTTACAAAAAGGCTTTATTACAAAGTCTCCCGTTTGCGCCACTCGTCATTTTGGGCGTATTGGCCTATCTGCGGGGAGGGGCGGCGACCGGCGTCCGCGACGCGATTGGCTATCATGATGAGGCGCGCCGCGCCGACAGCTTGTTGTGGCTGATCGCTGGCGCGTATGTGACGTTCTATGCGATCAATCGTTGGCACGGCGGTCTCGCGCTCAATTTGCGGTACTTTCTGCCGGTCGCGGCCATCCTCGCAATTCTCATCGGACGTTTTTTGCCGGCCTTAGCCGCGCATTGCAGCGCGTCGCGGCGCGCTTTTGTTTGGGCGTTTTTGTTTGGGTTTGGTTCATTCAGCTTGGTGGTTATCGAAACCTTCAAACCCGCGGCTTGGCGGGGCGTGTTGGAAGTTTATCCGCAGCTTTTGCCGGCGCTGGCGCTGTCCGTGTTTATCGGTATCGCTATGGTGCGCGGGCGGGATTTGGATTGGCGACGGGTCGTTTATGGCGCTGCCTTTGCAATCGGTGCGGCCATTGCGATCAATATGGGCGACGTAAGCCGTGATCGGATTATTCGACACTTGAATGCTGAGGAGGGTGCGATTGCGGCCGCCGCCTTACCGCCGGACGCGCTTGTTATGACGAGCGATCCCGCTGCGTTCGCCCGGCGCGCTGCGAGCGGTCTAACGGTGCTTTATCCGGGCTTGGATACTGAGGCCGCAACGAGGACGCTCGTGCAAGCGTACCGCGACGCCGGTCGATGCGTCGCCGGCCATAGCGCCGGCGCCGCCTACCTAGAAGAACAATTGGGTTATCGTGCCGTTCACCGCTTAAGCGCGGCTGATCTTATTGGTTTTGGCGGTTGCGCAAGCACACCGGGGCCGTTGGGTCAATAATTTTGCGCTAGGACGCGTGCGCCCGTCTAAAGCGTCGAAGAATCTCGTCCGTTAGCGGATTAGGGATTAAATCCCCAAATATTGTAGTAATCGATGCACCGCAGGTGTTGCTTTTGCTGGGTCAAACACTGCGGCATGGTCAAGGCGTGCAAACTTATCGTCGATTTCGATAGCTTTTGTGTCGCCAGATGGCGCTACAAATCCATATGGAGCGAAGAAGCAGCCGCCTAGTCCTCGCTTTGTCATTTCTAGCTGAAACTCCGTACTATCCGTCTCGTGAACGATTTTCGGCTCCACGCCTGCAAACGCGAGCATTTTTCGACATTGCTGCGCGAAGCCCATCTCTGAATTCGACGGCGCGATGATTGTGGGGTGGCCGTGGAGCGCTTTTAAAGGGATACGTTTTCGTTTGGCCAGCGTATCGTCGGTGTGCACAATGTAATACATCGGTGTCGGCGGTAATTTACGCACTTCGTATGCACCAAGATCGTCGGCAAGCGGTAAATTTGTCATGATAAAATCGAGGTCGGCGTTTTGCAAACGCCGCACAAGGACGTCTGAGGCGTCGGCGAATGTTACAACATGTAGGGAGGGGTTTTCGGTGATAAAGTCGATGAGCTTATGCATCGTTGCTGCATCCAAAAACTCGTCCGTAAAGCCGATACGTATCGTACCGCTTTCGCCCCGTGCAAAGGCGCGTACCGAGTTTATGGTTGAGTCAAAATGCGCCAGCAGATGTTCGGCCTGGGACGCCAGTAGGGCGCCGGTTGGGGTGAGGGCGGTTTTCTTTTCGGTTCGATCGAATAAGTCGGCGCCGATAGCGTGCTCGAGTTTTCGCATTTGCACGCTGAGCGGCGGTTGCGAAATCGCAAGGCGCTCCGCTGCGACACGGAACCCACCGCTTTTCGCTATCGCGTCCAACATAATGAGTTGTTTTAGCGTGATATTCTGTTTCATAGGGCGTCGTTTTAATTAGCGTTGCGGTATCTATTTCGCATATTTGCGATTCTTATGATATCAAAATGTTGGTCCGGGGGGCGAGGCTCGCCGCCGTCTTTGGTCGATGGCAGCTGAATGAGAACGGGCCGTCGGCCGGCCCCTTGATGGGCGCGCGCATCCTTATAATCGAGCACATTCAACGTTTTCGATGACGGCCAGAAAAACGGCGGCGCCGTGTTGAGGAGCGCCCTCGACCTGTGGAAAACGCATGGCGCGTCGCGATAGCAATTTTCGTTGGGGCGTTAGAGCGCGAACGCGCATCAAAAGCGTTAATGACGGAACAGTATTAACGACGGAAAGGTATTATGGCTTGGAGGGGGAACTGAAAAACAAAAGTGGCGCGAGTGACGGGGCTCGAACCCGCGACCTCCGGCGTGACAGGCCGGCACTCTAACCAGCTGAGCTACACCCGCGCGCCCCTTGAACAAGGGAAGCGGACTGCTATCGCGCAGCCCGGCCTTCGTCAAGCGGAATTCTCTCTTAACCGCCCCAACTTGCGAGGCGGTTAACGCGGGCGCTTTTGCGATGTTAACAAATTCGTCGACACTTTGCGTGTTTCTCGTCGCTGTCGAACGTGGATACGGCGCGTTTATTGTTTTCGAAAGAAGCCCAGTTATAACTCGGCGTTCCGCTCGCGGCGCTGACGTTTGACGCTTCAATCTGGTCGTGTGCGCCTGTTTCGAAGAATTGTCGCCGAGGCGGCCGAGGACGCACTGTGACGACTGTTCGGATCGGGCGTTTCGTAAATGTAGGCGTTGGAAGGTCGATGATCGCCGCTTCGCAAGGTCCAAGATACGCTGAAAACGCTTTGTCGCGGCTCTTCCACATAGGGCCGTTGAATATGAAACGGCTTAGAATGCGTACGACAAGGCGAACGGCTGTCATAACGGAGGCGGCGGTGTGGCTTTAATCGGCTTTGCATTGGGGCTCGCCACAACAATTGTCGCCGTCGCGCTGTTGGCGGGGTCCGTGTTTTTTCTAGTTGAAGTCGTTGGCGCTTTTTGGGGCGCTTTTTTGGCGGTGCGCCGCGCGCGCGAAATGTCGCCTTCTCTCGAAGGCGGCGCTGAGATGATGGGTAATTTATCCGTATCTGTAATAATTCCCGCCCATAATGAAGAAACGTCCCTTGGCGCAACCCTTCAAAATGTTCAGGCGCAAGTCTCGCCGTCCGATCGTGTTTTAGTCGTTGCGGATAATTGCAGTGACAAGACAGCGTCGCTAGCGCGCGCTGCGGGTGTTGGGGTGGTTGAGCGTTTCGATGAAACGCGCCGCGGCAAGGGCTATGCGTTGCAGTTCGCGCTTGACCATTTACGTGCCGAGCCGCCGGATATCGTACTTTTTCTTGATGCGGACTGTCAGATGGCGCCGGGCGGGCTGAACGCTTTAAGAGCGGCGGTCCGCCGTGAGGGTGGACCTGTGCAGGCGCTCTATTTGATGAACGCGGCGAACGCGGCGCCGAAGCAAGCCGTCGCCGCGTTTGCTTGGCGGCTGATGAACGCGGTGCGCATGCGTGGGCTTGATCATCTATTCGGCGTGACGCGCGTCACGGGCGCAGGCTTTGCGTTGCCCTGGCGATTGGCTTCCGAGCTTGATCTGGCGAGCGGGGAGATCGTGGAAGATCTCGCGCTAACAATCGATCTTGTACAAAAACGCGCCGCGCCGCGCTTGGCGCCGGAGGCTGTTGTGACAAGTGTCTTTCCATCGGGCGAGAGGGCGATGGCGCATCAACGCGCGCGGTGGGAGCATGGTTCTTTGCGATTGGCCGGGCGGTTCGCCGGTCCGCTTATTTTCGATGGTCTTCGTCGCGGCGACTTACGAGCGGTCGCGCTTGGCGCTGATCTTGCCATTCCGCCGATTACGGTTTTTCTTGCCGTCCAGGGGTTTGTTATTGTCGCTGCGCTGATCGCTGCGGGCGCTTTGGGCGTCGTCTTTGGTGCATCTGATGCCGCGCACACGCTGTTCAACGCGGCGCGCCTTGCTTTTTATGCGAGCGTAATAACGGGGCTGGCTATTCTGATGGCGTGGGTCGGTTTCGGGCGAGAGGTGTTGCCGGCGGCGAAGCTTGGCGCTGTTGGCGCTTTCTTTCTATCAAAAGCCCGCGTTTACGGCGCGGACGCGCGTGCTTCCACACAAAAGTGGACTCGCACTGACCGTTCCGAAAACGGCTCACAAAGGGCCGCGACGGCATCCAATCCGACAATGTCTAAGAACGATGAGCGGTCAGGGGGAGGGCGGTCGTGAGTCAATCGCCTCCGTCTTCCATTGTTGAGCCTCAGCGTGTAGGTGTCATCGCAATTGGTCGAAATGAAGGGGACCGATTGATCGCATGTTTGCGCTCGCTGCGCGCTGTTGGGGCGGTGGCGATCGTATACGTGGATTCCGGTTCAACGGACGGGAGCCCTGAGGCGGCGGCGGCTGAAGGCGCTGACATTGTGGCGCTCGACATGTCGATCCCGTTCACTGCGGCGCGTGCCCGCAACGCCGGCGTCGCGCGTCTTCTCGCCGTCGCGCCGGCCATCGATTTTATTCAGTTTGTGGACGGCGATTGCACGCTCGACGCGGCGTGGACGTCGAAAGCCGTCGCGTTTCTATCAGAGCGCAGCGACATCGCCGTCGTTTGTGGTCGGCGGCGGGAGAAAGCGCCGGACGCGAGCCTTTATAACGCCCTATGCGATGAAGAGTGGGAAACCCCAATAGGCGAGGCGGCGGCGTGTGGGGGCGATGCGTTGGTCCGGCGCACAGCCTTTGACGGGGTCGGCGGCTATCGCGACGATCTTATCGCCGGGGAAGAACCGGAAATGTGCATCCGCCTCAAAGACGCCGGCTGGCGGATTTGGCGGCTTGGTGCTGAAATGACGTTGCACGATGCCGCAATTTACGACTTAGCGCCGCATTGGCGGCGAGCCGTCCGGGCGGGACATGCCTTTGCGGAAGTGTCTCATCGTCAAAGGCGCTCGCCGAACCGGCTTTGGGCGAAAGAGACGCGCCGCGCACTTCTATGGACCGGGATTGGCCCGGTCGCCACGGTCTTGGGGGTGGCAATTCATCCTGTCTGCTGGGTCGCGTTGGCGCTTTATCCGCTGCAAATCGTGCGTCTCGCGAGGCGTGCGGGCCCTCGCTATGGGCGCAAGGCGTTGACCGTCGGCGCTTTGTCGGTGCTCACGAAATTTGCTGAAGCGAAGGGAATAGCGACCTTCTGGATTTCTCGTCTGAAGGGACGTCGCTCTTCTATTATTGAGTATAAATCCGCCGGGAATTGATCGCGGGACCATCGAGCATCTGTTCTGGCATCTGTTCTGGCATGTGTTCTCAGTGACGCCTTCTCTGGTCGGTCGTTTCTAGTAGGCCTTTCCCAGTAGGCGTTTCCAAGCAAGCCTTTCCAAGTAAGCCTTTTTTGGGCGCGGCGCTTCGCTAAAGACGGCGCCGCGACGCCGAAACGCGTTGCGTTTCTTGAAGACCGCCCCTAGGGTCCGGCCGACTTTGACGAAGGCTCACCAAAGACTGATAGAAGACCCATGGCGACGTCCGATTTTCTCCTCGACTACCTGCCGATCCTCGTTTTTCTCGGCATAGCGGTGGCGCTGTCCGCCGCTTTTACAATCATTCCGTTCGCAATCGCGCCGAACGAACCAGATCCGGAGAAGGTCTCGACCTATGAGTGCGGCTTCAACGCCTTCGATGACGCCCGAATGAAGTTCGACGTGCAATTCTATATTGTCGCCATTTTGTTCATTATCGTCGATTTGGACGTGGCGTTCTTGTTTCCCTGGGCGGTGACGCTCTTCAATCCGACGCTCGGCGTCGACCGCGGCTTCCAGATCTTCGCGTTCTGGTCGATGTTCGTTTTCATCGCGGTGTTCGCGGTCGGGTTTCTCTATGAGTGGAAGAAAGGCGCGCTTGAGTGGCGCTAACGCCGCCTTCCTCAAGCGATGCGTCGTTTAAAGGCTAACGGCTCGTGAAAGAACTAAAACTCGATCAAACCCTGGATAGTGACGGTCCGGTCTATCGGCCCGACGCGAAAGATCCGTTTTTCAACGATCTCTCAGACGAACTGGCTGACCGCGGCTTTTTCACTGCGCCGGCGGACGCGCTCATCAATTGGGCGCGCACCGGCTCGCTGATGTGGATGACCTTCGGGCTCGCCTGTTGCGCTGTTGAGATGATGCAAGCCTCCATGCCGCGCTACGATCTGGAGCGGTTCGGCGTCGCCCCGCGCGCGTCCCCGCGCCAATCCGACGTGATGATCGTCGCCGGGACGCTGACCAACAAAATGGCGCCGGCCCTGCGCAAGGTGTTCGATCAGATGCCGAACCCGCGCTACGTGATTTCCATGGGCAGCTGCGCCAATGGCGGCGGTTATTACCATTATTCCTACGCGGTGGTGCGCGGCTGCGACCGTATCGTGCCCGTCGATATCTATGTGCCGGGCTGCCCGCCAACGGCCGAAGCCCTCGTTTACGGCATTCTTCAATTGCAGAAGAAGATCCGTCGCGAAGGCTCCATCGTTCGTTAAAGGGGCTAGCGCGGTGGCGTCCGCCTTCCAACATATCACACGCTTCGTTATCGCCTTTGCGGCCTTTGCCGGCGTTTTATACGGGGCGAATATGGGCCTGCATGGCGGGGACGGCGAGGCGGCGCTCGCCCGTGCCGGCGTCGGCGGCGCCATTGGCGCTGGCGTCGTGACAGTTTATTTGAGTTTGCGCACGCGCATTCGCGCCGCCATCCGCGCCATGGGCCAACAAGATGGCGATAACCCGACGGACGGCGCTCCAGTTCTTGCTGAGAGCGATCCGGGAGAGAAACGATGAGCGACATCACCAACGTCAATGAAGACTTGCAAGACCTCGCCGGTCATATCGAAGCGGCGCTTGACGCCGATATTTACGGGCTCGAGGTTGAGTTCGGCGAACTCACGGTGCGTGCGCGCGCCGACCGTATCCGCCACGTTCTAACCTTCTTACGCGACGACAGTTTGTGCCGGTTCGTACAGCTGATTGATTTATGCGGTGTTGATTATCCTGAGCGCGGCAAGCGCTTCGACGTCGTCTATCATTTGCTCAGTATGCACAATAATGTGCGCATCCGCATCAAAGCCGAGGTGGGTGAAGATGAAACCATCTCAACGATCCGCGCGGTTTACCCCGCCGCGGATTGGTTCGAGCGGGAAGCCTTCGACATGTACGGCATCGTCTTTTCGGGGCACGCGGACATGCGTCGGATTTTGACCGATTACGGTTTTGAAGGGCACCCTTTACGAAAGGACTTCCCGCTGACGGGCTTCACCGAAGTGCGCTATGACGATGAGCAAAAGCGCGTCGTTTATGAGCCGGTGAGCCTCGTCCAGGAATTCCGGAACTTTGACTATATGAGCCCGTGGGAAGGCGCGGAATACGTTCTGCCTGGGGATGAAAAAGCTGAGAACGGCAAATAGGCCTTCAAGGCGGTTTGAAGAACGCGAGCGATGAATGAAGAAACCGGTAAGCGCAGCAGCGGTGCGCATAGATCTCGGACGATGCTGAGATTCACCGGTGTGGAACCAATCGCCATCTCGATGGGCGACGGAGACGAAAACTAATGGCCGACGGCACAACGCGCGTTATTGAAGTCACGGATTCCGCCTCTGAAGCGGCGTCCGATCGCAATTTCACCATCAATTTCGGGCCGCAACACCCGGCGGCCCACGGCGTCTTACGTCTCGTCGTGGAACTTGACGGCGAGGTCGTCGAACGCATCGATCCGCATATCGGGCTTCTCCATCGGGGCACGGAGAAACTCATCGAGCACAAGACCTATCTCCAGGCGATCCCTTATTTCGACCGCCTCGACTATGTCGCGCCGATGAACCAAGAACACGCGTTTTGCTTGGCGGCGGAGAAGCTCTTGGGCGTTGAAATCCCGCGCCGCGCCCAGCACATTCGCGTCCTTTTCAGTGAGATCGGTCGCATCCTTTCGCATATTCTCAACGTCACCACTCAGGCGATGGACGTTGGCGCGCTAACGCCGCCGCTTTGGGGCTTTGAAGACCGCGAGAAACTCATGGTGTTCTATGAGCGCGCCAGCGGCAGCCGGATGCACGCGGCCTATTTCCGGGTCGGCGGGGTGCATCAGGATTTGCCGGACGCGCTGATCGACGACATCGACGCCTGGTGCGACGCGTTCCCGAGCACGCTCGAGGATATCGAAACACTCGTCACGGAAAACCGTATTTTCAAGCAGCGCAATGTGGACATTGGCGTCGTCACCCAAGAAGAGGCGTTCGCCTGGGGCTTTACCGGCGTCATGCTGCGCGGCACGGGCGTCACCTGGGATTTGCGCAAGTCGCAGCCCTATGAAACGTACGCTGAATATGACTTTGACGTTCCCGTCGGCAAAAACTCCGACTGCTGGGACCGCTATTTGATGCGCATGGAAGAAATGCGCCAGTCGCTCTCCATCATGAAGCAGGCCATCGCGAAACTCCGCGAGGAAGGGGCAGGCCCTGTCATGACGACGGACGGCAAAGTCGCGCCGCCGCGCCGCGGCCAGATGAAACAGTCCATGGAAGCGCTCATCCACCACTTTAAGCTCTATACGGAAGGCTTTCACGTGCCTGCCGGCGAGGTCTATACGGCCGTCGAGGCGCCGAAGGGCGAGTTTGGCGTTTATCTCGTGTCTGACGGTTCGAATAAGCCGTATCGCTGTAAGATACGGGCGCCGGGATATGCGCACTTGCAAGCGATGGACTGGATGAACCGTGGCCACTTGCTCTCGGATGTCTCGGCGATCCTCGGCTCGCTCGACATTGTGTTCGGAGAAATCGACCGGTAGTCTCTCTCCCGCAAAAAGGGGGGAGAAACATAATGGCGGTTTTTCTTGTCGTTATGATGATTGCTGGCTTGGCGGTTTCAACCGTTCAGGCGTCGGAAAACGACCCTTCTGATTTTATCCGCTTCGACACCGTCAAAGGCTACGACGTCGCGAGCGGTGTCAGATGTCCTAACCACTTACGTGTGCGGAAGAAAGAAAGCCGCGTCGCTTTTAAAGGCGATCACCAGCGGCTTGCTGAGAAGCGTTGTCGTCCATCGCCGCCTGTTGAGTGTGTCCTTGAGATGAATGATCGTGAAGTCTTCGATCTTGAATTTCTCGTGGGCGCAGACGGGCGTCCTGAATTCATTGCTCTTAAAGGGTCTTCCCAGGAGTGCGCTGATAAATATGTCGCCGCCTCTATCGCCATGTCGCGGTTTGCGGAAGCCTCAAAAGAGGAAGTGTTAAAAGAACGTGTGACGATAAACACGTCGGACAAGCAAAGAGTCATTTACGACCCGCCTCTACCGATAGCGGTGAAGCCTAGAGAAAGCTGTTCTTGGAAGGCGAAAGAATCAAGCGAATCGCTTGCGGCCTTGGCGGGCGATGGACCGATGCCAGTTCACCGGTGTCTGATAAAGTATCCTGAAGCCTGTATGTACGGCGCTTCGGTGAAGGCCGTCGCGGTCGTCTTCAATATTGATCCGGATGGCGCGACCTCGAACGTTCGGATAAAAGCATCGAGCGATCCTTGCATCAATCGATCGGCCGCGCGATCGGTCGCCACGTGGCGGTATGAACCCTCTAGGCACGGCCAGGTCGATGCCGATACCGTATTCACGTACACACTTGAACCGTAACCGGTTTATAAGACCGTTCGCGAGCGCTTAGACCCTTGCGATTGATTGGCGTCACTCGGATAAACGGCCCGTATGAGAATCTCCGGACGTAAATTCCTCATCACTGGCGCGGGGCGCGGGCTTGGCGCTGCGTTGGCGCATCTTATGGCTGACGCCGGCGTGCGCCTTGTCCTGCTCGCAAGACGTGAAGACGCGCTGCAGGCTATAGCGGCGTCCATCAGAGGGCGCACCGGTCAGTCGGTCGACACCGCGCCGTGCGATCTCGCCGACGGCGCGGATTGCATAGCGGTCGGCGCACGGGTGGCTCGCGATCACCCTGACCTCGACGGCGTTATCCATAACGGCGCCATGTGGTTGCCGGGGGCGATGGAGACGGTGAGCGACGACGACATTCAAGCGTGCGTATCGTCGGCGGCGATCGGCGCGATGATCTTGACACGGCATTTATTGCCCAACCTGAAGAAGCGTCCTGACGCGGACATCCACGTGGTTGTTTCCACAAGCGGTCTACCGCATTTGCCTTTAAATGGCGCTTCGGTGGCGTTCCGAGCCGCGAAATCCGCTCAAAGTGGGTTTGTCGACGGGTTGCGGGATGAATTGGCCGATACAAGCGTTCGCGTATCCGCCGTTTATCCCGGAGACTTTGATGATATTTCACCGCTTGATCCTGATTGGGGCAAGCAGCGCTCAGCCAAAGAACGCCTGACGAACAAAGAGGTGGGTGAGGCGATTTTATTTACGCTCAATCTGCCGATGAACGCGCATGTCGGCGTGGTGTTTCAGGAGCGCCATATCGAAAGTCAATAATGACGCTAATCTCGCTCTTTCGCGTTGGGTCAAGTTTTGCTTTGAATTTTCCCTGAGGTAAGCTGGCGATAAGCGGGGGATTTCGAATATGCGTCAGAATTTTACTAGCGCCATTAAACAAATAGGCGGCTTAATTTTCGCGTTTTTAGTGTCTTTCTTTAGCGTGCCGTCGATCGCCCATGCCGATACGCTATGCGCCGGCGTTGATCCTGAAAATCTCGGCGTACCGCGCGCATTCGACCTTTCCCGCTATGATGACAAATGTCGATCAGGCCTTGGTGGTGATAGACGGATTTTCGCCGACTTCGATATTGCTGGTGACGGGAGCGTGGAGAATATCCGCATCGATCAGGATGCGATGGTGTGTTTGGCGGATTATTTGCGTTTAACGCTTGACGACTGGACTTATGAATGTGTTTCAGAGCCGATAAAAAACGCGCGCTATGCGTTTTACTTCAGCCGTTTCTCACGCCCTCAAGCGTTTCAAGTCCCGTCGTGGGCGAAGGCCGCCATCGCGGATCGGAACGGCGCGACGTTTCCACGTGTGATGACACGTGTACCGCCTAGTTATCCTGCCGAGTGCCTGTCTAGCGCCTTTTTACGTGAGACCGTAACCGTTGAGTTCGATGTTGATCCTTCCGGGGTGGTCAGCGGCGTTCGAGTGATAGAGTCGACGAACCCTTGTTTCGAAAAGACGGCGATCGGCTCGGTTCAGCAATGGACCTATTCCAAAACGGATCTTGGACGGCGGAATGTTCGAACCCAAATCGCTTTTGATCTCGACGGCGCTCCGGTGCGTCGTCGCCATAAGGGTGAAGCGCAGTGTTGGATCTTCAATCCAAAAAAGCTGTCCTTGGACGAGGTTAAGAAAGATCCTAGCCGTGCTGCGTCTTGTTCGCCGCCGCCCTATCCCGGCGAATGCGTGCGATCGCTCAAAGGGTCCGGTTGGCCGACCAGGGGAGAGGGCGACGTCGCGCTTCAATTCGATATTGCGCCAACGGGTAATGTTGACAATGTAACGGTGATTGAAGCGACCAATGATTGCTTTGGATTAGCCGCTGAAATCGCCCTGTCGAAAATTCAATATACGCCGACAGAAGAGGGTTTTGACGGTTATATCGCTTACATAAGATATGACGTCAGTAAACTGACGAAAGAGGAGAGAGCCGAGGTCGAGGCGCGTGAAGCGGCCCTGCGTGAGAGGCGCCGGCGCGGCGCGGCACAAAAAGACGGCGCCTATTGCAGCGTCGATGATCAATTGATGGAGCAGCCGGCTATCGAAGGGGCCGTTCGCAAGCCTGTATTTTTGCGGGGGTGTCGACCCGTACTGGATGCATCGTGCGGGGCGCGCGAAAGCGATCGAGCTGTGAAGCGTATTGATAGCGGCTCTACGTCTGAACTGTCGACTGACTCCTCGGCGCGTTCGCGCGATGTCGATCTTGTATTCGATGTCTCTCCGAGCGGTAAGGTGGTTTATGCCCGCGCCGGCGAACGCGCGTCGGTCGATAAGTTTGATAGCTGTATCTGGAGCGCTGCGTTCAATAGTCTGAAGACATGGCGTTTTGAAGCGTCTGATACGCTTTTTCTCCATCTGAAAACGACGATCGAGGTTCCCGAAATCCAAGAATAGCGGACTGTTAGTTTCGTTACTGCGTTCAGGCGTCAGAAGGGCCAAGAAAACGCCGAAAATTGTCTTTGGAGCGATTAATCGGTAGCCTTTGCGCTGCATTAGGGGAGAGAAGACATGCGATTTTTAACGGTCATATTTTTGTTTGTGATTGCGGCGGCTTTGTCGGTGCAGGCGTATTTGGGTTGGACGGAGGATAGCGACGACATGTCGACGACCCGCCAGGATCAAATTGAGTGGCAGCGAATTAGTGCGTGTGAACGTGTTATCGTGACCCTTAAAGATAGGGGCTGTCCCAGATGTTTGACACATCTAGGATGGCGGAATGCGGCTAAAGCATTCAAAACTCACGCATATTCAAACGAACAAGTTGCTTGAACACTTCGTTGCCGGAACGCCTGCTCGAACGGCGTGTTTACTCGTC
>JBCCAY010000006.1:0-188883 GCA_039814575.1 Pseudomonadota bacterium
ATTCCGCGACAAAACTTTCATCTGTATCTCAAGGAATGCGAGTGGCGCTTCAATTATGGAGCCGCGGATCAGCTCTTGAAAACTCTACGAACATGGCTCAAACCATACACACGAAAGTAAATCTTCTGGGACAGCCCCTTTATTTTAATTATGTAAGCCGTCGCTTCTAAACGATATTTTTCATTCACTTGCACCGCCAATGCGACCAGTAGCGCTTCCAAACATTTTGGCGGCTTATTGTTTGCGCTTTAGGCGCCAAGCACGGCATCGCGCTTGGGTGCGCTGAAAATAAGCCTATACTGATTTATCAGCTGAGAGACGTTGGTGTTGATCTAGCCTTTACTTCACCTGCGAAATTTTCTCTTACGACAAGGTTTCGTCTTAGCCATACAAATACGCGAAGCCGCGGCTAGATCTTAATTTCCGAATTCCGATAACGCCTGACGGCGTAATAAATTCCCTTTAGCATCAATTGCGCGTACTATTTCCGTCCCGGAAGTCTTCTTCTAAGATCGGTCCTTTGCCACACATGCAATGTACACTCCTAAACCGACACAATAACATTCCATCGGCATAGATATCATTTTACGGTTTTCCAGCGCCTCCTCATAATATCGAGATGCTGCATGGTGCAAGCCTCGCTAAGACGCTGCTGATTATCCAGACGACGCATCAAAGACGTTTATCCGTCATTGGACAAAGGCAAAGCGCTGAAGCTTCCAACCACACGTTTCAATTATTAATCAATACTTTGGACCCGACTTCTCGGCGTCAGAACAATCGGAGCGACATGTCGCCGTCTCCTGCCGCAATAAACAAAAACTAGGAATCGACCACGCCTAAACTCAAAAAGGCTTCAAGGCCATGTCGAATGTTCAAACTCAACGCATTCGCATCATTTTTAATCTGCATACCTTCATTAAGGCCATTCAGATATCTGCTTAGAATAACGCCATCTAAAGCATCTATGTCGCGTGGCGCGCCCTCGATGGAACGAAGAATATTCGTCGACGTTGCGCCGATCCGCGCCAGAAGAACATCCGAAAGAGACCGTAATTCGGGCTTGCTAGCCGCAAGAAGATCGAGCTCGGCAATTGCATAGGTCAAATCGCTCGCTTCGCCGCTCCAAATATCACTTAGTGCTTTTGAAAGGTCAGCAGCCACAAGTGAAAGCGAGCGCTTTTCAGCCGGTTTTTTATGCTTTTTTATGTAAGCATTTGAGGATATCACTTCCTCCACTAAATTTTGATAGGTTTTAACATATATATCGTCGAGAGAAGCAAAGTAATACGTTGTTGCCGACAGAGAAACGCCCGCCTCTTTTGCAACCGAGCGGTGGGTCATTGAAGCGGCGCCCTTTTGAATTATTACTCTTACGGCCGCATTGATAAGTTGTTCGACTTTCTCTGCGCCGTTCACATTGGCCGGTCGTGACGTTTTAGGTTCGCTCTCGATAAAAGCTTGTCGCCAGGGGCTATCATCTGCAAACGATAAATCTTCACAGGAGAGTCGTTCGATCAAACGACATGAAAAATCTTTACACCACCCATCAAACAACAGAGGCTTGGTTGATATTAGGTAGCCTCGCCCGAAATGTTCAGCGGTATGGTAGGCGAACATTGTGCTCTCCGGTTGGAGCCCAAGCGTCTTGCCGGTTGTTCTCCAAAAATGCGCCTGACTCTCCGCCCATCGTCGGCTCACTTCTCGATACGCGCCTGTGCGCATTGTCTCGACAAAGACGTTCCAACGGATAGTCGCGAGAACGCGATGCTCGACAAACTGTCGTGAGATTACATGATGCAGCACGTCAGCACGCCGAGACGCGGGAATAGTCGCATTAGAGATTTCATCGGCTATCATGTTAAGCGCTGCAACGTCTAAGTCGATCGCGCTGTTGAGAGCCGCTGTGATTAGTCCCGCCTTATCGCCGAAGCGGTGATTGATGCTCGCCGGACTTATATTGCAAGCCGCGGCGACGGCCCGAGCCGAAACGGCGTTTAACCCCAACGACGCGATTTGCCGTCGAGCCGCCGCCAAAAGCGGCTCGGAGTCAGCGGTATCGGCGTTCTTAGCGCAATTGGTACGCATATTTATTTTTTCCAACCCTGCGACATTCGCAAATGTCGTCCCCCAAAAGAGTCAAACCAATTTGGTTTCCGAATCATCCATTCATTTCAGTTTATTATAGTGTTTTTCCTACTGTTATGCGATGGCGCTGTCACCAAACTTACATCTATTTGTCATTGAAATTTTAATTGGTACAGGTGTTTCGATCATCTAGGTGTCCCCCCGAAATCTTTGGAGGGGTATGATGTCAAAAAGAATTTCATTGAACGATGCAGTTACCAGTTTGTTGTCTGGCGCTTGTGTTCTCGCCATCGCTATTGGTAGCGGCGCCGCGCCAGCGCATGCGCAGAACGAACAAGATGAAGCCCGAGACGAAATAATCGTTACGGCGACGCCGATCCGCGATAGTCAGGCCGCAGCGCTTCGACGTAAGCGAGATTCGGACAACGTTGTCGACATTATATCAGCAGATACGATCGGCCGTTTCCCAGACCAAAACCTTGCAGATTCGCTCGGTCGCGTCCCGGGTCTTGCGATTGAGCGGGACCAGGGCCAGGCGCGTTTTATTAATTTCCGCGGCGCGCCTTTCCGGTACACATCTATCGCCTTCGACGGCATCAATGTGCCGGGCGCGGAGAACGGCCGTATCCCGCGATTTGACTCTATTCCGGCGGCGGTGACGAGCTCTATCGAGGTCAATAAAGCGATCACACCGGACATGCCGGGTGAAGCGACCATCGGCTATATCAACATCAATACCTTTAAGCCGTTTGACAGCGAAGGTTTTCGCCTCTCGATGGAAGGCGGCTACGGGCTCCAAGGCCTTGGCAATGTCGGTATTGAGCGCGTTAACGGCCGCGTTTCTTGGTCGAACGAGACGTTCGGCATTCTGGGCTTCGGCTCCCGCAATAAACGTGGTCGGATCACCGACAATCGCGAATATGAATTGAGCGTCGATCCGGCGACCGGCGGCATCATCCCGGACAATCTCGATTTTCGCTCCTATCGCGGCGAGCGCGTCGACAACGCCTATGGCGGTCGCATTGAAGTTCGTCCGTCAGATAACGTTCAATTGTTTGTTTCGTCCATTTATAACGAATTCGTCGACCTGGAAGAGCGTAACCAGTTTGATTTCGACATCACAGAGGGTCTGCAAGAAGCTCTGAACGATACGTCGGCGACACCGACGCCGGACCGCGGGTATTCACCCTTAGTCTCGGTCACGAGGCTCCTTGAAGACGGGAAGTACACGAACTCAACTTGGACTTCGACCGCCGGCGCTGACGTCACGACAAACGGTTGGGATATCAAAGGTCGGGTCAATTACACGGAGACCAGGAACGAAGCCTTCTTGCCGATTCCGTTCAGCTCTGGCGGAGAAATCGCCGCAAGCTATGACGTTACCGACATCCTCGATCCGCAACTCACGGTGTTTGCGCCCGGAACGACGACGCCGATCGACATCAACGACATTACCTATTCCAGCAGTTTTGGACTCGTCTTCGCCAACGCACTCGATATCGAATCGCTTCAGATCAAGTTCGACGGCGAACGAGACGTTGATTTCCTTGGCGGCACACGGATTAAAACCGGGATACAGATCGACTTACGCGACGCGACCGGCGGCGACACACTTGTTTTCGGCGGCTTTCCCTCTGACGTAGATATCGCCAGCTTCAACACTGGCGTTCCCTGGGATACTGGTTTCTCGAATACAATTAACGCCACGAACTACGACAATATCGGCATTCGTGACGCTTGGGAGGCGTCCGCAGGCGGCCTCAGCGCTGAATTCGACGCAGAATCCATCATCGGGATCGACGAAAATATCTTCGCCTTCTACGCGATGGCGACGACTGACTTCTCATGGGGCAACATCGTTTACGGCGCGCGCATTGAGCACACCGAATTCGAAACCGAGGGCAACCAACTCGTTGACGGCGCTCAGGCGCCGATCACGGCAGACAATTCGTACACATTCGTTCTGCCGAGCGTTCATGTGAACATCGATGTCGCCGAAGACGTGAAGTTGCGCTTTTCGGGCACAACGGGCATCTCCCGCCCTACCTATTCCGAATCGCGCGCATCGGTTAGCGTCGACGCAATCGAGTTCGAAATCGAAGGCGGCAACCCGACCCTTGATGCGGAAAACTCTATCGGCGCCGACGTTTCGCTGGAGTACTATTTCGCATCAGCAAGCATTCTCTCGGTCGGGGGCTTCGTTCGTTTCATCGACGATGTGATCTATGCCGATACGACAACCGTCGCGGACGGCTCGGCGCTTGCGCCTGGCCTCATCGATCCAAACACGCCGACACTCTTCAACTCGTTCTTTAACGGCGAAGACGGTCAACTCCTTGGCCTCGAGGCGAACCTCATTGGCCAAGCGACATTCTTGCCTGGTCCATTTGACGGCCTCGGGTTGGCGACAAACGTCACGATCGTTGACTCAGAGTTTTCTGCGCCAACCCAAGGCGGCGCCAAATTCTCGCTGCCTGGTACGTCAGACGTCGTGTTTAACGCGTCTGTCTTCTACGAGAAATTCGGCGTGTCAGCGCGGGTCAACTATCAGTACCGCGACGCATGGCTTTCGACGACGGAGAATGACAGTCTCACTGAATTCTGGGGCGCAACGGAACGCGTTGATGCTTCCGTTCGATACACGCTTCCCGTTACGCCGGGATCAGCGACGATTACGCTCTTTGCCGACGGGAACAACCTGACGGACGAGCGCGATCTTCGCTATGTCAACACACCGGCGACGCCTAACCAGTATGAGGGCTTCGGTCGACGCTTTGTAGCGGGGGCCCGGATCGACTTTTAGTCGAGGACGGGTAAAGCATCCGGCGATGGCCCCACGCCATCGCCGGACGTTCCTTTTTTAATTTCATTCTTGGGAAGAACTATGCGCCTCAATCTATTGGGTTTGTCGTCTATTTTTGTTGCTTTATCCACGGCGTCCCACGCCGAAGAACACGTGTCGAAAGAACAGGCGTCGATTGAACGCTTGACTGCAGAGACCGTTAAGGTCAGCTATGCTGGCGAACAGCCGATCAAATTATGGATAAGCGACGACACGACGCTCGATAAAAGCGATCAGCGTTTAGAAGCGAACTTTGAAAACGGCGCAGCGATTATTGACTTGCCGTCTGACAAACGCGCCTATGTCATTATCCGCTCTCGTTCAAAAGACCTCATCATCGTTGGAGAGCGTGTTCTGCCCTTACGCCAAGCGAGCAATTTTCGCGACATAGGCGGTTATACGACGACGGACGGAAAATCTGTTAAGTGGGGACGTGTTTATCGCTCCGGCGCCATGCCGCTCCTAACGGATGACGACTACGTCTATATTGACGATCTGCACATTGATAGCATCGTCGATTTCAGATCCTTGGAAGAACGCGAAGTCACGCCGAATATGGTCGATAATCGAACCGGCGCACTTTTCCTAGCCAATGATTATTCGATCGCTCCACTGATGAAAGGGTTTCGCGAGGGTGACGGCGAAAACAACTACGCTCGCATGGAACGCCATCTAAGACCGCAGTACCGGGCGGTTTTCCGACGTATTCTCGCCGATGACGGCGCCGTTTTATATCACTGCTCCGCGGGACAGGACCGCACCGGCGTCGCAACGACGTTGCTTTACGACGTCCTCGGTGTTGATCGAGAGACAATTGTGAAAGACTACCACTTGTCGACGACGTTGCGCAAAACCGAATGGGAAATGCCCGACGTCAGCACGAAGGACTATCCGGGCAATATGATTGTCGAGATATACGCCGCTGCGCGCAAAGCCGGCGAAGGGCCGAAGCCGCTCTACACGCCGAGCGGCGTCTCCCACATCGTTCAGTTTTTGGACTATCTCGATGCCGAGTTCGATGGCGCCGAGGGATATTTAAAGACAGCCTTAGATTTATCGGATGATGACATCGAGCGGCTTCGCCTTCTCATGTTGGAGTAAAAAGATGGGACGTGGCGCTCCGTTATAAGAATAAACACGACTTACCGTCGCCGCGGAAAATGTGGCGCCCGCCGGCGACGTGTGATTGTGTTTATCCGTATAACGGAAAAAAGGCTTTTGCAAACGGTACGTATCCGCACGTTCCTTATTCCTCGCCTCGATCGGGGCGTACACGACGGGGAGTCCCCCCCCAATAAATCGCGTCTGCGAGCATCGCCTTGTCAGTCGCCGAAGGAGACTAAACCTGTGCGCATCGCCATCGTTTCCATTCTCACTTTCGTTTTAGCCGCCTGCTCCGACGAGCATCGCCATACGCATGACGAAGATCATCACCATGACGGCGCGCACCTACGCGGGACGTTCACTATCGATACGCGGGACTTCGAAGCAAGTCCCTATACGGGGACGAGCTTTGCAAACGACCCCGATGATTTTCAGTTTGTTATCGTCTCGGACAATGCAGGCGGTACGCGTCTCGGCGTGATGAAGAACGCGCTTAACAAAGTGAACCTGCTTCAACCTGAGTTCGTCGTAAGCGTCGGCGATTTGATCGAGGGATTTACCGAAAGCGAAGCGGAACTGGAGCGTCAGTGGACGGAATTCGACAGTTTTCTTGACCAACTGGAAATGCCGTTTTTTTACACGCCGGGCAATCATGACTGGTCCAATGATACGATGGCGAAGGTATGGGAAGAGCGGTACGGTGCATCGACATATCATTTTGTTTACAAAGACGTTTTGTTTCTTATTCTAAATACGGAAGAAGATTCGCCAGGCGGCGGCAAGGCCGGACTGACGGACGAACAAGTAGGGTATGCAGCGCGAGTTTTAGAAGCGAATGCCGACGCCCGATGGACATTCGTTCTTCTGCATCAACCGCTTTGGGCGATGGACAACCCGAAAGGGTGGATTGCGCTCGAAGCCCTTCTGACAGGGCGCGATTACACCGCCTTCGCGGGTCACATGCATGTTTACGACTATCAGGAAAGCAAGGATGGTCGTGACCGGATCACACTCGGCAGCACGGGCGGTTACAGCTTAATGCGCGGCAAGATGCATGGTGAATTCGACCACGTCACGTGGGTGACCATGACGGACAAAGGCCCTAAAATCGCCAATCTCGAACTCGACGGCATTGACGACAAATATGTCATACCGCCGGCCGTGCGGACGGCGTTTAAGTCTGAACCCGTCTTCAACATAGATCCGTGGTATGATGAGATAGGGCGGGGACAAGTCGCCTTGCCTGTCACGATCAAGAATAATTTTGACCATACGCTCGACTATCGACTTGAGGTGTTCGCCAACCCGGACATCGCGCTTCGCGGCGGAGCGCCATCCGGCGTGTTAGCCCCTGGCGCCAAGACCGAGGTCCAACTATTGTTGGATGCGCAAGATTCTGCGTCTCCGACGCCGCTTTCGGTAAGGGCGTATGCTGACCTTACGCTTGAGCCGGGCAATACGATATCTTGGAGCAAGAACCTGCGCTTGGCGCCCGTCGCACGACAGCCCTTGCGCCGCACGGCGACGCCAGTTGTTTTCGATGGCCGACTAGATGAGTGGTCGTCCCTGCCTTTACGCGCGCGTCCCGTCGGCGCCTTTGACGACGGCAAAACGATTGAGGTCACGCCGAGCGATGCGTCGTTTCAGTTCAGTACACAGTATGACGATGCATTCTTATATGTCGGCTTAGAAGTTAAAGACGATGAGGTTGTGACGGCGGACGCGGCCGACAATTATGGTGACAGCGATTACGCCGTTATCACAATCGATGCGCGCCCTGCAGCGCAAAGCGCAAACAACCCCGGGCAGATCCTCGAACTCAAAAAAGGAAAATGGATCTTCATGCGGGCCGCGCCGCAGGGCGAGGAAGGGATCTTGTTTTACCGTAGTTTCGTTCCGGAGCCGTTTGACGCGAAGGTCAGACAAACGAAAGATGGGTATACGGCTGAGTTCAGAGTTCCGCTTGGCTATGTTATCTCAAAACAAGGCGAAAACTGGCGCGATCTCCGTCTCAATGTCGGGGTGAATGATGCGGATCCTAATTCGAAAAAACGACGACCCATTCTTCTTGGCTGGCAAGAGGAATGGGGTGAATCGGTGCTCGGCGCCGGCATGTTCCGTCGTGCGGAATAAAGGACGTCTGGTCAGATGAGCCGATTTATTCTTGGGCTTTTCGTATTTTTAGTATCTATAGCTGGCGTTTTTTGGGCCGCGCTCTGGGTGATCGGTTCACCAACACCGCTTGGCGGCGCCGCACGATGCTACATGGCGGAAACCTTCTACGATTTGTCATTTGAGTCGCCGCCGGACTACGCCGTTACAGTTGATGCGTCTCAAGAAACAGAGCCCGTGCTCGATCGATGCGATGCGGCCGACGACCCGGCGATCTGGGTGAATGAGAGCGCCCCTTCAGCAAGCCTTGTCTTGGGAACAAACAAGCAACGTAGCTTAAATGTGTATGACCTTGACGGAGCCTTGCTCTCTCGTCGCCGAATAATGTGGATATTCGAACGAACATAGACTTCGCGGGCGCTTCCGGCGTTCTTATCGGCGCATCGACAAAAGACGATTCCAAAATCCAGTTGTTTTCGCTTGCGACGGATACAGGCGAATTGCTCGATATACCGGGCGCGCCGATTATTACGAAGGCTGAAGACGAGACATACGGGTTCTGCTTTTTCAAAAGTCCGATGAGCGGTGAGATGTATGCGATTACAACCGATAAATCTGGTCTCATTGAACAATGGGCGCTGACGGCTCGCGCGGGCGGCGGCGTTGATAGTCGGCGCGTCAGGCAGCTGCGAGTCGATACGCAGCCGGAAGGGTGCGTCGCCGACGACGCAAACAGCGCGCTCTTTGTCGGTGAAGAAGACGTCGGCATCTGGCGTTTTAACGCAGAGCCAAGCGACGTCGACGCCAAAACGCTCATCGCCCGAACAGGGGTCGGCGATATCGAAGGCGCACGTCTCTCAGCCGATGTCGAAGGTCTCGCCATTTACGCGCCAAAGCCGAATGCACCGCAGACCGGATACCTCATTGCCTCGAGTCAAGGCGATCATACATATGCGCTGTTCGATCGGGCGTCGCCGCATTCTTGGCACGGAACGTTTCAAATAAGCTTTAACGGGGCGCTCGTCGGCGACACGGACGGCCTGGCGGTCACTGCTTCGCCCGTCGGCCCCAGTTATCCTTCAGGCATGCTCGTCGTTCAGGACGGCGTTTACAAAAAACCGGGCCGCGCGGAAAGAAATCAAAACTTCAAATATGTTTCTTGGGCAAAGATAAGCGCAGCCTTAGAGATTGACCAACCAAGCACTGGTACGCAATCTACTGATTAATCTCCTACAAAAACAGCCTATAAAGCGAGTGCTTATTTGTTTGTACACACCATGTTAGGGCTAAGCGCAGTCTAAACGGCGTTGTTTCTGCGATCGAAAATAGGAAGATCCGCCAACATTCGTGACGGACGCGATAAACAAAAAAATAGGGCCAGCTCTCCAACTGACAACACCAATTTTTCAAATCAAAGCAAACCTGGTTCAGTGTTTTGCCGTCTGGGCGAGCCATAGCTACTAACCCAAATAGGTTTCTTATTTAGGTTTTATCTTATCGCAAGCGTTCTAGAGAACGACCGCTGTCGCGTAAGTCGCTGATAACATTATACAGCCAGCTCTCAGCACCGAATGGTTCAATGCGAAACTGAAAAAGCGCTCGAGACGATTTATCAACCTTTGTAAGCGCTTCGATAGACATTTACATTCGAAATACCGTTCTGGATTTTTTTCTTTGCACTAAGGCGTTCCAAAGTAGAGAGACTTGTTCCGCGACATACATAATACCAAGCATCAATTGATGCGAAGGCGGTTCCTCTTCTCAGTTAGCCGCACCAAGAAAGAGCGTCGCTATCGCTCTTTGAACGTCCGGGCGACATTATCCATCAGTGGGCGCATTAAATATGAAATGGCTCTCTGACTACCAGTGCTGATATACACTTCGGCGGGAAGACCGGGACCAAAGAAATCGCCTCGGTGACGGTCGCCGGCTTTCGGCGGCACGGACAGTACGGCTTCGAAATAAACATCATCCGTCTGCTTTTCATATAGCCCATCAGCTGATACGGCGAGGACCGTCGTATGCATTTCAGGCGACAACGCGCCGCGCAACGATGTGAAGCGAACCCGCGCTGAAGAGCCAGGACGCACCTTGTCGATATCAACCGGTTTAATCTTCGCAACAATGACTAAAGCGTCGCCGCGCGGCACAATGGCCATCATATCATCGCCCGGCTTGACGACCCCGCCGATCGTGTGCAGCGACAAAGCGAGCACGCGTCCGTCGCGCGGCGCGCGAACTTTCGTTCGCTTCAAGGCGTCAGCCGCCGCCTGTCGGCGCTCCCAAAGCTCAGCGCTACGCATCTGAGCGTCGGCGAACTCACGGGACGCCTGCTCCCGAAAGAGGTCGCGTTTATGCATGACTTCCAATTCCGCTGCGCCAATCGCCTGATCCGCCTCAGCTATCTCTGTACTGAGCGCTGATGAGCGCGCTTCCAACTGTGCAGTCGCTCGCGCCTTGTCTAACGCGACAAGCGGGGGTTCAATTCCTTTTTCAGCAAGCGCGGCGACGATCGCTTCTTCTTTGCGCGTCAATTCCAACTCTCGCCCAACAGCAGCGGCTTGCTCAACAAGACCGCTACGACGGCGCTTTAGCTGCTCAACGCGATTTTCAAGAACGCGGAGCTCCGTCGATTGCGCCGTTGTTCGGTCTTTTAACGCAGCGCTATGCGCCGACATTGACCGCTTTATCGATGCCGCTAAGTCGTCGGACGTCTCGACCAATGGCGTATCCGGCATCTCATCATTTCCAACAAGCTCCTGTTGAAAACGCAACATTTTCGCATACTGGTCCGCATATTGAGCGTCTAACGACGCCAATTGTGACCGAGCTTCCGTGGCGTCGAATTCCGCTATGAGTTGACCGGCTTCAACAACGTCGTTTTCCGACACATGAACCGCGGAAATAATGCCGCCCTCGAGATGTTGAATTTTCTTCTGTTTTGTCTCCACCTCTAGGCGTCCGTCAGCGACGACGGCGCTTTCGATCGGCGCCAGCAACGACCATAAAGCCAAAGCGCCGAAGAACGCCATTATGGCGAGACGCCCTTGGCGAATGAGTTTTTGCGCGCCATCGCGATCTGCACCGCTGTCATTCTGAATGAATAAGGACTTTAATCGTTCAATCATGATACGCACGTTCATCGCACTCCCTCCGCATGGTCAAGATCCGAAGAAAGACCACCGGCGTCACCGTCATTCCTTCCTGGGCGACCATGAACGAACCTCAGCGTCTCGGAGGCAGGTCCAAAGACGCGCATCTCGCCATTGTTCATGAGCAACACATAGTCTGCATCGTTCAACGCCGCGGGACGGTGGGTAATTATCACTGTCGTCCGCTTACGTCTCTTGCGGTCAATAATCGCCTGAAGAAGCGCCTCATCGCCAGCGGCGTCGAGATGCGCGTTTGGTTCATCCAAAATAACGACCGCCGGGTCGCCGTAAAGCGCCCGCGCTAGGCCGAGGCGTTGACGCTGCCCTCCGGACAAGGCGATCCCGTCCGGCCCGATGTCCGTTTCATAACCATCGGGCAAACGAAGGATCATGTCATGGGCGCCGGCCTCGACAGCCGCCTTAAGAATGGCTTCCTCATCAGGCGTTTGAGATAGGCGGGCGATATTCTCGGCGACGGAGCCCGGGAAAAGTTCGATCGTCTGCGGAAGATAACCGATCCGTTCTCGTCGTTGCTGGTTAGTCAATTGGGCGATGTCGGCCCCGTCGATACGCACGACGCCTTTTGCAGCCGGCCAAGCATTGGCGAGCGCACGGGCAAGACTGGATTTTCCACTCGCGCTCGCGCCAAGGACCGCCAGGACAGCGCCCGCAGGAACGCCGAAACCGATCTCTCTAATAAGCAGCAGCGGCTCGTCAGCGCCGTCAGATTCGCGCCTGCGCGGCGCGGCGACGCTCAGCCCCTCAACGTGTAAGGCGCCGTTCGCAGTTGGCAGCCGCGCTTTCTTCGGTTCACTTTTCTCTGCATTCGCGAGCAACGCCTGCAGGCGCGCCAAAGCGTCGATCGCCGCTGTAAGCGCGGGCCATTGCGCAACGACCTGGTCAATTGGCGCGAGCGCCCTGCCCGTTATGATCGACGCCGCAATCATCGCGCCCGGCGATACATGCCCGTTAATTGCTAGAAACGCGCCGAGCCCTAATACCGCCGACTGCAAGGCGACGCGCGAGGTTTTTATCGCCGACCCATATCGTCCGTGACCGTCGGCGCTTTTTCGGGCGCTTGCGAGCGCGGTCGCGTATTCTCGCGCCCAACGGCGCCGGAGCGCCCCGCGCATGCCCATGGCGTCCGCCGTTTCCACATTGCGCGAGTAGGCGGCGGCGAGCCGTTCGGCGCGGCGGGCGGCGCTTTCCGCCGCTTCCGCTTTTTCTGCGTTTTTCTGTTGATTTTGGATAGTAAGCGCCAACAAGACGGCGCCGCCTGCGAGCGTTAAAACGCCAAGCGCAGGGTGCAATAGGAAGATCACGACCAAGAACACCGGCGTCCATGGCGCGTCAAAAACGGCTGAACACGCCGGGCTCGCAATAAACTTCCGAATTGTTCTTAAATCTGCAAGCGCGCCGGAAAGTCCGCCACGTTGCGCATTCATGACGGAATCGAAAGCTCCGACAGCGAATTTCTGTTCAAAACGCATCGCCGCTCTATTGAGCAGCGCCGCGCGCAAAAACTCAAGAAACCCCATGAGCGCATAACATATTGCGAGTAAGACCGTCAGACCAATGAGTGTCTGACCGCCCGCTGAGGGTAAGACACGATCATATATTTGCAACATATAAAGAGGGCCGGCGAGCGCCAAAACATTGATCGCCGCGGAAAACCCTGCGGAAGCTTTGAACAAGCCGCGCCCGGGCGATGCGACAGCGTCAATATCGAATTTTCGAAGAAAGTAATTTGTATTTTTCATGGTCGCCCTCTCTCGCACGGCGCGACGGATATAACTTTTCGACCCTCTCTCCTTTCTGTAGACGGAGGTTACACTTGTCTGCAAATTGGCCATTCCCCTATCGAAATGGCCCTACAAATCGGTAACGAAAAAACTTTCATCTATGGTGCCAGCCTAACCGCGCCGTAAGGTCAGAACGAGACGTCTTAATCTATGCGGGCTTCAATAGGGTTCATTAAAATCGAGAAAACCTCGCCTCGAGTTCGACGCAAATTTCCACGAAATGCGACGATCTGCATTCAGGTTCCAGTCATCTCCGACGATCATTCCTCGCCGCGGACGAGCAAAACCGCTCTCATTTCTATGCGGATAAAAACTGAGGTAACCGGCCATGAATGCGATCAACGGCGTCTCCCCTGTCTTTCTTGTTGAAGGTGAAAATCAGTTCGACGGAACGTCGGACAGCTACTTACAAGCCGGCCACACCGAGGCCATGGAAGTCGCCTCCGGCGTCCTCTCCATGAGCTTCAACGCTGACGACGTCTCCGGCGCGAACGCCCTCTTCTCTAAAGACGGACACGGCTTTGAAGACGGCGGACATCTCACCGCGTGGATCAAAGACGGCAAGCTCGAGATCAGACAGCAAACCGCCGATCGGTCCGAACACGTTAAAATCGACGACGTCGCCATCGAGGCCGGAACCGACTATCACTTCGCCGTCTCCTTCGGCGAGGACGGCCTTAAAATATATCTCAACGGCGAACTCATCGGCGCAGAACCGGAGATCACCCAAGGCCTCACCACCAACGATCGCGCCCTCCTCGTCGGCGCCTCCGGCATTCATCGCAAAAACGACGACCAAACCCCCCGCGATCAATTCGACGGGACCATCACCGACGTCGCCCTCTACGACCAGCAATTCGACCCGCAAGGCATGGCCGAACTCGCAGGCCTATCAGACCCAGCGTTTGAAGCAGCCGCCCTTAACGCCATCGCAACCGAAGAGCTCATGCCCGCCTTCCAACAGCTCCACCATGGATCAGACGCCGCTAAAGACCTCGCCATGGAATACGGCTTCAACCATATGGGCGACATGATGAACCCCGTCCCCATCGAGGCCGGAACCGACGGCGACGACAATCTCACCGGCACCGAAGCCCGCGACGCCATCAACGGCTATATGGGCGACGATAACATCGACGGCCTCGGCGGCGACGACGTTCTGCAAGGATACTATGGCAACGACACCCTGAACGGCGGCGACGGAAACGACGTCCTTGACGGCGGACACGGCGAGGACATCCTAAACGGCGGCGACGGCGACGATCTCCTCATCGCCCAAGCCGACGGTAGAGAAGGCCCCGTCGCCTTTGATCCGGACCGGGACGAAGGCATTGACGAATATTCCCAAGACCAAGTGACCGGCAAGGTGTATCTCGACCAGCCCCTCAACGCTGACGACGTCCTCACCGGTGGCGACGGCGCGGACACCTTCTACTTCCAGACCCTCATCAACGCGAAAGACAAATACATTGTCGAGCACACCCAAGACAACGGAACCATTCGCTGGCACGGCGTCGCCGGTGAGAACGACAACATCCATAATCACTGGGTCGAAACCATCGGCGACGACGTCATCACCGACTTCTCCCGCGCCGAGGGCGATCGCATCCTCATCGAGGGTCACACCACCGAGATCGGCTCCATCACTTATGGCGACGCAAACGGCGACGGCGTTCTCGACCATTCCGTCATCTCCATATATTCCGACCAAGGCAATGGCGGCGGCGCCCATAATGACGACCAGCTCGGCACCATCACCGTCTATGGCGATCTCATCACCGAGAACGACATCGAACAAGACGCTGGCCCCGCTTACGGCATCGTCAATGACATCGACAAAAGAGATGAGGCGATAACGCCCCTCGCCTTTGCGGCTGATCGCGGCGCGCCGCCGACGCCGCCAATTACGCCGCAACCGGCCTATCTCGACTTCTTCCTTGTCGATACCGAGACGAACGAAGCGATCATGCAACTTTCGTCCGGCGACACGATTGACCCATCGGTTCTCGATGGTCGGAAAGTCTCCATCGCCGCCGTCGCCACCGACGCCGCGCCGTCAATCGGCAGCGTCACGCTCAACTATGGCGACCATTCGCAAACGGAGAATGTGACGCCTTTCGCGCTCTTCGGCGACAATGGCGGCGACTATCACGGCGACGGCGATTTTGAGACCGGCGTGCATACGATCACCGTAGAAGTCTACAGCGAAAAAGCCGGCGGCGGGACGCTACTGCAAGCCGCGAGCCTTGAATTCACCGTCGGTGAGGCGCCGGCGGATGACGGAGAAAACCCACCAGCCGATGATCCGGTGGACGATGACACAGGCGACACAGGCGACGCGGGCGACGGAGAACCGCAAGTGGATATCGGCGATCCGCTCTATGAGTTAGGCGGCGCAATCGTCGTCGACGGCGCAAGCGGCGACGTTGCGGTCAACGTCTCAGGCGATGAAACCTTCGCGCTCGCCGAAGGCGCGATCATTGTTGACTTCACCGCCGCCGAAACGGAACGCGACAAAAACGTCTTATTTGCGCGCGACGGCCGCAAAAACAATGACGGCGACATCGAGATCTTCACCAAAGGCGACAACATCGTCGTTCGTCTTCAAGACGGTGAAACCACAACGACGCTTAAAGCAAAAGGCGCCGTCGAAGCCGGAGAAGCGCAGACTGTCGCTGTCGCGTTTGACGGCGCTGAAGCGACGCTGGTCGTGGACGGAGAAATTGTGAAAACAAAAGAGACGTCCTTCGATTGGACAGAGACATCCAGCAATATCGTCATCGGCGGCTCCAACGCCCGACGAAAAAATGTTGATGGCGGTCGTGTCGACAATCGGTTTGACGGTGAAATCGAAGATGTTCGTATCTATGACGACGCGGACGCCGTGTTTTCCACCAATGACGACGCCATAGATGACGCTATCGCTATGGCCATTCAGAACCCGGATCTCTTAACCGCTTAAATAAGTCAGTTTTAGTACTGACGACACGCATCACCCTTATTTGGCGAAACCGCGGCAAGCTGCTAAGCTTGCCGCGGCGGCTTTAAAGAAACAACATAACGGCTTAAGGCAAAGCGAGAACGATTAAGAGCCAACCGCCTTATAGCGCTCGCCGATCAACTCAACGAAAACGACGCCGAAGCCTGGCGCGGCGTTCAAATTATCGCCTAGCGTGACGGAACCGTCGCGCAATGGATCTGTTTTGCTGGATCCGTATTGACAGGGCGATCCAAAAGCTCTTCGGTGTTGGCGTCTTGTCGGGCGTCAAAGACGCTCTCACGCTCGGTCCGAGCCTCGGCTGAAAGTCAGAGTTTTGTAACCGTCGCAGGCCCACTGCGATGATAAAGCGCTGATTACGCCGTCAGCTTTAGAGATCATCAGATTGGCATTCCCGGACGCTTGGTTTGGTAGCGGCTTTCAAGCCGCCAATGCCAGAGCAACCCCGCCGAATGTGTGCAAAGCTGAAACGAGAGCTGTTATTCTAATTTTCTTACATTATAGCATCATAATCATATTTACCGAGATGATTTCTCTATATTGTCGCCTATTATAATTTCGAAATTGATAGACTAGAATAAGCATTTCGACCCAATGGGTTGAACCAAAACAATCGATGTATAATCTGCAAGTATGAAAACACGCGAAGACCGAGGACAGCATTGCGCCCGCTGAGAGGATTTTTAATTGCTGTCTGTGTTTTTGTCTGCGCAGCGCCCGTCGGGGCTATCGTCGCAGGCGACGTTGCAGCCGCCCATGAGCAGGTGATCGCTGATTCGTCTTTTCAGTTGGAGTTCGCGTCGCCATCAGCGCCGAAGCCTGCGCCCGGATGGCTGCAAGCAATTGCGCGTCTCATCGCTGCTTTTGTTGATTTGATAAGCCCGCTGATCGAGATTGTGTTCTGGCTAGGCGTAGCTCTCATCATTGTCGGGGCCATTTACTTGATCGGACGTGAAATCTGGTTGCGAACGCGCCGAGCCGAAAACAATGACGCCCCTGTCACCGTATCGACTTATAAACCCGAACCGTCACTGGCGCGCGCTTTACTGGAAGAAGCTGACCGATTGGCCGCTAAGGGACGTTACGGAGAAGCGGTCCACGTCCTCTTGTTCCGCAGCGTAGAAGACATTCAAAAATTTCAACCTAACTATGTAAGAAAGGCGATGACGAGCCGGGAAATTTCGCGCCTGCCAATTCTACCGTCTCACGCACGCAGCGCATTTTCACAGATCGCAGCCGCTGTCGAGCGCAGCCATTTTGCCGGTCGCGAAATCAGCGCCGATATCTTCTCCGATTGTCGCGCGGCATACCTAGAATTCGCACAGACCAGTAGCTGGCGATGAGCGCTGACACGACAACACAATCACCCAGCGGATTTTCGCGCTTGACCGTTCTCGCCCTCATTCTGACCGGCGTATTCACGTTCAGCGCTTTTGTTGTTTTATCCGCCTATGCGCCGCTTTTACGCGATCACAATGACGGCGGCGCGCACGCTTTGTCGAAAAGCGCAATTGGGTATGCGTTTCTCTTCGAGCTGCTCAACGAAACCGGCGTCGCGGTTTCGACGCGGCGCGACGCCGCAACGCAAGCGAACGCCGGCGTTCTTGTTTATACGCCCGGCAAAGACTTTGACCTGCGAGCGTTGGGCGCGCTTAACCCTTATCAGATCACCGCCGTCATTCTTCCGAAATGGAGCGTATCTCCGTCCCCTGACAAACAAGGCTGGGTGCAACGGACGGGATCGGTGACGCTGACCCCCTTCGAGCTGACGATTGGGGATCAAGACATAGTCCTAGAGCTTGAGCGGCGCCAAGGCGTTGAAACTGTCATTATCGAGGCGGCGGATGCAACGGGCGGCTTGATCACGCGCACCATTCCCTCACGGAATATCGGCGCGGTCGAAAAACTGCAGTTTCTCAAGCCCGACGACACCCTAGAACCGATCCTTACGACGAAGGATGGCGCAATTCTCTTCGCCAAAGTGGCGAACCAGCCTCTTTACATTATCGCTGACGCCGACCTCGCCAATACGCAAGGCATAGCCAATGTTGATAGAGCAAAGGTTACGGCTATTTTTTTCGACTATGCACGCGCTGGCGGTGCTGTTGTCTTTGATTTGTCTCTGCACGGTATTGAGCGAACAAGGAACATTATGCGGCTTGCATTAGAACCGCCCTTTATGGCGGCGACGCTATGCGCGCTTTTCGCATTTTTATTGCTGGCGCTGAAAGCCGCGGCGCGGTTTGGCCCGGTCCGCGCGCCTGCACGCCCATTTGAGGCGGGCAAGGCGGCGCTGGCGGATAATTCAGCGGCGCTCATTCGCATGGCGAAGCGCGAAGAAGCGTTCGGCGCTCGATATGTCGATATGACGCGCCGGCAAATCGGCAAAGCCATCGGCGCGCCCAAGAAGATGTCGCCGGAAGCGCTTGACGCGCTGATTGACACAATGGCGGCCGAGAAAATGGCGACCGACAAAACGAACGCCAACTACTTAACGCTTGTCCAACAGATGATGACAGCCGACGGCATCGGTCCTTTTGTGCGCGCCGCAAGGGGACTTTATCAATTTAAAAAGGAGATCATGCGTGACGATCGCTGATGTAGCGTCCTTAGCGAACGCTATCCGACAAGAGATTTCTAAAGCCGTTATTGGTCAGTCAGACACCATCGACTTGATGTTGATCGCTGTTCTTTCAGGCGGCCATATCCTTCTTGAAGGACCGCCGGGAACGGCGAAAACATTTCTTGCGCGCGCCTTATCCAGCGCGTTGCGTCTCGACTTCTCGCGAATTCAGTTCACGCCGGACTTGATGCCCGGCGACGTCATCGGCTCGAACATTTTTGACTTTCAGAAGAGCGCGTTTCAACTGACGAAAGGACCGGTTTTTACAGAATTGTTGTTAGCCGACGAGATTAACCGAACCCCGCCAAAAACGCAGGCGGCATTGCTTGAAGCAATGCAAGAACGCGCCGTGACGATTGACGGCGTCACCCATGATTTAAGTCCGCGCTTCACTGTCGTCGCCACCCAAAACCCAATCGAACAACACGGCACCTATCCCCTCCCAGAAGCGCAGCTCGACCGTTTTCTTTTCAAGCACATACTTGATTATCCGAATGCAGAAGAGGAGGAAAAAATTGTCGCCAGATATGGCGTCGGCGCGAGCGCAAAAGCCCCGGAAGAACTGGGCGTCGCCGCCGCTGATCGCGAATCGATCAACGCTGCAACGCGCGCAATTGAGGATGTCCGCCTGAGCGAAGAGATTGTCGCCTATGTCGTGAAAATCATCCGGGCGACACGCGAAACAACCGCCTTTTCCGTCGGCGCGAGCCCGCGCGCAGCGGCGATGCTCGCCGCCGCGGGGCGCGTCAAGGCCGCCCTTGACGGCCGTGACTATGTGATTCCTGACGACGTAAAAGCGCTCGCGCCGCCGGCGCTTCGCCATCGCGTCATACTTTCGCCGACGGCGGAAATTGAAGGCCGCGACGCCAACGATGCGTTGCATGACATCGTTGAGCAAGTCGACGCGCCGCGGTAACGCGCCCAAAAGGCCGAGTACAGAATGATATACCCAACGGCAAGGGCGGCGTTATTCGCTGGCGTCGGCGCCATTGCAGCGCTTGGCTTGGCTGCGTTAGCGCCCGGCGTTTGGTGGGCGGGTCTTGCGTGGATCGCCCTCATCGCAGCTCTGTTGGCGGCGGACGCATGGCTTTCGCCATGGCCGTCAGCCTTGCGCATCGACGTTACGCCGCCAGACTTCTTGCAGGTCGGGCATAGCGGTCTGCTGCGAGCAGACGTGTCTATCGGGCGTATGCCCCTAGCATCGGAATCGCGGCTGGAAACCAATGAGCTGATCGATGTTGCACAAGATACGGATGATCATCGATTTCGATTAACGCCGAACCGTCGCGGCGTTGGCGAAGTCGTGCAACTTTGGGTCCGGTGGCGCGGACCGCTTGGCCTCATTTACAAGCAACATATCGAGCCTATCGGCAAGCAGATGCCGATTGCATCGAACACCCAGCTTCTTGAGAAAGAGGCTGTCAGTTTATTAACGCGCCAGAATATGTTCGGCGAAAAACTCCAAATCGATCGTGGTGACGGATCGGAGTTTGACTCCCTGCTCGAGTTTCAGTCGGGAATGGATTCCCGCGCCATCGACTGGAAGCAGTCAGCGCGTCACCGCACGCTCTTGACGCGTGAATTTCGTACGGAGAAAAACAACTCAATTGTCTTCGCCCTCGACACCGGCCGGTTGATGAGCGAGCCCGTCCGCGACGGTCTCTCACGCCTCGACCATGGATTAAACGCCGCCCTGCTAATGTCGTTCGTCAGTCTCAAGCTTGGCGACCGGATCGGCGTTTTCGCATTTGACGCGAAACCTAAATTAAAGACAGGGCTTGTCTCCGGTCCAAACGCTTTTTCCCTTTTACAGAAACTGACCGCCGGCATCGACTACACAAGTGAAGAAACGAATTTCACCCTCGGGCTTACAGAGCTCTCATTGAATCTTGACCGCCGAACACTGGTTATTGTTTTTACCGATTTTGCGGATTCCACCAGCGCTGAGCTGATGTTGACGGCGCTGGCGCCGATGATGAAACGCCATCTAATCATATTTGTCGCTTTTCGCGATGACGAACTCGAGGACATGATAAACACACGCCCGGTGGAGGCTGAGGATGTCACACGAGCCGTCATCGCTGATACGCTGTTGCGTGAGCGCGAGCTTGTTATTGCAAAACTTCAACGCATGGGCGCTCTAATTGTTGATGCGCCGTCCGATCGCCTCGGCGCGGGTCTTATCAATCAGTATCTTAACGTCAAAAAACGTAATCTCTTATGACTGAGGAACACACAGAAGATGTTCTCCTGCGCAGCCATCGCTTTCGAAAAGAGCGAGAGGCCGATTGGCGAATGCTTGAGAACTTGCTCGACAGAGTTTCGTCTAAGTCGGCGTCCGCGTTGACGGACGAAGAAATGCTGACGCTGCCGCGCGCTTATCGCTCTACGCTGTCTTCACTTTCGGTCGCACGGGCGATCTCGCTTGATAAAAACCTTGTTGATTACCTAGAGAACCTGTGTACGCGCGCTTATTATTTCATCTACGGATCGCGGTCCACGCTCCGTGAGCGCATCTTACAGTTCTTAAAGCGTGACTGGTACGTGGCCGCCTATACGATTTGGCGCGAAACATTGGTCGCCGCCGCTATAACCATTGTCGCCGCTTTTGTCGCCTACGTGCTTGTGACGAGCGACGCCGACTGGTTCTATTCATTTGTCCCAGAGACGTACGCCAGCGAGCGTGACCCATCCTCCTCAACGGAGGCCTTGCGAGACTCATTGTATCACGACGGCGACGATACGGGGCTGTCAGTATTCTCGACATCTCTTTTTACGCACAATGCGAGAATCGCGCTGTTCGCTTTTGCGTTAGGATTTGCGTTCTGCATACCAACGGTATTCTTACTTGCTTATAATGGGTGTATTATCGGCGCTTTTTTCGCCCTGTTTTCCAGTCGCGACCTTGGTTTTGAGTTCGGCGGATGGCTCCTCATTCACGGCGTGACCGAACTTTTAGCTATTGTCATCGCCGGCGGCGCCGGTATGCGCGTTGGATGGGCGATCGCAAATCCTGGTGATCTTTCGCGGCTAGACGCCGCGGCGCAGGCTAGTCGCGGCGCCGCACTGGCGCTCGCGGGCGTCGTCATCATGCTGTTCATTGCAGGTTTGATCGAAGGGTTCGCCCGTCAACTCATTACCATCGACGCATTGCGCTACACAATCGCGATCGCCAGCGCGCTATTTTGGGGCGTATATCTCTATGGCCGCGCATTGGGAACGCGGACATGAACGCCTCCGTCCCCCATGACGCGACGCCGTTGCTGACCCGTAGTTTGGTGACGCCTGAAGGTGTTGACCTGCGCATTAAACTTGCCGAAGCGGGCGAGCGTGCCGGCGCTTTCTTTATCGATATCGCGATCATGGCGGGAACGCTGATCGCCGTCACGATCGTTGCCGCAATAATCGGCATCTCAACCAGCACGACGGAGTTCATAGCTGTTATTTGGTTGTTGATGTTCTTTATACTGCGGGTCTTTTACTTCACAATTTTTGAGCTTGGACCGCGCGCGGCGACGCCCGGCAAACGCATAACCGGCATTCGCGTCGCGCCACGTAATGGCGGTCGCCTAAAAGCCGAAGCCGTGTTTGCGCGCAACGCCATGCGCGAGATTGAGGTTTTTCTACCGCTCGGGTTCTTGCTGTCTCAAGGGGCTAACGGCGTTGACGCCATGATAACGCTTGTCGGGTTCACCTGGAGCGCGATCTTCGCCTTTTTCCCGCTGTTCAACAAAGACCGCCTACGTCCGGGTGACATTGTCGCCGGCACCTGGATCGTTAAAGCGCCTAAGAGCACCTTGAAAAGCGATCTCGCCAGCGCCGGCGAGCGCGCTTTAGAGAAATTTGGCTTCACGAAGGTCGAACTCGAGGCCTATGGCGTCCATGAGCTCCACGTCCTTGAAAACGTATTGCGGGCACGCAATGAAGACACGATCGCGCTTGTCGCCGAACGCATTAGAACGAAGATTGGTCAGGTCGCGGAGCCGGGGACATCGGATGCTGAGTTTCTAGACGCCTACTATACAGCATTGCGCAACCATCTAGAGACGCGTCTTCGCTATGGCGTGCGGCGACGTGATAAATTCGACACGTTTTGATGGCGCTTATTGGAGGGTTTTAGCGCAATAATTAGCACCGTCCAAATCTCCGTTGAACGTCTGATGAACGGCGCGTCCAAGCATTGTTCCTGAGTTTAATTGAAGCTTATGAAGCCTCTACTCGAATACCTGGGCCAGAGCTTCTGCGCCAACGCCCTCCTTGGCTTTTCGGAGTTCGTAGTAGACGGCGGAAACTCCCGTGGCGCTCACAACCGCGCTTAGAACTGTCGAAACGACTTGAAACAGCGCCACTATTAAAGTGCCCTCGCCCGTCGCCCCCACGAGGCCGGCTGGCAACATCACGATCATGCTAAGGACCACAGCAAGGATAAAATACACGACAACAAGTCCGAAAATTTTCCAGCGATTGCCCTTCGTCAACTCCTGGCTGCGCCCAAAAGATTCGGTGATGCCGCTATTTTCGACAACCTGAACAGGAACCGCGACAATCCACATGACAAGTAAAATAACGCCAGGAACAACGAGCAGCAGGAGGCCGAGCATAAGACCTAACCCCATAAGAATGGCGATCGCGACGAGCGGCAGAGCGTTCTTTAAGCCAGTCGACAGGCAGTCGCCAAAACTTGCCCGCGCTCCGTTGAAATCGACAACCGCACCATGAATGATCGCCCCTTGTAATATGTAGGCCGTAGCAAAATTCACAATTAGCGCAATCACCGCGGCGATTCCGAAAGCGCTGGGATCACCGCTGGCGACCCCCATCTGTGAAACGGTTATCACAAATGTCGGCACGCCAACGAGCACGAGAGAGAGAAGCGAGAACACGGCGAAATTTCGTGAAACAGCGCCGATCGTCCGGTTTGCAACATCGCCTATTTTGAATTCCATTTTAACCTCACTCCTTAGGCTCAACCGTCGCGGACGCCCTGCGCTTTTTTCAGCGTTTCACTTACGTGATTGAATAAAAATTGGAACTTATTCAACATGTAAGAACGCATCGAATGGAAAATTCCGACAAATATTCGTTCCCTGCACACATGGACCGAAAAGATACGCTCCTCATAGTCTTTCAGGAAATATAGGCTCGGACAAAACAATAACAGCGTATCGCCTCCTAGTTATAGAAACAGGACACAGTTGCGCGAGTACGGCCGATTACAACCAGTTGGCGCTATTTGGACCCGCCAATGCGTCCCGTCCAAAAGCGAGCAATCGACTAGCACTTATTCGAATGTAACTTTCTAACGAGGAAACGCCGCCAGACGGATTCAAGATGGGTATACTCGCCTATACTCCGAATACAGCTCTACATGCGCTCGATTAATGTGATCACGACTCTGGTACGCCGCCGCGGCTTTTCGCACGGCGTTCTTTGTATTTCTTCAGAATACGTCTGTCGTTCGACTCGGTGTAACCTTTTCGCTCAATCGTCAAAAATCCACACTTTTGTCTTTCTATGGATAGATTAACGACCGCCACAATAATCCTTATTTTTGATCTTATCGTGTTTGACCTAACGCGCGCGCCCAAAAGACCAAGGCTTGGTTAAGTTATTCAATACCCTTAGCCGATAAGTTTACCCTACGCGATAAACGTAGCGAAATCGGCGCAGCGTTAACATTGTAAATCACGATGTCGCCATTTCTTAAACAGACGGAGTGCGTCCACTATAGAAATAGTGCGCAATATGATTCTATGAAAGGCGTAATATTCACAAACTTCTTGAAAATGGTTGATGAGACCTTCTCTCCTGAAGTAACTGAGGAGATCATTGAGCGCGCGAATTTACCATCGGGCGGCGCTTATACCACCGTCGGCGCTTACGACCATGCAGAAATCTTAGCGCTTGTTGTCGCCCTATCGGAGCTAACTAGCGCCGACAGCAGCGCGCTCGTCCGCGCCTTTGGAAAATATTTGTTCGGCGCACTCGGCGCAGCGCATCCTGAATACATTAGCGATATCAATAGCAGTTTCGACTTACTCAAAGAAGTTCAAGATCACATTCATGTCGAAGTCCGCAAGCTCTATCCGGATGCCGAGCTTCCGAAGATTGAGTGCGTCAGCAGGGATGATGACCTAACGGTCCACTATCAATCGGAGCGTCCATTCGCGTCCGTCGCCGAGGGATTGATCGAGGGCTGTATTGATCACTTCAAAGATAACGTCACTGTCGAGCGTCAAGACTTTTCTGACGATGGACGTCATGCGGTCTTCGTGTTGAAACGCGTGGCCTAGTTTTGGACTCCGCAACCCTTCATAAACGCCTAGAACGCGAAACCAAGGCGCGCCTTACCGCCGAACGCCTTTTGGAAGACAAAAGCCGCGCGTTATTCGACGCAAACGAAAACCTTCGCCGGACAACGCAAACGCTCGAGCACCAATCCAAGGAACTAAATGCAATTCTCGATAACACGCTGGCGGGAATTGCGCTCATTGATGATGCAGGCCTTATTCGCCGGATCAACCAAGCTTTGCTCACACTTTTATCGTATACGGACGACGAGATTGTCGGAACAGTTGCAAGGACAATGCTGCTTGGCGAAAGTTCAAATAGGCCGACGCCCGCTGTTCGGAAGTTCAACGGCTCAGTCGTGCAAACACTAGACGTTCAGGGACGTCGCCGTAACGGCGCAGAATTTCCGATGTCCCTTACCATCGTCCCCTTAGCGATAGATTCGCGACCGCATACCGTATGGATATGCCGCGATCAAACAGCGGAATTGGAAGCGCAAAAGAACCGCGCTCGGCTTGAACAAGAACTTGCACAAGCTCAAAAACTTGAATCTCTTGGCGTCATGGCGAGCGGCATCGCCCATGAAATCAATACGCCCGTTCAATATGTGGCGGACAATGTCAAATTTTTGCACACAGCAGCGCACGATCTAAAACGCGCATTTGGCGCTTACCAGTCAGTCTGTAATTCTATCGGCGACCCTGACGAAGCATCGGCGCTCGCCGTCACAGCACAGAGCATTGTCGACGATGCGGACATTCATTTTGTTCTTGATGAACTTCCGGAAGCTCTAAATCACGCAATCGATGGACTCGAGCAAATAACAAAGATTGTTGGCGCCGTGAAAACATTTGCTCATCCGGGAGCAAGTGAGAAAACCGAAGCCGACATTAACAATCTACTACGAGATACAATAACCGTATCACGCAATGAATGGAAATACGTCGCCGAACTAGAGACTAACCTTCAAGCTAACCTTCCCCCGGTCGAGGGCTTCCCACAGGAACTAAGTCAGGTATTTTTGAATCTCATTGTAAACGCCGCCCAAGCCATTGAAGAAGGTAGGAGTGACAATGGACGTATAGTCGTTATCACAAGGCTGATTGAGAGCGGCGTCCAGATCGAAGTGAGCGATAATGGATGCGGCATGAAGAGCGATATTAAATCGAAGATATTTGACCCATTTTTCACAACCAAGGGTGTGGGAAAAGGCACAGGCCAGGGGCTTTCGCTATGCTACAATATTATCACGCACCATCACGGCGGTAAAATTTCAGTTGAAACGCAAGACGGACACGGAGCACGTTTTTTCGTCAATTTACCAACCGCCGCCTCGACACGCTCATCACGTCATGACACCAATGCCGGTATGTAATCTTCCGTTGACTTACATGAAGGCGCTTTCGGCGGATGCTCTGCGACAGGCTGTTCGTTCATCGCTTCTGAGATCATTGCTCTGACCGTCCGCGACATTTCATTGTCCTCAACAGCCGCATCAAAGACATCGATCAGAGCCGACGGCATGCCCCAAAGAGCAAGCATATAGGCGATGACGGAATCGGACGTCGCGTCAATTCCGCCCCCGTGTTCGGTCAGTGTCAGAAGTTTCTTGATCGTAGAAAACAAAGCAGCGATCGACGCAAGAGAACAATCGTCTAAAGACAGTCCACGTTTTTCTGCAATCCGTCCGGTAACCTCTGCTAGATAAAGCCCTGCATCGCCGAGCGCCGTGAACCCGGCATCATTTGCCTCATGCAGGAGCGGCACCGAGAAACGCTTCTGCGCAACAAGATCGCTGAGGACGCCGACGTCCAGCATCCGCGCGGCGTGACGAGCGCAATAGACATCAGCGCCGACGCCGAAATAGGTGGAGTTTGTCAATTGCAGTGTTTTAAGTGAAAGGCCAACGTCTTTTGAGATAATGTCGGAAACCGTTTCTATACTTGGCTGCGACGCGGTAATTGCCGAGCGGAACTCTTCTCGCTTTGACAGCGATGACGGCAAGCACCGCAGCCCCGAAACAATATGGACCTCATCGGCGGACAACGCAGAGCGCACCCTCAATAGCCTCTTAATTGTCGACGCGAGCACATCAGCGTCGCTCGGTTTCGAGAAAAACTGATGACTTGGACCAATCGCCCTATACGTTGTTTCCTGGTCTGCTTGACCTGATAAAACAAAACGTATCGTTGATGGATAGTCTTGCGCGACCTTCTCCAACAGTGCTGCGCCATCCATTTCCGGCATGCGCATATCCGATATCACGACATCAACATGCCTCTCCGCGAGAACCGCAAGGGCCGCATGCCCGCCTTCGGCGAAATGCATGTCCCATTCCTTACGCATCGTCCGCATTGATCGTCTCAATCCTTGCAAGACGTTATTCTCATCATCAACAAAGAGTATCGTGGCGCTCATTAGGACATTCTCCCATTCTTACCGGGTATTTCGCTCGACCCTTTTATTGGTAGGCGAAGTTTAAATGTTGAACCGACCCCCAACTCGCTTTCAAAAGTAATTTCGCCATTGTGCTTGTCTTCAATAATGCTGCGGCACAACGCCAAGCCCTGGCCGGACCCCTTCCCCGCTGGTTTAGTGGTGAAGAACGGCTCCATTATTTTTGCCGCATTGATCTGCGAGACGCCACAACCATCGTCGGCGATGCGGATCTCAAGCCAAGTATCCAACATCTTCACATGGATATTGATAGAGCCTTGCTCCGATCCTTCTTTTTCTTCTATCGCATGAACCGCATTGGTAATTAGGTTGAGCAACACTTGATGGAGCATGGTCGGATGACATGGAATGAGCGGCAAACCGTCGTCAAAAGACGTATCTAAGCTCGCGGCGTACTTCCATTCGTTTCGCGAGACTGTCACCGTCGTCTTTATTATATCCGCAATATCTACGAGCGTTTTTTCATCCCTAGTTGGATGGGCAAAGCTTTTGACAGCTGCGATGATGTTAGAAACATGCTCTAAGCCGGAAAGCGCGTGTGACGCAGCTTCCGGCGTCTCTTCCACAAGAAATGACAAATCATCTGCAGTTGGACCAAAGTCAATATTGGTTTTCGTTTCTTCGGGAAGAGTTGCAAAAACTTTCTCATAAGTATTCAACGCCGTCGCAAACTGCGATACCGCGTCATTGAGAAACTTCACGTTATCGGTGATGTATTGTATTGGCGTGTTAATCTCATGCATGATGCCGCTGGACAATGCACCAATTGTTTGAAGAGATTGCGCCGGTGTTTGTACGGCGTTCGCCATAGCGGCGCCGGAACCAAGAGCGTGAGAAGACGACGAGGTTTCGGTTGCGACGATCCCACACCCTTTGCCAACGTTACTCATATAAACCTCCTCGTCTCTGTTGACGGATTACTGGGAGGTTAGCGCGCTATCTGTTCAGCCATAATCCCCATTCGGTGACCTTAGCGATATTGATTTCACGCGGCGGTGACGCGCGGCGATGCAAGCACAAGCTTCAGGAGTTCAGATTGCCGACACGTGTCCGTTTTCGAGAACACTTGTTTCAGATAGGTCCGCGCAGTACTGATAGTGACGCCGGCCTCATCGGCGGCCTCTTCCACACGTAGTCCGAGAGCGAGGTTTTGAACAAGCAACGCCTGCGACCTTGAAAGATTATGCAATTGCATAATGTGCTCGATTGTCGGCACCGGTTGTTGCTCAGGATCGGAAACAAAGAGCGCTGCAAGACGGGTTTTTGAGCCTGATGCACCATCAGCGGTAAGGGGGGAAACAAAGACCGAGTATGGTCTTTTCATTGACGGACGCATAAGCGCCATAGCCGCAGTTTCGTCGCTGACGCTCACTCCTTTATCCACTGCGCTCTCGATCAAACTCATCAGGCCGCGTGTAGCGTCCGCTGTTTCAGCCCGGCACTTATTGTTCGGACAAACCGACAAACCATCCGCCTCCGACAGAAGCGCGCCGGCGCTTTTATTTGTAAATAGAACGTGTCCGCCCCGATCAACCACAATAACGCTGAGCGCTAGACGATTGAGCGCCGCCAATCCAATTTGCGTTGTGAGACCTTGGCTTTGTTCACCAATTTGCTCACCATCTTTTTTGCCAATTTGCTTATCGGTCGGTGTTGCTTGCGATACGCTAAGCTGCGCCGATATCAACGCGGCGTCGATCCCCTCAACGAGCAATTCCAAGTCACACGGTTTTGTATAGAACCGAAAGACATCCGCCTTATTGATAGCATAGAGCGCCGACGTTAAGTCCGGCGATCCGGTCAAGATAATACAAGGCGCTGTTGAACGTTCGTGAAACGCCTCGACGAACTCCAATCCGGACATGTCAGGCATACGCATATCGGAAACAACGACGTCAAACATCTCGGTCTCCATGGCGTTCAGCGCCTCAATGGGCGAGGTATAGTATGAAATTGACCAGTCGCGCTTTAAGCGCCGAAAACCACGACGAAAACTGTCAAGAACCCGCGGTTCATCATCAACAAAAACAATATGCGGTTGCGCCTTATACATCGCTTTATTTGAAGAGAAATAAGTTATCTTCCGTTTAACGTATAAAGTTACCGCCCCCCTTCATACGGGGATAACGCTTCGGTAAAAGCCGCTCTAACATCAGCAATATGGAAAGGAGGAATGGCCAGATCCGAGCGCTGAATGAGCCTCCGCTTGCACCACTCACACTGCTTTGTTCGGATCGACGACGGTTAACCATACTAAAGCGAAAACTCAGCCCGTCTCTTAAAATATGCACGGCGGCGAGCGGCGAAGCGATGCTTCCCCAACTCAGACACGCGTCGGACTTTGTCCTCGCCGCCGTCGACATCAACTTCATTCGCGACTACGGCGTCCGGCTTTTAGCATGGTGCGATTCCTCACCACGCATCGCCGGCGTGGTTATTTTTGGCGCGCCAGAAGTTTTTGATTCCTCCATTGCAGCCATCTACCGCTATCCCTGCAACAACACCTTGTATGGATATGAAACAGATGAACTACGCCAAGCAATCGAAATTGTGTGGCGTGATTTCTTCCGCGCAAAAAACGCTGAAAGCCGGCCAAATACGTTAAGTGACATGCGCGCGCGTCTCTAGAAGAGACTACGCCGCACATTGTTGATCATGCATGGGAAGTCGAACAATAAAGCGCGCGCCTTCACCTGGCGATGATTCAACGGTCAATTCACCGCCATGATTTGCTTCAATAATACGCTTACAGATTGCAAGGCCCTGCCCTGTTCCCTTACCGGGCGCCTTGGTCGTAAAGAACATATCAAAGATATTGTCGATCTTATCCGACGGCACGCCAGGGCCGTTATCCGATACGCTGATTTCGGCGACATCTCCTCGCCGACGCGCGGCGACGCGGATCTGACCTTTCTCTATCCGCGCGCCCTCCTCAATCGCGTCCGCCGCATTGACTATGAGACTAATCAGTACCTGACTTAATTTTCCGGCAAAGCAAGGAACCGCGTCAAGGCCGGGATCAATAGCGCATTCGATCTCGGCGTGATGACGCCATTGGTTTCGCGACACCGTAAGCGTATTTTGAATAATCTTCTCTAGGTCTTGAGCGATCTTTGCGTCGCTATCCGGATGCGCGAACTCCTTAATTGATTTTACGATCTCGCCGACGGTTCCAATTCCTGTGCGCGCCTCGCCGAATGCGCTCGGGATCTCATCTTTAACAAACTCCCAATCCAGGTCATCAAGCTTTTCACGCATTGTCGTCGCCAACGCGGTCTCGCCCTCGGAAAGTTCGTTCACTACCGTCGCAACCTCACAAAACGTCTCTTCAAGAAATTTTAGATTGTCGCCGACGAACTGCACGGGCGTATTAATTTCATGGGCGATACCGCCGGCCATCGTGCCAAGGGATTCCAGTTTCTGAGTTTGCATCAATTCCAATTCAAGCTGGCGATTGCGCTCAAGCGCCGCGAATAGTTCCGTGACGTCATTCTCGACAATCACAACACCACCGTCGGACATACGCTCTTGAGTCGTCACAACCATCTTTCCGTCTGCAGCGACGCCACGCCATTTACGATTATTTTCCGCGTCATCAAGACGCCTCATCCGCTCAACGAGGCTAAACGGGACTTGCTCATCGCCTTCCGTAACCGTCGTCAATAATGACCTGGACGCAACGTCTTCATACTTAGCGCGCCCTTCTTTGTGCCGGAACGCGCCAGGATAACAACTGTTAAAGCTCTCGTTAGCGAAGGTGACGCGCCGATCCGATGATACGATGACGACGCTCTGAGGCATGGAATTCATCGCGTCGTTCAACACCGTCTCAGCGTACGCTTGTCCCGCTTCGGCTTTTTCACGCGCTGCTTCGGCCTCGCGCGCAAAGTCCGCCAGCGCAGATGACATTCGGTTAAAGCTTTGCGTCGTATCCGCAAGTTCGTCGCGCCCGATGACAGCCAACTGATGACCAAATTCACCTTGCGCGACACGCTTGGCTGCAGCGCGCAGTCGCGCCAATTGGCGTGTCAGCACCGTTCCTAAGATGACGCCGAATATCGCAACAATAACGATCTCGGATGCAGCAATCGTCAGCATCCATTGTCTTGCTTGCGCAATCACTTGCTGCAGATGATCTGTGGAGAGCCCTAGTTCCACATGTCCAAAAACCTCGCCAGCGGCGATGATAGCGGCGCTAACATCAAGGCGACCGTCCTTACTCGCTGTTTTGATGCTCTCATCGGCTTCAAAAGCCGCCGACAACGCAGCGCTATCGCCGCCTTCGGACAAGACGACGCCCCGTTGGTTACGAACGCGAACATAAACGATCCCGTCATTACGCAGCGTCTGTTCCACGAGCGCATCAAGCGTCGCCAAATCGACGGAGAGAACCGCATCGCTCGTCATCGTCGCAAACAATTGCGCCGTGACATCGCCGCGCGACAGCAATTCCGCCTCGCTCGATTTCCGCAAGTAACTGAGTCCGCTAACAACCAGAACCGCTAGAAGCGCGATCTCAATTAGAGCAATACCAAATATCGTCTTTAATCGGAATGACATTTTATGGAATCATCATGAATGACATTTGTGTGTGAGTCTTGTAGATTGAGTGCGCGCACATCATTCCAATCCTCATTGCGCGCGGCCTCGACACCCACCATTCCAATGCGCGCGATCACGTCGGGCTTCTGTTCTGAGGTCGCGGTCATTGCCGTAAAGATAGCGTCAATGGTCGACTTCGGCGTTTCTGGATGTGCTGCGAATGCATGTGGGGTATAGCCATCTGTTTCATACACAATCTTTAGCTGAGCCCGTATCGCTGGCGCGACCGTTTTAAACGTTCGTAACACCCCCCCGCCTGCGGGCATTAATCCCGCGCTAACGGCGCGATACACTGAATCGTGGGAGTTTACGTATTTCGGCGTCGACATTACGCCGTTTTTACGCAGTTCCGCTCGCGGAATAACTGAGGCACCAAAAGCCGCCGGAGATGGAAAAGCGACTTCCACGCCCTCCAAATCGCTAAGTTTCGAAATTTCCGAATCGTGGTGAGCGACAAGAAGTCCTTTTAGTTGCTTATCGCTTTGTTTGGCGAAGGCCTCATACCCAGACGCTTCATGAAACACCGTGTAATGATAAGGGTTCATGTACGCGATGTCGTATGCGCCAATCGTCAGACAGGCCTCAAATGTCGGGATGTCTTTAGCTGTTGCAAACTGTAAGTGATGTCCCGATTTCATCGACCATTCCTTTAACACCGGCACCCACATAGCGGCTAATCGCGACGCCGATTGCTGAGGGACAATGCCGACGGAAAGAACGGTGTCGTCATCCGCGTGAGCAAATGATGAAAAACTTAGCGTTAACCAAGACACAGTTGCTGAGAGCTTAACAGCTGTTTTCAAATGGCGCGGTCTTATGGGCATGATCGCGGCACCTCCCTTATCTTCCATGCTCCATAAGTGCCAATAAGAACGCGCTTTTTCCTATCCCCAAATTGGGGCTTTCTACTCTTTATATTTTTCATGCGTACGGTGACGGCCCTCATTTGGGGATAGTTTTCTGATCCCATATCGTTCTCTACTTCGTTCAAATGGTAATGAGCGTGAAAAGAAAGGAGTTCTTCATTGTGCGTAACAATATGAAAAAGCCTCGCCTAAGAATTCTTTCAAGCACATCATCAATCGTCATTGGCGCCGTTCTGATGACGATGCTGTCATCAACGAGCGCCGCCGCGGATCAAGCAACAACCAAGAACGCCGATGCCGATGAAATCTCTGTCTCACTGTCACCCTCGCCGCAAATAAAGACGCGTGACAATTCTTACTCGGTTCGCCTCGCCGGTTTTTTTCAGTTCGACCACGCTGAGAACAGCGCTGAGACAGCAAGTGTTCGTGACGCATCGACCATTCGCCGTGGTCGCATTGGCGTGCGGGGCGTCTTCGCCAAGGACTGGAAATATGACTTCATGGTGGAAACGGGACGCGACGGCGCTGAAGTTTTCGACGCCAATATCGCCTATACCGGATTGAAGAATTTCGCCGTGACGGTCGGGCAATTCAAAGAACCATTAGGACTAGAATGGAGCACTGGTTGTCCGTGGTGGAGCTTCATGGACCGTGCACTGATCGCGAGCTTGACGCCCAATCGCTCAATCGGCGTCGCCGCGACAACAGGCGGCGATAAATGGCGTATTCACGCAGGGCATTTTCCCAGCAATACGTCGAACGCAAAAGCTCGACCAGAGAACGGCGTCACAACAGGCCGCGCTTATATAACGCCGGTCAACAGTAAAAGGAATGTACTACATCTCGGCATTTCCGGCAGCATTCGAAATCCTGACGTTGAAACACGTTCTGTCCGCTTTAAGGGTAAGCACGAAACGGCGGCTCCCGGAAAGCCAACGGTTGACACAGGTCCGATTACGGATATCGATCGAACGACGGTTATGGGCGTTGAAGCCCTTGGTATTTTCGGACCACTGTCTATTCAAGCGGAATACATTGATAATGTCGTACACCGAGAGAATGCGGCTACGCTAAACTTCACTTCTTTTTACTTTCAAACGTCATGGTTCATCACTGGTGAAGTACGGTCTTACAAACTAAAGCGAGGCGGTTTCGCACGCGTTAAACCCAAAAAAGGAAGTAAGATCGGCGCAATCCAACTAGCCGCGCGCTACGATAAACTCGATCTAAATGATAAAGACGTCGCGGGCGGGTCAGTTGATCGCTATACGGTTGGCCTCAATTGGCACCCAAACACCAATATTCGTCTAACGGCAAACTATATTCGATCTAACACCGACGAGAACGCACCTGCAGCCAACGACACGCGCAACACAGCTGCGTTTAGAGCGCAGTATGCATTCTAGAAACAAGCGTTTTGACGTTTGGTTCGACATATAAAGATAGGAGCCGTTCGCTAGAACGAGTTGAGGTATATCATGTTCTCTATAGAGATAGTAATACTGATTTGTTGCGTCACAAGCCTCATCGCCGGAGGAGCGACCTGGCGCGTGATGTCGGTATTAGCGAAACGTCGACTTAACGACCAAACCGCAATCATCAAGGCGGCGGGAGACGCTTTGCGCTCTCACCTGAATATTATCCTTGGTCAGAGTCAGATTCTCTTATCACGCGCTAAAAACTATCGCTCTGAAGACCGACACCTAATCGACAGCGTCCTTGGGTCAAGCGGGGGTTTACGGCAGATTCTCCTTGATACGCTTGATATCGTCGACGTTAAAACAAATCGTCTGAAAGTTAGCGAGGATGAACACCTTCTACACGACATGTTGAAGGACGTGGTCGCTGATCAAAAAGCTGTAGCACGTCAGCTTGGCGTAAATCTCGACGTCAAACTCAAGGCTTCAACGCATGGCTGGTTTGCATACGATCAAGTTCGTGTTCGGCAATGCATTAAGAGTCTTCTTGGACAGTGCGTAAGACAGTCTTCAGAGGGAACGATAAATTTTTTCGCGACCGTCAATAAAAGCCGCCACAAGGGACGCGGCCTTCAAATCACAATTATCGATCCGACAGCGGAAATTCATCAACATCAAGCGAACGCTTATTTCGCGCCAAAGGCGTTCTTTCGCAACCCCCATCTGAAGAAAGAAAGCGCCTGGCGATTGTCCGTCTTACTGGCGCGCCTCATTGCACGGAGGCTCAAAGGCGACATCACTGTTTCAAGTAAACATGACGGCAATCTAACATTTAAGCTCTTCATCCCGATGACCTTTGTAAAGAAAGCAGGTGTCACGGCCCTCCGCGACGGTCGGAAACATGATACTGCTGAAGCGGAAACACCGGAAATTGCGACAAAATTGAAGAAAGAGAAACGTTCATATGAACGAAGCTCTATCAAAGTACTCATTTCTGATGACGATAAGACAAACCGAATGGTTCTTGAAGGAATGCTTCGATCGTGCGGCTATCAGCACATTGTTAAAACGGCCAATGGCGCGGAACTGTTGGAACAGTTGGCGACGCACTCTTTCGACATTGTTTTAACAGACCTGCACATGCCGATGGTATGTGGTTTTGAAGCAGCGCAAAAGATCAGATCATCGAAACAGAAATGGTCGTCAATACCGATTATTGCCGTTTCAGCCGCAGAAACGAGAGAGACACGAGCGAAGGCCCTCCGTTCAGGCATCAATTCATTTATCGCAAAACCGGTATTAAAAGATGAGCTTTATGTTGTGATGAAAGAGCAACTCGATACTGTCGCCGCTCTTCCTGGAAAGAGAGCCGCATGACAACAATGAACAAAACAGCGTTGGACAACAAAAACACGGCGATTAACGACGCGCGCTGGACGGCTGACGAGCTTGACGAGCGTCAGCGCATTGAAGCTATTAGCGCATTAGCCGGCGGAATCGCCCATGAAATTAACACGCCTATCCAATTCATCAGTGATAATCTGATATATCTGCGCAATGCAGTCAACGACACATCTAGTGACATGCTCGAAGCGATAGAAGAGTCCCTAGAAGGTGTTGAACAAATTCGCGACATAGTCGTTTTAATGAAGGATTTCGCCTCTTCTGGCTCGGGAGACGTCGATAGGACGGACCTAAACGATATTATTCAAAACGTCGCTAAAGTCTGTCGTGGTCGCGATCGCGACGTATTCAGTATTAAGATGGAACTCGACGCTGCTTTACCGATGGTGCAGTGTCGTCGTGCGCAAATACAACAAGTCATTACAAATATTCTCGTTAACGCCATTGACGCGGTTGAAGGTTATGCAACGGGAGAGAGTTCTATCTGCATTCGCAGTGAGAGAATTGATGACGAAGTTCGCATCTGTTTTAGCGACCGCGGTCCGGGTATATCAGAGAATATTCGAGAAAAGATTTTTCATCCGTTTTTTACGACAAAACCTACGGGCGCAGGAACCGGGAACGGATTGTCTTTAGCAAAGGACGTTGTCGTAAAAGGGCATGGCGGTCGTCTATGTTTAGGAAAACGCAACGGCTATGCAACGACATTTGTTTTAGCGCTACCCATCGACAACATGCTTTTGACCGTCAATCAGTAAAAGGAGTATATTTATGGCGTCCCCTCCAGAAAAAATTCTATTAGTTGATGATGAACCGCGATTGCTATCTGGATTAAAGCGAAATCTCGGACTCCACTTCTCCGTACTGACCGCGCAAAGCGGACAGGAAGCGATAAAAATAATCTCAGATACTGAAAAAATTGGCGTCATTGTCGCCGACATGCAAATGCCGGGAATGAACGGCGTCGACCTTCTTAAACAAGTAAAAGAAGACGCACCGCAGATCCGCCGCATGATGCTCACCGGCAACTCAGACCAAGACACGGCGATCGCCGCGGTTAATGAAGGCTCGGTCATGCGTTTCATGCGGAAACCTTGCGATCCGACTAAACTCAAAGATGCAATCAATGATGCGCTAGACGACTTTCGCTTCTCAACTGCGCAGGACAAGGCGAACGCTGAAAATCGCGGCGGCGTCGTCGCGCGTGACTCTTTTCTTTCAATGATGAATCACGAACTTCGGACGCCGCTTCACCATATCATCGGTTTGGCGCAACTTATTGAAATCCCCGACGGCGACAAAGCCAATCCGTCACACGATTATTTACGCACAATGCGAAAAAGCGCAGATTCGCTCTTGTTTACATTAATGCGTATTCTTGATTTCGCTCGCATTAATTCCAAACGGAAATCTGTTCTGTTGGAAGATTTTGACTTCGTAGATCTCTTAAAGGATGAAGTTGACCGTGCAAAAAGCGACGCAGAAGAAAATAAAATCACGATTGCTTTTGACACGTTGCGACGACATCATACATTCGTTGGTTCCAAGAACGATGTCGGCCTCGCGGTGCGCGAGATTCTCAGTAATGCGGTTAAGTTCAACAAACCTGGCGGCCACGTCGGCGTTACTCTGCGGTGCGCGAAAGAGAATGTCGCCGTCAAAATAACCGACACCGGCGTCGGGATTAATGAAAGCCAACTCAACCGTGTGACCGGCGCATTCACGCAAGCCGACGAAGGACGTACGCGCCCTCACGAAGGCGTTGGCCTGGGGTTAAGCCTAGCGTCACTGATCGCTGAGAAGCATGGCGGCTCAATCTCTATGTCGTCGGATGAAAACAAAGGGACGAGCGTTGTTTTGTCAATCGTTTCTTCGCCGGACGACTTACGTCTAAGCTCTTCCTCCAATGTGGCGGCGGACGGGACATAATCAGTGGGCGACGACCTTACCGAAGGTCGCCGCACAGCAATTTCGAGAAATCTATAATTAGACATTTGCAATAAATCACGCGGCCGGATTGCGGTGACCGATCAATTCCGTAGCCAATCCGTTGAAGCGTGCTCGTGTAAAACCGCGAACGTATGCATTCTAATGCGCCACTCCATGCGCTATCACATCCGTGACGCTGTTTCGTAGCGGCGTGTCGCACCTCTGTTTTTAGCGCCCCGATTTTGCGCCCAAGCCCAAACGACAATCGACCATGATCCGCATCTTCTTAACCTTCGCCGCCATACTTATCTTCACCGCCTCCACAGCATCGGCTGAGGAGCGAAGCGCGAACTCCAAGAAATTCTTCAGCGAGCAAGCAGCAACGCTCGACGAGGTGAAAACGGCTTTGGAGCAAGACGAGGAGCCGCCCAATCTTGAAACGTTGCGACAACGCCTCAACGAAACGCGAAGAGGGCTCGGCGACTTTTCTGAACGCCTCGAACGCGAGAAAACTGAGATCGAAACGATCATCACCCAAAACGATCAAACCTCGCCGCCTACTCAAGACCAAGACCAAAACGAATCTGACACCCCTTCTCTCTTAAAAGGCGACGACACCCCGCTAACTACGACGATCGAAGAAGAAAGCCGTCTTGATACGATCAATCGGGATTTAGCGAGTGCTTCACGGCTTCGGTCCACGCTCGACCGGTTAGTTGCGGATATCGCCGGGCGACAACGATTAATCGACCTTCAACAAAGCGTCGACGAACGCAGAGGGTCCATTGAAGAAATTCATCAGTCTTTCAATGATACGCCCTCGTCAAAAGAACTCCTCGCTTTGCGCGAACAACTCCGAGACTTGAAATTGTCCGCTGATGACGCAATCGCCCCTTTGCGCGAAAGCCGGATGGAGCTGCGCGATGATCTAGAGCGCTTAGGCCCAGGGCCGGACGACGGGGCGCCGGAACTTCCCGAAATTAGCGCCGAGCGAGAAGCGTTGACGCTGTCTCTTTTAAAGGAAGACGCGATTATTCGACAGTCCGACTTGAACGTCGCAGAAATCGAGCGCCTTCTATCGGACATCACCGCGCTGCGTCGCGACCAATTCTATAACGCCGTGTTCGCGCGCGGCCCGTCGCCCTTGCTCCCGCGCGTCATTGGCGCCGCAGCGGCGAACGCGGCGAGCGGCTTCGAAGGCTTCGCCCGTGACGTTCGATTATGGCGCGCGGAAAAAACGCAAGCCGGACAATTATCAAGAAGCTATGCGTTCATCGCGTTAAGCGTCGCGTTTGGCTTTTTTCTCTTCGGCCCAGCGCGGCAATGGACAGCGCGTCGGATCGTAAGACGTCTTGAAACCCTTGAACCAACACCTGGACGACGCGCCGGCGCCGCGATGACACGGATTTTGGCGCGGGTCGTTCCAGGCGTTATCGCCGGCGAAGTTCTCCTTGGAGCGCTGACCTCGCAGGGCGTCGTCGACCTAACGACCGCGCCGATCGCCCGCAATTTATGGTTTGGTTTTCTAGCGTTGTTAACAGCCGACGCCGGCGCAACCGCGGCGTTCGCCCCGAGGACTCCCGGCTGGCGTTTAGTGCCGCTGCATGCTTTCTGCGGCCAATTGATACGATTTTCGCTGTTGGCGCTCGTCCTTTTGTTCTTTCTCGACCGGACGCTAAGCGCCGGCGCGAGCGCCTATGGCGGCACTCAAGAACTTGCCCTCTTACAAAGCGCAACCATCTCTATACTGATGGCGAGCGTCTATTTTGTTGTGGGAAGCCGTTCGGCGTGGCGCCTCGCCGACGGCCGCGAGGACGCATTTTCCGATGAGACCAAAGCGTTCTGGCGAAACGCCCGTCGTTTCTTAGCCGTCGCAGCGCTCGCCATCGTCATTGCTGGGCTCTTTGGCTATGTCGCTCTCGCCCACTACGCAGCGACACGAATTTTCATGGTCACCGGCCTTATTGCGCTGGGGCTTTTCATTCGCCTAATCGCACACGATGCACTGCACGCCTTCGACCGATCGCTCGCCGGCGTTTCGACGTCAACCGCTGAGCAAGAAAGCGATCAAGAACGCCTCGTCGTTTTCTGGATCGGCGTCTTTCTTGACTTTTTGATTGTTCTGGTGCTGACGCCGGTCGTTTTCTTAGCGTTAGGGGCGGACTGGGCGGATGTTAGAGACGTCGTCAGGGATGCTTTTTTCGGCTTTAAGGTGGGCGATTTCACCATCTCCATTGCACAAATATTCTCCGCAATCGGGATATTTGTTCTAATCCTAGCCCTGACGCGGTTCATTCAACGCACGGGCGAGAAACGCTTTTTCCCTCGCACGCGAATGGATATTGGCGTTCAAAACTCGCTGAAAACCCTCATCGGCTATGTGGGTCTTGTTTTTGCGTTTATCGCAGCCGTCAGCACGCTTGGTTTTAATCTCTCAAACCTTGCGATTATCGCGGGCGCCCTATCGGTCGGCATCGGCTTTGGCTTGCAGTCGATCGTCAATAATTTTGTATCGGGCCTCATTCTGCTTTTTGAACGCCCCATTAAGGTTGGCGACTGGATCGTCACAAGCTCCGGCGAAGGCATTGTTAAAAACATCAGCGTTCGATCAACGGAGATTGAAACCTTCGATCGTTCGTCCGTTATTGTCCCCAACTCTGAACTGATTTCGAGCGCAGTCACGAATTGGACGCATAAAAATAAAATTGGTCGACTGACGATTCCAGTTGGCGTCTCCTATGACAGCGACCCCGAACACGTTATCGCACTCCTTGAAGAAGTAGGAAAAGAATCACCCGTGCTTTTGCGGTATCCGGAACCGTTCGTGTATTTTGACAGCTTCGGTGACAGTGCGTTGAACCTTGAACTACGTGGTTATATCCGCGATGTAGGGTCTTCACTATCGGCGCGCACGGCATTGCGCGTTGCGATTTTCAAGAAGCTAAAGGAAGCCGACGTAGAAATTCCATTCCCGCAACGGGATATTACAATCAAATCAAATGCCGCCGACAAAGCAGATGTACAGGCGTACACTGGGACCAAACACGGACACCGCGAAGACCTAGGCGACCTTTAAGAAGAACCGCTCGGCCGCGATGAACCCGGCATGGTTCCGCTCGCGTGCAATGACGAGACGGTCTTGCTCTTACCGAGCTTCGCAACCAATTGATGCGCCATCAAGCCGGCAACAAAGCTAGGAAAAGCTTCGCCGACATACTCCGACAAACCGAACGCCGACCAAGCCACAGCGGTGATGACACCGACGATCATTGTCGCAATGAGCGCCTGATGGTTTGTCTTTAGTCCGAGTGTTGCAATTATAAAAACAGGTCCGATTCCACCAGCCATCGCCGATAAACCAAACAAGATTATTTGGAAGACGCTTCTGTTCGCCAGTAGAACGCCAAGCGCCAGCGCCAAGCTGCTGAAAATCAGTATGCCTAAACCGCGCCTCAGCCTGACGAGAGAACGATTACTGGCGCGATCGCCCCAGACATCATCAGAGAGCGCAGCGCCGCCGACAAGAATCGAGCCGTCAAGCGTCGACAAAATCAGAACCATCGCGCCGCCGAGCGCCAGCCCCAAAACCCATGGCGACAAGGACTGCGAAAAAACAAAGAGGCTCTGCTCTGGATCGGGCGCGTCCGAAACTAAGCCAGACAGCATGACGCCCATCAGCATCATCGCTCCGAGGAAAAGATAACACGTCCCGATATATACCCACTTGATATTCTGCAGCGTCTTCGGAGAATCAGCAACGCTGACGCGCATGAGAACGGTTGGTAGACTAGCCGCTCCCCCGAAAGACGCCGTCGCGCCCCCCAACAGGAAAAAAAGCATAAGCGCGAGCGGCGTCGTCGCAAAAGGGTCAAAGACGTCAGGATTATTCATCAGCAGACGATCGACCGGCGCCCCCGTTGCAAGGAGCTGCAATAGAACAATGATGAAGAGCACGGCGCCGATCAGCAAAATTGATGCGCCTTGCAACGCGTTCGCCATCATGGACGCTTTTAAGCCGCCCCAAACGCAGTAGACGAGCGCGATGCCGGTGAGCGCGCCGCCGGCGACGAATACGCTCATGCTAAGACTAAGGTCCGCAACGCTCGCAATCGCCTTACCGGCGGCGACATTCTGCGCCACAATGAAAGGAAGGGTCGTCGCCGCTACAACAAGGCCTGCCGCCAGACGCACGAGCATCTGCCTATCAGGCGCTGCTTTCGCGATATAATCCGGAACGGAAACTGGCGATTTTCTCAATGCGTAATCATTTATTTTGGGCGGGAACACCATCCAGAAAGCGGTTTCGCCGATGCACCATGCAAGGGCGAGCCACAGAGCCGATAGGCCTTGCGCATACCCAGCGCCAATCGCGCCGACAAACATGAACCCCGTATTGCTGGTGGAGAATATGCTCAGCATCACGATGATAGGCCCAAACCCGCGACCGCCGGTTAAGAAGTCATCGCCGCCGCGATTGATGGAGCGGCTAGAGAGTAGTCCAAAGACGAGAATGGCGCTCAGAATCGCGAAGCAAACGAACCAGGGAATGAGATCATCGACAGAGTTTTGACTTAACCCCACAATCAACTCCACGCTTAATAATTCGTGACCGCCGTTCCGCGACTCTCAGCGAAACGTCTCAATCTTAGCGCAACGAGGCGGGTCTCAACAAAAGCACCCGACTGAGAAAACCGTCTGGCGTTAGACAATGTAGAGATCGCGCGACAAGGACGAGAACGTTTCGTATCCGGTCTCGGTCACCCTAAAAGATTCGCTGAGCGTCACGCCGAAGTCTTCCTCCGGCCAGGTTCCCAACATCAGATGGAACGTCATGTTCGGTTCAAGGACGGTTTGATCAGAAGACTGTAAACTCGGGTTTTCGGCGGTTGTTAGACCGATGGTGTAGCCGCAGCGGCTGTCTTTTTCGAAACCGTGCTCGCCTAACTTCCGATAAAAAGCGTTCGCCACATCGCAGCACGTAGCGCCCGGCTTTATAATGGACAATGCTTCTTCCAAACCTTCGCGAACGCCGCCGAAGAGTCGTTGTAGCTTATCAGAAGGCGGCCCTAAACTGATCGTCCGCATCAACGGCACTTGATAAAGATGACGCACGCCAACAAGTTCAAAGTTGATCTGGCAACCGTGTTCGAGCGTGCCCTCATACCAATGGTAATGCCCCGTACCAATGCGCGGGCCGAACGCCATCTCGGGCACTTCAATTCTAATTGTTTCGAAAGCGTCGACGCCCGACGCCAACGCCTTAACCACGTCGCCGGCCACATCGCATTCACGCCTTCCGGGCCGCGCCGCTTCAAAAGCCGCTAAAACGCCGGTTTCGACAACTTTACCAGCCTCTTTCATAAGACTAATTTCTCGCTCCGATTTGATCCGTCGTTTCTCGGAGATAAGGGTCGACACATCCACAAGGTTTAACGGCGCTAACCCGCCTCGATATTTCTCATATGTCGGATGGCTCACTTCCTCGAACTCAAGTCCAATAGTGCGAAGCCCGCCGAGATCTTGCAAAAACTGACGCACGAAATCGTGCCCGTCCTTATCGGGGTTCCCAATAAGAGCCTCGGGGTAGCCAACGATATTATCGCGCGGCAGCGGCGTTGTATGAATGCCGGCCGGCACGTCTTGCTTACGTAAAATGAGATAGGGGTATTGGTCCCCACGACGATAAAGAGCGGCTTGCGGAATATATGAGGATGTCCCCGCATAACCCGTTAACCAGGCCATATTGTGCGAATTTGTTACAATAATGGCGTCAACGCCATAGGCGTCCATCGCCGCTCCTACCGACGACCATCTTTGCTCAAACTCGCCAATAGAAAACGGTTGGTTGTTCGATGGCACCGTCATTAGAAGCTCCGCCTCTTGAATCTCAAAACCTGTGGACCAATCGAACTCGATTGATATGAAATTTTTTTCATATTGTTTTGTTGAAACAAACCCGGATGGGAGTCAACTGTGCCCCAACATCCGCGCGCCCAAGTTAACCATATTAACCGCCGCTATGACGGAACCGTTGCGGCCTTCGAAAGACATCAAGCGGCAAAAAGCGACCCAAACCCCGGTCTTCTCGTTGTCAGTCCGAGCAGTGATAAACAATCCCAAGCCATTACTTGCGTGCTTGTTATTATTCTTACGCCAAGCTCTGCTTCCAACCAATCGATATGAGGGACGACATTTATCGCTGTACACGATATGTAGAGCGCATCTGGCTTATCCCTGCTTATCAAGCGCTTCGAGGCATCGAGAAGACTAGCCGGCGATATCTTTCCGATATCGTTTTCGTCCGTGTTGAACGTCGCGTCAGCGGTGACGGCGATTTTATACTTTTCAAAAAACTCAATGAACATGGAATGCATGTAGTTTGGATAGGGCGTCAGCAATGCAACTGAGGAAATACTAAATTGATTGAACGCCTTGAGAGCGGCGACGCCGGGCGTTGTATATTTCAGTCCGGGTCGTGCAGCCTCGAGTTTGGCGAGGATTTCGTCTCTTCCGGTCGCAACAGTTCCGGACGTACAGCCGAACGCTAAAATGTCAAGCCGTTGCGTATCAGGAAAGGCTTCAGCCACCTTGTCAAAACGCGTTCGGAAGGTGAAGACGCCGTTTTCATCCGGTTCATCATCCGTGTAGACAGTTCGTGTCGTCAGTACGCTAACGCCCGTAGGCTCGATAATTTTTCGAAAATGGCTATCGCCGACCTCATCCGTCGCCGTCGCGATCATCGCGATGCGTCCAATCGTCGGCGGATCAATAAGGCTCGCCTGAATACTGTTCATTTTGGCGTCTTTCCATCAACCATCGGTTTCTAAATCGCCTAACGCAAAGAACTGAGACGCCAAGTTTTTCATCCAACTTTGCCCCCTGCGACAAAGGCGCTCACAAATTCAAAAGAGCTCGACTGGACGTCCGTCGACACCGGAAGCACTCCGCTTCCAAAGCGCTTGAACGCACGGTCTCACCAACGATTCACAATAAAGGCGCTTCGCCTTCGCCGCCCAAACCTCCGCTAAAGAACCCGGCCGATTATCGACGACCGACCTTGCGTGAAATTTTTTTCATTGATACTAGCCCTACCAAGGACAGACGGCGACGTCAATTATCGCCAGGAAATAGGAGCCATCCAGATGCTGAACGAAGCGGAAATCGTCATCATAGGCGGCGGAATTGTTGGACTAAGCACCGCTTACCATTTGGCCAAAGCGGGCGCGAAAGACGTTGTTTTATTGGAGCGCCGGGAACTAACGTGTGGGACAACGTGGCACGCGGCCGGTCTCGTCACCCAATTACGTGCGACAGAAAATATGGCGCGCCTCGCTCAGTATACCGCGTCGCTGTTTCACGAATTAGAACCAGAGACAGGCCAAGCCACCGGCTATCAACAATGTGGCTCGGTCACGATCGCAACGACGCCCGATCGTCTGACGGAGCTAAAGCGCGGCGCCTCCATGGGGCGCAGTTTTGGCCTTGAGGTCGATATCATTTCACCCGAACGCGCATTGGCGATGCTCCCCGGTCTTAACATCGAGGGTGTTCTCGGGGCGGCGCACATCCCATCTGACGGAAAGACCAACCCTATCGACACCTCGCGCGCTTACGCCGCGGGGGCCAAAATGAACGGCGCGAAGATTATTGAAAACATCCGTGCTGATCATATCGACCTAAAAAACGACACTGTCGTCGGCGTTAAAACCGATAAGGGATATATTAAATGCGACAAGGTCATCATTTGCGGCGGCATGTGGAGCCGCGACCTTGGCCAGCGCATTGAGTTTCCAATACCACTGCACGCCGCTGAACACTTTTATGTGCTTACGGAGAAAATTGATGGTCTCGATCCAAAGACGCCGGTTATTCGCAGTCAGGATGAATATTTCTACGCCAAAGAAGACGCGGGCAAACTGCTGATTGGCGGTTTTGAACCCGTCGCCAAACCATGGGGAATGGACGGCATCTCGGACGCATTTTTCTTTGACGAACTGCCGAACGATTTCGACCACATGGCCCCGATCTTAGAACTCGCCATCGCCCGTATGCCGTTCTTGGAGAATTGCGGTCTTCAGGTTTATTTCACGGGACCAGAAAGCTTCACGCCGGATACGCGCTTCCTCATGGGCGCGGCAGCAGAGAAAAAAGGCCTTTACGCGTCAACCGGATATAATTCGTGTGGCATTGAATCGTCGGGGGGCGCAGGCAAAGTCATGGCCGAATGGGTGATGAGCGACAAACCGCCCATGGACCTTTGGGAGATCGATGTCAGGCGGATGATGCCGTTCCAAACCAATCCGTCCTACCTCCATGACCGAACCGTGGAATCGCTCGGAAAACTCTTTAAAATTCACTACCCGAACCAAAGCCCAGACACGGCGCGCGACGTTCGACAATCACCGCTCCATGATCGACTGAAATCGCTTGGCGCGAACTTTGCGGAAGCCTGCGGCTGGGAACGCGCGAACTGGTTCGCGCCTGACAAACAATCGACGGACGACGATTACGGCTTTGGCCGCCAACGCTTTTTCGACTATGTCGCGAGCGAACACCACGCAACGCGCGAGGCGGTGACGCTGTTCGATCAAACCTCTTTTGCTCACTATACGGTGCAAGGGCCGGACGCCGTTAATGTATTGAACCGCATCTCCTCAGCGGAGCTTGATGTTGAACCGGGAAAAGTCGTTTATACGCCATGGCTCAACGACCATGGGGGTTGCGAGACCGACCTCACAATTGCTCGTCTCGCACGCGATAAATTCATGATCGTGACCGCGGGCGCCCAAGCAGTCCGCGACATGGACTGGTTGACGCGCCATATCAAGCCGGAAGAACGCGCCTATGCGACGGATATGATGGCGGCGTATGTTACTTTGAGCGTTATGGGGCCGAACGCACGCGCCCTCATGCAGCGGGCGAGCAAATCCGATTTCAGCGATGACGCTTTTCCCTTTGGCACGTTTCAGAACATCGATCTCCACTATGGCTACGCGCTCGCCTATCGCATGACGTTTGTCGGTGAATTAGGATGGGAACTGCACATTCCAACAGAATTTGCGCCGGCGATTTTTGATCACTTAATGGCGCTCGGCGTCGACCTCGGCGTGAGGCCAGCGGGTTATGCAGCACTTGAAGGCTTACGCATGGAAGCGGGGTTCCGCGATTGGGGCCATGAGATTACGGACGAGACAACGCCGGCCGAGGCCGGAATCGGTTTCACGATTGATTGGGAGAAAACCTCTTTCAATGGCCGTGACGCGGTATTGGCGCAGAAAGGCGCACCGCTTAAGAAACGCCTCGTTCAATTTGCTCTGAATGAAGACGGTCCGCTCGTCTTCGGCACGGAGCCCATTTGGCGCAATGGCCGCCTCGTCGGTTATCTTCGCTCCGGCGCCTTTGGGCATTCGGTCGGTCGTCCGCTCGGCATGGGCTATGTGGAAGCCGCCGACGGGGTAACGAAAAGCTGGCTCGCCGAGGGGACGTGGGAAATCGAAGTGGCAGGCGAGCGTTTCCCGGCGAGCGCGCAATTGCGCGCGTTCTATGATCCAAAGCGCACGCGTGTGAAAGGCGAGCACGCGCCGACCGCATCGCTTATCAATATTGAGGGATAGGCAAAGCTGAAGCGTAGCTTTGGTTTCGCAGCGTTAGAATGTCGGCGGCGTCACCGCCCAAATGACAATTGTTTTTTTGTCCGTTGGGTTTTCAAATCGGTGGCGCTGTTTACTTGAAAAACCAAAGCTGTCGCCAGCCGCCAGTTCAAACTTCTCTCCGTCTACCCACAAATTGAGGCGACCGGAGAGAATAACGCCTACCTCATACCCCACATGACTATAACTCTTCTCGCCGCTTTTTGCATGCGGCTCGATCGTACTGCGGAGCAATTCGATCGGGCTCGTCAGCGATGGCGACAGCAACTCTTCCTGCACGCCTAAATTCGGATACTCCATCCGCCGCCGCTGGCGGGAACGAACGACAACACGTTGTTTACCGTCGTCGTCGCCTTGCTCCGTGAAGAACCAATGCATGGAGACGTCGAGCGCCTCTGAGATTTTCACCAAACCGTCAATCGACAGTTTGGAGACATTACGCTCAAGCTGACTTAAATAGCCGATCGAGAAACCGGTCGCGTCGGACAAGCCTTGAATGGTCAGACCACGGGCCTTGCGCAAATCGCGAATCTGCGCGCCGAAATTAACGTCGCGCTCTTCCAGCTCCGAGGCGATTTTTTCGATGTCGACTGGTTTTGGTCGTGTAACCGACATGTGTTGGGAAGATCCGGCCTGTAACAAACGAGCCCTGACCATATCAAGCGCTGATCGACGCGGGCAAGGGGAAAGAGAGCGCGCACGGGAAGCGGGAGAGGATTTCGCAACGCCCCCAAGAGCCCAGATCAAAAGTCGGAAAAAATGACGACACTTGAAGATCGGACGTCAATTCGCCGTAGAACGATGCGGCTCCGGCTCTTGTTCGTCGAAAGTAGAGCCCAGCGCCGAATGGATTAGCGGCGAAATTGCGTCTGACGCGCCAAATACAAAGTCGTTTAAGAGTTTCCGTACGGTCTCTAAGGCGCGTCGCCGCCGTCGACAAACGCTTCACGGATTTTGGGCTCTTCCTCCTCCCAAGAGCCGCCAAGCGCTAGATTGAGGGCGATCCATTCCTGTAGAAGCGCGCTTCTTACACCGACAAGGGCGCTTTCCGCGTTGAAAAGCGCCGTTTGAATGACAAGCACGTCGAGGAGATTGCTCGCGCCTTCGCGGTATTGCGACTGGGCGATCGAAAACGCCTTTCCGGCTTGTGCCGCGGCTTCTTCTAGCGCCGCAACGCGGGCGCGTAAGATAACGTTTTGATCAAGGCTCGTTTCCACTTCCTGGAACGCGTCAATCGCCGTTTGAGCGTAAGCGGCGACCGCCTGAGCGCGTTCGGCGCGCGCCTCATCCACACGGGCCTTGCGAAGACCGGCGTCAAAGGTCGGCGCCAACATGTTGGCCACGACTTGCCAAGCGACATTCTCAGGATCGAGAACATCTTCCAGCTCCGACGATGAACCACCGATCGTGCTCGTGAGCGCGAAAGATGGCAATCGCGCCGCTTGCTGCGCGCTGACATTATTACTAGCAGCGGCGACGGCGATCTCCGCCGCAACAATATCCGGACGGCGTTCTAATAAGCTCGACGGCGCGCCCGCGGGCGGAGCGGCGGGAACAGTGGGCAAATCCTCCGGCAGCGCTGTATTGGCGCCAGGGTAACGACCGAGAAGCACGCCAAGACCGCGCAAGGCGATACGGACGGCGCCTTCTGCATTCAGCACCGCGTCACGGGCGTTTGCGAGATCGCGTTTTGAGAGCGCCACATCAAGGCCGGAAACAGCGCCAAGTTCCCGCTGGGCGACGACGATCCGATCGGTGGCCGCTAACGCCTCGAAGGATCGCCGGGAGACCTCTAATTGTAGGCGTGCTTCAATCGCGGTGAAATAGGTTTGCGCCACCGCGGCGGCGATCGAGTATTGCGAGAAAACATAGTCCGCCTCCGCCGAATAGGCCGACAAAGCCGCCGCCTCGCGCGTTGCGCGAACCCGTCGCCACACATCGATTTCCCAGTTGAGTTGCGCGCCAACGCCATAGGAGGGCGCACTGGGGCGCTGTAGAACGCCGACCCGGCCGGCTGTACCCGTAATATCGATCGCCGGTAACAACGCAGCGCCGGCTTGCCGCGCCAAGGTTCGCGCTTCTTCAACAGCCGCGGCCGCTGCCCGCAAATCGCGATTGTTCGCGAGCGCTTCCTTCACATACTCGGTTAACTGTGGATCATCGAAAGCGGCGATCCAGCCGGTTTCAACGGGACCGAGGCGCGCTTGCGCCGTCTCCCAGTTTTCTGGAACGTCCGGCGCCGCATCCAGGGCTATGCCCCGCGCATCGTTCAATGAGAAGATGGACACGCACCCGCTCGTCGTCAGCGCTAAGACCGCTAATGCCAGAACTCGCATCATTGCGCCGCCCTCGCCTGTAATGATCCATCAGCGTCCGACGCCGCTGTTTCGTCAGGCGTCACGCCGAACAACAAAGCGTAAGTCGCCGGCGTCACAAGCAAAGTGATGAGAGTCGCAAAGCTAAGACCAAATGCAATGACAACCGTCATGGAACGGAAGAAGGCGTCAAAGAACAGCGGAATGACGCCAAGCACAGTCGTGAAAGCGCCCATCGTCACAGGACGCAGCCGGCTCGCGGCGGCGTCAATGATCGCGTCATAGCGGGCCGATCCGTTGCGAATAAGCTCATCGGTGAAATCAACGAGCACTAGAGAATTCTGAATAAGCAATCCGGATAGAGATAAAAGCCCTAAAATGCCCATGAACTCAAACGGCGTATTCGTGACGATGAGACCGACCGTCACGCCGACGATCGCCAATGGTACAATCGAGATAATGACGATCGGTTGACGTATCGTATTGAACAAAATGACGATGACGAGGATCATCGCCACAATGCCAAGGGGGATAGTCGTCGCAAGGTTTTCCTGCGCTTCGGACGAACTGCCGAACTCGCCATCCCATTCAAGGGCGTAGCCGGGCGGCAAGGGAATGGCTTCGATCTGCGGCTTCACCCGAGCGAAGAGATCCGACGCAAGGACGCCGCCCGCCGGATCGCACTGGGCTTTAAACGTTAGCCGTCTGTCCTCACGCAGAATTTCTCCGTCCCGCCAAGAAAATTTGGCGCGGTCAAGGACTTGGGCCAAGGGCAACGCATCGCCGCTCACAGGGCTGATGATCTGAATTGCCGCCATACTGTAGATGTCCGCCCGCTCAGCGGCCGGCGCGCGGGATACGATGGGAATGAGATCGTCGCCTTCGCGATAGACGCCGCGTTGAACGCCGCTGAAATTTTCTTGCAGCGCGTCTGAAACTTCTTGTCGCGAGACGCCGACACGTTCGCCTTTGTTTTGTGAATACACCGGCTCGACGATCGGCACTTGCCGTCCCCAATCATCACGGATCAGTATCGCGTCACCATCTGCGGCCATAATGGCTTTGGCCTGATTGACGATCCGGCGCAGTTCAGCGGCGTCTGGGCCGGAAAATGTCGCTTCGATCTTCGGGCCGCCGCCGGGGCCTAAGATCGGCTTCCATACCTTAGCGATGCCGTCCGGAAAATTGTTATTGATATAATCTTGAATGATGGGAATGAGCGCATCGTTCAGCTTGTAATCTTCGGTCTTCACTAAAAGCTGTCCGTAAGCTGAATCATTTGAGCCAGTCGAATATGTCAGCATATAGCGCAAAGCGCTGCCGCCGATCAGCGTATGAACATGGTCAACGCCGTCTTGTTCCGCGGCGAAGCGCTCCATGCGCAACATATCCTCGCGGGTGCGCTCAATATCGGTGCCTTTTGGGAGATAATAGTCGACAATGATTTGCGGCGTCGTCGATGCGGGGAAAAAGCCTTGCTTGACGAACTGAAACCCCCAGGCCGTAACGCAAAAAACGCCGAAGGCGACGGCGATTGTGATGCGCTTACGCGCAACAACGCCGCGGATGACGGATTTATAGGCTTTTATAAACCGGCCGTCTTCACCACCGCCAGACGCCTTGACGCCGCTTTTGAAAGCATAGAAACACAACAATGGCGTAATGGTGAAGGCGAGAAGCCAACTAAGCCCTAAGGCGATCATCACTACCCAGAACAATGACCCAGTAAATTCAGCGGTATCGCCGGGCGCAAAGCCAATCGGGGCAAATGCAATAACGCCGACGAGCGTGCCCCCAAGCAGCGGCTTCCAGTTTTGGGACGCCACTTCACGGGCGACCTCCATTCGCTTTCGGCCTTGTTGAACGCCGACGAGAATGCCGTCCGTGACGACGACGCCGTTATCCACCAGCATACCAAGCGAGATGATCAAAGCGCCGAGGGATATACGGTGCATCGGAATGCCCGACACCCACATGATGAGCAATGTCGCCGCCATGGTGATCAACACCGTGGCGCCCATGACGAGCCCGGAGCGGAAGCCCATAAAGAACAGCAATGTCAAGAAAACGATCACCAAAGCCGCAACGACATTCGATGCGAAGGCCTGGATCGATTCATCAACGGCTTTGCCCTGATGATAATACTCGCTGATTTCAACGCCCACAGGCCGTTGGTTTTCCAGCGCGGCTAATTTCGCCGTCACATCCTCGCCAATCTTCACAACATTCGTGCCCGACGCATTGGCGATGCCGACGCCGACGGCCGGCCGGCCGTCGAAGCGAATATACTTCTCCACGGGGTCTTCATACCCTCGCACGACATTGGCGATGGCGCCGAGGCGGACCACTGCGCCAGCGGACCCTGGAACAATCAGGTTTCGAATGGTCTCAACGGAATTGATGCGCCCGGTTGGATCGATTGAGATTCGATTGCCGTCCAATAGAACATCGCCCGACCCCGTAACCGCGTTTTGCGCCGATAGCGTGGCGTAGACTTGATTCAATGAAACGCCGAGCGCGGCAGCTTTTTCACGGGACGTTTCGACATAAATGGTTTCGTCGATCTCGCCGGTGATTTGCACCTTGGCGACGCCGCTGACCTGCAAAAGATCTTTCCGCAGTGTTCTGGCGTAGGAAACAAGCTCCGCATTCGAATAGCCATCGCCCGTGATGAGATAATAAATCCCGAAAACATCGCCGAAGTCATCATTGACGATGCTCGGCCCAGCGCCCGGCGGCAACCGGCTCTGAGCGTCATTGATCTTATTACGAACTTTCGTCCAAATGAGCTTTAGATCAGCCTTCGTCGGAGAAGAGGCGTAGCGAATCTCAACCGTAATGTCCGATAGACCCGTCGACGAGCTCGACGAAACGGTTTTCACCTCCGCGAGTTCTTGTAAGGCGGTTTCCAGCGGTTCGGTGACTTCGTTCAGCACCTCTTTGGGGCTGGCCCCCGGATAAGCCGTCAAGATTTTCGCTTGTCGAATAGTGAATTCAGGATCTTCGAACCGCGCCATATTGAGATAGGCGAGGTAACCGCCCACGAGCGCGATCACGACGCCAATCCCGCATAGAAGCGGGTTGAGAATGGAGGCTTCGGTGAGCTTCATGCGCTTATTCCGGCCGCCAGGGACGGACTTTCATTCCTTCATTGAGGAATGAAACGCCGGAGGAAACAATCTGTTCATCGCCCGTTAAGCCGCTAGTGACTACCACATTGTCGCCTGCCGCGTTCGAAACGGAGACAGCGCGCTTTGACAAAGCGCCGTCCGCGGCGGCCACGACCCAGACGAAGCGATCATCGCCTTCGGCGAGAATGGCCGACAATGGAACAGCGATGCCCTCGCCGACAAATTCTTCGATCCCCTTCGCGATTAGGGTCGTGCGCACCGTCCCGGTCATGCCAGGCAGGACAAACAAATCGTCAGGCGGCTCAAAGGCGAAAGCGACTTTATAAGTCTGCGTGCTCGGGTCGGCGATGCCGGCCGCTTCGGTCAATTCCGCCGGGAACTCTCTTCCGTCCGCGGCGTCCAGCGTGACGACCGTGCCGACCGTCTCAAGACGCGGCAAGCGCGCAATAATGGACGACGGCACATTCGTCACGGCTTCAACATCGTCGCTCTGAACAACCACGATGGGTTCTTTGGCCTGAATAATCTGAAAGGCTTCGGGGTAAACACGGGACACAGCGCCGTCGAACGGCGCCCGTAAATCCGTTTCGTCAAGGGCGTCTTCGGCGTTGGCGAGGGCGACCTTCGCCACATCTCTCTGCGTCCGACGTTGATCGAGCACGCTTCTAGAAATCGCGTCTTGATCATAGAGCCGCTCGGCGCGCTGAAACTCCGTTTGCGCATTGGCGTACTCAGCGCGCGCCTGCGCCACGGCGTTGCGGGCGTTCACCGGATCAATGCGAGCGATAAGGTCGCCCTTTTTGACCGGCTGCGCCTCCCGCACGGGCAGTTCAATGATCTCGCCTGGAACTTCGAATGTGAGTTCGGCGGATTGAGCGGCCTGAACGACGGCCGGAAATGACAAAACGCGTTGGTTGGACGCGTTTTCCAACGAAATGATTTTTGCTGGGCGAACCGCTTCTGGTTCCGCGTCAGGCGCACCGCCCCCGCTGCAACCTAAAAGCATAAAACTCGCGCTAACTGCGCTCAAAACACGTATATGCGACACAAACCCGCCCCTTTGGCGAAACGCTAGCGGAACCAAGCAGTTATTGCAATTTCATCATCGTCTGAGCGCCTCATCGAGACACGACTAAAATGACATGGTCGTCAGTCGCCCCGATAAGATCGCGACATGCACATGGTGTACTGATGAATACATTTGATTGAGAAGTCTTAACGAAAACCTAGCGGCCGCACCTCGTCTCCCGGCACGATCCGGCAGCCCTCGGGACAAGATGCTCACTTCCCAATATCTCTGACGGCCACTTCATAAACGCAGCCAGTTCGAGAACGATCAAAGGAGGTTCGTAAGGACAGGCGGCGACAGTCGGCCTAGGGATATCTCAATTTCATTCTCTGCACACGCCGTCTCGCCGGAGAAAATTCTTGTTACCCGACGTCAGTCAAAATTTTTATCGTACTTCCCCGTGTCCGTAGATATCGCATCGAACCCGCCTTAGGATTTTCAGAAAATTCGATTTATGGCTCAAAGCCTTGGGAGATTCTCATGAAACGCCGCCACTTTTTATCGACCGCTGCTGGGGCCATCGTCGCAGGCGCTACGATGAACGCAAACAGCTCTGCGCGCGCAGCCCGCTTCAAAGAGCTGGACAAGGTGTTCGCCGACGTCATGACGAAACATCATGCGCCCGGCGCGGCCGGCGTTGTTTTCGATAGAACCGGCGTCATCTGGTCAAAGGCCTATGGATACGCGAACACTGAGCGCCGTGAAAAAATGACGCTCGACAGTATTCAGAATATTGGCTCCGTCTCAAAAACGTTCACCGCGACCGCCGCCATGCAGTTAGAAGAACGCGGCCTGATCAACCTAGAAGCGGACGTTAGCGATTACCTTGGCTTCAAACTTCGAAATCCGAACCATCCGCGCTCGCCCATAACATTGAAGCAGCTTTTGACGCACACCTCATCGCTCAGAGACGGCGACGCCTATGTACAAACCTATGCCTGCGGCGACTCGCGCCTCGCGCTAGGGCCCTGGGTTGAAGCCTTTTTCCTTCCGGGCGGCGCATACTATAGCCGCGCGACGAACTTCGAAACATGGGGCCCAGGCGAGGGCTGGAAATACTGCAATGTCAGCTGGAGCGTCGTCGCCTTAGTGGTCGAACGGGTTTCAGGCATTCCCTTCCCCGCCTATTGTCGCCGCAACATCTTTAGGCATTTGAACATGCCGTCGACGAGTTGGTTGCTAGCGGACATTGACCAAGACCGTCACTCCACGCCCTATTCATGGATTGAAGAGGCGAGCGCCACAAGCGGCGTATGGGGCGGCAACGCCCTCGGCGTCATCAAGCCCGACGGGCCGACGCTCAATCGTCCGCTGGCAAGCGGCTTTCACGAAAACTGCCTTTACAGCCACCCTAACTACCCGGATGGATTCTTACGGTCGTCAGCAAACGACCTTTCGCGGTATCTGATGGCTTACGCGAATGGCGGCATCGCATTTGGGCGGCGGATCTTGAAAGCAGAGACGATTGAAAAGATGCTGACGCTCGTTGAGCTGCCGGGCGACGGCGACGACAAAAACTATGGTCTAACCTGGCGAACCGAGTTTGACCTCGGCGGCGAGACCGCTTGGGGACATGGCGGGCGCGACCCAGGCGTTCGCACCGAAGTTGCAATACTTCCCCAGCGCGGCGCTGGCGGCGTCGTTGTCGCCAACTCCGATGGCAACGCCCCGCAAGACGCGATCACTGAGATGCTGAAAATAACGCTGCAAAGCTAGCAAGCGATGTTTCATCATTTCATCATCAGCCGTTAAACGGCGCGTCAACGCGCCGGGTTCTTGTGTCAACAACGCCCCGGCGCTTTAAACGGTGCGCGAAAAGACGCCCAAAGGACCGGACGCGCGCCATCGTAAGACACACATATGCGATGCGGGAAAAGATCACTTCCCGACGGCCGTTTTGATGAGAAAATCTGACGGGGTCGCCGACCGGCGCGACGCTAGGTCGTCATCGCGACATTAGCGCACTTTTTGCCACGTCACTGCAAAGGATTGTATTCTCGGCAGGTAATCAAGTAACTAGCGACAGCGACGTGATGCGCCGCAGCGCAATACCGCCTGGCGACGGACATAAATGATGAGTTATCTGCCCTCAAGCAATGGAAATAACGCGGTTTTTGATTTTGACGCCGTGAAGGACAAAGGCCTCGAGCTCACCGAGGCCTATGCCGCGGGCGACCCGTTTCCCCATGTGGTGATCGACGATTTTCTGCCGCAGCCCATGATCGACCTCTGCCTACGACACTTCCCCCACGAGGCAGATCCGGACAGCCGTACGTTTGATCGCGACCAAGAACGCTTTAAGACGAGCTTCCACCCCGACTACCTACCGCCGGACGTTCGCTTGCTTTTTTATGCATTTAACTCACGTCCATTTATTCGCGTGATCGAGAACATCACCGGCATTAAGAGGCTCATTCCCGATCCGCACTTCCTCGGCGGCGGCTTCCATGAAATTAAGACCGGCGGCCATTTATCGATCCATGCCGACTTCAATCACCACAAGCTCATGGACCTTGAGCGTCGCGTGAACATGCTCATTTATCTCAATGATGATTGGGAACCGACCCATGGCGGTCAATTGGAGTTGTGGCGCACGGATATGTCGGAGAAGGTTCAATCAATCGTGCCGATCGCAAATCGATGCGCCATTTTTACGACGACGCAGAACAGCATGCACGGCAACCCGACGCCCGTCGCCCATCCGGACGGACGCAGTCGGAAGTCTATCGCACTGTATTATTACACAGCGACATGGGATGAGAGCCGAGCCGGTAAGACAACGCAATTTTATGCGCGACCCGATAGCGGCGACCGAACCGATTGGCGCGTAAAAAGCAAAGAACTTATCGAAGCAATAACACCGCCCATTGTATTACGCGGCGCCCACAAAATTGGCCGTCTGCTGCGCGGTTAGTTTTCGCGCCTCACCAGCTAAGGACAACGCGCCAAACCCATCGCCCTATTGACGCATAATAAGTCGAAGCCGCGTCACCCGGTCTTTTTACAATAAAAAACTCGACGCCAATGACTTGGCGTCGAGTCCCCGTCTAAACAGACAATATTAGAAACGTCGTTATTAGAGAAAACGTTGAGTCGTCGGCTTAGCCCTACGCCAACCCAACAATCTCTCCGTCTGCGTCTAACCCGATAGAAAGCGATGCAGGTCGCCTCGGCAAGCCAGGCATCGTCATGATCTCTCCGCAAATCGCGACGACGAAGCCTGCGCCGGCGGATAACCGCGCCTCACGCACTTCAAGCGTATGCCCCGACGGAGCGCCGATCGCTGATGGGTCCGTAGAGAAACTATATTGCGTCTTGGCGATACAAACCGGCAAATGGCCATAACCGATCGCTTCGAAGTCCTTCAAGTTCCGTGCGGCGCCCGCCTGGAACACAACATCGCCGGCGCGATAAATCTCGCGGCCAATCGTTCCAATTTTCTCCTTAAGCGGCATATCGTCAGGATAAAGAAACTTCGTCTCAGACGCGCCTTCATCGAGTTGTTCTTTGACGGCTTGGGCCAAAGCGACAGCGCCGGCGCCGCCCTCGGCCCAATGCTTCGCCAAAGCAACGCGAACGCCCTGGGCTTCACACAAGTCTCGGACTATAGCGATCTCTTCATCCGTATCGGCATGAAAATGATTGATAGCGACGACCGGCGATAGGCCGAATTTTTTGAGGTTTTCAATATGGCGAAGGAGATTGACCGAACCGCGCTCTACAGCGCCGCGATCCGGCGTTCCGAGGTCAGCCTTCGCAACGCCGCCTTGCATCTTTAGTGCGCGCACCGTGCAAACAAGAACGACGGCGTCCGGCCACAGACCGGATTGACGACACTTAATATCAAGAAACTTCTCCGCCCCAAGATCAGCGCCGAAACCAGCTTCGGTCACGACAACGTCCGTCAGCGACAATGCCGTCGATGTCGCGATGAGGGAATTACAACCATGTGCAATGTTGGCGAAGGGGCCGCCATGAATGAACGCCGGGTTATTTTCAATCGTTTGCACGAGGTTTGGTTGCAGCGCATCCTTCAAAAGCACCGCCATGGCGCCGTCGGCGCCGACGTCGCGGGCCGTCACAGGGCTTTTATCGCGGCGCCGAGCGACAATGATATCACCCAATCGGCGCTGTAAGTCCGCAATGTCACGCGCCAAACAGAGGATCGCCATGATTTCAGAGGCGACCGTGATGTCGAAACCAGACTCGCGCGGAACGCCATGGGCGGGACCGCCAAGACCCACATTGATGTTGCGCAAGGCGCGATCATTCATATCGACGACACGCCGCCAGCTCACGCGACGCGGGTCAATTTCCAGTTCATTGCCCCAATGCATGTGATTGTCGAGCATCGCCGCCAACAGGCTGTGCGCAGCGGTAATCGCGTGGAAGTCGCCGTTAAAATGAAGATTGATGTCTTCCATCGGCACGACTTGCGCCCGGCCGCCGCCGGCGGCGCCGCCCTTCATGCCGAAACATGGGCCGAGTGACGGTTCGCGCAGGCAAACCATCGCGTTCATGCCGATCTTGTTAAGCCCGTCGCTGAGGCCGACGCTGGTGGTCGTTTTCCCCTCACCCGCCGGCGTCGGCGTCACCGCCGTCACAAGCACGAGCTTACCCTTCGGACGCTCCGCCAGGCTCGATATATAATTCAAGGAAAGCTTTGCTTTGTAATGGCCGTAAGGGGCGGCGGCGTCCGCCGGAACACCGAGGCGCTCTTCCGCGAGCGGCAGAATCTTCTGCATTGCAGCAGCGCGAGCGATATCGATGTCAGGCGCGCCCGGCGCCGGCAAATTATCTGTTGGCATAGAAAACTGACGGCGCACCGCCTCCCTTAATTGACGTCGTATCGTGAACGGACCAGTCCGGCCCAACAATTTCCGAGTTTTATGTCGCTATTAAAACAGAAAGCCAAGGGCCCTGAAGCGAAGTTTCTCTAATGCAGAATTGGACTAGTTTCGGGCGGTGCGTCCTTTATTCTACGGAATGAAAGACGCGGCTGAAGGTAAGACGGGACATAATGCACTCGCAGGCCATCGCCCGTCCGTCGGACGGCGCCGCAAGGCGCAGCGACGCAGACCTTAACGCACGCGCCGAGCCAATATCCGCGTCCCGAATCACGTCATCTATAATGATTTGTTTTAATTGATGAATTCCCGCTCAGAAATATTGATAGGTTTATCCTATTAAATATTTGCATTAACCTGAACCTACCTTGAATTGTGGTTAGCGGCTGCTTTACGCATTGGTTGCATAGTGGTTTCGCGAACATCTTCACGTGGGACGGGGAACCGGAATGCGCGCGGCCGCTTTTATATACCTGGCGTTACTCTTTGCACAAACGGTATCGCCGTTTGACGTCACACGAATGCGCGGCGACGGCGACGCCTCCAACCCCGTCGCGAAAGTCGGTCGTTACAACGCGGTCCGCCGCGTCAACTTTATTCCTGCAACAGAGCAATCGGCGCGTCTCAATGTCCCTCAAAGAGTGCGCCATTCCGACCGCTCCGCCGTTGTCCGACATAACCAGCGATGGTCGACACTCTTCGGCACTTTACCCCAACAAAAAACGACAGCCACAAATCATGACTGGAGCGTATTATGAGCATTAAATACAGGCTCGCCTTTATCGCCGGCATTCCCCTATTGTTTCTGATTTTTTTCGCGGGACAGTCGATTATATCGTCTCTCGGCAGACTGAGTGACGCGCGCTCAGCAACCGAAGCCGTGGAAACCGCCGCCGTTTCAAGCGCCCTTATCGCAGAGCTGCAACGTGAGCGTGGTCTTTCGGCCGCCTATATGAGCGCCAAAGGCCGAGACTATGTCGACCGGCTTGAACAACAAAGACTGGCGACTGATACAGCCCTTGCCGAATTCGACAGGGGGTTTGACACAAAGGACGACGCGGCGACGAACGCTAAAGCGGCCCTCGCGCAATTGCCGACGATGCGCAGCAATGTCGATCGCTTAACTACGAACCTCGCGGAATCAACGCGGGTCTATCGCAGCATGGTCGATGGACAGCTTTCTCTCATCAGCGGGAAAATGTCGAAACTCACCGAGAAAGGGTTTGGGGAGGAACCAAGCGCCTATATCGCGTTGCTGCGTTCAAAAGAAATGTCCGGTCTTGAGCGGTCCATGGGCGCAACAGGCTTCACGGCCGGCGTATTCTCGCGAGACGTATACCGACAATATCTAGAATTTCGCGGCGCGCAAATCGCGATCTTAACGCCGGCGCTCAGTTCAATGCCGCCAACTCTGGCAAAGGAAGCAAAAAGCCTTCTTAACGGCGGACGCGCACGGGATGTTCAAAGCTTCCGTCAAATGGCCGACAAGGGCGGCGCCATGCCGACAGGCCTCGGGCAAAAATGGTTCGACGCGTCATCAGCGCGCATCAACAGCTTATCCGATGTGGAGGCGTCGATCGGAACGCTTCTAAAAGAGCGCGCCAACCGAATGACGCGCAACGCCTTGATCAATCTTGGCGTAACACTCGTTATCGCGATCGGCTGCATTACCGGCACCGCGGTTTTCGCGTCGCGCTCCGCGTTACAATTCGTTGGCATGTTGGGTAAGTTTTCGAGCAGTCTCCAGCGTATCGGCAAACGCGACTACAACTTTAAGGTCGCTGGCGAGGAACGCCGCGACGAGTTGGGCGATATGGCGCGGTCTCTGTTGACCGTACGCGAACAACTGAAAGAAGGCGAAGCGGCGAACGTTGAAGCGACATATAAGGGGTCTGGTTTTAACGGCTCGTCGGTCGCGATGATGATCACGGATCGGGATTTGAACATTGTTTACGTCAATCAGGCCGCCAAAACGTTTTTCAAAGATCATAACGAAGATTTCTGTAAAGAATTTTCCTTGTTTGATCCGGAAACGCTTGTCGGCGCGTGTGTCGATGCTTTTCATCCCAATCCTGGTCAGTTGCGCCAGATGATGGCCGACCCCGGCCGACTGCCTTTCAAGAGCGAAATCGTCATTGGCGATCTTCGCATCTCCCTCAACATGTCCGCTGTCTATGACCGTGACGGCGCATTTGTAGGCAACACGCTTGAATGGATTAACGTCACGACAGCGCGCCTCAATGAGGGCATTCTAAAGGCGATTGACCAAACCCAGGCGATTATCGAGTTCGATCTCGACGGCAATGTTTTGAACGCCAACGCCAATTTCTTGGCGGCCACAGGATATGCGCGCAGTGACGTCATTGGTCGGCATCACCGCATGTTCTGTCACTATGAACTGACGGAGTCGCGCGAATACGCCGATATGTGGTTGCGCCTTGCGGAAGGAGAACACTTCGTCTCGCTCGTCAAACGCAAAACGAAGTCCGGCGACGTTCTTTATCTGGACGCCAATTATAATCCCATCCTCGACGGCAACGGTCGCCCCTTTAAGATCGTGAAGATCGCAAGCGACGTAACGGAGACGGAACTTGAACGCCAAGCGGCGGAAGAGCGCCGCGTTAAACGCGCAAAAGACCTCTCCGTCGTCGTTGAAAACCTAGCTGGCGGACTATCGCGCATCTCCGACGGCGATTTCTCAGAAAAGATCGATACGGAGTTTGCGGAAGAATACAAAGCGCTGAGGGCCGACTTTAACGCCGCCGTCGACAAGCTAGCTGAGGCGGATCGCCATCAAAAAGAAACCAAAGAAGCTCAGGATCTCGTCGTCTCGCACTTAGAAACGGTGCTCGACCAATTATCAAAGGGCGATTTGTCCGTACGGATGCGAGAACCGTTCGCCGAAGCCTATGAAGGCATGCGCCAGAACTTTAATCGCGCCATTGAAACCCTGATGGCGGCGATGGGCACGGTGGACGCAACGGGCGAAGACATCAAGAACGGCGCAACGGAAGTCAGTCGCGCCAGCGATGAACTTTCTCAGCGAACGGAACGTCAAGCGGCCACCCTAGAAGAGACGACGGCGGCGATCACCGAGATCACTGCAACCGTGGCCCACAGCGCCAAAGGCGCGACCGAAGTCAACGAAATCGTCGTTGAAACCAAAGGCGAAGCCCAGAAAAGTGGCGAGATTGTTGAAAACGCCGTCGACGCCATGGGACGGATCGAACAATCATCCACCGAAATCGCGTCGATCATCGCCGTGATTGACGATATCGCTTTCCAAACCAATCTCCTCGCCCTCAACGCCGGCGTTGAAGCAGCGCACGCTGGCGACGCAGGCCGCGGATTTGCGTTGGTGGCGAAAGAAGTTCGTAATCTCGCGCAACGCTGCACCAACGCCGCGAAAGAAATAAAAGTGCTTGTCTCATCAAGCGCCGGGCACGTGTCCGATGGCGTTGAGCAGGTGAACTCAACAGGCGTCGCGCTAAAAGAAATCATTGAGCGGATCGAAAAAATCAGCTGCTTGGCGAACGACATCGCCACCTCGTCGCAAGAGCAATCTTCCGCGCTCGATGAAGTGACGAAAGCTGTGAACGAACTCGACACCGTTACGCAAAAGAATGCCGCGATGGTCGAAGAAACAACCGCCGCAAGTCACCAAATGCGCGACAACGCAGTGCGGTTAGCCGCGTTGATGGATGGGTTCACCCTTGATGACGGCGCGCGCCAGAACGAGGAAAACGAGCAAGCGCCTCGCCGTCGACGCCGTCCGGACAGCGCCCGTGAAATGGCTCCGCGGCGGCGCGGCGCGGCCGCTTGAGACTTAACTGTCGCAAACGGCCAATTCGCGATTGAGCGACTTAGCTGATTTTGAAGTGAACATACTTCATTTCAACGAACTCTTCGATGCCGTGACGCGACCCTTCTCGGCCGATCCCGGATTCTTTTACGCCGCCGAACGGCGCGACTTCGTTTGATAAGACCCCGGCGTTAACGCCGACCATGCCGGATTCGAGCGCTTCGGACACGCGGAAGGCGCGGGACAAATCCTTCGTATAGATATAAGCGGAAAGCCCGTACCGCGTGGCGTTCGCATAGTTGACCGCCTCTTCTTCCGTATCAAAACGATAAAGCGGCGCGACAGGCCCAAACGTCTCTTCCTCAGCGAGCTGCATATCAACATGGGCGCCGGCGAGCACCGTCGGCTTATAGAAGTTACCGCCAAGCGGATGCGCCGCGCCGCCCGTCAAAACCGTCGCGCCTTTAGCGACCGCGTCGTCCACATGACGCGCTACTTTTTGAAAGCCGGCGGCGTTGATCAAGGGTCCGATGTCGACGCCCTCTTTAGCGTCGCCCGGCCCAACCGTGAACGCTTCAACGCGCGCGGCGAGTTTCTCAGCGAAAGCGTCAAACACCGACGCTTGAACAAGAATGCGGTTCGCGCACACGCATGTCTGTCCGGAGTTACGGAACTTGCTGGCGATCACTTCTTCCACGGCGTCGTCGAGATCGGCGTCGTCAAAAACAATGAAAGGCGCATTGCCGCCAAGCTCCAATGACGTCTTGATGACCCGGCGCGCGCACTGCTCAGCGAGCAGCTTGCCCACCGGCGTCGACCCGGTGAATGTCAGAACACGGATGGCGTCGTGCGAGGTCAACACGCCGCCAATCGCCGGCGCATCGCCCGTCACGACGTTCAAAACCCCTGCCGGCAGGCCAGCTTCTTCCGCAAGCGCCGCCAAGGCGAGGGCTGAATAGGGCGTATCCGGCGCCGGCTTTAGAACTTGCGTGCACCCAGCGGCGAGGGCCGGCGCTATTTTTCGCGTAACGCAAGCGCTTGGAAAATTCCACGGCGTGATAGCCGCCGTGACGCCGGCTGGTTCTTTGGTGACGATGATCCGGCGGTCGCGTTGTTTCGCTGGAATGGTCTCACCATAGACGCGTTTTCCTTCCTCTGCGAACCATTTGATGAACGCTGCGCCATAGACGACTTCGCCCACCGATTGCGCCAATGGTTTGCCGCACTCGGCGGTCATGATCCGCGCCAGCGCGTCTTGGTTTTCGATGATAAGATCATGCCACGCCAGCATAATGTCGGCGCGCTCATGGGGCGTCATCGCCTTCCATGCCGGAAATGCCGCCGCGGCGGCGTCGACAGCGCGTGTCGCTTCTTCTGCGCCCATAAACGGCGCATCGCCAATTTTATCACCGGTCGCCGGATCAAAAACGTCCTCACGCGCCCCATTGTCAGCGTCAACCCAACGCCCATCGATGTAAGCTTGCGATTTATACAGACGTTCCTTTTGAATGTTTAACGCCATCGCACAATCGTCCTTTCAAAAACACAGAGCGCCTGAGGCGACCGCCGCAACCGGCGTTCATCTCAAGCGCTCAAAGAAGCGAATATTTTATCGTCACATTGCCAAGTGCAGAGACGGATCAAGGGCGATCCTTCATCTGCATATGGGATCGCGAACGATCTAAAGCGTTGCAGCGACTTTATCGACGCCTTTTGCAACCTTCTCGACAATTTCGTCAACGTCCGCACGGTTCGTCACGAGCGGCGGCGCGAAGCCGAGAATGTCGCCATGGGGCATCGCGCGGCAAACAACGCCTTCCGCTAAACACGCAGCCGACAATTGCGCGCCAACCTTAAGGTTGGCGTCAAAGCGGGTCTTTTTCTCTGGGTCGGCGACAAACTCGATCGCCGCGAGCAAGTTCACGCCGCGCACTTCGCCCACATAAGGCTTGTTCGCAAAGGTTTCACGCATGCGCTCTTGGAAGTAGCCGCCGGTTTCACGGACGTTTTCCATGAGGTTCTCTTTCTCGATGACCTCAAGGTTAGCAAGACCAGCAGCCGCGCAAGACGGGTGCGAGGTATAAGTGTAGCCGTGGGAGAAGAGGCCGAACTCGTCTTCGCCTTTTTGTAGAACGTCCCATACGCGCTCGCCGACGATGGAGGCGGACAGCGGCAGATAGGCGCTCGTTAGGCCCTTCGCCACGGTCATAAGGTCTGGCTTCATGCCATAAAAATGGCTACCGAACGGCGTACCCATGCGTCCAAAGCCGCAGACGACTTCGTCAGCAATCAAAAGAACATCGTATTTGTCGAGAACCGGCTGGATGGCTTCCCAATACCCTTCCGGCGCAGGAATAAGTCCGCCCGTGCCGAGCATCGGCTCAGCGATGAAGGCGGCGACCGTGTCCGCGCCTTCGGCGAGGATCATTGCTTCAAGATCGGCTGCGCACTTGGCGGAGAACTCTTTCTCCGACATGCCGGGCTCCGCTTCCCAATAATGGTGCGGATTGGTCGTGTGCAGAATAGGTCCGGTCGGGATGTCAAACGCCGTGTGGTAGAACGGCAGTCCGGTAAGGCCGCCGGACATGACGGAACACCCGTGATAGCCGCGTTTACGGGCGATAATCTTCTTTTTCTCAGGACGCCCGAGAACATTGTTGTAGTACCAAACAATCTTCATCTGAGTTTCGTTGGCGTCCGATCCGGACAGGCCGAAGAAAACGCGGCGCATATTATCCGGCGCCCATTCGAGGATTTTCTTGGACAGCAAAATGCCCGGCTCGTGGCTTTGCATCGCATAGGAATGAACGTAAGCGAGCTTTTTCATTTGCTCGTAAACGGCGTCTGCGACTTCCGTACGGCCATAGCCGATATTGACGCAGTAAAGACCAGCGAAGGCGTCAATGACTTCCTCGCCCTTCGTCGTCACCGTGCGGATGCCTTTACCGGTCTCGATGATCCGCGGATCGGGCGTCGCCCCGCCGGCGAAGCTCTTAAGATTGGTAAAAGGATGGATGACCGTGTCGCGGTCAATCTGTTCAAGGCTTTGATTGTGTAAAGCGTCCATGGGACGGTCCCTTTCTTTCGCGTCTTCAGCGCTCGTTAGGTCTCAAAAATCTGTCCGACCGATCGGCCCGCCGCGGCGCGCAAAACATGTAATGCGATGGCCGTATCCTGAACGCCGACGCCGCTCAAGTCGCAAATGGAAATTTGCTCTGCGGCTTGACGTCCTTGCGCCTTTCCGCGCGCAATATCGCCGAGGGCGACGGGCGTGGTTTTGAGGCTCGTATCCTTACCGACATGCTGTAACTCGCCATGGGTGCGGCTCTGTTCGGGTTTATCCGCAGCGATAATGTCGGCGCGGGCGAACACGGCCGGATCAATCTCTTGTTTGCCAGGCAAATCAGCGCCCATGCAGGTGATATGCTGGCCCGGTTTCAACCAATCCGCTTTTACGATTGGCGCTTTGCTCGGCGTCGTTGTGACAATGACGTCGCTCTGTCGGACGACGTCTTCGGCCGATGTCGTCGTTTCCACCGGCACGCCGAGTTTCGCTTCCATTTCGGCTTTATAAGCGGCGAGCCGCTCTTCCGATAAATCAGCGACCCGGATGCGCGTTACGTCGCGCACCAAGGCGACGCCCTCGGCCTGAAAACGCCCCTGAACGCCGGCGCCGACAACGCCGAGTTCGCAAGGGGCTTCGGGCGCCAAATGTTTCGCAGCAACGGCGCCCGCGAGCCCGGTGCGTAGATCGGTTAAATAGGCGTTGTCCAAGAATACCGCTTCGCAGCGGCCGGTCTTGGCGCTGACGACCACCACCATGCCGCTGGAGCTCGGCAAGCCTTGCTTTGGGTTATCAAAGAAACCAGCGGCGACTTTTACGGCGACGGACGCTTCGCCGCGCACATAGGCGGATTTGATGTCGAGATCGCCGTTATTCTCCGGTACGCCCATATGCATAATCGGCGGCATCTCTACACGGTCTTCGGCGATCCAAATAAAAGCGTTCTCGATCGACTGAAGCGCCTCGGCGTCCATCACTGCAAGGTCGCGCAATTCGTCTTCCGTCATGAACAGAACGGGCGTTTTTTTGGGGTTCGTCATCGCCGTCAGCCCTCCAATAAATCGCGGTTCTCATCCGCGATTTTCAGCAAAACGCGCATATCCACATTCATGCCGCAGCCCATAAAGACGATCGGTCCTGGCAAATCCCGCGCCGCTTCACGCAAGAGCAAACCGACGCAGGTGCCGGCCGCGCCTTCGAACACTTGGCGTTCCCGTAAGAGCGCAAACGCCATGCCGCGGGCGATTTCTTCTTCGCTCACTAACAGCGCGTCATCGAACAAATCACGGACGATGGGAAAGGTGAGACTGGCGTCGCCGCCGACGCCGCCGCCAAGCGAATCGGCGAGGCTCTCGACTTCCTCAACTTCAACTGGGCGACCGGCTTTCAAGCTTTCATACATGGCCGCGCCGCGATCCATGGTGACGCCGACAATTTTTGTCTCTGGGCTGACGGCTTTCGCATAAGTGGCGACGCCCGCGCCGAGACCGCCCGCGCTTAAAGGAACAATCAGCGTACCGATATCAGAGAGGTCTTCAAAGATCTCCAGCGCCGTCGTGCCCTGACCTGCGAGCACGTAAGGATCATGGGCCGGCGAAACATAAAGCGCGCCCGTTTCCTGACTGACGCGGGCCGCCTCGCGCTCGGCGTCGTCTTGAACTTCGCCGATAATAACAATCTTGCCACCAGCGGCCGCAAGCGCGTCGCGTTTGTTTTGCGGCACTAAGGGCGACATAAACACAGTAACGTCGATGCCGAGACGCCCGCCCGCCCAAGCGACTGCGCGGCCGTGATTGCCGGTGGAAAACGCGACGGCGCCTTTTGCACGCCCTTCATCCAACTGCGCTGTCAAAGAACTCACCGCGCCGCGGACTTTAAACGCCCCCGTCGGCAGCGACGTATCGAGCTTGCAATAGACGTCCTTGCCGACGACCGCGCTTAACGCATTAAAGCGTACCAAGGGCGATTTCGGCACAAACGGTTTGATGCGCGCACTCGCCGCTTCGACATCGGCTTTTGAGATGGCGTGGGTCATAGTTAAGGCCGCCGACTAAGCCACATCCATACAGATGTACTTCGTCTCCATATAATCTTCGAGGCTGTAATGGCCGCCTTCGCGGCCGAGGCCGGACTGTTTGTGACCGCCGAACGGGATCGGCGGACCGGTGAAGGACGGCGTATTAACACCCACCATGCCGTATTCAAGGGCTTCCCCGACACGCCAGATGCGCCGCATGTCATTGGTGTAAAGGTAGGACGCCAGGCCGTAGTGCGTATCGTTGGCGAGGGCGACGACCTCTTCTTCGGTGTCAAACGGGAAAATCGCGGCGACAGGGCCGAAAGTTTCCTCGCGGAAAATCGCCATCTCAGGCGTTGCATCGACGATCACGGTCGGAGCGAAGAAGTTCGGCCCGAAATCCGCGCCGCCGCCCGCCAGAAGACGCCCGCCCTTCGTCACGGCGTCATCGACATGGGCGGCGCATTTCTCAACGGCCGCCTTGTTCATAAGCGGCCCTTGCTCGACGCCGTCTTCCCAGCCTGGGCCGACTTTCATCGCTTTGGCCGCCGCGGCGAACTTCTCGCAGAATGCGTCATAGATAGACCGCTGCACAAAGATGCGGTTCGCGGCGAGGCAGTCTTGGCCTGTGGTCGTGAATTTGGCGACGACCGCATCAGCGACCGTTTTGTCCAGATCGCAATCATCGAACGCAATGAAGGGCGCATGGCCGCCAAGCTCCATGGAGACCTTTTTGACCGTTTCTGCGCTCTGGCGAATGAGAATGCGGCCGACTTCCGTTGAGCCTGTGAAAGAAATCGCCTTCACGTCAGGGCTGTCCGTGAGCGCGCCGCCAAGCTCGCGCCCGTCGCCGACGATGACGCTGAAAACCCCGGCCGGAACGCCGGCTTCTTCAGCAAGTTCGGCGAGCGCCAATGCGGAAAGCGGCGTCTCAGAGGCCGGGCGAACCACCATCGAGCATCCCGCGGCGAGCGCCGCGCCGGCTTTGCGCGTAATCATCGCGGAGGGGAAGTTCCAGGGCGTCACAGCCGCCGTCACGCCAATCGGCTCGCGCAAGACCAGCATTCGCCGATCGGGCTTGTGGGGCGCCAAAACCTCACCGTCGATCCGTTCAGCTTCGGCGGCGAACCAGGTCAAGAACCCGGCAGCGTAGTCAATTTCACCGCGCGCTTCTTCTAAGGGCTTGCCCTGCTCGGCGGTCATAATGAGGGAAAGATCTTCTTTATGCGCGGTCATCAAGTCCGCCCAGCGCCGCAAAATCGCGCCCCGCTCTTTGGCGAGCAACGCCCGCCACGCCGGAAAGGCGCGCTTTGCCGCAATGATGGCTTTGTCAGCATCCGCCGCCGACGCCTTAGCGACCTGAGCGATCACCGTGTTGGAAGCCGGACACTCAATATCGACGCCCACATCCGAAGAGGCCGCCCAAGCGCCGTCAATATAAGATGCCGTGCGCACCAAGCGCGCTTCTTTAACGCTAGCGAGCAGCGCCGCGCCGCCGGCTTCGTTGGATCCGATCGTCATCGTAGTCAAAGCGTCACCTCCGGCCCGGTGGGGCCGTCAAAAGCGTCTCGCGCTGTTGGAACATAATCGGAAATATAGCCTTGAAATGCGACGCGTGTTATCGATAATAAAGAAAACGAGACGAATTTTGTTTATTCTAAAAAAAGAACGACAGATAATGGCATTAGACGAAATTGATCGAAAACTCCTCTACGCGGTTCAACGCAATGCGCGCCTGACGGCCGCTGAAATCGGCCAAGCCTGCGGCTTGTCGCCGACAGCGGCGCTAAAGCGGTACAAAAAACTGAAATCGGACGGCGTCATTCTCGGCGACGTATCAATTGTCGAACCTGAGGCGGTCGGCTTATCGGTGACAATGATCGTCCTAGTGACGCTCGAGCGGGAACGACGGGATCTGATTGACGCCTTTAAAGCCGCCGTGCGGACCGAAGATCGTATCATGCAAGGCTACGCCACCACGGGCGACGCCGATTTCATGCTCGTCATCACGGCGCGTGACGTCCGCGATTATGAAACCTTCACCCAAGACTTTTTCTACGACCAGCACCGCGTCAAGAATTTCAAAACGCTCGTTGTCTTGGACAAAATTAAACTGGGCATGACCGTACCGTTATTGTGATCACGGAGCGTCGGCCCACGGACGACGAACGCCGCAAACAATATCTAGATCGACGACTTTAACGCCGCCACGATGCTGCACCGCAAGGTCAGCCCGCTCGCTAATTTGTGAACCGTTTTCTGTGGAAAACTGATAATTAGGCGCATTTTCATCGCCGCCCCACATTGCGAAACCGTAATAATTTTCGAATACAGAACATGTCGAGACCGTCGACAGGGACCATGCGGGATTGAGGGCGTCCACGCAGCGGCTTTTATCAGTTGGCGGAACACATTGATCGTATTCTAGCTTTATCCATTCTTTGTGAGAGGGAGATTCCCGTTGGTTGTGTCGCATATGCGCGTTCGGACGCCCAACCGAAAAACGCGCCAAAAGACCTTTTTGAGCCTTCTAGCCGTAAGCGCAAGCCTCGCGCCCATCACCGCAAGCGCGCAACGCGCCGCGGAGAACGTCGTGAGGTCCGCGGACGATGCATTCGGCGCAAGCGTCGGCGATGAAACCATCGGCCTTTACAGCAACAACAATGTCCGCGGCTTCAGCCCCGAGGGCGCCGGCAATATCCGCATTGAAGGCCTATTCATCGACAGCCAAGCCTCTCTGAGCGACCGCGTTATCTCCGGATCACGAATTCGTTCCGGCCTCGCGGCTCAAGGCTATCTCCTGCCGGCGCCGACGGGCGTCGTCGACTTTTCCTTGCGGCGCGTCGGGGAAAAGCCGGTGCAAAGCTTTATCGCCAGCGCAACAGCCTTTGGCGGCTATGATGTCGCCGCCGATCTGCAAATGCGCGCCTTTGACGGTCTCATCGAAGCGGCAGGCGGCGCCAATTACTTCCGTAGCGTCGGCGGCAATGGATCGCGTGACATTAGCTGGAACGCCGGCGGAGTCGTTCACATCGCCCCGTCTGATCGCCTCAAAATGTCCGTGTTTGGCGATTTTCGAAGAAACGTGTCCGATCAGCGCTGGGTCAACTATTTCCCCGGCGGGTCTTTTTTGCCGCCGCGCATCCAAGATCGCGAACAAAATGTGGGTCAGCCCTGGGTCGAAGTTCCGGGGCGAGACACAAATATCGGCCTCATCGCAGAGTACACGCCGTCCATCGCGGAATTCCAAATCGGAGTCTTCCGATCCGCCGTCGCCAATGAGAATCAAGCCGGGCAATTCTTCACCGACGTTCAGCCGGACGGGTCCGCGAACTTTCAAGCGTTTCTAGGACCGCCGCTAAAAATCGCGTCGCTTTCGATGGAGGCGCGCGCGTCTCGGGCCTTTATCGAAAACAATCGCAGACACCAAGTGACGCTGAACATGCGAGCGCGCGATCGCGATTTCACCTTTGGCGGCACGACAGATTTTGATTTCGGGACGGTCTTCGTCGAAGACTTCGCGAGTTTTCCTGAACCAGCGATTCCTGACGCGCCGCAAGCCAAAGAAGACGTCCAGCAAATCACCTTCGGTCTGGCCTATCAGTTACAATGGGCGTCCGTCGGCGAACTAAACCTCGGCGTCCAAAAAACCGATTATTCCCGTACGGACGCAACGCCCAGTGAACCGCTGTTAGAATCGAACGCCGACCCAATCCTTTACAACGCCACGGCCGCAATCGACATCACCGACACCTTGATCGCTTATGGGGGCGTCGTACGCGGCTTTGAAGAAGGTCCAGGCGCGCCGACCATCGCCGTCAATCGCAACGAGGCGCCGCCCGCCATCGAAACCGATCAAGCCGACGCCGGCCTGCGCTGGCGTATCGGCAAGATGACCGCCGTCGCCGGCGTCTTTCAAATCGAAAAGCCTTTTTTCGCCTTAGACGCAAACCAGTTCTTCGGGCAGGCTGGCGTCGTTCAAAACCGTGGCGTCGAATTGTCACTCGCCGGCCCCCTATTTCCTTCGCTGCAAGTTGTCGCCGGCGCAGCATTTTTCGATCCTTCTCTTTCCGGCGATCCTGTCGACGCCGGCGCATTGAGCGACGCGCCGATCGCCTTTGTCGACCGCAACATTTCGGTGAATATGGACTACCGACCCGAATGGGCGCCGGGCTGGTCCGCCGATCTCGGCCTCTTTCACCAAGGTGAAGGCAACGCCGACAATATCGGCGTTTTGAAAACCGACCCTCGGACAATCGTCGATTTCGGCATGCGGAAGCAATTCACCTATCGCGGCGCCGATCTCGTCGTCCGCGCGCGCGTTGAAAACGTGTTCAACACCTTTGGGTGGGACGCCTTTGAAGGCGGGCAGTTCTTTTTCCAATCACCGCGCAGTTTCAGCATTTCGCTGAGGGCGGACGTTTAACTTAGAGCCTGTTCCAAAAGTCCTACAAAGCGCTGAGGCGGTTGCAAATCAGACGTCAGCGCGCAAGAGGTCCACTCGGTTCCGGCTCTAAATCTAAAGAAGTAAGAGCCGGCGCCGTATCGTGTCGTGGCGAATTGACATCTGATCTTCAAGTGTCGTCACTTTTTCTGACTGTTGAGTCAGGCTCTTAGACCGCCGAGACGATTGACCGCAGCGACGCGCGCCATGGCCAGAGGCGCGCCGAAGCATTCTCAATACTCATTAGTTTCTACTAATAGTGCGCTTTTTATAAATGCGTAAGCGCTTTAAGTTTAATCGATTTCGTCTTAGCGCGTCATTGCACGGATCCAACTGCGAGCGACGCTTTAAGTCTTTGTTTTCGAGCAATCGCTGAAAGTTGGGCCGGCGGCCGTTTGCATCGGCGGCGCTTAATTATTGAGACCCTGACATGAGCCTTTCCATCCACGCAACCGCTTCGCCCATCGCTCTTTCGGAAAAAGATAAGCCCGATCTGACGCGCTTCAACTGGGACGATCCGTTCCAGTTAGACGCGCAGTTAACGGACGAAGAACGCATGATCCGCGACGCAGCCCGCGGCTACGCCCAGGACACGCTGCAGCCGCGGATTATCAAGGCCTTCGCCGAAGAACAAACGGACCCTGAGATTTTCCGCGAAATGGGGGAAGCGGGGCTTCTCGGCGCGACGACGCCCGTCGAATATGGCGGCGCCGGCGCTAACTATGTGGCTTACGGATTGATCGCCCGCGAAATTGAACGCGTCGATTCCGGCTATCGCTCGATGATGTCGGTGCAATCCTCGCTCGTGATGTATCCGATCTACGCCTATGGCTCAGAAACGCAGCGACAGAAATATCTGCCGCGCCTTGCATCCGGCGAGTGGATCGGGTGCTTCGGCCTTACAGAACCCGACGCGGGCTCTGACCCAGCGGGGATGAAAACACGGGCGGAGAAGACCGACGGCGGCTATCGCCTATCCGGCTCGAAAATGTGGATCTCCAATAGTCCCATAGCGGATGTTTTTGTCGTCTGGGCGAAATCGAACGCGCACGATGGTAAAATTCGCGGCTTCATTCTCGAGAAGGGAATGAAGGGCCTTTCCGCGCCGAAAATCGGCGGCAAGCTTAGCCTGCGCGCATCAATCACCGGCGAAATCGTCATAGACGGCGTTGAGGTCGGCGAGGATGCGCTTCTTCCCAATGTCTCCGGTCTAAAGGGCCCCTTTGGCTGCCTTAACCGCGCCCGCTACGGCATTTCCTGGGGCGTTATGGGCGCGGCGGAATTTTGTTGGCATGCGGCGCGCCAATACGGCCTTGACCGTAAGCAATTCGGTAAGCCGCTCGCCCAAACCCAGCTCTATCAGAAGAAACTCGCCGACATGCAAACGGAGATCGCCCTCGGTCTGCAAGGTTCGCTACGGCTCGGGCGCCTCATGGACGACGCGCGCGCGGCGCCGGAAACGATTTCCCTCATGAAACGGAACAATTGCGGCAAAGCCCTCGACATCGCCCGTCAAGCCCGCGACATGCACGGCGGCAACGGCATTTCCGAAGAATTCCAAGTCATGCGCCATATGGTGAACCTGGAAACCGTCAACACCTATGAAGGCGCCCATGACGTGCACGCGCTTATTCTCGGTCGCGCCCAAACGGGACTACAAGCCTTTTTCTAGACGACACATCTAGCTTGGCTATGTCCGGACCTCACGCTTCAGGAGATCGGTCGCAATGGACCGCGCAGAAATCGTCCACCAGAACTTTCTAACCCGCGTGCGTCATGGCGATCTGCCGTCCACGGCTCTCACTACGCTCGCGCAAGCCGATCTGACGCCTACGGACCTCGTTGAGCTTTTCCACGCGCAAGTTCTAAGCCGGCAACTTGACCGCACATCGCGACACTTACAAGCAAAGGGCCAAGGATTTTATACGATTGGGTCGTCTGGCCACGAAGGAAACGCCGCCATCGCTTGGGCGCTTCGTCCGAACGATATGGCGTTCCTTCACTATCGCGACGCCGCGTTTCAAATCGCACGCTCCCGGCAAGTCCCTGGACAAACGCCGCTATGGGACATGCTTTTGAGCTTCACAGCCGGCGCTGACGACCCGATTTCCGGCGGACGCCATAAAGTGCTTGGATCAAAAACGCTCTACATCCCACCGCAAACCTCAACCATCGCCTCGCATCTGCCGAAAGCAGTGGGCGCTGCTTACAGCATCGGACTGGCGCGCAAAGTTAAACCATCCAATCCGCCGCTTTCGGCTGACGGGATCGTCTTATGCAGTTTCGGCGACGCATCGCTCAACCATTCAACCGCGCAAGGGGCGCTCAACACCGCTTCTTGGACGGCCTATCAATCAACGCCATTGCCACTTTTATTCGTATGCGAAGATAATGGTCTTGGCATCTCCGTAAAAACCCCAAAAGACTGGGTTGAAGCGTCGGTTTCAACACGGCCAGGCCTTCGTTATGTGCAATGCGACGGCCTCGACGTCGTCGCGACCTTCGCTGCGGCGCGAGAAACCGCTGAATGGGTCCGCAAACGGAAGAAACCCGCGTTTTTACATATGCGATGCGTCAGGCTGTACGGCCATGCCGGACCGGACGCAGCATCCGCCTATCTTAGCAAAGTCGAAATCGAAGCCGACGAAGCGCGCGACCCGCTTCTCTTCACTGCGCGCAGGCTTATTGACGAAGGCGTTATGACGCCGGCCGAGATCGCCGCCGCCTATGAAGCCGAAGGCGCGCGCGTCGCCCGCGCCGCTGAGACCGCCGCAGCCCGCCCCAAACTGAAATCCGCTAACGACGTCATAGCGAGCCTTATTCCGCCAAAGCGTGAAACGCCCGAACGACCACGCCCGAGCGCAAATATCCGCACCGCGACGTTCTCCGACGCTGACATACGGGCCATGGCCGAACCGCAGCACATGGCGAAACTCATCAATTTCGCGCTGACGGACTTACTTCTGGAGCACCACGACATCGTCTTGGCGGGCGAAGACATTGGCCGCAAGGGCGGCGTTTACGGCGTCACGCAGAAACTGCAAAAGCGTTTCGGCGCCCACCGCGTCGTCGACACGCTCCTCGACGAACAGTCGATATTGGGCCTCGGCGTCGGCCTCGCCCACAATGATATTCTTGCGATCCCTGAGATTCAGTTCCTCGCCTATCTCCATAATGCAGAAGATCAGCTGCGCGGCGAAGCGGCGACTTTGCCGTTCTTCTCTAATGGTCAGTACACGAATCCAATTGTGGTGCGCATCGCCGGCCTTGGCTACCAAAAAGGCTTTGGTGGGCATTTTCACAACGACAATTCCATCGCCGTGATGCGCGATATACCGGGTCTCATTATCGCCTGCCCGTCGAATGGGCGCGACGCGGCCTTAATGTTGCGGGAATGCGTGCGTCTTGCGCGCGAGGAACAGCGCCTCATCGTATTCCTGGAGCCAATCGCGCTTTATATGACCCGTGACCTCCATGAAACCGGCGACGGCGGTTGGACATTCGATTACCCGACGCCGACGGACGACGCTACAACGCCCATCGGCGCGATCGGCACTCACAATGAAGCGGCGACGGACCTCGCCATCGTTAGCTACGCTAATGGCTATTATCTATCACGTCAGGCGGAGAAAATTCTGCACAAAGAAGATGGTGTCAATGCGAAGGTCATTGATCTAAGATGGCTCGCTCCACTTCCAGAGCAAGCGCTTTTAGAAGCGACGAAAGACTGCAAAAAAATTCTCATTGTCGATGAATGCCGCCGCACCGGCTCGCAAAGCGAAGCCCTGACGACGCTTTTCTTAGAAAACGGCCGCATCGACGTCGCGCGGGTCGCCGCCGAAGACAGCTTTATCGCCACGGGGCCCGCCTATGGCGCCACGCTGCCCTCGCGCGACGGCATTATCGCCGCCGCCCGCGCGCTTTTGAAGGAGCCATCCCGATGAGTCGCCGCACCGCAGTCGTTATCGCACCGGGACGTGGGGTCTATAACGCCAGCGAGCTTGGATACTTTAATCGGTTCCACCAAGATAAAAGCGATCTCATCAAAGGTTTCGACGCCGTGCGCGCGGCGCTGGGGCAGGAAAGCCTTGAAAGGCTCGACGGCGCGGCGCGCTACGCCGTCGCCAAATTCACCCGCGGCGACAATGCGTCCGGTCTGATCTACACCTGTTCCTATGCAGATTTTCTGGACATCGACCGAGACGCTTTCGATATTGTCGCGGCGACAGGCAACTCCATGGGCTGGTACAGCGCCCTCGCCTGTGCTGGCGCGTTAAGCGCCGACAATGGCTTTCACGTCGTCAACACGATGGGCGCGATCATGCAAGACGCGCTTATTGGTGGACAGATGATTTACCCCTTTGTCGATGAAGACTGGCGGGAGATCGACGGCGGGCGCCACGCACTTCTAAAACTGATCGATGAAACGCCGGGGCTCTATGTCTCGATTCATCTCGGCGGTATGCTCGTCCTCGCTGGAACGCCGGAGGCGCTCGACGTCGCGGAGAAACGCCTGCCGCGCGTGCAAGAGCGTTACCCCATGCGGCTCGCCAACCACGCCGCGTTCCATACGAAATTACAACGCCCGACCGCCGAAAAGGGCCGAGCGACATTGCCAGCGTCGCTGTTTCAACAGCCACAAACGCCGCTCATCGATGGTCGCGGCGCAGTATGGCTGCCAAAGGCCTGCGATTTGAATGCATTGTGGAGTTACACGCTCGGCGCGCAAGTTATTGAACCTTATGATTTCACCCGGGCGATCACCGTAGCGATGCGCGAGTTTGCACCGGACGTCTTTATCCTGCTGGGGCCCGGCATGACCCTCGGCGGCGCCACAGCGCAGAGCATGATCGCCGACGGCTGGCGGGGCCTCGCATCAAAGTCGGACTTCATAGACATGCAAAAGAAAGCGCCGCGCCTTCTCGCCATGGGCGCGCCGGAACAACGGGGCATCGCGACGAACGGCGCACCGCAAGACTAAGGGCCTCGTAGGACCATCACAAAAGCAGACGCGCTCTTGCCATCCACCATCAGTTTAGGCTTTGAAGGCTGTCCCGCCGCTAAGCCAAATGGTGACCCCCATGCCCAACGCCGCCTCAACTCAGAAAGTCGAATTCCCAGGCTCCAGCGGCGAACGCCTCGCGGCGGCCTTAGAAACACCCGCCGGACCGACACGCGCCGTTGCATTATTCGCTCACTGTTTTTCTTGCTCGAAAGACATAAAAGCCGCGCGCGAAATCGCCCGCAGCCTGAGCCGCATGGGCGTCGCCGTATTGCGCTTTGACTTTACCGGCCTTGGCGCCTCCGAAGGCGACTTCGCCAACACCAATTTTTCCTCCAATGTTGATGACCTCATCAAAGCCGCCGATTATCTGCGCGCCGAACACCAAGCGCCGTCTTTGATCATCGGTCATTCCCTCGGCGGCGCGGCGGTGCTCGTTGCAGCGACACGCATCCCCGAAATCAAAGGCGTCGTCACCATCGGCGCGCCCGCGGAAGCGGACCATGTGGTTAAGCAGCTTGGCGAAAAACGCGCCGAAATCGCGGCGACAGGCCAAGCGATCGTTGAACTCGCCGGTCGTCCGTTTACGATCAAAAAGCAATTTCTTGATGATCTCGACAATGAACGGGTGCTGACCGCTGCGGCGGCCCTCAAGATGCCGCTCCTAATCATGCACGCCCCGCGAGACGAAACGGTCGGCATCGACAATGCGACGAAAATCTTCATCGCCGCCAAACATCCGAAAAGCTTCACCAGTCTTGATACGGCCGATCACTTGCTAAGCAAGACCAAGGACGCGCAATACGCTGCAAGCGTCCTGTGCGCTTGGGCAAGCCGCTATATCGACGGCGCACAAGCATCGAGCGCACCACAAGACAGCGCAGTGTCAGCCGTCGCCCCCTTCAAGGCCGCCGCCTTCAAGGATGGGGCGAAGGCGCAATCAATCGCGAGCGAGCCGTTGGCGATCGCGGTCTCCATCGACGGCTACCCCTTGATCATCGACGCCGCGAAATCAGAAGGCGGCGGCGATCTCGGCCCTAATCCGACCCGCACGGTCGAAGCCGCCCTTGCGGCCTGCGCCGCGATCACGGCCCGCATGTACGCCCGCCGCAAAAAATGGCCGCTTCAAGGCATCAGCGTGAGCGTGCGCCGGGCCGAAGGCGCAGACGCCCATGTGGCGCTCGCCTTAGAAAAAACGGTAACGCTCGACGGGCCTCTCGACGCTGAACAGCGGGCGCGGATCCTGGAAATCGCGGATAAGTGCCCAGTTCACAGAATGTTGAGCGAAGGCGTCTCTATAACCTCTTCCCTTCTTTGAATTCTTTACAAATTTTAATGAATGCGGCCCGTTTCCCGCCATGAGCCTCGTGCATAGTTCCTGGCGAGACGGGACGGTGCTGGGCGACCGCTGAAACGAGACCAAAAAGACCTGGAGAACAAAGACTGTGATATCTTCCAAGAGTAAGATGCGTTCGGACGACACCCTTTATTCACGCGGCCCTCGCGCCGTAGCGCAAGCGCGATCGACGCGGGTCACGGCGACGGCGCTCGCTGCGGGCGTCCTCACCGCCGCAGCGGCCTTCACCCTGTCGCCCTTCTCACCGTCCGACGCGGCGCAGGCGCCGCGTCTTTTGGCGCCGAACGCCATCAATGACGGCTCGGTGTCGATCCCCGATCTTGTGGAGCGCGTATCGCCCGCCGTCGTCAGCATTCTCGTGGAGCGCGAGGTGGAACAACGGCCGATGGCCGATCCGTTCCAAGAGTTTTTCCAATTCCGTTTCGGCGATCGCTTCCAAGAGCGCGAAGGCGCGCCGGGCGCAGAACGCCAAGCGCCGCCGACACAGCGCCTCGCCTCCCAAGGATCTGGTTTCTTCGTCGACGCAGACGGCCATATCGTCACCAATAACCACGTCGTTGAAGGCTCAGACGTTATTAAAGTGCGCCTGGCCAATGGCGACGAATTAGAAGCGACGCTCATTGGCGCAGACCCCCTCACCGATCTCGCCGTCGTTAAAGTTGAACCGAAGAAAGGCCAGCCTTTCGTTACATTCGCCGAAGACGTGAATTTACGCGTCGGTGAAACGGTGGTCGCCGTCGGCAATCCGTTCGGGCTCGGCGGCACGGTGACGAGCGGCATTGTCTCAGCGATCGGCGGGGAGAACCGGCAAGGGCAATTCCTCGATTATATCCAAATCGACGCGCCGATTAACCGCGGCAATTCCGGCGGCCCCACCTTCGACCTCATGGGCCGCGTCGTCGGCGTCAACACAGCGATCTATTCACCGACCGGCGGCAGCGTCGGCATCGGCTTCGCCATTCCCGCCCGCATCGCCCAAGCGACCGTCAAACAACTCGTCGACAATGGCTCCGTCACCCGCGGCTGGCTCGGCGTTTCTTTACGGGAACTGGACACCACCATGGCCGCCGCCCTCGGCCGCGAATCCACCACCGGCGCCTTTATTGAAGATGTCCTGCCGGGCACACCGGCGCAAAAGGCCGGCCTTGAGGCGGGGGATTTGATCCTAAAGCTGAACGACCGGGCCATCGAAGACACGATTGATTTGTCGCGCACGGTCTCATCTTTTGCGCCAGGCGAAACAGTGCGCATCGCCTTTTTACGGGACGGCAAAGAAAAAACCCTACGCGTGAAATTGGGCGAACGCAGCGCTGAGGGCGACGAGGACGAGGCCGAAACGCCCGCTAACGACAATGGCCAGGACTCCATGGACAAAGAGCTTGGCCTTGGCGCAGCGACGCTGACGGACGAGTTACGCGATCGCTATCGGCTCGACGATAATGTAAGCGGCGTTGTCGTCACCGATGTCGCGCGGGGCAGCGCCGCGAGCGAAGCGGGCCTGCGGCCAGGCGTCGTGATTTTGGAAGCGGACGGCGCAGCCGTGACGACCCGCAACGCCCTTAAGCAAAAAGTCGAGGCCGCGGCAAAAGAAGGCAAGGAAGCGATTATGCTGCGGGTTGAGGCCGGCGGCGCCAAACGGTTCACCGCCTTAGCGATCGAAGCGCTCAGCGACGGCTAACCTTAAGAAATCTTAAAAAAGGGCGGCACGCCAACGCATTAGCTAAAAGATAGTTGTCGACCGCCCCCGTTTGCAGCCATTATTACAACCATGCGTATTTTGATTATTGAAGACGACGCCGACGCCGCCGCGCACCTTGCGAAAAACCTTCGCGAGGCGGGGCACGTCGTGGACCACGCCCTTGATGGGGAGGCCGGCGTCAATATGGCCTCCGCCGGCGATTACGACGCTTACGTGATTGACCGCATGCTGCCGAAACTCGACGGCATCTCCATTCTCAACCGCCGACGCGACGAAGGCGACGATACGCCGGCCCTTTTCTTATCGGCGCTTGGCGAAGTGGACGATCGCGTGAAAGGCTTTCAAGCCGGCGGCGACGACTATCTCGTTAAGCCTTACGCCCTGCCGGAGCTGCTCGCCCGCGTCGAAGCCCTCGGCAAACGGCGCGGCGCTCAACCGTCGAATGTGACGACGCGCTATGCTGTCGGCGATCTGGAGATTGACGTTTTAACGCGCACGGCGCGCCGTGCTGGCCGCAAGATTGATCTGCAGCCGCGGGAGTTTCGCTTGCTGGAGTATTTGATGCGCCACGCCGACCAGGTGGTGACTCGGACCATGCTCTTAGAAAACGTCTGGGAGTATCATTTCGATCCGCAGACGAACGTCATTGACGTCCACGTTTCAAGGTTGCGCTCAAAGATCGACAAGGACTTCGACAAGCCGCTGCTGAAGACTGTGCGCGGGGCGGGATACACCATCACCGATGACGGGTGATCGTCATCGGTGATCTACTTGCTCACTGAGCACCTAATTGCCTTTTGAGCAACGGCTATCCACAGAACAGGTTTCAACTTTATCAAGCATTAGGGCTTCCCCAGCGCGTGGCGCCGCCCTCATATTATCCTCTTGCTGATCACTCGGCAGATGCTCTTACTCGCTTTAAATCAAGGTGGTGAAAGTCGTAAGAGAAATCCGTGATGTCGGAAACCGCTTTCATCGTCATCCCGGTGACAACGCCGTCTTCCACCACAAAATTCACAAAAGCGTCGGCCTTCAGCGTTCTGTCCGGCCAAAAGGCGACAAACTGATCGCCATCGTAATGAGAGAGCGGGCCGTCCAGAAGCTCGGACCGGCTCATATCAATAGCTAATCCGTCTACGTTATTTGTAATCGTGACATCACCATACCAAGCATCGCGATAGACGCCCGCATACTCAGCCAAGCCCAATGTCGGCGCAGCGGCGTCCTCGGGCGGCTCAGCGGCGCTGGAAACGGTGTCTTTTGCGTCATCTAACTGCGCCGCGAACCCGTCGCCAAACTGCTGTGTTAAGTCGGCGTCTTGGCCGTCAATCAACATATCCGCGATCTGATAGGTCCATGCGTGCGCCGTTTGGCGGTAATCGTTCGACGATGCGAAAATCGCAGCCTTTTTTTCGGGTAGAAGGATGAAATTACTGGCGACGCCCGGCGCGCCGCCGGAGTGTTCGACCAATAAAGAGCCGTCAAAGTCGAGTACACGCCAGCCAAGCGCATAAAGGGCAAGATTTGACAGCTTACTGTCCGCAACCGGCGCGCGCGGTTTAATTGGCGTAACGCCTTCCCAAACCTCTCGCACTTGTTCTTCACTAAGAAGGCGTTTTCCTTTTTGCGTGAGGCCGCCATCAAACCAAAATTGCGCCCATTTCATCATATCGCCGGCGGGGCAATAGATACCTCCGGCCGGCGCAAGCCAATCTGGAAACTTTGTCAGGTCAGACATTGGCGTGCCTTCCGCATCGCCAGGCGAGCGCTCATGTCCGGTCACGACCGGTTTTCCGCGCTTGATCCTTGCGCCGTTCGCCGCGCAGTTTTTCATTCCCAGCGGTTTAAAGAGCTCCTTTGTAACAAATTCATCCCAATTCTTGCCTGAAGCTCGCGTGACGACGTCGCCGGCCACAACGTAAAGGAGATTGTCATACGCATATTCTGATCTGAACCCAGTCGTTGGTTTGAGATGAGGAAGAGCCTTCAGAACGTCCTCCAAACTCCCTTCGCCGTCGGGCCAAAACAGAAGATCGCCGGCGCCGAGCGGCAGTCCCGAGCGATGCGTCAGCGCATCTCGTACGGAGAAATTCTCGGTGACCCAAGGATCGTACATTTCAAATTCAGGAATGTACGTCTTGATAGGCGCATCCCATTCCACAAGGCCCCGGTCCACGAGGATAGCAAGCGCCGTCGCAGTGAACGCTTTGGAGATAGATGCAATCGGGAACAGCATGTCAGTGGTGACCGGCGCGTCGGTGACTTCATTGGCCTTACCGAACGCATCAAGATAGACAATATCGCCATCAATCATCACCGTAGCGACCAGCCCCGTGGCATCAAACGCGTCGATCGCCCTTTCCGCTTCCGCCCGATAATCGGGGGGCTCACCGGCCCATGCTGTCTTCAAGCAAGTTGCAACAGACAAAACCACCCAACCCGTTACATTGAAAACGCCAAACCGCTTCATGACGATTCGTCCTTTTTTTGTTTTTATCAAACCGGCTTCTCCTGTCGCTTTTGGACAAAAGCCGCCCTTTCCGGAGTTTATGTAACTAAATTGGCGCGAGCGGTGCAATTCGCTTTGTTCAGAAGCAGCGCCGTCGCTTGAATGGACCGATCTCGTTAGTACCCGCGCTGTAAAAGAAGCCTCTATCCCTGCTAGGGTCGTTTTAACCGCTGAGCTCGGCTTTCCTTGAATAGCGTTGATAAGGTAAGCTTAATTGCTGACGCCCTAAAACAGTAGGTACGCCGCCATACCCCAAGGCGCCATGCAGCACCCCCTTTCGATGCTAAGTGTCGATATAAAGTGATAAGGAAAAAGCCCGTGGCGTTTCGGATGGGATCCGTACCGCTGAAGAGACTTTGGCGGACGACGACCTTTCGCTTCACGGTCGTCTACGTCTTAGTCTTCGCGTTTTCCGTCGCCGTTCTCGGCGTCTTGTTCTACAGCGCCACATTTTCAGTCGTCGATCGGCAGACGGACGAAATCATCGACCAGGATATGCAAGTCCTATCGGAGGTTTTCGCCGGCGAAGGCCCGGCGACCTTACGCCGCCTCATTCGCGACCGCGCCGCATGGCGCGACGATGGCGTTTATATGCTGATCCGGGCGCCGTCGGGCGCGCTGCTCGCCGGCAATCTCACCGCCCTGCCCACCGAAGCCCTCGCGGCGCGGGAGGACTTTTTCAACTTCACCTATGAACGCACGCAAGTGGACGCCGCGGGCCGCGAGCAAGGCGTCGAGACCCGCAAAGGGCGCGGCAAAATCAGACAGTTCAAAACCTCGCCAGACGCCGAAACGTCATTCCTTGTGTTCGTCGCGCGCGATATCTCCAGCCAGGAAGCCTTGCGCCAACGCTCGCAAGCGCAGATGACGCGCATCGGCGCGGTGACGATCTTTTTCGGCTTACTGATTGGCGCCGGCTTCTCCCGCTCGCTCCTACAACGCGTCGACGCGGTCAACCGCACCGCGCTCGCCATTCGCGACGGCGATCTTTCCAAGCGCATCACGCTCACAGGCTCAGACGACGAACTTGATCACCTGTCGATGAACCTCAATGAAATGCTCGACCAAATTGAGCGTTTAATGTCGGGTATGCGCGAGGTGTCCGACAATATCGCACACGATCTACGTTCGCCGCTGACGCGCATTCGCGCTCGCCTAAACGACGCGATCAAGTCGAACGCCGACGAAAAAGACGATGTCTTACGGGCGACATTGGAAGACTCTGAACGCATGATCATGACGTTCAACGCCCTTCTCTCGATTGCACGCATCGAATCCGGCGAGGGCGCTGGCGCGATGGAAGCCGTCGATCTCACCGCCATCGCTGATGAAATGGCCGAACTCTACGAACCGGCGGCGAGCGAAGCGGGCTTCGAACTAACGCTCGATTGCGCCCCGTGCCCGCCTGTGCGCGGCTCGCGAGCCCTCATTGCGCAAGCGTTCGCCAACCTTCTCGACAACGCGTTGAAATACGCAATCGGCGGCAATCAGATCGACATTCGCGTCGGCCCGACGCCGGATGGTCAAATCGCATTTTCCGTCGCTGACAACGGCCCCGGCGTACCGGAAGAAGAGCGCGAAGCGGTGCTCAAACGCTTTGTTCGCCTGGAGCGCAGCCGCACCTCCGTCGGCAGCGGCCTTGGGCTCAGCCTCGTGACGGCGATCGCGCGGGCCCATGGGGCCGAGATCACGCTCTCGCATACAAGCGAGGACAATACGTCAATTACAATTCCACAATCGGCGGAAGCGCCCGCATTACTCGCGCCGCCGACATCGACCGATCCCGCATTTTCGAGAAGCGCTTCGAACAGTGATCCGTCTACGACATCAGTACTCGAACCGCTAGTCGAGATTCAAACGGACGGAACGCCGGCGCCGTCCGCGCCTAAAGACGGTCCTCATGGCCTTACGGTCACGCTGACCTTCGGCGCGACGGAACGCACCAATTAAGCTACTCATCTGTCTCCTGATTGATAGAATGCCTGGTTTCCCTTGCAACTGGGGAAAAATCACTTTTTCCTCATGGATGCAGCGCCGTTGACACTACATTTCGTGACGCGCGCCCGCATTCTTATGCTGACGCAGGTTAAACGACACCGTCGATCGCAGCGCTTTAACGACTTTAAGTTGAAAAGGGTGAGAAAAATGAGCAAAGCCGAATTTATCGCAAATGTCGCCGAGGCCGGCGACCTGTCCAACGCTGAAGCGAAACGCGTCGTCGAACTTGTTTTCGGTGAAATCGAAAGCGGACTGAAACGATCGCGCAAAGAGGGCAAATTTACGATCGGCACGCTCGGCACGTTCACCATCACCAAGCGTCCCGCGCGCAAGGGCCGCAACCCAAGGACAGGCGAAGAGATCAAGATCAAAGCATCGAAAGGGCTCCGCTTCCGACCATCATCAAGCCTTAAGACAGCCGCCGGATGCTAAACTGAACACGCTCGCGAGAGATCAATAACTCTCGAAACAAAATTTATAGGAAACCACTAAGCCTTGCGACGGATGAAGGATCATCCGTCGCATTTTCGTGTCGCGACCAGCGCCTTCGCCTTATTTCATTTCTACGCTACACTGACAGTAACCTGTGCCGCCGCCGTGATTTCTTGAGAAAGATCCGTTTTGCCGAATCTCATCGACGCCGTCACCAGCATTCCAGCGCCCCATGACGCCGCCGCAGCGGACCGGTTCATCGAGCGTCTCGGCGCTGAGGCGTTCAACGCTCTACCGGAAAAAGCCCAGCGGCTGATGAAGGGGGTCGCCGGCGCATCGCCCTATCTCGCCGGACTGGCGACGCGCTATCGATCCCACCTCACTGAAGCGATTAACGCGCCTTTGGAAACAACAATCGCCAACGCTTTGGAGGAAGCGGCCGCGGCGGCCATCGCGCCGACGCCGGACGAACAGAACAAAGGCCTTCGACGGGCGAAAGCGCGCGCAGCCCTTTGCCTCGGCCTTGCTGAAGTCGGCAACGTCGCTGACGTCTTAACCGCCGCCCGTCTGTGGTCGAATTTTGCCGACGCCGCCTGCCGCAGCGCCCTTAACATGGCGCTACGCGCACCGAAGAGCGGTTTCGACATTGACGCTTTCGAGGGCGTTGAAGACCCGAGCGCACGATGCGGGATCGCCGTCATTGCCATGGGCAAACACGGCGCCCATGAGCTTAATTACTCAAGCGATATTGACCTCGTCATTGTCTACGATCCTAACGCACCGTACTTTACCGACCGCAAAATTGACCCCCCAGCGGCGAAGGCCGCCGCTGTCGCAGCAACAAAAACCATGCTTGCGCGTCTCAGCGATCAAACCGGCGACGGCTATGTTTTCCGTACGGATATTCGTCTGAGACCAGACCCGGGCGTTTCTGCAGCAGCGGTCTCACTTGACGCGGCGGAAGCTTATTACGAGGCGCACGGTCAAAACTGGGAACGCGCCGCCTATATTAAAGCCCGCTGCGCCGCCGGCGATGCGGGCGTGGGCAAAGACTATTTGGCGCGGCTGCGACCTTTCGTGTGGCGACGATCATTGGATTATGCGGCGATCGAAGACATCCACTCCATCAAACGACAAATTCACGCCGCAAAAGGGGGCGCCGAGATCGAGTTTTTATCCCATGACCTAAAAACAGGGCGTGGCGGCATCCGCGAAATTGAGTTCATCGCGCAAACCCAACAACTTATTCTCGGCGGCCGCGATGACGGTCTACGGGCGCGCGCCACGGTCGAGGCGCTAACGGCGCTCGCCGATCGCGGCGCCATGACTGGAGAAACGGCCGACGCGCTAATCGCTCATTATCGTTATCTGCGGAGCGTCGAACACCGCATCCAAATGATAGCAGACGAACAAACCCACAAAGTGCCGGACAGCGAAGCCGCCGCCGCACGCCTCGCGACGTTTCACGGCGAACCGGACCTTGCGACCTTTGAAAAGCGATTGCGCGGCGTACTCAGCAACGTTCATACGATTTTTTCAGACGTTTTCGGCCGTGAAGAAGCGCTGTCCGACGGTGCGGGGTCCTTAAGTTTCACCGGCGTCGATTATGATACGGCGACGCTCAAAACCCTCGAAGGCATGGGGTTTGATGCAACAGAAACGGTGGCTGAAAGGGTGCGCCGTTGGCATGCAGGCGACATTCGTTCAACCCGTTCGCCGCGTTCGCGCGAATTACTGACGAAGTTCACCCCGCGCCTTTTAACGGCGCTCGCGGCGTCGGAGCGGCCGGACGAAGCCTTTATGGCCTTTGATCGATTTCTGCAAAGACTGCCTGGCGGATTGCAGATTTTTTCTTTGTTTGTGAACAATCCGCGGGTTTTCGAGATCTGTATCCGCATCATGACGTTTTCACCCTTCCTTGGCCGTCAGCTTGCGGACCGCAATCACCTTATTGAAGCGATGACGGACGCCTCTTGGCCGCGCACGCCGAGCAATGAGACCGATCCCGCCGAGGCGTTAGACGCCCATTCACCGACCGAGATGGATTATGAAGACGGGCTGAACGCCGTGCGGCGCACCGCACGCGAAGCACGGTTTGAAGTGTCTGCGGCGATGGCTGTCGGGCGGGCGGACGCCGCCGCCGTTGGCGCATCCTATGCAACGATCGCGGAACGCGCGATTGAAACGGTGTTACCGCTCGCCGAAGCGGAAACGAAACGCGCTCATGGCGACATCGACGGCGCCCTCGCCGTCGTCGCCCTCGGTCGCCTAGGGGCTGGGCGGATGACTGCCGTGTCAGACGTCGATCTCGTTTTCATCTATGATTGTGCGCCCGATGCGCGATCATCCGGTCCCCGTCAGATCGCAGGGGCGGAGTATTTCGCCCGTTTAGTTCGGCGTTTCTTGACGGCGATGACGGCCCCCACCGAAGAAGGCTCGCTTTACGAGGTGGACATGCAGTTAAGGCCGTCCGGCCGCGCCGGACCGGCCGCAGCGCATATTGATGCGTTCCAACAATATTATCGCTCGGACGCGTGGATCTGGGAACGCATGGCGTTGGTTAAAGCACGGGTCATCGCCGGCGACGCGGCGCACTGCGCAAAGCTTTCAACCATCATTGGCGACATCCAAGCAGCGCCTACCGAACCCGATAAGCTATTGATCGGCGTCAGAGACATGCGCGCGCGCCTGCTCGAGGCAAAGCCGGCGCGATCGCCTTGGGACGTCAAAACCGTTCGCGGCGGCCTGACAGATCTCGACTTCGTCTTGGAGTATCTCGCCCTCCAAAACGCCAAGCTTTTATCGGGCATGCCAATTAACAACCCGCGCGCCCTAACGACGGCGCTGGTCGACATTGAAGCATTGAGCGACGTCGAGGCGTCAGTGCTGTTAGAGGCCGATCGCACCTTCGAAATCGTACTGCAATTGCAGCGCGCCGCCCACGGGGCGGGCGGGGCCGGCGACCCCACACGCAGAGCCCCACGCGGCGCGCTCGCCGAAGCGCTGGCCGAAAGTTTGGGGGCGGCGGACTTCGCCCGCGCCGAGGCGCGGTTGGCGGATTGCACAGCCGCCGTCAAATCGATCTATGATACGCACATCGGCGCCGCGGAGTAACGCACCACCATCAAGCGCCCGTGCGAAGGAGCACCCAGAATGGCCGGACAAAAATCCAGCCAGCGGTTTGATTTGGCGATCATTGGCGCGGATACGGCGGGCCTTGCCGCCGCCGGCTGCGCGGCGATCGACGGCGGCGCTGTTCTGGTCGTCAAATCAGGCGGAGAGGCGCCGGCGAGCCTCGCCGGTCCGGGCGTGCCAAACGCCGTATGGCGCCTTCTCGGCCTTGAAGACCTTGAGATGACGCTAGCGCCCCTTACTGAAACTAAAATTGCCTTAAAGTCGGCCAATAACAGCAGCGCCGAAAGAACAGACGCCGCCCCCTCACCGACAACACTGTCCGTCTTTGCAAACGACGCTGACATGACGCGCACCCTGACGACGCGTGACGCCGACGCCGCTCTCCAATGGCCGGACTTTAAAGCGAGCCTGCCATCTCTGAGCGTCAGTCCAAGTCGGCTCAGCGACGCGCGAGAAGCCAACCTAAACGGCTCCCCCATCAGCACACTGAATGAGTATCTCGATGATTATTTCGACGACGAAGCGCTGAAGACGCATATCGCCGCCCAAGCGTTAATCACCGTCGGACTTGCGGGCGACGAACCTGGCTCAGCCGCCGCGCTCGGCCTTCTGGACGACGGCGCTTGGCCGGTTCGTGCTTCACGCGGTGGCGAGGCCTTTCGAAACGCATTAGAGAAAGCGGTCGCGAAAGCCGGCGTGACCGTCGTCGAAGGCGGCGTAGAAACGTTATCGCGCGTGAAGCCAAACCTTATCGAAATAAAGCTACGGCCAGGCGATCTTTATACGGCGAAAGCCGCCATGGCTTCAGGCGTCGCCGTCGCGAAAGCTTCGGGCCTCTATCCGGATACCGGTCGATCGCCTTTGTCACGCTTCAGCGGAGCATCGGCATTTATGCGCATCGTTTTCGACGATTACCCGCAATCGCCAGAACTGCGCGACGGGGAACGAACCTATATCATCGACAGTCGCGAAGAGTTCGCCGAGGCACGCGATGCGATCGCCGAAGGGCGACGCCCGGAACAGCTACCGCTATTGGTCGAACTCGATCATCGTACAATTACAGCGTACACGCCCTACTGTCCGGATCAATTATCCGATGACGGCGAGTTGCGTCCATGGAGCGACCAAGACCGCAAAGCGCTCGGTCGACAAGCATATGATCGCATCAAAGAACGTTTTGGAATTAACGAACGCCCCAACGCAATTGACGTTCGCATTGACATAGGCCCCGACCGCAACACGCCCGACGACAACGCCATTGCGACACCAAACGATGTCAGCGATCCCGTCGGCGCGGCTGTCGCGCTTGCTAGAAAGATCATCGCCGATGAATGACGCCGCACGCGCAACGCCAGATCGCCAAAAGTCCTCGGCGCGCGAAGTATCCAAGAAATCCGCAGAGAAAGACGGCTTGTCGACGCAACAGCAAGGCGAGGACGTAGCGGCGGCACCATCAGATCGAGCCCCAAAAGCAAGCCCACACGCAGACGCAAGTCCGCAAAATAGCGAAAATTTACCCCCAACACATAGCGGGAATCATACGCCGCACCATGCAGCCGAAGACAAACCGCGCGGCGCGACGATAGAAGGCGGGGTCGACGCCATCATTGTCGGAGCGCCCCTCGACGGCCTTGCCGCCGCCGCACTTCTGGCGCGATCCGGCTTACGCGTTGTTATTGTCGAAAGCGGCATGCCGATGACCGCGCCGGAGCCGGAAGAGTTCGCCCCGCAGTTCTTTTGCGATGTCGGAGACACGTTGTTTTTCGGCCTTGACCAAGCGGTTCTTCAGCGCCTCGATCTATACCGTCATGGATTGCGCTTCGCAGCGCGGCGTATGTCGACAAGTTATTGGCGCACGCCGCAAAGCCGGTTCGCCGCGCGCGGCGATGTTAGTGATTTAGCGACCCTCAAAGGCGACGTCGCCGATGCGGATCGCCGACGCGCCGACGCAATCACCGAGGAAATTCTCTCCCTCGGAAAATCCCTGCGCCCCTATTTCGAAACGGGCCGACCGCCAGATCATTTCGGCGCTCTTTTTGATCATTGGGCTTTAACGTCCCTTGATGAAGCGCTCGCTGGCGTTTTCTCAGAAAATCCGTTTACCGATATTCTAACAACCGAAGCCTCGCGTGGCGTCGGCGTTCGTCCCGATGCGCCGATGTCCGCTTTCTCACTAGTGCGCCGCTTCGCCGGCGAGATCGCCGGTTTACAAAGCGGCGTCGGCGCGGTCGATCGCGGCGCGCGGGGCCTCGCACGAGCTTTGCGCAGAGCGGGCCAAGGCGCAAATGTCGATTATCGCTACGCCGTGCAAGTGGAACGCGTTCTTATTGAATGGGATCGCGTCGCCGGCGTCGAGTTTACGAACGGCGGACAAATCAGGGCGCCAATCGTCATTTCCTGTTATCCACCGCGCGCGGCTTTTCTCGACCATATCGGACGCGACCACCTCAATATCGAGTTCATTCGTGCGATTGAGACGGCTGCGTCACGTCCTGTTATGGTGGCCGCACATTTGGCCTTTGCCGAAAAGTCCGACAGCCCTCTTTTCAAAGACGATTACAAACGAAGAAACATCCGTCTAGCGTCATTAGAGGATCTAAAACGTGCGCACAGGATGGCGCGGGCCGGCCGGTTCTGCCCTGAGGCGCCGGGCGAGCTGTTTTTTCCAACCGCCTTTAATGATGCGCTAGCGCCCACCGCAGGCGCCACGGGCGTTTTACGTTTATGGCCGGCCCCGCCCGCGCCCCAAGACAAAGACGGTAAGCGACGCTGGCGACTTGACGCTGAAGACGCCGTTCGAGCGGCGCTCAACGCTTTTGACGATAAAGCTGCGGACGCGCTTTGCGCGATCAAAATCGTCGAAGAAGAAAGCGCAGACGTCATCTTGCGCGAAGCCGCATTGGCGCGGCTCACCGCGGACGCCGGCGGTCTCGCCGGATATTTTTATTGCGGCTCCGGCGCTCAGATCGGCCTTTTCCAAACCGGCGCCGCGGGGCGACGCGCAGCCGACGACGCGTTACGCTATCATCGACACCTTCAGGATACGGCATGATATTTTTTGCTGAAATTACGACGCCGGAAGAGCCGCGCCCCTCAGCGCTTTATGCCGCCTTCGCTGGCGAGAGCGCTGCGAATGAGTGGACGAGCATCAATAATGTCGCGGCAGCGCGCATCTACACCACTGTCGAAGAGGAGTATGCAGCGCTCGATAGCGGAGCGGCGTTGGTCGACCTCGGTGTGCAACGCCGCTACGCCGTCCGCGGCTATGACGCCGGGGCGCTGCTTGGCCGATTGACGAGCGCACCGGTCAAAGACATCGGCGTCGGAGAGAGCGCACGCGGCTTGATTCTCGATAGCACCGGCCGCGTGGTGGATTTTTGCGACGTGACAAGACTATCCGGCGATAGCTATCTTGCGACAACCACGGGGCCGATTGACCGGCGCCTCGCCGTCGCTGCACGCGGTTTTGACGTCACCATCGAGAACATCTCCGAGACCGTTGCGGCGCTTGGCTTATTTGGACCGTATGCTGCGAAGGTCGCAGCGGCGGCCGGTTTCGCAATTGCGGGAGACGCGCTCGCCTCCCATGGGCATGTGCGCGGCGTGGAAGCCTTTGCGCGGCCAACGGCCATGGGTAGAGCGTCAGGCGTCGAGATCATATTTCCGGCTGAAGAGGCGATCACCCTTTGGGAACGCGTTCGCCATGGCGGCGGAGGACGCGCACTTGGCGGCTCCCAAACTGGACGCCAAGAGAGCGTGCAAGATAACAAAGCCCCCATACCCGTCGGGGTCGAAGCATGCGAAATTATGCGAATTGAAGGCGGCGTTGCCCGTCCCGGCGTCGATTTCACGCCTGCTGACCAATCCCACGGCGCCGCTAATCACGCCTTGGCTTCTTATAACGATGACACATCAGGCAAACGGCGGCCGCCAGAAATCGGCGCGGCGCATTTAGCGCCGCTCAATCGGGCCTGGTTTAACGGGCGGCGCGCCATGGGCGAGGCGGAAGAAAAGCGACGATTAACGACGCTTGTCGCCGACGCCGATCATATCACCGCTGGAGCGCCAGTTTTCGCCGGCGACGCGGGCAGCAATAAAGGCCAAGAAAAGCCAATCGGCCGCGTCACCAGCGCTGCGTTTTCGCCGCGTTACCGGGCCGCCATTTGCTTCGTCGATGCCCCGTTCGACCGCAAAACGAAGGGCCAGCTCACAATCGCGTTAGACGGCGACGGCGGCCAACGCGCCAAAACACGAGCGCTTGAAACCCCCGAAAGCCACGCAGCGACAGCGTTTGAAGCGCGCGGAAAAAAACCGACGGAATCGCGCGGCTTCTTCGTTTAACGGGTGTCAAAGCAATAAGGGCGGCGTTTTTTCCGGTCTGTCCCCTCCCCCCCCCTGACGCGGCAGCCCGCCCGCCGCCGCGTATCCGGGGCGAACGCCGCCCGCTTTGGCGCTCAATAACCCTTCCCGCGGCGAAACCGTGGGTTAAGGCAAACGCATGAGGAAGGAACACGATATGAAACGGAAAACTGGACACACTCTGACAGTCTTAACATCTGTCGCCGCAGCGGTCGGATTCGTGGCGCTCAGCGCAGCCAGCGCAGATCCCGGCGAACGGATGTTCGATAAACTCGATGCGGACGGCGACGGGCGTGTCGCAATTGAAGACCTCGCAGATGCGGCGCGAACGCGCGGCCAAGAGGCGGACGCTGACAATGACGGCTATGTGACGCGTGAGGAAATGGAGGCGCATCGGGAAGCAAAGCGCGCCGAAATGCGCGAGAAACGGTTTCCGGATCAAAATGACGACGGCGTCGTATCGCGCACTGAGTTTGAGGACGCAGCCGCGGCAAGATTCGCCGAACTCGACAAAAATGGCGACGGCGTTTTGACGGAGGACGAAAAACCGAAACGCCGTGGGCCGCGCGGCCGTTTCTAATTCGCTGCCCGCGCTCTATCATCGCCCGCACGCGCTTCTATGGTTGCGTGCGGGTGCAAACAAAGACAGGCGCGCGCTTACGGATGAGACCGGGACAAAAGGATTTTGGGCGATTTGGCGGCGGACAAGCAAACGCACCCCAATCATGCGTTACACAATTCTTCTCGAAGTAACGCTGAGCATAATCGGGCTGGGCATCACGGGGCTGGGCATCATGGCGCCGAACATGACGACGCTCTGATTGCGCGCGCGGGACGCGGCGATCGCCTGGCCGCTAGCGAACTCGTTGTTCGCCATACGGATAAAGTAATGGCGGTGTGTTATCGCCTCCTGAATGACCGCGCCGCCGCGGAGGACGTCGTGCAAGAGACATTTTTAAAGCTTTGGAAAAACGCCGGCGCCTGGACACCTGGAAAGGCACAACTCTCGACGTGGCTTTACCGTGTCGCGCGAAACGCGTGTGTTGATCGACTACGCCGCGCCGGACGAGAAGCGCCGGAAGACGCAGCGCCCGAACGCGCTGACCAGAGCCCCAGCGCCGAAGCGCAATTGATCGCCGCCGATCGCGCCTCGACAATAGAGGCGGCCTTGCAAGCCTTGCCGGCGCGCCAACGTGAGGCGATCGTATTATGCCATTATCAAGAACTCTCAAACGGCGAAGCCGCGGAGATTCTTGGCGCAAGCGTTGAGGCGGTAGAATCCCTTTTGGCGCGGGCGCGACGAACGCTAAAGGCGTCTTTAGCGCCCATGCGAGAGGCCTTAACGGAGTGATGTGAAAGAACGACAGATATGGTCGAAAACGAAAAAGATAAAAGCACGTCAGCGGATAAAGACGACGGCACGGTGTTGTCGGAGGCGGAGTTGAACACGCTCCTCGACGCCGCACCAGCGCCGGCCGCGAGCGACCCTTTGCAGCGCGCGATTCTCGATGATTTCGACCGCCTCTATCCGCAACACGCCGCTTCGGCCGATGTCAGCACGGAGGGTTTTCGCAAGCACGGCTCTATCGGCGCCCGTCAATGGTTTAGCGCAATTTTCAGCAACGTACGCCTAGCAAGCGCCAGGCTCGGCGTAGGCGCACTTGCAGCTGTAGCGGTGCTTGGATTTTCAATTGGTGTCGTGACGAACAGCGCGCCCGGTGCGTCGAGCCCAAGCTTAGCGGCCAACTCCAGCGCATTAGACGAACAAGAGTTCGCGCTGACCTACTTCACCTCAACATTGAGCGACGCCTTTAGCGATACGGCCTTTTACGCCGGAGAGGAGAGCTTATGGCGCGTGGAATAACGATAGCGCTCGCGCTCTCTCTTGTGTTGAATGTGTTCGCAGGCGGCGTCCTCGCCGGCAAGTGGTTCGCGGAGCGGGATAACACTTCGCAGACGCCGCATTTTGATAAGCAAGCAGCCGGCCCTGACGACGGGCCTGGACCACGGCGCGGTCCGCCGCATGGCCGCCCGCCGCCGCCCCATGGCGGCGACATTTTGGGTGAGACATTAGCCCTATCACCTGAGGCGCGCGCCGCCGTCCGCAAAGCCGCTCGCGGCAAGGGCTATGAGATCCGCCGCGATTGGGAAGAAATGAAACAGCGCCGCACCGCCGTCCGCGCCGCTTTAAGCGCCGACCCATTTGACCGCGCAGCGGCGGAAAAAGCCTTGCAAGACCTCATCGCCTTACGAGGCACGCTCGAAGGCGGCCGCATGGGGTTAATGCTCGACGTCTTTGAAAGTCTGTCAGCAGATGAACGGCAGGCGCTCGTTGAAGCGCAGGAAGAACGTATTAATGAACGGCGCGGTCGGCGGCGACCGTTTCGCGGCCCACCGCCGATGGATGAACGTCAGTAAGCCCGTTGCTGCGCAAAAGAACGATGCGCATCTCGCATAGAAAACCGAAAAACCGGACTGAATGAGTTGGCGCTGCCGCCGCGAAGTTTTTAACGTGCGCCCTGGATGATGAAGCGGCGTTTCTCACCAGATTATGACGCCTGCTGGGTAATCACAAAAAAAGAAAGGAGGCCGCAAAACGGCCTCCAATCTAGCGCCTGACCTCGATCTCCGGTCAGGGAGACGCTCTTACAAAATCGACTTCAAGACAGCATCTAAAAGTCGAAGTTAACCGTCCCAAGCACCGTTCTCGGCTCACCGACGATAATGCCTGAATCTAGAGCAAACGTTCTTTGCAGATAGTAGGAGTCAAACAGGTTGCGCGCATTAACCTGCAAGGAGATCTTATCCGTCAACTCGTAAGCGACTAGAGCGTCGACAAGAACATAGTCATCTTCTGACGTGGTGATCTGATCCGCCAGGAAATTTCCGTCTGTATCGAAAAGATCAGCAAGCGGTATGCCATTGATCGTTTCAACGCTTGCGGGAATATCACCGTCTTCCTGCCCAAAGAAATCATTGGCGCTAGCGAGTCGACGACCAAAGATCGCTCGCATGCCGCCGCCGATGGAAAACTTGTCAAGCGCGCTTTCCTCCGGGAAGTCGTAGGTCGTGAAGAAGTTCAACGAGAATTTCGGCGTTTCAGCAAAATCGAACTGGCCAAACACGTCGTCGATATACGAGACGCCGCCGCCAAAACTCCAACCTTCCGTGAGCTGTCCAACCAGTTCAAGCTCAACGCCGCGCGCCGTTTGTTCACCGTCGGTTAACACAACAGCGCCGTTAATATTGGAAGAGCCGATTGGACACTCATCGAACGTTAACGAATTGGTAGCTGAGTTGTCGAAGACCGCAATACTGCCAAGAAGGCCGCTGTTCGGCTCCCACTTCAGGCCCGCCTCGTGAGTAACGTTTTCTTCAGGAGGCGTTACGTTTCCATTACAATCTAATTCATTGACGAACTCAAAACCGTCTGAATACGCGTAGTATGCCGTGAACTGCTCAGATATGTCATACGCGATCGAAGCGGAATAACTCTGCGTTCCCCTTGTGAAGGTGTCCGCGTTCGCAAGGTCATCAATGCCGTCACGACCTCTATAGTCATCGTGCCGAATGCCCCCGTTGATGCGCAGGCGATCATAGAGATCTAAGCTGAACAGGAAAGAAATCGAATTAATTTTCTGATCGCTGTCCTGGAACACGTCCCGAAGCGTATCGGTGGGAACGTTGAACGGATCTCCGCCCGTGTAAACAGGGTTGATGGCGGAGATGGTCGCCGGCACCGCGTCAAAATTCGAGCCAACGTCTACGCCGATCGCTTCATTAAAATAGTGTTCGCCTGAAACGATGAAGTTGAAAACGGCGTCGTCAGTGATTTGCACATCGCCACTATACCGTATCTCTGCATATCTTGTCAGTACATCCGTTTGATCACGGAAGAACACGTCTTGAGGGCTTATTAAGCCAAAGCCCGCTGTACCAGGCGTTAAGTTGACCAAGCTGCTGAAACGGGGCGCGAAACCGCTTGGAAGAGACCAATTATTCTCTCGGAAGGAATCGGTCACCGAGAAGGATCCAGAAAGTGTATGACCGTTGTCGAACTGATAAGCGGTGTAGGCCTGGAAGAACAAGGATTCCGTATTGTCGCCATTGTAAGGGTTAAAATAAGCTTCGGGGCTTATATAATCCACAATGAATTGCGCGTTTGCAGGATCGGTCAAATCGACACCGGCCGACGGTCCGTCAATGAGAGGCCCATTTCTTTTATCATAATAGAGGTAGAACTTTGAGGTAAGGTTATCGGTGAAGTCGATAGCCAAATTTGCGTATGCTGAGTTGGATTCGAACCCGTCAACATTATTCTCGTACTGCGTATCGTTTGTTTCACGCGCGAGACTTCCTAAGAGGCGTACGGTGCCAGCGTCGTTCAAAGGCCCGCCATATGTGATCTCGCCGCGAACGCCCGAATTGTTGTCGACCCGTACCTGCAGATTGCCGGCCGCTTCGTCGCCTGCCTCTTTAAGCGCTAAGTTGATGAATCCAGCTGCGCTGATTTGGCCATAGGATGCCGCTTGAGCGCCCTTTACATATTCAAAACGAGACAGGGCGCTTTGGTCAAAAATGACATCCGAGCCGAGCGGCGCGCCGTTTAATCGGAAGCCGTTGGCGCTATTAAGACCAAAGCCGCGCGCGATGAGAAAGAAGCCATTGCCGCCGGTGCTCGTATTTGAAATGCCGGGTAGAAATTCCAACGTGTCCAGAACACCGATATTGCCCAGCGCGTCGGTAAAATCTTCTGTCAGTACTAGCACCTGACCGGCTGTTTCCGAAAGCGGAATATTCAGTTTTGTCGCCGCAGAGTCAGACGGGTCACGGAACGAACGACCAACAACGATAATTTCGTCCGTTGCCCCATCGTCCGCGCCGGTTTGCGCAAATGCGCCGTTCGCGCCTCCAAAGCCGAACAAGAACGCCGAAACGCTCGCCAGCAAAGATGCTTTAGTTTTTACAGTCGCCACTTTTCCCTCCCGGTTTTTTGGCTCATTTCCCGCGCGCGCGATTGTAATCACGCCGCTTTGGGTGAACCCGCCAGCTAAACCGGTGTCGCGCAGCAACTCGCACAACGCCTCGTTGACCGTAAATTCTCCGGTCACGTCGCGTGTAACCGTCGCCGTCCGCAGCCCATGAGGAAAGAGGATCTGCAATCCCGTTTGACGGACAAGCGCGTCCGTTGCGTCGCCAAGCGATGACGCAGGAATATCCAGACGATACGTCGTCTGGTCCGTATCGGAATCATCAACCCCGGAACAATCCGCCCACGCGCCAGACTTCGCGGAAATTGCGCATGCAAGTCCCAATAAGCCTGCTCGAAGCAAACGAACCCCTCCTCTATGTGCGGCGTCGCGGCGACCGTTTCTTCGACGTCAACTCGCGGGCCTCGTGACTAGAGACAAGAGGCATCCGCAAATCCGCCGATAAATCATCAAATAAAATACGCATTCATAATATCGGTGCATTTATATCACATCCATACCGTTACACATGTGAACGGATGCGTACTTCATACACCCAAACTCGCGACACGTATGACTTTGCGTATCGCTCGCAAAGACTTCACTGTGAATACCTGGCGCCAGTTTTTCCGCCGCCCGGGATGACGTCTCGTGATATGCGGCGCCCATAAGGCGCCGTTTGCGTGACCGTCGGCAGCCAGTTAAAAGCCGGACGGAAAACGCGATGAGAAGCGCTTGAGGGAAGAAAGCACAGCCCTGTGGATCGCCTATTGAAGGTCTATATCGAGAGTAAACCCGCCATCCGGCGGGTTTTATCGCGCTATTTCGTCCGCCAAAGCGAAATAGACGATCTTATGCAGGAGACTTTTCTTCATGCATTCGCCGCTCAGGCGAAATACGAGATTCGTGCGCCAAAGGCCTATTTGCTCAGGATCGCGAAAAATCTCGCTCTAAACGAAATATCGCGACTGTCACGAATATCCACTGTTTATGTGGAGGATTCTGATGATCCGATGGTCTTAAAGGATGACAATGCAATTTCGGCGGAGAAGCGCCTTGCCGATAAGGAGGCTTTATACGCGTTCGCCCAGGCGATAGCGGCGTTGCCAGAGAAATGGCGGCGCGTTTTTGTTTTACGGAAAATGGAACAATTGTCGTACAAGGAAATCTCAAGCCGCCTCGGCGTGCCGATTAGCACGGCGGAAAAATATGTCGCCGCCAGCGTCTTACAGTGCGAAGACACGTTACGCCGTCAAGGACACGACCCAGACGATATCAGAACCCGCCTTGTTGAACGAAAACGGCGGCAATCATCCGATCCAAATAGTGTTGACGGGGTTACGCCGCTAAAGAAAGCGCGCAGCGCCTCACCAACCGATAGCGATACGAACGAATGACCGACACTGACAAAATTCGTGACTTTGCATCATTGCAAGACATTGAAAAGGAGGCGGCCGCTTGGGCCGTGCGCGTCGACGCGGGGTCGTTGTCTCCGGAAGAACAGTCAGCATTGGACACATGGCGCTCACGCAGCGCGCAGCACGAAGCGGCTTTTTCCCGTCATTGTGGAAACCTTGCGGCCGCAGATGCGTTAAACGGACTTTACTCACCGTCACAAGAATTTGTGATGAAGCCGACGCTATTTGAGCGTTACGGGGTCGACATTGATCATCGCTCCGCGCCAATCGCAGCGGCGGTGGCGCTCGCATTCATTGCACTTGCCGTTATCATACGGCCCTTCCCGGGCGCACCGACCGTACAAGAAGCGTACGTCACAGCGGTTGGCATGCAGAAAACAATTCAAACCGACGACGGATCATCAACGGTTTTAAACACCAACAGCCGTCTTGAAGTTCATCTCACAGACAAAGAACGGCGCTTTCACCTCCTCAGCGGTGAAGCGCACTTTACGGTGGCGCCGGACAAAGACCGCCCCTTCATTGTCTTCGCTGGCGGACGGGCCATTACGGCGACGGGAACAGCATTCGCTGTGCGGTCGGAAGAAAACGACTTCCAACTGGTTGTGACTGAAGGAAAAGTCCGCGTCGCCGATCAGGCGACCAGCCAATCGTCGAGCCCAACAGAGACGCGCGACACGGCCGCCGTTCCAGAGAAGATCCTTATTCCAACCAATCTTAAAGAAGGCGACGCGATTATCATCGAAGACGGCGAGAGCAAAGTTGAAGCGCTTTCATCCGCGGACATCAATCGAACACTTTCATGGCGACAAGGCTTGATGGCGTTTGTCGGCGATCCCTTGCCTGACGTGATCGACGAAATCAGTCGCTATACTGATTTAATAATTACGATCGACGACCCGGCGCTGGAACAACTTCGCTTCGACGGCTATTTCAAAGTCGGTAATGTAGAGGCGCTTTTTGAAGCGCTAGAATATAGTTTTGATATCCAAATCGAGCATGTCGACCAAGAAACGGTCAGTCTGCGCCTCGCTGAAGCCGCTGTTGAGTAAACCATCCATACGGTTACTTTAATCTGGTCGGCGCTCTCGTGTTGCGGCTTTTCAATCAGCCCAAGCAGACGGAAGGCCGGCACGACGCAGAATCAAATGCGGCACTTTTATTCTGCTGCTTCCGGCCGCACCAGGGAACGCTCGGCGGCGCGTGCGCCCAACTTTTCAGGACGCGACAGGATATGCGCTGACTGACGAATAAAATGGGGGACGCGCGCTTTCGCATTGCGGCGACGCGGGAAGGAGGCGCAAGCGACCGTACCGGCGCCTTCGTCCGACGAAATCGCCAATAATCCGCCTTGCAACTCCATCAAAGAACTCGACAGCGCAAGGCCCAATCCAGACCCCCGCTTATTATTCGATGGCTGATTATCGGCGGTCTCGAACGGCGCACCGAGGCGCGATAGGTCACCACGCGGGATGCCGACGCCGCTATCGGACACGATGACCGTCACGCAATCAAGGTCAGCCTCGACGGTGAGCGAGACCTCGCCGCCATGGGGGGTGAATTTCACGGCGTTGGACAAAAGATTGAGCGCAACCTGCTTGGCCGCGCGCGCATCGGCGAACGCCGTCGGCGCATGGGCGACAGAGACGTTGAGCGCAACGCCCGCATCATTGGCGCGCTTCGCCATGAGACGGGCGCATTCGTTCAACACCCGCTCAAGATCGACGCGTTCCGGCGACAGCTGTATCTTGCCGGCCTCGATCTTCGACATATCGAGAATATCCTCTATCAGCGCCAGCAAATGCTGACCGCTTGAAAGAATATCATCGATATATTCTTTATACTTAGGATCGCCGAGCGGGCCATAAAGCTCCGACTGCATAATCTCCGAAAAACCGTTAATCGCATTGAGCGGCGTTCTCAGCTCATGGCTCATATTGGCGAGAAACTCGCTCTTGGAGCGATTGGCGTCTTCGGCGCGATGCTTCTCGACTTCATATTTACGCATCGAGTCCGATAGCTCGCGTCGCGAGGCTTCTAAATCGGCGACAGTTTCCTTCAGCTCACGCTCTTTGCGCAGTTGCGCTCGCGCCCGGCGTTTAACGTCGGTCACATTCGAGGCGACACATACGAGACCGCCTTCAGCCGTGCGCCGGCGCGACACCGCAAGCCAGCGATCGCGCGGTAAAGAAATTTCGATGCTTTGCTCATTGATCGGCGCATTTGGCGCAAAGTAATTCGTAACGATCTCCGAGCCCACCTGCGCGGCTTCGGACAGTTCTTTCGAAGACATGCCCACACGGATCGTTTTGGCGTTCAACCGGAAGATCGCCGCAAAACGCGCGTTCCATACGGCGAGGCGGCCTTGGGCGTCCCACAGGACAAAGGCCTCTGGAATGCTCTCAATGGCGTCTTTCAACCGCATTTGCGCTATGGCCGCGCCCGGCGCAAAGGCCTTCGCGCCGGAGAGATCGATCGCCACGCCAGAGCGCTTTAACCGCGTCGCGTCTGGCGAGGTGCGGAAGTAGGCGCGCGACCAGCCGCCCGTCGGGCTGCGAAGGCGCACGACGCCGTCAATCGCGCCGGCCGTCTCACCGCTGAAAATGGAAATCGCCGTGCGCAAATCCCGCGGATGCACCAGCGCCGTGATCTCCCGCAAGGAAAACCGGCGATCGCGCGCGCCAAGGCCTAACGGCTCGAGGAAAGAGCGAGAGAAACTCACCGACCGCGCTTGCGGATCAAACCGCCAGGCGCTCGCCCGACCTGAGGCCAGCGCTTCTTTTGAGTCATTAAGCGCAACCACCGCCCGCGCCGCGGTGTTGGTGGCGCGGCTCTGGCGAATAAACGCCGCCATCAACGACATCACGACGAGACCCGTGGCGGCGAAAAGCAACAGATAGGTCAAGAAGACGGGACTGCGGCGGTCGATATCGCCCGCTGGCGCGGCCACCAAAATCGCGCCGCCGGCGTCGAGCGGACGCCACGATGCGCGCGCCTCGCCGGAGACCAGCGTCAAATCCATATCAACGCTGCGGTCGAGTGGAAGACTGCCGAGCACCGGAGACGAAATCTCGAATTCATCTGAGGCGCCGGCGAGCGCCAAAATGTCACCGCCTGTGGACAAGTAATAAACCGTCGAGACCCCGCCCGGATGGCAGCCCGATAAGACGGTGCGCACAGTCTTGCCGGTCAGCGACGCAATGGACAATTCGCGCGCGCACCCGGCGGCGGCTTGCGAAACCCGCAAAGACGTCTCCGTACGCCGGGCGTCCGCTTCCTCTCCGGTTTTGCCGACAAAAATCGCGGCCAGCGCCACCATGAACAAGCCGGCGAGCGCCATCAGCCGGCGGGCCGACAGCGCCTCTGCCCGCTTTAAATGGCGTGCTTCGGCCGCCTGATCGCCACCCTGGTTCAATGCGGCGCGACCGCGAAGAGCCTTATCATGAAATGAAAGATCGCTAGCCATCGCGCCCATGGTGCCGCCCCGTCCATAGGGCGAGAGGTGATGTGTTTCGTTAAAAACGGAGCATATCGCGACGCCCGCCCCGCGCGGTTTACCATTTTGAAACTATTCTTATTCGGCGCGTCTTGTCACGCTTTCGTCATCCACTGGTAGGGGGAGCTATCGCGCCTACCCGTCAGGCTGGCAAGAGGCGTTCGACCATTTCTCGCAGATTCGTCGAAACCTCGCCGTCGAGCATCGCCTTAAGAGCTGATTGCGCGTGGCTGCGGCGGCCATTTTCCAAGTGCGCCCAAAGCTCAAAGGCCCCCGTCATGCGCGCAGCGAGCTGCGGATTGAGCACGTCAATCGCAAGGATTTGCTCAGCGACAAAGCGATAGCCGGCCCCGTCGGCGGCATGGAAGCGCTTCATATTGTGATGCGAAAAGACACCCAATAACGCCCGTACTTTATTCGGTGTTTTGATGTCGAAACTTTCATGGTCGAGGAAGCCTTTGACGCGCTCAAGCGCGGCCGCGCTCGGGTCTTGGGCGTTCCAGCCGAGCCATTTGTTCACGACTAAATCGTCGCCGCGCCATTGCTCATAGAAGTCCGCGAGCACTTGCTCCCGCAGCGGACTTTCGCTGTTCGCCAAGACGGCGACCGCGGCCGCTTTGTCCGTCATGTTGCGCGCTGCGTCGGACTGAGCCGCGGCGAGATCGTCGCGGCCGGCTTCGACCAGCAACGACAAAGCGGCGTTCTTTAAGCCACGAGGCCCCGCTTGATCCGCCGCCGGGGAATAGGGCGCATCGGACTGGAGGCGCTGGTAAGCAGCCGCCAATTCCGTTTCCAGCCGCTCCGCGACGGCGCGCCGAATCGCATTGCGGCCGTCGACAATCGCGGCGGGATCAAAAACCTCTAGGCCGCGCGTTAAATCCGGCGCGCTCGGCGGACTGAAAAGCTGCGCCGTGAACGCGGGGTCGGCCTCAGCGTCAGCAAGGGCGGAGCCGAGCGCAACAGTGAGCCCATCCAAGGTCTCGCGAGCGTCGATCCCGCGATCATGCCCCGCCGCGTCCTGCGCTAGATCCCGCCATAGGCCTTCAACAACGGACCAACGGTTAAAAGCGTCCGGGTCGTTGGCCGCGAGCGCCAAACGGTCTTTCAAGGTGCGCTCGCACGTCAAAAGAACGGGCGCTGAAAAGTTCGTGAGCCAGGAGACAATCACGGGCTCGTCGTCGCTATCGGGCGCGATGGTCTCTGTCTGCTGCGAATTCGTCAGCTCAATAAGCCCGGCGCCGCGCGGCGCGCCCGTCTCGGCGCCGAAGAGCGCATACCCCAATGGAATGTGCCGCGGCGCGTCGTCCGCGCCGCCCGCGACGGTCTCTGTCTTTTGGGTGAAGACGACATCGCCGCCGCCAGCGCCCAGAACGCCCGTTGACGCCGCAACGCTCGGGCGCCCGGCGCGCGTCCACCAATTCATGAAGAGCGTTAAATCGCGCCCGCTCGCCTCTTCCATGACTTTGGCGAAGTCTTCGATGGTCGCCGCGTCGCCGTCATGGCGCTCGAAGTAAAGATCGCACGCACGCCGGAACGCGTCCTCGCCAAGTAAAGTTTTCAGCATCCGCGCGACTTCCGCGCCCTTTTCATAAACGGTCGCAGTATAGAAGTTATCGATTGTGTAGAAATGATCCGGACGCGGCGGATGCGCCAGCGGTCCGGCGTCTTCGGGGAATTGCCCCGCCCACAGACGGCGCACGTCTTTAATGCGCTGAACGGGACGCGAGCGCATATCGGCGGAAAATTCCTGGTCGCGAAAGACCGTGAACCCTTCCTTCAAACAGAGCTGGAACCAATCGCGTAAGGTGACGCGATTGCCCGACCAATTGTGAAAATACTCATGGGCGACAATCGATTCGATGTTTTCATAGTCCGCGTCCGTCGCCGTCTCTGGAGAGGCGAGCACATAGGCGGAGTTAAAAACATTCAGCCCTTTGTTCTCCATTGCGCCCATATTGAAGTGATCGACGGCGACAATCATGAAGACGTCGAGGTCATATTCGAGCCCGAAGACATCTTCGTCCCATTTCATCGAGCGTTTCAAAGCGTCGAGGGTGTAATCGCACCGGTCTTTATTTTTGTGCTGAACAAAGACTTGCAACGGCACCTCGCGCCCGGAACGCGTCGTGAAGCGCTCTTCCACGCAGGCGAGATCGCCGCCGACAAGCGCGAAAAGATAGGCCGGCTTTGGATGCGGATCGCGCCATTCGGCGAAATGTCGGTTGTCGGCGAGATCGCCCTTGGCGCCAGGATTGCCGTTTGACAGGAGTACAGGATAACGGGCTTTGTCCGCTTCTATCCGTACGGAGAAGACCGACATCACATCCGGCCGGTCGAGATAATAGGTGATGCGGCGAAAGCCCTCCGCCTCGCACTGGGTGCAGAACATGTCGTTGGAGACATAAAGCCCTGAAAGCGAGGTGTTCGCCGTCGGATTGCATACCGTCTCTATCTCTAGCGTAAATGCCGACGGTAAATCGCTTAGGGTCAGCGTCTTTTCGCTGACGTCATAGCGTTCTTTTGGTAGCGCTTCGCCGTTCACCGACACCGCGATGAGGTCAAGCGCTTCGCCGTCGAGCACCAAGGGCGCATCCGCCGCAACGCCGTCACGGCGTCGGACGGCAAGCTTCGAGGCGACGCGCGTTTTTTCCGGATCGAGCGAGAACGATAAATCTACAGCGTCGACGAGATAATCGCTCGGTTGATAATCGGCGAGGCGTGTCGGGGCTTTCGGCGGCGTGTCAGGGCGCATGGGCGAGATCCTCAAATGAGCGGAGTACGGCGGCGGCGGCCGCGTCGTCTGTTGTTCGAGCTTTGATTGTGCTTAGGGTACGGCACGGGAAAAATCACGGATTTTAGGGGGGCCTTTTCGGGCATGCTTTCACGCCGCGCCGCCATTCAACATATCGCCGCCAGCGTCTCCGCCGCCATGGCGACGCAGGCGTGCGCGCGCGGCGCTGAGGAAACGTTCGGCCTGACCAAGGGCCGCGTCATCGTCATCGGCGCCGGCATATCCGGCGCCAAAGCGGCGCGCGACCTCGTCGACGCGGGCTTCGAGGTTGTGGTGCTCGAAGCCCGCGATCGCATTGGCGGGCGCATTTGGACCAATCGGGATTTAGGCGTTCCGATGGATCTCGGCGCGAGCTGGATCCACGGCGCGCGCGGCAATCCGGTGCACGCGCTCGCACGGCAAGTCGGCGCGCCGCTTTATGATTGGGATTACGAGAATGTCCGCCTGTTTGGCGGCGACGCTGACACCATGTTCGCGGCGAGCGCGCGATATTGGAGGCGCATTTGGCGGATCGCCGACCGGGTTTATGACGAGAACGCGAACGCCACGGCGGCGGATCTTATCGACGCGCTTAAGACGAACGGCGTTTTTGACGGTTTGAGCGACGCCGAAATAGCGGTGCTTGTCAGCCTCGAAATCGAGCAGGAATACGCCGAAGACACAGACCTTTTGGCGCTTTCCGGCGTTATGGAAGGCGAGGAATTTGGCGGCGTCGATAAGCTTTTCCCCCAAGGCTATGACGCCTTGTTCGCGCCGCTCCTCGACGGCGTCGACGTGCGGCTCAACGCGCCCGTCACCAACATAGACTATGGAAGCGCCGGCGAGGGCGTCCGCGTCACCACGCCATCGGAGACGTTCGAGGGCGACGCGGCGCTCGTCAGCGTATCGCTTGGGGTCTTGAAAGGCGGGGGCCTATCGTTCTCGCCGGACTTATCACCCGCCAAGCAAGCAGCGATCAGCGGCCTCGGCATGGGGGTATTGAACAAAGTCGTCTTCCAGTTCGATGCGGCTTTCTGGGACCCGGACATCAATATTTTCCTGCGGGTGTCCGACGCCCAGGCGCGCTGGGCCTCTTGGTTCAACATGACAAATGTGGTCGGCGCGCCCGTTCTTGTGGCGTTCGCGGGCGGCCGCGAGGCCAGGGCCCTTGAGGCGCTCGATGATGACGCCGTCATCGCCGACGCGCTCGCCGCCCTCAAAACGATGTTTGGCCAAGCGGTGACGGAACCCGTTGCCACCCTCGTGACGAATTGGGCCTCCGACCCCTATGCCCTTGGCGCCTACTCCATCGTTTCGCCGGGCGGACGACCCGAAATGCGGGACGATTTGTCCGCGCCGGCGGGGACACGCCTTTATTTCTGCGGCGAAGCGACGAGCCGCGACTACCCATCGACGGTGCATGGGGCTTATCTCAGCGGCCGCGACGCAGCGGCAGCGATTAAGAAGGGCCGACGATAAAGTCGTCGCCTAAAATAACCGCCGCTTGATCGAAAAAGCCGCTCAGGTCGTCGCGGAAAGACTGGCCCTGAAAGACTGGCCCTCAACCCATTTTGCCACTAAGACGGCTGTTTCGGTGACGCGCCGGCCATCAGCCCGCCCGAAACATTAAGAAAAACAACGCCCATGAAACACTTTTTGAACACGGCCGATTGGTCGCGCGACGCTCTTCAAGCCATGCTGGACGAGGCCCGCGCCTTAAAAGCTTCGCCCTTCGGCGACGCCCTTAAGAACAAGACGATAGCGCTTTTGTTCCTCAACAATTCGCTGCGCACGCGCACCTCGTTCGATGTCGGCGCCCATCAATTGGGCGGCCATGCAGTTGTCTTGTCGCCGTCGGGGGGCATGTGGCCTTTGGCGTTTGACGACGGCGCCGTCATGGACGGTGACGCGGAAGAGCATGTGCGCGAGGCGGCGAGCGTGTTGGCGCGCTATTGCGACATGATCGGCGTGCGCGCCTTTCCGAAATTCCAGAACTGGGAAGAAGACCGCAAGGACAAGATTCTGAACGCCTTCGCAAAATACGCCGGCGTGCCGGTGATCAATATGGAGACGATCACCCATCCCTGCCAAGAGATGGCGCACATTCTCGCCTTGCAAGAACGGTTCGAAAAAGACGGCCGCGGCGCGCTCGACGGCAAGAAGTTTGTTCTCACTTGGACCTATCATCCGAAGCCCTTGAACACGGCGGTCGCGAACTCCGCGCTGATGATCGCCGCAAAGTTCGGCATGGACGTAACGCTCCTCTGCCCCAATGAGGAATATGTCCTCGATCGTCGGTATATGGAGCAGGCCGTCACCGACTGCAAAGCGAACGGCCGTAAGCTGACGGTGTCCCACGACATCGACGAAGCCTATACGGGCGCGGAGGTCGTCTACGCCAAAAGCTGGGGCGCCCTTCCTTATTTCGGCAATTGGGATGCGGAGAAACCGATCCGCGACGCCCATAAGCACTTCATTGTCGATGAAGCGAAAATGGCCAAAACGTCTGACGCCCTCGTCTCCCATTGCTTGCCCATGCGCCGAAATGTAAAAATCACCGACGCCGTTTTCGACGGGCCGAACTGCATCGCCTATGACGAGGCGGAGAACCGGCTGCACGTACAAAAAGCGATTATGAAGGCGCTGTTGTCGTGACCAACCCCGCCCCCCAAACGACGCGGCAGACGATCGTTCAACTCCTGTCGAATATGTCCGACGGCAAGGAGATCCGCTCCTATCTGCAGCGCTTCTCTGCTGTCGACCAAACACGCTTCGCGGTTATCAAAATCGGCGGCGCGGTGCTCTCCGAAACCCTGGAAGAGACCGCCGCGGCGCTTGCCTTTCTGCATACGGTGGGTCTGACGCCGATCGTCATCCATGGCGGCGGCCCGCAGCTCGACGACGCGCTTGACGCGAAAAACATCACGACAGAGAAAATCGACGGCTTGCGCGTCACCCGCGCCGACGCCTTTGACGTGGCCCGCGACGTCTTCACGAGCGAGAACATTAAGCTTGTGGAAGCGGTGCGCGCGCAAGGCGTTGAAGCGCACTCGCTAACCTCGGGCGTTATCGAAGCAGCCTATGTGGACGAGGAAAAATACGGCTTTGTCGGCGACCCGACAGCGGTCCAGCTCGACCTCGTCAATTCCGTGGTGCGCTCCGGCGCCATTCCGATCCTCACTTGTTTGGGCGTCTCCGCCGGCGGACAATTGCTGAACGTCAATGGCGACGCGGCGACGCGCGCCCTCGTCGGCGCAGTGAAGCCGATCAAAATCGTTTTCTTGTCGAGCGTCGGCGGCCTTCTCGATCGCCACGGCGCGCCCATGCACTCCATCAATCTGGCGACGGATTATGAGGGATTAATGAACGCCGACTGGGTGACCGGCGGTATGCGCCTAAAACTGCAAGAGATCGCGCGGGTCCTGGACGCGGCGCCCTTGTCGTCTTCAGTGTCGATCACGACGCCTTCAGGGCTTGTCAAAGAACTCTTCACCCATGGCGGATCGGGCACCCTCGTTCGCCGCGGTGAACCGGTTCGTATCGAGAACAACACCTCGGCGCTTGATGAGAAGAAAGTGCGCGGCCTCGTTGAAGAAGCGTTCGCACGGCCACTGAAAGACAATTGGTGGGCGGGCCTCAATTTGCACGAGGCGATCGTCTCGGACAGCTATCGCGCTGCGGCGCTCCTCACCAAAATCGACGGCTTCACTTATCTCGATAAATTCGCCGTCCTTGAAGACGCGCGCGGCGAAGGCTTAGCGCGGACGATATGGCGGAGTTTCGTGCGGCGGAACCCGGTCTTTTACTGGCGCTCGCGTACGGCGAACGGCTTTAACGCGTTTTACCATGACGCGGCGTGCGGCTCGGTGAAGCGCGGCGAGTGGACAATTTTCTGGATCGGCGAAGAAGACATGACGCGCATTGCCGCAGTGGTTGACCGCGTCGCGGCCCTGCCGGACTCGTTTGACGGTCCTGTGCCCGGCGCGATGTCCGATAAAGCGCTTGGTGGAAAGGAATAAGGATCATGAGCGAACCTTTTCTCATCGGACTTGTGGGCGCGCGCGGACATACGGGACGCGAGCTTATTCGTCTCATCTCGGGCCACCCGGAAATGATGCTCGCTTATGCGGTAAGCCGGGAATGGGCGGGCCGCAAAGTCTCCGAGATTGCGCCGGAAGACGCCGATGAATGCATTTTCGAAGCGCTTGACCCGGAAGCGGCCGCAAAACGCCGCGCCGACGCCGTCGTGCTCGCTCTACCCGACGGGGCGACCGCCGACTATATCGACGCGTTTGAACGGCTGGCGCCGCAGCGGGTGCTGCTTGATTTATCCGCAGACAAACGGTTTGACGACGCCTGGGTCTATGGCTTGCCGGAACTGAACCGCCAAGCCGTTAAAGGCGCGAAACGGATCGCTAATCCCGGCTGCTACGCCACGGCGGGGCAACTCGCCATCGCGCCGCTCGTGGATCGGTTGGACGGAACGCCGACGGTGTTCGGCATTTCCGGCTATTCCGGCGCCGGCTCCACGCCCGGCCCGCGCAATGACGTGGAACGGTTGAAAGACAATCTCATGCCCTACGCCCTTGCAGGGCATAAGCATGAGCGGGAGATGAGCCATCATCTGAAAACGCCTATTCGGTTCATGCCCCATGTGCACCCGGCGTTCCGCGGGCTTTTAACGACGTGCAATATGCCGCTGAAAGCGCCGCTCACCGTTGACGACATGATGGCGCTCTACCATGCGCGCTATAAAGACGAGCCGCTTGTCCGCTTGCGCAATGAAGCGCCTGAATTGAAAGACGGCACGGAGCTCACCGGCGCCATTCTCGGCGGCTTCACGGTCAGCGCGGACGGCCGCTCGGCGGCGATCGTCGCGGCGGAGGACAATCTCCTCAAAGGCGCGGCGGTGCAGGCGGTGCAGAACCTCAACCTCGCCTTCGGTCTCGATGAATTAGCGGGCATCGCTTAAGCGCGCGACCGCCGTATAGTGGTCTTTTCTTTTCCATCGCCATCCTTCGAGACGCAGAGCTTAGGCTCTGCTCCTCAGGATGAGGGGCGGATTCAGTCTAAAGCTCCAGCCCTCATCCTGAGGAGCAAACCGCAGGTTTGCGTCTCGAAGGATGGCCGCAACAAAGAACCCCACACGACAGCGCACGACAATTGGAGCCTTCGAGCGAACCGCCTATGCTCGATTTGGCGTACACTAAATTAAAATAGGATTTCCCAAACATGGCGGCGGCAGGCGGCGGCGACTTTCTCATTCAAGCGGCGACTTATTTGGGCGCTGCTGCGGTCGCGGTGCCGATTTTCCAGCGCGTCAAGCTCGGCTCCATTCTAGGCTATCTCACCGCCGGCGTCGTCGTCGGGCCGTCAGGCCTCAACCTTCTGCACCAGGAGGAAGGGGTTTTTCATATCGCCGAGCTTGGCGTCGTCCTCTTTCTCTTCGTCATAGGACTAGAATTATCGCTCTCGCGCCTATGGGCCTTGCGACAGGACATTTTCGCCCTCGGCGCGGCACAAATGGGCGTGACGGGCGCGCTGATCGCCAGCGTCTTCGTCGCGACGGACGTGATGCCGACGACCTCCGCCATTATCGCCGGCCTCGCCTTCGCGTTTTCATCGACGGCGTTCGCCCTACAGTTCATGAAAGACCGCGGCGATTTAACGACGCCCTATGGCCGGCGCGCCTTTCCGGTGCTGTTGTTCCAAGACATCGCCGTCATCCCGCTCCTCGCCGTGATGCCGTTCCTGGCAGGCGCTGCCGTAACGGACGCTTCGGGCGCGTCATCGGCGGCCGGCTGGGTGAGCGCCGCCAAAGCGGCGGGCGTTGTCGCCGGGCTTATTCTCGCCGGCAAATTTCTTCTGAACCCGATCTTTCGCTATGTCGCGAGTTCCGGCTCGCGCGAAGCGTTCGCCGCGACGGCGCTCTTTATCGTCGCCGCGGTGTCGCTCGCGGTTTCCTGGGCCGGACTTTCCATGGCGCTCGGCGCGTTTCTCGCCGGCGTTTTGCTGGCGGAATCCGCCTATCGCCACCAAATCGAAACCGACATCGAACCCTTTCGCGGATTATTGCTCGGGCTCTTTTTCATTTCCATCGGGATGCGGCTCGATCTCGGCGTCATCATCAATGCTTGGCAAATCGTTCTCGGCGCCGCGTTCGGCCTTGTCTTCCTGAAAGCCGCGGTCTTAACCGCGCTGGTGCGCATCTTTGGCGGCGCCTTTAGCGACGCTCTGAAGACCGGCGCCGTTCTCTCTCAAGGCGGCGAGTTCGCCTTCGTCGTCTTAACCCTCGGCGTCTCATCCGCTCTGTTTACAGACAATCAAGCGACGCTGATGTCGGCGATCATCACGCTGTCGATGTTCTTAACGCCCTTCATGGTGATGGGCGCGGGCCGCCTCACGCAAGCGGACGAAGACAACGCCGGCGACCTCGAAGCGCCGCCGTCGCGGCAGGGCCATGTCATCATCGCCGGCTTCGGACGCATGGGCCAAATCGTCTCGCAGGTGATGCTGGCCGCCGGCTATGACGTCACCGCCATCGACCGCAATCCGGGCCACATCCGCAACGCTGAACGCTTCGGGTTCAAAGTCTATTATGGCGACGCCTCGCGCCTCGACGTCTTAATGACCGCCGGCGCGGAAGAAGCCTGCGCTGTGGCGCTAACGATGGACGACGCCGAAGCCGTCAACCACGCGGTCGCTGCTTTACGTCAACGCTTTCCGAACTTGCCGATCATGGCCGTCGCCCATGACCGTATGCATGAAATCGAGTTGCAGCCGCTCGATCCGGAGTTCGTCGTGCGCGAGACATTGGAATCAAGCCTCACCCTCGCCCGCGCCACATTACAAACGCTAAATACGCCGGATGATCAGATTGAGGACTTTATCCAAGAATTCCGCTCGCGCGACCGCGAACGACTGTTAGCGCAGATGGATTACGGGCCCGAAGCCGGTATAGATCTCATGCATAAGAAGTTCGCTGGGGCCGACGCCGCCAAAACGTAAGCGCTTTGGCCCTTTGTTTGGCGCCTTACCCCAACCATTCCGGCGTCGCTTCCAGCGCAATCATTTCTTCAAATGACGGGCGACGCCTGATGACCGCATACTCGTCGCCATTCACCAGAACCTCCGGCACGAGCGGGCGCGTATTGTATTGCGAGGCGAGCACCGCGCCATAGGCGCCGGCCGACATGAACGCCAGCAAATCGCCCTCGGCGATCGGCGGAAGCGCGCGAGCCTTCGCGAAACGATCCCCCGTTTCGCAAACTGGTCCGACGACGTCATATTGGCTAGCTTCAGCGTCCACCGCCGGCTCGGCGACGGGCATGATGTCGTGGCGCGCATCATAAAGCGCCGGACGGATGAGATCGTTCATCGCCGCATCGACAATCAAAAAGCGCGAGGCTTCGCCTTCCTTGGCGTAAACCGCGCGCGCCACCAAAACGCCAGCATTGCCGGCGATCATGCGGCCCGGTTCAAAAATCAGCTGTACGCCAAGATCGTCCGTCACCCGGCGGATCATCGCCGCATAGTCAACCGGGTCCGGCGGCGCGTCTTCATCGCCATAGGGAATGCCGAGCCCGCCGCCGAGATCGACCCGCTCAATAGCGATGTCGTCGGCGCGCAAGTCGGCCACCAAATCCGCCACCCGGCGGAACGCCGCCTCAAAAGGCTGCAGCGCTGTGATCTGCGAGCCGATATGCACGTCGACGCCTTTCACCGCGATGCCCGGCAGCGCCGCCGCTTCTGAATAAAGCGCCCGCGCCCGCCGCCAGGGCACGCCGAACTTATCTTCCGCCTTGCCGGTGGAGATTTTCTCATGCCCGCCAGCGCTGACGTCGGGGTTCACGCGGAACGCGATCGGCGCTTTGACGCCAGCTTCGACGGCTACGGCGTTCAAGACGCGCAGCTCATTCTCCGATTCCACATTGAACTGATGAACGCCTTCGGCGAGCGCCGCGGCGAGTTCGTTGCGGGTTTTACCAACGCCGGAGAAAACAATCTTAGACGCAGGAATGCCCGCGGCGCGCGCGCGTTTCATCTCACCGAGGGAGACAATGTCAGCGCCCGCGCCTTCCGACGCCAACACCTTGAGAACCGCAATGTTCGAGTTTGCTTTGACTGAAAAAGCAACGAGCGTGTCGCGCCCCTCAAAAGCGTCACGAAACACCTTCACATGACGGCGTAACGTCGCTTCGGAGTAACAGTAAAAGGGCGTTCCCACCGCTTCAGCGATCGCGGCGAGACTCACCTCCTCCGCATGGAGAACGCTATTTTTGTAGGTGAAATGGTGCACGGGGAGGACTCAGCTTTCCGTTTCTGTCGCTTCTGTCGGCGCTGTCTCTTCGGACGGCGCCGTCTCTTCTACTGGCGGCAAATCGCTCGACGGCGTTCTAAGCGCCGCTTTCTTGCCACACGCACTGACTGCAAAGAGGGCAGTTACGCCCAGAATAACCATTCGACGAAGCATTAGGCATTCTCCGTTTTTGACCGTTCCGCCAGCGTTTGACGCCAATGGGCGGCTTGGGCGGCGACGTTTTTCGGCGCCGTACCCCCATAAGACGTGCGCGAGGCGACAGAGGCGTCGACGCTCAACACCGAAAAGACGTCTTCGGTGATGCGCGGCTCCACCTTCTGCATCTCCGCTAGAGACAAAGCATCAAGCGCGACGTTCTTCTCTTCGGCAAGGGCGACAATGCGTCCACAGACATCATGGGCGTGGCGGAACGGCGTTCCAAGAACCCGCACCAACCAATCAGCAAGATCCGTCGCCGTGGAAAACCCACGCGCGGCAGCATCACGTAAGGCCGCTTCATTCACCTGCAAATCATCAATCATGCCGGCCATCGCCGCCAAAGCGAGTTCGAGCGCATCAAACGTTTCGAACGTCGTCTTTTTATCTTCCTGCATATCCTTTGAATAAGCGAGCGGCAGGCCCTTCATCACCATAAGGAGGGTTTGATAACCAGCATTAACCGCGCCAATTTTAGCGCGACACAGCTCGGCGGCATCCGGGTTGCGTTTTTGCGGCATGATCGACGAGCCTGTGGAGAAGGCGTCTGTGAACGTTGCGAACCCAAAATGCGCCGAGCACCACAGCACCAACTCCTCCGCTAGCCGAGAAATCGTTGCGGCGTTAATGCTGGCGGCGCTGAGCGCCTCCAACGCAAAGTCCCGCGCGGAGACAGAATCGAGTGAGTTCGCCGTCGGTCGCTCAAACCCGAGCGCCAAGGCCGTCTGTGTGCGGTCAATCGGAAACGACGTGCCCGCGAGCGCCGCCGCGCCCAACGGGCATTCATTCATCCGCGCCGCCGCGTCGAGAAAACGCGTGCGGTCGCGCTCCAGCATCTCCACATAGGCAAGGCAATGGTGACCGAACGTCACCGGCTGCGCCGTTTGCAGATGGGTATACCCCGGCATCACCGCGTCGGCGTGGGTTGCGGCTTTCTCCACGAGCGCGCCCTGAAGCAACGAAATCCGCCGGGCAGCGTCGCGGCACGCGTTGCGCGTCCATAGCCGGAAGTCCGTCGCCACTTGGTCATTGCGCGAGCGGGCGGTGTGCAAGCGCGCCGCCGGATCGCCGACAAGGGCGATAAGCCGCGCTTCAATGTTCATGTGAATGTCTTCAAGCGCCGCGGAGAAGGCGAAATCGCCTTTCTCGATCTCTTCAGCCACTTGATCGAGCCCGCGGTGGATCGCCGCGGCGTCGTCTTTAGAGATGACGCCCGTTTCGCTCAACATCGCCGCATGGGCCCTGGAACCCGCGATATCCTCGCGCCACAGCCGCTTATCGACGTCGATCGAGGCGTTGATCTCTTCCATCACCGCCGCCGGGCCGCCAGCGAAACGCCCGCCCCACATCTGGTTTTTGCGATCCTCGGCGCTATTTTCGCCCGTATCATTGGTGTTCGTCATCGCGTTTGCTTCCGCATCCCTCTTCGCCGACATGTCGTGCGTCGAAATCTTGCGCCTAATTTGGAAGGCCCCGACCGTTATGGACCGATCCGCCCTCAGCATTCTCGCACGCCCACGCATGTTGCTCATGATCTGGGGCGGCCTCGGCGCAGCCTTCGTCCTTTACGTGATGATCGCCTCCGCCGTCCAGAGCGGCGATCGTCCCGGCGCCGGCGCGAATGCTGAACTTTCCGTTCCCATGCACGATCCGACCCTGCTCGTCGGCGATATGTCGAAATTCGCTTACGCCTTCACGCCCCGCACCGCGCCGACAGTAGTCTTCAATGTCGACGGCGCGCCCGGCATGCCGGCGGATGAAACAGCGGGGCGTCGGCTGAGCGATTATCGCGGCAAGACGATCCTCGTGAACTTTTGGGCGACCTGGTGCGCGCCCTGCAAACAAGAACTGCCGACGCTCGACGCCCTGCAAAAAGCGCGCGGCGGGGCCGATTTCGAAGTGGTCGCCGTCGCCGCCGATCCGAAAGGCCGTAACGCCGCAACCAAAGCGTTCGAGACGATCGGCGTCGAGCATTTGGACTTATTGATGGATCAGCGCCTTGATCTCGCCATCGCCGTCGGCGGCCAGGCGGCGCTTCCCCTATCAATCCTTTATGACCCCGCTGGTAATGAGGTCGGCCGTATCGTGGGCGAAGCCGACTGGAACAGCGAGGAGGCGCGCGCCCTCATCGAGCGGGTCATTGAAAACGGCTGAGCCCAAAAACAAGTGGCCCAAGAGCAACGCTGAGAAAACTCTTTGCGCTTGATCGGCTGAGGGCCTCTTCTCACCGCGTGACAGCTGATGTTCCGCTTGCCAGGCCAGATCGAAGGCGCGAAGACTCCCATGACGCGCTGCGACAACAATAATTATTGGGAGAATCCAATTGAAGAACCGGAAAACAGCCGACCAACGCTTTCCCGCCACTGGCGCCCGGTTCCAACGCCCCGCTTGGCGACGCTGTGCACTGGCCCTAACCGCCGCCGGCGCCCTTGCAGCCTGTGACCGCGGCGCAAGCGACGCAACAGCCCCCAACGCATCATCACCGAGCCAAGCGATGGCGGCGCGCGCGGACACAAAAACGCCGATCGACACCGCCTTTCGCCTGAAGAACGCCGAGGCGATCGACGTCGACGCACTCTTCGCGCTTTTGCCTGAAGCGTTACGGCCGACTTATGGCGCGGCTGAGTTCGACGACGCCATCGGCGCAATGGTTCTCACTGACGTAAAAGTTGCGCCGGCGTTCGACGCTGATCTCGGCGACTACGACCTTTCCCTTTCTGGAAAGGGTTTTGAAATCGGCCGCGCAGAACTTTACGGCGTCGACCAAGACGCGCTTGCACGGGTCGCAGAAACCAAAAACCTTGAAAGCGACGACCGTTACGAAGCGCCCTTTGAGGATATTTTTGAGAAGGTTCGCCTCTTCGAGGTCCGCCGACTGTCAAACACGGATAATTCCGCTACGGGTGAAACGGAGGACGATGCGCCAGCGATTGGCGCGATTGAGTTCGACAAACTCGCTATGCGTCGCGGCGCTTTCGAAGGCGTCAACGCTGACGCCGGCGAGAACGCCAACGCCGCGCACTTCTTTAACGCCTTCACGCTCGCCGGGCTCTATGTCAAAGACGCCGCCCTTAACATGAGCGACGATGAAGGCGCGGCGAGCGATTCCGTTGACGCCGGCAGTGTGCGCATCACAGCCCCTGACCTGCGCTTTGTCGGCCTCGGCGGCGGTAAACTGGATCAGTTTCTTACGAACAATCTTTCTTACACGATTGAACAATCGCCTGACGCCCGCAACGCCGCCGCTGAAGCTTTGGGCGGCGATATCTTTAGCGGTCCGCTTGGCAATCTGGCGATCCCGACAAGCCAAGCCTATGACTTTGGATCGATCGATTGGCGCAGCATCGATTTGTCAGGCGTCATTCCCTATGCGCTGCAAGGAATTGCGCCGCCGACAAGCGCTCGCCAAGTAATGGACCTAGGCTCCGTACAGGTCGAAGACGCAAAGTCTTACGTAAACGGAAAACTCTTTTCGTCGACGCCCGACGCGCGGGTTTCGGCGATGACCTTCACATGGCTCGCGCCCTCGCGGATTGTCGCGTCAACGCCGAAATCCACATACGACTTTACCGCCTACCTCACAGAGGATGACAAAGACGCGCTCGCAACCTTCAAAGAGTACGGCCTCGACAATGTCGTCAGTGCAAGTAATTTCGCCTATAATTGGGATGCGGACCGTGGCGACGCATCACTGCGGTCCGACTTCCAATCGGAGGGCTTCTCTGCGCTCGATTTTTCGCTCGGGCTCGCCGGCCTTTCCTTGGACAAGGTAGATAGCTCCAAGCCGAACGCCTTGTTTAACGACGGCGCGCTGGCGTCGATGGACCTTACGATCGATGACGAAAAAATGCTGGACGCGATCTTCGCCGTTGCGGCGCTTCAAACGGGCGGCGCGCCGGGCGACTTACGCAAATCCGCCGGCGCCGTGATGCGCGTCGGCGGTATGCAATTCATGCTGTCGAACCCGAAATTCGTCGAATACATCAACGCCGCCGCGGCATTCGTCGAAGAAGGGGGACGCTTGAACGTCACAGCAGCGCCGAAAACGCCAGTGCCGTTTAGCGCATTCCAAGGCGTCGACATGCTGGAGACGCCGAAGCTTCTGAACATTACGGTTGAGCGCAGCGAATAAGCGGCGGCGCTCAATTGCTCCGGCGCACAATTGCGAGCCCGGCCGAATAGCCGGCGCCAAAGCCGGCGATGACGCCGACGGCGCCGGCCGGCAAATCATTCCTATGCTTATGAAAGGCGATGATCGAGCCGGCGGACGACGTGTTCGCGTATTCATCGAGCACAACCGGCGCTTCGTCCCGGCTTGCTTCGCGCCCGAGCACTTTCTTAGCGATAAACTCATTCATAGAGAGGTTCGCTTGGTGCAACCACATGCGGGCGAGATCAGACGGCTCAACGCCCGTATCCGATAAATGCTCGACGATCATTTCGCCGACCATCGGCACCACGTCGCGGAAGACCTTGCGGCCGTTCTGAATGAAAAGATGATCCGTAAACGGCGACGTCTGGTCGTCCGGCGCAGCGCCGTCGGCGCGTTCCAGACGGTTCAAGAAGCCGAAATTATTGCGGATATTGTTTGAAAAGACGGTTTTGAGGCGCGTGCCGAGGATCTCCCAGGCTTCGCCTGTCGGCGCGCCGTCATTGCGTTCAAGAATAATAGCCGTCGCCACGTCACCAAAAATAAAATGGCTGTCGCGATCGCGGAAGTTAAGGTGCGCGGTGCAGATTTCGGGATTGACGATCAAAATCCGGCGGGCGCCAGCGCGAATGAGGCCGACCGCGGTTTCAATCGCGAAAGCCGCTGACGCACATGCGACGTTCATATCAAAGCCATAACCAGCGATGCCGAGCGCATCTTGGATTTCCACCGCCATCGCCGGATAGCCGCGCTGCATGTTCGAGGCGGCGCATAAGACGCCGTCGATATCCTCCGCACCGAGATCGGCGGCCTTCATCGCGTCGCGCGCCGCGGCTACGGCGATTTCAGCCAATAACGAGATCTGCTCATTGGGGCGGGCCTCGAGGCGCGGGGCCATGCGGTTGATGTCGAGAATGCCTTCCTTCTCGACGACAAAACGCGACTTGATGCCCGACGCCTTTTCGATGAATTCCGCAGAAGACGGCTGCAGCGGTTGTACGTCGCCGGCCGCAATGGCGGCTGCGTTGTCAGCGTTCCACTTCTCGACAAAGCCGTTAAACGCAGCGACCAACTCATCATTGGAAATCGAATGGCGCGGGGTGTAGAGCCCGGTTGCAACGATGCGAACGTCCGGCGCGGCCATGGGCGGCCTCCTTAAGAGCGCGCTGTAAGGGCGCGTAACGAATTTCAAAATAATCGTCGCACATTGCGCGTGTTACGCAGCAGAGGCAAGCGTGAGGCAGCTGCTAGGCAGGCCGAGGCGTCTAAATGTCGTCAGGCTTTCACCGCTTTGTGACGGGGGCAGGTCACCACATGGTCGTTCACCATGCCCACGGCCTGCATAAAGGCGTAACAAATGACAGGGCCGCAGAACTTGAACCCAAGGCCTTTCAGATCCTTTGACATCGCCTCGCTTTCCGGCGAATGCGTGGGCGCGTCGCGCCAATCCCGCAACTGGTTGTCGATCGGCGCGCCATCGACAAAGCCCCACAAATAGCCGGAAAAACCGTCATCCCGCTTTTCCATGATGTCGAGATAGGCTTGCGCGTTCGACACCGCAGCGTTGATTTTTGTCCCCGAGCGAATGATGCCCGCGTCGCCCATTAGGCGCTCAATTTTTTTCGGCGTATAGCGCGCGATTTTTTCCGGCTCGAAACCATCGAACGCGCGACGGAAGTTATCGCGCTTATAAAGAATTGTCCGCCAAGAAAGCCCCGCTTGAAAACCATCTAGTATGAGCTTCTCGAAGAGCGCGCGGTCGTCCCATTCAGGCACGCCCCATTCTTCGTCATGGTAAGCGCAATAAAGTTCATCGTCCGCTGGAACCCAGCCGCAGCGTTCTAGCGCCTTCGCCATTATGTTCCCTCCGCCTACAGATAACTTTTATAGATAACTGGGCGCCGCCAGATCGATCGCGCGACCATCGATTTTCGGCGCCGCCTCCGCCGCGGCGACCCGGTCCACGCGCACCCGCGCCAAGGCGCGCCATTGATCGCCATCCGCCGGATCAGCGCCGACCGACGTTATCTCGCCAAGCGTCGCTGCGCCGGCTTTGAGCGCTGCGCCATTTTCAGGCGGCGCGCCGGCACCGGAAACGCAATAGGTTCGCTTACGGACTTCGCCTTTGCGCTTCATACGGCTCGTCACTTCTTGGCCGACAAAGCAGCCTTTTTTGTAGTCGACGCCGCTAAGCGCGTCATAGTTCACGTCGAGAAGGAAAACGCTGTCGCTCTCGAAATCCTTGCCGAATTCCGGCGCCCCCGCCGCTAAACGATGGGCGTCATAAGCCGCGTCGGCGGCCCCTCCTGAAAACGTCCTAGGCGCAGCGATGCAGCGCGCGCCAAAACCGGCTCCCCGCGGATCGACGAATCCGCCATCCGCTGCGCTGTCGCTCGGCGACCAGCCGACCGCCAAATCGTCCCGCTTGTCGATGGTGATCTTCGCGCGCAATTTGTAGAGCTTTAAACGTTTAGCGAACGCGTCAACGGCGTCTTTCGCAACGTCGATCAAAAAGCCAGCCTCGCTTGGGACAAGAAAGAAATCGAACAGGATTTTCCCTTGCGGCGTCAACAAAGCGGCGAACGCCGCCCCGTCGTGCGATGCGCTCGTCACATCTTGGGTTAAGAGGCCTTGCAAGAAGTCGGAGACGTCCTCGCCCTCAACGGCAAGGACGGCGCGGTCAGAGAGAAGAGAAAATTCGGTCATGCGCACCGATGTAAGATGCACGCCGGCGCGCCGCAATCACCGCGAACACCAAATGTCGAAGCCGGCAAAAACGCCTGACAACTGACTCGCGCCGGCGGCCGCGCTTCGCTAACAAAGAGGCATGATCCAAACCTATGACCTGATTTTGAAAAACGGCGTCGTCGTCAATCATGACGGCGAAGGCCAAAGAGACGTCGCCGTTAAAGACGGCAAAATCGCCCGCGTTGGTGATCTCGGCGCGGCGGACGCCAGCGAAACGATCGACTGCACGGGCCTCCATGTGCTTCCGGGCGTGATCGACAGCCAAGTGCATTTCCGCGAGCCGGGGCCCGTCCATAAAGAAGATCTAGAAACCGGCAGCCGCGCGGCGGTCCTCGGCGGCGTCACCGCCGTATTCGAAATGCCGAACACCAACCCGCTCACGGTCACGGCTGAAGCGATTGAAGACAAGCTCGCCCGCGCCGCCGGCAAGGTCGACCATGGCGGCATGCATTGCGACCATGCGTTTTTTGTCGGCGCCACCCATGGCAATCCGAAAGACCTGGCGGAACTCGAAATGCTGCCCGGCGTCTCCGGCGTGAAGATCTTTATGGGCGCCTCCACCGGCGACTTGCTGGTGGAAGACGATGAAGGCGTGCGTGCCGTGCTCGCCCATGGCAGAAGGCGGGTCGCCATCCATTCTGAAGACGAATACTTGCTGCGCGAGGGCAAAGAGAAGCGCCGCGTCGGCGATTGGACGTCCCACCCGGAAGCGCGCAGCGTCGAAGCGGCGGTGCGTTGCACCGAACGGCTCTTGCGCCTTGCGCGCGAAACGGGCCGGCGCATCCACGTCCTGCATATTTCGACGGCGGATGAAATTCCCATGCTCGCCGCGAACAAAGACATCGCCACCTGCGAGATCTTGCCGAACCATCTGACCTTAGAAGCACCGGACTGCTATCAGCGTCTCAAAGGCCTCGCCCAACAAAACCCGCCCATACGCGAGGCGCGCCACCGCGCCGGGCTTTGGGACGCCGTGCGCAATGGCGTTTTCGACGTTATGGGCACGGACCATGCGCCCCACACATTGGAAGAGAAAGCCAAGGAGTATCCGATTTCACCGTCGGGCATGCCGGGCGTGCAAACGGTCGTGCCGCTGATGCTGACCCATATCGCGGAAGGGCGCCTCACTTTACAACGGTTCGTGGACTTGATGTGCCACGGCCCCCAAAGAGTGTTCAGCATCGCCGGCAAGGGCCGGCTCGCAAAAGGCTATGACGCCGATTTCACCATTGTCGATTTGAACCGCACGGAGATCATCCGCAACGCCGCTCAAGCGACGAAATCCGGCTGGACGCCCTATGACGGCATGCAAGCCAAAGGTTGGCCGATCGGAACTATTATCCGCGGACGACGGATCATGTGGGACGGGGAGATACTCGGGCCCGCCGCCGGGAAACCTGTGCGCTTTCAAGAAACGGTTCCCCCGACGAACGCGGGCTAAAGCCTAGCCAGTGAAAATAAGCAGCGCGCCAAGCCCCATGCACGCCGAGTAGACGATCGGCGCAAAACGTTCAGCCGGCACGACAGCGCTTAAGCCACGCCCCAACACAGTGGCGACCAACAAGGCTGGCGCGCCAAACAACAAAAGGCGCGCCACCTCCGGCGAGTAATTGCCCGCTGCGCCATGGCCAAGCACGACAAACATGGCGGTCGGCAGAAAGAACGCTTGCAGCGTGACGCGGAATTCATCCGGATCCCAGCGCTGCGTTGCGCTGAAGACAATCAGTAAGGGCGCGCTGATATTATACGCCCCGCCGGTAAGGCCGGCGCCGAAACCGAAAACATACTTCCAAAACGGCCCTCTTAGGCGCCCGACAGCCGGTTGAAACAACAAGTACGCGCTGACGGCGATAACGCCGATCCCTAACGCCGGCGCGATTACGCTGCGCGGCGCGGCGCTCAAGACAAAGAGCCCCAAGGGCGTGCCCGCCGATGCGCCGATTAACAAGCCCGACGCCGCCCGGAAATTCAACGCGCGCCAACGCTGGGCGAGCATCACCGCACTCAAAAGCGCCGCCAACATTGCGACGAGCGCAGCAGCGCTTGGGGTCGGCATCGCTAGCGTCAACATCGGCATCGCCAATAGCGCAAAGCCAAACCCAAGCGTCGCCTGGGTTAACGCTGCCGTGAAAACGACGCCGATCACGATGATTGTCAGCGGATCGATACGATCGCTCCCATAATTATCTGAAGCGACAATGATGCAAGCAATCATGATCGCCGAGAATGATCTCTGAGAAGGGAATTGTGACACCTACAAGACAAAACGTCGGCAGATGCGTCAGCGTTCATGAATGACGAATTCAAAACCCAAAAACGAGCCGTCATACGTCGCAACCCCGCCGATGAAGGCAGGTTTCTTGCCCACGGTTCCTCCGATTAAAATTTTAAGTGCTTTTAACGGGAAACCGCACACATCGTCACGTTTCACGCGTGACAAATTGACCTTGAGCGACTATTTTCGGCAATGATCGACGACGCCCGTTTTGCCGTGCCTGACGACACCTTTTTAGTTTCTGCGGATTACTTGTTGCATACTTTTCGTTTGCATACCGGTTTTCGCCGAAGCAGGAAGCGCCAAGCCAATTCCAAGACATGTTGTTCGATACTGTTGTCGCAATTCTGCGTGACAGAACGCCATGTTTAATAGGAGACGCTAATTATGGCGACCGGAACAGTGAAATGGTTCAACAGCGAAAAAGGATTTGGCTTTATCCAGCCGGATGAAGGCGGGAAAGACGTGTTCGTACACATCTCCGCTGTCCAACGCGCCGGCCTTCAAGGTCTGCAAGACGGCCAGAAAGTCGAATACGAAATCGCAAACGAACGCGGCCGCGACGCAGCAGCGGAATTAAAAGCGCTGTAAGGCGGTAAACGCTTTCTAACGGACGCCGTTTATTATAATCGCGGCGTCCGTATTTTTTACTCAGTGAAATCCGCCGGCGGCTAAAAGAGCCGATATTACGATACAGCCGAACTTACATTTAACGGCGACACTCTCATCAGTCCGATAAAAGCGCAGCGATAACGGCGTTCAACACTTGCCGCCCCGGCTCGGTCGCGCGGAATCGCCCGTTTTCATAAGTGCAAAGATTATCCTCGATGAGCGGCGTCGCGGCGTCCGAAATACGCATCCAATCTTTAACATCCAAAACCAATCCTTCACGTGCCCGCAATCCCATCGCCAAGCGTTCGATAAACGCCTCTTCCTCCGATAGCGGATTTTCTAACAAGACGCCGTCTCCGTCCGATCGGCATTTTGCGAGATAGTCGGCCGGTGCGCGCACCGTTTCAAACGCCACACGGGCCCCGCCTTGTGTCAATCGACCATGGGCGCCCGGCCCAACGCCCACATAATCTTCACCGCGCCAATAGGCGCGATTATGACGGGACTCCTCGTCGGGGCGTGCATGATTGGAAATTTCATAGGCGGGAAGCCCTGCAACGGCCGTCTCTTCTTGCGTTATCTCAAAGAGCGATGCGCCAAGATCGCTCGACGGCGGCGAAAAGGCGTTGCGCTCGACGGCCCGCTCGAACGCCGTTCCGGGTTCAATCGTTAATTGGTAGACGGAAAGGTGGCCCGCCCCAAACGCTAAAGCCTCGCACAAACGCGCACGCCAGGCCGACGCGCTCTCATCGGGGAGCGCATAAATGAGATCAAACGAGACCCGTTTAAAAGCCTGCAACGCCGAATCCAACGCCCGATGCGCCGCGTCGCCGTCATGGTTGCGACCAAGAAACGCCAATTGCGCGTCGTCAAACGACTGAACGCCCAATGACAACCGATTAATCCCCAGCGCAGCAAGGGTTTGAAAGTGCGCGCGCTCCGCATCGGTCGGGTTCGCCTCAAGCGTAATTTCCGGTGCGGAGATAACGTCGGAAGACATCGACGTCGCCGCGCCCGCTTGATCAGAAGGCCAGAGCGAAAGACACGTTTCAATAACAGCTTCGATTATAGACGGCGGACAAAGGGAGGGCGTGCCGCCGCCGAAATAAAGGCTTTGCAAACGCCGCGGCCCGGTACGCGCCGCCCAAGCCTGCAAGTCCGCAATCAACGCCGCGCGCCAAGCCGCCGCGTCCACTTCGCGGTTCTTATAAACGTTAAAGTCGCAATACGGACAAATCCGTTCGCAATAGGGCCAATGCACATAGACCGCTATCGGCGGCGGCGGCGCCGATGAGCCGTTAGGCCCTGCCGTCATGCCAGCACAGCGTCAATCAATTGTCGAAAAGCGTCCGCCCGATGGGACATGGCGTGCTTTGCCGCCGGCGGCATCTCGCCGAAGGTTTCAGCATGGCCCTGGGGCTGAAAAATCGGATCGTAGCCAAAGCCGTTCTCGCCGCGCGCTGGGAACACGATGTCCCCATCAACGGTCCCGAGAAAAGTCTCCGTGTGACCGTCCGGCCAGGCAAGACACAGACAGCAAACGAACCGCGCCGAGCGATCGCCAGCGCCAACCGCCGCCAATTCACTCTCAACACGCGCCATGGCGCGGCCGAAATCCCGCGGGCCGCCGGGCGTTTCTTCCGCCCAATCTGCGGCGTAAACGCCCGGCTGACCGCCAAGAGCAGCGATCTCAAGCCCCGAATCATCAGCAAGGGCAGGCATTGCAGCGCCCTTGGCGGCCGCATGGGCTTTAATGGCGGCGTTGCCGGCGAACGTCGTTTCGGTCTCCGCGGGCGAGGGTAAACCAAGGTCGCCTGCGGACACCGCCGCAAGGCCGAACGGCGCCACGAGATCATTGATTTCTCTCACTTTTCCAGCGTTATGGCTGGCGATCACGAGTTTTCCTGGCGCGAGGCGTCGGCGCATTAATTCGGCCTCCGGATTTGCCGCCGGACCCCTTCTAGAAAAGGGTCAGCGCTGTGGTGAAAGCGGTTCGTCAAAGGCGCCCTGCACTCTCGGCTTGCATTATCGCCCTCATAACCAATATATGATTATAGAGTGAGCGATAGCGCAAACCTCTGCTTGATATCGCCCCTATGTTGCGCTGCGCTGGGAGAGTGCTGTGGAAAAGCGGGAAAATAAATTTGCGAAGATAGCGTTCGGCGCGGCCATTCCGGCTGCGGCCCTCCTGCTGTTCGGCGCATTTTTCGTAAACGCCGCATCCATTGCGCCAGCGACCAACCTCGTTTCAGCACTCTTATCGGCGGCATCCTGCGTCGACAGCTTTTGCGGCTTGTCGATTTTCTAGCACACCCTCGATTTCGATTTAATGTGATATCTCACGGCGCTGTATAAGGCTCCGTGCGGCGTTTACCTCAGATGAAAAAGGCGCGGGGCTAAGCCACGCGCCTTTTGAGGCAATAGCGCGATCTTACTTCGCGAGCGTGCTAAGCGCATCGACGAGGTCCGTCTTTTCCCAAGAGAAGCCGCCGTCCGCATCCGGCTCACGACCGAAATGCCCATAGGCCGCCGTGCGCGCATAAATCGGTTTGTTGAGATCGAGCTGGCGGCGAATGCCCGACGGCGACAGATCGACGACATCGCGCAAGGAGTGCTCGAGCGCCGCCTCGCTGACGCCCTTCTCCGTGCCGTGCAGATCGACATAAATCGACAAGGGCTGCGCAACGCCGATCGCGTAGGACAGTTGGATCGTGCAGCGATCCGCCAGGTCCGCGGCGACGACATTCTTCGCTAAGTACCGCGCCGCGTAGGCGGCCGAGCGATCGACTTTGGTGGTATCTTTGCCAGAGAACGCGCCGCCGCCATGGGGCGCCGCGCCGCCATAGGTGTCGACGATGATTTTACGGCCTGTTAGGCCCGCATCGCCGTCCGGTCCGCCAATAACGAATTTGCCCGTCGGATTAACATGCCATGCGCACGCGTCAGCGATCGGAAGATCGCCGACAGAGCGACGGATATAAGGCTCAACGACAGCGCGCACTTTCTCCGACGTCCAATCAGGATCAAGATGCTGCGTCGACAGAACGATCGAGGTGATCTCAACCGGTTTTCCATCAGCATACCGAACGGTGACTTGCGACTTGGCGTCTGGACCAAGACGACCAGCGTCGCCGTTATTATCATGGCGCGCTTGCGCCAGATCCTGTAAAATTTTGTGGCTATAATAGATGGGCGCCGGCATCAGCGCGGGCGTTTCGCGACAAGCATAGCCGAACATAATGCCCTGATCGCCTGCACCTTCTTCATTGTCCGCATCCGCTGCGTTATCAACGCCTTGGGCGATATCCGCCGATTGGGCGTGCAAAAGAACATCGACATCGACCGTACGCCAACTGAACCCATCTTGCTCGTAGCCGATCGCTTTCACCGCTGCGCGGGCAGCCTCAATGAAGGGCGCAGCAACGACGCCCTCGCCGGCGCGAAGAGACTCCGGCGTGCGCACCTCGCCGGCGATCACGAGTTTGTTCGTGGTGGCGAGCGTCTCACAAGCGACGCGGACCGTCCAAGGGTCCATGCCTTCTTGACCGGCCGTTCGATAAATCAAATCGACGATTTCATCTGAAACGCGATCGCAGACCTTGTCGGGGTGCCCTTCGGAAACGCTCTCGCTCGTGAACAGATAATCGCCGCGCGCCATGGCTTCGCCTTTCATATAAGGAAATGTTTATATCCCAGAAGCCACGGGTTCTATCGAAGCGGCGACTTGGTGTAAACTAGCATACACGCCGAACGATGCCGGCGCTTCGAGTAAGCGTTCCGCTTGGAAATCCCCGACGACTGCGTCAGCTGCCGCGTTAGGCCTCGCTGCCGCTTTCCGCCAGCGTCTTGACGAGCTCGATCACCCGCTTTCGCACTTTCGGATCGCGAATCTCAGCGAAATGGCGACACAGTTGAATGCCTTCCGGGGAGCTTAAAAACTCCATAATCGGCGCACCGTCCATCTCCGGCGATTGTTCGGCAAACCCGTAAGCGACGCGGGACAGATCTTCGAAGTCTTCAAACAAATACTGGATGGGCACATCAAGTATTTTGGAGATTTCGAACAGCCGACTGGCGCCGATTCGATTGACGCCTTTCTCGTATTTTTGGACTTGTTGAAATGTCAGGCCTAAGGCCTCGCCCAGTTTGTCTTGGCTCATCCCTAACATCGTACGACGCAACCGAACCCGGCCGCCGACATGCACGTCGATCGGATGGGGCTTTTTTTCTTGTTCCATTATTAGTGATTTCTCCACCCTACCGGCGCTGAAAAAGGGGAACGCCGGACCCAACAGCTCGCCCGGGGCTCGTTATAAGAAAATCAGTCAGTTATGCAAATTAATCAGAAACCATGGACACGGGTGGACGAATATATAGGCCGGCGATTGCGAAAATCGCCAATATGGCGAAAAAACCCGCTTCTCCGATGCGCGTATAGAGTGTACGCGGCAAAGGAACCGGCAACGGAGCATCGATAACGCCAGTTTCGTACAAGGGCACGCGTTGAACATATCGCCCAGCGCCATCGATGATGACCGATATACCTGTGTTAGCGGCGCGCGCCATCGGCAAGCCGGTCTCAATGCTGCGCAGCCGCGCTTGATCTAAGTGCTGACGCGGCCCGGCCGTGTCGCCGAACCACGCGTCATTTGTGACGACCGCAAGCCAATCGGGGCGGTCTGCTTGCGGATATGTTGCGCCTGGAAATATCGCTTCATAGCAAATCATCGGAGCGAACGGCGCCGGGCCAATCGCAAATGTTTGCGGCCCCGCGCCTTTTGCAAAGCCGTCTTCAAACGGCGCTAATTGCGCAAGGCCGATCGCTTTTAGGGTGCCGCTTAACGGCAAATATTCTCCGAACGGCACCAGATGGTGTTTGTCGTAAAACCCCACAAACGTCCGTGAAACACTGGCAGCGTCTTGGATTGCGTTGATCGCATCTGACAGCGGCGAAAGTGAGGAAGGACCGACCCCTAAAGCGCCGTCATCGGGCGCAGCGATCGCCAGCGCGTTATGATAAGCGATGCGCCCGTCTGGGTTTTGTCGCCGACGCACCGCGCCGGCGAGCAAGATGGCCTGAGGCGGCAAAGCGCGGTCAATGGCGGCCAAGGCGTCGGGGCTTTCATCGATAAGAGATGCGGCGTTTTCCGGCCAGATGACGTAAAGCGCCCCCTCCCCCGCGAAGGGGCCCGACGACAGATCGAGCGCCCGGCGGACATTGCGGCCCCATAAGGCCGGATCAATTTTCTCCCTCTGCGGAATATTTGGCTGAACAACACGCACCGCAGCGTCTGTTCGAGACTGCGCCGGATTGCTTAAGAGCCGCGCCGCGCCGGCGCCATAAAGCAGACCGACAGCCGCGAGCATAACAGATACGCCGGACTTCAAACACGCTCTGATCGAAATTGCGGCATCATCGCCATGGAACGACGTCGCTCGAACGAACGCGGCTGGCGTGGCAGCGATGGCGACAGCGAAGAGGCTTAATCCGTAGACGCCGAGCCAAGCGGCGCCCTGCGCGCCCACAGCAGCGCCCGCAAGCGCTTGCGCTGGCAAATTCCAAGGCAAGCCCGTCAATATCGTCCCGCGCAAATACTCAAAGACCATGAAGGCCGCGGCGAACACTAGAACGCGCCGCCACGCCTCACTATCAAAAAGGCGCAGAAACATCGCGCCGGCAAGCGCGAAGGCAGCGCCATGAAACGCCGCCAAAAAACCAGACAAGCCGATAACAGCGAACGGCGCCATCCACCCGAACGTCGCGGCTTGAACAAAGAAAGCGAATGCGAACCAATGAAGGCTGACGACGAAAAAGCCGAGACCAAACCACCAACCGACAGCGAACGCTGATCGGACAGTCATGGTCGTTGTTTTTGTTCGCTCACGCCCATTGCCGGCGATGCCGTCAAGAAGAAACAGCGCGCCAGAAAATGCGACCGCCATCAAAGGCAGCGCGTAAAAAGGCGCAAAAGCGAGCGCCAGAGCGACGCCGAGGAAAAAGGCGGCGATCCAACGCCGCCAGCCGCGCGCGTCGGCAAGATAACGAGGAATGGCGTTCACGCGCTCAAACACGTGGTTCATTCAGCCGCTTTCGCCGTCGACGATCCGGCGTCGCTTGCTTCACCGGCGCCCGTTTCACGACGCCGTCGATCGCCAGCGCTTTTACGCTGAATAAAGAGTTTTCGCACCTTGCGCGGATCAGCGCCGACGACTTCAAACTCAAAACCGGCGGGATGGATTATGATCTCGCCGCGCTGAGGCACGCGCCCCGCAAGCGAAAAGACAACGCCGCCCAACGTATCGACCTCCTCTTCTTCCAAAGCGAGGTCGACGCCGGTGATTTCAGCGAACTCCTCAAGCTCAACGCGGGCATCAGCGTCCCACCCGCCGCCGCTGCGCGCGGTCACCGTCGGGGCTTCTTCTTCATCGTGCTCGTCATTAATTTCGCCGACGATTTCTTCGACCAAGTCTTCAATGGTGAGCAAACCATCAGTGCCGCCATATTCATCGACGACAAGCGCCATATGGATGCGCGAAGCCTGCATCCGCAACAGCAAATCCGTGATGCGCATAGACGGCGGCGCATATAATAGGTCACGGCGGATCGCCTTTAGGACCGGGCCGTCATTGGCTAACTGGCGATCCGGCGCGGAAATCAGTTCGACCACGTCTTTAATGTGCACCATGCCCACGGGGTCGTCTAAATCGTCACGATAAATCGGCAAACGCGAGTGCCCTGCATCGGCGAAAATGCGCACCAATTCGTCCAAGGGCGTGTTGATGTCGACGGCTGTAATGTCAGCCCGCGGCGCCATCACATCGTCGACGCGTTTTTGATCAAAGGCGATGACCCGCTCGATCATTTCACGGCGCGCCGCCGGCAGGCGCGCTAGCGCCTCGCGGCCGTCTTCATCGAGGCCGCCATTATTTAAGGCCTCAGAAAGCGCTTCGTCCGCAGGCGGTGTTTGGCGAGACCATAACCGAGAGAACCACCGCAACGGTCCGCCCGGCGCGGGGGCGTCATCAAAACGCGTCATCGCGCACCGCCATTCGCTATCTCACCATCAACCGCGTCCGGTCGATCAGCATAGGGCGCTTCGACCCCTATGCGCGCCAAAACAAGCGCCTCCATCGTCTCCATTCTCTCCGCATCTTCATCTGTATGATGGTCTAACCCGATTAGGTGCAGAAGACCATGGACGATCAAATGCGCCAGGTGATCGCGCACTGGCTTGCCGAGCGCCGCGGCCTGGCGGACGCACGTCTCTCGGGCGATCGCGATATCACCAATAAACGCCTCTTCCCCTGACGGAAAAGCCAGCACATTAGTTGGTTGCGGCTTGCCCCTAAACTGGCCGTTCAAGCGCTCCAGCGCGGCGTCATCCGCCAGCAACAAAGCCGCGCCGCCCATGGGGCCAGTCAAAGATAGAGCCGTCCGAACCGGTTCTGAAGCGTCATCTAGGGCCGCTTGGACCGCCCTAAAACACGCCGCCGCGAGGTTCTCGATATCGGCATCGACATGCGACCATTCCAGGTCTTCAAGAACGACCTCAAGCGCCGCGCCATCCGCTGTCGGAGAATGATCTCCCTCCGGCGCCATTCTCAACGTTCCTTGCTCGTCGACGACGATACGGCCGAGGCCGCTCGGTCTTTTTTAGAGCGCGCGTCATAACGATCCAGAATCCGCCCAACGAGCGGATGCCGCACCACGTCTTCATTTGAAAACTTCGCCATGCCGACGCCGTCCATGTCGTTCAGCAGATTAATCGCGTCCTGCAGACCTGACGCGTCGCCCACCGGCAGATCGCTTTGCGACGGGTCGCCGGTCAACACCATCTGCGCCCCTTCGCCAAGACGGGTAAGGAACATTTTCGTCTGAGCAATAGTGGCGTTCTGCGCTTCGTCGAGGATCACCACGGCGCGGGACAATGTCCGCCCGCGCATAAACGCCAACGGCGCAATTTCAATATCGCCGGCGATGATGCGACGCTCGAGATAATCCGGCGGCAGCATGTCATGGAGCGCATCATAAAGCGGGCGCAAATAGGGATCGACTTTGTCTTTCATGTCACCCGGCAAAAATCCGATCCGTTCGCCGGCTTCAATGGCCGGCCGCGATAAAATCAATCGCTCAACATCGCCGGAAAGAAGCCGGCTCACCGCATGAGCGACGGCGAGATAAGTTTTGCCGGTGCCCGCAGGGCCAACGCCGAAGACAAGGGCATGATCGCGGAGCGCTGCGAGGTATCGCTCTTGCGCTTTTGTCCGCGGCGTCACCATGCGTTTCGGCGTTTTCACGCCAACAGATTGCGGGGCGGCCTTAGGGGCTGTTTGCATCGACTGCGATATCACTTTTTGACCAACAGATTTCTCGCGGCTTGCGCGGCTTGCAATATCAGGCGCTGAGGGCGCCATCCGCGCCGCCGCTCGAACATCGCTTAAGTCGACGGACAAGCCGGCTAGAAGGCGACCGTAAAGCGCTGACAGAGCGGCCTCAGCCCGCGCCCGCGCGACAGCGTCTCCCCTCACCGCAAACTCATTTCCGCGCGGATCAATCCGCACGCCAAGGAGGTCTTCCAACAAAGCGAGATGGCGATCGTGTTCACCGGCTAAGTCCTTGACCCGATGATTATCGTCGAACGCAATGCGCAGAACATCGCTCGGGCCTTGTTCGGCTGCACGTTCAGCCGACGCCGTTAAATCACTCGGTGAATCATTCGGTGCAGTGGTTTTATGACTCAAGCTTGTCTTGATCCCCTGAACGCAGTTCGTTTGGCGTATCGCCTTGACCGCCCGCGCCGAGCCGCTGTCCGGACAAAGCGTTGGGCGTCCGCCCGGTGATTGTGACGGGGGCGATCGTTCCAATCAAGGAATCTGGACCGTCAATATGAACGCTTTGCAAATACGGCGAGCGCCCAACGATTTGACCGGCGTTTCTGCCGGAACGCTCGAACAGAACCGGCATGGTCCTCCCGATTTGCGCGGCGTTAAAGGCGTTCTTCTGGCGATCCAGCAATGCTTGTAAGGCGGCGAGCCGCGCGTCTTTCTCAGCCTCCGGCACTTGCTTCGGCATGGCGGCGCCGGGTGTGCCGGGACGCCGGGAATATTTGAACGAGAACGATGAGGCGTACCCGATGTCGTCGACGAGCCCCATGGTCTCTTCAAAGTCCGCCTCTGTCTCACCGGGAAAACCCACGATAAAGTCACCCGAAAGGGCGATGTCCGGCCGAGCGGCGCGAATGCGCGCAATGAGGGCGCGGTAGTGCTCCGCGGTATGGCCGCGGTTCATAGCCTTCAACACGCGGTCTGACCCGGCCTGCACGGGCAAATGCAGATAAGGCATCAGTTTCGGTTCTTCGCCGAGCGCCGCAATAAGATCGTCATCCATATCGCGCGGGTGCGAGGTGGTGAACCTTATCCGCTCCAACCCATCGATCTTCGCCAAATGCCGACACAAAGCGCCAAGTCCCCAGCTATCGCCTTCACCGCCCGCAGTCGCAGGCGGCGCGCCAGCCCAGGCGTTAACGTTTTGCCCAAGAAGCGTGATCTCCGCGACGCCGGCCGCCACGAGCGCCCGCGCCTCGGCCGTAATCGCGTCGACCCCTCGGGAGACTTCCGCCCCCCGCGTGTAAGGCACTACGCAAAACGTGCAGAACTTGTCGCAGCCTTCTTGCACGGTGAGAAAGGCGGTCGGCCCGTCAGACCGCCGCCGCTCGGCAAGGGCGTCAAACTTCTCTTCAACAGCGAAATCCGTCTCTAAAATGTCGCCACGGGCCCGCGCCGTTTTCGCCAAGATTTCCGGCAATCGATGGTATGCCTGCGGGCCGAAAACCATATCGACGACAGGCGCACGGCGACGCATTTCAGCGCCTTCAGCTTGCGCAACGCACCCGGCGACCGCGATGGTCATACCGCCGCCATCGCGCGCCTTCTCTTCTTTCAGGCGACGCAGGCGGCCGAGCTCCGAATAGACCTTTTCAGCGGCTTTTTCTCGAATATGGCAGGTATTCAGAATAACAAGATCGGCGTCGTCCGGCGTTTCCGTGCGGCCATAACCAAGCGGCGCCAATAAATCCGCCATCCGCTCGCTGTCATAGACATTCATCTGACAGCCATACGTCTTAATATAGAAAGACTTTTTTGCCTCCGAAACGGAATACTGTTCGGACGCAACGCGATTGTCATCGGCCGTTTTGGGGGCCGCTTTAGGGACCGTTCGATCGATTATTGTGTAGCTGTCAGACGCCATACCGCCTTCGCCCGTCCGTTTTTGACAAATTGGCTCTTTTGAAGCGCCGAGATATGCCGTTTTGATTGTAACGACGCAAGCCGGCAGCTTTTAGCGCGTTAAAAGCGACAATTCAGCGCCCCACCAAACACCTATCCTCGCACGCTTGTGAGGGAATATGATTTGAGATTCGCGGACGGTCGGCGAATATCGATCTCAATGACGAACCAACGTTCCATAACGCTTAAAACGGCGCTGACGGCCTGCCTAGCGGCTGTCCTTCCGGTCGCCCTTTCTGAGGCGGCGGCCGAACCGCGCCCTCAGAACACAGCGCCGAAAGCGGATGCGCCAGTAGGAGACGCCCCGACGACCGTCGGCGCGATCCATCCCGTCGCTGTTGAGGTGTTTCTATCGCAAGCCTGTCCGTCCTGTCCGCCGGCGGCCAAATTGTTAAAAACGCTCGCCCTTCGACCCGACATCGTCGCTCTGAATTGGCATGTCAATTATTGGGATGACATGCCGACGCGCGGCAAAGGCACATGGGCCGACCCTTACGCTCACGAAGCGTCAGGCAATCGTCAGCGCACATATAATTTACGCTTTAAGAAACGTGATACAGTCTTTACGCCGCAAATTATCGTTAATGGGGTGCATAGCGTGCGTGGCTGCCAAGAAGAGGAAGTGAACACGCATATCAATGATATGCGCACAGCACAGCCGGACGATAACGGTCCAGCGTTACTCGTCGAAAAAACGGACCAGGGCATCGTCGCCACAACAGAGTTCGGCGATGCTCCGTATGACGTCGTTCTTGTCGAATTTAAGCGTGAAGTCGTCACCCCTGTCGGCGGCGGCGCCAACGCCGGTCTTGTTTTCGACGAAGTCAATATCGTCAGTGACGTGAAAATATTAGCGACGACGCATTCGGGGAGCGGCACGTTTACAGCGGCCGCCCCGAACAAAGACGGCTGCGCGGTCTTAATGCAAGCCCCCAATCAAGGGGCCATCCTCGCCGCGCGTTATTGCGACACCCCCTGACAGTACAGCGCAGAAATCAGCAAATCACGATATGAACGCTTAGACAGTCGCATCCAACCGCCCATATGTTCAGGGGCCACGGTCGATACTGAACGAACGTTGAGCCCGCGCCGATGATTGACCGGTCGAAAGCTTATTTTCGCCGTTGTAGAGGATGCGCGGGGGCGCCGAGCTTATTTACGCACGACACCCTTTAACGGCACGCCATAAAGCTCAAGACGGTGCTCCACGAGCTTATAGCCAAGCTCGTTGGCGATTCTCTCTTGTAGACGCTCAATCTCTTCATTGACGAATTCAATGACCTCACCTGACTTCAGATCAATCAGGTGATCATGGTGGTCTTCACTCGCCTCTTCATAGCGCGCACGACCGTCTTGGAAATCATGGCGCTCAACGACGCCGGCCTCTTCAAATAAACGCATTGTTCTGTATACGGTGGCTATCGAAATACGAGAATCAATCTCACTTGCGCGACGATGGATTTCCTCGACATCCGGATGATCTTCCGCCACGGAGAGAACGCGCGCGATAACGCGCCGCTGCTCCGTCATGCGCATTCCTTTTGCGATGCAAATTTTTTCAAGTCGATCCATGGCGAAGCCTCGCTTCTCATGCGCAGAGCGCCCCGCCGGCCAGTCCCGCCGACGGCACGCGTCCCAAAGGGCGCTGTTCCCGTCAACCGCCTAAGGACAGGGACGCGACCGCCCGGCCATCCATTATAACGGCATGTTACTTGGTCTTAAATCACATGCCGCGCCTCGCCTGCAAGCGCCAATGCGCCTGGAGAACAGTTCAGCCAAGCGTTAATTACTGCAATTGAAAATGCGTTTCATCAAGATCGCTGAATCGCCGCTTCTGTAATACCCTTCGCGAGATCCGATAGCGACAAAGCCGTTTGTTTCGTAAAGACGGCGCGCTGCGGCGTTGTCCGCGGCGACTTCCAAAAACAACGTCGATATCGGTGCTGCCGCGGCGCGGTCGGCGAGCGCTTGCAAGAGCGCGCGGCCAATACCCTGTCTTCGGCAGGCGGGATCAACCGCGATCGTCAGTATATCGCCTTCTTCGGCGGCGACGCGCCACAAACAGAAGCCGACAAGAACGTCCTCGCGGACGGCTTTCAATCCGCCAACGCCATGCATGACGAGCGTTCCCGAAACACCGCCGGCGCCCCAGCTCGTGGCGCCGAAGGCGCGCGCCTCCAACACTTCAAGGCGGGACGCATCGTCCAGAACAATCGGCGTGATCGCGAGGACGCCGCTCACGACCCGCCCCCAAAGAGGCGTGACGCGCTTTCAGCGCGTTTCGCATCAGGCGCACGCAAGTAAAGCGGCGTCGGCGGATGGTCGCTCGGATCTACCGTTTCAGCATATCGCCCGAGCGCAATAGGATCGACGCCCGGACGGGCTTCAACACGGCGCCAATCATCGGGCGCTGTAAGCAATGCGTCAGGATCGACTAACGCAACCGTCCGCCCATGAGCGGCGTCAACAAGGCGCGTCGCGGCGGCGTCCGGCGTAGCAGCGAAGGGGGCTAAACATACGCCGCCCTCAGCGTCAAACAGCGCCGCAAAGACTTCGCCGCGACGCGCATCAATGACAACAGCTGTCATCGAAGCAGCGTCTACAGATGTTTTAACCCTCAACCGAAGCGCCGTCAGCGTATCGACGCCGACGACCCGGGCCGAATTTCCGAGCACAAACCCGCGCGCGAAGGCGAGACCGACGCGAACGCCGGTAAAACCGCCGGGACCAATGGTGACCGCAACCCGGTCAACCGCATCCGGACGAACGCCGGCGCTGTCAAACGCCCGCGCGGCGAGCGGCGGCAGAACTTCCGCATGACCTTTCTCCAATAAATTGAATTCATCGAACACCGTCTCACCGTCCCTTAGGATGGCGAGCGAACAGGCTTTCAGGGCGGTGTCGAGGGAGAGAACGATCATAGCGCGCCATCTGGCCCAGCGGGTTCGGATTTGGCAAGCCGCCGGCCAAAGAAACATCCCGCGCAGCCAGTAGGATGATGGCGTCACAATGGGGGCGCCGCAGCGGGAGTGAATTGAGGCAGAGGACAACAGGACGCGTCGGGGGACGATAGAAAGGCCAAAGCCGATGCCGACGACCCCAAAGGCTCCCACACCAAAAACGCCCTCGATAAAACCGCGCGACCCACGCGCGTTTCAATTTGACTTGCCGCCGGACCGCCGGCCCGCGCCGATCGCGCTCAACGAACAATGGCTGCCGCAAGCGATTGAAGTCGGCGCTGACGGCGCTGCGCCCTGGCGCGCCGTGACCCGGCCGCGGCCAATCGGTCCTAAAGCCGATCCCCTAGAAGCGGTTGAAGCCATGGTGGTGCACGCCACGGCGGGAAGCTCCACCCTCGGCGCGTTTTCGGTCATGCTGGACGGTCGAGCCAGCTATCATTGGCTGATCCCCGACGAGGATGAAGCAGCCCATGGCGACCATGTTTGGGCGACGGCGCCGGAACGACGCGCCGCCTGGCATGTCAGAAATTCTTGCACGCATCCGAACGTCTGCGGCGGCCGCGGCCGGCTGAACGACGTCTCGCTTGGCTTAGAAATCGTCAATGCGCAAACCGCGTCAAGTCGGCGAGACCAACCTGATCGTTTCTCCGATTGGCAAATTGAAGCCTCGGCGGAGATCACAAGATACGCCTGGGCCAAATATCCGCGCCTGCGCCATGTGGTGAGCCACGCCCGGCTCGACCCTGACCGGCGCACAGACCCAGGCGCGCATTTCCCCTGGGAGCGGTTTCAAAGACTCGTGCTTGGCGAGGATGACGTCAAAACATCAAACGACCACGCGGCCAATAGATGCCACCCCCCCACAAATAGAAAGTGCTATTAGCGCCTGCTTGAGCGCATCAACAATATAGCCCGACGCGGCGCCCATCGGGCGCTGTTGCGGGAAAGGGCGTTATGGTCCGTACCATAACCGATGGTGAAAGAGGGTAGGGTCACGATCGCCGGCGCCCTCAATTGAGGACAGCGCAGCGCCGCTCGACGTTAGTCTTTCTCGTAGCGGAAGCCGATTTCTAGCGAAACTTGGTAGTAGGCGACTTTATTGTTGTCGATATAGCCCCGTGTTTCGACAACTTCGAACCAATCGAGATTGCTGATCGACTGGGACGCGGTTTCAACGGCGTTGTTAATGGCGTCTTCGATGGACTTCGTCGACGTGCCGACAATTTTCGATATTGAGTATACATTGGACATGGGCGGGCCTCCTTGCTGGTTCGTCGTGAAACGTCAAACGTCAGGAAACCACAGCCCGATGCATTTGGCCAATGCCGATGCTTAATATCGATGCTTAACGCTGAGGCTTGGAGATGCTCGTCGCTTGCAGCGTCTAGGCCACGGGCTCGACCTTGGCGACTTCCGGCACATAATGCTTCAGCATGTTTTCAATGCCGGCTTTCAACGTATAGGTCGACGACGGACAACCAGCGCACGCGCCATGCATCGACAAAAAGACGACGCCGGTGCGCGGCTCATAGTGCTTGAAAACAATGTCGCCGCCATCGGCTGCGACCGCCGGACGCACGCGGGTGTCGATCAGTTCGATGATTTGTTCCACGACTTCCCGGTCTTCGCCTTCATAGTCATCGAGCGGCGTCGCCGCACTCGCTTCAGGCGTCGGCGCGGTATCGCTCATCACTGGTAGGCCGGCGGCGAGGTGGTCGGCGATGACGCCAAGAACGGCCGGCTTAATGTGGGACCAATCTATGTCGTCAGCCTTCGTCGCGGTGACAAAATCAGGCCCCAGAAAGACGCCGACGACGCCTTTAATGTCGAAGAGCGCCGTCGCCAAAGGTGAGACGCCTTCCGCCGCGGCGGCGCTTGGAAAATCAACGCCCACGGCGGGCCGCCCGCGATCGTCGAGACCAAGGACAGCTTGATCGGGCACGAACTTTAAGGACTGTGGATTGGGCGTGTCTTCGGTTTGGATAAACATGGGCCGACTTTCTCTCGCTCTTAAGGTACGGAAGTAGTGTTCCGCGCAGATCTGTGCAAGCGGCGCAGCTTTTTCGATCAAAAAACTAACCGTCTCAGAAGAATACCGCATCCGCACAATTGCCGAGTGCGGCTAAGGAGCGTATGTCGAATTTACTTCAAGTAAAGAGGCCTGCCGCTCCATGGACGAAACACCCGCCAAATTCACCGACGACGAAGCCCTTCGCTTTCACGCCCGCGGCAAGCCCGGCAAGCTGGAAGTGACGCCGACCAAACCAATGGCGACCCAACGCGATCTCGCCCTCGCCTATTCGCCGGGCGTTGCGGTTCCGGTCCAAGCGATCGCCGACGATCCCGACACAGCTTACGACTATACCTCTAAAGGCAATATGGTCGCGGTGATCTCCAACGGCACGGCGATCCTCGGCATGGGCGATCTCGGGCCCCTCGCCTCGAAGCCGGTGATGGAAGGCAAGTCGGTGCTCTTTAAACGCTTCGCCGACATCGATTCCATCGATCTCGAAGTGGACACGTCGGACCCGGAAGAATTCATTAACTGCGTGAAATATTTGGGGCCGGCCTTTGGCGGCATCAATCTGGAAGACATTAAAGCGCCGGACAGCTTCCTCATTGAGCAGCGCCTCAAAGAAGAGATGAACATTCCGGTCTTCCATGACGACCAGCACGGCACAGCCATTATCGCCGCGGCAGGCCTTCTGAACGCGCTCGACATCGCGGGCAAGTCGATCAAAGACGCGAAAGTCGCCGTCTCCGGCGCGGGCTCGGCGGCGCTCTCCGTTGTCGGCCTTTTTAAGGCCATGGGCGTTCCCCACGAAAATGTGCTGGTGTGCGGCCGCAAGGGCGTTCTTTACAAAGGCCGGCCGGACGGCATGGACCAATGGCGCTCCGCCCACGCCGTCGATACAGACAAACGCACCCTCGCCGAAGCGATGGACGGCGCGGACGTGTGCATCGGCCTCTCGGTCGAAGGCGCGGTGTCACCGGAAATGGTCAAGTCCATGGCCAAAAACCCGATCATCTTCGTCATGGCGAACCCCGTGCCGGAAATCCTCCCAGAAGTGATCAATCAGATTCGCTCCGACGCAATTATCGCCACTGGCCGCTCGGACTATCCAAACCAAGTGAACAACGTTCTCGGCTTTCCTTATATTTTCCGTGGGGCGCTCGACGCCCGCGCACGGACCATTAACGAAGAGATGAAAATCGCCTGCGCCAAGGCGCTCGCTAACCTCGCCCGCGAGGACGTGCCCGATGAAGTGGCCGCCGCCTATGGCAAGCGTCTCAAATACGGGCCGGGCTACATTATCCCGACGCCATTCGATCCGCGTCTGATCGCTGAAATCCCGCCCGCCGTCGCCAAAGCCGCCGGCGAGACCGGCGTCGCGCGCAAGCCGATAATGGACCTTAAAGGCTATCGCCATTCCCTCGCCGCGCGCACTGATCCGTCGGCGTCGTTCCTGCAGAATGTTTACGGCAGCTTGCGCGGCCGCGACGAGCCAAAACGCATCGTCTTCGCCGAGGGTGAGGAGGACGCCGTGGTGCGCGCCGCCTATAGCTTCCAGCAAGAAGGGCTTGGCAAAGCGATCCTTATAGGCCGCGAGGAACGCGTCCGCGAAAGCCTCGCGCGCGTCGGCCTACCCGGCGATTGCGAATTCGAAATCCATAATGCGCGCCTCTCGACGCATAACCCGCAGTATACGGAATTCCTATACAAACGCCTGCAGCGCGACGGATATCTAGAACGGGACGCCCAACGTCTCGTTAATACGGACCGCAATGTTTTCGGCGCATGCATGGTCGCCCACGGCCACGCTGACGGCATGGTTACTGGCGTCACCCGCCACTATGACGCAGCCCTGAAAAATGTCAGCCTTGTGCTCGATCCGCGGCCGAACGAACGCCTTGTCGGCGTCTCAATCATCCTCGCGAAGGGGCGCACGCTTTATATGGCGGACACCAATATCGCCGAATTGCCGACGTCCGAGTGCCTCGCGGATATCGCCACACAAGTCGCCCACGCCGCGAAGCGCTTCGGCGCCGATCCGCGCGTCGCGTTTGTTTCTTACTCGAACTTCGGCAATCCTGATACTGAGCATTCAAGGCGGGTCGCAGGTGCTGTGAAATGCCTCGATGAGCGCCACGACGTCGACTTTGAGTATGAAGGCGAGATGACGCCGCGCATGGCGTTGAACGCCTCGTTCCGCTCGGTCTATCCGTTCGCGCGCTTGTCGGAGGACGCCAACGTCTTAGTGACGCCGGGCATTCACTCTGCATCGATCTCCACAAAACTCCTAGGCGAGGTCGGCGGCGCAACGGTGATCGGCCCCATCCTCACCGGATTGGAAAAGCCCGTGCAGATCGTCCAGATCGGCGCGCGTGTCTCTGACATCGTTATGTTGGCGGCGATGGCGGCGTATGACGTGGACGCCGAGCACCGAGAGTGGGCGGCGAAGTCAGCTTAACGGCTGAGCCGCGCCATACCCGTCTTATCCCAAACTTAATTCGGGCAGAGACTTAATTCAGGCCAAGCTCTATTTGGGCCAAAGGTTTATTCGGGCCAAGCTTTATTCAGGTACGTATTCCGGTAGGTGCCCGCCTAAGCGATCCATCATGGACTGCAGTCGCGCTTCGGCGACGGCCATCGGCTCGTTGCGGTCAAGCGGCGTCATCAATCGCACCATGGCGCCGTCGGACCGACGCCGGGAAACGGCGTCAACCGTCAACCACAAACGCATGACGAACTCATTAGCGATATGGCGTCCGCGCTGTGGGTACCAATAGTAAACCAACTGACGCGCCGGTCCGTTTTGGATGACAAGGCGATTGTAATTCAGCGGCGCGCCGGTGGGCGTCGCGCCCGTCTCCACCGTGTGTTGCGTAATGCCCCATCCACCGCCGGGAATGCATTGGCTCGGCGAGTGCCAAGAACGGCCGTCACGGCGCGCTTCTAGATAAGCGAGATAGAGATTTACGAAATCACCGTCAGGCGAGACCATGTCGACGACAATCGTATCGTCGGCGCCGATAACGTCAGCGACAAGCGGGCTTAGTTTTTTAACGTCCGCACCCCAGCCTTCGAACTCGGATGGAAGACTAGCGAATTTCGTCCGCTCAGGAACAATTAAATTATCGACACCGACAAAGCGAGCCGCGGCGAACGAAACAGCAAAGACAACGACGATCGTCGCCATAACGGGGACACCGATGCGCGACGCACCCGCTTTCGAAGGCGCAACCGCCGGCAGTTCCGGCGAGCCAAGCGCGTCGACCGCGCTAAGCCGCGGCCTCGCGATAAAACCGAGCAATGCGACAACCGCGAACAACGCCACCATGCACAACAAGAAGACGACCCACCCCTCGAAGAAATGCAGAGCGCCTTCAGCGTGCTCCGTGCCATAGTTCTGCACGAGGAGGCCGGTGACGGCGATGCGGAAGCTGTTCATTAAAATCGTGATCGGCACGGTCGAGATGACAATCAACGCTTTTTGCCAAAGAGGTCCGCGGTAAATGTACGCCGTCATTATCCCGAGGCTTAGGAACGGGAAAAGATAGCGCAGGCCGCTGCAGGCCTCAGCGACCTGCAACTGGTAATCGCCAAGGTCGATAATATTGCCGGAGAGAAAGACGGGCACGCCCAATGCCTCAAGCATGCCGACGCCGATGATCGACGACATCTCCTGGAACTTCCAAGACAGAATAGTGATCAACATGTAGGGCGGCGGCACGGCGAACAGCAAAAACCCGATGGGGGCCGCCGTCGCGCGCAGCAATGATGCGCCGCCAAAGCCTGCCGTCAGGCCGGCGATCGCGACGACCAGGCCAATTTGCTGAAAAAGAAAGCTCTCGGTGACGCGGCCCAAGAGCAGCCAAAACGCCGCGCCGAGCGCTAGCCAAAGGCCGAGCCAGGAAGGATCGCCGACGCTCTTCAGAACATTGTCGCGGTTAATCCAAACGAGCCAGCCGGAAATCACCGGGATGAAATAACTGTGGCTGAGCTCTTCTTGTTCGCCCCAACGCGCCCAGAGATTGCCGATGGCGTCCCAAAATAGGATTACCGTCGCGAGAACCGCAGCGGCGAGCAAACCAAGTGCGACGGGATTGCGCAAATCCCCCCCAGCGCCATGCCCAGCACTCTTCAATGGCGCGTCAGTGGAACTCAACGGATCGACAGCAGTCATTAGAAACTCCAGGCGGGCAGGCCGTTATGACCAAAAAGAACCGCGGGCGACAAAGACAGTAGGCGCAACCGAATAGCGATTTAAACGCCCTGATCGAACGATTTCACAGCCCAATAGCATGCGAATTTCATGCCTTAACAGCTTGTTCGCATTAATCAATTGCGCGCCCTATCCCCTTGTGCGCGCCTCGCGAATGAAGAAATGCTGACCCCTACGGACGTCACCGCAAGTCTTAACGGCTGGATCATCACATTCGAATAAGAATAGCTTTTGCGTCTTGCAAGTCCACATATCGCGGCGCGGCGTCAGTTAACATATGGGTGAGCGCATTTGGGCGTGCGCACTCGCCGTCCTTTGGCTGCGCTGGAAAGACTAGAAGGGACCGCCCGCCCATGTCTCAATCCAATTCAGAAACACCGCCCCCTGCGGACGCCTTAACCCCTTGCGCCGATGGCGAGGCCGCCGTCACGCGCCTTAAGACGCTCTATTCGGAATCAGTCGACGCTGTCGCGGAGCGGTTCCGCGCGTTCGCCGCAAACGCGGCCAAGACCCCGATCGCGGCGACTGAGAAGGGCGCGACCTACCCCTATCTGCAAGTCACCATCCCGGCCAATCGCGCAATCCAAACGAGCAATCTCGCCCTTGGCAATGTCGCGGGGCCAAACGTCTATGGCGCGACCATCACCCGTCCGGCCCTTTATGAACGGTACTTACGCACCCAGCTCAATGAGCTCTTCGAAACATTTAACGCAAAAGTGCATGTGGGGCGCTCGTTCACGCCGATCCCGCTCACCTTCGCGATGGAGGCGGCGGCCGCAAACCTCACAGCCGACGACAGAGACCGGCTGCAGTTTCATTTCAACAGTCCGAGCCTTGCCGCAACCAATGACGATATTGTCGACGGGCGGCTGATCTTGAAACGCGACGGCCCGTTGCCGCTCAGCCCCTTCACGGCGGAACGCACCGACTATTCCCTGCACCGTATCCAGCACTATACGGCGACGCGGCCGGAACACTTTCAGGAAGTTATTCTTTTTACGAACTACCAGCGATACGTAGATGAGTTCATCGCCCACGCCAAAACCGAGATTGAGGCGGGGCGCGCCGACGCCTTCATTGAGCCTGGCGGGCGGGAATCAAAGAAGGGCGCCCCTCCGAAAGAACCGCCCTTAAAAAAGATGCCCCAAATGCCCGCTTACCATATGGTGCGCACCGACGGGCAAGGGGTTACGCTCGTCAATATCGGCGTCGGCCCCTCAAACGCTAAGACGATTACGGACCACCTTGCGGTCCTGCGACCCCATGTGTGGTTGATGATCGGCCATTGCGGGGGCTTGCGCCGCACCCAGCGCCTTGGCGATTATGTTTTGGCGCACGCCTATTTGCGTGACGACAAAGTACTGGACGAGGCCCTCGACCCGTCAATCCCCCTACCGACGATCGCTGAAGTGCAAGTGGCGCTCACCCGCGCTGTCGCAGAAGCGACGGATAGTTCCGACACCGCGCTGAAAGACCATTTACGGACCGGCACCGTCGTCACGACCGCCGATCGCAATTGGGAATTGCGGTTCAATGAAATTGCCGTACGTCTCAATCAATCACGCGCCATCGCCATCGATATGGAATCGGCGACCATCGCCGCCAATGGCTATCGCTATCGCGTCCCTTACGGAACTTTATTGTGCGTCTCAGATCGCCCGCTGCATGGCGAACTAAAGCTTCCAGGCATGGCCGACGCGTTTTACGAAGCCCGCATTAGTCAGCACTTAGCTGTCGGCCTGCGAGCAGCGGAACTGCTGCGCGCCGAAGCGAATGCGGGAACGCTCCATTCACGCAAGCTGCGCAGTTTCGACGAACCGTTTCTGCGTTAAATAGCCCGTCATTACTCTTGATTGGGTTTGGTTTCGACCAATTCAACTTCAAAGACGCTCGGCCATTTTTTTCCGGTGATGAACAAACGTTTCGACGCCGCATCATACGCCACGCCGTTCAAGACTTCGTCGCGGCGGCGGCGCTGTTCTTGGTCGGGAAGAAGGCCCGAGAAATCAATGACGCCGACAACGGCGCCCGTCGCCGGATCGATGCGAACGACGTAATCGGACTTCCAAACATTGGCGAAAATCTCGCCCTCCACCCATTCCAGCTCGTTTAACCGCTTAACGAGTTGTCCGCGATAAAGGACCGCCAATGTACGCAAGGGTTCAAGGCTTTCCGGGTCAAGAAAGCGCAAAACATGGCTGCCGTCGCTCATAATCAGTGCCTCGCCATTATGGGTGAGCCCCCATCCCTCGCCGGCATAGGTGAACTGATCAACTTTTTTCAGACCGTCTTTTTCGAACACGAACCCAAGGCCGGATCGCCATGTCAGCATGATGAGCCGCTCGCCCCATGTGACCGCCCCCTCGCCGAAATATTGCTTTGGTAACTTCGTCTCCGCGAGCACCGCGCCCGTCTCAATATCAACGCGGCGCACGGATGATTGGCCGTAGAGGCCGGTGCTCTCATAGAAGGCGCCGTCCTCAACAAATAATCCTTGCGTGAACGCCGCTTCGTCGTGCGGATACGTGTTGACGATGCGATAACCGTAACGCGCTTCAGACCACGCCGGCGTCACGATGCCGAAGACAGCGCCGAACATTACCCCGCAAACGAGGACAATCGCCCATAGGGCGCTGAAACGGCGAGACCGCCTCACAACGCCTTCTCATAGACGCGATAGGTCTTGTAGATGCGCCCGCCCATATCGATGAGCATATTCAACATCGCGGTATTGTTTTCCAGTATCCAAGAAAGCTCCGATGACTGGAGGCCGCGATCAATATTCGCGCGGTTCATCACGTCAATCATCTTATAGGCGAACGCGGCGCCCACGGGCTTTCCTTGGAATTTCTTCCGCACACCCATGAGCGGCATACGCGCTTCGGTGAGGCCCTTTATTTTCAACCGATAAAGCAATTTCGCCCAGTTAAAGGGCAAAAGTTTGCCGTCAAAATCGTGGATCGCCTCATTGATGTTCGGCAAGACAAGCGCGAACGCGGCCGGCTCGCCGTCATATTCGCAGATCATGAAATTCATTTTGGTGAGGATCGGCCGCAATTCGTTAGCCATATGTTCAGCTTGTTCATCGGTAAAGGGAATAAACCCCCAATTCTCCGACCAAGCATCATTGTAAATCGAGATCGCCGTGCGCACATCTTCTTTGAAACGGGAAAAGTCGACATTGCGCAGGTTCACTTTAGGTTTGTTGAGGGCGCGATCAACAAAAGCCTGGCGCTTGGCCGGAATGAACTCTTTCACATTGCGGTATTCCAACGCGAACATATCCATCGCTTTGGCGTAACCGCCCGCTTCGATATAGTCTTTGTACCAAGGCCGCGCGTGCGGCATCATCACATAGGGCGGGGCGTCGAACCCATCGACCAGAAGGCCGGTTTCCTCATTGACCGAGAAACTCAACGGCCCAACGATCCGCTTCATGCCTTGCGCGCGCAGCCATTCTTCGGCGGTCGTTAAAAGAGTGTCGAACACCGCTGGATCGTCGACGCCGTCGATAAAGCCGAAATGGCCCGTAGCGTCATTATAGCGGTCGAGATGAAGGGGATTGACGATGGCCGCGATCCGGCCGACAGCGCGCCCGTCGATTTTCGCAACCCATAATTGATGGGCTGCGTTTTTCAAAACTGGGTTCGCTTTCGGGTTAAGACGCGCGCCCACTTCGAATTCCAACGGCGCGATATAGTGGGGATCGTCCGTATAAGCCGGCTTCGCCGCAGCCATGAAGGCTTTGCGGCCATCTGCGCCCGACACCGCCTCAACAACAACGTTCGATGTGGGCGTTTCGCCGGCTCGCCCGCCGCTTTCAGCAGCAGCCGTTGCAGGCGTCGAAAGAACGTCAGTATTAGACATGAAAGGCGGCTCCCATCGCTTAATCGATGCACTCGAGCGCCAGCCAATCAGATTGGTTCAGAAATTGACCATGGCAGGCGCTCAAAGCGAAGACTCTAGAGCCCTGCTTTTATGAGGCGATAATCGAAACGCCAAGCCCTAGCGGACTGAGCCTTGGCGTCCGCCTAAGCGCCGCGCCAGCGACGTGTTGGCGACGCCTAGTTTTTCAGCTTGATCTCGACAACGGCGCCATCTTCGGGAACCACAAAAAGAGATTCTTCCAAGGTCGGCGGACCAAAGCGAATGACGGGATTGTTGGAGATGCCGAACGGCTCGGTCGGGATGCCGAACGCCGCGCGATCAAGCGTCTTATTGGCGTTTTCGTCATGGTAAACGGCCATGGCGTAATTGCCGTCCACGGGCGCGCGCATGCAGAACTGCGTCACTGGCGCCCTGGCGGCGAACCGCACCTGTTGAACACGGCCGTCGCGCTTCAAAAAGCCGTCTTGGTCTTCACGGTAAAGGTCAGCGACCATCAGGCCGACGCTTTCTTTGACGCCCTCGATTGAGACGCGCACTTCATTGTTAGCGCCGGAGCAGCTGACATGATCGAAGACGTTTGTCGCAGCGGTCGCCGCTTCCGCGCCGTCGCCAGAGGCGGCGAACGCCGCGGCCGCGGACAATGGCGCGAGCGCCAAGCCTTTGAAAAACGTTGAAGACCGAAGCAAACGAAACATTTTAAAATCCATCATAACTGGCGTTGCGCCTTCCAAAGGCGGCGCGTCAACGCGCGGTTTCCTGTCAATCATCGGCCAACGACCGCTTTCGGCCGCCAACGTCGTCAATCTTTTAAGAGCCCCCGCGCCCCTTGATCAGCGCCGCCTCAAATGGCGACCCCTAAGTGACGCAGCGACATGCAACGCCCTTGCCGTCCCATTACGGGAAACCGGCCTTGGCGAGCGCTGCCCTTACCGCACCGCAACAATCAGCGCTCGCCGAGGCGAAATCTGGGCGGAAAATGGGCTTAACGCAAGCCTAACGACATCGTGATTTTTGTGCTAGCGGGATCGACCGGCATCAGAACCGGAATCGAAACCACCGCGAAAAGACGCGCCCCAAGACTCCAGCGCTTCCTCGAGCCAGTGCTGAAACAGCCCTCAGCGCATATTGCGGCCGCTATTCGGCTGCGGCCTCTGCGACACGCGCGCCCGGAATGGCGTCAGCCATCGCGGTATAGGCGTCAACGACTTTATCGATGTCATCCGGCGTATGGGCGGCGGAAACCGACAGACGCAACAACGACTCCGTCGACGGCGTTCCTGGCGGGATCGCCATATTGACGTAAACGCCATGCTCAAGAAGGAAGTTCCAAGCCGCGAACGCCTGTTCTTGCTGTTTGAACAAGATCGAGACGACCGGCGCCGGATCAGCGGCGAGGCGTAAGCCCAATTGCTTAAACGCCGCATGGAAACGATTGGCGTTCTCCCAGAGCTTCTTCTTAATGTCCGGGTTCGCCTTAATGGTATCAAGCGCTTTGTGCGTCGTCGCGATGTTCGCCGGCGTCGGCGACGCGGTGAACATATACGCGCGCGCAGAAAATCTTAGGAAGTCTAGCTCTTTGTGGTTCGAGGCGACAAAGCCGCCAACCGACGCTAAGCTTTTGGAGAACGTGCCGGAATAGAAGTCGATCTTATCCATCACGCCGTCGACTTCCGAGACGCCGCGGCCGTATTCACCATAAGTGCCGAAGGAATGGGCTTCGTCCACATAAATATACGCCCCATGGGCGTGGGCGACGTCGACAAACTCCTTCACCGGCGCGATGTCGCCATACATCGAGTACATGCCTTCAATGCAAACGAGCTTGCCCTTAACGCTCGGGTCAAGCCGGCCGAGGCGCTTATTCAGGCTTTCCGGGTCATTGTGACGGAAACGGATCGTCTCCGCGCCGGATAATTGACAGCCGTCATAAATGCAGGCGTGGCAGTCGGCGTCGACGAGAACGACGTCTTCGCCAGGCTTGGCGAGACCGGCGATCGAACCAAGATTCGCCTGGTAGCCGGTCGAGAAAACGATGCACTGGTCGAGCCCCAGAAAATCAGCAAGATCATCTTCTAACGCTCTGTGGGCGGAATAAGTGCCGTTCGCAAAGCGCGAGCCAGTCGTGCCGGTGCCGCTTATCTCAAGCGCGTCCTGACCGGCTTTGATAGCGCCCTCATTGAACGTCATGCCCATATAATTATGGGTGCCGGCGAGCACCGTTTCACGGCCTTTAATACGCGCGCGCGTGATGCTCAGCATTTCTTCCATCACGACCGTGAAAGGATTACGGCCGGCCTCGGAAAGGCCGTTATACATGGTGGCCGTTTTCTCAAACTTGTCGAACAAACTCATGGCGAACCCCTATCGGCGCGTCTTTCTTAGAAGACGTTAGGCCTGTTCTTTCTTAATGGCGTGGATGGCGTCGACGAGTTCGCCGATCGTGCGCGTCTCGGAAATCGTATTGACGGGAATTGAGATGTCGTAGCTGTCCTCAATCTCCATAACAACGTCGAGAATAGCGACGCTGTCGATTTCGAGATCCGCCACCAAATCCGTCTCGCGCGTCAGTTTCGCGCCGGTATCGTTAAGCGGCTCGATGAGCGTGCAAATCTTGTGATAGACGAGGTCATCGTCCCCTTGAACGCCAGCGGGCGTTTTATCGTCGTTCGGCATAAGCGCGTCTTTATCTTTTTCGGCGGCTGTATTGACGATGCGGCGGCTTCCGCCGCTCGCAGCAATCGGGCCGCTCATTCCGCGCTCCATAGAGAGCGCTACAGCGATCCCTCTTCTTGATACCAGCGGAGCGTTTTTGCAAATCCTTCCGCCAGTGACGTTGTCGCGGTCCAGCTCGTGTGGGCGCTTAGCAGATTATCGCGCGCGACCCAATCGGGATGGAAAAACTCCGCCACCTTGCCGCGGCTGACAAAAGCGGCTTCGCCGCGCAAGCGCCCCCAGGCCTCCCCCATGAGGGCCTGCGCCTCCATCAAAAAACGCGGCGCGCGGAACGCCCATACCTTGCGGCCCATGGCGCCGGCGAGCGCCGCGCCGATGTCTCGCCAAGCATGGCCGTCGGGTTGATCGTCGCCGATCTCATAGACGTCGCCAGGCGGCGCTTCTTGGGCGGCGCAAATAATCGCAGCGGCCACGTCATCCACATGGAGAATGGAGGCACGGGCTGGAGACGGCGTCGCGGGCTCCGGCGCAATGCCGGCTTTGACCATTTTGAAGAGCGACAAGGTCGCCTGGTCGGCGGGCCCGTAAATCGCCGGCAAACGCAGTGATATCCACGGATTGTCGCCGCTACCGTCGCGCGCGGCGTCTTCGCTTAACCGCTTGGACTTGGCGTAAGGCGACACGGCGCTTTCGCGCGCCGCCATCGACGAGATTTGCACGAAAAACGCGCCGGCTTCGGCGGCGGCTTTCGCTGCGCCAAGAGCGCCGTCAACATTGACGCGCTGGAAGTCGGCCGGCGTCAGCGCATGGGTGAGGCCGGCGCAATTGATCAAAACATCCGCGCCGGCAACGAGCCGTCGGAGGGCCTCATCGTCGCCAAGGCCGCCCGTAACGATATCTATACGGTCTTCGAACCCCATCAGCTTCGAGGGCGACCGCGCAAGGGCGGCGACGTCGATCCCCTTTTCGAGGGCCGCCGCGATGATGCGGCCGCCGACAAAACCAGTGCCGCCGGTCAAAGCGAGGCGTCGAATGGATCGCGTTGTCATAATGATAAAACGTCGTCGACGAAGCCGGGCGCTAGAAACTCAAGGCCGGCGCAAAACTGCGCGGCGCAGGATCGATCACCGCAATGCCGCCTGGTTGGATTTCAAGGATCGCAAGGCCGCGCTCAATGGTGCCGTTCTCGCGCAAACGAAAGAGACCGTCGGCGCCGAAATAGCCGTTTGGATCAGCGATCGCGTCGCGCCCAAAGCGCCCGCGCCGACGCGGGTTTTGCGCTAACCGCGCCGCCAGCAAGGTCGCGTCATAGCTGAGCGAGGCAACGCGCGGCGGCGTTTCCCCAAACGCCGCTTTATAACGCGTGCGGAAACCCTCGGAGATCGCCGGGTCCGGCGCCGCGAACCAACCGCCGCGCAGGGCCGGCTCCCGCACAAGACGCGGATTGTTCCAAGCCGAAACGCCGAGGAGTTTCACCTTCTCGATATTCACATTGTAATAGGGAAAAAGCGGCGCGAGGGCTCTTAGAAGCGTGCCTTGCTCGGGCACCAACACGGCCTGATAACCGCGCATATACCCCGCGTCATCGACACCGCCGTTTTTGTCGCCGTCATAGCCGTGGCGTAACTCCACTGGCACGACATCGCGGGAATATTGCGCAAGGCGCTTGGCCGGTTCTCGCATGGCGTCGACGTCTTGCTCATAGCGCTCGGAATGAACGAGCGTGCCGCCGCGCTGGTAGATCGCGTCGGTGAACGCCGACGAGACCCGTTCGCCATAGGTGTTCGCCGGCGCAATCAGACCGAAGCGATCACGTCCCGTCGTCACCGCATATTCCGTGACCCGTGCGATTTCATCTTCCGGCGGGAAGCTCAAAAGATAGACGCCCTCGCTAGCGAGCGCATTGTCGGAGGAGAACGCGATCACCGGCACGTTCGCGGCGCGGGTGACTTGCGACACGGCTTCGACCGACGGCGCATAAAGCGGCCCTAGAATAATCTCCGCGCCGTCGCCAAGCGCCGCACGCGCCGCGGCGGCCGCGCCTTCCGCCGTGCCTTTGGTGTCTTTCGGCAATAGCAAAAACCGTTGGCCGCCGGCTTCAAACGCCGCGAGCTGTGCGGCGTCAAACATCGCCGACGCGGCCCGCTGGGCGGCGACGCTCGAAGCGCTGAACGGCAGCAATAGCCCCACGCGCACCGGCTCTTCGCCTTGCATATGCAACGGCTCAGCGAAGCCGCGACGGTCATAACGCCGGCGTTCGTCGCGATCACGGCCGGACGGGCGCGCATCACGATCATAAGGCTCAGCGGCGCCGGGCCCGCGATCATCAGCGATGACCGGTCCGCCCGACGGTCCAGAGGAACAGGCGGCGACGGCCAAAGCGGCGAGCGCTATCGCGCACCGCGTCAATCCCTTGCCGAGCATCCGTTTCGTGATCAGCGCCATGCCCCTTAGGCTCCTTCGTCCATGAAATCCCCGGCGCTGCGGCATTTCCCGCCAAGCGCCTTTCGCCGCGCCACCGTAGCCGCGCCCCCTTTAGGGGTAAACCGTTTGCGCGTTACCATTTCGATGAGGAGAATTCGACCGCCAGAACCGGCGATTTCCATGGCCGGGAAACGATCTTTTTGCGGCACATGGAAAATCAGAAACTTTGTCGCGCCCCATACAAAGCGCTAAGCACCCTCTCATGAAAGATGCGCCCGCCTCTGCACCCGCCTCTGCAAATGAAAAGAACGATCTCCCGAGCCAGGCGTTAGCGCCGGGGCTCTATGTCGCCGCGACGCCGATCGGCAATCTTGGCGACGCCAGCTTCCGGCTCATCGACACCATGAAACGCGCGGACGCGGTTCTTTGCGAAGACACGCGGCACACGGCGAAACTGTGCGCCGCTTATGGCGTAACAACGCCGCGTCGGCCCTATCATGAGCACAACGCCGCCAGCGTCCGCCCGCAATTGATTGAGGACTTAAAAAACGGCGCTTGTTATTGCCTTGTCAGCGACGCTGGGACACCGCTCATCGCCGACCCCGGTTATAAACTCGTCGCTGAAGCTCGCGACGCCGGGATCGACGTATTCACGCTTCCCGGCCCTTCCGCCGCGATCGCCGCGCTGTCGATCAGCGGTCTGCCCACGGACCGTTTTCTGTTCGCTGGCTTCCCGCCGGCGAAATCGGGCGCGCGCAAGCGGTTTTTCGACGATCTGGCAAAAATCGACGCGACCCTAGTTTTTTACGAAGCGCCCGGACGCCTCGCCGACTCGCTAGACGCCATGGCGACGGCCTTCAAAGGACGCACGGCAGCAATCGCGCGCGAGCTCACCAAGCGCCACGAAACGCTTATCAACGGCCCCATTGAAACGCTTGCGGAAACGTTCCGAAGCCAAAACACCAAAGGTGAAATCGTCGTTTTAATCGGGCCACCAGCCGCCCCGACAACCGTCTCCGAAAGTGATCTCGACGCCTTTCTGGAGGACGCCCTGACGGCCATGTCCGTCCGCGACGCCGCCGCCGCCGCGGCGGATGCGCTTGGCGTCGCCAAGAAAGAGGCCTATCGGCGCGCCGTCGCATTGGCTGCAGCGCGCGCAAAGGCGCGTAAAGAAACTCCGTGAGTAAGCCCCGTCCCAACGTTCGCAAAAACGCTCGCCGCGCAGCCGAACGCAAAGGCCGCATCGCTGAATGGGTCGCCGCGATGCGTTACGCCCTTGGTGGAACGCGCATCCTCGCCAGACGCTTTCGCGCCTATGGCGGTGAAGCGGACATCATCGCCTTCAAGAACGACGTATTGATCATCGTGGAAGTGAAACGCCGCGCCACCATCGACGCTGCGATCGAAGCGGTCACACCCTCGGCGCGCCGCCGCATTGAACGCGCCGGCGCGGCGTTCCGCGCCAGTCGCCCCGCTTACGCGGAGTGCGGCGTGCGCTATGACATTGCAGCGCTTGCGCCTCGCCGCTTGGTTCTTGTGAAAGACGCCTGGCGCGACGGCGAATAGCGACGCCCCGCGCGCGACCTTCTCTGCTGCGCTTATCGCCGCGCGTTAACCCTTCCTTAACCGACGTAAACGTTTCTTAACGTATTGAATTCGCCAACGCGTCGGTGACCCTTATGAAGCCTGTCCTCGCCCTCTTCTGCGCCATCCTCCTCGCCAGCGCCGCCGGATGCGGCCAAAGCCGATCCCTTGGCGCGGCGTTCGGCGATATGGACGCCGATCATTCGCTGAAATCGCATCTCCTCTCCGATGGGGACGGCGACTATAGCGACATCGACATCACCATCTTCGAAGGTCGTTTGATGCTCACCGGCACAATGCCCGACGAACCAAGCCGCGCCCGACTTATTCAAACGGCCTGGCAGGTCGAAGGCGTCAAAGAAATCATCGACGAAATCATCGTCGGCGACGACACGAGCTTCGGACAGGGCTTTGCCGACAGCCGCATCGATGCGGCGATCCGCAGCAAGTTGATCACCGATGGCGAAATCCGCTCCGGCGACGTAAAAATCGCCGTTTCCAACGGCGTCGCTTATCTCATCGGCGTCGCTCGGAACGAAGCCGCGCTCGGCCGAATCGTCGGCCACGCCCGCACCACCGGCGGGGTCGCCAAAGTCGTCAGCCATGTGGTCTATATGGACGAGCCGACCTGGTCCCTGTATGGGGGACCGCGGGTTGATCAATATGCGCGCGCGCGCAGCTAGTCCCGGCGTCCTTTCGCGTTTTTAAAAGGACGCCCCTCAAGCGTTCTTTGCCGTCATGTCCCTAAAAATCGCCATCCAAATGGACCCGATCGAACGGGTCGACGTCCACGCCGACACCACCTTCGATCTCGCCTTAGAAGCCGCCGGGCGCGGCGCAGAAATTTGGGTCTATGGCCCGGACCAACTGCGCCTGACGACCGATCTCAAAAGCGGGCGTCCGCGCATCGAAGCGCGCGCGCAAAAAATCAACCGTATTGAGCGCGATCAAGAAAACGCCGTCGATCTCGCAGCGCCGTCGCCGATTGACCTGACGGAAATGGACGTCGTCCTAATCCGCCAAGACCCGCCCTTCAATATGGCCTATATCACGGCGGCGCAGCTCTTGGAGCAATTGCCGGAGCGCATCCTTGTTTTGAACAATCCACGGTCAATCCGCGATGCGCCGGAAAAACTCTTTGTCCTGAATTTTCCTGATTTAACGCCGCCGACGCTTATCACGCGCGATCCAGAGGCGATGGCGGAATTTCGCAAAGAACACGGCGACGTCATCGTTAAGCCTTTGTACGGCAATGGCGGCGCGGGCGTTTTTAAAATCACGGGCGATGACGGCAATTTCAACTCGCTCATCGAGATGTTTACGGAGGTTTTTGAAGAACCTTCGATCGTTCAAAAATTCCTGCCCGCGGTCACCAAAGGCGATAAACGCATCATTTTGTTAGACGGCGAAGCGGTCGGGGCTATTAATCGTGTCCCGGCGGCTGGCGAGACCCGCTCCAACATGCATGTCGGCGGACGGGCCGAGGCCGTGGAGATGACCGCCCGCGACCAACAAATCTGCGACCGCATCGGCCCTATTTTGTCAGAGAAAGGGTTAATCTTTGTAGGGATAGACGTCATTGGCGACTATCTCACAGAGATCAACGTCACCTCGCCGACCGGCGTGCAGGAAGTGCGTCGGTTCGGCGGCGCCGACATCTCCGCGCTCCTGTGGGATTGGGTCGAGGGACGGCGCGCGTGATGACGGAAGCCACCGCAGCCGCCGCGGGCCATGATGAGCCGCTGCGTGTAGCGCTGTTCTCCGGCAATTATAATTATGTCGTGGACGGTCCTGTCCGGGCGCTGAACACACTTGTCGCGCACCTGGAAAAACGAGGGCACGCCGTTTTAGTCTTTGCCCCAACCATAAAAGACCCGCCCTTCCAACATTCCGGCGAGCTTGTCTCAATTCCGTCAACAGCGCTGCCAGGCTCGCGCAGCGAATACCGCCTTGGCTTTGGGCTTTTTGGCGACGCCAAACGCCGGCTCGACGCGTTCAAGCCGTCCCTCATTCACATTGCTGCGCCGGACATAACGGGCTTGCATGCTCTGAAGTATGCGGAAAAACGCAAGGTAACGCCGGTGGCCTCGTTCCATACGCGCTTCGACACTTACCCGCGCTATTACGGCGCGAAATGGCTTGAGAAACATCTCACCAATTACATGCGCAATTTCTATGGGCGCTGCCGGCACGTCTACGCACCCTCTGAATCAATGCGCGAAGAGCTTTCGCGCGACGGCATCGGCAAAGACGTGCGCATCTGGACGCGCGGCGTCGACAGCGCGCTTTTTTCTCCGACAAAGCGCGACATGGACTGGCGGCGCGCGAACGGCGTCAAAGACGACGACGTTCTCATTGCTTTTGTCGGCCGCGTCGTCCTGGAAAAGGGCATCGACGTTTTCGCTGAAGCATTGCAGCAGGCGGCGGTCGATAACAAAAAAGTGAAGGGCCTCATCGTTGGTGAAGGGCCCGAACGCGCGCGCTTCGAAGAAAAACTCCCGAGCGCGGTTTTCACCGGTTATCAGCAGGGTGAAGAACTTGCCCGCGCCTATGCGAGCGCTGACGTTTTCTTCAATCCGAGCGTCACCGAAACGTTTGGCAATGTGACGCTTGAGGCCATGGCGTGCGGCCTGCCGTCTGTCGCCGTCGCCGCGGCCGGCAGCCGCTCTTTGGTCGAGGACGGCGAAACAGGCCTACTTGCGCCGCTGGAAAGCGATCTCGGCGCCCGCGCCGCGGCGTATGCTGAAAAGTTGCGCACGCTGGCGAACGATCCCGATATGCGTGCGCGGATGGCGACAGCGGCGCGCACGAAAGCGCTCGGATTTAATTGGGACGCCGTCCTTGACGCGCTGATCAGCAATTACCGACTTGCAATAGCGGAGAACAAAATTTGATGAGGATGCTGCCGATCGGGTTTTCATCTCACTCAAAAAACTCTTATCGTTTGCAACGTACTGTTCTGCGGGGGAGATCGCCGGCGGGGCTCGGGGCAAAAGATGAAACTGGTTGATATCTCCGAATTCTTTAGTGACTTCGGCGGCGGCGTTCGCACTTATGTGCATCAAAAACTAGAAGCCTGCGCAGAGGCCGGCGTCGAGGCGACGATTATTGCGCCCGGACCGGCGGATCGCAGGGAGACCCGGCATGGCGGCGAAGTCATATGGGTGCGCTCCCCGGCGCTCGCTTTCGACCACCGCTATCATCTTTTTTCGCGGTCAAAGCCCGTTCACGATCTCCTAGACGAGATTAAGCCCGATATTGTTGAAGGCTCGTCCACCTGGAAAGGCGCTTGGATCGCCGGAGATTGGCAAGGCCCTGCGGCGGAACGCGCCGCCCGGTCGCTGTTTCTTCATCAAGACCCGGTGGCGGTTTATCCCCATTCCCTCCTAAGCCCGCGCATCGATGAAACCCGGCTTGACCAACTTTGCTTTTGGTTCTGGGCCTATATGCGCCGGCTTGCGAAGAGTTTCGGATCGGTGGTCGTCGCCAGCGAATGGTTCGCCGCTCGTCTGAAAGCCCATCGGGTCGGCAAACCGTCCGTGATCCCGCTTGGCGTCGAAAAAACAACCTTCTCACCAAAACTGAGAAATGAAATCGTTCGCCGGCAAATGCTCGCAGAGTGCGGCGTCAACGATCCCGACGCCGTCCTATTTATTGCGGTCAGCCGCCATCATCCAGAAAAACGCCTCGGCATGATGATCGACGCGTTTCAACTCTATTCGCAAAACAACGCCGCCGGCCTCGTCATTATCGGAGACGGCCCAGCATGGCGCACGATCCATAAACGCGCCGCGGCGTGCCCCGGCGTTAAAATCGCGGGCCAAATCGGCGACCGCGAGGATCTCGCCACGCGCATTGCAAGCGCCGATTATTTTGTCCATGGCGGCGCTGCGGAAACCTTCGGGCTCGTGATCGCCGAGGCGCTAAGCGCTGGCTTGCCGTTCGTCGCGCCGCATATCGGCGGCGCTGCGGATTTCGCGCATCCGGCTTATTCCGAAACGTACCGCGCCGGCGACGCCGCCGCCTGCGCCGACGCGATGGCGCGCATTACAGGGCGCGACCGCCAGGAATTGGCGATCGCGGCAAGGGCGGGCGGCAACCGGGTCAACACGCCAAGCGACCATTTCGACGTGCTGATCGCCCATTATGAACAACTCATTCTTGAGCAAAGGCTACGGATTGCCGCGTAGATGAGCGGCGAGACACTGTTACTTATCGCGGCCTTATGGTCGTTGCCGAAAACCAAGCGACACTCATCAAGTGTCGCGCTTTGGCGCCAAAAACGCCTTATTCTCGGCGAAGGTAAGCGGCACGTTCTAACGAGTACTGGCTCGCTTGAGAGGAACTGAGCAAATTACAAACACATTCGCTGAGGGGAGATGGCGATGGCGTTGATCTGAAACCTGACGCCGAAAAAGATGTAAGAACCATTTGCCGAAATGGGCGGCAAAACAAGGCGATTGCTTTGGGCCAAGTCGAATGCTAGCTCCCCGGGCTTGGCCGCGACACGCTTTTTTTGGTCCCGCTCAGGCGACGCCAATTGCTCACGCGACACCAATTCAACGCCGGCAATTGAGGCGTACTCAACTCTTCGATTTTTACGAAGTCATTTCCATTATGAGCCTTCAATCGCCGCCAGCTTCTGAAAAAGAACCTTCCCGTTGGCGGGCGTTCTTTGCACGCAATGACGTTAAATGGGTATTGCGATGGTGCCAGCGCCTGACGCTTGCCGGCGTCATCATCTACCTCATCTATGAACTCTCTCAGGTTGGCTGGCTAGAAGTCGCGCACAATTTGCCGACGGCGCCCCTTTTTTACGTGTTCTTTATTTTGCGGTTCCTTGCCCTGCCGCTGTCGGAAATTCCGGCCTATGAGCTCGTCTGGAAGCAGCCGCTCTGGCGCTATGTCACAGCGTTTATCCGTAAACGGGTCTATAATTTCGCCGTCGTCGGCTATTCCGGCGAAGCGTTTTTCACCCTTTGGGCGCGTCGAAATTTGGCGCTCTCCGACAAAGCCGTCCTCACTGGCATTAAAGACAACAATATTCTCTCCGCCTTCGCGTCGAACAGCGCGACCGTCGTCCTTGTCGTCATCGTCGCATTCAACGGGGCGTTGGGGCCCGCTTTAGAGGCGTTGCCGGGCGCGAAAGTTCTATTCGCCCTCGCCTTTCTTTCCTCGCTGGCGCTCGCCGTCACCGTCATCTTTTTCCACAAAAAACTCCTGCATGTGTCGGCGGGCATGGCCGCCCGGCTTACTGGCATTCATGGGCTTCGCATGGTGGTCGTGATGGCGCTGCATGCGGCGATGTACGCCGCGGCTTTGCCCGGCGGAGCGTTCACCGCTTGGCTTGTGTTGATCGCCTTACAACTCGTTTTGAGCCGCATTCCCTTCTTGCCGAATTTAGATTTGGTTTTCTTGAGCGCCGCATTAGCGCTGTCTCCGGTGGTCGGCGTCAGCGAGGCGGCGGTCGCCGGCGTGCTCGTCGCCGAAGCCGGTCTGTCGCAAATCCTGAATTTCGGGTTGTTTTTCGCCACCGCCCATGACGCCCGAGAAGGAGACGGCAAAGCAAAGGAGGCAGCTGAGGGCGCCCGCAACCCCATTGAACCAGACCAAAACGCGCCGTCAGCTTGCTCGATGCACTCGGGTCTCAACCCATCGCGAGAGGCAAAATCCGGCGTCGACGAATAAACGGAAGAGGCGGCGTCAGCACCGCTTTCGAAACGGCGGGGAATTCGGTAAACACGGGAGCTTGCGCGGCGGACCGACCACCGAGCGACCGAGGGGCGCTTTTGCCAGACAACAAGCGTTCAACACCGTCGCTTCGGCCCGCAGGTTGCAAGAGTAGTTTAAAGACGCTTCGCCGCCGCGAAGGGCCGATCGCTAGGGCTAAAACCGGGATTTATGGGCTTAATCGACCGCTATATCTTAAGAAGCGTCGCCACGCCGCTCATTCTGTCCCTTTGCGTCGCCGGCATGTTGTTGCTCCTGGAGCAAATGCTGCGACTTTTCGATTTCGTATTGGCCGAGCAAGGCCCGGTCGACGTGGTTTGGCGGATGCTCGCCAATCTCCTGCCCCATTATCTCAGCCTCGCTTTGCCGCTCGGCGCGTTTCTCGGCGTCATGCTTGCGTTCCGGACATTGTCTTTATCGAGCGAGTTGGACGCCCTCAGCTCGAGCGGCGCCTCGTTCAAACGACTGATGCGGCCGGTCTATGCGCTGATGCTGGCGCTCATGGCCTTGGACTTTTTGCTGGTCGGCTATGTGCAACCCTTCGCCGGCTATCAATATCGACAAATTCGCTTCGATGTGACGTCGGGGGCCCTTGGCATCCGCATCCCGCAAGGCGAGTTCGTCAGCATCGCCGACGATGCGATGATAAGATTGGGAACGATCAACGCGGAAACGCGGCGGGCAGAAGATATTTTCCTGGAAACGACCGACAGCGACGGCGGCAAAACCGTTATCACCGCCGCAGCTGGATCGATCTCGACGACGCCGGACCTCACTCAACTTCTCCTGCAATTGGAACAAGGACGACAATTGTTCGTAGAGCCGAGTGGCGGCGACATTGATCGCTTAGACTTCGAGGCGTTTGACGTGGAAATCGATCTACCGACCATCGCGGCGTTTCGCGCCAGGGGCGGCGAAGAGGACGAGGCGACGTTCACCGAAATAGTCGCGTTCTTAAACCAACAGGGCGCGCGCGCCGATCCGCTGTGGAACGAGTACCGCGCCGGCTTCCATTGGCGCCTAATTCACCCGCTGACATTTTTGGTCATGCCCATCCTAGCCGTGGCCATGGGCGTTACCGGGCGCCGCCGCGCCTCGAACCTCAAACCGATCCTCGGCATTGCGATCCTTATTGTTTATCATGAACTATTGGAAGAATGGGGCCAGGTCGTCGCCGGCGAGGGCGTGCTGTCGCCTTACATTTCCATGTGGGGCCTTATTATCGTGTTCGCCGCCGTCAGCGCAGCGCTTTACTTTCGCTCCATCGACCAAGCGCGCGCCTCAAAAGCGATGGCGCTGCGCGGACGCGGAACAATTCGGGTTTCCGCCGCTGGCGCTCTCGCAGGCACGCCGGAAATGCCCGAGGACGATCGACCGCCATCCCCGGCCATCGACCAAGATACGCCCAGCCCTAATACGATAGGCCCTAATACGATTAGCTCAAGCACACCGGCGCCGTCGGGCGCAACGCCGGACTTTGGACGGAAGGCGCCGTCATGAACCGTATCGACAGCGTCTTTATGGTCTATGTGGGTCGCATGTTCGCCACCCGGTTCATCGGCCTTCTGATCTTCTTCATCATCCTCTTGCAGATGCTCGATCTCCTGAACAATTCAACGGAGATCTACGCCGCCGAAGGCGCTGATTGGCGCTCGATCGCAAAATATATCGGCCTTAGAGCACCGCAAATCGCCAGCCAGTTCGCGCCGTTCGCCGCACTTCTCGGCATCGTCTTGACCCTGACGGCGCTCAATCAACGCAGCGAAGTGACGATTATGCGCGCCGCCGGCATGTCCGCCCAACGGGTTCTCTTCCCTATCGGCTTCATATGCTTCTTGATCGCCTCGACCCACTTCCTCTTTCATGAAACGCTTGTGGTGAAGACGTTCGGCGAATTGGCCTATTGGGAAGCCAATGACTACGCGATGGACTTGCCGCCCGAGGGCGCAACGCGGACGGATATTCGCTACGCCCACGAATTTGATTTCATCAGCGCCGCGAGCGCTGCGCGCAAAGGCGACGAGATCCAACTAAACGATGTGGTCATCTATGAACGTGATGAAACGGGCCTAACGACCCACGTTGTTGAAGCGAAGAGCGCGGTTTTCAGCCAAGCCGGTTGGCTTTTGAACAACGTAACGTCTGTGAAAGCGGACGATTTATCCTCACGCACGGCGGACACGGCTGAATGGTCCACAAGCCTCGACCCTGAGGTGCTGTTCGCTATCTCCCTCAATCCTGAACGCGCCACCCTGCCCGTCCTGATGCGGCGCATCGGCCAATTACGCGCCGCCGGCGCGGATGTCGCGAACGAACTCACCTCTTTCCTCGGGCGCTTTTCAAAACCGTTGTCGACGCTCGTGATGCCGCTTTTAGGCGCCGTCGCGGGCTATGGCGTCACGCGTTCCGGCGCGCAGCTCGCCCGCGCCGCTGGCGGCGCGGCGCTTGGTTTCGGATATTTCATCGCGGAAAACTTGATGCTCGCCCTCGGCAAACTTGGCGCGGCGCCGGCTGTGCTCGGCGCGTTTCTACCCTTCGCCCTCTTCATGATCGTCGGTTTCGCAATCTTGCTGGCGATGGAGAATTAGCGACACTAACCGATGCAAAACGGTACTTGACCGAAAATAAGAACTGGATTCTCTACTTATTTAGGTGGTGGACAACACTGCCAGAGCACTCAAACGACCAATCTGTGATTAAAAGTCAAACGAGTACTGTCTTGGCCATCGGCGCGTATGAGCACAAACTTGCTCAACACGCCCATGGCGTAAGCGGGTGTATGAACGGACATAAACAAGTCCCATCATAGCAAACTCCTTTTTTGCTGCTGGAAAGAGCCAGCCCTCCGTACGCATGCTTGCGTCCGCGTCGAAAAACGAAGCACCCGTCGGAGGTTGCAAAAAGGCAGCGTTGCCACCGTTGTTAAGTCGTAAGCGAGTCGCGACGCACGTCTAGTATTGCTTTTCCAGTTGTGGAGAACTGTTGATTTGGTGCTTCCAGTTCTCAACGCGAATAAATTAGACACGGAGTCTGTTATATAGATGCCTGGTCTCGTACTTCGCTTGCGGCCGTTTGAGACGGTCATGATCAATGGCGCGCTCATCGAGAACGGCGAGCGTGAGAGCCGCCTGCGCGTCGCCTCAGAGAACGCGCAAATCCTCCGCATGAAAAACGCGCTCTCCCCGGAAGAGGCGACAACGCCGGTCAAAAAAGCTTACCTCATCGCGCAAGAAGTTCTGATGGGCGCGCGTGCGCCGGCGCCCGCCGCCGCTGACCTCGCTATCGCACTGCAAAAATTGTCGGATGAGAGTGACGCAGACGCGTTGCAAAAGGCCGCCGCCGACCTCGCCGACGAGAATTTCTACGGCGTTATGCGGGCTCTAGGCGGGCTTTTTGAGCGCGACGCGGCTTGAGGCGCACGAAGCCGGCGGTCAAAGCAGCGCAGCCTAAATAGCGGCGTAACGATTTCAATCGACGCACGCTTCGCCTACATAGCGCCCCATGTCCGAAACGACGAAACCCTCACAAAGCGGGCGCCCCCAGGTGATATCCAAGGTAATCTCCATGGGGTGCCGGCTGAACATCGCCGAAGGCGCGCAATTGGCGCGCGCCGCGGAGGCGGCGGGGTTTGGCCAAAAGAAAGCCGCTGCGAACACGCGCGAGACCATCGTTGTCAATAGCTGCGCCGTCACCAATGAAGCCGTGCGCCAAACCCGGCAAACGATCCGCCGCACGCGGCGCGACAATCCGGACGCGCGGCTTGTGGTGACCGGCTGCGCGGCGCAAATCGATCCGGCGATGTTCGCAGCGATGGACGATGTCGACCTCGTTCTCGGCAATCACGAAAAACTCCTGCCCGACGTTTGGCGCGACATCGCCGCTGGAGATAGCGCAGCCCAGCGCTCAGAGGCCGGAAAAGCGGACGTCCGTGTCGACGACATTATGAGCGTGCGCGAAACGGCGGGGCATCTTGTCGACGGCTATGGCGATCGCGCGCGGGCGTTTTTGCAAATTCAAAACGGCTGCGACCATCGCTGCACGTTTTGCATTATTCCGTATGGACGCGGACCATCGCGCTCCGCGCCGATTGACGAGGTATTGACTCAAGCCCAAAAGCTCGTCGCCCACGGCCATAAAGAGCTGGTCTTAACCGGCGTCGACATCACCTCTTGGGGTGATGACCTTGAAGGAACGCCGCCCCTCGGCACGCTTGTGGAAGCGCTATTATCAGGGGTCGAGGGCCTTTATCGCTTGCGCCTGTCATCAATTGACGGCGCGGAGATCGACCCCTTGCTGTTCGATCTCATCGCCTCAGAGACGCGCATTGCCCCGCACGTGCATTTGTCGGTACAGTCAGGTGACGACCTCATCCTTAAACGGATGAAACGCCGTCACTCGCGAGATGACATCATAAAGCTCTGTACGGAGTTAAGAGCGGCGCGACCGGAGATCGCCTTCGGCGCCGACATCATCGCCGGGTTCCCGACGGAAACCGAGGAGATGTTCGCGCATAGCCTCGCGCTTATTGACGAGGCGGGGCTAACCTATCTCCATGTCTTTCCGTTTTCGCCGCGTGACGGCGCGCCGGCGGCGCGCATGCCGCAAACGCCGTCCGCGACGATAAAAGCGCGTGCAGAGACCTTACGCACTGCGGGCCGACAAGCGACGCAGCGCTTTCTTGACGCACAAATCGGAAAAACAGAGTGGGGAATCGTTGAGACCGGCGGCCGGGCGCGCCTTGGCAATTTCGCCGAAGTCGCCCTATCGGGAAATGAACGAGAGGCGGGGTCGTTATGTCAGGTGCGGATCACCGGGCGTAAAGACCAATCGCTTATCGGCGATTTGATTGAGGAAGTAATAAGCGCAAGAGAGCAGGGAGCGGAGGCTTGATCGCCCAATCTGTCGCCGCTCAATCGAAGCCTCAACACACAGGTCTGGCTCCTCTGGCGCGCTGTCGCCCCAAAAATCGGTACGACAGTCAAAAGACAACCGGGTTGGGCGCTTTATACAACGCCGCGCGCCAACCCGGGCAAGACAGGGATACGCGTCTTGAAAGTGTTTACGCGGCCCGACGACGGGTCGTGCGACGCACAGCCGGTTTCCGCGCAACGGATTTGCGTGCGGTCACTTTGCGAACTGCAGGCTTGCGCGCAGTCGTCTTGCGAGCGCTCGTTTTGCGCACGGCGGGCTTACGGGCGGTTGTCTTACGAGACGTCGTTTTACGCGCCGTGGTTTTACGGGCAGTCGTTTTACGAACAGTGGGCTTCGCCGTCGCTTTACGCGCTACGCGCTTCGCCGCTGGCTTCTTAGCCGCTGTTCTTTTCGCCGCTGGCTTCTTGGCGACAGACTTTTTCACTGTCGTGCGCCGCGTTGCTGGCTTCGATGCGGCTTTGCGCGTCGAGGTCGTTTTTCTGACGGCCGGCTTTTTAGCGGTCGTTTTACGCGTCGTCTTTCTTACAGCCGACTTCGCAGCGCTGGATTTCGCTGCGGTGCGGCGGGTCGTCGTCGCACGAGTGGTCGCGCGCGTCGTCGACTTACGAGCCGTTGTCTTACCGGCCGTCGTCTTACGGGCCGTTGTCTTGCGGGCCGTCGTCTTACGCGCGGTTGTGGATTTACGAGCCGTCGTGGTCTTGCGCGTCGCCTTGCGGGCGGTTACGCGTCGGGTGGACGCTTTGCGCGTTGCTTTCTTGGCGGTGGTTTTCCGCGCAGTAGTTGCTCGTGTAGAAGTTTTACGGGTGGACGCTTTGCGGGCGGCCGGTTTCCGGGTCGCTGCGGATTTGCGTTTCGCAGCCGAAGTTTTCGCCGTAGCTCTCGCCATTCTTTGTCTCCATTGGCAGCTTGTCGAACATTCGCAGCCGCCGGTAATCAACAAATCGCGGCCTTAGAACGATGCATCGGGTACGGCAATATGACTAAGAATTTCTTTACCAAGATGTTCGGCGGTAAAAAAGCCGACAAAAAATTGTCTGAAAACACAAAAAAGCCGCCTGCGGAAGCTCAGTCCCCCGAAATTGACGACGATAACGCGGTTGCAAACGTCGAAAGCGATGTCAGCGAAAACGCCGATGCAAAGCCGGCGGAGACCGTCGCCGCACAACCAGATACGAGCGAAGATACAAGTGAGGCGACTGGCGAACCGGCGCCGCCCTCGCACGTAAATGACGATGCAGCGCCCGATGCGTCAGCCGACGACACCGCGTCGGACAATGAACCGATAAAAGAAGAACCTGCCGCGTCCGAACCAGAACAACCGTCTGAACCAACACTTGAACCGGCAAAAGAAAAGAAGAAGGGCGGCTGGCTTTCGCGATTGCGCGGCGGGTTGACGCGCACATCGAATAAAATCGCTGAAGGCGTCAGCGCGATCTTCACCAAGCGCAAGCTCGACGACGACGCCCTTGAAGAACTGGAAGACCTTCTCGTTACCGCGGATCTCGGCCTCGCGGCCGCAACGAAAGTCACTGAAACACTCGCAAAAGACCGCTTTGACAAAGAGGTGAGCGACGCGGAAGTGCGCAAAGCGCTCTCCGAAATCGTGCAAGAAATCTTGCAACCGCTCGAAGCGCCCCTATCCATCGACGCCAATAACAAACCCCATGTTATTCTCATGACAGGCGTCAACGGCGCCGGGAAAACAACAACCATCGGCAAACTCGCGGCGCAATTCAAAGCTGAAGGCAAATCAGTGATGTTGGCGGCGGGCGACACGTTCCGCGCTGCAGCGATTGAACAATTATCCGCATGGGGCGAGCGCACCGGCGCGCCTGTCGTCGCCCGCGCGCAAGGAGCCGACGCGGCCGGACTCACCTTCGACGCGCTCAAAGACGCCCAGGAAGCCGGTGTCGACGTCTTACTTGTGGACACCGCAGGGCGCTTACAGAACAAGAAAGAACTCATGGACGAACTGGCGAAGATCGTCCGAGTGATGCGCAAAATCGATCCGACCGCGCCCCATGACACCCTACTCGTGCTTGATGCGACGGTCGGACAGAACGCCATGAGCCAGGCTGCGACGTTCAAAGAAGTCGCCGACGTCAGCGGTCTTGTGATGACGAAACTCGACGGCACCGCGCGCGGCGGGGTTCTCGTCGCGCTTGGCCAAGCCTTTGGACTGCCGATTCACTTTATCGGCGTCGGCGAAAGCGTCGACGATTTGCAACCTTTTAAGGCCGACGCGTTCGCCCAAGCGCTCGCCGGCGTCGACGCATAATGCACACCGAATAGAAACGAGTTGATTTCAATGGCAGATACTCCACCCCCGACGCCGGACTTCAATGGCGGCCCTAATCGCGCGCCCAACGTGAACGATACGACACATCCAACTGACATCGGCCCGAACAATCCAACCGACAATGAGCGGCGTCTCTCGAAGACCGCTAAGACCCTTGTCGATGTCGGTCCGCTTGCCGTGTTTTTCATCGTCTATTTCTTCGGGCGACGCCTTGCGCCCGTAATCGGCAGCGCTTTTGGTCAAAACTGGTCAATCGCCGACGGCGGCGAGCTGTTTGCAGCGCTCATCGCCTATATGCCTGTTTTCGGCGTGGCTTTTCTTTACAGCTTATGGCGCGAACGCCGGGTTGGACCGATGCTCGTCGTCAGTTTTGTGGTGGTCGTTCTGCTCGGATCGCTAACGCTGATTTTCAAGGATCGGACGTTTTTCTACATGAAGCCGACGATCGCCTACACGCTGTTCGCAACAACATTGGCAGGCGGCCTCTTCTCCGGACGGAATTTCTTGAAACTGGCGTTTGACGGCGCGCTTAGCCTGCCCGACGCGGCATGGCTGACGCTGACGAAACGCTACGCCGTCTTTTTCGCCGTTCTTGCTGTCGCCCATGAGATCATCTGGCGGTGGCTGATGTGGGGGTGCGATATCAACGCCGGCCCACGCTGCCCCGGTGAACCAGTTTGGGTGAACGTCAAATTGTTTGGGTTTACTGCAATCAATATTGTATTTGCCGCCGCCCAGGCTCCATTCCTGGCAAAACACCTCGAAGCAGAGACGGCAAATACTGAAAACGTTGGGTCAGATTGAACAACGAGCTCAAACAAGGCCAATTAATGCCAGAACACGGGCTGAAGCTCCCTATGGTTTGTTGACTAAGAAAAGATGTTCTGAGGCGCATTATGCGCTCTAAACCCCATCCGCAGGGTTCGAGTAAACGGCGAAATCCGTCAGGTCTTTTGACTCTCGCCACTGGCGCAAGGCGTAGCCGACAGTAGGGAAAGCTAGGTCTTCCCACGGAATATCCGCCCACGCGAAGAGCCCAACCTCTTCGCTTTCAGGGCCGGCGGAGACATCAGGGGTCTCAAGCGTCGCACGGAACATAATCTGGACCTGACCAATGCGTTCAATACTGTAAACGGCCAGAACGCGATCAATAACAAGCCGCGCGCGCGCCTCTTCCCAAGCTTCACGGCGGGCGCCCGCTTCAACGCTCTCGCCAAGCTCCATATAGCCCGCTGGCAGGGTCCAATAGCCTTTTCGCGGCTCAATCGCCCGTTTGCACAACAAGATACGATCGTCATAAAGAGCGACCGATCCAACGACAATTTTCGGATTTTGATAGTCGACGAACCCACAATGGCCGCAAACGGACCGTGTTCGATCGTCTCCAGGCGGAACGGCCTCGCGAAAATTCGGCTGTAAAGACGCCTCATTGGCGTCAGAAAGGGTATAACTTTGGCCTTTGTCGGCTTTATCATCGTTATCTGACATCATCCGTCTCCTGTCGGTCCGCCTCAAGAGGGTATGAAATTCATCCGCTCAGGGCCATTTTTTCCCCAAATTCGCAAAACTGTTGCAATTTTGCCGCTGACTGGATAACGGCAATAGTTTATTAACGCTCAGAGTTCAAATCATCCGCGTCGGGTTTGATTCGATCCGTTCGCCCTAAAATGCGCTAGCCAAGACTGTTTTGATGCTTGCGCTTAATTGATCAACGAAACCGAGTTTCCGGTTTAGACGGTCAAACATAGGGGGAGAGGCGAAGGTCAATATCCGGGATGTCACCCTGAAAGCCGTCCTTTCTTGGCCACGCCCCGTCAGCAAGGTCAAACCGATAGGATCCGGCCACACACCAGACGGAGAAGCTTACATTGGCTTACGATCTTAGAAAATCACCGGGACACCTGCTGCGCCGGGCTCAGCAATTTGCGCACGACCTTTATTCGAAAGAAGTGGGCTCCTCGGGCCCGACGCCGCGCCAATTTGAAGTGCTGCACACGGTCGCCGCAAACGAAGGCCTCAGCCAGACCGATCTCGTGCGCGCAACCGGCATCGACCGCTCGACGCTGGCCGACATGATCGCTCGGATGATCAAAAAAGGCCTTCTGTCCCGCTCGCGCACCAAAGAAGACGCGCGTGCGAACGCCGTCAGCATTACGGCAGCCGGCAAGCGCATGCTGAACGGTGCGATGGCGAGCGTAAACAAGTCAGAACGCGCCGCTCTCGCCGTTCTGCCGAAAACGCAACAAGCCGCCTTCATGAAAGCGCTCGGCGCCTACGCGGAAGCGCTCGACAAAATGGAAGCGGCCGCGCCGGCCCCGCGCAAAAAACGCGCAACCAAGAAAAAAGCCGCCGCTAAGAAAAAAGCACCGGCTAAGCGCAAGACCGCTAAGAAAGCGACGAAGAAGCGCAAAGCAACGAAAAAACGCGGCCGTCGCTAACGGCCCGCCCCGCCTTATCGGGGCGTCAATAACAATAAAAGAGGCCGCTTGGGATCATCCCGAGCGGCCTCTTTTTGCCCCCATCTACTCTCTTCAAAGCCGTCAGGTGGCCCCCTCACCATTGGACCACGCCCGAAATTCAGCCGGGTCTATTCAACGCCGTTTAACCGGACGCCAATCTTCCGCAGGCGGCGGGGTCTTACCACTTCCCCCGACGCGACGCCCGCCATCAACAAGACCGCTTAAATCACGATCAGCCCCGCCAAGGGCGATCATGCGGTCATACATGACAATGGCGGCGGCGACAGACAAATTGACGCAAAATTTCGTCGGGATTTTGATGAGATGATCGCACGCGGCGACCGCCTCCTCCGACAAACTCCCTTTCTCCGGCCCCAAAAGGTACGCCGCCTGCAACGGGTGCCGAAAACGCGGCAGCACCGCCGCCCGCTCATCAAGCTCGACACCGACAAGCGCGCATCCCTTCGGTAAGCGCATATCGTCAAGGGTCGGCCAATCATAGAGCGGCACATGGCGCTCCGCCGCCGATGTATCCGCGTGCAATACATCGCGCACCCGGTGTTGCACGCCGAGGGTGAAAACGAACCGCGCATCAAATGCATGCGCCGTTCGTAACACAGCGCCCAAATTCATCGCCTTTGAAATGCGTTCCGAGCCAATGCCGAAATAACCGCGCAAGGGCAAACCTCCTCCTAGGCTGATTGCGCCGACAACACCTTCGCCGGCGCCCGAAAATCAGAGTGCCAACGTCAAAACGCCAACGTCAGAGCGCTAACGTTAGGGAAACCGGCGCGTGGTCTGATGGTTTCGTCCAGCCGCGCACATCGTCGTGGATGCAATACGCCTCAGGACCATTCACCGTGGCGGCTTTATGGAGCGCCTTACTCGCCCAAATATGATCGAGCCGACGGCCGCGATTAGACGCACGCCAATCACGCGCTCGATACGACCACCACGTATAGAGCTTTTCATCCTCATCAGTGAGGGCGCGCGCCACATCCAGCCAATCCCCTGCTGCGCGCACCTTCTCTAAGGCGTCCGTTTCAACGGGCGTGTGGGAGACGACGCGTAACAATTGCTTATGGGACCAGACATCGTTCTCGTGCGGCGCGACGTTCAGATCGCCCACCAGCACGGCCTTGGCGCGCGCGCCGGGCTTATCCATGGCCGCCATTTCAGCTAGAAACTTTAGTTTGTGGTCGAATTTCTCATTGATCTTCGGGTCAGGCTCATCGCCGCCGGCGGGAACATAAAAGTTATGCACACGAACGCCGCCTATCGCCGTCGCCGCCACATAGCGGGCGTCGTCTTTACCGCAAAACGAGGGGGTTTCAATTTTCTTCAACGGCGCCCGAGCGACAATCGCAACGCCATGGTGCCCCCCCTGACCGAACACCGCGTGGTGAGCGTACCCCGCCTTGTCAAAGGCCTTTGCAGGAAACTGATCGCTATGGCACTTAATCTCTTGCAGGCAGAGAACGTCAGGGGCTTCGCGCTCCAAGAACTGCAGCACGCTGTCAATACGAAGGCGGACGGAGTTGATATTCCAGGTGGTGATTTTCATCAAAAGGCGAATTGTTTGAAGGTTGACAAATGACGGGCGGATATTGGCGAGAGGCGGAACAAGCTCTGTCTTTTTCAGGAAACGCTGTGCGGAGCGCCGCCCCTGACCAGGAATACAAAAGAGCGGCGCGCGTCCGTCGTCAAGGCCGCACGCGCGTTCATAGACAGGCGCCGAAACGGGGAGTCGCTGAAAAATGACCCTACTGCCGGAGGGCGTCGGCGCGCTCGCCGCATTGCTCGTCATCGCCGCGAGCTTTATCGGCGCCTTCGTCACCGCGGCGTTCGGCCTTGGCGGCGGGCTTTTTCTCTTAGCGGTTATGGGCGCAGCGTTTCCAGCGCTCAGCATTGTCCCCGTACACGGCGTCGCGCAACTTGGCGCCAACGCCAGTCGTTTCGGGTTTTTAGCGCGCCACGCCGTATGGCCCTCTATCGCCTGGTTCGCCACCGGCGCGGTGATCGGAGCGGCCCTCGGCGCCCGGCTTTACGTCGCCGTGCCGCCATGGATCTTGAAGCTGGCGATTGCCGGTTTCATACTCATTGCCCTGTTTGCGCCCAAGCTGCGCGGCTTCAATCCGAGCCCGGCGGTTTTTGGCGGCGCCGGGGCCGTCAGCTCCGTCTTGACGATGTTTGTGGGGGCGACCGGTCCATTCGTCGCCGGGGTACTGACCACGAGCGCCTATAATCGCCTGCAGCTCGTATCAACGCACGCCGCGATGATGGCGGCGCAGCACGGTCTAAAAACCTTGGCCTTCGGCGCTTTAGGCTTCGCTTTCGCCGAGTGGGCGTTCATCATTACCGGCATCGTTCTCGCGGGGTTCGCCGGATCGTGGCTCGGCGCGCGGCGATTGGCGAAAACGACTGAGGGTCAATTTCAGCAGATCTTTAAGATGATCCTCACCGGCCTTGCGCTCTACTTGATGGTCTCCGGCATTTTGGACGCCCTCGCCATTCCACGCGGACAAGCTGAGGCAGGCTAGTTTTTGCTAGAATATATTGAACGTCTGCCCAGCGACGCCGATCGGCCAGCGACCAAATTCAAACAATTGAAACTTGGCCGTGAACGGATGGTCCTCTGGATCAAAATCAGGGTCTTCGCCGGCGACGAGCGTCAACATCGCCTGGTGCGCTGCTTGCACGGCAGCGCCGACCGCGAGCTGACGCAAGGCCTCATCCGCGACATCCCCAAGGCTTCCCGCCTCTTCCGCCGCCGCGCCGGCGAACGATGAAACCCCGTCAGCGGCGGCGGCCATACAAAACGTCATCGCTTCTTCCGACAAACGCTCCGCCGCGCGGGCCGTGACGTCGGCGCGCAATAATTCCTCCGCCTCCCACGCCGGCGTATTCCAATCCAAATTCTCCGCAGCGGCGCCGGCGTCGTCCCAGTCCGGAACAATGGCGATATCAGCGCTCGGAAAGCCTAGACCATCGGCGAACCGCAGCGCCGCGGCGCGGCCGCCCGCCGATATCGGCTCGCCTAGATTGGCGAACCACGGGATCGCCGACAGCCCCTGGACAAACCGACCGACCGCAGCAAGGCCCGGCAAATCGTGCGCTAGGCTTTCGAATTCTTCTTCATCCATTCTTCGGATCCACCGCCATGGGATTAAAACAACGCTCCGCGTTAGCTGACACAAACTCTTACGCGCATGCGGGAGACGTTCGCATAGCAGACACCGCACAATTAACGAAAAGCATCAGGTAAAGAAAAGCGCCGAGTAAAGAAAAGCGTCAGGCTAAAAATTCAGCACGATCAGGACGGCGCAAAAAAAAAGCGCCCGGCCGTTGAGACCGGGCGCCAAGCTGCGCTGTTGCGCCTGCGCCGGGAGGGGATAATCCGGCGGTTCCGGCGACCGGGGGACCTGCTAGCGGGGGGGCAACGCTGGTCCAAATATCTGGCCGCCTTCACAGTGTTACATTAATGCCTCTAGCATCGACTTTTCAATAGCTAATTGTAAAAAATCACTTGCCTGTGATTGGGAGACAAGCGCAGCCGGAACTCGCCGAATTTCAGATCCGTCTCTGCCGCGACCTACTAAGCTGTTGTAAAAAAAGACGTATTTTCCGGCCCAGTTTCCTATCGCTATTCAACGGCGCCGCAATCGCGCAATTCGGCGGGATCTGCCTAATTGTTAATAAATTGACCGCCCGCTTCCGGCGTCCGGAACAACCGATTCGCGAGCTTCGCGCCTGGTTCGCGGTTAGAGAGCGTTACGACCGTCAGACCCTGCTGTGGATCGCGGACAATCCACTGTTTGAGCGCCAATTCAGGCGCATCGAAAACGGCGGTTAAATCGCCTTCGGCGTCGCCTTCTGGATCGGCGAACGTGACCGAAACGCTGTCCTCGCCGCGATAGACGCTAATGACCTCAAGCTCTTCCAAAGAGACCTTTTTCGAAAGCAGAAAACGCAATGGCGTTTGGTTAACGGGATAGGAATCCGTCGTCTCAAGCGCATTGTCGCGCACATAGACAAAGCCTTGGCTCGCGACGATCAGCAACGGCGCATCATCATTGGCGTCGGTCGCCGTCCCATATTGCATGCGCAATTGCCGCGGTCGGCGCAGCCAGAACTTACCTTGCGTGATTGCGCCGGACGGTGCGGCCTGACGAAAATCAGCCTTCAGCGTATTCAGCACCTGCAAGTGGTCGATGATTTTCTCAACAACAGCATCATCGGTTTCGCTCTCGAACACCGGCGCAGCCTGTCGGTTAGGCGCACTCTCTTCCGGTTCGTTTAACGGCGCAGGCTCTGACCGTTCACTTAGCCCAGGGAAAGTTTCAGAGACAATTTCATCGTCCGACGAAGCGTCCAGAATTAATCCGTCTACAGTGATTTCAACGTTACTGTCAGCATCCGCCCCCGAGACCATCTCTGGGCTCGTCTCTGGATTCTTTTTTGGGCCCGCCTCATCGGCCCCTTGCGCCGGCGGCTCAACGATGCCCGGCAGGCGGTCGTCCTTTGCGCTCGGATCGTTCGACGCCCCGCTATCGCCCGCGTCAAATGTAATCGTTTTCTTATCTTTCAGCGGCGCGGCAAGACCGGTAGGCGTTTCAGAGACCTCACGCGTCGCACCTGCGGATACACGTTCGTCTGCCGCTGCGGCATCCATCACTGCGGCCTCGACCAAGGTCGCGCCGTTAAGCGCCAAAACCGCTGTCATCGTTAGAAACATCCGCAACCTCCTTGCCCGTAACATCGTTATATCACCTACCAAGCAAGCGCCCACGGCGAAACCAAGCGTTCGAGACGGCCGTAATAAGGCAAACGCTCACAAATGCGTTAGCCCTTATAAATCGACAGAGCAGATTGTTACCGCTCACCAGACCTTGAAGCGTTCAAATTGGAACAATGGCCAAAAGACGACGTACCCCACTGCCGCAAAAGATCTGCCCTACCTGCGGGCGCCCCTTCACCTGGCGCAAGAAATGGGCGCGCGATTGGGACAATGTTCGTTATTGCTCTGCGCGCTGCCGTGGCGCACGTCAGGCTAAAGATACCAAGCCTGATAGGCCCTAAAAACGTAAGACGGCCAACGTAAAAGTATCCGTCGCGCCCCCGCGCCAAAAAAACTCTGAACGCCAGAGGCCGGCGTCGAACCATTCTACAGGAAAGCAATCGGCCGTAACAAAATATATTTGGGCGAATTAGCTTAAACTTATGGGGTTCCAACGTTTCGAACTAGCGGCGACATACAGAGATTTCTAAAACGTCAGTGATCAGGGATGCGTAGAAGCTGAAAGACACAGCAGCTGAGCCAATCGCTTATCTAGAAGGCGTTGAAGCTGATGCGAAATGCGTCGCGCCGATAATACATAGAAGCGATTTCTGGCCCGTCTTCGCCAACTCAGCAACAAAAAGTCGACGCGCCCCATTAAGGACATACGTCGGCACAGAAGCCGATGCGCAGACTTTTGAAACCAATGGACAACAAGCCCACCGCAATGGAAATCGACTTATGAAAATGTCACGACGAACACTACTCGCTTCCAGCGCGGCGCCCCTGTTATTTGGCGCAGAGTCAGCGAGCGCAAACCAAGCCGAACAGACCGGCGGATACGCCAGCTCGGATATTTTTGATTCCTCATCCGATCTTATGCGTTTCTCTAGCGACAGCTCAGGCCTCAGCCCGCTCGCTTATACCAAAATACTTCAGGATTATATTGCCACAAACGACGCCGTCGAAGACAGCTATGGAAGCGGCGGCGCCATTGCGCAATTAGAGATCGAGTTCGCAAAGCGCACCGGCAAAGAAAAAGCAATTTATCTTCCAACCGGCACGATGGCGAACCAGCTCGCCGTTAAACTCCTTTCCGGCGAAAAACCAAAAGTAATGGTTCAGGACATCAGCCACTATTACCGCGATGAAGCTCACGCGGCGCAACGCCTACACGGTAGGCGCTTAGTGCCCGTAAAGACGGGCGCTGCGCAATACACCGTTGAGGAATTAGAACACGCAATAAAGGAAGACCAAAAAGGAGAAGTTTTTCCCTTGAAAGTCGGCGCTATCTCACTTGAAAATCCGGTCAGACGCGCCGACGGCGAAGTTTTTGACGTCGACGAAATCCGAAAAATCTCCGCCTTCGCAAAGAAAAACAAAATCGGCATGCACCTTGACGGCGCCCGGCTTTATTGGGCGTCCGCCTATTCTGGCGTACCGGTGAAAGAATACGCCAAGCTGTTCGACACCGTATATATTTCCTTATACAAATATTTAGGCGCAAGCAGCGGCGCTGTACTCTGCGGACCTGCATCGATCATCGATCAGGTTCCCATGCTAATGAAAATCCATGGCGGCATGATGGCCGACAGCTGGACCAACGCCGTTGTAGCGCTCGATCAGCTCAAAATCGTCGAAGAACAATTGGCTCAAGCCAAGAAGCGGTTCGCCGACTTTGCTAAAGCGGTCAACACCTCAACAGTCCTCCGTGTAGAGAGGAAAGAGAACGCCAGCAATGTCCACCTGCTCCACTTGAACGGCGTCGACCCCAAAGCGTTCCAAAATGAACTTAAAGAACAAAACATAGAAGTTGGGGCCGATGAGCAGGAGCTAGGCGCCGTTATCCCCATAAACGCCAATGCTAGAATCTTGGCGAGAGATAGCGGGAGGCTGGTAGAGGCGTTTAAAATCGCCAGTGAAACTGCAAATCGCTAATATAGGTCTCAGAGGACACCCGGACGCGCCGCCCCATCAAGATGGCAACGTCGACGCAGCCCGGAGTGATCAGCAAACACCGGATTAGTTTCCCGCGAAACGTCTGCCGTTCAGCCCTAGAGGAAATTTTAGTTTTTGGTTTGTTTCTAGTCCGTCCGAGCTTTGGCTTTCGCGGCTTCCGCTTCAGTCAGCGATCGCGCCTCGTCAATCAACATAATCGGAACGCCGTCACGGATCGGATAAGCAAGCCCAGCCGCTGGACTGATTAACTCTTGCGCCGCTCGGTCATAGACTAACGGACGTTTCGTGCTGGGGCACACCAAAACCTCCAAGAGCAACGGGTCGATCGCCTTTTCTGGGCCTGCTGACGGCTTTCCATCGCCATTCGTCATTTCATCCGACACGAGACAATCCTCCGCTCACAAAGCGCTACTGGAGACGCGTCTCAGCAGTGTTTTCGCCGCGCGCCATTTCCATCAACGCAATCAAACATTCCGCGCGCGCACGGGTGTCTTCCGCTTCCAAGAGCGCTTGCTTTTCATTGGGCGCAAAAGGGCACCCCATAGCGAGCGAGACGACAAGCCCTTGTGTCGGCGCGTCTTCAACAGCCTCCCAATCGGTCTTCAGGCCTTCAGAATCGAGATACTCTCGCATGGCGCGCTCAAGCCGCGCTCGGTCCACCAGCTCGGCGGACGGATCTGATCCAACGTCGCTCGGAAACGCGCGATAACTGGCGCGCGCTTGGCGATAGGGCGTGTCCGTGGATAGTTCTTCGGCGAGCCGGAAACGGCTCACCCCCGTCAAATTAATGAGGTACCGCCCGTCATCGGTTTCACTGAAACTCGTAATGCGGCCAACGCAGCCGACGCCATATAAAAGCGGCTCTTCCGCGCCGGCCTCGCCGCCCCCGTCTGCGCCGCCCCCGTCAGCACCGCCATTGCGCGGCTGGATCATTGCAATCGACCGCGCGCCGCCAAGCGCGTCATCCACCATGCGCAAATAGCGCGGCTCGAATATGTTCAGCGGCAATTGGCCGCCAGGCAACAGCAACGCGCCAGCGAGAGGAAATAGGGGCGTCGTCTCCGGCAACTCAGCGCCGCGCCGTGCGATCATGTCATCCATGAAGCACCATTCCTTTCCATCCCCGCCGCAATCCTATTCAATTCAAGCCCCCGTTGATCAACACTCTTTAGGAGAACAATAGCGATGATAGCCGCCGGCGTCCCTTCAGCGTTAGCGCATCGGTTGGGCCGAGCGCATCAAAAACCGTCAATAGTTTTTGCCGCGCCGCGCCTTCATTCCAATCGCGATCACGCTCGATGATCGACAACAAACGATCCATCCCGGCAGCCATGTCGCCGGCGCCGATCAACGCCTCAGCAAGCGCAAAGGCAGCATCTAGATTGTTCGGATCAGCATCAGCCGCCGCCGCCAAAGCGGCCGCCTCGCCGGCTTCGACGCTGCTCGAGGCGAGCGCAAGACGCGCCGCTATGTCGGCGATCGCGGGGTCGTCTCGGCGCGCCTCGGGCACCATCTCAAAAACTTGCTGCGCGCCATCCGTATCGCCAAGAGCGATGCGGCATCTGGCGAGCCCGCCAAGCGCGCGGGCATAGATGTCTTCTTGTTCGGGGCCCACCGCTTCGGCGGTCGCCGCAAAAGCGTCCGCGGCTTCAGCCGCTTGCCCGTCCGCCAACGCCGCCTCCGCCGCGGTGAGAATTTCGTTGAAGTCTGGCGCGCCAGCCGGCCCTCCAGCGCCAGGCAACGACGTTAGTCGTTCAATAAACGCCTTGACCTCGCTGTCAGGCAGCGCACCCTGAAAGCCGTCAACCGGTCGCCCTTGAAAGAACGCATAAACCGTCGGCACGGACTGAATGCGCAATTGGCTGGCCAACATCTGGTTTTTATCGATATCGACTTTCGCGAGGCGAACCGCGCCGCCGGCCGCCGTCACATGCTTTTCAAGCACGGGCGTCAGGGTTTTGCAGGGTTGACACCAAGTCGCCCAAAAATCGACGATCACCGGCATCGACATCGACGCCTCAATAACGTCTTTCTCAAACGTCTCGATCGTCACATCGATGATCGCCGAGCCGCCGCCGGCAGCGGGAGCGTCAGCGAGCGTTGTGGTGAAGTCCTGAACCATACTGTCTTGTCTACCCCGTCTATGAACCGCCATGAACCGCGATTGGCACGTCACCGTCTACCCGGCGCTAACCGATCTAACCGCTCGCGCCAATATCAATCGGTATCAATCGGCGCGCCTTCCGGCGTCGTAATTTGAACAGCCTCTCCGGCAAAGTCTGCAAGCACGGGAGAAAAGCCGCAATCGCGTGCAAAAAGCAATAAATCCGCTGGATATATGGCGGTTGACGCGGTGTTTTCCAAGGGATGAAACCACACGCGCGGACCCTCGCGCGGCAATTGCGCCGGGTCGGCGCCGAGATCCTCATCGGGTTCAGCCGCGGTTCCGGAGAAAAGCGCGGCGTCAAAGGCCACAGCGCGAAGAGCGGCGGGATCTGCATTGATAAGCGCAAACGGCGTCACAGAGCCCGGCGCCACGCCAAGAATCTCAATCATCAGCTCCGGCTTTCCGAACGACAGACGGCCCTTCGCGCCGACGGCTTTTCCAAACGCCACAAGATCAACGACGGTGTCGCAGTGCGCCGACAGCAAAAACAAATTACCCTTCTTGTCTTTCAAAAACAGGTTCTTCGTATGCCGGCCAGGCATCGTCAACTTGAGATCTCTGCCTTCATCAACCGTCATTATCGGCGGATGATCGACGGTTTCCGACGGGACGCCGAGGCGGTCGAAACGATCAAAGAGTTTTTGTCTCGGATTGCTTAAGGACGATTGGTGCGGCACGGGGAATTGTTCCGTTTTGGGATGCGGCGCATTGAAGTGAGCGGCCTTATAGGCTGCCGCGCTCCGAGACGGCGATCAAGGGCTCGCTTGCGCTTGCAAAGCGGCAAGCGGTCGGGCATAAGCACGCACTCGGAAGCGTTTATTCGCTTCCGATGGAGACGCGGGCGTAGCTCAGGGGTAGAGCATCACCTTGCCAAGGTGAGGGTCGTGCGTTCGAATCGCATCGCCCGCTCCAGATACTTTTCATAATTATTTAGCATAATCAGCAAGTTACGACCTATCGCAGCGCTGCCTTATTGCGCCCATCTCTATTTTGTGTACCATTATGCGGACCATAGGACTCTAGCCAATTGCCGGAAGACACCAAGAATCTCGAGCTTCGCGGCGGCCGTTGGCACTACAACCGCCGCGTCCCAACGCGGTTTCTTCCCTTCGAAACGCGCGGGCGAATCCGCGTTTCCCTCAAGACGAAGTCGCTCGACACGGCCCGCGCACGTCGCGACGCGCTCATGGAGGCGGACGATCTCTATTGGGCCTCACTGACAGGCATCGACGACGACGCCGTCGGAGATGCAGCGGCCGCCGCGCAAAGACGGGTCGCTGAGCGCCGATATAAGGCGGCAAGCCTTCGCGCGCTTGCCCGTGGCTTTTTACATACATGCCAGCCGCCGACCTCGCCGAGACCGCTGAGCTCGGGACTATCATTGAACGCCTGAAGATCATCGACGCGTCTGACACCGGGACCTCGAGCGCCCAGGAGAAAGCCGAAGCGGAAGCTTTACTCGGCGGTGTCGAAGAGCCACCCCTGACAATCTCAGAAGCGTTCGACGTCTACTGCCGCGAGATCGTCGCCGCTGAACTTGTCGGCAAATCAGACTCGCAGCGGCGACTGTGGCGAAAGACAAAGAACCGCGGCGTCCAGTACTTTATCGATCTCGTCGGCGACAAACCAATGACCGCCGTCACCCGGCAAGACGCACGGCACTATTTTAATTGGTGGAAGGACCGGATCGTTCCTTTGGACGGCAAAGAGGCGTTGAGCGCGAATACCGCCAACCGGGACCTCGGTAGTGTCAGGGTCCTGTTCGACGCTTACTTCAAACACATCGGGCAAGAAGACAGCGTAAACCCATTCCGCAACCTTTCGTTCAAGTCGAAAAAGTCAAAGGGCAAGTTCCTTCCCTTCAAAGATGATTGGGTACGATCGAAGATACTGGTGCTCGGACTTTTCGACGACATCAATCCCGAAGCGCGTCACATCCTTTTTGCTCTTATCGAAACGGGTTGCAGACCCGGCGAGATCGGCAATCTGATGGAAGAGGACATTATCCTCGACCACGAGGTTCCGCATATCCGCATACGACCTAAGAAACACCGTGAAATCAAAACGGATGCTTCAATCCGCGAGATACCGTTACTGGGCGTTTCGCTAGAGGCGATGCGCGCCTTCCCGACAGGCTTTCCGCGATATCGCGACAAACCGGATCTCTTGTCTGCGAATTTGATGAAGGCGCTGAGCGCTCGGGCTTTGTTCCCGACGCCAGACCACAAGGTCTACTCATTTCGGCACAGCTTCGAAAAGCGAATGCTCGAGGCGGGCTTGGATCACGACCTGCGCCTCACGTTTATGGGCCATACGAACAAAAGGCCTGCCTATGGCGACGGCGGCTCGCTGCCCTTTAGGCGCGATGAACTGACGAAGATTGTTCATCCATTTCCGAAAGGGCTCGTCTAGGGCCGTTCAAATTTTTAACGCCCGTGGATAGGTAAGGGTGCAACCGCGCCTTCCGGGAATTGATTGCTGACAACTCAGTCTCAAGGCGCTCAAACAAAGGCCAGTAGGCGTCACCATAGCGATCTACGATCCTGGCGGCGATCCGAAGAGCAGCTTCAATATCGGCTTTTGCACTTTCCATGCGCTGATTTTGACGCTCGCCGAAGAAGGCAAAAAGCTCCGAAATACACACTCTGATGCAAACAATCGCATGTCGTCGCGAAAACACCCTCACCCTTGCGCCGTGGAAAGAGTTTTAGCGCGCGTTCCCGCTTAAATACCCGAAAGGTGACCGAAATGAGAAAAGAGAGCTCACAGGCTCCCTTTTCTGCAACAGCATCGATCTCGTCTGCGCTATAAGCTTTTGGGATCTATGGGGTTTGTTCCCGCCTCGAGTTCGCTACGGTCATCAACACCATCACCATCCGAATCAGCTTTGTAAGGAAATGTACCGGCCCGTCGCTCGCTTGCATTGGAGATGCCGTCCCCGTCGATATCCCGATCTCGGGAATCCTCGATACCGTCTCCGTCCGTATCCGCCCATTTACTTGGATCGTTTGGATAGCCGTCGAACGCATCTTCGACACCATCGCCATCCGCGTCCACACCGAGCGGAACAGTCACATCGAGCCATTCGCTGATCGCGTCGGTGACAACTCCCGTCGCCATGTCAGCCCCAACGACGGCGTAGAATTGGCTCATATGGTATGGTCGCTGCTCATAGGGCAATCCCGTATGCACGCCTGGATTCCAGCCCGCCGGCCCAAGATGCCTCATCGACCAGGCCATGCTCCGCTGATCCGTGACCGTTGCTTGCGACTGCATGATGGTCGACAGCCACGGCGTTAGGACAAGCGTTGATATGATTTCTTGGATTTCTCTATCCGAATAATGCCGGCGCAACTCTTCAATGTGTGCAGCTGTGGTTCTCCCCGGAAGCGTGCCGGCATCGCGCGCTAACCGAAACGCCGCCTTCTCGGCGTCAGAGAAATGCTCTGATCGTTCGAAATCCATGAGAGAACGGATTTTTTTGGCGACCATCGGCATTTCTGCCGCGGGCACTTTGTCATAAAGATAATCATCCTCGACTTCCTGGAACGTTCCGTAAGCGCCATGCGCCTGACAATGCACGCAGCCGCTTGCCAATTGATACACAAAGAACAGAGACCACTTCATTTGCAGGGTAATTGCTCGGTCACGCTGCAGTGTAAACGCATCCATACCAAGCGTTCCGAGGCCACTTTTCCGACTCCAGGAGTTATCCAACTTATGGCGGTCGCTGAACGGCGCCCTAGTCTCCGGAACAACCGCAGGCGTGTAGTACTTGTAGTCATAGGCGGAAACATTGAACGCCGGAGTTCTAGCGGGCGGTGCGTTCGACGCGCCCGCGTCAGGCGCCTCCCACCGCAGATACTCCGTAGGATAAAAATCGAATGGCTCTTCGATGCCATCTTGATCGCCATCAAACGTCATTTCGGAAACGCCATACCCGGTGATCTGATTTAGATAGTCTGTACGCAGTCTAGGCGCTCTGGCTGTTAAGTCTCCTGCCGTCCAATCGGCAACAAACTCATCATGCAATGCATCGATCATTGCCCCAACGAAAGGAGACTTTCGTTGTTCTTTGCTACTGCTCGCATTGTGTCCTGGCGCCCAACCGACCGATTGAAGGTTCGCGTTCGCCCAATCTAACGTTTCTTGGTCTGTTGCAATCGGCACAATTTGGTCGTGTGTCGCCATTGCGGCATTGACGCCAGTTAGCTCGAACAGCTCAACAATCTGCCGGTCTGCGAACTGCATCCTCAATGCTGCATGGGTATCCGCTGTTACGCCCGTGGGGAGGTTTGACGCGAGATCCAAGTATTCAAACGCGGTCCGAATTCGATCGTCTTTAATGGATTCGACGTAGTCTTCAGACCAAACTTCTCGAATTTCCTCAATCGGAACACCGAGCTTAGACAATTGATACGCGCTACGCGCTTGGTGATGACCGCTGCCTGCTTGTATCATTTGATAGAGCGTAAACTTCCACTTCGTGGTCGCGTCGAACATCGCATCGGCATGGATCATCGTATCCGCAATGAGCAGATTTTCGTAAAAATCCCTTACATTGCTAATGTCTATCTTGTGTCGGTCATAATACCGCATCTCTAAGTCTTGGGCGGGCGGCACTGGCGGCGTCTGGGCAAATGACGGCAGCGCAAGTAATGGGTGACCGAGCAGACAGGTTGTGGCGAGTAAAGCAATACGTTTCACGGTTTATTCCCCCTGAAAATACTTGACGAACATGCCGTTCGCGTTCGCAGAATGGGTCGGCACTTCCTGGAGAACGTCCCAGTGCTCCTCAATCCGCCCATCCTTCCCGAAGAAGTACATATCGACAGCCGCCGTACCCAGATCATCTGGCTCTGCGTTATCTACATTACGAAAATTGACATGCGCCATCGCCCAATCACCGACGACGATGACTTTGTGCACGTCTATTTTTACGTCATATTGCGCAACGGATGATGCAAAGAGCATAGCAATTGGATTTCGCCCATTTGGTACGCCCGTGCTGTGCTGAATATACGTATCGGACATAAACTCTTCCATCGTTTCACCCGATGGATTCGTTGCAAACACGTCGTATAGCTTGAGAATGAAATCAGCGCGTTCTTGCCCAGCCTGATCTGCAACGATAATGTGGGTCTCGAATTCCTTCGGTACCGTATTGCGTTTGTCCATTTGTTGTTCTTGCGATTTGGTGGGGCGAGCAAAAGCCTCATCAGATAATTGCGCCGTTTGAGCTGACGCCCCCATCGACGCCGCGCCCAACCCCGCCATCGTCACGGCCGATATGAGTGTCCCCAGTCTCTTTTTCATCTAAACAGACTCCTTTCGAATAGTGTGATGACGGTGCTCGAAAGGCGCCCCGGCGCTTCAAAAAATATTGGCCTGCGAACAATGCGTTAGAAGCGATCGAACCCAATCGTTACCGCCGATTCTGTAGCTCATCCCGACGAACGGCAAAACGCACTGTGGCGCGCAGCGCATGCGCAATTGGGTCACTTGAGAACCGAATGCGCGGAAGCGACAGTCTAACTTCGTCCGAATATTTCTACTGAAACTCGTCGTCGAATTTCAGGATATAAGAACGGAACTTAGGATGTTGAGATACATTGGGAGGTTACGAAAAAGAGAGGTAATACTCTCCCTGCTAGTTACCAGTGCGTTTACTTCGCCTTCATTCGCACAAGATCAGGTGGAGGAGGTGGAAGCCCTTCGAAGGGAGGTTGCCGAGCTACGTGCACTCGTGGAAACACTTCTCAAATCCGAGGCGGACCCAGCGGATATTGAGTCGGATCCGGGCGCCGGTCGCCAATCTCCAAAACTCAACGACGACGTTACGATCGTCCAGATACCGCAATCTGGGCCCCGAACGGATACATCTCAGGATGCTAATGACAGTGACGAGTTAGTGGAGACTGTTCTCAGCCCTAGACAACCTCTCGGGCGTTTCCCAGACGACGCGATCGTCACGGCAGGGGAGTTTGACCGTTCGATCAAGGTTCCGGGCACGCCCGGCTCCTTCAGAATTGGCGGGTTGGTGCAGGTCAATGCGAACTACGATACCGACAACCAAGGCTTTCAATTCATCGGCACCCCGCCAACAATTCCACTTGATGGCGCCGTTGACGATGGCTCCGATCAGTTCGCGATCCATGCACGTCACAGCCGTGTGAATTTCGACTATAGAGCGCCCACGCAACTTGGAGATTTTAGAACCTTCGTAGAATTCGATTTCTTTGGCGATGGCAATCAGTTTACGAACGACTTTGACCTTCGGTTGCGCCATGCCGCAGCTGAGCTAGGGCCTTTGAAGATCGGCCAGTTCTGGTCGGGCTTCGTCGATGTATTCTCTTTTCCGGAAACCGCTGACCCTGGTGGACCTCTTGCGGCGCCCGTCCTGAGAAATCCGGGCATCTACTACGTGCAAGGTGAACGGCAAGGTTCGAACTGGGGAATCGGGATCGAAAACCCGGCAGCCGATTTGGGCGGAAATGAAGAGTTCCTCGCGTCAGAATCCGCGCCAAACGTTGTAGCCTTTGCTCAACTTCAACGCGACTGGGGTCACCTTCGAGTCGCGGGGCTTGGCGTTCAACTCAAGTCAGATGCCGACACAGATTATGGCGGCGGTGTTCATGTGTCAGGTAGAGTACAAACGCCGTTCACAGGGTCGGAAAAGAACAACATCTCTTTTGCAACCCAGTTTGGCGCCGGCATCACGCACTATTTCTCTTCGTTTGTGGGCAGTTTAGACGGTTTGATTGGCGAAGATGGCGAGGTCGAGTCGACAGAATTGCTAGGCGCTTTTGTTGGGTATCAACACTTTTGGACAGATCGCTGGCGTTCGACGGTCACAGCAAGTTTTTTCGATTTGGACCAACCGTTTGGCGCTGATCCTCTCTCTTTCGACAACGCAGAGCGTTTTAGCCTGAATTTGTTTTATACGCCGATTGATGGCGCAACGTTTGGGTTGGAAGGCATCTACAACTCACTCGAGACTGTCGATGGTTCTGATGGTGAAGGTGTTCGGATCGAATTTGTCGGACGTTTTGACTTCTGATCCATCGCAAGCCGCCTAACCAGGGCGCCACGCGAGTTCATCAGTCCACGTCAAAGGAGGATCTTCTAACGGCCGGTCAAAAAGTCCGCTCGGTCTGTTCCCAGCTAGGTCTTCAAGCTGTTCATCTATTATCAAATAATGCGTGGCGCTTGGCCAAGGGCTTGTTGGCGTAAAACGCCAGACACTTTCGTCTTGATCCAGTCTAATCGACCCAGAAACTGTTGAACCCGCCGCTTCTCTTATCCGAAGTCGATACGCAAGTGAGATGTGATCATGTGGGCTGCCCAAATCCACGATTAATGGATCAAGCGTCCCGGCCTTTGGCACCGTAATTTTCCATTCACTGGGTTTAGGAGGGCTGTAGTCCGGGGCGACGGCTAAAAACTCAAATACTGCGTCACGCCCCCGCTCACAATCGACGTCTCCTATCCATGTCTGATTGACAAGGAGAGAATACTTTTCCCCTGGCGTTAGGGCTCTTCCGAGAGTTTCATGAGCCCGAAGTCCTGTTTTGACCCTGCCCGGATCAAGAAGCAGCGTTAGTCGTCGACGATCTGGCGACCAAAGATCATAACGGTTTGACAGAAAGACGCCGTCGATGACCCTGCCTTCTGAATCTCTCAAGGAAATATGTTCAAGGATGTTCGGAGACCTGACCGGATACGGAAAATATAAGTAAATCCGTAGGAGATTTGACGGCAGCTCCGACGCCGACGGGTATATCTCTATCTGATCCGTGTTACCCGAATTTTCACAAGCAGCTGCGGCTTCTGTTGACCATGACATCAAAATGAGGGCTGCGAAGAGCCAACTTAGATTATATGTCATCGAACTTGATCAGGGAATCCCTCATCCGTCTTCAGCAAATTCTGGAACTTACGAACACCCTGGGCAAACTGGTCGTCCTGATATTCGTAGTCGGAGAAATTATATTCGCTGATGAAATTGCTCAACCGAAAGAATGAACCCTTTCGAAATGAAACGAGTTCCATCGCGCCCGTTTCCAAGTTTCGGCGCATTGCTAAGATGAATTGATTATTTTGGTCCGCAGCGTGTAACACGCCCGAAAGCGGCAGTGGCGTCGTTTTAACGCCAGCGGTAGCTCCTAAATAAGGAACGGGCGCGGAGATGCCGTCAGCGGCAGCCGCTTCGGTAAGATCATCGATAGCGATCAAATCAGCGTCCATCTCTCGGTTGACGACCAAAACAAAACTCTGAACCTTCCCCTCCATATCACGAGCGTCAAAATCGATGACGTCGAGGGGCGTGTTCCCGTAACCGAGTTCGGCGATCGTTTTGCCGGTGATGTTCGTTCCATCTTGTAGCGCGGACGCGTCGATTGTGACGAGAGGTGTGCAGGTGTAAGCGGCGATGACCGTTTGAACACCATTAAGATCAAGAACCGTCATTGCGCGAATGGGCGCTCTCGTTTCCATCTGCGCGTGGGCAGCATGGAATATTTCGACCGACGTTGAGGTCGATGAGGCGTCGAATGGGAAAGGAACCCGACGCAACGTCGAGGCAAATTCGCCAGTTGAAATACCAGATACGAACAGTTCGCCATCAGCGTAATCAAGGTCGGTAATGGTAAGCGTCGGTGCTGGAATATCCCGCCAAAAGGTCACGGCTTCATCCGCTGTGTCTTCCAGCGTAAAGACGCTTGCTGACCGTTCTTCGATATCGAGGCGCTCGACACTGCCGTCGTGAGAGATTGTCACGATGGCTGCTTGATCGACGCCGTCGAGTGCGTATCCCAATGAAACATATGCTTCTCGTGTCACCGGGTGCACGGCTAGATCATTGTAGGTTAGGCTCCCCTGATCCGCTGAAACCGTGCGAGCTATAGCCTCTTCAATGCTAAGTAAGTTGTAGGCCTTTTCATCGCTCGGCGCTGAACCAACATCCGACATGTCATAGGCGAAGACTTTTCCCGAGACACTGTCGGCGACGAACAACGTGTTTTCTGATCCGAATTCCAGAACGCTGGCGCTAGCAGGCGATTCCAAGGCATCGGTCGCTTGGTTCGTGTTGGTTGGCGCTTCGCCACATGCACTTTGCGAAAACAACGCGCCTAGAAAGAGTGCGGTGAGTCTCACTTTAGACAATTTTCACTCCCTTTTTATTTGCAGGAACTCGCTCCCCACCAGCATTGCACACACGACAAACAATAGGAAGCATCGGAGAATGCACACCATATGCGCGTTCTGGACAGTATCGAGGCCGAGCAGTCTTTGCAAAACCTGTTGGCAACTTCGATGATTGGTTTCGTGCGGACACTAAAACTGAACACAAATGACTTTAGTCTACTAACGATGCCAGGACGATGATGAAGGCAACGTATTACGATGGGCACTTCGATTTTGAGATTAGTAAGCGTATTGGCCGTCCTATGCGTAATGGCAACAGCCACACTTTCTGCGCAAGCCCAACACCGGGGTGATGATAAAGTTCCGTCTTGGGTTCAATTTTCATATGAACCTTACCCCCTCCCTTACTACGTAGACGACACTAACCGGTATCCAGCTGCGACCCCGCCAAATGGCGCCGTAAACCGGCACGGCGAACTAGAATACATTGGGAATGGCGTTTTTGCGGCGCACTGGTTTGTAAGCGCACACGAGGCCGTTTGGCATTTCGTAACCGCAGGCAATCCGTCGAAGGATGTCATTTTATTTGCACACGGCCATCCTGATACTTGGTACGCCTACAGTAAGGTTATGGCCGAGCTTGCTGATGAGTACTACGTCATCGCGGTCGATACATTGGGCTACGGCCAATCTGACAAGAGAGCTGAAATCGACGTCAGCTACAGCGCCGTCGCTAAAAGCCTTATCGTGCTTCTCGATAGACTTGGGGTCGTTACATTCAATTTGATTACTCATGATCGCGGAAGTGTCATCAGCGATCATCTAATTGCAACTGACGGTATGTCGGATCGCATTTCGGCTTTCCTGCGCATGCAGCAATCGTTTGATAAGCCCCATGGGTTTCCGCGCCCCGCGCACGAGCAAATGGCGGATGCGGCATGGCAAGCCGGAAATGTCGTTCGCGGTATATATGATAGCAACTATGTATCTGTGCAGGTGCCCGAAAACGAACTTGCGCGTCTTGAATGGGAGTTTCAATTTCCCGGCACGCCGGAAGCCGCCGCTCGGACGTTTCAAGGAACCAGCTTTGAAACAGAGCGCGAGTTCAGAATAAAAAACACGATCCCGAATATGACGATGCCGGTTGTGATCATGCAAGGCATCAGAGATCCAGGACAGCATCCAGAAGAATACTATGGTGCTGCTGATCTCATACCAAACGGCCGTGTTGTTTTTGTGGACGCCAATCACTTCATTCACACCGAAGATCCAACGCTCGTCGCAAGAGTTGCGCATCAACTGTTTCGGTTTAAGAATGAAAAACGACCAAATAAACTCTCATCCGAACCAGTGTCATTTCTGTATCCTGAGAAAAGATAACATGGGCGTAGGGGGGACAATTAAACACCGAGAACGCTTACATGCAGACTTTTGATTTTGACACAGCCCTTGTATGGAAAGCCAATACCTCAATGGTTGGACCGGTAAGTGTCAACCGCCCGTTACCCACCGCAAAGGTGCCCTCTATCGGCCCATTTGTTCTGTTAGATCATTTCGGTCCTGTCCCAGCTCCACGAGAAAAACTGCCGGCCCATCCCCATGCCGGCATCGAGGTCATGACGTATCTTCTCGATGGCGCAAACGAACACACGGACAGCCTGGGAAATGTCGGTCAAATCGATGCTGGGGGCGCTCAGTGGATGAAGGCCGGGAGCGGCATTCTCCATACCGAGCGTAGTCTATTGGACCGCTCCCCTGTTAGAGGCCATACGAAAAATAAGTTGAGTGGTTTCAGCGGTTTATGATTCTCTTTGTTTGCTTAGAACACGGAGTATCACGATGCCTTGGACTGAAACCACTCGACCAGATTATGACCGGCGTTCTTTGCGGTATGCAAG
>JBCCAY010000030.1:0-20530 GCA_039814575.1 Pseudomonadota bacterium
ACCGCATCCCGTCGCCGACGAAGAAGCTCGTGCAGATCGGCGGCTCGGCGACGCACATGTCGATCTATGACGACCAAGACCACCTCAATGAAGCCAGCAAAGCCTGCACAGACTGGATGGCTGAGCATTTGGGCGCGAAGTCCTAACGATCCGACGACGCTCTCAATGAGCCGTCGAAACAAACCAGCGTCGGGCCTGTGGGGCGCTCTGACTTCCGCATTTAGGAATTCAGGGGCGTCCCACAAGCCCCGACCATCAACAACGCCAAGGAAGAACGTGGATATGTCGTCGACACAGACCGCGGCTGCCGGACAGCTGCAAGAAGCTCTGAACCAAGATGATCTGGCGCCGGAAACCAGGCTCAAGCTCTATCGTTTGATGTATGAATGTCGCTCGCTGGAAAAGCGCGCTTATGATTTGTTCATGCAAAACTTGATTAAGGGCACCAGCCATCTTGCACTCGGGCAAGAAGCTGTCGCCGCCGGTTTCGGCGGCGCGATGCGCAAGGACGACTACACTTATTGCACCTATCGTGGCCACAACCACACTTATGTGCGCGGCGTTGAAATGTCTGAAGTGCTTGGCGAGCTGATGGGCACGACAGCAGGTCTGATGCGCGGCAAAGGCGGCTCGATGCACTTAACGAGCGTTGAGCACGGCGCCATGGGATCGTACGCGATCATCGGCGCCCATTTGTGTATTGCTAATGGCTCCGGCTGGTCGGCGAAATATCGCGGTACGGAACAGGTTTCCGTCTGCTTTTTTGGCGACGGTACGACGAATATCGGCGCTTTCCACGAGGCGTTAAACTTCGCGGCGATCTGGAAATTGCCCGTCGTCTTCGTCTGCGAGAACAATCTGTATATGGAGTACACGCCCATCGGTGATGTCACGGCTGTTGAACACCCAGCGGCCGACCGCGCCAGCGCCTATGATCTGGAGAAGATCATCATCGACGGCAATGACGTTGATGAGGTGTACAAGACGGCGCAGCGCGCCTTTGCGCGCGCCCGTCGCGGCGACGGACCAAGCCTGATTGAGGCCAAGACCTATCGCCATGGCGGTCACTCGCGCGCCGACCCCGGCAAGTATCGTCCGGATGAAGAAGTTCAAGAATGGCTGAAAAAGGATCCGATCCCGATGTATCGGGCGCGGATGCTTGCGAACGGCATTTCGGAAGCGGAAATCGTGAAAATTGAAGACGACGTCAAAGAGATGACCGACAAGGCGACGGAAATCGCCAAATCGGCGCCGCCGCCGGATGCATCACTGGCGAACCAAGATGTCTGGGCTGATGGAGGCGTGGCATGGCGCAACTAACCTATCGTGAGGCGGTCGCCGCCGGCATCGCTCAAGAAATGCGCCGGGACAATTCCGTCGTTCTGATCGGCGAAGACATCGCCGACGCCGGCGGTGTCTTCAAGACGACCGTCGGATTGCTCGATGAATTCGGTCCGGACCGGGTGCGCGATACGCCGATCTCGGAACAAGCAATTCTCGGCGCGGCCATGGGCGCGGCGATGACCGGACTGAAGCCCGTCGCCGAGATCATGTTCTCGGACTTCTTCGCCGTGTGCTGGGACTTTGTCGTCAATGAAATCGCCAAAGCGCGTTACATGACCGACGGCCAGGTGACGATGCCCTTGGTCATCAAATCCAGTAATGGCGGCGGCGCGCGGCTTGGCGCGCAGCACTCCCAAGCGATTGAGAATTGGGCGATGGCGATCCCCGGCATTAAAGTTGTGGCTCCGTCGACGCCGGGCGATGTTAAAGGCTTAATGGCCGCGGCGATCCGCGATCCGGACCCTGTCTTATTCTTTGAATCGAAATCGCTTTATGGCGCAAAGGAAGACGTTCCGGAAGGCGAGCATATCGTTGAACTTGGCAAGGCGAATGTCTTGCGGTCGGGTACGGACGTTACGATTTGCGCGCTGGCTTTGACGGTGCCGCGCGCGATGAAAGCCGCCGAAACGCTCGAACGTGAGCATGGTATTTCAGCGACGGTGATTGATCTCAGATCCCTGGTTCCGTTGGATACGCAAACGATCTTACGGGAAACTGAAAAGACCGGTCGCCTCGTCACCGTCGAGGAGAACCCAAGACTATGCGGTTGGGGCGCGGAAATTGCGTCGATCGTCGCTGAAGAAATGTTTTGGAGCCTCGATGGACCGATCGTCCGTGTAACGACGCCGCACGTGCCGTTGGCTTCCGCTGATAATCTCGAAGACTTGCAGCTGCCGAGCCCTGAAAGGGTCGTGGCCGCAGTCCGCGATCTCGTCGACTAATAGAGTGTCGGGCGTCCATTAAGCTCGTCCGATACTTGAAACTCTTTGTTGGTCGCGTCGTGTGACGCGACGTTGGTGGGTGTGAGCCATCAACGGTATTCCATTTTTCGCCCGACGCCCTTAACGCCGTGGGCACAGGAGGCCAAAGCGCTATGAACGTATTGATGCCGCAGCTTGGCGAAACCGTCGATGAAGGCACGGTGGCGACCTGGCACAAACAGGAAGGCGACACCGTCACGGCCGACGATATTCTGCTGGATGTTGAGACGGATAAAGTCTCGATGGAGATCCCCGCGCAGAAGGCCGGTAAGCTGGCGAAAATTCTGGTCCAGACCGGCGAAACGGTTGGTGTCGGGACGGTTTTGGCTGTCATTCAAGGCGAAGGCGAGGAACCCGTAACGCTTGATGCCGATGCCGGCCCGGACGCTGCGCCCTCCCCGCAACGGGCGGCGCCGGCTGCGGCTCAGCCTGCGGTTTCGAGCGCTCCTGCTGCGCCAGCGGCGAGAAGCGACGGACAGAAACTTTCTCCTGCCGTTCGCCGGCTCGTTGCTGAGCATAATCTTAATGTGACCCGCATTACCGGCACCGGGCGTAAGGGCCGTGTTACGCGCCGTGACGTTATTGAATTTATCGAGGCAGGCGGCGCGGCGGCATCGGCTGCGCCTACGGCTTTGGCGCCAGCGCCCGCCGCAGCGCGACCTGCGCCGGCGGCCCCGACATTAGCGCCAGCCGCGCCAGCGCAAGCCTCCGGTCGCATTCCGTTCAACCGTATACGCAAGCTCACCGCAGACCATATGGTGGCGTCGAAAGCGACGAGCCCCCATGTTTTACAAGCCGTCGAAGTTGAATTCTCCGCGGTCGATCAGGCGCGCAAAGCCTTGAAATCGTCTTGGAAAGCGCAGCGCGGCTATTCCCTGACATATTTGCCGTTCATCGCCCATGCGGTCTGCGTCGCATTGCGCGAGTTCCCGAACGCCAACGCCAGCGTCGGCGATAACGAGCTGATCCTCCATGACGGGGTCAATTTGGCGATCGCTGTCGATCTTGGCGCCGAAGGCCTCGTTGCGCCCGTCGTTCACGGCGCCGACCGTTTGACGCTGACGCAATTAGCGGATGCGATCCAAGATGTCGCCAGCCGCGCGCGCAACAATCGGTTAAAGCCCGACGACCTTGCCGGCGGCACCTATACGCTGTCGAACTCCGGCACCTTTGGCACGCTGATCACTGCGCCTGTTATCAACCAACCGCAAGTCGCTATTCTGTCAACGGACGGCGTTCGAAAGAAGCCGGTGGTTATCGAGCATCCGGACGGCGACTCGATCGCGATCCGGCCGGTCGGCATCCTCGCTCAATCCTTTGACCATCGCGCCTTTGACGGCGCTTACTCTGCGGCTTTCCTCGACCGGGTGCGGAAGTTGTTGGAACAAACGAACTGGTTCCGCGAAGTCTGAGCCGGGCGTGTCGCTGACGTTTGTCCTTGCGCGATGTTGGGGCTAGACAGCAGCCAGACAAGCAGGGGCTCGACAGCTATACCGTGACTGATCAGAGCGAGAAATAGCTTGGGCGTCGCTTCATGGCGCGCCCAGCCCTGTCTTCGATGCGCCAGCGCCTACGGAGACGGATCGGCTGTGCAGTTCGGCCAATCGGGCTCAAAAACGAGCACTGCGGCGTCACCGGCGAGGGTCGGATTAAATAAGAAATTATGCCACCAGGTCGCGGGATGGAGCGGATCAATTTTATCCAAGAGGCGCACGCGGCATTCCAGATCGAAGCGCTGAGCATAGGCGTCAAAGCTGAGATAACAGATCCCGGCCGACGTCAGACGTTTTGCGAGATCGGAATCAGGTGCGAACGTCGCCGTTAATCCGTCTGCAAACTCACTCGCGCGCTGATAATAGGCTGCCGATAGCAAACGAATGACGCCCTCGCGTCGTTGCGCGGGATCGTTCGTCTTCTTCGCAATTTGCATGAGTTCGGCGGTATGGGAATATTGAACGCTCTTATTGATGAGCGTGATAATATTTGCGATCGGCGCACCGTCTTTCTCTAGCCGCACGGCGGGCGTCATCGATTCATCGGGTCGACCGCCATTCTGCCGCATCGCCATTTGCCGCGTGCGGCACTGCCAACGGAAAAACGACATGCGTAAAGGATGAACCGACAATGCGCTCGACATAGTTCCTTTCGCTGCGCCTATGTCTCTTCTGCACAGCAGACTTTTTATAGAAAGCAGGAGGCTCTTTTTAGCCCCCCTACTACAGTTTAGAACGTCACACCCTAGAACTTAGCGTAGGCCTTGCGAAGGGCGACAAGGGGATGGCGATCGGACATCTGGAACTTAATCAGCAATTCCCGCGCAATCATATCTCGGTCTTGCTGATTGTCAGGCAATGAGATCGTGTCAGGGACACGCACCCAGCCATTGATGTTCCGGTCAAAGACGGCCGGATGGCCTTCTTCATATCCCATGTGAACGTCTTCCAGCCAGTTGAGATCATCCCACCCCATGATCTCGATATACTTTTTCAAGAACGGGGTCAGACGCTCATAATCTGGAACCAGATTAACGTCGTAGCGATAGCCAATATGTTGGCCAATTTCTTTTTCACGTTCGGAATCAAGTCCGTCGCCTTTGATAAACTGGTCGACGTCCGTAATTTGAGAACCGCGATACTGGGTGCCAGCCATGGTGTGCGCACTCCCTATAGATGGTGATAATCGTCGATGCCGACGGTGTGATTGGTGCCGGCCAAAGGAACGCCGGCGATCGCCGAGGCCTCCATGGTGAGCGCGCCAAGATCTTCCGGCTCCAGCGAATGCAGCGAAGTTTTGCCGCACGCGCGGGCGAAAAGCTGGGCTTCAATCGTCAGCGTATGGAGGAAGTTATAGACCCGCTCCGCCGCTTCGTCCGGGTTAAGACGTGCGCGCAGTTTCGGGTCTTGCGTTGCAACGCCGACCGGGCAACGGCCGGTGTGGCAGTGATAGCAATACCCCGGATCAACGCCCATTTCCTCTTGGAAATTGGCTTCCTCAATATCTTTGTTGCAGTTCAAAGCCATCAACGCCGAGTGACCGATCGCAATTGCGTCAGCACCAAGCGCGATGGCCTTTGCAACGTCGGCGCCGTTACGGATGCCGCCTGCGTAAACAAGCGTGATTTCGCCCGTTTTACCAAGGTCGTCAATCGCGCGACGCGCCTGGCGGATCGCCGCCATGCCCGGAACGCCAGTGTCTTCCGTCGCAAGGTGCGGACCAGCGCCGGTGCCGCCTTCCATGCCGTCGATATAGATCGCGTCCGGATCACATTTCACGGCCATGCGAACGTCGTCATAAACGCGCGCCGCGCCGAGCTTCAGCTGGATCGGAATTTGCCAATCCGTTGCTTCACGGATTTCCAAAATCTTCAGCGCGAGATCGTCCGGACCCAGCCAGTCAGGGTGACGGGCCGGCGAGCGTTGATCGATGCCCGCAGGCAAGGAGCGCATCTCAGCGACCTGGTCGGTCACTTTCTGGCCCATCAAATGGCCGCCGAGGCCGACTTTACAGCCTTGGCCGATGAAGAATTCACAAGCGTCAGCAAGCATCAAATGGTGCGGGTTAAAGCCGTACCGCGACTGAATGCACTGGTAGTACCATTTCGTGGAATACCGGCGCTCGTCCGGGATCATGCCGCCTTCGCCGGAGCACGTGGCCGAGCCGGCCATGGTGGCGCCGCGCGCAAGCGCCGTCTTCGCCTCAAAGCTCAAGGCGCCGAACGACATGCCGGTGATGTAAACCGGGATGTCCAGCTTAATCGGCTTTTTGGCGCGCGGGCCGATGACGACATCGGTGTCGCACTTTTCGCGATACCCTTCGATTACGAAGCGCGTCAGCGTGCCCGGCAGGAAGGTTAAGTCATCCCAATGCGGAATTTTCTTGAACAAAGAGAAGCCGCGCATGCGATAGCGCCCAAGCTCCGCTTTGATATGGATGTCGTCCATAACCTGCGGGGGAAAGACAAAGCTTTCGCCGAGTTGGTTGGTATTGCGCCCAAGGGGTCGCTTATTGTGAGAAGATCCGTCAGCCATCTGTTTTCAACCCCTAAAGAATGAGCTTTTTCTCGTTTGGTTCGAGGTTATCGTAGTTCCAAAGTTGCTTGCCAGCGACAATCTTCTTGAACGACGCGACCCCGTGACGCGGCTCGACATCATAGAGATCGAGCTTGCGCTTGAGCCATTGCTGGTCAAGCTCCGTCAGTTCCGCCTCAACAGCGTCAACACCCAAGGACTGGATGTCGCCGCCCACATAGATTGTGCCGTCATACATGGAATCGCCAAGGTTCTTGCCGGCATTGCCGCAAACAACCATCCGACCCCGTTGCATCATGAAGCCCGAAAGGGCGCCGGTGTCGCCCCCGACGAGAATGGTCCCGCCCTTCATGTCGATGCCGGTGCGCGAGCCGACCGATCCCCGGCAGACCAGATCGCCGCCGCGAATGGCCGCGCCGAACGTGCTGCCGGCGTTTTTCTCAACAACGACGACGCCTGACATCATATTCTCAGCGCACGACCAACCAACGCGGCCGGTGACGCGCACTGTCGGTCCGTCAATCAGACCCGCGCCGAAATAGCCGACGGACCCATCAATGATCAGGTTTAAACGGTTCAGAATGCCGACACCGATAGAGTGTTTGCCGCGCGGATTTTTGACGACGATCGAGCCATGGCCCTCCCGCATCAATTCGCGAATCTTATTGTTTACGTCCGTCGCGTCGAGATCGCCGGCGTCAAACTCCGCCCGCTTATTGAAATCGACGTCATGGGCGAAGGAATAGGTGTGGTTCTCTTCTTCGGCCGGCTCAAAGAACGTCTCCATGGAGCGTCCGGTGAGTTGTTCGGACATCATGCCGAGATCGCGGGCGCGCGCTTCTTGCTTCTCGCCCCATTCGAGATCCGGTTTCCAATCTATGCTTGCCATACCCGAACCTCCTCATCATACGGATCATAGGTGTCAATTTCGTCCGGCATAATTGCGCGGATTGCAACTTCTTCAGACGCCATAGCGATTAAATCGTCGCTTTCATAAAGAACGAGAGGCTTCGCCGCCATCGTGTCTTTAGCCATGCCGAGCTGGTCTTTGGTGGCGACGAGATAGGTAAATACGCCGTCGATCTCACGAATTGACCGCTCTAAGCTCTCTTCAAGCGCGACGCCATTGTTCAAATTATCCGCCGTATAGACCGCCAGAAGTTCAGAGTCGCAAGAGGATACAAAGCGGTGTCCCTTACGCTCCATCTGACGGCGCATCAGCCAATAATTGGTGATTTGACCGTTATGAACTACGGATACGTCATTATACGGAAACGCCCAGTATGGGTGGGCAGACCGAATATCGACGTCTGATTCCGTCGCCATCCGCGTGTGGCCGATGCCGTGGGTGCCGTTGAAGTCCGATAGGCCATATTGTTCGGAAACAACCGTCGCGTCACCTAAGTCCTTAATAAGCTCAAGCGCATTGCCGAGGCTGAGGATCTCAGCGCCTTCAATCTCTTCGATATAACGCGCCAATTGCTCCGTATCGCCATTGTGGCGAATGACCCAACGTTGGGCGTATTCCGTCGCCGCGTCGCGCGAAAGAATAGTCGCGCTGTGGTCTGTTAGGCGTTTTTCGACTTCTTCGATGCGTTCGGCGATTTTCGCGTGAACGTCGAAGCCTTTGCCCATGTCTTCGGCTTCCGCCACTTTAAAGCGCATCACAAACGCGCCGGGCTCCGCTTCGCCGTAGACGGCGAAGCCTGTGGAGTCCGGGCCGCGGTGCTTCAGCGCCTGCAGCATGGAAGTCATCTCATTTCCAACGGCGGATGTTTTGCCGCGATGAATTAGTCCGGCGATGCCGCACATAGCTGTTCATCCTTACTCGTTCTTTAGCGCTATTACTGCGCTAGGTTCCACGTCATTTGCTTCCACAATCGAGGAAGCTGGTCATTACGGAAGGTAATCTAGATAGGTGTCGAGATCCCACTCAGTCGTCGTATGCATGAAGCGTTCCCACTCGTCGGTCTTATATTCATGATACAAACGATACATTTCGCCCGGCATGCCGGACTTAATCACTTCGTCTTCCGACAAGGCTGTGAGCGCATCGCCGAGCGACATTGGCAGTTTCTCAACCTTCTCGCCGGCTTCAATCGCCTCGTAGATGTTGCGTTCTTCAGGATTGCCGCACGGAATTTTATTGCTCAGTCCGTCATCCATCGCTTTTAGAAGCGTTGATCCCATCAGGTACGGATTGACCATGGAGTCGACGGACCGGAATTCAAACCGTCCGGGTGCTGAAATCCGAAGGCCGGTAGTGCGATTTTGGAAGCCCCAGTCTTTATAGACCGGCGCCCAGAAGCCCGTATCCCAAAGGCGGCGGTAGGAGTTCACCGTGGAGCAACCGATCGCGGTAAGCGCATCGAGGTGCTTAACAATGCCGCCGACGGCGTATTGGCCAACTTGCCCTGGAAGTTGCGGGTCGTCGCCTTCCGGCATGAATGTGTTATGACCGCCTTCACGATAGGCGAACACATCGTCCATTGCCGCACGTTCTTTTTGTCCAACCGGCTTCACGACGTCTTCACCGCCGCGCCATAGGGAAATGTTATGGTGACAGCCCGACGCCGAGACGCCCATGAACGGCTTCGTCATAAAGCAGGCAATGAGATCAAACTCGCGCGCCACTTGAGCGCAGATTTGTCGATAGGTGGTCAGCCTGTCCGCGTTGCGTAAGCAGTCGTCAAACATGAAGTTCAGTTCGAGCTGCCCCGGCGCGTCCTCATGGTCGCCCTGAATCATATCGAGGCCCATGGCGCGACAGTATTCTATGACCCGCATGTATACCGGACGCAGACTTTCGAACTGATCGATGTGGTAGCAGTAGGGGTTAGAGAAACCGCCGTTCGGCTTTCCGTTCTCGTCCTTTTTCAGCCACATCATTTCCGGCTCGGTGCCGGCGCGAAGGTCGAGGCCATGCTTGTCTTTGAAGTCGTCATGAATGCGTCGCAGATTGCCGCGGCAGTCCGACGTCAAAAATGTGCCTGGATTTTCACGTTCTTCGCGGTTTCTAAACAGCGTACAGAAGACGCGCGCGACACGCTTATCCCAAGGCAGTACGCAAAAGCTTTCAGGCTCCGGAATGCCGACCAGCTCCATCGCTTCTGGTCCGTATCCCAAATATTCGTCATGTCGGTTTAAGAACAGATTGACCGTCGCGCCATAAACAAGCTGGAAGCCTTTTTCCGCGATGCTCTCCCAATGGTCCGCCGGGATGCCTTTGCCGCAAATGCGGCCCGTGATGGAGACAAACTGTAAATAGAGATATTCTACGCCGTGCGCGTCGATCTTCTGCCGAACGTCTTTCACCAGCTTGTCGCGGCCGTCCGCGTTCACAAAATTCTCAAGGTCAGTCATCTTCACGCGCCTTCACTTATTGCTTGCGGCGCCATGGCGCCAAAAATTCATTTACAACGCTTACCTACTAACTTCCCTGTTCGCTAACCTCCCTAATTGTTAGCTCCAAGGGAAAGGACTGCTGGACACCGGATGCAAGTCGCCGGTTTCAAACCGAGACAAACGGAACGGCTCCAGAAGATCTTGCTGCTCGCCGAGCACTTCATCCGCAATCAAATGACCGACGCCGATCATTTTATAGCCGTGATTAGAGTCGGCGATGATCGAGACATTGTCGAAGAAATGGTCAAAAATCGGGAAGCTGTCCGGCGTGAAGCATCCGACGCCGCCGGCAGGTTCGCGGCGGAATTTCGGCATCGTACCAGAGAAACGTTCATGGCAATGGGCGAGCGCCGACACCCACATATGAGCGAATTCCGGGCTGGCGATGAAATCGTCGCTGGCCGGACCATAGGGGTCGATGGCGACTTTATCCGTCGGTGTATCGACTTTGTACGGCGATGCGCCGCCCTGAATGCCGCCGAAATGCGTGTCCGGCTTGTAGTAAATGCCCCATAATTCTTCGGAGATAACAGATCCGTCCACATCGGAGAGAAGCGGCGCATCCGTATCAACATGTAGAACGGGGGGCGTAGAGCCGTCGTCGCAAAGAAGCGTTTCAGGAGAAACGTTGAGAACGCCCTCCTCCAACTGCCAGAAACGCCACATATCGACGTCTTTATGCACGTCGGCGGCGCTTGCCCGAATGTCGATCTTGCTCGGCAGATCCAGCATCGACCAGAAATCGCGAACCCATGGGCCTGCCGCGATAACGACGCGATTACACTCGATGACGCCCCGATCCGTTTCTACCGCGCTTACCGACGCTGAACCGTTTTCTTTTTGGAAACCAGTGACTTCAACGCCTGTCAAAATCCGCACGCCGAGCGATTCGGCGAACTTCGCGAGACCATAAATAGACGTCGTATTGTGAGCGAAGCCGCCGCGCTTTTCATGCAGAACAGAGGTGATGTTTTGCGCACGCCAGTCGCCGAAAAACTGCTTCATATAGGCAGTGCAATCGCTCTCACCTTCGACGAACGTGCTGTCATAGCCGATATCTTGTTGTTCTTGGTAAATCTTAGCGACGTCTTCGTGCATCGCTTCGCAGGAAATCTGCATATACCCGACAGGGTTATAGCTAAGCGCTTCTGCGTTCTCTTCCCAAATATCAACGGAATGCTTCATCAAGTTCCGCATTGCGGGCTGATAATAATTATTCCGTACAACGCCGCAGGCGATGCCAGAGGCGCCGGCGGCAATGCCGCTCTTGTCAATAACGACAATACGGCCCTCAACCTCTTCACCGTTTTTCGTCAAACGGTCGGCTAGTCGCCAAGCCGTCGATAAACCGTGAATGCCGGCTCCGATAACAACAAAGTCTGCATGTGAAGGAAAAGCCATCGATCTCGATCCTTTAGCGAATTATGCCAAACGCAACCATCGGCCGGCGCTATGATTGGCCGTTAATTTTTATTTGTGCAACCACTTTCGATCCAATGTGGCATTTTTTTGCGTATTTTTACTTATTGGGTTAGAATTGGCTCATTGCCTGTAGGATCTGGCTTTGAATGCAGTGCAATAACCTTTTGACGACGGCTTCACAATCAATAATGCGAGTTAATAGCAAATGACATTGAATTGGTATAGAATTGGCTTATGACATCATCTCCGCAGATTTTAGTGGCGAAGCAATCCATGAAGAGCAGACCACCAAGACGGTATTCGTCCGCAGACATAGCGAGTGATTTACGCAAGCAAATCGTTCGCGGCGACTGGGCCTACCGAGATCGTTTGCCGTCGGGGCGGACGCTGTCGGAAACTTATGGCGTTGCGCGCGCAACGATTCGCGAGGCGTTGAATCAAATTGCCGCCGAGGCGCTCATTGAAATACGTCCCGGCAGCGGCGCTTACGTGGTTTATAAGCAAGCTCCGCTGGAAAACCCTGCGGTAGCGGCGGCGACGCCGCTGGAGTTGATTGACGCTCGCTTTGCTCTAGAGCCGCATATCTGTCGGCTAGCTGTGCTGCACGCCCGACAAGATGAACTGGCGCGATTAAAAACGACGCTGCGCACCATGGCGCGCTGTCTCGACGACCCCGCCGGCTTCTCCGACGCCGACACCGCCTTTCATGTGGCGCTCGCGCAGTTAACGCACAATGATCTGATATGCGCGCTCGTAGAGACCGTTGACGCCGTACGGCATGGCGATGATTGGGCTGAAATGCGGTCCGTGACGCTCGATCGCGATATGATCAAAATGTACTACCGACAGCACGAAGCGATCTATAAGGCGATTTGCAGCCGCAATCCCGATCAGGCGGCGAACGCGATGAAATCGCATTTGGAAACGGCGCGTTTGTCGCTGACAAGAGCGACGGCGACCTAGGTCTCTGGAATGCTAGAATGACTAATGGTGCGTGAACGGCAAATCATTAAGATGATTGTCGTCGGTGCTGTGCGGGCGTGGCGCCGTAACGTCGGTGAAATAGTTTCGATAAATGAGACCCTGACGCGAACCCGCACGATGCCGCAATTTCAGTAATCGACATCGAAGACTGATCAAGGAGCTGTTTTGCGCGCTCCAACCGGCGTTCGCGGTAAAATTCGCTTGGCGAAACGCCTAGATAGCGTTGGAACAACCGGCCGAGCTGTCGATTGTCGATATTTAGACGAGTACTGAGTTCGTCTATTGATAGAGGCGCTTCCAGATTGGCTTCAATGAGGAAGATCGCTCGAACGAGATCAGGGTTTTTCTTGGCGCCGTTAAACACCAAAGAAAGCCGGTTTTGTTGGTCAGAAGCGCGCATCTGATCGTGCAAAAAGTTCTCCGCCACCAAAGACGCCGCGCGCGCGCCATGGTCGGCCATGATCATTCTTAGGATGAGATCCAACGCCGAGGCGCCGCCAGCGCAGGAAAACACCGGGCCGTCAATTTCAAATAACGAACTTCGAATATCAAGGTCCGCAAAACGTTCGCGATACGCGTGCTGAAAGCGCCAGTGGATGGTTGACCGTCGACCGTCAAACAAACCGGCGTCAGCCAACAGAAATGACGCGTCAGATAACGCGCCGACGGTCCGGCCGCGCCGCAACGCTTCACGCAAAACGCCTTTCAAGCCCGTATCAGCAAGCCCCACCGAATTATTCCCTCCGCACACGCATATCACGTCGGCATTGAGCGCTTCTTCAAGCGGTCCGGCGTCAATCGTCAATCCGCAGGAGGCTTCAACTTTTTGCGCTTGCTTTTCAAGACCGTAGGCGTTCCAGCGATAAGCGGTGCGGTTGAGGACGCCATTCGCCGCGCGCAAGCCGTCGACAACATTCGCAAACGCCAGAAGTGCAAACTGCGGCGTCAGCAAAAATGCAAATTGGCGTGGAATTGGCTCATTTGTCACAGCGTTTTGTCCGAAATGTGGTGCAAAATGTCGTTTTTGTTATGTGGCTTTGGTTTGATGTGCGTCAAGAGAGGCGGACGGGGCGGTTGCGCCCTCGCCCATAACTGAAGATGCAAACCCATCCAGACAAAAATGAAATATTCAGCCTGGTCGATTTTCAAAGAAGGTCTTAACCGTCAGCGCAATTGGCCGCGCGCCTGGCGCGACGCTAAGCCGAAACAGTCCTATGACGCAATCGTCATTGGCGGCGGCGGTCACGGATTGGCGACCGCTTATTATCTCGCTAAGAACCATCAGCTTACGAATATCGCTGTTTTGGAGCGCGGATGGATTGGCGGCGGCAATGTCGGGCGTAACACCACTATCATCCGCTCGAACTATATGTTCCCGGAAAATGAGTACTTCTACGAGCATTCGATGAAGCTCTGGGAGACGCTTGAGCAAGAGCTGAACTTTAACGTCATGGTGAGCCAGCGGGGCGTTTTGAACCTCTATCACTCTGACGCGCAGCGCGATGTTTTCTCTCGGCGCGGCAACGCTATGCGGTTAGCCGGCGTTGACGCTGAAATTCTTGACGCGGACGGCGTTCGCCAAAAAGCGCCGATGCTTGATTTTGAAAACGCGCGCTTCCCCATTGAAGGCGGGCTCTTTCAGCCGCGCGGCGGCACGGTTCGCCATGACGCGGTCGCTTGGGGCTATGCGCGCGCGGCGAGCGCCCTCGGCGTCGACATCATTCAAAACTGCGAAGTCACCGGCATTAAGATTGACGGCGGCGCTGTCGTGGGCGTTGAAACCACGCTCGGCTCCATTCGCGCGGATAAAGTTGCGATGGCGGTCGCCGGACACACGTCGGAAGTAGCGCGCATGGCGGGGCTCGACTTGCCGATTGAAAGCCATGTCTTGCAAGCTTTCGTCAGTGAAGGGATTAAGCCTTTGCTCGACACCGTCGTCACGTTCGGCGCCGGGCACTTTTACATCAGCCAGTCCGACAAAGGCGGCATGGTCTTTGGCGGCGACCTCGACGGCTACAATTCATACGCCCAGCGCGGCAATTTCCCAATGATGCACCATGTGATGGCGGGCGGCATGGCGATCATGCCGACGCTCGGTCGCCTGCGGCTCTTGCGCCATTGGGGCGGCGTCATGGATATGACGATGGACGGTGCGCCGATCATTTCCAAAACGGAGATCGACGGCCTCTATCTGAATGGTGGCTGGTGTTATGGCGGCTTCAAAGCAACGCCGGCGTCCGGCTGGTGCTTCGCGCACACCATCGCCAATGACAGCCCGCACGAGCTGAACGCAGCCTTCAAAGTCGACCGGTTCAAAATCGGCCAAGTTATTGATGAAAGGGGCGTCGGCCCCAACCCTTGGATACAATAGGGGAAGACGATGCACTATATTAAATGTCCATGGTGCGGTCTGCGCCCGGAATCAGAATTCCAGTATCAAGGCGACGCCACCAAAAAGCGCCCTGATGACGATGCGCCCATCGAAGCGTTCACGGATTATGTTTATTTCCGCGACAATCCAAAAGGCCGGCATACGGAGTTTTGGCATCACACCGGCGGCTGCCGACAATATTTAGTCGTTGAGCGCAACACCAAAACCCATGAAATCGCTTCGGTGCGTTACGCTAAGCCGCATGAAGCCAAACCGCATGAAGCAGAGCCCCCAAAAGAGGGAGAGACGTCGTGAGCGCTCAAGGGTCATACCGCCTCGGCGCCGGCGGAGCGATTGATCGGGCCGCGTCGGTCGCCTTCAAATTCGACGGCAAGGCGCTCACCGGCTGCAAGGGCGACACCCTCGCTTCGGCGCTTCTGGCGAACAATGTCCGCCTCATCGGCCGTAGTTTTAAATATCATCGGCCCCGCGGGGTGATGGCGCTCGGCTCGATGGAGCCGAACGGTCTTGTTGAAGTGCGCGAAGGCGCGCGCCGCGAGCCGAACATTCCAGCGACCACGGTCGAGCTTTTCGACGGCCTTGTCGCGCAGAGTCAAAACCGGTTTCCGAGCCTTCGATACGACCTTATGGCGGTGAACCAACTCGCCTCCCCGTTCCTGTCGGCCGGTTTCTACTACAAGACATTCATGTGGCCGGCGTCGTTTTGGGAATCCGTTTACGAAAAAGCGATCAGAAAAGCCGCAGGCCTTGGCCGCGCCGCGGGAGACCCGGACCCTGATGGCTATGACCACGTTCATATGCATACGGATGTCCTGGTTGTCGGCGCCGGCCCGACCGGTTTATCCGCGGCGGACGCCGCGCTTAGCGCTGGGGCGCGCGTGCTTGTCGTCGACGAGAACGCCCATGTCGGCGGCGCCCTCGCCTATGAGCGCGAAGACATCGATGGCGCGCCAGCCTCGGCGTTTGTTGACGCCGCGACGCAACGTATCGACAGCCACGACAATGGCGACGTGCTCACTCGAACGACAGCGCTCGGCGTTTACGACCACAATTTGGTCGTCGCTCTTGAGCGTGTCAGCGACCACGAGCTAACACCAGGCGCCGGAAAGCCGCGGCAAAGGCTGCGGCTCATTCGGGCGAAACAGATTGTTCTCGCGGCCGGCGCGCTTGAGCGGCCCTTGACGTTCGCGAACAATGACAAGCCCGGCGTCATGCTGTCGAGCGCGGTGCGCGGCTATGTGAACCGCTACGCCGTCGCCCCCGGACGCCGCATCGCCATCGTCACCACCAATGACGACGGCTACCGCACGGCGCGCGATCTCATAGACCAAAATGTCGAAGTCTCGCTCATCGCCGATGCGCGCGATCACGCAAGCGCTGTGTCGTCCGAGATAGAAGGGCGCGGCGTTCCCGTTCTACGGAACACCTTGCCGCAAAAAGTTCTGGGCGGCGTTGAAACCGAAGGCCTGGCGCTGCAAACGAAAGACGGCGCGCCGGTCGCTGATCACCGTTGCGATACGGTTGCGGTCGCTGGCGGATTTAATCCGTGTGTGCATTTAACAAGCCATCTCGGCGCAGCGCCCTATTGGCGTGAAGACCTTCTCGCTTTTGTGCCCGATATTGACGATAAATCTCTGCAAACGGCCGGGGCGTGCCGTGGCGTTTATGACACGCGTGCGTGTCTGGACGATGGCGCAGCGGCAGGTGTCGAAGCCGCGCGCCGCGTTGGCTGCGATGTTGTCAGTCGATCGAAATCGTCCACCGTCGCGCTTGACGCGGCGAACGTTTTTGAAGGTCCGGGCGATGGCAAAAAATCCTTCGTCGACTTCCAAAACGATGTAACGGCGGCGGACGTTCGATTGTCCGCCCAGGAAGGATATGAAGCTGTCGAGCATCTGAAGCGTTACACGACGCTCGGCATGGCGACGGACCAGGGCAAGACGTCGAACATCAACGGCCTCGCTGTCTTAGCGGCGGCGCGTAACGTGCCGATCGACGTCGTCGGTACGACGCGTTTTCGGCCGCCCTATACGCCTGCAGCAATTGGCGCTTACGCCGGCCACCATCGCGGCAAAGAGTTTCAGCCGATCCGGCGCACCGCGTTCCATCGCTGCCACGAAGAAGAAAGCGCCGTTTTCGTCGAAGCGGGCCAATGGCTGCGCCCACGCTTTTATCCGCAAGGAAACGAAGACGTCTTCGCCGCTCTGAAACGCGAGGCTGCGGCGGTGCGCACGTCTGTCGGCGTCTGCGATGTTTCAACGCTCGGGAAGATTGAGATCTTCGGACCCGACGCGGCGGCACTCCTCAACAAAGTCTATATCAACGCCTGGAGTAAACTCGCCGTCGGCAAAGCGCGTTACGGCGTGATGTTGCGGGACGACGGCTACATGTTTGACGACGGCACGACGTCGCGGTTAGCGGAAGACCATTTCTTCCTCACTTGCACGACGGCGAACGCCGCGCGCGTGCTCGCGCACCTCGAACATACGTCGCAAGTTCTTTATCCGGATTATGACGTCAATTTCGTCTCCGCAACAGAACAATGGTGCGGCCTGGCGCTCGCCGGTCCAAAATCCCGCGCCCTCCTCGCGGACATTGTCGACGGTTTCGACGTATCAAACGAGAACCTGCCCTTTATGGGCATCGCGGAAACGACGATCGGCGGCGCGCCGGCGCGTATTTTCCGCATCAGCTTCTCCGGCGAACTCGCCTACGAGATCAATGTGCCATGGGGGTGGGCGGATCATTTGTGGCGCAAGCTGCGCGCTGCCGGTGAAGCCTATGACTTGACGCCCTATGGCAGTGAAGCCTTGGCGGTGTTGCGGATTGAAAAGGGGCATATCGCCGGCCCTGAAATCGACGGCCGCACCATGGCGTCCGACGCCGGCCTTGGCGGCATGATGTCGAAGAAGAAAGACTTCATCGGCAAACGCATGGCGCTGCATCGCGCCGAGACAAGCGGCGAACGTCCGAGCCTCGTCGGCGTGAAACCGGTCAATACCAGCGAACGGTTACGCGGCGGCGCCCATCTCGTCGCCAGTCGCGAGGATGGCTTAAAGGACAGCCTTGGCTGGGTTAGTTCGGTGACGGACAGTCCCAATGTCGGTTCGTGGATCGGTCTTGGCTTCTTAAAAGGCGGCATGGAACAGAACGGACGCACAATTTATGCGTCCTATCCGTTGAAAGATGAGTTCGTCGAAGTGGAGCTCTGCAACCCCTGCTTTGTCGATCCTGAGGGAGAGCGTTTACGTGGCTGACACACCATCCCATAGCCCGCTGTCGCATATCAAGATGGCGCCGGCGCCCCAGAAGCCCGCATCAGAGGCTGCAAAAGAGCTGAGCCTCGTCGATTACGGACGCGTCGGCTTCTTATACGTCATGGCGCGCAGCGGCCAAGCGGAAGCGCTCGCCGACGCGCTTGGGTTTCCGACAGCGCCGAATTCGACCAAGCAGACAAGCGACGGCGTCGCCATGACGACGGCGCCGGGCGAATGGGCGTTAATCGCCGGCGCGGCCGACGTCGACAGCGTCTTTGCGTCATTGCGCGAACGCCTGGCTGGTCTTGGCTATGTGTCGGATCAAAGCCATAGCCGGGTGAAGTTCCGGATTGCTGGCGGCAATGCCCGGGCCCTATTGGTCAAAGGCGTGCCGATCGATCTGCACCCGCGCGAATTCGGCGCCGGCCATTGCGCGCAAACGGGTTATGGAGATATCGGCGTTCTCCTGCACCAAGTGGATGACGCGCCGACATTTGATCTGTTTTGCTATTCCGGTTTCGGAGAAACACTGTGGAACCGGCTGCAGCATGACGGCTTGGAGTATGATGTGGCGTGCCATGGCGCATAGTCGGGCGACCGCATAGCGGCGTGCCCTATTTAACTGTCCGGCCTGCTAAGGCGCTTCTTTCGCATACTAAGGCGCGTCGCATTGCGTATCGGCCAACACTATATTACCGGGATAATTCGTATCGCCTCTGAAGCGTTAAGTCCTCGAAAGGCGCGCAATCGAGCGGCTTAATAGGGATGGCTCAATAATGTCGAAATCCGTCGTCGCCTTCGCCGCGAGCATCAGCCGCCAATCGATAAATAAGCGCCTGGTCAAGTGGGCTTGCGGCCTTCTTAAGAACGCGGAGGTCGAAATTCTCGACCTCAATGATTACGAACTGCCGCTGTTTTCCGTCGACCGAGAAGCTGAGCTCGGCCGGCCGCCCCTTGCGGAGGCCTTCCTGCGCAAACTCACCGACTGCGACGGCGTCGTCATCTCTTTCGCTGAGCATAACGGCGCTTACACCGCGGCTTATAAAAACCTCTATGACTGGGTTTCGCGCATCCAGCCCAAAGTTTACCGTGATAAGCCGATGGTATTGTTATCGACCTCTCCCGGCGGGCGCGGCGCTAAGTCCGTTATGGACCTCGCGCTCAGCCAGATCCCCCGTTTCGGCGGCGCCGTCCGAGCCAGCGTGTCGGTGCCGTTGTTCAGAGAAAATTTTGACATTGAGGCGGGCGCGATCAGCAATCCGGACATTGCCGCGGAGATCGAGGACGCAATCAGCAAACTCTTTGCTGAATGAAAGGCTAAACGACGATGACGATAATGTTCTTTCCCCATGGCGGCGGCCCCCTGCCCCTGATGAACCATGACGGCCATGCGAACATGATCCGGTTTCTGCAGGAGTTTCCGAACACCGTCGCCAAGCCAGACGCCATCGTAGTCATCGGCGCCCATTGGGAAGAGCCGACAGTTTCCATCACCGCCTCGCCGGCGCCGCCAATGTTGTACGACTATTATGGGTTTCCGCCTGAAACCTATGAAATAAAGTATTCATCACCCGGCGCGCCGGCGCTCGCCGGACGCATCGCCGAACTCTTGCGCAATGCGGGCGTCGACTCCCGGCTCGATAAAGAACGCGGCTACGATCACAGCGTTTTCGTGCCGCTTATGCTCATGTATCCGGACGCCGATATTCCGTGCATCGAGATTTCGCTGCACGACAGCCTCGACGCGGAGATGCATGTGCGCATCGGCAAAGCGCTCTCAAGTTTGCGCAGCGAAAACATCTTGGTTCTCGGCTCAGGCTTCTCGTTCCACAATATGCGCGTGATGCTGTCGAAGCGCGGCGACGCTGTTGATCCGCACAATGAGGCGTTTGAAGACTGGTTGGCGGAAACGTTGCAAAGTCCTGATTTGGATAACGCGGAACGAGAACGGCGCCTCATCAATTGGGAAGAAAGCGCGCCCCACGCGCGTTATTGTCATCCGCGTGAGGAGCATTTGCTGCCCTTGCAGGTCTGCTACGGCATGGCCGGCGGCCCGGGTAAAATCGTCTTTGATGAGCCGATTGTCGGGTTTCGCGCAACCGCCTGCCGCTGGGATTAGCGCTCCTATCAAGTACCCTTAACGCCTTGGGCGTTGTGGGTTTCTCGATTTAAAGATTGGGCCGCCAATTTGGCTGCCTCCCCGCTAAACCGAACGCCGCCGCCGGCAATTTCACCGTTACTGCTTCCGTTTGGCCGATGGTGTCGGTGATCACCGCGGTGTTTCTCTCTTATGTGCAATCGTTGCACCCATACTTAAACGGCAAAAGAGCTTGGGACGCATCGGTTTTCAAAATCCATCAGCCGTAAAGCGTAAGCGCAGCCTTTATTCGCTGCACGCATATGGTTCGTTGAGCGTCGTCGGAGTTGTTCACACGTAAGAACTTGATCGCCGACCCGATAGGCAGAGGCGGACAGGAACACCGAGTGTAGAACTTAATTCTAGACCTAATATAAGAACAATGTTTGCCTATAAAATAATAGGATTCGTAGTTAGCGAGCGCAGCTATTGTTTAAGGGTGATCCGCTCCCCAACTTGCCCTCGCCGGAGGATAGAGTTTTCCGGCTCTTTCACATTGGCGGGCTGGCTGCGCCGACGTGATTGGTGAGCGTTATCGGCGGTTTGTTGCCGATAGCGCCATGCGGTCGTACCTCATTATA
>JBCCAY010000024.1:0-44644 GCA_039814575.1 Pseudomonadota bacterium
GCTCGGGCGATGCAGACGCCTTGCCAAAGACTGGGAGAAAACTATCGCCTCATCAGAGGCCTGGATGCTCATCGCAGCAATCAGAAGGACCTCACGAAAACTCGCAAGAGACGGCTATCAATTTTGATTCAGACTCTTAGAGCCGCCGAGCTTTTACGCCTTGGTTATAGCTGGATTAGAAACGCCGCAGCAAGAAACAGGGCTAATTAACACGAAGGGATGTAAAAATGGACAATGATATGATTTCTGTCACGTGGCATGTAGAAGACGTTCTTCACATTCGCCCCAATTTATCCAAAGAGCAGGCCCGACATGTTTTGGCTTTGGTCAAAAATAATCACGATGCCAACTAAGGTATTTCTTGGGAAACCCTCTCTTGTATCGCTGACATGGAGTTCCCAGAAACGCTATAAGGCTTACGGGAGTTTCGGTCAGCTTCACAGAGACAACCTAGATACCTTACTTTGACGCTCTTGCGTTGTTCTGCATACCGGCACAGTATGTAGATCGTAAGCGCACGGTGAAGCACGCCTTCTGAGGATTTCGGATCAGCTCACGAGCGTCGTCGGTGAGTAGCACCGGCGTCTTACCTTTGACCTGTGAATGTCTAGGACCACGAACCGACGCGGCCGGGTTCGACGGTAGGATGCCGCCGACGACGAGCCAGTCGAACAGGTTCCGGATCGCCGCCAGATGTTGCTTGATGGTAAGCGCCCGACGCCGCTCGTGAGCTGATCCGATCAATCGACGTCTCAGGGCTTCCAGGGCTTCGTGATCGCGCCATTATCGGGGTGATGGTCTATTCCTTCGCACGGGTTTCCGCGGCGCTCACGATGGACCGCAAGGACGTCTTTCCCATCCATCATCGGCTTTGGCTGCGCCTCACTGAGAAAGGCGGCAAGCATCACGAAATGCCCTGCCACCACAATCTCGAGGAATATCTTCCGGAGTACCTCGAGGCGTCGGGCATCGAGGACGGCCCCATCTTCCGGACCTTGCGAGGCCGCACTGGTCAGCTGAATGAACCCGACTGCAACGCTCCGAAGCACTGTGCATGGCGAAACACCGATGCCGCGATGCAGGGCTTGAAAACGCGTCCATACTGGGAAATCATACCCTCAGAGCAACGGGGATCACAGCCTATCTCAGCAATCCAGATTCGCGGCTTGAGCTTGCCCAGCAAATGGCGGGGCATGCCGATCCGAAGACCACGCGAATGTATGATCGGCGGTCGGATCAAGTGAATTTGGACGAGGTGGAGAAGATCAACATTTAGGTGTCGATATGTACAAAATTTTCTTTATCTCTCTTATTTTTTCTTTTTCATTCGGCTGTACCGACGGCGCTCCTACCACAGAGGACGATTTAGTCCTCAGTCAGAGACTGACAGACGCATATTCTTTGATCTATGCATCCGGCGACGATGCTGGCTTTAACCGCAGCTCGTATGATGCATGCTGGACGAGTTATTTATCCTGTGAGAACCAATTTGGTTCGACAGGTGGCATTTGCAAATCTAATCTAACGCTTTGCGTTTCTTCATACAAAGCTGCAACCGGATGGAAGGAGAGATGCATCTGGCTCGCACCCATTCGAACTTCTGCCCAAGATCGAGAACGTCAACTGCAAAGTCACACGGGTGGGTTTGCACGTGTAGCCTTTGACGGCGATAGTTTTGGTCAACTTTGCGAGGCGCGTGGCTTCAGCTGTAGAGGTGTAGTTGACTGGAGAGATGCGCGTCACAACTGTGGCGACAATGATCGCGACGGCTCTCGCGTTGCATGTTGTGTTGAGAAATAAAACCCAATTGTTCTTTCTTGAAATAGTTTAATATTGGCCCATGCCGAATAACGTCAATTACTCTCTGTAAATAATCTGGAGACTCTGCATGACTATTTACATATTAGTTCACGGCACCAATGATGGCGCCAATACACTCGAAGGTGATCGTTGGTGGCAAAGAAACTCGGAATTCTATGCCATGTTATCGCAGCGTCTTGGGTCCGGCGATACAATTACTCCGTTTCAATGGTCAGGTAATAACAGTGACCGCGATCGTTCAAGAGCAGGCGTTGAGTTACGACGCCAGATCAAAGCACTAAGTGATCAAAAAGAAATTGTTGTCATCGCACATAGTCACGGGGGCAACATTGTGCGCTATGCTGCGCTAGGGCGGCTCAAGAATGTCAAAAAGGTCGTGCTTGTGGGTACTCCGAAACTCATTCGCACACCAAAACTCTATGCTCTCACGGGATGGGTTTTGATATTGTTTTACTTGATCGTACCAGCAATGCTTGCACTTGGCGTGCTAGGTTTTAAGGACGGGTATTGGTCGGATGGTGCCGGGTCGACTATCTTTACTGGGCTCGCCCTAGCCACTCTGCTGCCGCTCTACCCATTTCTAAGATTCTGCATAGTTGGGATTAAGCGACTTCTGCAACGACAACCAAAGACCATCGAAATTATGTCAGCTCATGATGAAGTACACCTACTTTTCGATAGGCTGTCAAAAGAAGCCGTTTTTTCAAGGGGAATAGCCGACTTTGTTGGACCTATGTTTTCATTATTCTTCATTTTGACAGCCATAATTATATGGGTGTCTTACCTTTTTTCCAACGGATATGGGGTGCCAACTGTAATGGCGGATATATACTCGAAAGCTATTCCAACATCTGCCTTTGCTGGCTTTATGATTGCGCTCGCTATAGGTAGGGTTGCAAAGGGCACGATCAAATCAACGCAATGCGCAGTGGCGTACGGCCAAGACCATACCAACAAGGTTAGATTTAGACGATCTGAAGATGAGTTCATCGACCGAGAATTAGAAAACAAGCTTCTTCGGATCTCAAGCGAAAACCTCGGTTCAAGTATCACAAAAATTCGGCGGCTTCTATCGGACCCCGCAAAGACAATTGCAAACACAATGTCCGCATTTACCTGGAATGAACTTGTGCACACCCTTTATTTTAGGATGCCCGAGACAATTTCGGTGATTTTGGATCAGGCAACGCAGATGCCAAGAGTATCGGAATCAGGACCCAGAAGAGCCGCGCAAACGCAGCCGCATAACCATTAAGATAAAACAGATTTACAGGCATAGATCTCACCTAACGAGCGAAGCTCCCCATGCGTAAAAACTTTAATTGTAAGGCACGCCCCTTAACGAAGATGTGCTGGCGTATGTTTGGTTTCAAAAATAGCGAACATTTTCGGTTCGAACCAAACATTTAGCCACGCTCGACATTGAGAGATCGCTGCCCTAGCGTTGAAAAATCCAAGAGATCATCAGCGTTTCCATCCCGCTGATGCTTGCAGTTGTAGAGGGTAAATGAATGCAAGAACCAACTTCGGCGATAGTGGTGTTACTGTTGCTGAATTTGTCGCCAAGCTATCGGGGTCGTGGGTAAAGAAGTGGACGAGATATTTAACAGTCTTTTCGTCGGCGATCGCGCTGCATTTGGTCTAGATAGTGGATTTATTCAGAGCACAGTTGTTGAAACAATTTCATTAATTCTCGGGGTTTGGATAACGGTTGGCATTATCGACAGAGGACGGCGATATGTTGAGCGGCAGCTGTAGATCAGCAAAAGAACTGTTTTCAAGAGGGGAATAACGTTGCGCTTATTTTTTCTCTTAATACCAATTTTTTTATTTTCGAAGCCAGAGCTCAACCCGATTTTTCGGAAAGTTATATAAACGAGTCGTGTCCGAGCGCCGCAATTACGGGGCTACCGAAACAAGACTGCCTCACGATACCCTTATCGCAATTGATTGATATCGATCCGACCGAACCAATAACCAGTCCGTTGCCGCTGCCTCAACTTCATCGCGTTGAGGGGTTTACCCGTGGATCCCGGCCACTTTTCGCTACAACTGATCCCGTATGTTACAAGATTCAAGGCAAAATTGGGGAGGAACAATTTTTGTTGCGGGTTTATATTCCGCAAGGATTCTTAACGGACCTCGCGTCCATTCCCCAGGCCGGACGATTAATCGTTAGGCCCACCCGCTACGCCGAAGCGGCAATAATTCATGATTTTCTTTACGCGTTAGCTATTCCTGGAAAACGCAAGCGTGCAGATCAATATTTCCGAGTCGCTCTGATGCAATCAGGAATTACGCCCGGTGAAGCATTCAATGTTTATCAAGTTGTGCGAAAATTTGGAGGAAAGGGGTACGGGAGACGAATTGAAGCATCGCACCTTTGGGACAAAGACACCGACGCTGCGATTGAAGTGCTCCCCGTACGACTGTTTCCAGACCCAGACAGTAGCGAACGGACGGAGTTCGAATTAGCCTGGGCACCCATTACAGGCCATCAACGAAAATCGCCTCGCCTAAAAGGAGAACAACTAGACAATTACTATATCACTAGGGTTTTAAAGGCTTACGGCATACGAACGACAAGTTCGTTTCCTAGATTGGCAGATCCTGAGAGCGAATACTATTTCGTGTCCAAACAGGACTTTGAAGCGTTGGAAGCTGCATGCCCAAACGCTATCACTCTGTTGGAACACCCCGAATTTATCCAAATGCTTAGATAATTTCCATGGCCCCGCCTCGCCCGGTCTCATTATTGAGAATGTCAACCTCGCCAGAATCACGCATAGTTCAAATCCTGGTTGAATTTTCTTTCGAATAGCCTGTCCTGGTCATAGGCAACTCTATCAATCGCAATGGGATCCGCCCCGGGCCAAAGAATGAGCTGACGGTCTGATTGCCTTGAAAAGTAGCGCCCTACCTCTTCTGCTGTCATCAATGGCGTATCTTGGGGCGACAGGGTTTGCCCGCGCTTGCCGTTGTTCCAGTCAAGCCGCCCGACTTCGGACTGTGAGACGGAAAGCATCGTCATCCGTCCCAGGCGCTTTGAAAGGTATTCAAGCGTCGTCAGGTCGTTGACGCCGAACCATTGCGTAAGACCCGCATTGCCTAAGAACGTCTCCCAGCTCTCTTTGTAATCGCTCTGTAGCTGGGTCAGATCCTGGAGGATCGGCCACAGCCGCACACCAAAGCCTGCAATAAGACCCGCAGCCCGTTCAATGGTCTTCATTGGCCCCAGGGCGTGGAACTCGTCCATAATCACGAGCACAGGATCAGAGGGGCGCGTTTGTTCCCTTTCCATCGCTTCGATGGTTAGCGCGATCATAAGACGAAGCCATCTTGCATGAGTTCCCATACGTCCGGCGGGTAATGAGAGGTACACGGTTAATTTTTTTAACTTTAGATCTTCTAATCGAAAATCAGATTTCGACAAAACGCGACGCATCGCCGGCGAATCGAGAAACTCCGTTTGCACGTTCGCCGTTGAAAGGACGCCGGAGCGTTCCTTGTCCGACATGGCGACAAGCGCGTTCGAGGATCTGGCGACGACACCAAAGGCGATTTCGGAAAGCGACATTTCTGCAAGAAGGTCGGTGAGCTCCGCTTCATTGACCGTGAGAAGATCCCGAACCGTGGCTAGACTTCGCGCCTCACCTGTCCTGGTTTCGCACACATGCAGAATAAGCCCGATTAGCCATTGACGGGCGGCGTCCGTCCAATGGGTTTCACTTTTTGATGGGACGACGAGCGCGTCAGCGATGAGCGCGGCGTCGTCTCGCGCCTCTTCAGAATGAACGTCGATCCGATCAAGAGGGTTAAAACCAGCAAGGTAATCGCCGGCGTTTCCGCGCGATGCACCGAAGGGATCGAGGACGTAAACGTCCTGGCCGAGCCCGTCACAATGCTCCGAGCCCCTGCCGCGACGAGTTGCTGTCACCGTGGCGAGATCCCCTTTGGGATCGATCGCAACGACCGAGCCTTGATAAAGGCAAAGATTGGGGACGATGACGCTCCGCCCTTTGCCGGCGCGTGAGCCGGCCACCGTCATCATATGTCGGTCGTCTTTAATCCCAAGCGGATGGCCATTCACTGCACCAACGAAAACGGAGCCTGGATCGAAAGTCCATTTCGGGTGATCGGTGAGCGTCTGCGGATCGCACCAGGCCGCGGCGGGGAACCTCGGCTCACGCCCTGAAAAGTCCGCGCCTCGTGGAAAAACTCCGATCCCCATAATAAGCAACCTCCAAGTGATCTGACACAAGGTGAGCAAATCATAAGTATGATTAGCGTCTTGAAAAAACTTGTGGTTAATTAAGTCTTATACCAATTAAGTGTCTATTCATTCCGTCTACCGAAAGTCAAAATTGTTTTTATGCAAGTTATGCGCGGAGACTCCGCGCGGACTTGGCAAGGGGAAAGTCTTTCCCCGTTGCATCCCCTTAGACCAACGGTTTCGTCCGTTGGATCGCCGAGCAGGAAGTCTTCCTGCACCTGTTTTGACCTAGGAGCGTGAGCCCATGTCTGGAAGTGAAAAACGGCGACGCCGGCATTCTCGAACGGCGCGGTATGACGACCAGGAGCTCGCCGAACTTGAAGCGCGCGCAGAAAAGGCAGGGCTCACGGTCGCCGGCTACATTCGTTCCTGCACGCTCGACAAACCCCCTCATCGGCAGTCAAAGCGGCCATCGGTCAATCATGTCGAACTCGCCAAGGTTCAGGCCGGGATCGGCCGGATCGGGTCAAATGTGAACCAGATGGCGAAGCTCGCAAATTGCGGCCGATGGCCCGGTTATCTTCTCATTAACGACGCCGTTCTTGCGATCCTGGAGATGCGAAACGACGTCCAACGCGCCCTTGGCGTCACTCCGCCCGACGACGTGGAGCACGGCTCTTGATCCTGCAAGGAAGCACCAGGACAGGCGGGCGCAATCTCGTCGACCATATGCTTAACGAAGTCGATAATGATCACGTCGAACTCTTCGAGATTTCCGGGGTCGCATCGAGCGATATGCTCGGAGCCGTCAGGGAAATCGAAGCGATCGCCAAAGGTACGAAATGCCAGAAGGCGTTTTATTCGCTCTCTCTCAATCCGCCGCTTGAAGCAGACGCTTCAGAACGGGAGTTCCTTGATGCAGTCAAACGGGCTGAACGAGCTCTCGGCTTTGAAGGCCAGCCAAGGATCATTCTCTTTCATGAGAAGGAAGGCCGCCGGCATTGCCACGTCATCTGGTCGCGCATTGATGAACGCACGATGACGACGATTAGCAACTCCAATGATCGCTACAAGCTCAACACCCTATCGCGGGAGCTCTATATCGAACATGGCTGGAACTTGCCTGAAGGCTTGTGTGATCGGGATAGAAAATCTGAACACATGAAACAGGCGGACCACGCGATTGAGAAGCGCTCGGATATTGCGTTGAAGGATCACGCAGCGCTGATCCGAGACGCTTATGAGACATCTGATACACGTGACGCCTTCGCCGCCGCCCTTGAAGAGCGCGGCTATATTCTGGCGCAAGGCAGACGGGGCCTTGTCGCTGTAGATACCGAGACCCGAGATATTCACGCCGTCTCGCGTCGTCTCAATCTGAAAACGCGAGACGTCTCATTGCGTTTTGGCGATGGGAGGGGTTTACCTTCTGTTGAAGAAGCAAAGGCCCTCGCCGAAAAGAGGCAGGCAGCCGTCAAGGACGCTGCGGCTGAAAGAACAAGGCGGGAAGAAAAAGCGCTTCAGCAGCTCCGCGCTTTAAAAGCGCAACAACGAAAAGAACGCCACGACCTTCTCGTCCGACAACAATACGAGAGAGACGAACGAGAGCGTTCATTCGTTAAAACGCTGTTCCACGACTTCAGACAGTTTTGGAAGCTCACGGCAGCCCATCTCGCGCGATTGCGCGATCATTGGATGGGGAAGGATCATGATGACGCCCATGCTGAACGCATCGCCATGCTCAGGCAAACCCAGGAGCAGAAATTCGCCGACGAACGAGATGCCTTAAGACGCACACAGCTTGAACAGCGACGCCATCAACAGCGGGAGCTGTCAGCTGAGCGTTTCGTTAATCGACAAAAAGCCCTGCAAGAGCGCAAGCCGGCAAATGATCGTGAGACAAAAATAGCCAGGCAAAGGGAAATCGCGGACAAATTGAGACGCGACCGCGAACAGGCGAAACGGCTTGAGCGCTGATCCTTTGCCGTTTGAGCCAGTGTATCGCGCCGTCTCAAAATTCTGTGGGTATTTCTACGACGGCCGTTAAGCCGCTCGTGATCCCGTGATACATTATTCCGCAAAGGAATTATATTAGGGAAATGGCGGTTTTCACTCTCAGACAAGCGGCTCTTGAAGTCGGCGTTGACAAAATGCAGATCCAACGCGCTATCAAACGCGGCGACCTCTCCGCGCGGCGTGATGGCCCAAACCGCCCTTATCGAATTGACGCGGCCGAACTATTCCGGGTTTTCCCGCAAAATGTTGAAACGCAATCCGACGAGACGTCTCTTTCGGACACGTTGAGACAAACCGATACGCCATCGCAAGACGCGCAGATACTACTTTTGCAGCGTGAAATCGAAATGCGAGACAAGCAGATCGACATGCTTGAGACGGAGCGAAAACGTGAGCGTGAACAGGCTAGTGAAACCATTGAGGATCTGCGCGAGCGGTTGACTATAGCAGACAAGTCGCGAAGGCAGCTTACCTATTTGATCACGGATCAGTCTACCAAGAAGTACAAAGGCTTGTTCTCGGGCTTGTTCAGGCCCTCCTAACACTTGCGCCAACCACTCTTGCTCGTTTGAAGCTAGAACGGCGCTTGAGTTTTTCGCCAGAAAAGGGCGTACAAATCCACGCATCGACCGGCGGCTTTGACATAAATACGAATAAAGTGTGGCGTTTTACAGATAAAGCAATTCTGATTCAGCAGGTCCGTTCTATCCTCAAACGGGACTAAAGACGCAGCGTCTCTTCTCAGTTCTCATTGAAAAAAACGTCTCAACTACAATGCCCCTTGCGCGAGAAGGATGCTATCGCGCACCGCATCGCAACAAATATTTCGCATTATGCTTTGCCGTTGAATACTTTCGCGAAAGCGAGAGAATCAGGGTCGATTCGACCTATAGCGGCACCAAGCGGCGCGTGGCATTAGCGCAAGCAGGCGAAGTTTATGCTTCGACTCTTGTAAGTTTCGTTGGACCTTAAAAGAACTTCGGAAACTCCTGAATCCCGCCATATTGCGTTAAACAGAAATATTATGAGACGCTCCCTATATGGGAGCACTTGACATTACTCCCTAAATGGGAATATATGGGGACGTCGGATGCGCATCATTGCACGGCGGAGACTTCGCGAGTTCAGCGACGCCGTTGCCAATGCCAAGGCTGCGCTCGACGCCTGGTATCAAGAAGCAAGAAAGGCCGACTGGAAAACCCCAAACGACATCAAGGAGCAATACCGGCACGCCAGCATCGTTGGGAACAACCGCGTCGTATTCAACATTGCCGGTAACAAGTACCGGCTCGTGGTTCGGATCGACTATAGCGCAGGCATCATCTTCATCAGGTTCATCGGCTCCCATGCCGACTACGATAAGATCGATGTGGAGGAGATATGATGAGCACAGTACGCCCTATTCGAGATGAGACCGATTACGACGCTGCACTTGCTCGTATCGACTGTCTCATGGATGCACCGGATGGCAGCCCGGAACGTGACGAGCTCGATGTACTGACCACGCTGGTCGAAGTCTATGAAGACTTGCACTATCCGATCGACCTACCAACTCCCATCGAGGCAATTCAGTTCCGGATGGAACAGGCTGATCTCAGTCAGGCTGACCTTGCGCCCTATATCGGCAGCCGCGCCAAAGTCTCCGAAGTGCTGTCCGGCAAACGTACGCTGACCCTAAAAATGATCCGAGCGTTGAACATGCACCTAGGTATCCCTGCCGATGTGCTGATCGGCGACACAACCGTGACTGATTTCGACGCTGAGGCTGACCATATCCAATGGGAGCGTTTCCCGGTGCGGGAGTTGATTAAACGCCAGTGGCTGCCGACTGCTCCCAACGTGCCCAAAGCCGCCGAAGAACTGATGAAGGGCCTGATTGAACGGGCCGGTGGCCGTGACGCTGTCCCGCAGGCATTTTATCGCAAAAATGATACAGCGCGTCAGAACGCGCGCATGGACCCCTACGCGTTGCAGGCATGGTGCCTCCACGTCCTGGCGACAGCGCGCGAACGGACGCTAAAATCGGCCTATCGCGAAGGGACCATCAATGCAGACTTTCTCCGCTTTCTCGCGACACTAAGCCGCTTGCCTGACGGTCCGAAGCGCGCCGTCGAAGCGCTTGAACAACAGGGTATCGCAGTCGTTTATGCGAAGCACCTACCGAAAACCCATCTCGATGGCGCGGCCATGCGAACAAAGGAAGGCGTGCCTGTGATCGGACTCACCCTGCGCTATGACCGGCTCGACAATTTCTGGTTCTGTCTCCTGCACGAGACCGCCCATGTGTGGCGGCATTTGAATGAAGATGGTGCCTTCTTTGTCGATGACCTGCAACTGGACCGCTCGGATCATTCAGAAGACTGGTCGGTTGAAGACGAAGCGGATACGCTTGCTCAAGAAGCGCTCATTCCGTCGGAAGACTGGGATGCGGCCGAACTGCTGAAAGCAGCATCTCCCTCGCGCGTCATCGCTTTTGCTCAATCGGTGAATATCCATCCAGCTATCGTGGCAGGAAGGGTGCGGCGGGAGAGCGGAAATTATCGGCTTCTCTCACAATTCGTAGGCATCAATGAGGTGCGCCCGCATTTTGAGGAGGCTTCGTAAAAGCGCGCGGAGCCGGAAGCTTCCGGCTCCGCCGCCAAGCAGATTTCCCCACGGTGCAAGCGCCGCCCGAAGGGACACCAGACAATCAGATAACCTGCCCTGAACACGCTCCTGTTATCTGCTTCGTCGACGACTGGCAACATGACAATTCCGGCGCGACAGGAGACTGGCCGAATGAGCCAGAATGATCAGCGCCGTGTCTTCGTGGCGCAAGCAGAAGGCAAGTCGGTGCCTGAAATCGACATCCTCAAACTGCTCTCAACGGCAGAGATTGACCTTGGTGCGGTGAAGTTTGTCGGCGGTGCAGGCGACCTGGACGGCCTAACGTCGTCTGACGCTGTCGTCATGATCCTGCACGATGATGCGGGCGAAAGCGCGCTGCTGGATGCAGCCGCCTTCGCTGCCGCACAAGAGGGCATCTGCAATATTGTCGGGGTTTGGGCGCCCGGTCAGGCACAAACCGGTATTCACCCCGCCGCAGCGAAATACAGTACAGCGCAAGTGCCATGGGATGCTGATAGGGTCAAAGGCGAACTCGGTTCCGATTGTGAAAACGCCTTTCTGACCCCGACCGGCAAGGGTGCCGATCCGAATGAGGTTGATCCCAATGAATGCGAGTAACCGTCCGCGACGCCTTTATCGCTATGTCATCGATCATGACAAGGGATTCGCGCCCAATCCGTTTTTCAAGGTCTGCACGCTTGCTTGTTGTAAGCCTCAGGTCCGACAGTATGCTGAGCTTGGTGATGTTATCATGGGATATGGTCCCGCCAAGCACGATCTGAGCGGCCACATCATCTATTGGATGCTGGTCGATGAGATCACCCATTTCGACGCGTACTGGCGCGACCCTCGGTTTCGCAGCAAACGCCCGAAAATGGGCGGCTCGCTTATGTTGAGTTACGGCGACAACATCTACCATCAGCATCCGGTCAGCGGCGACTGGATTCAGGAACCATCCTTTCACAGCGACGCGAATAGTCTCGTCGGCGAGGGAAATCTTCGCCGTGACACGGCGACAACCGACAAAGTGCTGATTGGCCGGGAATATGCCTATTGGGGTCCGAATGGCCCACGTCCGCCCGAAAAATTCGCCGCATTCATCAAGGCTGGGCGTGGCCATGAATACAAAGTCGACGACGAGTCGTTGAAGGAGGGATTCATCGCCTGGCTGAGAAGCCTGCCTGATCGCGGGCTGGTACATGGTCCGGCCGACTGGACGCACGACAAGAAACTTCGCCAGCTGATTGTTCCGAAGGTGCCAGCATGCTGATCAAGAAATACGCCGCATTTGTTGCGCGCACAGACCAGTTTTCTGCCAAGGCAAAGAACGATGGCGACGATGCCGCGGATCCTCACGAGATTGCGATATTCGGTCTCGCCAGCGAAATCGGCTCTGTCATCTCCGCGATAAAAAAGGAATGGCTGAATGAAGGAGGCGCCTTGTCGTCGCCGCTCGCCAAGCTCGAACTGGAAGAAGAACTCGGCGATGCGATGTGGTATGCCTTCGCTCTTGCACGTATCGAGGATTCTGGAGACAGCCCTGATATTCTGGTTTCCGACATAGAACACTTGCAAACGGAAGTGACCGATCCCAGCCAGCGTGGTGCTCGAATTCGCGAAGTTCTAACGCTGGAAGACGTTCAGGATTTTCTGGATGGAGCCGAGGCGTTCAAGTCGGCTTCCCACCCGACATTGTCTGACTATCAGCGGCTCGCGTTCAAGACGGCGCGCACGGAGCGCCATATCCTTTTGCAAGTATGCGCTGCCGTCCTGACGCAATTGGCGGCACAGTTGATGCGTCACCTTCTACCGGAAATTGAAAAAGAACTGAACAAGCAGCTGAAGGATCGTCCGATTGGCGTGGTCTTGGGCGAAATCGCCTGGCACCTGTGCGCAATCGCCTCGCTCTATAGCATTGATATGGACGATGTCGGTGCGAAAAACATGGAGAAGGCGAGCGCGCGGCAAAATCATCGTAAACCGACGCCACTCCACGATCGCGATGTGCTTGCAAAACAACAGTTTCCTAGGAGATTCGAGGTTGAATTTCGCTCGGTGGACTCAGAGACGGTCCAAATCTACTGGGCAGGCAAGATCCGCGGCGACCCCTTGCGTGATCAATACTCGATCAAAGACGGCTACCGATTTCACGATGTCATACATCTAGCAAATGTCGCTGTGTTGGGATGGTCACCTGTCTTGCGAGATCTCTTCGAGATCAAGCGCGAAGGCAAGACCAAGCTAGAGCAAGACAGCGGCAGGTCCGCAGTTGTGGAAGAGCTTGTGATAAAGTTCGTTCACTGGGAAGCATCGCGGCGCGCCAAGGAACTACATGGTGACGTTCCAGCCTATGACCGGCCGCTATTCCCGGATGGCGAGGAGATCCCGTTTTCGTTACTAAAGCAGGTCCGCGAACTTACCATCGGTCACGAGGTGTATGAAAACAAATACTGGGAATGGGCACGCGCGATACGCGAAGGGTATCGCGTATTTGAACTTTTGAAGCAGAATAGTGGCGGCTTCGTCTCCGTCGATCTTGAAAATCGCGAACTCGACTTTAAACCGCCTAAATTCAACGATTAGTTTGCAGACGCATTATTCGCGATCTTATCATTCAACCCCCATTCCGGCGGGTAGAATGGCGCAGGAAGTCGCCCAGCAGGCGCGAATTTCTGCTTGATACGTGAGCGGCCTGACTTTCCCCGAACATCGGGAAATGCGACTCGTGAGTATTTGGAAATCTCGCAGAACAGATTCTGGCAGTCGATAAGTTGAAGTGGGCGCCCCCACAAATCTGAGAAGTCGATCTCAAGAGCATCGAAATAATCTGCCTGGTAGTCAGCCATATGCTTGATAATCGCTTCAGCCGATACGCCCTCTGTAGAGACGAAGCACTTGGAAACGCCGTCCAACGCTCCAGGACCAGCCTTCACAAATTCCATCTCCGAAAAGGACGTCAACGGTCCATAATTAAGGTCTGTCACGAATTGGTAAGCGAGGAATGGCCCGATTGATGGCGCTGCCAGCATAAGATCATACGCTTCACCCATGTTGCGACAGGCTTTAAGGCGTTCAGGATATCGCTCGTTGATCATCCATTCGAGGAGGCGAAGATGGTTGGCGTGTTTACTCTTGTGCCCGAACACCGAACCCGCCGACGGCATTATATAGGCTGCTGAATAGTTTCGTTTGCCGGAAGCTTGCCGGATATTCAAGAGGCGATCCAGAGCGTCGAAATCATACTCTCTCCAGCTCAACACGCCGAATTCATTTTCCAGCGATTCCCAGGTGTCGATCCGATTGAAGAGCTTGAAGAGGAGCGTTCGATAGAAATAATCTCGGTCGCTCCAGTCTCGATCATCATTCCAAATTACTTTACGCAAAAGATACTGACTGACGCGGTCAGACGCACGGTAGGCGTTTGTGAAGCGATACACTGACAATATCGGATCATCGCTCAGGTCTGGTTCGTTAGCGCCCACAACCCGTTTGAAAAAAATCTGCTGGCGCTTTTCTGCAAACCGCCAGTAAGCTTCGAATACTGGCGTCGTCGTAAGCGACTTATCGCCAATCTCTACAATTCTCGACGCCTCAAGGGAGATTTTGCAATCGATGGAATGGGGACTTGGTTGTTCAAATAGCTCTTGCTGATCGTAGGCCATTTCACGCCCTATTTTCTAATATTGGTAGCTGCATTCGGCATATCTGGAAAGGGTTTGTCGACGCGACAAACATAGCATGTGTCGCTTTGAAAACATCGTGGATCCGCTTGGGTCATTGTCTTTTCGAAGATGTCATCTGCTGAACGCATCAGCACAGGATTCTCTATGCCTCTGTGCGCTCTTGCCGGCTAACAGCCTCTTCCAAAGCCCGGCGGATGTAGCGCTGAATGGGGAGACCTTCTTTCTCAGCATTCGTTTTTACAGCTTCCAGCAACGCTTCGGATAATCTGAGGTATACAGACTTATCTTTGGGCTTGAACTCGAAAACCTCACTCATGGGTCTAAATTGCGAGAAATCGTATTCAGACAAATCTTCGTCCAAAGCATTTTCGGCTTCTTCATCCGTTCGTATCGGCTTAAACTTCTTTAGCTCTTTCTTGCTCATAACGCTGCACCTCCTTTTCGTGCATGAATCTCGCTGAGATCGGCCTTAGTCGCGTCTCTCGCAGCGTGAACACGCAGTAGACATGCCTTCCTGAACCTACTTTTCCGATCGCCCGAAGACGATTTTCATGAGGAAACGGGTCTGGAACAATCAGCGGATCATTCCCGAACAGGCTTTCAATCTCGGCCTTTGTAACGCCGTGGCTCCCGCATTTGGGCCAATTCCCATCGTCCCAGTCGAATTCATCGACAATCAGCATTGCTACTCTCTTCAGTATATCGCTTTGTATATACAAATGTCAAGGTTTCTGACCTTCTCTGCCATGCGAGCCGGCCATAGCGACACCCTAGATCAGCCCAATTCCTCACTTCACGCCCCCAGGCCGTTGCGCCTCTGCACCTCGCTCAGCGCCGCCAATTGGTCCTCAGCGCTTTTTTCAAACCAATAGAGCACGATCTTTTGCACTGCCCGGCCTTCGCGGATGTTTTCCGTCCAAACCTTGTGGGCCCCCACGCGATCAAGTTCTTTGATCGCTGGCGCGACGGCGTGTTTATTCAGGTCAGCAAAGCGCTTCAGCTTGCCTTTGGGGACGCCTAGCAGATTCCTGAATTCCTGCACCGTGAATTCTTCGAACCTTCTAAATTTCAAATTGGCGCGTTTCTGGACGATCTCATAAAGCCGAAGAGCGTATTTCGATCGCAGCGCATACATCACATGGGATTTAATACGGGCGAACACCGTGCTTTGGGCGATGATCACCCGCATCTCTTCAGGAAACCTGTAATAGAAATAGCCGTCGTCGGCGTCCTGCAAGATATTGACGCCGAGCAGCTGGACATGAAGCTGTGAGGGCTTGTCGTCTTTGACGATCCGCACCGTTGCAATTGCGCCCATCAGACGCTTCTGGCTTTCGGTGATGCGATCCGTTGAGCCATGCGTGCCGCGAAGCAGTGACTTATGAATGCGGTGAACGCCGTTTTCTTCAATCTCGTCCCAGGCGTTGGCCAGGAGTTGATTGAAGATTCGCCAATCAGTCAGATTGAGCGCCGTAACTTCCTTCAAATCGATTAGCTCGCCAGGCTTGACGAGCGTCCCCGTAGCGTCCGCGCGTAAGGGATAGCCTGAATTGGTTGACTTCGTGGTTTTAAATTCTGTACTGGCGACGACGTTCATGTGAGAGATGCATTGTTATCTCTTCTCACTTTGAACGCTTCGATCTTGTGTATACAGAGTTTTCCCAGACTTATCCACAATGGGTGCGGCCCAATCTCTCACTTTTGGGTTTTCGCGCCGTTTGGACCAGCCCAATTTCTCACCTCAAAGGGTCCAATCTCTCACTTCAGCCAGCCCAATTTCTCACGCGACTCCGCCCGATTCCTCACCCGACTCGGCCCAATCTCTCACTTTAAATCGAAAAACCTCCGCAACCGCAGAGCTCTCCCGCTGACGAATAAAGAACCTAGAATTTATAGAATTTAGAATCTGATTTTCTGAGATCTTATGTCAAATCGACCCCGATCCTGACAAGCAACATACCACCGTGCTCGCTCGGTCAACGGCTTCGCCGTTCTCCACTGACGTTCCAACCCCTTCGGGGTGACTCTCCCTTGCGCGCGATAGTCTTCTAAAAGTGTCGGCTCCGGGGGAATGTCGTTTTAAGAGACCACGCCTCCGGCGGGTCTTCCAAGGGAATAGAAATCAATATCAGAAGGTCGCTTGCATTATGTAAACTAAGCGCTTGCCTAGCATGCTACATGCGCTTCAGTGAGACCCGTATCACAATTCAAGTTGATTACATCAGTATAATGACTATAATAATCCTATGGACTACTTTCTTACGATTATAAAAGATCAAGCGGCCAGCTTAACGACGACTAGAATGAGTAATAGCTGGGAAATTCTTAAGCCGTTTGACGGGTCTGCAGTGATTAAGAAAGTCGTTTCTTTCGAAGAAGGGCTTCAGATAATGAGCGAACTAAAAGGAGCGGACAACCCAGACGATTTGACGCTGAACATCTCTGCTCGTCTTCTCGACGGTCAAATTGTTGAACTATGCGCCGATGATGACTTTCTAGCGCCCGTTCTTTATGCAGATCTGCGCTTAGAAGAAATGACGGACGAAGAAATTACCAAGTTACGTAGCTTATATTTCACTTCGCCTACTGATGGCGCTTCACGCCACAACTGAGCGCTAGAGAATTGACATCTTCCCTTTCCCCCAGCCCCGCCGCTGGACACCAAAAAATATTATCTTTATACCTATTAAATCTTGTGCCATAGTGCATAGATTGAGCGCGGCTGCGCTCGCCGGGCATAGAAACCCATCAAACAAGCGTCGATCTTTCGCGGGTCGGATGGCTGAGAAATAAAGGCCATTTGGCTTGAATACTCAGCGCAAGTGCTTGTTTCTTGTTTCTAACGTCCGACCACCAGGAAAGGACTGAAGCCATGACAAACAAAAGCCAGCTGGAAAATTTGGATCTCGACGCACTCGCCGAACGTTTCGGCAACAAAGTCCATAGATCTAATGATGAAAGCCACTTCCTGATGCGACCGCCTGATAACCGCAAGAGATTGCACTAATCGCAAACGCAATTTCTCACGCGACTCCGCCCGATTCCTCGTCCGCCTCAGCCCAATCTCTCATTTATAATCGAAAAACCTCCGCAACCGCAGAGCTTTCCCGCTGACGAACCGAGAATTCCGAGCTTATAGAAGTTGATTTTCTCAGCTCTTATGTCAAATCGACCCCGATCTTGAGAGGCAAGATACACCGTACTGGCTCGGTCAACAGCATCACCGTTCTGCACTAAAGTTCCGCCCCTTCGGATTGACGCTCCCTTGTGCACGATGCACTCACAAAGGTGTCGGCTTCGGGGGAATGTCGTTTTAAGAGACCACACCTCCGGCGGGTCTTCCACGGGAATTGAAGTTTCTATCCCGACTTCGTATGCTAACTGATTGAACACATGCGTTGGACACACGACGAAGGTGTCTGGTGATTTATCGTGCGAAATTGGGGGTGGGCTCGCGATGAAAACCGAAATCGGGTTTGTCAATGGCTTCAAACAGTTACTTTCTCTACCGTGGGAAAGTTGGTCGATAATTGTTTTCACTGTTTGCGTTGTCTTGTTACTGCCTGGTTTTATATCTTGGATTCGGGAGGCAACCAGCTCCACAACAACTTTCGAAATCGTCGGAGATGCCGGCTCAGGGATCATTCACATGGCCCGAGCCGACGTTCCTAATCAGATAAAAAGCGGAACACGGATGCGCATCTTAAGCGCTGACGCAGACCTAACGCTTCAACTATATGTTCGGAGTCAGCAGCACCTAGAAAAAGGCGAAGTAAGAGTTCCTGTTGAAGTCAAGGAACAACTCGTTTCGAATACAAATAGTTCGTCTACCGCATTAGCTTCATTTGATGCGAAAATCACGCCGGCCCAGTCTCATGGTATTTTCGGGCTATGGAACCATCACAACAATGATTTGAAGTGGGGATTCAGGTTCTTGTTTTTCGGATTTGTCTTAAGCGCCGCTTGGGACTATGTTCTTTTTCGCTTTGTAGGGCCATAAAAGTCTGATGCCGAACACCTACTGCGGCCGAATCACCGTTAAAACTCGGAAGAAGTATAGATCGAGATATCCACCCGTCCCAGCACCCTAGAAGCATCACGAATTGCATTCCTTAGCTCTTCAAGCATTCCCGCTGGCGCGCCATAACGACCCGTAATACTACTATCCGTATGCCCCATAATACGCTTCTGTGTGTGCTCTCGGACACCGGCACTACGCAAGGCTTCTTCAAGCGTATGCCTAAAACTGTAAGCCACAAGTCTCGACGATTTGGGCACGCCTGCCCGTCGGATAAATTTGTTCAACCGTTGCGACAGTGCATTCGTGTCACGGCTCGTCGCTGAAAACACTGCGCCTGCAGGGTGCGCTTCCTTGGCTTCCTTCGCAGCGACGAGTGCGTCGCCGACGAGCGGAATCCGGCGTTCGCTTCCCTTCGTCTTGATCCGTCGGTGGGCGTTATTCCTAATCCAAATGTGCGGGACTTCGTGGTCCAGAAGAATGTCTGAGGCATCTAGGCCACCGATTTCAAGCGGGCGACCTCCCGTTAACTTCATTAGCGGCACAATCCGACGGATATCGTCACTTAGGCGCGGAGCCGTTTGAAAGTAACGATCGATGAGCTTCAGATGGCTAGTATGGAAAGGCAGCCGATCGCTTTTGGTGCCGGTTCCCTCTTTCACTCGCGTATTGCTGAAGGGATTGCGGCGGTCGATTTCGTGATCGCGAAAATAGCGTGCGAGAATCGCATGAAGCGCATTGATCCGTCGCTTGATCGTCGTGGGCTTTTGCCCCTTCTCTTCACACTTGCCTATCCAGATCTGGACGTCCTTTGGCGTCATCGCGACGACATCGACGTCGCCCATGAGGCTGACCACGCTATCGACTGAGACCTGGAAGACCTTCTCGTCCCTCTGACCGCCATGGGTTTCGAGATCATAAGCGTAAGCTTCAGAGAGTTTCACTTTAGGCAATTTCGGAGCTTGGACAGCGGTCTGAGCCGTAGCCTGTGGATGCGGCGCCGGCGGTGCAAACGGCGATCCGTTGACCACCCGCTGCACCCGAGCCTGGGCGATTACCGAGGCATAGGCGAGGTTGTAATCAGCTACGATCTTCGCCGCGTGGCTTTCCTGGCCGACGGCCAAACCGAGCGCGTGGATCCACTCTTTCTTGCCGATAATGGATTGGAGATCGGTCGGCACGCGGCGGCGATAACGCAATGCGCCATCCACTTCCTGGAGGTATTTGACCGACGATCTATAAGCCCGCTTTCGCATCACAAGTCTCCCGAGCGGTACACAAATTGTGTACCTCAGTGTGTACTGGAGCGCGTAAATGCTCCTCCGACACGCGGAAAACAGTGTATTATCAAGCTCTTAAGGAATCGTATTTGGTGCGGTCGAGAGGACTCGAACCTCCACGGATTGCTCCACAGCGACCTCAACGCTGCGCGTCTACCAGTTCCGCCACGACCGCTCGCAATGAAATGCGAAGCGGACCGGTACCAAATGTAACCCTTAAGCTCAAGAAAATTCGCCGCCCTTAAATAGGGATAAAGGGCGCATAACGCCGCGCGGACGGCGAACCCTGAAAAACGCCTGGCCCACGCGCGCTCGTTCGGCGATCATTAAAGATGTCTCGACATGCAGCGCGCAATTCGTCCCTCCCAACGTCAAACGCGCGGTCGAGCGAACTTTATCGCAAGTGCAGGACCAATTCATAGAATTGGCAGGACGCGCGCTTATCTATGGGCTATTCAGAGATAATGCGTAAACGATGGGCCGTCTCGTACGGTTGAGCGCTCAACCTCACGCCACCGAAAAAGCGGATCAATCCGGTCAGTATGTCCGATACATCTAACATGTCACCCGCGGGAGACCCGATTGAATGGGCGGTCTCATCCGATTTAGTGGACTATGACGACGCCGTCGCAGCCATGGAAAAGCGGGCCGCCGCTATTCGCGAAGGCGCCGCCCGCGAATGCGTTTGGCTGTTAGAGCACCCGCCGCTTTATACCGCCGGATCGACCGCCAAAGCCCACGATCTACGCGACCCTTCTGCGTTTCCCGTTTATAAGTCGAGCCGCGGCGGCCAGTACACTTACCACGGCCCCGGACAACGGATCGCTTATGTGATGCTGGACGTCGCCGCGCGCGGACGTGACGTGCGCGCTTTCGTGGCCGCAATCGAACAATGGGTCATCGAAACGCTCGCTGTGTTCAATGTGCGCGGAGAACGCCGCGATGGTCTCGTCGGGGTTTGGGTTGACCGGACATCGCCCGGCGGCGCGAAGCACGAAGACAAGATCGCCGCTATTGGCGTTCGCCTTAGACGATGGGTCAGTTTCCACGGTGTCGCCCTCAATGTAGAGCCGAACCTTTCCCATTTCGACGGCATCGTGCCATGCGGCGTCGATACGCCCGGCCTCGGGGTCACCAGCCTCGTCGATCTCGGCCTTCCTGTCGTAACGGCCGACGTCGATGCGGCGCTGCGCACCACCTTCGCCAACGCGTTCGGACCATCGACGTTCGTCAACGCCGCGCCGCCGACCCCTTGAGCGCGTTGAGGGCGCGCACTTAGAGCCCGATTCAAAACTCTGAAAGTTGCGCAACACGAGAGGGTCAGACGGCTCGTTAGCCGCTCGATTATTCGGTTCCGGCTCGTATCTTTAAGTTGTTAGAGCCCGAGAAGCATGGGTTTCTTGTCAACTAACGTCTGTTTCGAGGGGGTTTCCAGCTTTGCAGGAATTTCCAATCGGGCTCTTAGTGAAAACGCCGTTTTCGTGTTGAATTTTCTCAACGCCGCCAGTCAAAGCAGAACGATTTCGCAAGCAAATTAAGCGACCAAGAGCCTTGTGCGGCTTACCCGTCTTGGAACCACGCTAAACATACGCAAAGCGGAAGTCCGCAACGCCTCCTAAACGATCATAGGCGTTCTCAACATCGCAAAAGCAGCTTAAACTCTCAGCCCGAAAAACATTGATTGGCGCCGAAGCGCTAAAAAGGGGAACTCAATGGCCACACCGTCAATTATCGCTGTCCTATTCGCCGGCGCCGCCATGGTCGCAACGCCGAGCCTGGCGCAATCACAGCAAACGGACGCATCGCCCCAAGAAAGCAGCGGGACACAGGCCCCAATCAACGACGCCACGTCGGACAATGTCGCGGACGATTTGAACGCACGCCAACAGCTTGAACAAACTGTTACTTTCACACGGACAATCAACGGCGCCGTGGTCTCCACCGATAAACGCACCATAGAGTTTGATGAAAACGCGCCGACTGGGATGAGCGAAGGGCGCCTCTCACCAATCAAAACAGCGGCCGACAATTACGACGCGGAAACGCTTACCCGTAACGAAGCCCTAGACGAAGCACGCCTCGATTTTTCGTTGGCGGACCTCAATCGCGACGGTAGTCTTTCAATTGATGAATTCTCCGCCTACGTTCTAACGCCGACAGCAGCGTCAACCGACGGGGCGGCGCAAAATACGAACGACGCGCGGCGCGACCAAGTGAATGAGGCCAACTCACGGACAGAACAATTTCTCGCTGCTCTTGACGCCGAGTTAGCAAGCGAAACGCGCGCGGAGACCGCCGAGCTGCTGTTTAACGATTTCATTGGGGAAGCAGACGCCATAGAACGGGCGCGTAATCCGAAAATTCGTAAGCCGTCAAAAGACGATGTCCGACGCATCGACGCACGTCTTTTCGGCGTCGCCTATATGAAAGGCTTTGATCGTCTAGATGCCAATGAAGACGGTCTTCTATCCGGCTCGGAACTTACGGATTTCCGTCGGCATCGAAATGGTTTCACGGCGCTCGCCCGTGACGCTGCGAGGGCGCGTGAAACGCAGTCGAGCGACACACAATAAGCGTCGCCGCAAAAACGGTGGCGTGAAACGCATCTCTAGGCTCAAGCAGCTGCCTGCGATCACGCCAGAGCGCCTGAGCGCCGGATGATTACATTGGATCATTCTAAGGTCGGTTCAGGCGCTCGAAAGCTTAAATCTAGAGCATTGGATTAATTCAAGCTGATGCTCCGATGCTTTAGAACCCTATATTAGATTTAGAAACGCGACGGCGGCGTCAAACTCTTGTTTCACCGATGCGGCGCGCGCAATCGCCTCGGCGTCTTCCCCCCACTGCTCGATCTGAAAAGTCTCATCAACACGCGAGGCGGCGAAAACATCGTCGGCGTCATAGCCGCCGCGCAAAAAAGCGAGCGTCAGAACGGCGGACCCCGTCGCTTCGGCGATTAAACGCCCCCCCAAGCATTGGGCCGGGTTAAAGGTCGAAAGGAGCGCACGCAGCGCATCAAGACTAGCGGCAGATTGCTCCACATGCATAACACCAGTCGCAACGACTAATCGGACCTGAAGCGTCGCCCTCGCCCATTCAAGATAAGGGTCCCATAAAGATGACTGTCGCTCTACGAGCGCGGCCGGCTCAGCGGCGCGATAACAGAGTAAATCGCTCTCCGCAAAAGAAACAATGCGTTCCGCCCACGCACCACTCTGGGCGTCGCCCAAATCTATCACTGTCGATTGCAGGCGCGTTAAAGGCATCGCGTCGGGATCGATATTCTCCTCTTGAGCGCGCCATTCCGCCGCAATAGCAGCCATAAGCCGCTTGCTGCGTGCAGCCAGCGACGCCCCCGCCCTGGTTTTCGCCGCGCGGCCGTCTAGGCTGATATGATAGTCATCACCATCGGATACGACGTCGACGTCAGAATAAAATCTTTTCACCGCCTAAGCGCCTCTCGTTCATTCATGATCAGCCGTCTACAGCATGTCGACCGCCCGCCGCCCGTGTTATTGCGAGCGCCACTGTCACTGCGAGCGCAAGAAAACTTCATCCGGCCACTGTATTTCTGCATCATTGTCAAAAGCGAAGAAAGCCCATGTTTCAGCCATATGCCCGGTAAGCGGGGCCGTTACGGAAAACCGCTTTCCAGTCTTTGGATGGGTGAAGCGCATCTCGCGGCAAAACAGGTGCAGTGCTTCGGCGACGCCGTCGATATAAGCGGACGGTCCGCCATATTTCCCATCGCCGACAATCGGGGTTTCCATCACTGCGCAATGGACGCGCAATTGGTGGGTTCGGCCCGTAAGCGGCTTAAGCGCGATAAACGCCGGCCCGCCAATCGAGGATTCGATCGTTTGAAAATCAGTGACGGCGCGTTTTCCCGACGGCGCTGTCGTCATTTTCTCGGGCGCGTCCTCGCCCTGGCCGATCGGGCGTTTTTCGACCGGCGCATCAATGACGCCCTCACGCGGGCGCGGTGCGGCGACCGTCAACGCCCAATAGGTTTTTTCAATCTCGTGGCGTTGAAAGGCGCTGCCAAGTGTCGCAGCGACGGCGCGCGTTTTAGCTAACACAAGCACGCCGCCGGTGTCGCGGTCGAGCCGGTGGACGAGACGCGGACGCCCGTCAGCCTTCGTCGCCAACGCAGCGAGCATACCGTCAATGTGTCGACCGGTTTTCGACCCGCCCTGGACAGCCAACCCAAAAGGCTTGTTGAGAATCAAAAGCGCATCATCTTCATACAATGTAATTGACCGAAGAAACGCGCGGTCGCGTTCGACGGCTTTCGTCGAGGGTATGGGGGTTGCCGCGCGTTCTCGATCAACGCTCAGCGACAAAGGCGGCACACGAATAATATCGCCGACTTCAACACGACGATTAGCCTTCACTCTTGCGCCGTTTACGCGGATCTCGCCTTTGCGCAGCATCTTTTCCAATGCGCCGTGCCGCACGGCGGGATAGTGAATTTTAAACCAACGATCGAGACGCACGCCGTCATCGTCCGCGCTGACGGACTTTTGAGCGACGGCGCTGCGCGCATTCTTTAATTCCGTAGTGTCCGCCATAGCGAAACATCTTCTCATCATTCAGACGCCGTCGATTAGACGCGCAAAGGTAAGAGCCGCCCTCACCCGCTCATCCGAGCGGTCATGACGCCGGCGACGAGCGCCGCAATCGACAGGGTCACCGATAGCCCAACATAACTCGCCGCAACAGCAAGGGATCGCTCTTTATAGAGCGTCACTGCGTCGAGGGAAAACGTTGAAAACGTGGTGAACGCGCCCAGCACTCCAACGGCCCAAAAGGCGCGCATGAGACCGCCGTCGCCGCGGCTCGCAGCCCAATGCACGATGACGCCCATGGCGAACGATCCAGCGATATTGACAAACAATGTCGCCACCGGAAAGCCGGCGCCGAACAATTGAAGCGCTAAACGCGCCGCGCCATAACGCGCAACAGCGCCCAGCGCCCCGCCGCAAGCGACCGCGACAAGGAGTTTAATCTCGCTCACAACGCCGCTCCTTCGACGGAAATGAGGATGCACGATCGCCACCCAACCTCATTCGTCGCCAATCAAACATCACAAAGGGCGGCGAAAGACGATCGATCATATCGACGCCTGGTCGCATAACAGCGTTTTAACGCCACGATAGAGCCGGTTGTTCGCCGTAGAGCCGCACACCCCTTCACCGACAACGCCGTCCGGATTGGTCAGAGCACCAATCAACGATACGATCGCCGGTATCCACTTCAATACGCCAACGCCGCGGCGTCCCCTCTAATGCCGCGGCCAGCGCTTTTGTCGTTTTAACGCGCGCGCCGTTCACCGCAAGAATGCGATATCCCGCGCGCAACCCTGAACGTCGCGCGAATGTTCTACGGCCCGCATCCGTGACGATAACGCCGGCGAGCAAGGGATCAACGCCGAGCTCGTCATTATAGCGCGGCGATAGATTAGCGACACTGACGCCGCTTAAGGGATGCACGCCCTCGAAGGTCCGCGAATCCGGCGCCGGCGTTTCAGGCGGGAGCGTAAACTGAAGCTCTCCCGTGCGGCGTGCGCCTTTGCGAAGATAGACGACAGAAGCACGATCGCCCGCGCTTTGCACGCCGGCGCGATAGCGCAGCGTCTCCGCGTCATAGATCGGCTCACCATCCAACTCGACGATGACGTCGCCCGGCTTCAATCCGGCGTTCTTAAGCGGTCCATCTGGGTACAAATCATTGACAATAGCGCCGCTCGGCCGATCAAGACCGAGCGCGCGCGCCGCTGTCGGCGTTACGCTCGCCGTCGCCGCGCCGACCCAGGGGCGCTCCACATCGCCGCCTTTCATCGCCGTAGCGATGACTTGGCGCACAAGCGCGGACGGCACCGCGAAACCGACGCCGTTCGACCCCCCGGAACGTGAATAAATCGCCGTATTGACGCCAAGCAATCGGCCATCGACATCGACAAGTGCGCCGCCGGAATTGCCGGGGTTAATCGCTGCGTCGGTCTGAATGAAAAACTGATAATCGTTCGTCGTCGACGCGTTGCGCCGGCCGGCGGAAACGCCGGTGCGGGCGAGCGCCGAAACAATACCGCTGGTCACCGTTTGTCCGACCCCGAACGGATTGCCGATCGCCAGAACCAAGTCACCGACTTCAGCGGCGTCGGAATTCGCGAACTCTAAAAACGGCAGAGGTTCGCCGGCGTCGATCCGCAGCACCGCTAAATCCGTTTGTGGATCGGTCAACAAAACATTAGCGTCGAACTCTCGACGATCCGCGAAGACGACAGTGATCTCCGTCATGTTTTCAATGACATGATTGTTCGTCACGATAACGCCGTCGGGGCTGACAATAACGCCTGAGCCAAGGGAGTTCTGCGCCCGCGGCTGTAGGCCGAAGAATCGATCGAAAAATGGATCGCCCGTGGACCGGTCGACGCGTCGGGTCGTAAAAATGTTAACGACGGCCGGTGAGGCCTTTTCGACAATCGGCGCAAACGACATGCGCACCTCACCCATGGACTGGGGGATGCTGGCGTCCCGCGTTAAATCTGTAGCCAGAAGGTCTTGAGCCAAAGCGCCTTCGGCGAGCAGGCCAATGCGATCAGCGGCGTCGTCGGCGAAAGCGGCAGTTCCTAAACCCAGAAACAGCATAGCGAAAACGATCATTGGCCCCATGCCGCACCAATGACGTCGACGGCCGCCATTCCCTAAACCGACTTTCTTCGCCGACACCAGCGAGGGAAATTTGTACACTGATAAAATAACGCCGGCGCCGTGAGCCGTCCCGTCGAAAATCTTCATAATGAATGCCCTAATACTCCGTACAGTCGTCGCCTCGCCTCAACCGCCTCGGTTACAAGCGCTTCAGCCGCCTTTAGACTAACGCTTTACAGACATTCTTAAAGGCTTAATCAGGGTCTCACGCACCATAGGCGCGGCCGATCCGCCCCTCCTAAAGCCTTCAAAATTCAGAACTTCACCAGAAAAGCCGAAAGCCCCATCCAATCAATCGGTTTCCGCAAGCGCCGCGAGGCCGTCATCGAGCTTGGCCGCCGCTCTTAACAGTCGCATTTTCATCTTGCGCGCCTGATCTTGGATCATCTCGCCGCTATTGCGGACGGTTTCCGCCGATTTGGAGATTTTATCGAGCGCCGCCGCCTGCTTTTCGATCTCTCGAATCTCCGTCGTCATCGCCTCAAGGTCTGCGGCGCGACTGTCCGCGCCGGCCACCGGCTTGCTGGCCAAGGACCGCGCGAGCGACAGACCAGCCTTCAAAAACACGTCTTGGCCCTGGTCCTCTTCGTCCCAAACGACGAACACATCATCACCAAAGCGCAATAGCGGCTCCAGCCCCGCCGGCGCGACCCGAGATGCAAAGACAAAAAGTCCCGTCGCCGCGCCTCGGTTTTTTCGCGCCTCCGCGATTTCTTCGCGGGCATCAGCAAGCGAATAGCCCTGTCGGGCTTTCGCCTCGACAACAATCTTCGCCCCTGCAGCCATGTGATCGGGCCCCAACTCGATAACGCAATCGCCCTTTTTATTGTTGCGAATGAGCCCTGTGGAATTGCCGGTCGCCGTCGCTACATCGCCTTGGTTTTGACTGACGGATTGCAAGAAACCAAAGAGCGCTGTCTCGAATTCGCCGCCATGGGTCGTCGAGCGCTGCATTTCTTCTTTGCGCGCAACAATTTCCTGTAGTTTGGCGCGCACTTCCTCTTGGAAATCGCGATTGCCCTTGGAGAGATCATCAATCTGTTCGCGCATTTCTTTGCGCATACGGGCGAGCGCGGAGCCTTCGCGATCGAGCGAAAACTCGTCATTGATCAGCTTTTGCGCCCGATCAACGCGCGCAACCAACCGCGACAGTGCGCTATCCTCGCGATCGAGGGAAAACTCACCCACAACTTCGGCGATTTTTGTTTCCAAGGCGGCGCCCGCCGCGCCGTGGCGTTCCGACAATTCCCGCACCGTGCGGGAGAGCGCTCCTTCAGCATTATCAAGGGAGAATTCAGCGAGGATTTTCTCGCGCTGCGCGTCGGCGGCGGACGTCACCGATTCGGAAAGATGCCGCGCCAACCCCTTTTCCGAGCCCGGATCAATCGCCTGCATCAGCGCGCTTGCAGGCCCCAAATGCGCGCTCAAGGTTTGCTCCAACGCCGAGCCGTCGCCGGACAACTGCCGGCGCAACACCGTCTCCAGCTCCCCATCCTTCTTCACCAAGCGCTCAACGCGATCGGTAAAGCGCCCCGATGACGGATCGAAGTAATCTTGCAACGCCGTCGTCATGTCGCCGGAAAGGCGTTCGCGATAATGGCCTAGGGCGTCGTTCAGCGCCCCAATGAGCCGATCGCTCTCACCGCGCACGCGCTCAACGTCAATTTCGCCTTCCGCCTGCTTCAGGGCCAAGACGCCAATTTTCAATGCCGTCGCGACAAACGCATCGCGCGCCCGGCCAGGCGCGTGTTCACGAAGCGCCGCCGCGACTATCGGGTCATCGATCTCCAGCGCTAGGCGCATCGGCCCGTTGTCGTCCGACGCGGTATTGCGCTCCGGCGATAGTGCTTCTTCTTCCAAAGGCGACGCGTCACGAAGCTGAGACTGGCTTTCTTGAAACATGGCGGTCTCCTTTGAAAAACAGGCGATCAACACGGCGAAAGAACTCGCGAGACGGCGCCGCAGGCTTTCAGTTTTCGATGCTCTCTCGTCATCGCCACTGAGCGCTTGGATTCCCCGCAAACACCTGCGCTCCCTCTTAGGAGCAAAGGCCGTAACGTCGCTTCAGAAGAGGCGACACAGCGAGAAAGACGAAAAAGAACATAACAGGAACAATCGATCAGGACAAGAAAAAAGCGGCTCCCTTTCGAGAGCCGCTATTCAATAATGATTCAGCGTTTTGCGCCAAAGCGCGTGGCGCGCCCTTACTGCCTATTCTTCGTCGTCCTCGGCAAATTGGCTCGGACCGGAATCTTGACCTTTGGCGTCTTCATCGCGATCAACGAACTCAATCACCGCCAAAGGCGCATTGTCGCCATAGCGGAAACCGGCCTTCATAATGCGGATATAGCCGCCATTGCGCTCCGCATAGCGAGGCCCGAGCGTGTCGAAGAGTTTCTTCGCCATGCCCTCGTCGCGAATGCGCGAAATAGCCAAACGGCGCAGGTGTAGTTTACGCGCATCGTCCGCATGGGCCTTTTTGGCCATCGTCACGAGCTTCTCAACGATCGGCCGCAGCTCTTTGGCTTTCGGCAAGGTCGTCGTGATCTGCTCGTGCTTGATAAGCGCCGCCGCCATATTGGCGAACATCGCCTTGCGATGCTCATGGGTGCGGTTCAATTTGCGGTGCGCAAGTCCGTGGCGCATCTTCTTAGCTCCTAAGGGCGTCGACGCTCTTTCTTAAGCGCCGGCGTTTCATGTCTACTCGTCGTACTTTTTGGCGAGTTCTTCGATATTGTCCGGCGGCCAATCCGGCACATCCATGCCGAGGTGAAGCCCGAGACCAGCCAGCACTTCTTTGATCTCGTTCAGCGACTTCCGGCCAAAGTTCGGCGTGCGGAGCATCTCCGCTTCCGTCTTTTGGATAAGATCGCCGATGTATACGATATTGTCGTTCTTCAAGCAGTTCGCCGAGCGCACCGACAATTCCAGTTCGTCGACTTTGCGCAGTAATGCCGGGTTGAACGGCAACTCTTCACGCTCGCTCGCCGCCGCTTCTTTCTTCGGCTCGTCGAAATTGACGAAAATCTGCAGCTGGTCTTGCAGAATGCGCGCTGCATAGGCCGCCGCGTCTTCCGGCTGCACAGAACCGTCCGTCTCGATATCAAGGATCAAACGGTCATAGTCGAGAACCTGACCTTCACGCGTGTTCTCTACACGATAAGCAACACGCTTGACGGGCGAATAGAGGCTGTCCACCGGAATAAGGCCGATCGGCGCATCTTCCGGACGATTACGGTCCGCCGGCACATAGCCTTTGCCAATCTGCACCACGAACTCCATGCGCAGTTCCGCGCCTTCGTCCAAATGGCAAATCTCTTGCGCAGGATCGAGGATATCGACCGACGAATTGTCTTCGATATCGCCGGCAACAACGACGCCCGGCCCCGTCTTTTTCAAGACAAGACGCTTTGGGCCGTCCGCATGGGAACGAAGCGCGAGTTGCTTGATGTTGAGGACGATGTCCGTGACGTCTTCGCGCACGCCTGGAATTGACGAGAACTCATGGACGACGCCGTCGATTTGCACAGACGTCACCGCCGATCCCTGCAGGGACGACAGAAGCACGCGGCGCAGTGCATTGCCTAGCGTCAAGCCGAAGCCGCGCTCCAAGGGTTGCGCAACGATCGTCGCGCGACGGCGCGCGTCGGCGCCCGGCGTCACATTCAGTTCGGTCGGGCGGATGAGTTGTTGCCAATTCTTTTCTACAACGGACATCAATTCTCCAATCTCAAGCTCTTAGCTTTTTCAGCGACACGCCCCGAAAGACTTAGGCCGCTTAATCGATCAGCATGTCGACGAAACAAAAGGCTCCGTCGACGGAACTTAACCTCAATACGACGCCTTAGACGCGACGACGTTTACGCGGCCGGCAGCCATTGTGCGGGATCGGCGTGACGTCGCGGATCATGTTCACCGTCAGGCCGACAGCCTGCAATGCTCGAAGCGCGCTCTCACGGCCCGAGCCCGGGCCTTTAACTTCCACATTGACCGTTTTCAGGCCATGTTCCATCGCTTTTTTGGCGGCGTCTTCAGCAGCGATCTGAGCCGCATAAGGCGTTGATTTGCGCGAGCCTTTAAAGCCCATGCCACCGGCGCTCGACCAGGAAATCGCGTTTCCTTGCTCGTCGGAAATCGTCACCATCGTATTGTTGAACGATGCGTTCACATGGACGACGCCGCTCGTAATATTTTTGCGCTCGCGACGGCGAACGCGGCCGCCTTGGGGTTGTTTGGCCATGGGGCTCGTCCGTCCTTATTTCTTCTTGCCGGCGATCGGCCGGGCCGGACCCTTGCGGGTGCGGGCGTTGGTGTGGGTGCGCTGGCCGCGCACCGGCAGGCCGCGACGATGGCGCAAGCCGCGATAGCAGCCCATATCCATGAGGCGCTTAATGTTAACCGCAACCTCGCGGCGCAGATCGCCCTCGACGAGATAACCCGCGTCGATCGTTTCACGGATCTGCAGAACCTCAGCGTCGGACAGCTCGTTCACGCGCCGTTCGCGCGGAATGCCGACTTTATCGCAAATCTCGGTGGCTTTGGTCGCGCCAATGCCATGGATGTAGCGCAGCGCGATTTCAACGCGCTTGTTCGCCGGAATGTTAACGCCTGCAATACGGGCCATCGGCCGTCCTCTTTTCCTGCTCACGCCCCGCAAATCGGTCGGAGCGTCTCACGTCTGGTTTATGCGCCGTCAAGCCGGCGAGTGGTTTGTGCGCCGTCTTGACGGCGAACCGGTCAAAACAACAAAGCCGCCCTCAGCCTCACTCAAAGGAAAGGCCGGCGGGCGGAAAACGCTCATGAAACCGCTGTGACGCGAAAGCGGTTAAATAGCGCTCGGCAAGCCGCTCCGTCAACCGCGAAAACGGCCTAAAAGCGGGAGATTCGCCAACGCACCTACGCAAATTCATCCAATATGGCGCTGATCGCGCCGGCGACGTCGTCAACCGAGCCCATCCCATCGACGCGTCGCAGTTTTCCTTGTTTCTCATAGTAAGGAATGAGCGGCGCGGTTTGCTCACGATAGACCGCTTGGCGCTTGCGGAACGTCTCTTCATTGTCGTCCGCGCGCACTTCCTCACCCTTCGCCTTCGTCTCCGCAATGCGGTTGTTCAAGCGATTAACCAGTTCTTCTTCATCGACCGCAATCTCGATAACAATGTCGAGGGAGCGGCCGTCGGCGCTCAACACACGATCGATCATTTCCGCCTGAACGACCGTACGCACAGCGCCATCGAGAATGAAACCCTTGGCGCAATCGGCTTCTTTGACGCGCGCCGAGACAATCTCTTCAATGAGCGCATCGGAAACGAGTTCGCCGCGATCCATCGTGCCTTTGACGCGCTGACCAAGTTCCGAGCCGGACGCGATCGCTGCGCGGAGCATGTCGCCAGTGGAGAGCTGCGGGATGCCCCGCGCGTCGACGATTTTCTGCGCTTGCGTGCCCTTGCCGGCGCCCGGCGGTCCCAAAAGAATGAGGATCATCGTTTGCTTCCCCGCAATTTTGATTTCTTGATGAGGGACTCATACTGCTGGGCGATCAGGTGGCCCTGAATCTGACCGACGGTGTCGAGCGTCACGGAAACGACGATCAAGAGCGACGTACCGCCGATATAAACCGGGATCGCCTGCCCATATCCGTATTTAAGGATCTCCGGCAGGATACAGACGAACGTAAGGTAGCCTGCGCCGATTACGGTGAGCCGCGTCACGACATAGTCGAGATACCCCGCCGTGCGCGCGCCCGGACGATAGCCCTGAATGAAGCCGCCATATTTCTTCAGGTTATCCGCGACGTCTTCGGTGTTGAAGACGACGGACGTGTAAACGAACGTAAAGCCGATGATCAGCGCTGCATAAAGGGCGATGTAAAGCGGTTGGCCCGGCGCAAAAAGGATTTGCAACGTTTGCAGCCATTCCGGCGAATCCTGACCGACCGCGCTCGCCGCCGTCGCCGGCAATAACAGCAAGGACGATGCAAAGATCGGCGGAATGACGCCCGACGGGTTTAGCTTCAGAGGCAAGTGCGATTTCTCGCCTTGGGTCATGCGCGCGCCCACTTGGCGACGGGGGTATTGCACGAGAATGCGCCGCTGGGAGCGCTCCATGAAAACGACGAACGCAATCAGCGCCAATGCCAGAACCGCGACGATGATGACGGCGCCGCCGGGTCCGCCATTGCCGCCGAGCGCGAACAAGCCAGCCGCCGCCCTTGGCAATTCAGCGACGATGCCGGCGAAGATAATCAGCGACACGCCATTGCCGACGCCGCGCGCGGTAATTTGTTCGCCGAGCCACAACAGAAACATAACGCCGCCGACGAGCGTCACGACCGTCGTCAGTAAGAAGAATGGTCCTGGATTAGCAACGACGCCGGCTTGGCCTTGCAAGCTGACGGCGATGAAATAGCCCTGCATGGTCGCCAAGAAGACCGTTAGATAGCGCGTATATTGATTAATCTGCCGACGGCCCTGCTCGCCCTCTTTCTTGAGCTGCTCCAGCGTCGGAATAACGGCCGTCATCAATTGCAAGATAATCGACGCCGAAATGTACGGCATGATGTTGAGGGCGAAGATCGCCATCCGCTCGACAGCGCCGCCGGCGAAGATGTTCAATGTGCCGAGAAGGCCGCCGGTTTGCGATTGGAAAGCTTGGGAATAGGCGTCGGAATTAATGCCCGGAAGCGGGATAAACGTACCCAGACGATAGACAATGAGCGCGCCGAGCGTGAACAAAAGACGCTTCTTTAGTTCCTCCGCTTTGGCGAAGGAAGAAAACGTGATGTTCTGGGCGAACTGTTCAGCTGCTGACGTCATAATGTCTCAATCGTCGCGCTAATCACGCTGTCAATCCAATCCGAGAGGGCGATCTCATCAGCCGTCTCAAGCGGCGAATACCGGCGATCCCTACAAAAATGGAAACGCCGCTTTGCATCCATATGGCGCTAAATATCGCCGGAACAAGCATCGGCGCCGCTTGCGACGCCGCTTTCGCCATTAGTCTTTCTTAGTCTTCTTCGCCGGCGCTTCTTTCGGTGCTTTAACCGTCACCGAGCCGCCGGCTTTCTCAACCGCGGCTTTCGCGCCAGCGCTCGCATGGGCGACCGTCACATCAACTTTCGCGCTAAGCTCGCCAACGCCAAGCAGACGAACGCCGTCCAAAACCCGGCGAATAACGCCCGCTTCCAGAAGCGCCGCCGCATCGACCGGCTTGCCGGCGTCGACTTTGCCGGCGTCGATCGCGGTTTGCAGACGGCCGACATTCACTTCAACGAACTTCAAACGGTTCGGCTTGTTAAAGCCGCGCTTCGGCAGGCGCATATAAAGCGGCATCTGACCGCCTTCAAACGCGCGAATGCCGGACACGCCCGAGCGGGACTTTTGGCCTTTAACGCCGCGTCCGCCGGTTTTGCCCTTGCCGGAGCCAATGCCGCGGCCAATGCGTTTGCGCTCTTTACGGGCGCCCGGATTATCGGAGAGTTCGTGTAATTTCATTTTATCCTCGACTTGCGACGGAAGCGCGCTTCTGCACGCAGACCGCCTCGCCTGTTATCGCGCAACCACTATGCGCGTTTTAATCTTTAAATTAGTCTTCAATGACCTCAACCATATGCGCGACTTTGCGGATCATGCCGCGCACCGACGGTGTATCTTCCAGCTCGCGCACACGGCCGATTTTATTCAACCCAAGGCCGATCAGCGTCTGACGCTGGTCTTCGGGACGGCGAATGGGGCTGCCCGTCTGCCGAACTTTAAGCGTTTTCTTTTCCGCCATGACGGATCTCCTAAACCTCGCTTACGCGCTCGCCGGCGCGGCGGCTTCGGCCTCGCCTGCATCGACAACGGCTTCGGACGCACCGCCGCGGCTGGCGATTATGTCGGACACTTTCTTGCCGCGCTTAGCCGCAATAGAGCGCGGGCTATCTTGCGCTTTCAGCGCGTCAAACGTCGCGCGAACCATGTTGTAAGGGTTCGATGAGCCGATCGATTTCGCAACGACGTCTTGCACGCCGAGCGTTTCAAAGACCGCGCGCATCGGACCGCCGGCGATAACGCCGGTGCCTGGAGGCGCTGAACGCAAAACAACCTTGCCGGCGCCCCAACGACCCGCCGCATCGTGGTGCAGCGTGCGGCCTTCACGAAGCGGGACACGGATCAAATTGCGTTTCGCTTCCTGCGCCGCTTTGCGGATGGCCTCCGGCACTTCGCGGGCCTTGCCCTTACCGAAGCCTACCCGGCCGCGCTGGTCGCCAACGACAACGAGGGCCGCAAAGCCGAAATTCTTGCCGCCTTTAACAACTTTCGCAACGCGGTTGATGGCGACGAGCTTATCGACAAACTCATCACGTTCTTCGCGTTCACCGCGACCGCCTCGCCGCCGACCGTCGCGTCCGCCGCCTCTTCCATCTTCGCGCGCCATGCTTGGTCTTCCTCTTGTAATCTAGAATTTAAGGCCGGCTTCGCGCGCCGCCTCGGCGAGCGCTTTCACGCGCCCATGATAAATGAACCCGCCGCGGTCAAAGACAACGTCCTTAACACCGGCTTTCAAGGCCCGCTCAGCGACGACTTTGCCGATTTCCGCGGCCGCCGCAGCGTCTGAGCCTTTTTTCAAATTCTCGCGCATGTCCTTGTCGAGCGAAGACGCAGACGCCAGCGTCTTGCCTTCTTTATCGTCAATAATCTGCGCAGAAATGTTTTTCGCCGAGCGATAAACCGACAGACGCGGACGATCGCCGGCAACTTTTTTCAGCCGGTTGCGAACGCGCGACGAGCGCTTCTTGCGAGCTTCGATATCAGCCATTTAGGGCCTCTACTTCTTCTTGCCTTCCTTACGGAAGATAAATTCGTCTTTGTACTTAACGCCTTTGCCTTTGTAAGGCTCCGGCGGACGGAACGCGCGGATCTCCGCTGCCGCCTGTCCAACTTGTTGCTTGTCGATGCCGGTGACGACGATTTCCGTCGGCTTCGGCGTCGCAATTTTTAAGCCGTCAGGCGTCGGAAAGTTGATGTCGTGGCTGTAGCCGAGCGCCAAATTGAGTGTCGTGCCCTTCATTTGCGCCCGATAACCAACGCCGACGAGTTCCAACTCTTTCGTGAACTCTTTTGACACGCCGTCGAGAATGTTCGCGATCATGGTGCGGCTCATGCCCCAGGCCGAGCGCGCCTCTTTCGACTTATCGAGCGGCTCAACGGACACTTCATTGTCATTGAGCGCGACTGTGCACAATTCGTTGACGACGAATTCCAATTCACCCTTCGGCCCTTTGGCTTTCACCGTTTGTCCGTCAACAGAAACATTGACGCCGCTCGGGACCGCTACGGGTCGCTTACCAATCCGGGACATGATTAAAATCCTCTCTCTGACCCAGCTGGCCCTAATAGACCTGGAACAGGACTTCGCCGCCGACATTCGCCGTGCGCGCCGCCGTGTCCGACATGACGCCCTTCGGCGTCGAGACAACTGAGATGCCGAGCCCGTTGCGCACTGATGGCAGATCGGACACGGACGAATAAACGCGGCGGCCCGGCTTCGATACCCGCTTAATGTGCGAGATCACCGGCGAGCCGTCATAATACTTCAGCTCAACTTCGAAACGCGGCTTTTCGCCGTCCTTCTCAACGCGGGCGTAACCGCGGATATAGCCTTCGTCAGCGAGGACATCGAGCACCCAGCCGCGCAACTTCGAAGCCGGAACATTGGTCGACGAATGTTTACGCATCTGCGCATTGCGGATGCGGGTGATCAGATCGCCGATAGGATCGCTTATCGCCATTCTTCGGGTCTCCCTACCAACTGGATTTCACAAGGCCGGGGATCTTACCCGCCGACCCAAGTTCACGGAGCGCGATACGCGACATTTTCAGTTTACGGTAAAATGCGCGCGGGCGGCCCGTCACCTGGCAACGATTGCGAATGCGCGTCGTCGAGGAGTTGCGCGGCAATTCAGCCAACGCCAACACCGCCGCGAACCGCTCTTCCGCCGGTTTATCGTCATCTCTGATGATCGCTTTCAGACGTTCGCGTTTGGCTTCGAACTTCTTCGCCAAACGACGACGCTTCTGATCGCGTTCGATCATGCCTTTTTTCGCCATCTCGTCCTCCGTGGGCCGGTTTCCGTTCTTCCGTTAACGGACCTTGCGCCGATTAAGTCTTCGCCCCGAATGTTCAAATCTTACTGTCTGAACGGGAAATTCAATTCTTTCAAAAGCGCGCGCGCTTCTTCATCGGTCTTCGCCGTTGTGCCGACGACAATGTCCATGCCGCGGATCTTGTCGACTTTGTCGTAATCGATCTCCGGGAACACGATGTGCTCTTTCAGACCCATCGCGTAATTGCCGCGACCGTCAAAGCTCTTCGGGTTCAGCCCGCGAAAATCTCGAACCCGCGGCAGCGCGATCGTGATCAAACGATCGATAAAGTCGAACATGCGATCTTTGCGCAGCGTCACTTTCACGCCGAGCGCCATGCCCTCGCGCAGCTTAAAGCCGGCGATGGATTTCTTGGCGCGCGTAATGACCGGACGCTGACCCGCGATGCGCATCATGTCTTCGAACGCCGCGTCGACCGCCTTGCGATCGTTCACTGCGTCGCCGACGCCCATATTAATGACGACCTTGTCCACTTTCGGCGTCATCATGACGTTCGAATATTTGAACTCGTCGTTCAGCTTGCCGCGGATCGTTTCCCAATAAAGGGTCTTTAAGCGCGGCGTGTAGGTTTCCGCCTCAGCCATCGATGACCTCGCCTGTGCGTTTAGCGACGCGCACTTTCTTGCCGTCGTCTTGAATTCTAAATCCGACCCGCGACGGCTTGCCGTCGACGCTGATCGCCACATTCGAAATGTGGATCGGCGCTTCGCGGCGAACGATCCCGCCTTGGGTTTGCGGCGTCTGCTTGGTGTGGCGCGCGATGATGTTCACGCCGCTGACGAGCACGCGCTCATCCTTCGGGTAAACAGCGAGCACTTCGCCTTCGTTGCCGCGGTTTTTACCCGCGAGCACCACGACCTTGTCGCCCTTCTTAATCTTCGCCGCCATATCGCAGCCTCTCTTCTTCCGTATTCGTCTCGTTATCTCGACCTGTACGCCTAAAGCACTTCCGGCGCGAGGGAGACGATTTTCATATGTTGCGCCGCGCGTAATTCACGCGTCACCGGCCCAAAGATCCGGGTGCCGACCGGCTCTTTGTTATTGTTGATCAAGACCGCAGCGTTGCGGTCAAAGCGAATGACCGAACCGTCCCGGCGTATAATGTCTTTCGCCGTTCGAACGACAACGGCCTTCATGACAGCGCCTTTTTTGACCCGACCACGCGGCATCGCCTCTTTCACGGAGACAACGATGATGTCGCCGACGCGCGCATATTTCCGCTTCGCGCCGCCAAGCACTTTAATGCACTGCACCCGCTTCGCGCCGGAATTGTCCGCCACATCCAAATTCGTCTGCATCTGGATCATATTGACCCTCCGTGGAGCTCAACCGCCCCGCTTAACCGTCTTACCGATCGCCCGATGACGACCCAACTCGTATTCGTCTACGCGACTTAAACAACCGCTTCCGCTCGGCTTAGCCTTTCGAGCCAGCGCCAATCACTTCCCAGCGCTTTAGCTTCGACTTTGGCGGGCATTCTTGAATGCGCACCAAATCGCCGACCTTGAATGCGTTCGCCTCATCATGGGCGTGAAACCGCTTGGAGCGCCGCATCGTCTTTTTCAGAACCGGGTGACGCGTGATCCGCTCAACGCTGACCACAACCGTCTTTTCGTTCTTTTCACTGACGACCGTGCCTTGCATGATCCGTTTCGGCATAATTCGCTCCTATTCGCGAGGGATGGCCTGTCCTCTCAAGAGAACCTGGCGATGGCGCAACGCCTAGCTCGCGGCCTTTTCCTTTTCGCGTAAAATCGTCTTTACACGGGCGATGTCGCGACGCACTTCGCGCACCTGCGCCGTTTTCTCTAATTGTCCGGTCGCCTTTTGGAAGCGGAGGTTGAACTGCTCTTTCTTGAGCTGGACAAGTTTGTCCTTCAACTGATCTTCCGTCATGTCGCGGGTTTCAGACGCTCTCATTGGTCCGTTCCTTCGCCCTAATTCTGTTCACCAGGACGCGTAACAATACGCGTCTTGATGGGAAGCTTCGCCGCGCCGAGGGCCAAGGCCTCACGCGCGACATCGTCGGAAACGCCGTCGATCTCAAACATGATCCGGCCCGGCTTAACCTTCGCCGCCCAATATTCCGGCGAACCTTTACCTTTACCCATGCGCACTTCGGTCGGTTTCTTCGACACCGGCACGTCCGGGAAAATCCGAATCCAAACGCGGCCGGCGCGCTTCATGGCGCGGGTGATCGCCCGACGCGTCGCCTCGATCTGACGCGCGGTGATCCGCTCCGGCTCCATGGCCTTTAAACCATGGGAGCCGAAATTCAGATCGGTGCCGCCTTTCGCGACGCCCTTGATCCGACCTTTGTGCATTTTCCGGAACTTGGTCCGTTTCGGCTGCAGCATCTCGCCTCTCCAAAGAACTCTCTATACGGCTTCGCCTTCGAAAAGAGGGCCGTCCGCTTACGTCTTAACTATCGCGGCGCTCATCCCGTCGCATGTAACCGACGCCGCCGGTCTGCGCGTCAATGATGCGCTTCTCTTGGCCCATCGGATCATGCTCCATGATCTCGCCTTTAAAGATCCAAACCTTGACGCCAATCGCGCCATAGGTCGTCCGCGCCGTCGCGACGCCGTAATCAATATCCGCCCGCAGGGTGTGAAGCGGCACACGGCCTTCGCGGTACCATTCCATCCGCGCGATCTCCGCGCCACCAAGACGGCCCGCGACGTTAACGCGAATGCCGAGGGCGCCCATGCGCATGGAGGTTTGCATCGCTCGTTTCATCGCGCGACGGAACGCCACCCGGCGCTCCAATTGCTGCGCAATGTTTTCCGCGACGAGCGTTGAATCGATCTCCGGCTTGCGGATCTCAACAATGTTCAGAACCGTTTCCGACTCTGTCATCTTCTGCAGTTGGCTGCGCAGCTTCTCGATATCCGCGCCCTTCTTGCCAATGACGACGCCCGGACGCGCGGTATAGATCGTCACGCGACATTTTTTGTGCGGACGTTCAATGACAATGCGCGAGATGCCTGCCTGTTTCAGGCGGCCCTCAAGATAAGCGCGGATCGCCAAATCCTCGTGCAGAAGATCCGCATAGGTGCCCGTCGGCGCGAACCAACGCGAATCCCAGGTGCGGTTAACGCCAAGGCGCAAGCCGATCGGGTTTACTTTCTGACCCATTAGGCCGCCTCCTCAACTTCTTTCACGACGATCGTGATCTCTGCGAACGGCTTTAAGAGCCGACCGACGCGGCCGCGACCGCGGGGCCGCCAGCGCTTCAACACCATGTTCTTGCCGACATAGGCCTGATCGACGACCAAGGAATCGATATCCAGATCGTGATTGTTCTCGGCATTGGCGACAGCGCTTTCCAGCACCTTCTTCACATCCTGCGCGACGCGTTTGCGCGAGAAGGTGAGGTCCGCCATCGCCTTTTCAACTTTCTTGCCACGGATCATTTGCGCGACAAGGTTTAGTTTCTGCGGCGAGGTTTTGATCATGCGCGCTTTCGCCATGGCGGCGTTTTCAGTAAGGCGACGCGGATTAGCGGCTTTTCCCATGACGCTTACCTCCTCTTCGCCTTTTTATCGGCGCCGTGACCGTAATAGCTCCGGGTCGGCGAAAACTCGCCGAGCTTGTGACCGACCATGTCTTCGGTGACATGGACGGGTACGAATTTATGTCCGTTATAGACATTGAAGGTCAGACCGACGAACTGCGGGAGTATCGTCGAACGCCGAGACCATGTTTTAATGCCGCCCTTATGACCGCCCCCTTGGGCGTCTTCCGCTTTCTTTAAAAGATAGCGGTCGATGAACGGGCCTTTCCAAACTGAACGAGGCATAATTGTCTCCTAAAGGCCCCTCTTATTTCTTCTTCCGCGCGTGGCGGGAGCGGATAATGTATTTATCCGATTGCTTATTGTTACGCGTGCGCGCGCCCTTGGTGGACTTGCCCCACGGCGTCACCGGGTGACGGCCGCCGGAGGTGCGTCCCTCGCCGCCGCCATGCGGGTGGTCGACCGGGTTCATGACAACGCCGCGGACGGACGGACGCTTGCCTTTGTGGCGGTTGCGTCCGGCTTTACCGATATTCTCGTTCATGCGGTCCGGGTTTGAGACCGCGCCGATGGTCGCCATGCACTCGCCGGAAACGAGCCGAACTTCACCGGACATAAGGCGGACCTGCGCCATTACGCCGTCGCGACCGACGAGCTGAACATAAGCGCCGGCGGACCGTGCAATCTGACCGCCCTTGCCTGGCTTCAACTCGATATTGTGCACGATCGTTCCCACAGGAACGGATTTCAACGGCATCGCATTGCCAGGCTTCACGTCGACTTTTTCGCCGGCGATGATCTTGTCGCCAACTTGCAAACGCTGGGGCGCCAAGATGTAACGCAGTTCACCGTCGAGATACTTGACGAGCGCGATGAACGCCGACCGATTCGGATCATATTCGATACGCTCGACTTTCGCCTCGATATCGAATTTGCGACGTTTAAAATCAACAACGCGGTAGAGCTTCTTCGCGCCGCCGCCGCGTCGACGCACCGTGATGCGACCGTGATTGTTGCGACCGCCTTTCGACGTCAGACCTTCCGTCAACGTCTTTTCCGGCCGGCCCTTCCACAATTGACTGCGGTCCACCAGAACAAGCTGGCGGCGAGACGGCGTCGTCGGTTTGAATGTCTTCAGCGCCATGGCGGCAATTCCGTTTTAATCGTTCGTTTATTCAAAGGTCAGAAGTTCAAGCGATGAACCAATGGCCTAAAGTCCCGTAGTCACGTCGATCGAATGACCGTCTTCTAAGGTCACGATCGCTTTTTTCACCGTCGAGCGCGTGTAAGGGCGTCCACGGAAGAGTTTCTTTTTGCCCTTCATCCGCAGCGTGTTCACGGATTTCACTTTGACCTTGAAGAGCGATTCAACGGCTTCAGCGATATCAGGCTTTGAGGCGTCGAGCGGCACACGGAAAACAACTTGATTGTTTTCCGATGCGAGCGTCGATTTTTCGGTGACGATCGGGGAAATGATCGTATCGAAATGTTTTTCCGTTTGCGTCGTCATTTGAGGCGCGCCTCCAGTCCTTCGACCGCCGCTTTGGTCAAGACCAGCTTGTCGCGTCGCAGAATGTCATAGACATTGGCGCCGACGAGCGGCAGCACGTCGATATTGTCGAGATTGCGCGCCGCCAAGCCGAAGTTTTCGTTCACTTCTGCATCGACAATCAGCGCATTGGAAAGGCCAAGCTTCCCGAATTGTTCCGCCAGCGCCTTCGTTTTCGGCGCATCAAGCGCGGCGCCGTCTAGCACGATCAGCTCATTCGCCGCCGCCTTAGCCGAAAGAGCATGGCGCAGCGCCAAACGCCGCACCTTTTTTGGCAAATCAATCGCATGGGAACGCGCACGGGGGCCATGGGCCTTACCGCCGCCGCGGAATTGCGGCGCTTTTTTATCGCCGTGACGCGCGCCGCCCGAACCCTTTTGGCGCACGAATTTTTTGCCCGTGGCGCGCACTTCGTTGCGCTCTTTAACTTTGTGCGTGCCTTGCTGACGCTTGGCCAGTTGATAGACCACCATGCGGTGCAAAATGTCTTTACGCGGCTCAAGGCCGAACACCGTATCATCGAGCGTGATGTCGCCGGCTTTGGCGTTGTCGAGATTGAGAACGTCGAGTTTCATTATTCCGCTCCCGCCTCTTTATCGGCGTCAGCGCGCAGTTTCGCGGCTAAGTCTTGGTCAACTTTCGCCCGCGGCGCGCCGCCGTCTATCATTTCTTGGGCTTGAACGACCCATTCTTGGGACGTCGCCTGCTCAGCGACGCCAAGCTTCTCAAACAGCGCCGCGCGATCATCGTCGGAAAGCGCCACCATTTGGGTCAGCTTCTCAACGCCTTCGCCCGCCAGCGCTTCAGCGGTTTTATCGCCAATGCCGTCAATCAAAACGATTTTATCAACCGCATCGCTGAACGCTGCGCCGCCATCGACTGCATCATCAGATTTCGCTTCACGGATTTTCGCCGGGATCGGCGCATCTTCAGGAACCGCACGTTTCACAGCGTCTTTAATCAGCACCCAACCGTTTTTCGGGCCAGGCACGGCGCCTTTCAAAAGGATCACGCCGCGCGCATCGTCAACGCTAACGACTTCAATGTTCTGCGTGGTGCGACGACGGGCGCCCATATGGCCCGCCATTTTCTTGCCCTTGAAGACCTTGCCGGGATCTTGGCATTGGCCCGTCGAACCGTGCGACCGGTGCGAAATCGAAACACCGTGCGAGGCGCGAAGACCGCCGAAGTTCCAGCGCTTCATGCCGCCGGCGAAGCCTTTACCGATCGTCACGCCCGTGACGTCAACTTTTTGGCCGACAAGGAAGTGCTCGACGGAAAGTTCAGCGCCGACATCGACGAGCTTGTCGTCGTCAACACGAAATTCAGCGAGCTTTTGCTTCGGCGCCACATTGGCGGCGGCGAATTGTCCGCGCTCGGCCTTATTGACGCGCTTGGCCTTCTTCTCGCCGACGCCGAGCTGCACGGCCGTATAGCCGTTTTGCTCTACCGTCCGCTGTCCGACGACTTGGCAATTATCAACGTGCATGACGGTGACGGGCACATGTTCGCCGTCTTCGCGATAAACGCGCGTCATGCCGACTTTTTTTGCAATGAGTCCGGTACGCATTTTCTTATGCTCCGAGCCTAATCTCTACATCGACGCCGGATGACAGATCGAGCTTCATCAGCGCGTCCACCGTTTGCGGCGTCGGATCTACGATGTCGAGCATGCGTTTATGGGTGCGCATCTCGAATTGTTCGCGGCTTTTCTTATTAACGTGCGGCGAGCGGTTAACCGTGAAGCGTTCAATGCGCGTCGGCAGCGGGATCGGCCCGCGCACCTGCGCGCCGGTGCGCTTAGCGGTGTTGACGATCTCTGTCGTCGACGCGTCAAGCACCCGATGATCGAACGCTTTCAACCGTATGCGAATATTCTGTTGCATGTCGACGTTTCGTCCCAGCCTAAATTGGTCTCAAAGCCTTAAAAGAAAAACGCAGGGCGGATTGGAGCCCGCCCTGCGTGTTGTTCAGTTCTGCTACTCGATGATCTTAGCGACGATGCCGGCGCCAACGGTGCGGCCGCCTTCACGGATAGCGAAACGGAGTTTCTCTTCCATGGCGATAGGCACGATGAGCTCAACGTTCACTTCGACGTTGTCGCCCGGCATAACCATTTCCGTGCCTTCTTTGAGCGTGACAACGCCGGTCACGTCGGTGGTGCGGAAGTAGAATTGTGGACGGTAATTATTGAAGAACGGCGTGTGACGACCGCCTTCTTCTTTCGTGAGGATGTAGGCTTCGGCCTCAAACTTCGTGTGCGGCGTAACGGAGCCTGGCTTACAAAGAACCTGGCCGCGCTCAACCGCCGTACGCTCGATGCCGCGTAAGAGAACGCCGACATTGTCGCCAGCTTCGCCGCGATCAAGCAGCTTGCGGAACATCTCAACGCCCGTGCAGGTCGTTTTCTGCGTGTCTTTAACGCCAACGATTTCAAGTTCGTCGCCGACATTGACGACGCCGCGCTCAACACGGCCGGTGACAACCGTGCCACGACCGGAGATCGAGAAGACGTCTTCGATCGGGAGAAGGAAGTCTTGGTCAACCGGACGCTCTGGCGTCGGGATGTATTTGTCGACTTCTTCCATCAGCGCTTTGATCGTCTCTTCGCCGATTTCAGGATCGCGACCTTCAAGAGCGGCGAGCGCCGAACCTTTGATGATCGGAATATCGTCGCCCGGGAATTCGTAAGACGACAGAAGTTCACGTACTTCCATTTCGACGAGCTCAAGCAGCTCTTCGTCGTCAACTTGGTCAACTTTGTTGAGGTAAACAACGATCGCCGGAACGCCAACCTGGCGAGCAAGAAGAATGTGCTCGCGCGTTTGCGGCATCGGGCCGTCAGCCGCGTTCACAACAAGGATCGCGCCATCCATCTGCGCCGCGCCGGTGATCATGTTCTTAACATAGTCAGCGTGGCCCGGGCAGTCGACGTGGGCGTAGTGCCGGTTGCCGGTTTCGTATTCGACGTGCGCCGTCGAGATGGTGATGCCGCGCGCTTTTTCTTCCGGTGCGCCGTCTGGTCGCTTCGCAGCCTCCGTTCTTCGAGCGACGCAGTTTTCCGTCGGAAAACCTCGAC
>JBCCAY010000026.1:0-40662 GCA_039814575.1 Pseudomonadota bacterium
ACCTTCAGCCAGATAAACCTCGGCTTCACGCAACTTCGATATAATTTCCTCAGGCGAATATCTCTTTCCAGACATCCAAAACCTCCTTTGGTTGAGCCATTTTAATACTTCTGCATGGCTGCGTTCAAAGGGGTTGGGTCAGTATTCCCATTGAGCTTCCGACGGCAAGGAGTATTTTTTGCCTGTTTTCTCCGTAAGCCAATGAATGAATTGGTCGACTTCGGTCCATTTTATCAAAGTAACCGGATAATTTTCATTCGTATTTTGTCCCATCCAAGTTCTAAGCGGCTCACACGCGCCATCTGCAACACATGCACCAAATTGAGCGACGGTGACTTCTGTTTTCCCCATACTGAAGGATGGCAACGTCATTTCTCGCCTGGGGAATTCATTCTTTCCCGCAAGGTCATCACCCTCAACCGCGCCCATAACAAATGAACCACCGGGAACCACAACCATCTCAGGACAACGCAGGCAATCTTGGAAGTACTCAAAATCATTCGCTAAAACAGTTGATGCAGCGGTACTCAGAAGCAAAAAGAGAACGAACCAGAACAATCTCACGTCCCAACCTCCCGTAACGCACGCTTCCGCATCGCTGTTTCCGTTACGAAGCGTTTGACCGCCTTACCGCCGAAAATATTTGGCACAAGGTCGATCAGCATTGCCCTTTGCAGCTTGCTCTGCAGCATTGCGAACGGCGCGGCAAGCCCTACCAGTCGCAGCCTATCGCCGGGCGTCCAATCGTCCGGCCGCCGTCGCGCCGTGCGGTCCAAAGGCGCAGATATTTTTTGTTAAGGACCATCGCCTCGAAAAACCAGTTCGCCCGCGCCGGCTACGAAGCAACCGCCACCGCGCCAGAAACCAACGACAACGAGCGAATGAGCTGCGATATCGTCGGCGGTTATCATAGAAACGACACGCGCTTTGACGCCGACGGGACAACGCACAACAACGCTCACGGGACAAACCTACGGGAAGCGCTTCCTGTTAGCGTTGCGCAACGCAAACCCGGCTTGAAGGCCGAGCATCCGCACGTCAAGACGCGTCGCATAGCCATCGGTCCGGTGTGTTCGCGATAATCGTCCGGCGTAATTGTTAAACCAGACCGTCGTCAGGAACGCATCGGCATCGCGTGGATTAAATTCAGTTTACTAACTTTACTGACAAGTGTTTTTATACTTCGAACGCCCCAAGAGGGCCCGGCGCACCTAAGGAGATAATGCTACATAACACGGTCTACATTTTTAGCATGAGTTTCGCAGCGCCGTTAACGACCAAGACGCTCAATAACTTCCCTATAAAGTTAAACCCAGAATAGCCGCGTCGTCCGCCTTTAAAATTGCTTCGCGTTCCCTTAGCATCTCATGCGCCTTTAAAGCTTCTTCGACAGGAACTCATCAATTGTCCACGGAACTCCAAGCACTTAACGACTTTCTCAAAAAGCGGGAACACGACGGCCACGATGAAGTGATCATTCGATGTCCTGACTCCGATCAGAAATTGATGAAAGTCACCAAAAACGCCTTCGACCTGTTAGACAAACTCGCCCAAACTGATAATGCGCGCGCCGGATTGGACAGACTGAAGAAGAGCTATGAAGAAGCTGCAGGTAAAGCGTTAATCGCTAGAATTGAGTTGCTAAAGAAGTAGTGATCAGCCCGGCCTTATCGCGCCGCATAGAATTATGCGCGACAGCGAAAAACATCGGCTTGCCGCGCTGTCGGATGGCAAGCCGATAAGCCGCGCAGCTAAAGCCGTTCCGTCTCAAATGGATCCGCTGAGCGGCTTTAGGTCTTTGATTTTACGCGTTTCCTAACGGTCAACCGCACACACTTGACCTGGAAACGCTCTAACTTTTTTTAAAGAAAAGCGCCGATAGATGATTGAGCATCAACCCCATTTTTAGGGCGTATACGAAGCTTCATTATCAGCGACTTCTGTGAACCGTCCACCGAACATCAGACCGAAAAAGTCGCGAGGGCGCCAGGCGGGCGTTGCCTCGGCCTGCGCTGTATTTCTAATCACCCCAGCGCTAAATCGCGAAAACCGAACGGCGCTATCATAATCAATCGGCAAAGCGGCGTCGTCCGATGGTTTATGATAATGCGCGGCGACGAAATCGTCGAACGTCTTCCGCCCCTCGCCGCCAAAGCCCACAAACAAAAAGACCGACGGAATGCCGCGCTCGACAAACCGAAACTGGTCGGAGCGAAGAAAAAAATTCTGCTCTTTTACGGCGTTTCGCGAAACGCCGAGCCCTTCTTGCGCCGCCGCGGCTGCCACGAACGCACCAAGGTCGGAGCGTTCACCGCCGAAACCAATGACGTCCGTGATCGGAAAAAGCAGCAGCGGCATGTCGATATTTATATTGGCGACAACCTGCTGATCACCGAACGGAGGATTCGCCATTAGGTACTCGGCGCCGACAAGACCCTTTTCCTCCGCCGTCGTAGCAATGAACGCGATCGTGCGGGGCATGGGCGGGGCCGCAGCGATGCGGCGCGCGGCGTTGAGGATCACAGCAACGCCAAGCGCATTGTCCAAAGCGCCGTTATAGATGACGTCTTGCGCTGCGTCGCCGTCTTCGGAAACGGGGGCGCTCCCCACATGGTCGAGATGCGCCGTAACGGCGACAATCTCATCGGCGCGCGACGGATCAGCGCCAGGGATGACGCCGATGACGTTCGCGCTTTCTAGCTCGGTTAACAAAAAGTCAGCTGATAGGGACAGCGTCGCATCGAGCGCAAATCCTTGGGGCGCAACGCCGCCGGCGGCCAACGCCCTATAAATTTCATCATACCCCATGGGCGCGCGTCGAAAGAGTTTTCTCGCCCCCTTTCGGTTCAATGTCACAGCTGCGATATCAGGCGATGTACGGCGCACTTTTAGCGCTACCGTCGAGGGCGCGCTTTCCGTTTCGTTGTGAAGCGGTAAGAGTGCGCCATCGCGTTGTTCATAAATTGGCTGTTCCTCAATTAGTTGTTCTTCATTTGGTTGTTCTTCAATGCGCCAACTCATTGTCGCGCTGTTTTGGGCCTGCTTTAAACGCCCCCAAGACCTTGATCTTTCGGATTTTGGGGTTCGCAAGAAAATAACGCCAATAGCGCCATGGGCCTTGGCTGTGCGTATTTTGCTGGCGCGATAGCTAAGATAAGCGCCCTCATCGCCCTCGAACGCTTTCGGCGCACCTTCAAGAACCGCAACGATTTTTCCCTCAACGGAAAGATTGAGATAGTCATTACGCCGCGCCAGCGGGTCGACAATACCGTACCCGACATAAACGACAGGGCCGGCGGCCTCGATGGAAGACGTTCGAGAATCAATGCGCACGACATACTCGTCCCCTAGTCGGAAATCAGACCGACCGTCCGCATCTTCAAACATCATCCGCGCCGTCTCGGTGCGCAGGCGCGCGCTGGTCAGGGGCACCGGTTGAAAATACCCGCGCTGAAGACCGGGCTCGAGCCCGATGGCCGCCATCCGGCCCGCAACATAGCGCGCGGCGTCGTTAAAGCCGTCCGCGCCAGTTTCACGGCCGCCGCGCGCGTCATCGGCGAGGTATAAAAGATCGGCGCGCAACGCGTCAGCATCCGCATTGAACGGCGCCGACAGACCTTCAACGGCAGGGAGCCCATTTGCCGACGCACTCTCAGCGAAACTCTCGCCGAGGAACGCCTGCATTCCCGTCAAAAAACAGAAAAGATAAACAAAAACAGTTACTAACCGCATCGGTTGTTCGATACTCCAGGGCTGAAAAGTCGCCGCTAAGGGCTCCATTGAGAAAACGCCACGGGGGATTTGCGGGCGCTTAGTTCCGGGTATACTATTAACCAATCAACATGGGGAGTGAGTGGGGATCGCTATGGGGCCCAAATTTACGATTTCGAGATACGCGCTGATCGCCGGACTGATGGCGACGAGCGCCGTAACAAACGCCGTTGCGCAAACCAATGGCATCGGACCCGATCCGGATGGGGATTCCAACCCGGCCACCGATGTTTACGGGTTTTACCAACAAACCGCCGACGCCGCGCCGGAAATCGATCCCCTATTCAATGTCATCAATTTCGAACCGCCGCCGGGCAAACACAATGACGTCGTGCGCGCCCAGTATAAGAGCGGCTTCGGCGTCAGCTTCAGCCGCGGCCTTCGACTGCAAAAATGCGACGGCCAGCGCTACTTCGAATATAATACGCGGTGCATCTATGAAGCGCCGGCGAGCGGCAAGTACGCCGCGGTCTACCATGATGATCAACGCCGGCCTTTACGCATGCGTTTTGACCAATCGGTGTGCGCTGCAGCGCTTTCGATTTACCCGGTCGGCGGACGCGAAGGCGAGAATTTCACCGTCACCCTCGATCTCTATCGGACCGAGGGAACGGGAGACGATCGCCTGGATAAGAAGATCAACTCGGCTAAAGTTGACTTCACCTGGACGAAAAACACCTTCCGTTGGCGGAGCAAGGTCATCGCTTTTCTTGAAGATAAAGCGGCTGACCGCGTCGACGTCTCTATCCGAAGCAAAGATAAGGGCCGCACCAAGAACAATGTGGACTTTCTGATCGACGATCTCGCCTATGTCGCGTATCCGTCGACGGCGAGCGAAAGCCCCTGCGCGGGTGTATTGGCGTCCATGATGGCGGCGTCGGATTACAAGCCGGGCGGCGCTGCAGACGCGTCTGAATAGACGCAGAATAAAGGACGGCGACAAGGGATCGCCGCCCTGTTCATCGAATTAAGACGCTCGACTGCGGTATTTTCATAAGTGCGCTGTTTTCGCTGGCCGGCTTGTGCGAGCGAGCACGCGCAAGTGAGTTATGGGCCTCGTTATCTGAGGCCTATGACAATAGCTTTAGCGCGACGTCAGCGTTTGTAAGGCGTCGACTGTTCCGGCGTTAGGCGATGTAAACAGATCGCTCAACGCCTTAATTGTCTCGAAATCATTTATCACTGGCCATACGATCATGGGCCCCCGCGATGGGTTTCGCCTCTTGGGCGCAGCCCAAGAGACGCCACATCTGGCCTAGCTTGATCGCACGCTTAAGACGTTTGATCGTCAACGCTCGCTTCCGGCGCGTTCGACATAACGCTAGAGATGCCGTTATCGCGCGCATCTTCGGACTCATACATCTCGGAATTGCCGATGACCTGATGATTGCCGGCCTTCAAAACGAAATATGGCTTGCCGTTGGACGATTCTTTTTTCTCAAAACGCCCGGCATCGGCGGCGTTTTTCTTCACCGACTCAACGCCGTTAAGGGCGCTGGCGCGCTCTTTATAGCCTTCACTCGCGAGAATGTTCTGGCCATTGCTCGCTTTCAATCGAAAGCGAAATTCACCGGCTTTATCTTTGTAAATCTCGAATTTTCCCGCCATGTGAGCGTCTCCCATTTGCTATGTGGTTCTTTTATAGCGATTCAATCCTCGCGAATCGACACGCAGCCCCTATGTTCTCCACATGTTCAAGAATCGTCAGACCTTCGCTATCTTCCCGAAATGACACCACCATCAATTTCAGAACGGGCCATGGCCGCCGCCCGCACGCCGCGTGAGAGCGATCCTGCTACGGCCGGAACATTAGACGCCGCCTATCTCAGCGGCCTCAACGAGGAACAAAAAGCCGCCGTCTTACATGTCGACGGCCCCGTTTTGATGCTCGCCGGCGCCGGCACGGGCAAAACGCGCGCCCTCACCGCCCGCATCGCACACCTTTTGCAGACGGGCGCCGCGCGGCCTTTTGAGATTCTCGCCGTCACCTTCACCAATAAAGCCGCCCGCGAAATGAAAGAGCGCGTGCGCGGCTTTATCGGCGACGCCGTCGAAGGCATGGGCTGGCTCGGAACGTTCCACTCCATCGGCGCGATGATTTTGCGCCGCCATGCGGAGCTCGCCGGCCTCAAATCGAGTTTCACGATCCTCGACGCCGACGACCAGATGCGTTTGGCGAAACAGGTCATCATTGACGCCGGCCTCGATGAAAAACGCTGGACCGGACGAGGCCTCGCCGCCGTTATCGACGGCTGGAAAAACCGCGGCCTAACGCCCGATAAAGTCCCCGCCAATGAGGGCTATTTCTTCGCAGAAGGGCGCGGCGTCGACCTCTACCGCGCCTATCAAACGCGGCTGACGACCTTAAACGCGGCCGACTTCGGCGACCTACTCGTCCATGTGCTGACGATATTTCAGAAGAACCCGGATGTCCTGCAGCAATACCAGAACCGTTTCCGGTATATGTTGGTGGACGAATACCAAGACACCAATGTCGCCCAATATCTCTGGCTCAGATTGTTGGCGCAGAAACATAAGAACATCTGCTGCGTCGGCGACGATGACCAGTCGATCTATGGCTGGCGCGGGGCGGAAGTGGAGAACATTCTCCGCTTCGAGAAGGATTTTCCGGGCGCGACCGTCATCCGCCTCGAACGCAATTATCGCTCAACGCCCGCGATCTTAGGCGCGGCGTCCGGCCTAATCGGCGCCAACACCGCGCGCCTCGGCAAAACATTGTGGACGGACCGTGAAGACGACGGCGACAAAGTGCTAGTGCGCGGCGTTTGGGACGGGGAAGAAGAAGCGCGCCTCATCAGTGACGATATTGAGTCCGAACAACATCGCGGCCGCGCGCTCTCTCAAATGGCGGTGTTGGTGCGCGCCTCGTTTCAAATGCGCGCCTTTGAAGACCGATTTAACGCCCTCGGCCTGCCCTATCGCGTCGTCGGCGGCCCGCGATTTTATGAGCGCGAAGAAACCCGCGACGCCATCGCTTATTTCCGCCTCGTGCGATCGCACGACGACGATCTCGCTTTCGATCGCATCGCCAATAAGCCGGCGCGGAAGCTCGGCGGCCAAACCATGCAGGCGATCCACAACGCCGCGCGTGACCGCGGCGTGCCGTTCATGCAAGCCAGCCGCTTCCTTCTGGAGACAGACGACCTCCATGGCGCCGGCCGCAACGCCTTGCGCAAATTCATTGAAATGGTCGACCGCTGGACGCGCGAGGCGGAGAATTTCTCGCCGCGCGATCTCGCCGAACTGATCCTCGAAGAATCCGGCTATACGGATTATTGGAAAAACTCCAAATCACCGAAAGCGGATTCCAAGCTCGATAACCTCAAAGAGGTTGTCCAAGCGGTCTCGGAATTCGACACAATGGCGGCATATCTCGACCATGTGGCGCTCGTCGCGGAACACAATGAAGCGACGGGCGACGGCCAAATCTGGCTGATGACGCTCCACGCCGCCAAGGGCCTTGAGTTCCCGATCGTCTTTCTACCCGGATGGGAGGAAGAGATTTTCCCTTCCAAACGCTCGATTGACGAAGGCGGGACGGCGGCCCTCGAAGAAGAACGCCGCCTCGCCTATGTGGGCGTGACGCGGGCGGAGGAAAGTTGCCGCATCTCTTTCGCCGCGAACCGACAGGTTTACGGCTCTTGGCGCTCGCAACTGCCCTCGCGGTTTGTCGACGAACTGCCGGAAGAGCATGTCGAAGTCGTCTCTAAGCCGGGGCTTTACGGGAACGCCGCAGACAATTTCGCCAGCCACTCCCAGTTCGACGGGGCACGGCTGGAAGCGGACACCTATTACGACAACCCTGGATGGCGCCGGGCGCGGGCCGCCGGGACACGGCCAAAAAGCCGGCCGCCGGAGATCGAAGGGCGCGCGACGACGGTGTCTGTGAGCGCGCCAGGCAACGCGAAATTCTCCGTCGGCCAGCGGGTCTTTCACCAAAAGTTCGGCTACGGAAAAGTCACCGCCGCCGAAGGCCAAAAATTAACGGTCAATTTCGAGCATTCCGGCCCGAAAAAAGTTATCGACACCTTTTTAGAAGCCGCGTGAGGGCTCATGTATAAATTAACCTGGACTGGATCGCGCTCCGCCATGGAGGCGGGCGCGGCGTATCTTTCCGAAGTGCTCGACCCGCCGGCGGACGCCGTCGGCCTGTTGCGTCTCGCCGAAGACATCGACGACGGCGCGCCAAGCGTTGAAGATGCCGCACCCGCCGACGACGCAAGCGCTTGGTCGTTGGACGCCTATTTCCAAGACGACACGGACATTGACGCCTTAACCGAAGACATCGCGGCCTTCGATGAAGCTTTTCGAGACGCCCAAGCGGAAAATAGCGAACGCTTGCCGGATCAAGATTGGGTCGCCCATTCTTTAGAGGGGCTCGGAATCGTCGAAGCGGGCGCGTTTCTACTCTATGGCGTTCACGATGCGGATAAAGTCGGTGACGCTAGCGACGTCATCCCCATTCGCATCGACGCTAACCAAGCGTTCGGCACAGGCCATCATCCGACGACCGCAGGTTGCTTGTCTCTCTTGAGTCGCTTCGCCGGCGCACCGCCGGGAGAGGTACTTGACCTTGGCTGCGGCTCAGGCGTCCTTGCCATTGCCGCGGCGAAACTTTGGGATGCGGACGTACTAGCAATCGACATCGACGAAACCTCCGTCACAATCGCCAAAGAAAACGCTCATTTGAACGATGTCGGCGCTAAGATCAATTTCGTCGCTGGTGACGGCTTTGATCACACAGCCGTTAAAGAAACCGGACCGTTTGATTTTATCTTCGCCAATATCTTAGCGGGCCCCTTGGTGGAACTAGCGCCCGCAATGGCGCAGCATATCGCGCCGCTCGGACGGGTCATGCTCGCCGGTCTTTTAAAAGACCAAGAAGCCGACATCGACGCGGCCTACAAGGCGCAAGGGTTTAAGCGCATCAACCGCCTTGACCATGCGGCGTGGCCGGTGCTTCTTTATGTAAAGCCCTAGCGCCGCTGAAAAGAAGGAACGTTTACTGATGTTTCAAACGTTTGACGCGAAAGCCGAGCGCCGCTATGCGGCCGATCATTTACCGCTCATTCGCAAGGCGATGGCGGCGCAAAACCTCGACGGCTTCATCATTCCCAATGATGACGAATACCAAAACGAGTACACGCCCGCCTATGCGCAACGGCTCACCTGGGCGACGGGTTTCACAGGCTCGGCTGGCGCGGCCATCGTCCTACAGGAAAAAGCTGCGATTTTTACCGACGGGCGCTATACGCTGCAGGTTCGCCAGCAAACGGACGATCAGTATTACGCCTATGAGAGCGTGCCGGAGACATCGACGGCGCAATGGCTAAAAGAACACTCCGAGCCGGGTGCGAAGATCGGCTATGATCCGATGCTGCATGCGAAAGCCAGTCTTCAACGCTTGCAAAAAGCCGCCGACGCGCGCGGGTTTCATTTAGTCGCCGTTGAGAAAAACCCCGTCGACGCCGCCTGGAGCGATCAACCGGCGCGCCCTGATGCGCCGGTCACGGTGCATCCAATCAAATACGCGGGCGTTGCAAGCGCCACGAAGCGGGCGCAGCTCGCTGAAAAACTGAAAGCAGACAAAATCGACGCAGCGCTCATCACCGCGCCGCCGTCTGTCGCGTGGCTCTTCAATATTCGCGGCGGTGACGTGGAACGCACGCCGCTGCCCCTCTCACGGGCCTTGCTGTTCAATAACGGGAACGCATCTCTATTCGTGGACGGTTCGAAAGTCACCGACGCCGTGCGCACCCATTTGGGTACGGACGTCAGCATCGATGACGAGAATGCGTTGCCCGCGCGCCTTAAAGAACTTGGCGCGGCGAAGAAAACCGTCGCGATTGATCCGGCATTGACCCCGGCCGGCTTTATTACGCTCCTGACAGAAAGTGGCGCGAACGTTATCGACGCCCCAGACCCTTGCGAGTTACCCCGCGCCATCAAAAACGCTGTGGAGATTGACGGAACGCGCGCGGCGCACCAACGCGACGGCGTCGCGGTCACGCGGTTTTTGCATTGGCTCGACACCGTCGCCCAGGACGGTTCCATTGATGAAATAAAAGCGGCCAAACAGTTAGAGGCGTTCCGCGCTAAAACCGGCGCCCTCACAGATCTTAGCTTTGACACGATCTCCGGCGCCGGACCAAACGGCGCAATTGTTCACTATCGGGTCACGACAGAGACGAACCGGCCGCTGAATCTCGGCGATCTTTACTTGGTCGACTCCGGCGCTCAGTACCAAGACGGTACAACGGACATCACCCGCGTCGCCGCCATTGGAAAGCCAAGCGCGGAAATGCGCGATCGGTACACCCGGGTCTTAAAGGGACATATCGCCTTGGCGACAGCGCTCTTTCCGAAAGGCGTATGCGGCGACCAATTAGACGCCCTCGCCCGTGCGCCGCTCTGGGATATCGGCCTCGATTATGACCACGGCACTGGCCATGGTGTCGGCTCATTTCTTGGCGTTCATGAAGGGCCGCAACGTGTGGCGAAATCCGGCAATGGCGTGACGTTGGAGCCGGGCATGATCCTCTCCAATGAGCCAGGGTACTACAAAACCGACGCCTACGGCATTCGCATTGAGAACCTGCTCGTCGTTCAGCCAGCGGAGCGCTTAGGCCGGGCGCCGGAGGGCGCCGAACGAGAGATGTATGGCTTTGAAACCATCACCCTCGCCCCTTATGCGCGCGCCCTTATTGAGCCCTCTTTATTGACGCAAGACGAAAAACAATGGGTCGACGACTATCACGCGCGCGTGCGCGAGACCTTAGCGCCGGACGCGCCGGCGGACCTCATCGATTGGCTTGAGGCGGCGACGGCGCCGCTTTAGGTCGTCAACGACCAACCCTTTAAGGCGCGATCAGCTGGCGCCATTCTTCTTCCGTCAATGTGGCGACGCCTAGTTCTTCGGCTTTCTTCAGCTTCGAACCGGCGCCCGGCCCCGCCACGAGATAGTCCGTCTTCGAAGAAACAGAGCCCGAAACTTTCGCGCCCAAAGCGCTCGCTTGCACTTTGGCTTCGTCCCGGGTCATTGTTTCAAGCGTTCCGGTGAAAACGACCGTTTTTCCCGACACGGGGCTTTCTACGCTCGCCGGCGCTTCAAACGCCGTTGGCGCCACGTGAGCGCTGAGGCGCGCGACGGCGTCGCGATTATGGGGCTCTTGGAAGAAATCGATAACGCCCGCGGCAACGAGCGCGCCGACGCCGTCGATCGCCAACATATCCTCATAGGCTGGATTTTCCGGGTCGGACGCTTTCAACGCGGCGTTCTCAAACGCTTCAAACGTTCCATAATGGCGGGCGAAGAGCGCCGCGTTCGTCTCCCCCACATGGCGCACGCCAAGGGCGTTAATGAACCGATCGAGCGCCGGGGCGCGCCGTTCATTAATCGATGCGAAAAGGTTCTCAATCGATTTCTTATTCGTTGCTTGCGGCGCGCCGTCTTTTAGAGACAAAGCGCCGTCAGCTTTCTTTTTATAGGTGTAAAGATCAAGCGCGCCGTCTGCGTGTCGGGCCTCCAGCGTAAAGACATCCGCCGGTTCTTTTACAAACCCCGTTTCAAAGAACGCTTCGATTTGCTTTGTTCCAAGTCCGTCAATATCAAGGGCCTTGCGCGATACGAAATGTTTAAGGCGCTCTACGGCTTGGGCGGCACAGATAAGCCCGCCTGTACATCGGCGCACTACGTCTTCTTTACCGGTCTTCGGGTTAATGTCGCGCGTTGCGTGACTGCCGCAGACGGGACACACTTCAGGAAACTTGAACTTACGCGCGCCTTTACGGCGCTTGTCTTTTAGCACCTCAACAATTTGCGGAATAACATCGCCCGCGCGCTGGACGACAACCGTGTCGCCGACGCGAATGTCTTTGCGTTCGATTTCATCTTGATTATGGAGCGTGGCGTTGGAGACGACGACGCCGCCGACCGTGACCGGTTTCAAACGAGCGACCGGTGTCAAGGCGCCTGTCCGCCCCACTTGGATGTCGATGCCTTCAAGCACCGTCGTAGCTTTTTCCGCTGGGAATTTATGAGCGAGCGCCCAACGGGGGCTGCGCGAGACGGCGCCGAGCCGCGTCTGGTAATCAAGGCGGTCGACCTTATAGACGACGCCGTCAATATCGTAAGGAAGATCAGCACGCTTCAGTTCAATATCACGATAGATACGGAGCATTTCGTCCGCATCTGCACAACGCGCCATTTCAGGGTTCACAGAAAACCCAAGCCCCTGCAGCGTCGCGACGCTCTCATATTGTGTCACCGCCAAGGGCGCGCTGAGCTCTCCCCATGCATAGGCGAAGAATTTCAGCGGCCGCGTCGCGGTCACGGCGGGATCAATCTGTCGAAGCGACCCGGCGGCGGCGTTGCGCGGATTGGCCGCCGGTTTGTCGCCCGCCGCCTCTAAGCGCTTATTCAACGCAGCAAAATCCTCCGGCGACATATATATCTCGCCGCGGACTTCAAGAATCTCGATGTCGGTCACAAGCTGTTCGGGAATATCCGCGATCGAAAGGGCGTTCGCCGTCACGTCCTCGCCGACCTTACCATCGCCGCGGGTGGCGGCCCGCACGAGGGCGCCCTTCTCATAGCGCAAGCTTAAAGACAGTCCGTCGATTTTCGGCTCAGCCGTGAAGTGAAGCGGCGCTTCCTCATCGAGTTTCAAAAAGCGCCGAATACGGACGACAAAGTCTGAAACGTCCTCATCAGCGAAAGCGTTGTCGAGGGACAACATGGGCGCTGCGTGCTCGGCCTTATCGAAACCAACCGCCGGAGGGGCGCCGACTTTGTCGGAGGGCGAATCGGCACGCTTCAGTTTTGGAAACGCGCGCTCAATGAGCGCGTTGCGCCGTCGCAAAGCGTCATACGCCGCATCCGTTATCTGAGGTGCGTCAGCGCCATAATAGGCCGCATCCGCCTCGCTGATCGCCGTCGCCAGTCTCGCTAACTCAGCCTCGGCTTCGTCACGTGTCAGCTCTTTTACGGGCTTATCGGCCACGGTCATCTGTTTTAATCCGTCTTGTGAAAACTAACCGTTTACAGCATCTCGCCTAAATGGCGACGCATCACGCGGTTTTACGGGCCCGGCGCGCCGCCGGTTTTTTGGCTGCCGGCGCGGCGCCCGCCTTCGTTCGCTGTTTTTTGCGTGGCGGCGACAACAGGCTCTCCGCCGCCGCTCGGGCTTCCGGCGTGATCGCGGCGCCGGCGAGCATTCGCGCAATTTCCTCAACCCTGTCGGACCCATCTAAGTACGCAATGTCCGTACGCGTTGCTCGCGCCTTAATGGTCTTGGAGATGCGCCAATGGGCCGAGCCGCGCGCCGCGACCTGCGGGCTATGGGTGACGACCAGCACCTGGGCGTTGCGCGCTAATCCATAAAGACGTTCGCCAACGGCATCAGCGACCGCGCCGCCGACCCCCGCGTCAACTTCATCAAATATTATGACGGTGCGGTTCTCTTTCGCCGCGAGCGCCGCTTTCATCGCCAGCACGAACCGCGACAGCTCGCCGCCCGATGCAATCGTCTTCAAAGGACCAAGCGGCGCGCCGGGATTGGTGGCGACCATAAACTCCACGCGGTCAAACCCGTCAGGACCCGGTGTATCGGGGTCAACCAGAATCGCCGTTTCGAATTGTGCGTGCCCGAGTTTGAGGGGGTGCAACTCGCCCGCTACCGCCGCATCAAGACGGGCCCCGGCGGCGAGACGCCCCGCGGAAAGCGCCTTCGCCGCTTTATCATAGGCTCGTGCGGCCTTATCGACCTGCTCTTGCAAGTCTGCGAAACTCGCCTCACCGGCTTCGAGATCGGCAAGGGTCGTCTTCGCGGCTGCGAGCGCCTCGGGCAAGCGCGCAGGCTCAACGCCATGTTTGCGCGCCGACGCCCGCAAAGCGAACAGCCGCTCTTCGGCAGCTTCCAGCGCGCCCGCATCGAACTCAATCGCCGCAGCGGCGTCTTCCACCGCTGCACGCGCCTCCATCACTTCCGACAAGGCCGCCTCTAGACGCGCTAATGCATCCGACAACGGATTATCGCCAGACGGAAAAGCCGACGCCGCCTTGCCAAGTCGCCGGGCGCAAGCCGATAAATCACCCTCGAGCGCGTTTTCCGACAAGAGCCGCTCCGCTGCCGACAAGTCTTCGGCGATTTTCTCCGCAGCCATCAAATGGGCGCGCCGCGTCGCCAGTGCCGCTTCTTCATCGACCTCCGGCGCAAGCGCCTCTAATTCATCCACCACATGGCGAAGATAGTCGGTCTCCTGCGCGGCTTTGTCGATCGTCGCGCGCCGGGCATCAAGCGCGGCGGCGGCGGCGCGCCAATCGCGCCAAGCGACTGAAACCGCCGCGGCTTCGGCGGCGAGGCCGCCAAACTCATCCAGCAATGCGCGATGGGTGGTCGCGGTTAAAAATCCGCGCCCGTCATGTTGGCCATGTATCTCTAACAGGGCGCCGCCAATGTCCCTTAAGAGCGCCACCGACACGGGCTGGTCATTGACGAATGCACGGCTGCGCCCATCCAAAGACTGCACGCGTTTTAAGATGATCTGGTCGTCATCGCGCCCGATGCCATTGTCGTCGAGAAGCGCCCAAACGCCATGCTCCGAAGACGGCTCGAAGACGGCGGCGACAATGCCCTGACGCGCGCCCTCGCGAACGCCGCCGCGCGCAGCACGCCCGCCGACGGCGAGCCCCAATGCTTCCAAAAGAATGGATTTCCCGGCGCCGGTCTCGCCCGTTAGTACGGTAAGACCGCGATCCAACGTCATCGACAGGCTGTCGATGAGCACAAAGTCCTTAATATGCAATGCGCTCAACAAAGCGCCGTCTCCTCGGACGTGAAATTTATCGCGATAGTATCAGCGGATTCGGTGTTCCAGAGCAGCGCCAGGCTAGCGATTCGCCGGCGGGACGGGATCGTTATTGCCGATGTCTTGATCATCGACCGGAAAGTTCGGCGTGTCGAGATCGACCGGCGCGCGCAATTTTTCCTTGTTATTCTTTTTCTTTTTGACTTTGCGCAGAGCGGAAGGATCCGGCGTTGACCCCGGCTCGAGCAACCCCGCATCGGCCATTAGTGAATAACTGGTCTCATACCAATCGCTGCCCGGATAATTGTGCCCCAAAACGGCGGCGACTTCGCGCGCTTCGTTGTAAACGCCGATCTGCATGTAGGCTTCGACCAATCGGTGCAGCGCTTCTGGCACATGGCTCGTTGTTTGATAGTCGTCGATCACCGTCCGAAAACGATTGATCGCCGCAATGTGTTTGCCGGCGCGCAAGTAGAACCGACCGACATACATCTCCTTACCGGCCAAATGGTCATTCGTGAGGTCAAGTTTTAAGCGCGCGTCACGGGCATATTCCGTTTGCGGGTAGCGTCGTACAACGTCGTTTAGCGCCCGCACCGCCTTATCAGTGAAATCCTGATCACGCCCTACATCGCGGATCTGCTCATAAAAGCACATTGACTTCAGATAATAAGCATACGGAACATCTTTATTGCCGGGGTGTAGCCCAATGAATTGGTCAACGGCGGCGATCGATTCGTCATAATCGTTCTGCTGATAATACGCGAACGCCTTCATCAGCATGGAGCGACGCGCCCAGTTTGAATAAGGATGCTGGCGCTCGACCTCCTCGAATAAGGGAATAGCGACGTCGTAGCGTTTTTTCTCAAGCTCTTCTTTGGCCTGCGTGTAGAGAATCTCAGCCGGCTTTTCGACGTAAGCAAACTTTTCTTTCTTCTTGCCGCCGGAGCACGCCGCTAGTCCGAGAACCGCAAGCGAGGTTAGAAGCAAGATGAATACGCGGCGAAGAGAGAACATATTTACTCTTAAAGTTGAGCGCAGGCGGAGCGACGCGCCAGTGAACACCGTGCTTGAGCCTGGGAAACAACCTGACGTCGTCACCTGAAAGGCAATAACAGTCCGGTGCGGCCACAAGCCTTAGATTCGGGGCGAAAAGTACAGCTCCGGAGAAACCGCGTCAAACATTGTCGCCCTAATCGCTCTAGACGCCGGTTGATGGATTAGCCGGCCGCCTTGTTTTCGGCGAAAATTTTCTTGGCGAGCCCTGTATTTAGATCATGCCCCGGCTTGTGGGCGATAACAGCGCCCTCGAGCACGCCGCCAAGCAGCGCCAAATCACCAACAAGATCAAGCGCTTTATGGAGGGCGAATTCTTGGTGGTCACGCAAACCGCCTTCATTTAAAATCGTTTCGCCATCGACGACGACAGCGTTCTCTAACGACCCGCCGCGGGCGAGCCCGGACGCGCGCATGGCCTCAATATCGGCGCGGCGGCAAAAGGTGCGCGCCGAGGCTAGGCGATCGCGCGTCGTTGCGGCGTCACATAGATCGATCGTCACCTGGTCGACCCCAATGGCCGGATCTGGAAAGTCGATTGAGACCGTCAACCGCCGTTCCGCGGAGGGCTCAAAACGCACAAACCGGTCGCCGTCGCGCACCTCGATCGGCGCCGACGGCGTTATTCGACGCTTCGGAATATCACTATGGAAAAGGCCAGCCTGATCAATAAAGCTGAGGAAGCCTGCTGCGCTGCCGTCCAAGATCGGTGGTTCGGGGCCCGTTAGCGTTATGCGCGCATTGTCGACGCCAGCGATATAAAACGCCGCCAGTAAATGCTCGATCGTTTTCACGGTGGCGCCGGCATCATTCGCGATGCACGTGCCAAGGCGCGTTTCAACGACAGTCTCCGGAGAGCCGATTATTTCCGCGTCGTTCAAATCGCGGCGGACAAAAACATAGCCGGCGCCAGCCTCGGCTGGCGCCATCGTCAATGAGACGGGAACACCGGCGTGAAGCGCGGTGCCTTCAATCGTGATAGAAGATTTCAGACTTGTTTGGCCCTCGGATCGAAGACGTCGTTCAATAGTCAAGCGCCGCCTCCTTCTTGCAAAGGTCGACGGCGCATCAACGGCATTAAAATCACAAGCGACCGGACCCGATGTTCGCCCATCGGAGCGTAAGCGGGTCCGGGAGCGTAAACCTTAGCTTACGCGCTTTTTCCGAAGAAACGAGGGGATCTCGAGTTCTTTATCTGCGTCATCGTCGAATAAATCGCCCGAACTTACCGGACGTTCCGCCGGCGCGGATTGCACGGCGGGTGTTTCCGCCTGAGCCGGCGCTTGCGGTGCAGCAGGCGCCTCTTGGCGCCGCGGGGCGGCCATGGATTTCAAAACGCCGCGCGCAGCGGCGCCGATCCCTGCGCCAATCCCTCCTGCCGTCGGTGCTGTCGAGCGAGCTTCACCCGCTTGCGTCGCCGTTGAGGATGCTTGAGCCGGCGATCCAGTTGGCGCTTCTGGCGTTCGGAAAGGGTTCGCTTCCGTCTGCGTGCGCGGCCCCTCGGTCAGCATGCGACGGATGCGCTCGTGAACATCGCCAACAGGGTTCGCGTCGGCGCCCGTCGCCACGGCCGGCGCCGACACAGGCTCAGAAGGCGCGGCTTGCGGTTGATCAACACGCGGCGCGTCGCTTAAAGGCGCACCCGTCGACACAGCGGCGGGCGCTGGCGCAGCAGTCGGTTCAGGGGTCGGATTATCAGCTGTCGCAACAGCGCCTCCGGCTGGCGCAGCGCCGTCTCGCCAAGGACGCGCCATAGAGACGGACATGGACTGACGGGACGAAGAATAGCTCGGGTTCGTTTGCGCCGCCGCTTCAATGCCCGTAGCGACAACAGAGACGCGCACCTTGCCTTCAAGATCCTGGTTGAAGGTCGAGCCGACAATAATGTTCGCTTCCGGATCAACCTCGGCGCGGATGCGGTTCGCCGCTTCGTCGACCTCGAACAACGTCATGTCCATTGAGCCGGTGATATTGATGAGAACGCCTTTAGCGCCTTTCATCGACACTTCATCGAGCAGCGGATTAGAAATCGCCGCTTCGGCGGCCTCAATGGCGCGCTTGTCGCCTTCAGCCTCACCGGTGCCCATCATGGCCTTGCCCATCTCGCTCATCACGGTGCGGACATCGTTAAAGTCAAGATTGATGAGGCCCGGCATCACCATCAAATCGGTAATGCCGCGCACACCCGAATGCAGCACCTGATCAGCAAGCGCGAATGCTTCATGGAACGTCGTGCGTTCATTGGCGATGGAGAAAAGGTTTTGGTTCGGAATAATCAGGAGGGTATCAACGTGCTGCTGCAGCGCATCGATACCGGCGCTCGCGATCTTCATCCGGCGCGCGCCCTCAAAGTGGAACGGCTTCGTCACAACACCGACGGTGAGAATGTCACGTTCTTTCGCCGCTTGCGCGATGACGGGCGCCGCGCCCGTGCCAGTGCCGCCGCCCATGCCGGCTGTGATGAACAGCATGTGCGCATTGCCGATATGCTCCAGAATTTCGTCGATCGACTCTTCAGCCGCCGCTCCGCCGACTTGCGGCAATGAGCCAGCGCCGAGGCCTTGCGTCGTTTCAGCGCCAAGCTGGATTTTCTTATCCGCCTTCGAAAGACCAAGCGCCTGAGCGTCAGTGTTCGCCACGACGAACTCCACACCCTCAAGGGAGCTTTCGATCATATTGTTGACAGCATTGCCGCCCGCACCGCCGACGCCGACGACAGAAATACGGGGCTTCAGTTCAGTTAGTTCCGGTATGCTTAAGTTCAGTGGCATCGATGGCTCCCGCTGATTCCCTTTAGGCGACGCTGGACGCCACATTACGGCGACCGGCGGCGGCAAGGCTCTCCCGATTTGAATAATGGTTAAAGATTCGTTCAGAACCCTTACCAAAAGGTTAACGCTCAATTAACGCCGGCTCTGTGATCAGCGCTGATGGCTGACTCTTACCCGCTTCAAGTCTTTGTTTTCCCCTGTTCGCGACGTATGTCATGGGGTTAATAAAGAATTAATGCGTTTTCTGATGAAATTTTTCGGAGCGCCATCGCGATCGACGATTTGGGTGCCAGACAATTTGGGCGCCAGACGATTTGGGCGACGAACAGTTTGGACGCCAGACGATTTAACGACCGGCCTTTGTCGTCGATGCGGCGCGGCTCAAACCGAACCGCTTAAAAATTAGCGCGCAACCAAGAGCCCATCGCCGCAAGCGCGCGCCCGCCGCCGGTTTGCATGAAACGCTCAGCGCCGGGGATGTTAATCGCAGGCCCCAGCCCATTTTGATTGCTCGCCGGTGCGGCGGCGCCGGATGCAGCATATTGCGCAACACCGATAACCGATGCGAATTGCGGCGCACGAGCGGCTTCGGGAGCGCCCAACAGTGAGACAGGTCGGCCAAGGCGCGCTTTCGCGCCAATAACGCGTTCCGCGGTTTCCGCCGCACCAAGCAAGAGACTGCCGCCGCCCGTCAGAACAACTCGGCGGACGCCCAATGCGCCCTCACCCTGTTGCCGCGTCATCGCCTCGACAAGCTTTTCGAAGATCTCTTCAAGGCGAGAGGCGATCACCGCGGAAAGCGCTGCGCGGGATTGACGCTCGGTCTCTCCCGCCCCGCCCAATTGCGGGAAGTCCACAAGCCGATGCTCATCGCCCGGATCGGAAAGAGCCGAGCCATGAAACGTTTTGGCGCGTTCCGCCGCGGCGATCGTCGCGCCGAAGACGTGCGCTATGTCGCGTGTGATGTTCTCGCCGCCAAGCGCAATCCCGCCGACAGCGACGAGCGCGCCACGATCATAAACCGCGTAATCCGTGTGCCGCGCGCCCATATCAATCAGGACGGCGCCGAGTTCTTTTTCGTCATCGATCAAGGTCGCTTCACCGGCGGCGAAGGGCGCCGCGACAAAACCATCGGCTTCCAGACCGCAGCGATGTAGAAGACCTTCAATGTTCGTCGCCGTCGTTTCTCGCACGCCAAGGCTTAGAATCTCAGCGGTCAAAAGGTCGCCAACCAAGCCTTCGGCGGAACCGGACAAAACCTCGCCGTCGAGAAACTGACGAATGGCGCGCGCGTGCAGCGGCGTGAATCCAGCCGCCTGATTGCGCGCCGCTTCCGCTAGACAGTCGGAAACGTCTTCGCGGGTGACAACGCCGCCAGCCAGCGCGAGATCAACGCCGATGCGTCGACACCGCAATTGTCGGCCCGGCACAGCCACATAGGCGGATTTAATCTGTTCGCCCGCCATGCGCTCAGCGGCCTCAACCGCGCCGCGCAAATTCACTTCCAAATCCGCCAAGCCCGAAACCGGCGCCGTCGAATGCGCGTCGTTCGCTGGCCGGCGCGCGGCGCCATATTGACCGACACCCAAAACATCGGGTTCGAACGAGCCGTCTCCAACGGGCGCCAAAGCGGCGATAACGCATGACGCTTTTGCGCCGCCAATGTCGACGGCGGCGATTAAACGCGAGTCTTTTGTCCTGGTCCGTCTTTTCGCCATGGTCGCTTCGCCGCTGTTCGCCGCGCTCTCAATTATTATCAGGCCTGATCGATATGGCGCGTACTTAACTGCGCCAATCAGTCACCCAATTAGTCACCCAATTAGTCACATCGTGTCGGTCGCACTGCTTGGGCGCCGTCGGATTAGAACGCGGTCAGGGTCCAAAAGGTCGATATATTCGATATCTTGGTCAAGCAATGCTTGGGTTTTGTGAAGTTGCGCGAGCTCGCCAATCGCCGCCGCTTGCGCCGCCGGCCGTTGCGCATCGGGCAGCTTCGCCACCAAGCCGTTACGCAATTGCAAATCCCACCGCCGATCGCCAACCCGAACCAATGCATGGGCGATCTCCGCCACATCAGGCTCGTCGGCAAGCGCGCGCAAAACCGACGATGCGGCCGCAGGCGCGCCGGCCCCGACAATCATCGGCAAATGGGAATAGGCGTTCGCGCTCACCGGTTGGATGACGGCGCCGGTGTCGTCAATCAGATTGAGAACGCCATTATACTGCCACACCGCGCGCGCGCGACGCTCACGGATCGACACATGGATCGTATCAGGAAAGAGCCGTGCCACCGCCGCGGACCGCACCCAGCCAAGTTCCTCCACGCGCGCCCGCGCCGCATCCAAGTCGACCGAAAGAATGGGCGCACCGACAATCGGGCCGACGGCGTCTAAAACATCCGCATGGGCCGTGTCGCGGGCGCCTTTTAACGTAACGCGCTTAACCTCAAAGCCCGCCGACTTCGACGCCGTAAAGAGCTGTCCGCTGACGCCGCTCGCCAGGCCGCCAAAATAACCGCCGGACCATAACAGCGCGCCGACAGCGAACAAGATAACGACGAAACCAGCGCTCGCCGCCACCGTCAGACGGCTGAAAATCGCACGCGCCTCATCCGCCCGACTGGCGCCGCGCGCCCGCGTTTTTGAGCGGGCGTTTTTCCGCGGAGACTTTTTCGTGGGTCGCTTCCGGGCATTGGTCTTGCGCCCTTTTACCGACGACATGAAGCGTCCTCCACCAACCAAGCGCACAAAGCCGGAAAGTCCATGCCGCAATACTCCGCCTGTTCAGGCGCAAGCGACGTGGCGGTAAGGCCTGGCTGCGTATTCACTTCAAGGCAATAGACGCCTTCGGCGCCGCGCGCCGGGTCAAAGCGAAAATCAGCGCGCGACAAGCCGCGACAGCCAAGCGCTTTGTGGGCTCGCAACGCATAATCGAGGCAACGTTTCTCAATCTCAGTCGGCAGTTTTGCAGGCACAGCATGGGCTGATCCGCCAGCGGCGTATTTCGCTTCATAGTCATAGAAAGCGAGCTTCGTTGTAATCTCGGTCACGCAAAGCGCGCGATCGCCAAGAACGGCGACGGTCAGCTCGCGCCCCGGAATAAATTCTTCAACGAGCAATTCCTCGCCAAGCGCCCATTCCGCGTCGCGCAAGGCTGCAGGCGGCGCATTGGCGCCTTTTGGAACAATATAGATGCCGACAGACGAGCCTTGGGCGTTCGGTTTCACCACATAGGGCGGGTCTATGTAATGCGCGGCGGCGACTTCACGGCGCTGCGCAACGAACCCTTTGGGCGAAGGCACGCCGGCTTCGGCGAGCACGATTTTCGCTCGCTGCTTATCCATCGCCAAAGACGACGCCATTACGCCGGAATGAGTGTATGGAATTTCCATGAGTTCCAAGAGGCCTTGCACGCAGCCGTCTTCGCCCCATTGTCCGTGTAAGGCGTTGAATGCAACATCTGGTTCAGCGTCCAAGAGCGCACGCGCGAGTTCCTCCGCCGCGTCGATCTCAATGACGTCATAACCGGCGTCGCGCAAAGCGGCGCCCGCCGCTGCGCCGGAGCTCAGCGAGACCTCGCGTTCCGCCGAGCGTCCGCCCTTCAAAACCGCTACGCGTTTTTTAGCCATGGGTGTCTCCCCAACGCACTTTCAATTGGCGCACTTTCAATTCACGCACTTCCGTGGCCCTTGTTTACACGACTCAATCGGCCGTCAGCGACGCCGGCGCCCCGATCCGTTTGATTTCCCAGCGTAGCTCAACGCCCGTTTCGCGCGCCACGTCCGCGCGCACCCCCTCAATCAAGGTTTCAAGGTCGGCGGCGGTGGCTGCGCCGCGATTAATCATAAAATTGCAATGGCGTTCGGAGACTTGCGCGTCGCCGACAACCCTTCCCCGCCCGCCGATCGCATCGATGAGCTGCCATGATTTGCGCCCGCCCGAAAGGTCCGGGTCCGGATTGGCGAAGGTCGACCCGCCCGTGCGTTCTTTGATCGGCTGGCTTTCTTCGCGCGCGGCCATGATCTCGGCCATACGCGCCTCGATGGCCGCCGGCTCTCCCGGCGTCCCGCGAAAGCGCGCCTCGGTGAAGATAAAGTCCGCCGGCGCCGAAGAGTGACGATAGGCGAAGCCCATGTCTTCGGCCGTCAATTCATGGCGCACCCCGGCGCGATCATAGGCGACGGCGCTTTGCAAAATGTCTTTAGTCTCGGTTCCATAGGCGCCGGCGTTCATGCGCAGAGCGCCGCCGATCGTTCCCGGAACGCCGCGATAAAACTCCAGGCCAGCGACCCCCGCCTTCGCCGCGGCGCGCGCAACCTGCGCGTCGAGCGCCGCGGCGCCCGCTGTCACGTTAAGGCCGTCAATCGCGATATTAGCGAAAGGTTTGCCGAGGCGAATGACGACGCCCCTGACACCGCCGTCGCGCACCAAGAGGTTCGAGCCGACACCGACGGGATAAATGGGAATGTCGCGCGGCGTCGCTTTGAGAAACGCGGAGAGATCGTCTTCATCGGCCGGCGCAAATAAAACGTCCGCCGGCCCGCCGACACGGAACCAGGTGAGCGCGGACATGTCCGCCGCCGCCACATAGCGTCCGTGCACGGACGGCAAATCACTGACGTCGATCCTCGCCGTCACGCAGCTGGTCCTTTCTTTAAGGCGGCTTCAAGCTCATTTGGTAATGCGTTAGCGTGCTTGGTGATATCGCCAGCGCCAAGACAGACGACCATATCGCCGGGCGCTGCAATTTCCGCCAAGACGGACGGCAAAGCCGACCAATCGGCGAGCGGACGCACCTGCCGGTGGCCGTGTTCAGCGACGCCGGCGGCGAGCGTCATCTTATCAACGCCCTCAATCGGCTGCTCGCCGGCCGGATAAATATCAGTGATAAGAACGGCGTCGGCTTCGTTTAAACAGGCGCAAAACTCATCGAACAAATCGCGCACGCGCGTATAACGATGGGGTTGGACGACGGCGATGACTTTGCCGCTCGCGACATTGCGCGCCGCCCCTAAGACGGCGGTGATCTCCGCCGGATGGTGGCCGTAATCGTCAACGATCGTCACAGCACCGCCAGCGCCGCCAGTATCGAACGTCGCTTCTCCTACGATCGTAAAGCGACGCTTCACGCCGGCGAACTTGGCGAAGCCGGATTTTATCGCCGCGTCGCTCGCGCCAGCGCGCCGGGCGACGGCCGCCGCCGCGAGAGAATTCAACACATTATGAACGCCCGGCATCGGCAGACGCACATCCTCAATGCACGCAACGGTTTCGCCCTCTCCGTCGGCGTTGCGCTCACGGAAGACGATGTCATAGCGCGCCGCGCCGCCTTCGAAGGTAATGTTCTCCGCGCGCACGTCCGCCTGCGGATTAGCGCCATAGGTGATGAGGCGACGATCGGTGACGCGCCCAACCAGCGCTTGCACTTCCGGATGGTCAAGGCAAACGACGCCCAGTCCATAAAAGGGCGTGTTCTCGATGAAGGCGTCGAAAGCGCCTCGCAAAGTTTCAAAATCGCCCCAATGGTCGAGATGTTCCGGATCAATATTAGTGACGACGGCGACAGTCGTCGGCAAGCGGAGAAAAGCGCCGTCGCTCTCATCGGCCTCCACCACCATCCAATCGCCCTCGCCAATGCGCGCATTGGCGCCATAGGCGTTGATAATGCCGCCATTGATGACCGTCGGATCAAACCCAGCTTCATCAAAAAGCGCGGCGATCATCGTCGTCGTCGTTGTCTTGCCGTGGGTGCCGGCGACGGACACGGTCCATTTCAACCGCATCAACTCCGCAAGCATGTCGGCCCGGCGCACGACAGGAATGTGCCGGGCGCGCGCTGCCAAAAGTTCCGGATTGTCCGGGCCGATCGCCGTTGACACGACGACGGCCTCAGCGCCCGCGACATTGTCCGGGTTATGACCAATCTTGATGTCAATGCCGAAGCGGCTGAGCCGCTTCACCGCGCCGCCTTCGGCGATGTCGGAGCCTTGCACCGTGTAGCCGAGATTGTGCATGACCTCAGCGATGCCGGACATGCCGATGCCGCCAATGCCGACAAAGTGAATAACGCCGGTTTTGAACGGCAGTTTGACGGCCGTTTCCAGCGCATCAGGAAAGGGAGAAGAAGCGGGCGTCATCATCAGGCGGCGACTTTTCCTTGGGGCGTCGACAACAAATGCTCATCGACGAGATCGGCGAGGCGCGCCGTTGCGTCGGTTTTGACGACGCCCTTGGCAGCGCGGGCCATCTCGGCGAGACGGCCGTCCGCTATAATAGTGTCTTGCAGCGCCTTCGAAAGGGTTTCGACATAATCTTCGCCTTCGGGCGCCAATAGTGCGCCGCCGGCCGTCGACAGCACCTTTGCATTACCGGTTTGGTGATCGTCCATAGCGCTTGGCAAGGGCGTCAAAATCGATGGCCGCCCGATCACCGACAGTTCCGTCACCGTCGAGGCGCCCGCCCGCGCGATCACCAGATGGGCGTCGGCCATGCGCTGCGGCAAGCCTTGGAAGAAAGGCGCGATTTCCGCGTCGACGCCAGCGGCGGCATAGGCGTCTTTCACCGCGTCCATATCGGCGTCGCGCGCTTGCTGAACAATTGACAATCGCCGACGCGCCGTTTCCGGCAAAGCGGCGACGGCGCGCGGAACGGCCTCCGCGAAAACGCTCGCCCCTTGACTGCCTCCAAAGACCAATAGTTTCATCTTGTCTGATGCGCCCGCGCCGGGCGCGGCATAGGCCTCGCTAGCGACGGCCGCTACGGCGTCGCGGACCGGATTACCAACCTCCAAGACGAGCCCGTTGGTCTTCGGCAATCGATCAAGCGCCGGAAACGCGTGCGCCGTGAACGTCGCCTTGCCCACCAGCAAGCGATTGGTGCGGCCGAGGACGCCGTTTTGTTCGTGCACCCCATAGGGAATTTTCATCAGGGACGCGCCGCCCACCGCCGGCAGCGACGGATAACCGCCGAACCCGACGACCGCGGCGACGCCGAGGCGCTTGAATGTCGACATCGAACGAATGAGCCCGCCGGTGATCGCAAGCGCAGAAAAGACCTTCGCCGCCGCACCGCCCACACTTGGGCTGCCGGCGGTGATCAACACGGTTTCATCAGCCTGAAACCCGTCCGTATAACGTTGCCCGCGCACATCCGTAATTAATAGAACCCGCCGCCCGCGCCGTTGCAATTCTTCCGCAAGCGCCGCAGCCGGAAACATATGGCCGCCCGTGCCGCCGGCGGCGAGCGCGACAAGCGGCCTGCTTGTCTCAGCGATTGGGTCTGACACCGCCCCATTCACGGCATAATTTCCCGACGCGTGCACGCAGGGCCCGTGCGCCGCGTCAACGCCAAAAGAAGACCGACGGCGAGCCCCGTCGCCATTAAAGACGAGCCGCCATAGGAGATGAACGGCAGCGTCATGCCTTTCGCCGGCAAGGCACGCAAAGCCACAGCCATATTGATGAACGCCTGAAGGCCGACCAGCACGCCAAGGCCAGAGACCGCACACTGAATAAAGACGCTCTTAGAGCGCGCCGCCATGGCGAACGCACGCAACACGAACGCGCCGTAAAGAGCGATGATCAATAGACAGAAGAAAAAACCGTAATGCTCGCCCGCAACAGCGAAGATGAAATCCGTATGGGCGTCCGGTAAGTCCAGTTTGACGATCGCCGGATCGCCGGTCGCGCCGGTGAGCCCGCCATGGGCAATGGCTTCAACAGATTTATTGACCTGATAATTCGCCTCTGAGGTCGGGTCGAGAAACCCTTTCACGCGGTCCGCCAAATGCGAAGAAAAGAAGTACCCCCCGGCGAGCACGCCCGTCGCAGCGGTTCCGATCGCGACAAGCCAGGCGAGGTTCCATCCGGAGACAAAAAACATCACCATCCAAACCGCCGTCAATAACGCCGCCTGGCCATAATCGGGTTGCAAAACCAGAAGGCCGGCGCCGGCGGCGAAGAGCCCCATGGCGATAGCGACGCCCGGAAAAGCCGGCCGGCGGCGCGCCTCAGACAGCATCCACGCCGCAGCGATAATGAAACCGGGCTTAAAAAACTCAGACGGCTGCAGAGAGAACGATCCGACAGGAAACCAGCGCCGAGCGCCGTTGATCTCAGGGGCGAAAAACAAAACGCCAACCATCAAAACCCCCGCGCCAGCAAACGCGACAGCGCCGAGGCGGCGCGCTTGTAAGGGCGTCAACATCGAAACGCCGATCACGGCGGCAATTGTCGGCACAAGGAAAACCGCCTGCCGCAAGGGAAAATGAAAGCTGTCGCGGACGCTAGAAATACGCTCAGCCGCCGCCGGCCCCGCGGCCAATAAAAGGACGACGCCAATCGCCATGAGCGCGACAACGATCGCCAACATGGTTCTGTCAACGGACCACCACCAGTGCGCTAAAGAAGATGTATCGAGACGACTTGGCCCCGACAAGGGCCGCATGCTCGATCGTCCTGATAAAACGCCGCTCGCCATTCCTAAGCCGCCGCTCCGTTTTTGCCGACATTCCCATTGTCAGCGTCCCCGTCATCATCGACCGCGGACAAGACCTGCATGACAAGGCGACGAAACGTTTCGCCGCGCTCTTCGAAATTTTTGAATTGATCCTGGGACGCGCACGCAGGCGACAATAGAACGACAGGATGCGCCGCATCGCTCGCGCCGGCATCCCTCATCGCTGCGGCGACGGCGGTTTCGAGATCGCCGCACTGCTGGACAGCCGTATCGCCTTGTAAGGCCGCCGCCATAGCGTCCGCCGCCTCACCGATGAGATAGGCGCCGCGCACCCGCTCCATCAGAGGGCTGAGCGCATCAACGCCGCCATCTTTAGCGCGCCCACCGGCGATCCAGTATACATCGCCGAAGGACTGCAAAGCCTTAGCGGCCGCTTCAACATTTGTGGCTTTGGAATCATTGACGATGACCAATGGCCCGCGCCGTGCGATCGTCTCCATACGGTGCGCAAGACCGCGAAACCGTTCCATCGACCGCACCGCGACCGACGGCGCAACGCCATGGCCCATAACAACGGCGAGCGCGGCCGCGGCGTTGGCGGCGTTGTGGTGTCCACGCAAAGCTTCAACATCGCTGATATCGCCGGCTTCCGCGTTCTTATCGTTGACGCGATAATAAAGCCGGCCGTCGAGGGCGAAGACGCCGCGTCCGAGCGCGCCGGTGGCTGAGAACGGCACCACCGTTTCTGGCCTCTCGCTCGTTAGTTCCGCGCAGATCGCTTGGGTGTAAGCGTCGCCGACGCCGATCACCGCGCGATCATCTTGAGTTTGATGCAAGAAAATGCGTCGTTTGGCGGCGACATACCGCTCCATTGTTCCGTGTCGGTCTAAATGATCCGGCGAGATATTGAGCAAGACCGCTGTGTTGACCCGCAGCGACCGCGCCAAATCCAATTGATAGGACGACAACTCCAACACATAGACGGCGTTGGCGCTCGGCGCCGGCAAGGACAGTATCGCCTCGCCGATATTGCCGCCGACATAGGCGCGCGCGCCTGTCTCATTAAGGATATGACCGATCAGCGCCGTCGTCGTCGACTTGCCGTTTGAGCCGGTGACGGCGACGACAGTAGGACGACCGGCTTCATCCAACGCATTCACCGCTTGGGCGAAAAGCTCAATGTCGCCGATCACCGGAACGTTTTCTTGGACGGCTTTGCGGACAATAACATGGGGCTTTGGATGGGTGAGCGGCACGCCGGGCGCTAAGACGAGCGCTTCTAAGTCAGACCACGGCCATTCTTTAGGGTGAACGGCGCTGTAGGCGGACTGCGCCGTTTTATCCCGCGCGGCGCCGGCCTCGTCCCAGCAAAAAACATCCGCCCCCGCCTCTTGCAGCGCCGCGCACGTCGCCAGCCCGCTCGCGCCGAGGCCGAAGACGCCGTACTTCTTTTTATGCGCATGGGGCAGCGGAAACATGGGGTAAATCGATCTCCTTTAGCGCAGCTTCAACGTGGAAAGGCCGATAAGCGCCAAAATAACCGAGACAATCCAGAAGCGAATGACGATGGTCGATTCTTTCCAACCCAATTGCTCAAAATGGTGGTGGATCGGCGCCATCCGGAAAACGCGTTTGCCCGTGAGTTTAAAGCTCGCGATTTGAATCATCACCGACAACCCTTCAAGCACGAAGAGGCCGCCGACAATCGCCAGAACAATCTCGTGCTTCGCCGCAACAGCAATCGCGCCGATGGCGCCGCCAAGCGCCAAAGACCCGGTGTCGCCCATGAAAATCGCCGCCGGCGGCGCATTAAACCACAAAAAGCCGAGCCCAGCGCCGATAATCGCGCCGCAAATCACCGCAAGCTCGCCCGTGCCCGGCACGAACGGCACGCCGAGATACTCCGCATAGATGGCGTTGCCGACGAGGTAAGCGATCAGCGCATAAGCCGCCGCAGCGATCATCACCGGCACCGTTGCAAGACCATCAAGGCCGTCGGTTAAATTCACCGTATTGGAGGCGCCGACAATCACAAAAGCGGCGAACGGAATAATGAGCAGCCCCAAAGGCACGCCCGGCGCATTAAACCACTGCTCGAACAGCCTCACCGGGAAAAACGGCACGCCCACTGATGTTGCAATGCCCGTCGGCGCCTGGGGGTCGGCGGCGAGCGTCGTCATGCAGAAATAGCCCGCCGCTATCGCCACCGCGAATTGGCTAATTAACTTAACGCTGCCGACAACGCCATCGGCTTTTTGTTTGGTGACTTTTAGATAGTCGTCAATGAACCCGAGCCCGCCATAGGCGAGCGTGACGCCCATAACGATCCAAACGTAAGGGTTATCAAGGCGCGCCCACAGCGCCGTCGAAATCACGAGCGAGAACAAAATCAGCACCCCGCCCATGGTCGGCGTGCCGGCTTTCTCAATAATATGCGTCTGGGGGCCGTCTTCGCGTATTGGCTGCCCCTTGCCCTGCTTACGCCGCATCCAACGGATCAAAGACGGCCCGAGCACGAACGAAATGATAAGCGCCGTGACAATCGCCCCGCCGGTCCGAAACGTCAGGTATCGGAAGACATTGAATAATTGAAACTGGTCCGCCAAAGGCGTCAGAAAATAATACAGCATTGGTCGTCTTTAAGTCTAAGCCAAATTCTAAGCGAGCCCCGTCGCCGGCCTGTTTGTTCTTACGTCAGCCGCCGCTCACGGTCTCATCGCCCGAAGGCGCAGCGCTTGATTTCAAGAAAGCCGTCAGAGCGCTCACCTTAGAGGCGTTCGATCCTTTGGCCATAAGAATGTCGCCGTCGCGAAGCCCCTCAAGCACGACGCTTCCAAGCGCCGCCGCGTCAGGCGCCCGCCCGCCGCGCATCGCCTCGGGCAGCGCCGCCCACAACCCCTCCATGAGGCCGCCTGCGGCGTAGACCTTAGCGACGCCCGCGGCAACTAACGGTTCGGCAAGGGCGGCGTGCAAGGCTTCCGCGTCCGGCCCCAGCTCCAACATATCGCCAAGAACAACGATCCGCCGCCCCTCGCCCGCCGGCGCCATCTCGCCCAACAAGCTGAGCGCCGCGCGCACCGAGGATGGATTGGCGTTGTAACTTTCATCGAGCAAGGTCACCGACCGGCCGTCGGCGAACGCCAGGGGAATTTGCGCGCCACGCCCATCAGCGGCCGTCGTCGCGCCGAGCCGGCCCGCCGCCGTTTCAGAAGACACCCCGGCAGCGTCGAGCGCCGCTAACACCGCCAACGCGTTCAACGCCTGATGTTTGCCCGGCGCGCCAAGGGCGAATTCCACCTCGCAATCGCGCAAACGGGCATGAAGCTGGGCGCGAACGCCGTCGCTCTTATAGCCGATCAATTGATAATCGGCCGTCGGATTTTCACCGAACGTAGCGCACCTGGCGCCATGCTGCTCTGCGCGTTTACGCAATAGGCCGTAGAAATCATTGTCGATCGGCAAGACGGCTGTTCCACCCGGCTGCAGGCCGCGGAAAATCTCCGCTTTCGCCTCTGCGATGTTCTCGCGGGTGCCGAGAAACTCCAAATGCGCCTCGCCGACCGTCGTGATGATCGCCGTATGAGGCGCGACAAGCTCCGTCAACGGCGTAATCTCTCCGGCATGGTTCATGCCGATTTCAAACACTGAGAAGTCAGTGGCGGCCGGAAGACGCGCCAATGTCAAGGGCACACCGAAATGATTGTTAAAACTCTTGCGCGCCGCATGGGTTCGCCCAAAGGTCGACAACACCATGGCCGCGAGTTCTTTGGTTGACGTTTTTCCGGCGCTGCCCGTGATGGCGATGCGTTTTCCGAAATTCCGCATCCGAGCGGCCGCGGCGAGATCGCGTAAGGCTTCCAGCGTGTCATCGACAATGAGAAGCGGCGCCCCCTCCGGTGTTTCTGACGGCGCTCTGGAGACAAGCGCAGCGGCGGCGCCTTTCGCGAACGCCGACGCCACAAACTCGTGGCCGTCTCGAACATCTTTCAACGCCACAAAGAGATCGCCGGGCTCAATCGTCCGCGTATCGATTGAAACGCCAGATACCGACCATTCTTCTGCGAGCCACGCATTCGGATCGCCGCCTCTAGCGCACAAAGCACCGCCCGTGGCCGCGGCGGCTTCATAGGCAGTCCACAGGCGATTGGACCGAGAGCGCCGCATTTGGCCGGACGAAGCCGAACCGCTTTTCATCGCGGATGCGCTCGTTTGGGGGTTTTGCGTTTCAGGCCGCGTCATGACCGTCCCTTCCGTTCTTCAAAGGCCGCCTTAACGCTTTCCGCATCATCAAAAGGCAGCGTTCTGTCGCCGATTATTTGGCCCGTTTCATGGCCTTTTCCGAGCACGAGCAAGACATCGCCCGGCGCCAACAAGTCAACGCCAGCCCGAATGGCGTCCGCCCGATCGCCGATTTCCCTCACCTCAGCGCCGCCGGAGCGCGCGCCCTCAAGCACAGCGCGCCGGATGAGCGCAGGGTTTTCTGAGCGCGGATTATCATCCGTGACGATAACGCAATCAGCGCCGTCGGCCGCCGCAGCGCCCATTTTGGGACGTTTGTCCGCATCACGATCACCGCCTGCGCCGACAATCGCCACCACGCGGCCCGCCGTATGAGGACGAATCGCCCGCAACGCCGCAGCGACGGCGTCAGGCGTGTGGGCGTAGTCCACATATCCTGCACGGCCCGCGTCTTCGCCAGCCAATTGCATCCGGCCGGGCGGCGCGCAAAGGCCGGCCAAGCTGTCAAAAACTTTACTCACCGGCACGCCTGCGCCAATCGCAAGGCCCGCTGCCAGCATCGCGTTTTCCGCCTGAAAGGCGCCGATTACGGGCACGTCGATCGTTCGCATAACGCCTAACGCCTCAACCGCTAAATTCAGGCCAGCCAGCGCTGGTTCGCACTTTAGAAGTCTTACGTCAGCGCCTTCGGCGCCGGTCGTTATTGTGGCCAGCCCTCGTTCCGCCGCGACAGCCGCCATCTTCTCAGCGCCAGCGCCGTCGACATTAACGACGCAAAATCCATTACTTTTCACGCGTTGGGCGAATAATCGCGCTTTCGCATTGAAATAGGCGTTAAAATCCGCGTGGTAATCCAAATGATCTTGCGTGATGTTCGAAAACGCCGCGCCGTCAAACGACACGCCGTCTAAACGGTTTTGAACAAGGCCATGGCTCGACGCTTCTACAATCACCGCATCGACGCCAGCATCGCGTAAAGCCGCAAACGCGGCGTGAAACGTCACAGGATCCGGCGTCGTATGCCCGAGGGGAATTCTCAACGACCCATCGGCGACGCACGCACCAAGCGTGCCGAGGCTTGCAGCTTTGCGCCCAGCGCCTTGAAAAAGCTGGGCGGCGAACCACGCCGTCGATGTCTTGCCATTGGTGCCGGTCACCGCGTACTGCGCCTTCGGTCCTGGATAGAAAAACCGCGCCGAGGCTTCAGCGAGGCGCGCGCGCGGATTCGCGGCGCGCACCACAGCCACTTCTTCCGGGGCGTCAACTGGGACACTAAGCTCAGTCGGCGCATCTTCGCCGGTCAACTCGTGCGTCAGGATAGCGACAGCGCCGTTCTCAACAGCCTGCGGAATAAATGCACGACCATCGCGCGTTTCGCCTTGAATAGCCGCAAATAGGAATCCCGATTTCACCGCTCGGCTATCAGCCGTCAGTCCCCAGATTTCTGGGTCGCGCCTCAGCGTTGAAACGACTGACGCACCGAGAAGATCGGAAAGTTTCACCGTTCCCCCATCTCGCCGCCAGACACACCTAAAGACACGCCATCAGTCAAACGGTCCGCAGCGCCAGCAGACGCACCGGCAGCAGCAGCGAACCGAGGCGTTGTGCTTGACGGGCTAGACCCAGCACTGCTGAAAAGCATCGCCTCCAGCCCCTCATCATAGTCCGACACCGCCGGCGCCACGTGCAAAAGCGGCGCTATCCGCTGCACCACGGTGGCGAACAACGGCGCTGCGTTCCACCCCGCTTCCGCCCGTCCATATGTGGCCTTAATGCCTTTAGGGTTATCCAGCGACACCAACACCGCATAGCGCGGGCGGTGCCCCGGAAAGGCGCCCACAAACGTGTTGATGCGCGCGTTTTTCGCATAAACGCCGTTGTCCGGTTTTTCCGCCGTACCGGTTTTGCCGATAACGAAGTAACCAGGCGCGTCAGCCTGACGGGCGGTGCCGGCCGCGACGACACGGCGCAAAGCCCGGCGCATCACCGCGCTCACGCGCTCTGAAAACACCCGACGACCGTCAACGGCGTCAGGATCATCGACACGCACAATCGTCGGCTCTCGGAAGACGCCGCCATTTACGACTGTCGAGAAAGCGGCGAGCGCGTGCAACGGCGAAACCGCGATGCCGTGACCATAGGAAACAGTCGCAGCCTCAACCGGTCCCCATTTAGCCGGCAAGTCCGGCGCACGCCGTTCAATAAGTTCAATCCCAGGCTTTTCAAACAAACCAAGTGCGCGTAGCGATTCCCGTTGGCGCGCAGCGCCAAGGTCCGCCGCCATCATCGCCGCGCCAATGTTTGAAGAGTATTGAATGACTTCGGTAAAGGACAGGATGCGGTTCTTACCATGATAGTCACGGATCGCACGATCGGCGACCTGCAGCGGACGCCGCGCGTCATATAATGTCTCTTCCTGCGCCACACCGGCCTCAAGCGCAGCGGCGGCCGTGAAAGCCTTAAAAACAGAACCAAGTTCGTATCGATCGTATACGGCGCGGTTACGAACGGCGAATTCGTCACGGTTCGCAGGCGCGTTGGGGTCATAGTCCGGCAGGCTCGCAAGGGCGATCAACTCTCCCGTCGCCACATCCATGACGCCGCCCCACGCCGCGTCCGCTGAAAAGAGCGCGCGCGCGCCGCCAAGCGCTTCTTCCAGGGCTTGCTGAACGCCAAGGTCGATTGACGCCGCAAGCGGCTCCGCCGAACCGCCGCGCCTTTTAGCGCCGTCGACGACGTCGTCCAGCACTTTCTCTAAACCAAACAATCCCCCGCGCCCCGGCGCCGTTTGCCCAACCAAGTGCGCGGCAAGCGCGCCTTGGGGGTAATACCGCTTGAGGCGGTCTACGATGTCGACGCCTGGCAAGCCCAATTCGAAAACTGCAGCGGCCTGGGCGGGCGTCAAATCGTCGTTTAGCGGCACATAGCGTTTCCGACGTAAACGTTCGGCGACATCGACCACATCGACGGAAGGCATTACGCGACCCAATGCGCGCGCCGTTTCGTCAGCGTCCCAAACATGCGCACCGACAATCGCAACGCCCCGCATAGGCAAGTTCGCCGCGATCAATACGCCATTGCGATCAGTTATTTCCGCCCGCGGACCAGCACTAGCGGCGGCGTCAGCAAGTCGGCGGTTCTTCAAGGTGGGATCTAGGGAAACCGTCCATAAACGAACGCCAAGACTGGCGAAAACAATCGCAAAAGCGGCGCCGCAAAGAACAAGGCGTCGCTGTGCAAACCCGATCGCACGCCGCCGCCGACCGCGCGCCCGCACCCGATCAATGGTGATGTCGCTCGTCGGCCCGGCGTCAAACATTACATAAGAAGATGGTTTCGCGCTTTGTCGACGGGGAAGCACGCGCGCGGCGACATCCAGCAAGCGCGTCGGCGTTCGCAAAATGAGCTTCATCCCAGCTTTGAAAAGCACGCCAAAGCTCTGCAGCACGACAAATCGTTTGCTCGCAACGGGTTCGCCGCACAATTGATCGCCCCTGCTCATGTAGACCGCCTTTCTAGCCGTACACAAATTAAATCGCTCGCCCTATTCCGTCGCCGCCTCCGCATTGACACGCGAACCGTTCGCCCGGGCTTGCGCCACGCGCGCGGCGTCAGACGGTTGATCATTATCTTCGCTTGCCGCAGCGTTCGCGGCGCGCGCGGCCGGATCGCCGCCAAAGGCGAGCAGAAAATCATCCGCTGACATCATTTGCTTGCCGCTGACGGGGCCTAAATCCGTATGCGTGCGCGCCAGTTCGGCGATCCGGTCCGGGCTTTCCAATAGCGCCAGCTCAGCCCTTAGAATCTGGATCTCGCGCTCTTCCGCCCGGCGTTGCGCCTCTAGCGCGGCGATTTCGTCTTCGACGACGCGCACCGCGGTTTCCGCTTTATAACGGCCAGTCGCCGCGACAAAGAGAGCGAAACATAAAAGAAACGTAGAAAATCGGATCATGAAGGGCGGTCTTTCCTTTGAATGCACACATTACAAAAACTAATCGGGACGAAAACTAATCAGACTACGGCGACGGCAAGCCCATCAGTGAACGCCGGGGGCGCTGCGATACTCTTTCGATAACCGCGCTGTCGGCGCGTAAACCGAGGGATCGCCTCCACGCGCCGGTGCATCGGTGCGCAAGGCGACACGGAGTTTCGCCGAACGCGCCCGCGGATTACGTGCAATTTCCTCCGTATTTGGCGTTATGGGCTTACCGCGAAGGGAAAAAGCAGGCGCGATTGAAGGAGCTGGCGGCGCATGACGGGACCCTGTCGTCGCGGGATCTTGCGCGCGATCAGCGAGAAACCGTTTCACAATTCGGTCTTCTAAAGAGTGAAAGGTGACAATGGCGAGGCGACCATTGGGCCGCAGACGTTCTTCAATAGCGAAAAGTGCACGCGCAAGCTCACCGAGTTCGTCATTAACGTAGATACGCAAGGCTTGGAAGACGCGCGTCGCGGGGTGAATTTTCGCCGGCGGCCCCGGCGGCGCGGCGGCGACAATAATCTCTGCTAACTGACCAGTCGATGCGATAGGCTCCGTCGCGCGCGCTTTCACGATAGCCTTGGCGAGCGCTCCGGCGCGTTTCTCTTCGCCATAGATCCGGAAAATCGCCGCTAAATCAGACGCTTCCGCACCATTGACGATATCCGCGGCGGTCGGCGCGCCCTGGTCCATCCGCATGGAAAGCGGTCCGTCGCGCATAAACGAAAAGCCGCGGGCCTCCTGGTCAAGCTGCATGGAGGAAACGCCGATATCCAAAACAACGCCATCCACAAGAGGTGCGCCGAGGCCGTCAAGCGCTGCCGCCAGCGCGCTAAAGGGCGTTTCAACGATATCTAAGCGATCTTTATAGGCGCCGCCCCAGTCTCTCGCCGCAGCGACGGCGTCAGGGTCGCGATCAAGTCCAATAACTCGGCACGGCGCAGCATCTAGTAAAGCGCGCGTGTAGCCGCCCGCGCCAAGCGTTCCGTCCACATAGGTTTCTCCAGCCATAGGCGCCATCGCGACAAGCATTTCCGGACACAGAACAGGAGCGTGATTTGGAACGCCGTCAATCATGCAGTCCCTCCCCCGTTTTGGAAGCAGGCGTTCTGCAAGCGCGCCAACGCGTTGCGGGCGCGCGCAGCTTCATCAGCGTCGTCGGTTTGGACTTCAGCCGCGCGCCACATTTGGAACGTGTCGCCAAGGCCGATGAAGTGCACCATGTCTTCAATCCCCGCATGATCGCGCAAAGGTTTCGGCAACACGAAGCGACCATCGCCGTCGATTGTAATGGGGCGCGCTTTGCCGAGGATCTGTCGCTCCAAAGCGCGACGATCAGGATCAAAGGGCGGCAATGCGCCAATTATGGCTTTGAGATTTTCGATGTAGTCCGGCCCGCCGCAATCAAGATGCGCGCCCTCCACCGACGGCACGCAGAAAAACCCGTGGAACACGGACAAATCAAGCGCTTTGCGAAAATCAGCGGGGGCCGCGACGCGACCCTTTCCGTCAATTTTATTGGTGTGGGACCCCAAAAAAGAGGCCGCCGCCGACCGCAACATCCGCCCGATCTCCGCCCATCTCCGCCTTGCGTCGTCACCCATCTCCGCTCGTCGCCAGCTAGGCCGCCAAAGAGGCCGTCATCCGCGCCACCCACCACCGCCAAACGAAACGGCAAAAGTGGGCGCACAGGCGCCAAGCACGAAAAACAGGGAGTTAACGCTCCATTAACCGGGATATCACGGGATTAAGTGGAGCACAACGGGATTCTTCGCGAAAACGCCGACGACACCGCCCCATTTCGGGCGACAAACGACCGCAGGCGTCAGCGCCAGCCCCTTATTGAACCGACCCACCGCAGGGCGTCGGCCGTAACGAGCGCTCAAGCGAATTAAGGCAATCGCCACCGCCGCCCCCTTTACGATGCGAACGAACACCCGCATCTGGGGAAAAGAAAGTTGATTGTGGGCTTGTTCCACAACCGGACTCAGTAAGCGCAAATGCGCCCTAGCACGGCGTTAACGGCGCTCAACCACCCATCGGCGACATCTATGAAAAGTCATTAACCTTTATGAAAGCTTATCGCCGTAAACCTTCCTTAAGAGACTAGATCGAATGCGGGTCATTAAGGTTATAGACCCCGCACCCCCCGGCAGAGGAGACCTAGGGCATGCGCGTATTGTTGATTGAGGACGACGGCGCGACCGCGCAAAGCATTGAGTTAATGCTTAAGTCGGATGGTTTTAATGTGTACACGACGGACCTTGGCGAAGAGGGCGTCGATCTCGGTAAAGTTTACGACTACGATATTATCTTGCTCGACCTTAACCTGCCGGACATGACGGGTTTCGACGTGCTGAAGTCGTTGCGCGTATCAAAAGTTAACACGCCGATCCTTATTCTGACGGGTCAAGGCGACATTGAGACGAAAGTCCGCGGCCTCGGATTCGGCGCCGACGATTATATGACCAAGCCGTTCCATAAGGACGAATTGGTCGCGCGCATCCACGCGATTGTCCGCCGCTCGAAAGGTCATTCCCAGTCCGTCATCACGACAGGCACTTTGATGGTCAATCTTGACGCAAAAACTGTCGAGGTCGGCGGCCAGCGCGTGCATCTGACCGGTAAAGAATATCAGATGCTGGAGCTTCTTTCCCTGCGGAAGGGCACGACGCTGACGAAAGAAATGTTCCTCAACCACCTTTATGGCGGCATGGACGAGCCAGAATTGAAGATTATCGACGTCTTCATCTGTAAGCTGCGTAAGAAACTCGCAGCAGCCACCAGCGGCGAACACTATATCGAAACGGTTTGGGGACGCGGCTATGTCTTGCGTGACCCAGCCGAAGAGAAAGCCGCTTAAGCAAAGCGCTTTCTAACGCTTTCACGGTTTGCAAAAACCCCCGCGAGGCTAAGCGCCCCGCGGGGGTTTTTTCTAAATAGCTTTTTTGCAATAATCAAAGTACGGAATAAGAATAAGTAATCGCAAAAACGATATTTTTCATTGCGATAAATCGTACTTGTAAATTTTTTCTAGGGCATTACCCTCCTAAAACCAAAACAGGTTTCTATTGTATTAGGGGAGAAATAGAATGTTGAAGTCTCTAACTTTACTCACGACGTCGATCGCGCTTTTTTTCCTCTCTGGGACAGCGCATGCCGCGTGCAGCAGCGCCGGGTCCTGCACGAACGTCACAATCGATAGGATATATGTGCAATCGAATGGGGCGATTTCGGTCGATACAAGCGGCGATGAAACTCAACTTCCATGCACGCCTAACAGCGGGAAATACATCACTCTTGCAAAGACCCACCCCGGATATGAAGCACTTAGCGCCGTCATACTAACGCTCTACGCGAATGGCGGTAACTATAATGTTCGCATCGACGGAAGCGTCACAGCGTCTTGCATTGTAAGCTACGCTTGGACGGACTAGCGTAGCAACACTAAAACGTCCTTCGCAAACTTCTTATCGATGCAGCGTCACGGTCTCTGCCAACAAGGCCGCAAGCCGCACATCTGCAGGAAAGCCCTCCCGAATCCACCGTTCCTCGACCATTTTCAGCACCGCGCCGACACGAGGGCCGGGTGAAACTCCCGCCTTTACGACATCACGCCCCGACAAAGGAAACACCGGCGGCGGCGAAGCGACGATGTTCGCGGCAAAACCGTTAGCCTCATCCGTCGTCAACACACCCGCCGCCTGAGCTAGGTGAAGTCCATCCTTGAAGGCCGCCATACCGGTACGATATGCGTAAGCGCGAAGGTCGACGCGGGACAAATCCGGCGCAAATCCCGCCGCCGCGTTAAGAGCTGAAGACCGCCTCCCCTCATCCACACCCGACAGGCGCAAGGCGTTTTGCAAGTCGTCCCCCGCCGCGCCCCACAGCGCCGCCAGCATTAATGGCGCCGACGCATCGGGCGTTATGCGCTTTAAAGCGATCGCACACGGCAAATCAGGTGAGCGCGGATAGATCTTTTCGAGAACGCCAGTTTCCGTCATCGCAGTCAGCGCAGTTTTTGGGTCGCGCAAAGACAAGATCTGCGCCGTTTCCGCACCAATCCGTTCCGGCGACAACCGGGTCACGCCATCCTTCAATCGTGCGCAAGCGGAAAGGCCCTCAGCATCGAATTCGTCCGCGGCGAACCGCGCTGAAAACCGGAAGAAGCGCAATATCCGCAAAAAGTCTTCTTTGATGCGCTGATCAGGCTCGCCGATGAATCGCACGCGTCCCGCCGCAAGGTCCGCCTGTCCGCCGACGGGGTCGTAAATGTCGCCGTTCGGGGTCATATATAGCGCGTTAATCGTAAAATCGCGACGCATCGCATCCAGCGCCCAATCCTCCGTGAACGTTACGATGGCGCGTCGACCGTCCGTCGAAACGTCAGCCCTCAAAGAGGTGACCTCGACAACAGCGCCGTCAGCGACAGCGGTGACAGTGCCGTGCTCAACGCCCGTTGGATGCGCGGCAAGCCCCGCCGCCTCTAAAGCGGCGATTGTTTTGTCAGGCGTTAAAATAGTGGCGGCGTCAATATCATGCGGCGCGACGCCGATGAGACTATCGCGCACGCATCCGCCGACAAAGCGTATGACGTCACCGGACGAATAGGGCGTTACATTAGTGTTGGATGCAGCAGCTGCCAGAGCGCCGACGATTTTTCGAACTGGCGACGCGTCAAGCCAAGCAAAGTTCGCACGCACCTTACCCGAAAGCGGCGTTAAGGCGCCCGTTGCGGCGCCCGCTACAGCGCTTGGGCCTTGATGATCAGCGTCATCGCTCATGACCGCCACTTAGACCGCTATTCAAGTCGCCGTGATTTGAGAGCCTGTTGAAAAGAGTTTTATCTGCATCCTGAAGAACTTCAGCGAGGCTGCGCAAAATGCCGGCCGTCAGTCCCCAGATATGATATCCGTCATAGGGCGCGGCGAACATATTATACGTGACGCCCTTATGCTCGCGCTCCTCGACAATATGGTTTGATAACTCCGCAACGAACGAGAGCGGCGCTTCGAAGGCTTCCGCAACTTCACGGGCGCATAAAGAAAGCTCAATGTCACCCGGAACAATTCCGATGACCGGCGTGACCGAAAAGCCAAGGCCGCCTTTATGGTCGCCAAGGGCGCCGATAACGTCCACCCGATCACGGGGGATGCCGACTTCTTCTTCGGTTTCACGCAACGCCGTATCAATGCGCGTTGCGTCCCCGTCATGGACGCGGCCGCCGGGAAAACTAATCTGCCCCGCATGGGAGGGCATGTCGTGGGCGCGGACGGTCATTAAGACGCTCGGCCCCTCGGCGCGATCAATAATTGGGATAAGGACGGCCGCCTCTTTGCGTTGTTCGCTCCAGCGGTTTTCAAAGAGCTTGTCGCCCACGAGATGCGGATTGATTTCAGCGAACAGCGCGCGAACGCGCTGCGCCGACGCCCGCTGCAGATTGCGTTCGATATGCGTGCGCAAGGAAGACGTCGGCGTCGCTGGATCGGTCATACAAATACTCAAATAGGCGCGCGCGCAAAAATAAAAAGCGGCGGCGCTCAATGAAAAAAACGAGCGC
>JBCCAY010000032.1:0-13555 GCA_039814575.1 Pseudomonadota bacterium
CGGGCGACCAACCCGCGAGGGCTCCGGCATAAACGGTTCAATCAACGCCCATTCAGCATCGGTTACGGCGCTTGCATACCGCACAGAACGCCGGTCATGATCTGGTCGAGTGGTTTCAGTCCAAGGCCTCGTGATACTCCGTGTTCCAAGCAAACACAGAGCCTCATAAACCGCCGAAACCACTCAACCTCTTGTTCGTATGGCCTCTAAGGGGTTGCCCTGTAGCATAGGCCGTCATTGCCACGCTTAAAAACTGATCGCTCCAGGGATATTTGACGTAGTATCCGTCCTGGCCGGCATTTTTAGTACCATCAATAGTGTAACTCTGCCATCGGGCTTGGGCGTTGTTTGGACAACCAGCGGGGTTTGGGAGCGTTCCGACAACTCTAAAGTAACACGTCCTTGAGTTCAGGGAGCAACCAACGCGTTCGACTTGCGCTGTCGCAGCGTTTGCAAGCGTTGGCGCACAAGAAATAGTTAACCCCACAGCAAAAGATAACAGCTTTAACCTCGACATTTTCACAGAAACTCCTTCGAACGAAAACCATAACAGGCGGTAACAGGACCTCACCATTTCGCGACGCCAGAATCAGCAAGGGATTTCCAGGAAACCACCTCAACATCGCGTAACAAAACCAATAAACGAAGCAATCGCACTCCCAATCCAACACCAAACCAAGGTGTTTACTTACTAAAGAACCCATTCATCCGTTAGCGGAATGGGTTATGCGGGAAGCAATTAGACCAAAAAGACGAGGTTACAAAAACGCGCGCCAACCAAAGAGTCAAGCCAGAAACGACGTCTCAAGATAAAAAGTAAGGTTCGAAAATTCTCATCAAAGCGATGATACGGGCGCCAGGACGTATTGCGTCGATCTATCGCTTTACCCGATCATTTTACGCCCCTAAAGTCGACGCGCTCATTGATTGAAACAGACCGCCGCGCTTCACTTTGGACATCAACGGAAGCTCTCAGCTTATCGAGGACTTACCGCCCCCCTATGTTAACTCGCGGCAATGAATCTTTTTGCATCATACGCGGTACAGCGGCGAGGTCCGAAGGAACTACCGCCACCGTTTATGCGTCTCCGATGAGATGGTGTTATCGCCCGGAGAATATTAGACTGTCTTGCCCCCTTATAACTGCGCCACAGATTTTGTATTTTTCTACAAAAATGGTGAGGTTTTGGGATGGCGAGGAAACGTTTCAACGAAGAACAGATACTGGATATTTTACGTCAGATAGAGTTGAGCCTGGCGTCTGGATCTGACGTTCCCGGCGCGTGTCGTTCTGCGGGTGTCAGCGATGCAACTTACTATGCCTGGCGGAAGAAGTACGGCGGCATGGGCAAGTCGCAGCTGCGCGAGATGAAAGAGTTGGAAAAAGAAAACGCGCAGCTAAAGAAGATCGTGGCCGAGCTTGAACTGGACAAGCTGATCCTGAAGGAGAGCCTGGATTTTTTAAAACCCAAGGTCTGACAGCGGATATTCTTCGTCAGGCCGTTATTCATGCCCGCCAAAGAACAGGCTCATCGGAAAGGCAAGCCTGCAAGACGCTTGGCGTTTCCCGATCAACACAGCGCTATAAGGCTGCCGCCTCAAAAGGTGATGACGACAGCCTTCGGCTGGCTTTAATTCGATTGGCGAAGCAATACGGCCGCTACGGCTATCGCAAAATCGCGAAGCTGTTGCGTATTGAGGGCTGGAACGTCAATCACAAGAAGGTTGAAAGACTATGGCGCGAGGAAGGCTTGCAACTGCCGCAGCGCCACAAGAAGCGTAAACGGCTTTATCATAAAGACAGTTCCGTCATCCGCCTGCGCCCGAAATATCCCAACCATATCTGGAGTATCGACTTTGTTCATGATCGGTTGAGCAGCGGCCGCAAATACAAAATGCTCACCGTCATCGACGAATACACCCGTGAAGCGCTATGCGTCGTCGCCAGTCACAAAATGGGTCCAGCGGAAGTATTGGAGGCGCTGTACCCGCTGCTCCTCCAACATGGAAAACCTGAATTTATTCGTTCTGACAACGGTCCCGAGTTCGCTTCGGAAGGCTTCCAGGCGTGGCTCAAGAAGGTCGGCGTCAAACCAATCCGTATCTATCCCGGCTCACCCTGGGAGAACGGGTATAACGAGCGTTTCAACGGGACGCTGCGTCGAGAAGTTCTGAACGCAGAATGGTTTGTATCAATTGATCAAGCAAGAACCGTCATTGGCAGATGGATCAAACAGTACAATCACATTCGTCCGCACCAAGCCCTCAGCATGCGTCCGCCGGCTCCTGAAACTATATCAGAAACTGGCTCATAACGATGGGGCTGGACAAAAATTGAATTGTTTAGAAACACCAGCCGGTAAAATATGATACTTAATCTAGTACGCAAGTGATGTCTGAGAGGAAATATCAATTACCGCAAGATCAACCATCTCCCCAGCAGCGTCTTACTTCTCTGTTTACAGAGGACTTTGCACAGTGCGTTATTGAATTCAAGGTTCAAAATCGTTTATTTTGTCAGAAGGGTTTTGCATGCGCCAGTTTGTTGCAAACGTGTCTTGTGAAACGCCGCAACATTGAATGTCATAATAGAAGCATGACGACGCGCCTTGAAATACTTGAACGATTACACGCCGCGGGATTTATCGGTCCCGCCGAGCAGTCGCGATTACTGCGCGCCATTGAACAAAGCCATGAGCCAATTGATGTTCTCTCTCAACGGCTTGGCGTTTTATCGGAAGCGGATATTGCAAACGCCTACGCCCAACTTTCAAGCCGGCCTCTAGAAACTAACCCATCGTCGTCTGACGGTGAGACGCCAATCTCAACGATGAACAACGCCTTTCTAAAGCGGCGGCGTATCGCGCCAATCGTCACTTCAGCGGAAAGCCTCAAACTCTATATGGCCGATCCGTTTGACAACGAGGCCGTCGACGGTGTGCGCTTCGCCGTCGGCGACGAAGTCGATATTGATATCCATGTTACGACACCCAGCGCCGTCGAACGCATGCTGGACGCCTTAGAGGAACAGAACGGCGCTGCAGAAAGCGACGCCTCTCTCGACAACATGGCGATCGACGGTCTCGACGCTGATTTGTTGCGTGACCTTGCGAGCGCGGAACCGTCGATCCGCACCGTACAGTCCCTGATCGCCAACGCCGGAATTGCACGCGCCTCCGATATTCATATTGAGACGGCGCAAATCGGCTATCGTTTGCGCCATCGCATTGACGGCGCTTTGAAGGACGCCGGCACACTTTCGAAAACGGCGGGGCTTCGTGCAATTTCCCGGCTCAAAATCCTCAGCAATCTCGATATCGCCGAGCAGCGTCGTCCCCAAGACGGACGCACGTCCTTCGCCCTTGACGGACGGATGATAGATTTACGCCTTGCGACAACGCCGACGACCGACGGCGAGAACCTGGTCGTGCGATTACTTGACCAAGACGCCCATGCGTTAGATTTAAAGAGCCTCGGTTTCTCGGCTGACGACGCGTCCCTACTTGGACGGCTGATTAAGCGCCCGAACGGTATGATCATCCTCACCGGTCCTACAGGCAGCGGCAAAACGACAACGCTTTACGCGCTTCTGTCGATGCTGGCGGACGGCGAGCGTAAAATCCTAACCATCGAAGATCCCGTTGAATACAAACTTGACGGCGTCAATCAGACGCAAGTGAATTCGGCGATTAATTTGACCTTTGCCAATGGTCTTAGAGCATTTTTGCGCCAAGATCCCGACGTCGTCATGGTCGGCGAAATCCGCGACCTCGAAACTGCCGAAATCGCCATGCGCGCCGCCCTCACCGGACATTTGGTGTTTTCGACCCTGCACACGAATACGGCGGCAGCGGCGGTGACGCGCCTGAAAGACATCGGCGTGGCGCCTTATCTCATCGCCTCGACACTCGCGGGCGTCGTCGGCCAACGGTTGGTTCGACGGTTTTGCGACGCGTGCGGGGGCGGCGGCGACCGCGAGGATGGCGCGCCCTGCCCCGAATGCGGCGGAACAGGCTATCGCGGGCGCCTCGTTATTGCAGAATGCATGGAGATTGATGATGACCTGCGCGATCGCATCAAATCGGGAGATAGCGATGCGGCGATCGCCGCGGCCTCCGGTCGCCCGTCAATCTATGAGGACGGCATGAAGAAGGCCGAAGCCGGGTTAACAGGTCGAGATGAAGTCACGCGCGCGTGCGGCTCATAAAACGATGAAACGCTGGCGCTACACAGCTGAGACAGCCGACAAAGAGATCAAGCATGGCGTTCTTACCGCAGAGGACAGCGCCGAGGCCGTTCAATCGCTGCTGCAGCGCGGCCTGAACCCAATAAGCGCAAAGCCGGCGAGCGAGAACGGACTGCAAATGTTCGTCCGCCGGCGATCAAGTCTATCAATTAGCGACCTTGCCTTATTCACCGAAACCCTCGCTGACCTTTTAAAAGCCGGTCTACCTGTCGCTGCGGCGCTCGGCCTTCTCGCAAAGCAAGCGCCTCGACCTGTTCTTCGCAAGCTAGCCGCAGAACTGAATGAGCATATCCGGCAAGGCGCGTCGCTCTCTGAAGGCTTGGCGGCGTTATCAACCACGATTCCGGCGATGATGACCGCGCTCGTGTCAACCGGCGAAGCCCTCGGCGATCTCGGCGCGCAATTTCAGCGTCTCGCGGAGCATTACAAAAACGCCGCCGCCCTGCGCCGCGAAATGGTCAGCCAGCTTGTTTATCCAGCGGCGCTCTTTGTACTGATCGGCGTGACGCTCGTATTTTTGAGTTTCTTCGTCTTACCGCAGTTCGAGAGCATCTTCGCCAATAATGGCGCGCCGCCGCCGGAAACCGAATTCGTTCTCGCCGCAGGCGCGTTTATCAGAAACTGGTGGTTAGCGATGCTTGTCCTGCCGCTTTTGAGCGTCGCCAGCCTTCGCATCCTCAAGGCCCGCCGTCGGGAGAGCGTCGATGCGTTCGTTCTGCGCCTGCCCTTCTCCCAAACGCTGGTCCGCGCGCGGGAGACCGGACTTTATTGCCGAAGCCTCGGCGCGCTCTTAGTCGGCGGCGCCCCGCTTGCCGATGCTATGCCTATCGCCGCCAGCGCTGTCGATAATACGGCGCTCGCAGCAAAACTTAGTGAAATGGAAGAAGACGTCCGCGCTGGAACCGCCCTCGCCATCGCTGCGCAGAAGTTCGGCGCGCTCCCCGACGAGGCGATCGCTTTTATTGAGATCGGTGAGACGACTGGCGCGCTCGGCCCCATGACAGAAAAAGCCGCCGCCTTGATGGAGGCGCGCGTTTCGGCTTTATTGAAGCGGCTCGCGGCGATCGCAGGCCCCGTGATGACGGCGCTCATGGGGCTCATCACAGCAGCGGTGATCGCCGCCGTCATGTCGGGGGTCATGAGTCTCAATGATGCAGTATATCAATAAAACTAAAAAAAAGCCGACGGCGCCCTTACAAAAGGGGCTGACACTTTTCGAACTCTTAGTTGTCCTTACAATCCTGGCGCTTATGGCGACCTTAATCGCGCCGCGCGTCGTAGGGTATTTGGGCCGCGCAAAGTCGGATACGGCGCAGACCCAAGCGGCGAATATTGCAGCGGCGTTGGAGCTGTTTTACTTGGATCTCGACCGCTATCCGTCGCTCGAAGAAGGGCTCGGCGCGCTCGTAACGCCGCTCGACGGTACGCTCACTTGGCGCGGCCCTTACTTAAAGGAAGCATCCGGCCTTATTGATCCGTGGGGACGGACGTATGTGTACGGCGTCAGCGAAGATGGCGATAACTTTACGGTTACGACCTATGGCAAAGACGGCGCGGAAGGCGGCGATGGCGATGACACGGATATTGTGCGCCGCTAACACCCACATACCTACGCCTTCGAGCGACAATGCGGTTCGGCGTCAACGCGGTGTGACGTTGATGGAATTGTTGATCGTCCTCGCGATCATGGCGCTCGCTACGGGTCTTGCCGCGCCAGTAATGCGGTCCTCCGCCGAAACCCGCGCTTTCGACAATGGCGTCAAACTATTAGTGTCTGACCTCAGACGGGTGCGCGATGCGGCCGAACGTCAAGGAACGGTGTCGGACGTTGAGCTGACGGAAGCAGGCTATCGAACGCAGGACGGCGACCTTGATCGCGAATGGCCGCGCGGCTTTAAAGTTATTGCAACGCCGAACAGTGATTTCGTGAGGCTCGGCGGAACGCCCTGGTCTGTTGGTTCGACAATAGCCGTTACCGACGGGACGCGACACCGCATCATCACGATCGAGCCGTTCATCGGCCGGATTGAAAGCGATGACTGATCGACAAGGCGGGTTTACGCTTATTGAAGCGCTTATCGCATCAATGATCGCCGCACTTTTCATCAGCGCGGCCTACGGATTAATGAGTCAATCAATCATATTGGCGGATCGTGCCGCTAACGCCATAATAAGGATTTCTGAAGCGAGACGGATTCATGCCCGCGTGCGCGCTGACGCGCCCGATTCAGCGCTCCTAGAGGGACTATCCGATTGGTCGATGTCGGTCGAACCGTATGAAGTCGGTGATGTGCGTTCGTCTAGAACAGACGACGGCGGCCTTAAGCGCTATACTTTTACCCATGCAAGCGACAGGCGGGCGCAGTTCGAAAGCGTTGTTTACAGGGCGGGCACGCCATGACAACGCGCGCAAAATATCAGCGCGGCGCATCGCTGCCAGAAGTAATCGTCAGCGTTGCAATCCTTGCGATGATTTCTGTGAGCGTCGCATCGGCGCTGTCGGCCTCAGCGCGCGCGCGAGGACGTATTGAAACCATCGCTTCCGAAAACGAGATGATGGACCGAACTGAGAAACTGATGAGCTCCATTGTTAGTCAGACCATTCAAACATCATGGGCGCCTGATGAGTTCGCGCCGATCGCCGCACCAAACCGATTTGGCTTCATGACGTATGACGCCATACGCAGGGAACCCATTGCAGCGCGATTTCAATTGGAGGGCAATCAACTAACACTCGTGTTGCGCGATGACGTCGGCGCATCACCGGCGATTATGCTGGTATCAGACATTGCAGCGGGATCGTTTTCGTATTTTGGCAGCGCCCGGGAGGGACAAGCGCCGATCTGGTCGAGGAGATGGCTTCAAGAGCAACCGCCGTCATTGGTTCGTTTGGAAATAGAACTCGGTGATGGCTCGAAACGACAGCTGGAGTTCGCGACGATCGCAAACGGCGCTCTCGACTGCGTTTTCGACTCTGTTTCGCGGCGGTGTCGATCATGAAACTAAACGCCCTCCTACAAACCGATGTCACTGCGCTCAACTTAGACGCCGCGCGGTCTGTTGGCGCTTGGCTTAAGGAAGGCTTTCGAGGGCTTGTCCCGCGGGTCATACGATCTAAGAGCTTTCAACCGGTCGCTCGATTGCTCCTATCGCAGAATACTGAAAACGACAGGCCTGAAGAGCTGGCGGAAGTCATCTGCGAAAACCCGTTTGGTGAAAAGAAGCGCGCCGAATTGGCTGGCAGCATCGAAGGATTGAGCGCCCATATTCGCCTTGATGACCGTGAGTACTATTCAACGAGCCTCTCCTTGCCGAAACAAGCAGCGAAGACGCTCTACGAAACCGTAGGCTTGCGCCTATCGGAAATCAGCCCGCTTCCCACCGAACAAATTGGCTACGCTGTTGGTGTTCCTCAGTCTGCGGATGATGGACGGATCGACGTTCCCATAGGCATTGTTCGAAAATCAACGATCGCAAATATTGCTGAACGCCATAATGACAAGGCAGACATCACAATCGGCGCTAATCCCGACTCAAATGGAGACTTTGATCTGGTCTTCTTTAAATCAGATTCCAACGCGCGGAGAAAGCAGCGCGTTACGTGGGCGAAAAGCGCAAGCCTTGCCGCGGCCCTACTTTTGCTCATCGCTGCGATAGATAGTCATCTGACCAAACGGGGCGCCGCACTCTCAGCTTATGAAGTCCAATTGATGCAGGAACTGAAAGCGCATCGAAAAATCACAACAGTTCTCGATTCAATGACGGAGCAAGAAAGAACACTCTCCCAATTCACGGACTTAAATGCTGAAATCGAATACCTAAGAGCCGCTGCGACAAATCTTGGCGACGATATCGCCCTTAAGCGATATTCATTCGAAAACGGGGAACGCCAGATTGAAGCCTACGCGCCGAGCGCGACTGCGACGCCGGCAGACATGGCCGCGACGCGCTTTGCGTCGAAACGGCCTGGCTATGACGAGTTCCGCCTCAATATTGTTGAACAATAATCTAATGATTAACGAGCGACATATCGGTGTCCCGCAAAAAGCAGCCGCCGCCATCTTGGTTTCAGCGTTGCTGTTCGTGGGTGTCAGCGCGGTGCAGTCAATTGCAATGCCGATCCTTGATAAGAAACGGGCGTTAGATGCGCGGGCTGAGCGCATCGCCATGCTCGAGACCAGGCTGCAAGAAAGCGCAATGACAATGTCGGAGATTTACCCCGACGGTGAGATGATCGACGCGTCGACCGTTCTCAACGAAGAAAACGCTCGCTACGTGATCAACGCCCAGTTAGAAGCGATTATCGACATAGCGGCGAACGCGGACGTCGCTGTCAAAAATACGCCGGTTTTAGCGCAGCCTTCTACAACATCTGGCCTCATTGTATTGAGCAGTCACGTGACGTTTTCCGGATCACCGCGCGCTCTTCTTAAAACCATCCGTACTACGAATGATACTCGAGTGACAACGTCCAAACTCACCATTGAAAACGCTGAACCCAGCCGCCCGGGTTCAGCACGCGCCAGCCTCGCTATTTCTCGATTGGCTGTTAGCGAATCAGAGGCGCTGAGCGATGACACTGCTGAGTGACCTCCTCCGCAGCAGGGCCTTTATTGGGGCAATGATGTTGCTCACCGTCAGCATGGGTCTATTTTTGTTACCCGTGCCCCAACACGAAATGCCGACGTTTCGGAAAAACGCCGCGGCAGAGCAAAGCACCCTCACCGATCAATCTCTCGAAGTTCTCGCCCAACAGTTTGACCTCAGCGAACTGCCGCCTGAACCAACGCGAAAAACGCCGCCGCCCGATCCTATCGCCGCGATCAATGGACATCGGCTGATTGGCGTCGCTCTAACAGAGGACGACGCCGTGGCGATTATCGAAGTCAACAATCGTCGGTTGCAAGTCCGTGAAGGAGACACCGTATCGGGATTCATTGTGACGCAATTATCCCCGCGCACGGTCCATTTGCAAAAGGGTGAGATCAAAACATCTCTAACCTTCTGAATTTTTGTCGAAAAATGCTGCCGCGAAACCGCGCGTCTGTTATGCCCTTTGAAGATGCGCCGATCCGGCGCGGTTGGGGGAGTAAGATGCCCAAAAGGACGTGCGGCTGGTTTTTAGCGGCGACAATGCTTGTTGCTTGCGGTTCAGATCCGATCGTCGGACCCGAACGCGCTGAAATCTCAATCGGTCCTTCAACACCTATCATCCAACCTGGTGAAAACGACGAAGCCGAAACAACTGCTGGAACCATACGTGAAGCGACGACGCAGCGTTCAACTGCAACGAAAGAACGATTGCTTATCTATCGCAATCTTGACGGCGCCATTGATGACGAACCGACCGATGGCGCAGACGACCCGCTAAATCAGAAAACACTACAACTAAACTTCGCCAACGCGCCAATCGCCGACGTCACACGCGCGGTCATTGCCGAAGCGCTTGGTCGACCGGTCTCCATCGCAGAAGGCGTTTCGGGCAACATCACCCTCACAGCTCCCGAACCAACTTCAGCGCGCGCGGCGCTGGAAGCATTGGAACAAACGCTCGGCGCGTCGAACTTGTCGCTTATAGAAACGCCTACCGGCTTTCTTTTGACGTCTTTGTCTGATGCGTCCGAAACAACAGTCGACGTCGCAGGTCGCGCCGCTATCGGTTACGGTCTTACATTTGTTCCCGTAGAATACGCTTCCGCATCGGAAATCATTCAGCTGATCGATCCTTTTATCTCCGATCGCATCGCTGCGACGGCCGCTGGCTCGGATACGCTGATCGCTCTGCGCGGTCCCCAGGTCGATATCGCTGCGGCGCTTGAGGCTATCGCTGTCTTTGACGAACCGATCTTAACAGACCGCGTCTTTGGCCTTTTCGAAATCAGGTTTGCGGATGCAGAAACCATCGCCGGCGACGTCGAAACGATCCTTAATGAACTTCAATCAGATTCCGGCGTCCAAACAAATTTTACACCGCTGCCGCGCCTGAATCAGCTGCTGGTAATTGCGAGAACACAACAAGCTTTTGACGAAGCGAAATCGTGGATCGAGCGCTTCGACCGACCGTCCGGCGGCGACGAAAGGCGTTTACGGTATTACAAAATCCAAAACACACCCGCCGATATCTTAGCCGCTCAATTGAGCGCCGCTTTCGGTGGGAGTTCAAGTGTCGGGTCCGGCGCAACAATTGGAAGAAACGCCGGTCGGTCGTCGCGACCAACAGATACGTCAGCGCGGCGTACGATTGGATCAACATCGAGCGGATCCACACCCGGAACAAGTCAATCACTTGGCGGCTCTAGCGATCGGTCAACATCGACGTCTGTTGTTCGTTCTCCTTCGCCATCGACGCTCAGCACAGGAACGGATAGCCTTCGCATCGTCATTGACGAACTCAACAATGCGCTCCTTATCCGCGCCACAGATCGCGAATACGCCGAGATCTTAGATCTGGTCGAAAAGATGGACGTACCGCCGGCGCAGGTCTTAATTGAAGCCGTTATCGCCGAAGTAACTTTGACGGAAGATCTAAGCTTTGGTGTTCGCTGGTTCTGGGAGAACGCTGAATCACAAATCGTGTTCTCGGGCAACGAAACCGCCGGCGTCGCACCTATTCTGCCTGGCTTCAATTATTCTTATGTCGACGCCAATGTTGATGTTGCATTGAACGCGCTTGCGTCCGTTACGGATGTGTCGATCCTTTCAGCGCCATCGATCATGGTGCTCAACAATCAAACGGCGAACTTGCAAGTCGGCGACGAGGTGCCGATCGTCACACAGCAAGCCCAAGGCGTTATCGATGCTAACGCGCCGATCGTCTCAACCCTGCAGTTACGGGACACCGGCGTTATTCTCGAGGTCACGCCCCAAATTAACGCCAGTGACATGGTCGTCTTAGAAGTGTCTCAAGAAGTAAGCGACGTCACGCAAACGACCACATCAGGAATCGACTCCCCGACCATTCAACAAAGGCGTTTCACAAGTGCGGTCGCCGTTCGGGACAATGCAACAATCGCACTCGGGGGCCTCATCCGGGAGACCTATACGGACAATGATTCCGGCGTGCCAGTTCTACGCGACATTCCACTACTTGGCGAAGCGTTCAAATCGCGTTCGCTCAATAAACGCAGAACAGAATTGATCGTGTTTCTGACGCCGCAAATCGTCCGCAATGACACCGACGCCTCAGAAGCGATCAAACGCCTGAAACGCGACATGCAAAATCTATCTAAGGCCTTCAATTTGGACGGGTCATGACGATGGACATCATCACCGCGTCTACCGAAAGGCAGGAACAGCGCGGCGCGACGCTCTTGCTCGTGCTGTGGTCGTCATTGTTGATTTCGGCGATTTTAGCAGGCGCCTTTCTAATGGCGCGGGGCGAAGCGACATCTGTCCGAGGCCAATGGCTTGATTTTAAAGTCCGCGCGTCGGCCCTATCCGGGTTGGAGATCGCAGCTTATCAATTGGCAATGGAAGGCGAAGACGCCCTGCCAAGCATCTATGGCGCGCCAATAGTGCTGAACGGCGTAACGGCTACGCTGGCGCCTGGCGAGCAAAACCGACAGTTCGACGTCAATCTAGCAACAGAAACACAATGGTCGAGTTTTTTACTAGCGAACGGCTTGGAGAAAGACACCGCTGACGCCCTGGCGGCACGGGTTCTTGATTGGCGCGACCCCGACGACCTTGAAAGACCAAACGGCGCTGAGCGCCGCGCTTACGCCCGCGTCAATCAATCAGTGCAAATCGGTAACCGGCCCTTTCAGACGACGAATGAAGTGAAAAACGTGCTCGACTTTCCTTCGTCGCTCTTTGATTGCGTAGCTTCACAACTTACTGTCATCGGTCTCAGCCGGCCTGATCCGGAGGTTCTCGGTTTAGAAACATCGAACGTCGCATCACAAAGACTGAGCACATCGTCTCGACGAACGACGCCCGGCCGCCGCTACGCGCTTAACGTGTCAGTGGATCGCGGCGACGGGCTTCCTTATTCGTTGAACGCCGTCCTTCGCGTTACTGGCGGCTCTGATAAGCCTTACGAGTATTTGGCTGTGTATCGCCCGATGAACCTACCCGACAACGACGATATGCGATGTGGGAGCGGGAATCGCAATTAGGACAATCAATGCTCGCTTTCAAAAGAAGCGCACATGTTCGGGTTAATTCGTGACCGGCGCCATCACGGCGATGTTCCACAGATGCTGCCCCAGCTTTTTTCGGTTCTTGAGTGATGATGCCATGACAGACCTCTATAAATGATCACCCTAAAAGATGAACCCGATCTGTCCGGGGATACATCCATGACACGGATCAAAACGCCGCCGCTATTTCCTTGATCTTGGCAATGGCGGCTTCACGTTCGCCGTTTTGGTCCGTTCGTTCAATTTTGGCGATCAAAGCGCCTTGGTCCACTTCGGATATTTTGCCGTAGCTCATAATCGTAGTCATCGCGCTAGAATGTCCTAGGTTTTGGCTCCAAGCCTTTAACTCCAGCGGCGTTTTGCAGATCTCCATTCCAAACAATGCGAGCGTGTGACGAAAGGCATGAGGTGTTACGCGTGGAAGGCCTGCCGCCTCAAAGGCGTCTTTGAAGATCTCGCAGATTTTGGTGGTGCTCGCCCATGGGCCGCGATCGAGACCCATGACCTCAAACCCGCCGCTGGCGCCCCGCCCTACTTTCGTTTTGGGAAAGAGAGGGTCTTCAGGGCCGAATCCATGGTCGGTCTTTAGTTCGTCTATCCAAGCCGCAACAACGCCCTCGGCTTCACCGCTGACGGGCATGAAATAGGTGACGAAAGTTTTCCGGAATTTTGTTTTCATATCGGCGCCGCTCTGAATGACCTTGCGCGCGTTTAGGTCAACGTGTTTGAGTCGAAGGGAAGCGGCGGCGCCGTCGCGGGGGCAAGCCAGCATTGTGAAAGCGATCAGCGCCCGGTCACGTCTTTGGATCACGGTTGCCGACGGCATATTCGCGATAACTTGATGTATCTGATCAACCGTCGGCACATACATTGGTCGCCTAGCGCGTGCGATTCGCTCATCGTGTAGCGACGGCGTGAAATACTGCGCGTCACTGTAGCTTATGCGCGCCTTGTATCCGGGCTGATCAGCGAGCCATTTGGTGAAATCTCTGAGCGCTTTCAAGGTCGTCGTAACGGTTGAACGGCTGAGAGGCTCTCCGGTTTTAGGATGGGATTGACTTTCAAATTTATCACGAAAGGCGGTGGCCTGATTAATGTGAAATCGTTTCAAGCATTTGTGGTTATTTGCTTGCATAAAGCGATCAATCGCAGCCGCAGCCATATCGAC
>JBCCAY010000033.1:0-12005 GCA_039814575.1 Pseudomonadota bacterium
CGCCGGTCGCCAGTCCTGAAAGCAATGGCGTTGCCGAAGCTTTCGTCAAAACATTGAAGCACGATTATATCCGCATCGCCCAAATTCCCGACGCAAAAACCGCACTTCAACTTTTCGCCGGATGGATTGAGGATTACAACGGAAACCATCCACATTCCGGGCTCAAATGGAAATCGCCGCGCGAATTCCGAAAAGCCCAAAAACCGTAGCCAACTGTCAGGTCAAATGGGGGCAACTACACCCCGACACTACGCCCGCGCGATGTCGTCATCATGGATAATCTGTCCGCCCACAAAAGCGCCGAAGCAGAAAACAGTATTCGCGCACGCGGTGCATGGATGCTGTTCCTGCCGCCGTACTCGCCCGATCTCAACCCTATAGAAATGGCCTTCTCAAAACTGAAAGCTCATCTACGCGCCAGAAATATCAGACGCATCGATGAACTGTGGCGCGCCGTGGGCAATATCTGCGATCTGTATAAACAGCACGAATGCTGGAACTTCTTTAAGCATGCAGAACATGCGTCTGATTAAAAGTCCGAGACTCTAGCCGCTGTGCGTCGCGTCACGCGCTCCCGTATCTGATAAATTTCGCCATGCAAATTGATGAACACCCTCATGTAGAGGACGTGTTCCATAAAAGCTTGGGAGTTCCACCCCCGAGCACGCTCCGAAAAAATAGACCGTAGAGATTGTTGCGTCATCGGCTCCCCCACGAGCGTGCGCCGCCTTGCCAGAGCGCCCCATTGAAGACATGTTCGAAGCCGATTGTCGTGAGATCAAAAAGCTGGTGCCCAGAAGAGGACTCGAACCTCCACGGCCTTGCGGCCACTGGCACCTGAAGCCAGCGCGTCTACCAATTCCGCCATCTGGGCACGTTAAAGCGAAGACGCGTTTATGACCGGCTGCGCGGTTTTGTCAAATCGTGGTCGGCGACGCAGTTGGAGGCGCAAAGCGACGCGGCGTCGATTCGGAAAAAGCGCCCATTACGCTGCACATCGGATGAAATAGGGCCGTTCCTCCATCGCTGCGACGGCAAAGCCGTCAAGATTGATTGTCGTCGGGCGCGGTTTCGGCTAGTCCGGCGTCAGCAGCAAAAGAGAGTTTATCCCATGACCGGAAAATTGGCGGTTGTGTTCGGCGGATCCGGCTTTGTCGGCCGCAATGTGGTGCGTGAATTGGCGAAGCGCGGATGGCGCGTTCGGGTCGCTGTGCGGCGTCCGCATCACGCCCAGTTTCTGCGTCCGATGGGCGCCGTCGGTCAGATTCAGTTGACGCAGGCGAATATCCGTCACGCCCGATCGGTGCGCGAGGCGATGAAAGACGCCGACGCTGTCGTCAATTGCGTCGGCATCTTGTTCCAAGAGGGCGGCCAAAAATTCGATGCGGTGCAGGCCGCTGGCGCTGCGACAATCGCCCATGAAGCCGCTGAGGCAGGCGTCGAAGCGTTCGTGCATGTCTCAGCGATCGGCGCCGATGCTGACAGTGAAAGCCATTATGCGCGTACGAAGGGCGAGGCGGAGGCCGCGGTGCGTCAGCTCATGCCGTCAGCGACGATTCTGCGTCCGTCAATCGTCTTCGGTCCGGAAGACCAGTTCTTTAATCGCTTCGCGGAGATGGGCGCGTTGTCGCCGGCGTTGCCATTGATCGGCGGCGGTAAGACGAAGTTTCAGCCGGTCTATGTTGATAATGTGGCTGACGCGGTTTGCGCTGCGCTTGAACAAGCTGAGGCCGCCGGCGGCGTTTACGAGCTCGGTGGTCCGGGCGTTTATTCGTTCAAAGAGCTGTTGGGGATGATGCTTGCCGAAACGGGGCAGAAACGGTTCTTGGCGCCGATTCCGTTCGCTGTTGCACCTATTATGGGCCTCGTGGGCGAAGTCGCGGGGGCCTTGCCGTTTGTCAGCCCTCCAATTACGCGCGATCAGATCAAACTCCTGCAGTCGGACAATATTGTTTCTGAAAATGCCAAAACACTTGATGACCTTGGCGTTGAACCGACGGCGGTGGAGGCGGTGTTGCCGACCTATATGGTGCGTTTCCGCAAATATGGGCAGTTTTCAGAGCGGGCAGCCTAGGTCTGGTCGAGGCATCTCCTTAGAAACCTGCAAATAGCCCCTGTAATTGGTCTTCGTAACTAACCTTTGCCGCGCAGCCCGCCATAGGCGAGCAAGCCCCATCCTAGTAACAGGCCGACGCCGCCGATGGGCGTTATCGCGCCAAGCCAGCGCGGTGCGCCGAGAGCCATCGCGTAGAGTGATCCCGAGAAAATAAACGCGCCGCAGATAAACGCCCAACCGGCGCGTCGTTTGTTAGTGTCGTGGGACGCGTTTGCGCAGACAAGGGCGGCGAGGCTATGGCTTAGCAGATAAAAGCTCGCAGTGTCCCACCAGTCGCGCCCTTCAGCGGAGAGGGCGGCTTCGAGCCCATGGGCGCCGAAGGCGCCGAGCGCCACGCTTGCGAACCCGCCGAGCGCTGCGGTGACGTGTAACAGTCTCATTTCAATCGGTCTTTCAAGTCAACGGGCGTTGCATTTGGCGCTGTTTGCGTTGTTAAACAGCTGAGACAATAAGTCGTTTAGCGCGTTGTCGGCACGCGGACTCTGGGTGCAAAAATACGCCGTTGGGCGCTTGCAGCATGTCAATATCTGAAAGCGGCGCTAACCGCAAAGAGTGTACGCCACGGCGTACACAGGGCGCATACAGTTCGTAACCCAATGATTTTAAGTATTCGAACAGGCGCCGGGGCGTGAGGCCGCATCGCGCGAGGTGGGTCTGATCGACTTCTATAACGAGCCCCGGTTTGAACTTCTCAAGTGTGCCTGCGAGCCCCTTTAGAACCTCCAGTTCGAACCCCTCAACATCGATTTTGATAAAATCGGCAGGGGCGCCGTTTAACGACGCGTCTCCTGTTTCGACCTTAACGTCGACCATTTCCATGTCGTCGGCGTCATAGGCGCCGGCGCCGAATGAGCCTTCCCCTGGATTTACCCGAGGCACGTGCAGCGCCGCATGTCCAAACTGCGCCCCAAGGGCGATCGAACGTAAATCGACGTTCTTAATGTTGTTCTTTTGCAGTGTTTCGTTCAGCCGCGCCGCCATTTCTGGATTGGGTTCGAAAGCGATGACTTTTCCCGCCACGGCCTTTCGAAATCTGACGCCCCGACGAGGTTGAACGAGGCGTGCGCCTAGGAGCGTGATCATGCCCACATTGGCGCCGACATCAATCAAGGTCTCGCCCGGACGCAAAAAGGCGAGCATCACCGCTTGTGTTTCTTGGTCGTAGAAGCGCCGCAAGAAATAAGCGCTCCGATCCGACCAGCGGCGCAAATCCAGACGCATCCGATAGCCGTGGAGTTTGCCGACGATCTCGACCGGTTCGGCGTCCGCCCAGGCCCAGTCTCGGCGATAGGAGCCGACAAAGGCGTCATAGACGCGGCCCCAGCCTGGAAGTTCGTGGCGTGTATAGGTGCTGACAACCCGCATGCAAAAGAGGCGATAGAGGCCGAGCAGTAGTTTCATAGGGTCTACAACGCCTTTTGATTGCGAATTGATTGCGCATTCGGGCCCCCAACGCCGCGCTATCGCAAAATGACCTTCTCCACGCCGCGCGCATGCTGTTTTCAGGCCGCCTAGTAAGAGCGCGACCCATGGGTGGTGCTGCATTGGCCCGTTGGTCGCCAGCGCTGGGCGTCGGTACATACGCTGTACCGTATAAGTAGTCTGAAGGCCCGATGGCAATAATAGCGAGATCGCGGCTTGGACATTATTTGCGATTGAGAGGGGGCGTCGTCGTCGACAATCGCGGTCGCCAGATGTGGCGGCCCGCAATGTCGGGTCAGAAGCGGCGCCCAGCGCTACGTGCCGTCGTTAACGCTATTTCCAAGGCTTTGCGGTTTGTTAACGGCGGAAAGGCCGGAAACCGCCGATGGGTGTCTCGTTCGTCAAAAATCTAACAATCGCGCCGGAGAGAAGCGCCGCGCCACTAGAGCGCCTGCGTCAATTGGCGTCGTCTTCGCAGACGCCCCTATGGGCCTACGCAGCGCTCTATGGCGTTGTTGTTGCAGCCTATCTCTTCCAGGCGGTCGCGCCGGTCTTCAATGAAGACGATATCACGCAGGTGCAAAACGACGCCTTGAAAGCGTTTTTGATGCAGGGGCGGTGGGGGTACGCTTTTGTTTATTCAAAGCTCTTGGCGAATAACCCGACGCCGGTCACGGCTAGCCTCATTGGGCTTGGTTTACTGATTTGGTCCGGTTTTTTACAGGCGCGCTTTATCGGTCTAAAAACGACCGGCGCGCGGATCGCCTTTGTTTTGATCGCCAGCATCTCGATCCACTATCAGTTCTTATTTTCGTTTGACAGCACACGCCTCGCTTATATGGCGGCGAACCTTTTCATGGTTTTGGGGCTTTTGTTGGGCGTCTTCGGCGGGGCTCTGAGCAAACGGGTCGTTGGCGGTGTGTTTGTTCTTCTCGCCATGTCGCTTTATCCCGCCGCGCTAATGTATGGTGCGACGACCGTCCTTATCGGGATCATCGCGTGGTCGATGGCCCCGGAACTCGGACCTCTCGTCGCCGCTCGCCGCGCCGGCGTCGCTTTGCTCGTCACTGTTTTGGCGCTGTGCGGTTTCTCCCTTGCTACAGACGTTATTTACGCTGCCGGAGGTTGGTCGCTCGGGCCGCGGGTGGCGCTCGATTTTTCAGGCGTTTTTTCTCGAGGACCTGTCATATGGGAATTGTTTGGACGCTTCGTCGTGCCTTTCTTGACAGGTGACTTTGAGCGATATTTCCCGATTGTCTATTATGTATTAGTCCTAGTGCTCATCTTCGTGTCGCTTGTCGTTATCGGTGTTCCCGGCGTGCATGCGCGTCGTTACGATGCGCTCAGCGTTTCGGGCGTTGCAGCGGCGCTTCTGACGATCAGCCCGTTTTGCCTCGCTTTCGTTACAATGACCGGCTACTATCCGGCACGAAGTTTATACGCCTATGCGACCGCCTATGCCGGGCTCGCTGCGCTTGCGTTAGATCACTCCCTTAAAACGATAGACGCGCCCGGAAGCGCCGGTTCGAACGCACCGAACCTTGAACCGTTGCGCCGGCTTAAAGCATTCGTATGTTTAGCGCTCGGGATGACGGCGGCGCTGTTTGTTCTTTTCAATATGATTTTGATCAGCCAGCGGAGCTATGATGAATATTTGGCCTGGCAAAGCGATCGGGCGCTTGTTGAGCGTATCATCGCCCGTATCGATGATGTCATCGCTGATGATGCGCCGGACCTTTTCGCGCCGTCACGAGAATCGGCGGCCGCTGAGGCTGTGCCGCTCGCAGTTTTTGGGGTTCAGCATTGGCGGGCCGGTCCGCGAGGGGAGATACAGACCGTGCGACTTTTTCCATGGTCGCGCGAACGGGTGTTTCGATTGATCGATCAGCGTTTTCGTAAAGTGACCGACGAAGAGCGCGCTGCGGTGCGCCCTAGTGTCCAAGACCGGCGTCCGTGGCCGGCGCGGGAAGCGGTTTATCTCGACAAAGGAATTATGGTTGTCGTTCTCTCCGACGAACGCTTAGACTGGTGAGCGTCGTTGGTGTTTGACATGGGGTACTATCGCCGGCGACCCTCAGGAGGGCGACTGTGACCGGCTATGAAATCAGCGATCTCTTAGCATCCAACAGGACGCTTATTTCCGAGACGTGGAATTATTTTCTGACGGTTCATCTCGCCATTTTCGGTATCATTTATATTGCAAGCGGTCGAACAGGCGTGACCGAGCGGATTATTCTGGTCGTGGCGTATTTAGCGTTCATGGTGATCAATTATGCCGGGCAGGTCGACAATTACGGCAACTATGAGAGACTCATTGAGCAGATCGCCGGCATGCCCGATAGCGTCGACGGCGCCGCCCAAGCAAAGGCTTTGGTTAAGCTGGCGCCGGTTTGGATCACCGATTGGCTGCCAGAAGTCTATGCGGCCGCTGCTGCTGTCTCTTCTTTAATCCTATTGCTGATTAATCGCGACCGGGCCGCCTGACGTCGTCAGAATTTCGACTGTTATCCCGCTCTTCGCGATTGTTATAACAGTGTCGTAAAAGCGCCATAGAAGATCGCTTAGCGCCTTTCGGGTTCTCGAAAGGGTTGTTTTCACTCCGCTATTTACCTCAGAAGGGGAGATCTTCCATGTCGTCTTTCACCAAATGTCTAAAGCTTAGCGCCGCGGCGCTAGCGCTCGGGTCCAGCATCGGCGCAACGGCGGCGCTCGCTGGCGAGAACGCGTCGCTGGAGTTTCTTGGTCGGTATGAAAGCGGCTTTGAAGGCGGCACGGAGATTGTCGCGTTTGACGAGCGTTCCAAACGCCTTTTCGTCACCAATGGCGAAACCGGCGCTGTGGATATCCTCAGTCTACAGAACCCTTCTGCGCCGACAAAAGTTGGCGAGATCGCCATCAATGGCGAGCCGACGCACGTTACGGTGTCGCGTGGCCGTGTCGCCGTCGCGGTGAACGTCAATGACGGCGAGAGCCGCGGCGAAGTGCAGTTCTTTAATGCGTTTGGCGCGAAACTCGGCGCGGTGACGGTAGGCTTCTTACCCGACATGGTGACCTTCTCCAGAAACGGCCGCTATGCGGTTGTCGCAAATGAAGGGGAGCCTACCGACAACATCGATCCGCGCGGTTCGGTCAGCATTATCGATCTACGGCGCGGCGTTGATCGGGCCCGCACCTGCGAGGCGGATTTCTCCGGCTTCGACGCCGGCGATCTCGATGACACGGTGCGCCTCTTCCCGGACAAAACGCCGGAGTTCGACTTCGAGCCGGAATTTGTCGGCGTTGAGTTCAGCGGCCGCAAGGCGTTCGTCGCTCTGCAAGAAGCCAACGCTGTTGCAACGGTCGATATCCGCTCGTGCAAAGTGACGCGCGTTTCCGGACTCGGCTTTAAAGACCATAGCCTTGAAGGCAATGGCATCGACCCCAGCGACCGCGATGACGCCATCAATATCGCGCCGCAGCCGGTCTACGGCCTTTACCAGCCGGATGGGCTAAAGGTGTTCCGTTTCCGCGGCGACACCTATTACCTTACCGCCAATGAAGGCGATGCTCGAGATGAAGACGATCGCGTCGGCGATTTGGACCTTGACCCGACGGCCTTCCCGAACGCCGCTGAGCTGCAAGAAAACGAAGCGCTCGGCCGTTTGGAAGTCTCGACGGTTGACGGCGACACGGACGGCGACGGCGACTTTGATAAGTTGTTCTCCTACGGCGCGCGGTCGTTCTCGATCTACAGTGAGGCGGGCGAACAGATCTTCGACAGCGGCGACGACCTTGAGCAAATCACGGCCGCCGCGCTGCCGGATAATTTCAACGCCAATGATGACGACAATTCGTTCGACAGCCGGTCCGACGCTAAAGGGCCGGAGCCTGAAGGAACCGACATCGGCCGCATTGGCGGCAAACGCTATGCCTTTGTCGGTCTTGAGCGCGTCGGCGGCGTCGTCACCTATGATATCACCGATCCGTATACGCCGCAGTTCTGCGACTATACGAATACGCGCGATTTCTCCGTTGAAGAAATCAGCACCTCGACGGACCTCGCGCCGGAAGGCCTTCTCTTCATTCCGGCGAACGAAAGCCCGAACCGCGAGCCTTTGCTTGTCGTCGCCTATGAGGTGAGCGGCACCATCGGCGTTTTCGAGGTGAAGAACGGCCGCAACGGCTGCTCCGCCGGCAAGTAAGCGGCGCGTTTCGGCGTTCCTCTGGCGCTGGTCAATTAACCGGCGCGATGGCACTCTTCCCCCGCGTTCAGTTTTCTGAGCGCGGGGTTTTCACTTTAGGGGAGGAGATGGGAGAGCATGCTGAAGCGGGTTTTAACCGGTATCGCCGTGGTAATCGTTCTGGCCGCGGTGGGGTATCTCTATCAATACGGCAAGCCACGGGTGGTGCGTGAAACCGGCTCCTTCGCTGAAGCGCTAACGACATGCACGCCCCTGGAGCAGGACTATTGGTCGGCCGATTTGGGGCGCACGCTAAAGCGAACTGTGATTGGGCCGACGGCGGAGGAGGACGGCGTCTGCGCGGCGTCGTTTGAGGCGCTCGGTGCGAAGGCGTTGCGCTGTGACTTGCCGCCTGACGCGGCGGCGGTGATGGCGGAAGGTCTTCTTGCACAGTTGAAGGATATCGACTTTCTGGGGCGCGTGACAGCCTTTCGGATGAGTACGGAGAACCCCGACCCCATGACGGTGGTGATGAACGGCCCCCATTGTCGCGTCGAAGATTAGGGCGGAGCGTTACGCTTCTTTGCGAGTAATCTTTGTACCATCAGACCTCTGAGCTTTAATCGAATGCTGTCGGTATTTTCTATTAAGGGCTGTAAGCCGGTTTCCGGCTTACAGCCCTTAATGGCCAGCCTTTTCAGGCGGTTTGGTTTGTCAAGGGTGTAACCGCTTCGCGGCGCCTTCGGCGCCCTTGACAAATCAAAGCGCCTAAAACAACGTATACAGACGTAAAAGACGGTAGGAACGCGCCGTACCGGCTCTTCGAAGTCTAAACGATCATGGATAGCGCGGTTTACTGCGCCGCTTCATCTCCGGCGATGTCGGCCATAAAGGCTTCAATCGCCGCGGCGGTTTCGGTCGGTTTTTCTTCCATGGGTAAGTGCGCGGCATCGTCAATCATGACGCGGCGAGCATTGGGGATGAGGCGTTCGAAGGTCTCCGCGTCATAAACGGGCGTCACTTGATCCTCCGTCCCCCATAGAATGAGCGTCGGCGCCGTGATCTCGGGCAGGCTTTTCCCATAGGCCGACTCGCGGTCGGTGACGGAGCGCAAGGCCGTGGCGCGGCGATTGCCGGGATAGCGCAACAGTTCCCAATACCGATCAATCATCGCCTCACTGACGAAAGCCGGATTGGCGACGCTGTCGAGGAGGGATCGCTTGACGAGGTTGCGCGGTGTGATGTGCTGCACGAGCGCTTGGCCGATTGGGTTCTGCAGAAGGCGCGCGCCGAGATAGAGCTGTGCAGGCTCTGCGTCTTCGGGCGGCGGCGCGCCTGAGGCGTCAATGAGGATGAGGGCGCCGACGCGCTCTGGGTTCGCCAGCGCATACCGCCAGGAGACCCAGCCGCCCATGGAGTTGCCGCCGAGCGTGAAAGTGTCTAGCCCGAGGGTCTCCACGACAAGGACCAGCGCCGCCGCCATGCCGTCTGCGGAGTAATCGCCCTGCGGATGCGGCCCGGTGAGTCCGTGGCCCGGCTGGTCATAGGTGATGATGCGATAGCGCGCGCGAAGCGTCGCGGTGAGGGGTGTGAACGTGTGCAGCGAGGCGCTCGACCCATGGATCAGCACGATCGCCGGGCAATCGCGGCAGCCTTCGTCGCGATAATGGACGCGCAGGCCCGCACCGCCGTCTAGACCCTTTGCGCCTTCAGCAAAGGCGGAGGGCGGTCCCCCGTATTTCGCGACCATGTCGGCGGCATTGGTGTCGGGCGTTCGCAATGCGAAGAAAGCAGCGACGAGAAGGGTGGCGATGACGGCGATAATGCGCATGAGGAGAGGATAGCGGTGAATGCGGCGTCAGGAAATTCGACTTCTTCGGTTTTGTTGCGTCTATGTCGTAATACTGGGGCCGAGGAATGGGTCGTGTCCGCATTTTCGCCTTTAGATCAGCATTAGATTATTCAGTGAAGGGCGAAAAAAAGAGTTTCCAAAGGTTGTGCCGATCGGAGTTTGTCTAATCTGGGTTGTGTGTGATTGGGGCTCGCTATCGGTGCGTCTAAGATTCTTTTTGATTTCAATCGATTAAGTATGTTTAATGAAGCGTAATAATTGTCATTGCCGAGCGCTCCCACTTCCATGCATCTCTATCTTCATATCGGTTCGAATAAAACAGGAACCAGCAGCCTACAGAATTCTCTTCGCCATTATTATGGATCTTATCCAAGGTCTGGCCGTGAAATTGGCGAAGGTCTTGTGGAGCGGCACGTCGGTTTGCGCTATGCGTTGACGCCGCTTGATCAGCCATTGCCTACTCCATTAAGGCGCTTTGGCATTAAAAGCGACGATGACCGGCGGACCTACAAAGACGCTTTTATCGAAAGCTTTGATAAAGAATTGACCGCTTTACCCAAAGATGCACCCGTTATTATGTCGGATGAAGAACTTTGGAATTGTGCGTGTCCGGAATTAGCCCGTAGCGTTGCAAACTTTCTGCGAGAGCGTTTCGACGAGATTAAGCTTGTTTGTTATCTGAGGCGTCCGGACAAATATCTTGTAAGCGCTTATGTTCAGTCGATCAAAATGGGTGGGAAAGCGGATCTACCTGAATTCGTCAAATCTCAACTGAAGAAGAGGAAGCCGGGGCGCCGTCTTGCTGATTGGGCCGACGCTTTCGGCGACGAGAATGTCATTGTGCGTTGGTTTGACGGGCGCGCATTGAAGGACGGCGATATCGTTGCTGATTTTTGCAGCCTGGCTGATTTGCCGACATTGCCCGCCCACCGCGTTAATGAAGGGCTTTCAGCCTTGGGTGTGGAAGTGCTGCGCAATGTGAATATTGCTTATAGGAAAAAAGTCCGTCCACGTAAATATCGCGCTATGTTCCAAAAGCGGTTTTCGGGTGCGGGGCCGCATTTAACCGATGAGCTGGTTCGCGATGCTAGCAAAGCTCTAGTAGACGACTACCAAGAGATGTGCGGGCGGTTTAATCTTGTTCCCGGAAAAACAATTTATCATTTAGACGACATGACATCGGCTGAATACACGCCATTCCCTGAAGCTGTGTCGATCGCGGGGCTTTTGCTGGACGCTTTTCATCACCGGCCTTTGCACAATGCGCCGCATCCTGAGGCTGAAGTGGCCGACGCCAGCACCGAAGAACCGCATTGCGATACGAGGGCTTTGGGCGGATTGAGCGGCTCGCTCGAGCGTCGCGCTAGAAAGATGCGGCAATTATTCGCGTCCGGTACGCGACAATCAAGATTTTAGATCGTGCACTGAGGAGCAGCCTCAGAAGACGTTAGAATATCTGTGTCTGTCGGAAGTTTCTGACGCGCCTCAATTTAAAGAGGATGTGGGCTCATGGATTCGGGGGCGGCGCGCCCGCGGTATCAATGAGGATGAGGGCGTTGACGCCCTCTGGGTTCGCCAACGCATACCGCGAGGCGACCCAGCCGCCCATGGAGTTGCCGCCGAGCGTGAAACTGTCGAGCCCGAGTGTCTCCACGACAAGGTCCTGCGCCTCGACCATGCCGTCTGCGGAGTAATCGTCGCGGAGGTGCGGCCCGGCGAGCCCGTGGCCCGGCTGGTCATAGGTGATGATGCGATAGCGCGCGCCAAGCGCCGTGGCGAGGGGCGTGAACGTGTGCAGCGAGGCGCTCGACCATGGATGAGCACAATCGCCGGGCAGGCGCGGCAGCCTTTGTCGCGATAATGGATCCGCAGGCCCGCACCGCCGTCTTGACCCTTCGCGCCGTCAGCAAAGGCGGAGGGCGGCGCCCATATTTCGCGATCACGTCGGCGGCGTCGGTGTCGGCCGTGCGCAATGCGAAGAACGCAGCGACGAGTAGGGCGGCGATGACGGCGAGGATGCGCATGGCGGAGAGGATAGCGGCGGACGGCGCGGCGGGAAATCCGTTTTTTGTTGTGGTCGGGGCGTTGGAGCCCTTGGCCATCCTTCGAGACGCGCCGAGCGGCGCTCCTCAGGATGAGGGGTAGGCCGCTTTCTTAACTTCAGGCCTCTCCCCCCTCATCCTGAGGAGCAGAGCCTCAGCTCTGCGTCTCGAAGGATGGCCAAGGGGCGATGTCGTCAGGGCAACGAAAAGTTTCAACTTGGTATCGATAAAGCCATTGCGGCGTTGCAACTTAAAAGTTGCTCTTATAACGGGCCACATAAATTTTAGGGGCTGTCCCAGATGTTTGACACATCTAGGATGGCGGAATGCGGCTAAAGCATTCAAAACTCACGCATATTCAAACGAACAAGTTGCTTGAACACTTCGTTGCCGGAACGCCTGCTCGAACGGCG
>JBCCAY010000007.1:0-160731 GCA_039814575.1 Pseudomonadota bacterium
CTTGCATACCGCAAAGAACGCCGGTCATAATCTGGTCGAGTGGTTTCAGTCCAAGGCATCGTGATACTCCGTGTTCTAAGCAAACAAAGAGAATCATAAACCGCTGAAACCACTCAACTTATTTTTCGTATGGCCTCTAAGTCACCGGCGTTGTAAGCGTTCCGTAACCGCGTCACGACCTCTTGCGGCGTATCTGCGTTTAACTCATCGGCGCTAAAATACTGACCATTGCGCATAACCCCCCGGATAACCGACGCATTCATAATGTCCACCATCGGATCAGCATCGAGCAAGACGAGATCAGCCTTCTTACCTTCCGTGATCGACCCTAACTCATCTTCGAGCTCGATAATCTTCGCATTGTTGATAGTCGCCGCAGTAAGGATTTCTCGCGGCGATAGTCCGGCGTCTCTATAGTAACCGAACTCAGCAAAGATTCGGGCGCCATAAGGAATGCCTACTATCCCGACATCAGTGCCGACCCCCACCAAATTTCCCGATTTAAAGACACGTCGCAGGTTTGGAACGGTCACCTCTATTTCTTCTGTATACGGTTGTTCGCGCATCGCGTCAGCAACTGTCATATTGTCGAAGCGCGAACCACCTGAAGGAATAACAAGCTCTTCAGCCTGCCCACGAACATCGATCAGGTGCGCCATAATGTTTGGGTCGCTGTGAAGCAGCTCTGCAGTTGTCGGATCGAGATGCCCCGCCAGCGCTCCGAACCAGCGCTCCGAACCAGCGGACCGAACCAGCGGACCGAAGCGACAGCAGTCCAAATCTGATGTGCATCGTTCCGTTTCATCAAATCAATATACTCATCATCGACATCGCCAAAGAACACGCCATGCACCAAATTACCGCCCATCCTTAAGACGTCTTTCGCCCGCCAAACTTCCACCGCGTCAACACCATTGCGCATGCCGCGGCTGCGACCTTCATCCAACATCGCCTTAACAATCGGAAGCAGCCCCCTATAGGTTTCTTCCGTGTCTGGCCCTTCTCCCTCAAACTTGCCGTCGGCGAAGTAGACTTTGAGCCAATCGACGTCGTATTCCTCATCAAAACGTCGAACGAATTCTCGTCCTTGTTCGGGGCTCGTAATTCGGTAATTCATAGTTGGATCCGTCAGCCGAGGAAACGCCGCCGGCGTCGACAGCACAAACCTGGGCGCACGCGGATCAGCGGCGGCGCGTTCTTTAATCGTTAGACTATTTTTGTAGGCCCAAGCGCTCTCACCGCAGCTCTGAACAGTCGTTACGCCGGCGCGCGCTAGATACAAAAGCGCTGTTTCTAGGTTCTCTTCCGGCGTTGGAAAATCATCTGGACGCTTTGGTAGTCCATCCTCGTACCAACCGAATAGACTGCCATCTATACCCATATGCACATGGAGATCCATTAACCCTGGGATCAGCCATTTGCCGTGCGCGGCAATGATATCCGCCCCTTTTGGAATTTCAACGTCGCCCTGATCATCAACACGAATAATCGTATCACCACGGATCAAAACCGTCGCATCGTCGATCAAGTCATGCCCTAGCGGGTTGACAATATCGACGCCGACAATCGCGATTGTTTTCTCAAATGCCGCGTTGTGGCTGTCAGCCTCGACGTCTTGCGAGAAGGCTGAACTTGAAAACAATGCAATAGACGCCAGCGAGGCGATGGATATAAACTTCATATAAAGATTGTTCCGACTAAGGCGATGCGTGCTAGCTTGGTTGGTTTTCGATCTCTAAAGCCCCAGTGCGCGGGTCATGGCCGGCCCGCTGACAAGCGCTGAAAACCAGCTCAAATCCGAGTATTACTTTTCATACATAATCGGGCAACCGCCGGCGTTGATAAGGCCTCCGCGAAACGTAGAATTCTGATTGACAATTGCGTGATCGGATATCGCGATCTCGCATTCTTTCGCCGGCCTCAGTAAGCTTCAGCGGCGTGAAACTTGGGTGGCGCGCTAGCGATCACTTTTCGTTGTCTTTGACGAAGCGGTGTTGAGACGCGATGCTCTTCGCGTCCTGTCAAGATGTAAGTTAAAACATAGAACCCTCAGAAAACATTGGGAAAATACAGCCAACCGGGTGACAATATTGTCAAGTTGAAGGAAACCTCATGTGTCGTCATAAACAGCGCCAGCGTTACACGTCGGTCGCCAAAATCGCCTCTTTATGTATCGTTACGGTAATCGGATGCGGCCAGGTCGACACCGCGCTACGTTCGGTTACTGGCGACGAAAGTCGGTCAGAGTCTGCAATAGAAAACGACGCGCACGTCTCTGTTGCAGCAGTAACAATCGCGGACGCGTTTGACGCCGACGTCGGCGCAGTCGCCGACATCGGATTTTGGGCGCACCCAACCCTTGCATTTAACGGGCTCGTCATCGCCGCCGGCGCACAAGGCGTCGCCACTTTCGATATTGAAACCGGCGCCGCTGTCTCGACATTGTCCGAAGCGCCAACATCGAGCGTTCATATCGCCTACGACATCGCCGGTGGTCGACCAGAGGCCTATCAAGGGTTCGCTTTTCTCTCAAGCACCAAAAGCGACGCCCAGAATCAAAGCGGCGTCTCTATTATCGCAGTCGATAATATTGACCGTACAGGCATATTTGTTGGCGTAATTCCCGTTGTGTCTGAGGTGCGCAGCCTCTGCGGCGGCGATGTCGTCAAAGGATCAATAACGCTCTACGCCGTAACACAGAACGGCCTTAAGCGGGTTTCAGCGCAGTATGATCAAGACGAAGGGTTTACTGCCGCCAACGTAGAGGACATTCCTTTCAAAGACGCCGTCGACTGCACCGTGGATAGACGCGACGGTTCGACATTTGCGCTTAACGCCGCTGGCGCCGTCTATGCGCTTGACGGCGAAGAGCCGCGACTCTTGCGGGGCGGCTTAAGCTCAGACAACGCCATTGGACTCGATCTCTTTCCGCGGAGTCATCTCATTACTGACGAAACAGATGATGCGAGCGCTGAAGAAAACGCTGAGGCGCGTAGCGGTCAACCAACACAAAGTTCTCCCGCCGAGCGCGGCTATATCGCCGTCTCATCCGTGAACGGCGTCATACGCTTGTTGGATTATGACGGCGCGGAACGCGGCGCCTTTCGTTTAGCGGCGTCGTTCGATTACGCCGATGTTTCAGCGCCGACGGCGATTGGCGTTGGTTACGGAAACTATGGCGGCGTTTACCGCGCGGGCGTCGTGGCGTTGGCGGCGCCGGGACCGGCTATTAATCCAACAAACGCCAACGCCGCTGACGATCTCGAAACACCAGCCGACGATCCGGCAAGGGGCCCGCAGACTGGTCTTGAGACTGGTTATGTGCGTCTAGCGCCGTGGAACGGCGTCGTTAACGCGCTTTCCTTGCCGAATGAAACGGTCGTTCCTGCGCGTCAACCTCAAGCGGCGACGGACGGGCTACCAGTATTGGACATCATTCCGAGCTTCGCGCCAACATCAGATTGAGGACTGAGACGATAGGCGCCGTGCGCGGCATAAATCGCCGCCGCGAGGAGCGCCAGCGCGCCCAACTGATGGGCGAGACCAAGTGCGATGGGGGTCGAGGCAAGCACCGTCCAAACGCCAAGCGCCGCTTGCAGCAAAACGCCCGCCAGGACGAAACCATATCGACGGGCGTTCGGCGTATCGCGATACCGCCAGAAGAGTAAGCCGGCGCCTGCGAGCAACATATAAGCGCCGATGCGATGATTAAACTGCACCGCCGCCATGGTTTCGAAGAGATCGTTGAAGCGCGGGCCGCTGACGAAATATCCGGGCGGCACTAACGCGCCGTCCATCAGCGGCCACGTGTTGAAAGTTTTGCCAGCGCGCAAGCCGGCGACAAAAGCGCCAAGGATAATCTGTCCGTAAACGGCTAAGGCGATTAAAAGCGCTAAAGGCGCGCCGGGGAGTCGACGCTTGCGTTTTTCCGTGACGAGATCAAGCGCCGTCCATAAAAGCGCGCCAAACAGCGCAACAGCGAGCCCAAGATGCGCCGCGAGACGGTATTGGCTGACATCCACCCGATCGACGAGGCCGGACGCCACCATCCACCATCCGAGAAAACCTTGAAATCCGCCGAGCAAAAAGAGCGCGCCAAGCCGCACCCCAAGCGGCCGGTTAATACGCCCAATCGCGGCGAAAACAATCAGGGGAATGAGGAAAGCAAAACCTAAGAATCGGCCGTAAAGACGATGGCCCCATTCCCACCAATAAATAAACTTAAACTCCGCAAGGCTCATCCCCCAATTCACTTCGTCGTATTCGGGGATGGCTTTGTATTTTTCAAACTCAGCCGACCAGTCCGCGGCGCTCATCGGCGGCAGCGCGCCCGTCACAGGTTTCCATTCGGTGATGGAAAGACCGGAATCCGTCAGCCGCGTCGCACCGCCGACGACGACCATGCCGGCGACGAGAACGCACATGACGAAAAGCCAAATCGCCACCGGGCGCGTGGACGGGTCGATGGAAGAAGTAGAAGCGGTCATGGGGCCGATATAGTGGAATTAGGCTGTTACGCTAAGCGGCGCGTGGTCGCGCGCTTATAGAGACCTTAAGGACCATTCTCAAAGACGGCTGGGCGACAGACAAAAAGCGCCGGCCTGGGAAAAAAGGCGACCGCCGAGCCCCAGTTTAAACCGCGCGATGCCAGGGCGCTGATTGGTGTCGAGACCGCCAAGGTCGAGCGTCGCGACGCCCTTTTGTTTGAGCGCCAGCATGGCGCGCCACATGAGAAGATTGTGAACGTTCAGACGTTTGCCTGTCTCGCTCGCCCAACCGATATGATAGGTCGCGCCGCGGCCATGGCGGAGAAATAAAACGCCGCCGAGGCGCTCAGCGCCTTGTTTAGCCTCCAATGCAAAGACCGTTGAAGCGCCAGCCGCCTCTTGGAAAAGCGTTGTGAACGCCGGCGGCAATGCGTGGTATCCGGCCCGCCCCTGTTGTTCGGCTTCTTCTTGCAGCAACCAGCTATAATCAGCGGGCTTTCGGCCGAGTTTTACGATATCGAGCGCGGCTTTTTCCGCCGCGCGCAGACGGTTGCGCCATTTACCGTCCATCGCCCGGCGCAACGCATCTTCCTCGCGCTCAAGGTCCACCAAAACCGTGTGATAGGCGCTGACGGCGCGAATTAGGCCTGCGTCCGCCTCAGCTGTCGCCTCCGCGGTTTCCGGCATTAACAACAGCGCCTTCAAACCTTTGATGGGAGCAGTTTGCTTAATGAGCCGATAGACGTCGACTTTTAGGGCGTCGTCGATCTCTTCCGGCACCCACACCGGACCGCGCATAATCGTCGCCAGCGTCGCGCACCCAAAAAAACGCCGGTTCTGTAACTGAATAAGAGCGATAGGCGCGTCACCTCTGCGAACAACAGCCCGATGAACGCCGCCGCCAAGCCCGGCGATCACTTCGCCATAGGCATAGTGCTGTTGATAGGCCGCATAGGGGACTTTGTCATAGAGAGCGCCCCAAGCCTTCGCCGAGGCGGCCGGCCCGTCATCCCAGACAATGCTTAAAGAGCGCGCAGGGCTATCGGTTCGCGTCGACGCGGCGCGGTCTTCAATCTCAGACTTGGCGAATTGAAACGACATGTCTTATCGTCTTTGGGATGGTTCGGACAAAGACTCAAATGGCTGATTCGAAAAACCGCGGCGCCGACGCTTCCAATACGACCGTAAAGGGCTTTAGCCTGCCGGCGCCGCACCTGACGCGCGGCGGCGTTTGGCTCATGCTGCGATACCTAGCGGCGCCGTTGCTCGCCGCCCTCCTCGCCTTCGACGTGCTGATGTATTTCGTTTTCCGGTACGCCTTCGACAGCTGTTACGGCGTTTTATGCCTGCTTTAGCCGGCGCCAAAAACGGCTGTTAAGCCTCGCCATAGACGACGTGGGCGCGCTTCACGAATGCATCAGCCATTTTACCAAACGCTTCGTCGAAGACAGCTTGCGCCGCCCTCTGTAAAAGCGGATTCCGGAAAGCGAAATCAATCTCGAACCGGACGATTGATCCGCCCGCGCCATCATCGTCGAACCGCCAATGGCTCGCCATCGATCGCATCGGACCGCTAACATAAGTGGTGTTGATGCGACGGCGCGCGCGATCAAGCGCCACGTCGCTGCGGAACTTTTCTCGAAAAAGCCGGAAGCCGACAATCATATCCGCGATAAAACGCTCGGCGCCAACCTCGCCGGCGTTGCTTCCGTCATCGCCTTCCGATTGGCCGTCGCTTTCGCGCGAGACGATCCGTAAGGCCTGGCACCAAGGAATAAAAGACGGGTACGCCTCAACATCCGCCACGAGATCAAACATCTGCGCGGCGCTGTAAGGAACGCGTTTTTCGGAAGATTTTCGCGGCATTAAAACGCCTTACGTCTTAAGCGTTCTTCGCGCGGCGCGCCGCCTGAAGCTTGGCGAAGTCTTCGCCGGCATGGTGCGAGGAGCGCGTCAGCGGGCTCGCCGACACCATCAAGAAGCCTTTGGCGCGGGCGATCGATTCATAAGACTTGAACTCTTCCGGCGTCACGAAGCGATCAACGGCGGCATGTTTGCGCGTCGGCTGTAAATACTGGCCGATGGTGATGAAGTCGACGCCGGCGCAGCGCATATCGTCCATCACCTGCATGACTTCTTCTTTGCTTTCGCCAAGCCCGACCATGATGCCGGACTTCGTAAACATTGACGGGTCACGCTCTTTCACGCGCTCCAAAAGCCGCAACGAATGATAATACCGCGCGCCCGGACGAATGGAGAGATAAAGCCGCGGCGTCGTTTCCAAATTATGGTTGAAAACATCCGGCTTGGAATCAATCACGATGTCCGCCGAATTATCTTTGCGCAGAAAATCAGGCGTCAGGATCTCAATCGTGGTTTGCGGATTTTCCACGCGGATCGCGGTGACGACGTCAGCGAAGTGCGCCGCGCCGCCGTCCGTCAGGTCGTCGCGGTCGACGGACGTGATGACGACGTGGGTTAGCCCCATATCCGCGACGGCGCTCGCAACATTCGCCGGTTCGTCGGGATCGAGCGCGTTCGGCAAGCCGGTCTTAACATTGCAAAAAGCGCAGGCCCGCGTGCAGGTGTCGCCCATGATCATCATGGTGGCGTGCTTTTTTGACCAGCACTCGCCGATATTGGGGCACGCCGCTTCCTCGCAGACGGTATGAAGGTTTTTGGCGCGGACGATTTTACGCGTCTCGGTGAAGCCCTCGGAAACCGGCGCTTTTACGCGGATCCAGGCGGGCTTTCGCAACACCGGCGTATCGGGGCGCTTTTGCTTTTCGGGGTGCCGAGGCCGCGCCTCCGCCGCCTTATTTTTGTCAATGAGTACGGTCATAGGCTCCGCATGTAGCAATGACCGCGGCGTTTGATAAGTCGGCAAAAACTCGCGGGGATCACACGATCGGAACTGAAGCTAAGAGAATAGCCCGAAATACGCACTAATTGCGCCTTTGTGCGCGCTTAGTGAGGGAAAACTTGTCGAAATTCGAGCAATCAGATATCCAAATAGGCAGGCGAAAGGAAAGGATGTCGCATGACACAATCGCGTCCCGACAACCATGGCCTAAGCGTATTTCAGAACGTGCTTAACGACCATTGCGTCGCCTCAGGGCCGCGCATCGCCCTTTTCGCCTTTTTATTAAGCCTGCCGATCGTCGGCGAGGCGTTCGCTAAACCCTCAAGTGTTTTGTCGACTAAGGACGCGGCATCGGTCGGCGCGTTCGGTTCGATTGATGAGAACCAGCCCCTTGTTGATCACCATATGATCATCGCACACGATGCTGAGACGACTTACTTCTTCTTAAAAACGCCGTTTCGGACGCACTCGTACTCTCGGCTCGACGAGCGCTGCATGGAGGAAGAAGGCGACTACTCGGATGAAACGACGGCGGACGACCAACCAGCCGCTGGCGGAGAACCGTCTGAAAAAGAAGAAAGGTCGACAGCAAGAAACCGCAAGCGCTCAACGGACCCTAGGCCGCTTTTCTTTTAAGCCCGCAATTTAAGAAAACTTACCGATATCGTAAGTGGCCACGGTAGGCCGTCGGACCTATAAAAATCTCTACGCCTAATATCGACAGCAATATCAACCAAGAGGGGCGCGACGTTATACGCCGACGCTTCACGGCGAACAGTTTTGCATGGATCGCCGCACAACCAAGCCGCCCGATAAGAACGTTAAGATGACCCCCGCGATCCTTAACGGCAAAGCTTCTCGAGACAACAACGCCTTGTTTATGCGGCGAAGAATGTCGACCGGTGCCGGCGAGGATGGTGCGCTGGACAGCATCACGCCCGTCAAAGGATCAACATCGACAATACGGCCATCTGTCCCAAGACTAATCCGCCAAAGGGTGTGACCGCCACTATCGCTAAAATCGCCAACGTCATCGGCAACCGGAATGAAGCTGACATCCACAGCCTCAGTCTCATCGATTAGCAGCGCCTTCTTTGCTATTGCAGCCGCTTCGTCACCGGTGAGCGGACTAGCTTCTTCAGCAGTGAACGCATTGAAAAGACGCCGTCTGTCGCTGTTCACCGTTTCATAAAAAACGCCTCCTCGGACGGCTCGAAGGCGAATTTCCGTCGGTCCGTCCGCAGCGGCGATAATCCGTCCCGGCGAAACATAATTGCGCGCCTGCAGCTCAAGCCTCGCCTCGAAAGGCGCTGCGTTGGATCGCTCAGCATCGACCGGCGGCGCGAGAGCGATCAACACGCCGGAAGCAGCCCAGAAACATAGCAGCGCCACGAGAACGCGTCGTTCCCATCGCTCAACCGAGACACTCATCGACAGCACCCCATGGCATGGCTCCACTTATCCCTCTGCGACGGGTCTTCCCAAAACTCCCGATCGCCGCGCTCGTCAACACCACCAGAGACTTGCACGATTAACGCCAATGGCCATGCCATCAGATCGTCGAAATCAACCGACGACGCCGGCGTCATCGGCCAATCCGACGGCCACGAAAAACGCCGCCCTCCTCATCGGAGAACGGCGCTTCATGCATCAAAATGGGATGGCGTCGCTGGCGCTTAGCCCCGCGTACCGTTGAACGGCGCGTTGCCGAAGGAGCCGAGCTTTACATTGCCACTGATGGCGTCGCCGTCGACTTCGCCTTCGAACTCCAACGTCATCGGCATAGGCGTGGTGATGTTCGCTTTCCAGGACACTTTGGAGCCGTCCACAGCGCCGTCTTCAATCGCTGCGGTGCCAGTGGCGCCGGACATTTCGCCCGAAAGAGCGCCGCCGTCGGAAGCGAGCGTCAGCGTCGCCGCTTGTTCGCCCATCGGGGTTTTCATTGATACGTTCCAGGTTCCGTCAACCGACATCCTTATCTCCTTGCTGGCCATTCGGCGGATTTGCGCCCGTACGGCGCAGAGCCGTGGCGTCGCACGGAGAGTAGCGCGCGTCGAAGAAGCCGCAAGGTTCGTCGGCAGTATTCCGGCCTATTTTTGTTCAGCTCGAATGTTGACTAAACCGGAGAACGCGATCCGAGCTGATAAGATCTATAGATCCAATTGGTATTTTGCTGTCGCTCTAATTAGCGCCGGCGCTCAGCGAACACGGCGGGGCCGGTCGCTTAAAAGCGCCTAATCCATCCGCTCCAAAACGGGCGCGCCGAAAATCGACGACAACAAAATGAACGCCACCACGGTCACGGCGATAAGCACGCCGCATACCCCGGCCGTACACAGATTATGCAAAAACGATTGCATTTAGACACCCTTCTCAATCGGGCGCGCATGCTTTTATGGTTCTAGTGCGCAGCGCGCCGGACGATCCACCCACGGAAATCGTACCTCACGCCCCATTATTGCGCAAGAAACGCGCCAAAAGCGCTGTTGCAGCGCAGCAATTACGGAGAAAATAAGTCCAGAGGTCGTTTGGATACGCCTTATCGAAACGATAGGGGGGATCGCCGAATTGCGCTGCAGCGCAGCAGCGTCTTATTCGATTAAGGCACGCTAAAGCTCAAGCCGCGCGTTTCACGTCCGCGACGTCAGATTTTTCGGCGAGACAGAACGCCGTGACGCCAGCGACCTTATTAAAGGGAAAAAGCGCCAGGCGCTCCAGATCATGAAGCGCCACCAGCGATTGGTTAAGCCAGCCGGGCGCGTGGCTTAATTGGCTTGACGGCGCAGCATTGTCACGGCGCGCCCGCTCGGCAAGCCGCGAGGCGGCGGCGGCGGGAAACAACAGCCCGAAAAAATAGCGCATACGGAGAGGAGATAGACCAGCCTCAATAACCGTTTTTTCTAGATCCTCTAAGCGATACCGCCGGCGATGGTCCAAAGCTTCGTCGTGGGAGGACCACAAGAACTGAAACGCCGGCACAGAGATTAAAAACTGGACGCCAGGCTTTGCTTTCTCCGCATACTCCCGAATGAGCGCGACATCGTCGTCCACATGCTCAATGACGTCGATCATCAAGACCGTATCGGCATCGACAGTCTCGACATTGCGAACATAATCGATTTTATCCGTACGCCGCGCGTCGATAAAAGCGTCTTCATAATTGGGGTCGACACAAACAGCACGCGCCGCGCGTTGCTCGTCCGTTAGCATACGAGAGAATACGCCCGAGCCTGCGCCGACATCCAAAAGACCGTCAATGGCGCGCTCACCGAGCAATTGCTTAATCGCCTTGCCCTTAGAGATGTAATACCAATGGGCGCTCGGATCCCCGCCGATCGCTTTTTCTTCTTTGAGATCCATCGCTCACGCCTCTTCATAGCCTTTTGGGCGACTAGAACAGCGCGGGATTAAGGAATCTTAAAGGATAAGCGGCCGGCGCAATCGCTCGGCTGCTGATTGACCTGTATCGCTTAGTGAACGGTCTAATTGTCCAAGAAGCTACGCAATTTACGGCTGCGCGATGGATGTTTGAGCTTGCGCAAGGCTTTGGCTTCAATCTGGCGGATACGCTCACGCGTCACCGAGAATTGCTGACCGACTTCTTCCAGCGTATGGTCGGTGTTCATGCCGATGCCGAACCGCATCCGCAAAACACGTTCCTCACGCGGCGTGAGGCTGGCGAGCACGCGCGTCGTCGTTTCGCGCAAGTTCGACTGGATCGCCGCGTCGATTGGCAGGACGGTGTTCTTGTCTTCGATGAAATCGCCAAGATGCGAATCTTCTTCGTCGCCGATCGGCGTTTCCAAGGAAATCGGTTCTTTGGCGATCTTCATCACTTTGCGAACCTTCTCCAACGGCATGGAGAGTTTTTCCGCGAGTTCCTCCGGGGTCGGCTCGCGGCCGATCTCGTGCAGCATTTGCCGGCTCGTCCGGACGATCTTGTTGATCGTCTCGATCATGTGCACCGGAATACGAATAGTGCGCGCTTGGTCGGCGATCGAGCGGGTGATCGCCTGGCGGATCCACCACGTGGCGTAGGTCGAGAATTTGTAGCCGCGGCGATATTCGAACTTATCCACCGCTTTCATAAGGCCGATATTGCCCTCTTGGATCAAATCCAAGAATTGCAGGCCGCGATTGGTGTATTTCTTCGCGATGGAAATAACGAGCCGTAGGTTCGCCTCGACCATCTCTTTCTTAGCGATGCGCGCCTCGCGCTCACCTTTTTGCACCGTTTGAACGATGCGGCGGAAATCAGAGACAGTGAGACCCGTCTCCGTCGACAGATTGCCGACTTCGTCGCGGATCATAACGATCTGCTTTTCGCCCTTGGCGATAAAGTTCTGCCAACCCTTGCCGGTTTTCTGACTAATGCGTTCGAGCCATTCAGGATCAAGCTCAGCGCCCAAATAATCGCCTAAGAACTCTTTCCGATTGACGCCATGGCTGTCGGCGAGACGCACGAGCTTGCCCTCAAGCGCCATCAAACGGCGATTGATGTCGTAGAGCTGGCCGACCAGCGCCTCGATCCGCTGATTGTTGAGGCGCACCGCGCGAACACGCTCAACGATCTCTTTTTGCAGTTTCTTAAGGCGTCGGGTCTGCGCAGCCGATAAGTCTGCGCCCTGCAATTGCTCCTCGATCATGATGTCTTGGAGCCGGCGTAGTTTTTTATAGTCTTCAGAGATCGCGTCGAAGTTCTCCATGACCTCTTCACGCAGTTCAGCCTCCATGGCCGACAGCGACAGAGCGCCTTCGTCGAATTCTTCCTCGTCCTCTTCGCCGCTTTCCGCTTTCTCCGCTTCTTCGCGTTGAACGCGCGCGGCGACTTCCGGCTGCGTCATGTCGGGGCGCGATTCCGGGCCGCCGCCATAGGTGGCGTCGAGGTCGATAATATCGCGCAGGAGCACGCGGCCTTCTTTCAATTCGTCGCGCCACACGGAGATAGCTTCGAAGGTCAGCGACGATTCGCATAAAGCCCGGATCATCGTCTCGCGACCCGCTTCAATGCGCTTGGCGATGGCGATTTCGCCTTCGCGGGACAAGAGCTCCACCGAGCCCATTTCCCGCAAATACATGCGCACAGGATCGTCCGTGCGGTCATTGGAAGCGGAGGTGTTCGTGGTGACGACCGCCCCGCCCTTCTCTTCTTTCTTGGCGAGGGCTTTGGTCTGGGCGGCGGGGGCTTCGGCGGCGGCCTCGCCCTCTTCTTCTTCCTCTTCGTTCTCGACGACATTGATGCCCATTTCAGACAATTGGGACATCACGTCTTCAATTTGCTCAGAGGTGAATTCTTCGGACGGAAGAATGGAGTTCAACTCGTCATAGGTGACATAGCCGCGGGCTTTGGCCGATTTGATAAGCTTCTTAACGTCCGCATCCGTGAGATCGAGGATCGGGCCGTCGGCTTCTGTTTCTTGGCTTTCTTTCGCGGTGCTCGTCGCCATTCTTATTTATCCTTTTTACGCCCGTCTCTAACGCTCGCGCCATCACTGGCTCAGTCGCGCGCAGGCTCACTCGCCAGCTGCATCGCTCGGGAAACGATAAACCGGCCGCGCCTTGTGGGCGCCTTGTTTTATCGATCTCGACACCAACTGGTCATTCGTGGCATATCGAGATCTAAAGCATCTACAGCGCCCCTACCGCCCTAACTCACCAAACATGTATTGGTATACGGATATGGGCATTGAATCGGTCTTTCTCAATCCGTCGTCCACATCCCAAGCGGCGACCGACGATAGGCCGCCGTCACTCGAAACGGGCTTTTGTCCTCTTCAAACGCTCCATTAGCGCTGGGCTTGCTTGCCGAACGCCTGAAACGCCGTCTCCAGAACCGCCGTCAGCCTCGCCGCCCTCCGAAGCGTCCCCCGCCGGCCCATAATCGGAATCGCCCGACTGAACCAAAGCGTCGCGGGCCGCGGTCACGGCTTTCCAGACCTTCTCATTGTCGGCGGCGTTATTGTCGGCGGTGTCGTCATCTCCGAACAGCCTCGACGCCGAGTCTATAAGCTCGGCGTTGGCGTTAGTCGCTAAAAGCTGCAAGCGGAGCGCATCGCGCAGTCCCGCCCGCACCTGATGAAGTTCGGCGTCCGTGCGGAGGAATAATTGCTGATTGAGCCACTCGTCTGCGAGTAATTGCTCCAAGGTCTCCGCCGAAGACGTTTTCTGCACATGAGCTGTCAGGCCGGCGCTGTCAAGGTCCGGATCGGCGAGAATCGCCGCGAAAACCGCCGACATGACGCCTTCGATCGGTTTTGAGTGAAATTCCAGCCCCATGACCACTTCCTCGTTCTCCCAAACGAGCGAAGGATGGCGCAAAACGGCCAAGGCGATGGTCGCTTCGCGGCGGTTCTCCAGCCCGGCCCGGCGATTTTTCAAGCCCTCGGACATTTTCGACCGCTTTAAGAGCCGGTCATGCTCAGAACGATAGGCCTGGCGGAACCCCGATCGCCGCGGATAGGCGCGCTCACCACCAGAAAAACCACCGGAAAAGCCGCCCTCAAAAGACGCTGTCGGGTCGCCCGCCGGCGCTGCGGCGTCGGCCCGAAACCGGGAGACGATCTCGCTCGCATAGGCATTGCGAACGTCGGCGTCGGCGATTTCTTTAACCACCGCGCGCAGGCGCGCTCTGAACGCTGCTTTACGCTCGGGCGTGTCCAAGGGCTGCGCTTCCGATTCGCGCCGCCAAAGGACGTCGACCAGCGGCTCAGCCTGGTCAAGCAACGCCTGGAAAGCCTTCGTCCCGCCGCTTCGCACGACGTCATCGGGGTCTTGTCCGTTCGGTAAAAAGACGAAGGACAGCGACTTTCCCGGTTGCAGCGCCGGAATGGCGCGATCAATCGCGCGGTAGGCGGCTTTGCGGCCGGCCTCATCGCCGTCGAAGCAAAGCGTCGGCTCGTCTTGCAAGCGCCAAAGAAGCGCGATTTGGCGGTCCGTCAACGCTGTGCCGAGCGGCGCAACAGCGCCCGTGAAACCGGCCTCAGCAAGGGCGATGACGTCCATATAGCCTTCGCAGACAAGCAGTTTCTGGGCGCCGCGCGCCGTTGCTTGGCGGGCGTTCTCGTAATTGTAGAGGACCTCGCTCTTTCGAAAGATCGGCGTTTCCGGCGAATTTAAGTATTTCGCTCGCGCGTTCGGATCGAGCGCGCGGCCGCCGAAAGCGATGGTTTCACCGCGCGCGCCCAAAATCGGAAACATCACCCGATCGCGGAACCGATCAAACGCCGCGCCGCCGTCGTCCGGTTTGATTGCTAGCCCGGCCTCGACAAGCTGCGATTCGCTAAAGCCTTTATTGATGAGATAATCGCTAAGCGCGCGCCGCACTTTAGGCGCATAGCCGATTTGAAAGGTCTGAAGCGCCGCATCACTAAGTCCGCGCCGTTGAATATAAGAAAGCGCCGACCGGCCTTCTAAGCGACGCAATTGCGCGGCGAAAAACCCCGCCGCCGCCGTTGAGGCGTCCGACAAGCTTTTGCGGGCTTTGGCCTTGTCGGCCGCGCGTGGATCATCCGCGGGGATTTCCATCCCAGCTTCACCTGCGAGCCGCGTCACCGCCTCAATGAAAGAGAGGTTCTGCGTTTCTTGCAGAAACTTGATGATGTCGCCGTGATTGTCCGTTGAATAGCAATGATAGGACCGGCGTTCGTCATTGACGGCGAAAGACGGCGTCTTTTCGGTCTTGAACGGCGATAGGCCCCACCAGAGATTGCCGCGCTTTTTCAGTTGAACCTGACGACCGATGATATCCGACGGTCGCAACCGGGATTTTAACTCGTCGAGATATTCAGGATTAAAACGCGGCATCAGCGGCGATAACGGCTCCCAAAACGACCAAGCGCCCATCGTCGGTCGTTATGCACATTAATCTACAGACAACAGACCGACGCGCAAAAACTCACGCCGCCGACAGGCGCCCCCATCAACGGCGCGACCGTCTTAGCTCAGCGCTTTTTTCATCAAGGCGCCGGCTTTACCGAAATCCATTTGGCCCGTGTGACGCTCTTTTAATTGCGCCATGCACCGGCCCATGTCTTTCAGACCAGCCGCGTCAAGCTCCGAGACGGTCGCCGCCACCGCAGCCTCGATCTCTGATTGATCCATCTGTTTGGGCATAAATTCCTGGATCACGACGATTTCAGCTTTTTCCTGTTCGGCCAGATCAGGACGGCAGCCTTTTTCATACTGCGCGGCGCTGTCCTCGCGCTGCTTCACCATCTTCGCCAGAATCGATAAGACTTCGTCATCGCTGACGCCGTCGCTGCGGTCTTCCGTACGCGCCGCAATGTCCCGATCTTTAATCGCCGCATTGATGAGGCGCAGAGTGGAAACACGCGCCTTATCGTCGCGGGCTTTCATCGCCGTTTTCAGAGCATCGTCAATTTGTTCGCGAAGCATCGTAAATTCTCTTCGGTTTTTCCTATCGCGCCGCTAATCCTTAGGGCGCTGTGCATAAATGCTCTTGACCCACGGGATCGAGCGCTTCTAGTGTCCGGTGATCATTTTGCAAGCAAATTCGGCTAGCGGTAACCGCCTCGCTCGAGCGTCTTCGTCAACGTCTCGCCGCGATGGTTCGGCGCGAAAGCCGGCGCGCGATGATCGATCTTTAAAAGGCGCAACGCCTGGCCCGTAACGAAAGGGTCTGGAGGCGCGCCTCGCCACAGAAGAGGTCGAAATAAGCGTCCATGAAAACAAGTCAAGCACGTCCCGTTGAACCTACCGGCCTTATCGCCTTCGCCGACGGCTCGGTCTTACACGGCATGGGGCTCGGCGCGGCCGCCGACGCGGTCGGCGAGGTGTGCTTCAACACCGCTATGTCGGGGTATCAAGAAATCCTGACAGACCCTTCATATGCTGGGCAAATCATCACTTTCACCTTTCCCCATATCGGGAATGTCGGCGCCAATGACGACGATCGGGAATTCTCTTCGCCACCGGCCTCCACCGCCGCCCGCGGCGTAATCCTGCGCGCTGACGTCACCAGCCCGTCGAACTATCGGGCACGGCTTGATCTCCACGTTTGGCTGAAGCGTCGCGGCATTATCGGCGTCGCCGGGGTCGATACGCGCGCGCTAACGAATCGCATCCGTGAAGAGGGCATGTTGCACGCCACAATCGCCCACCGCCCGGCCGGCGGCTTTGACGAGGCGGCGCTCATCGAAAAAGCTAAGGCCTGGTCCGGTATTGAAGGGCGCGATCTCGCTAAATCAGTGACAGCGCAAGAGCCCTTCGCCCACGAAGAGCCGGCGTGGCGCTGGAATGAAGGATACGGGGAAGCGCCAAGCGGTACCGGCCGCCCGCACGTCGTGGTGATCGACTTTGGCGTTAAGAAAAACATCTTACGGCTCTTAACGTCCGCTGGCGCGCGGGTGAGCGTCGCGCCGGCGACGTCAAGCCTCGAAGACATTACGGCGATGAACCCCGACGGCGTCGTTTTATCGAACGGCCCTGGCGACCCCGCAGCGACGGCGGAGTACGCCAAGCCGCTCATTCAGGGCCTTATCGCAAAGAAAACGCCGCTCTTCGGGATTTGCTTGGGGCATCAATTACTGGCGCAGTCGGTCGGCGCAAAGACGTTGAAAATGCGCCAAGGGCACCACGGCGCGAATCACCCAGTGAAAGATCACGCGACCGGGCGCGTGGAGATCGTCTCCATGAACCACGGGTTCGCCGTTGACGCAGAAAGCCTGCCGGACGGCGTTGAAGCAACGTATACATCGCTTTTCGACGGCACCAATTGCGGCATTCGATTGAAAGACGCGCCGGCGGCGTCGGTTCAACATCACCCCGAAGCCTCACCCGGCCCGCAAGATAGCTTCGGCGTCTTCAAAGCCTTTGTAAGTGGCTTAAGCGCCGCCGCCTAAACGACGTCGAGCCGTCAATTGTCGCCCATCAATTGTCGTAATGCTCGCCGCCACTAGCGATGCAGACCAAGATATCGTTCAGCGTTATAAGGGCGTCGCTTCAATCGAAACGCGGCGCCTCGCTTTACGGCTTGGTTTCCCTATATTTTCGGATTCTAGGCTGGCGCTTGTTTTCGTGCAAACGCGCCGGGACGAGTCCCATGCGCGTATCAAAATAACCGAAATGACGTCCCGGATTGCTCCACGCCGAGCGCTTCGCCCAGTCCTCTCCAGCCTCTCGAGAGCGCCGGATGGTTACATCGGATCATTATAAGATCAGCGTAATATCGGTTCGGGCGCTCAAAACATGAATCTAGAGCATACGGATTGATTCGAGCTGATGCTCCGATGCTCCGATGCTGTAGAACCGATCGACACCCCTGAGAACAATGTAAACGACCACGCTTAGTAAACGCCTGGCGCCTAAACCAACGCGGCGTTTCGCGCTTTAGAAAACATAAAAAAACAGCCGCCCAAATGGACAGCTGTTCTTTAAAACACCAAGGGAAAGTCGCCTTACCTACCGATTGCGGACGGTTGGTGCGGCCAGTCTCCCGAAGTCTTTGTCAGGCGACCTATTTGCGGCGCGCAAACCGACGCCAAGCCACGAGGCCAGCGAGGAAGAGCGGCGCAGACGCCGGCAACGGAATAACCGGCGGATCACCAAAGTTGAGGCCGACCACTGCGGCGATATCCGCAGAACCGTCGCCATCAGCCGTTGCAATGAAGATCGGTTGAGCAACCGATGCACCGTCGGCCAAGTTCAAAGGCGAGTTCGACAAGTCGAAGCCCCAAACCGTGTAAAAGTCACCCGGCTCCAGTTCAACAATCGTCCGCGCGACACCGATGAGGTCAGCACCACCGAGGGTCAATTGAAACGCCGGAGAGTCCGACTGGTTTTCCGCCTCAAAGATATAGAGATCATCGCCTGCGCCATTAACGAGCGGATTGGCGAACGTCACGGAGATGACGTCCCGCGGGCGCTGCGCAACATTACTGCTGGTCAATTCGACGATATCGTCCGTCGGCGAGTAACCGATAAGTTCCGGCGCATTACAACGAACGCCATTGCCATTGATCGGCCCAGCGCCCGTGCAGGGTTCGCGACGATTTGCCGGCAAACCGGAGAACACACCGCCTTGCACCCAGCGAACATCGACGGGCGCATTGTCCGTATCAAACGAAACCGAGGTTTGACCCGGTCCGTTTGGATTGTCGCCCGTCAGCGTGATAGGCGCAGCCATCGCCGGGGCGACAGCCATGGCGGCCGCAAAAGCGCCGCCGATAACTAAAGATTTAAGGTTCATAACGTCCCCCAATGGAGTTAAATTCCCAACCGTCCACACGACTCAAACTTACCTTTTGTTAACGCGATAAGTCAAACGAGAAACACCGAAAAATTCGATATTTTTCTAATCACCGCAGCCGCTGGCAGGCCTTTTCGACCGACATAGTTTCGTAGACGATTCGAAGCGTCCCGCAATGGATTTAGAAAGCAAAAAGGGCGCCGAAAATCGGATAATCCCCCATGACGCGCAAAACCTTTTTCCACTCGCCTTAATGGGGCGTTTACGGAGAAGTTTACCGGCTTTCTCGGCGCCTTCGACACCAGTCGATTGCGCTTTAACTGTCGCGCACCATTTTTGCAGGCGCTGCTCTTGGAACGCCCTGATCTTTGCGCGTCTTCTTTGCGCGGTGTAAGACGCCCCTATGAACAACGCATCGCCCCCCGAAGATCCAAACGCGGATCTATCGTCACAACCAGCATTCACCGTCCAAATCGTGCCGGTGACGCCATTTCAGCAGAATTGCTCGATTATCCGGGCGGCGTCCGGCGCCGCGGCGCTTGTCGATCCAGGCGGTGAGCCCAACAAAATCATGGCCGCAGCTGACGCAATGGATGCGCGGGTGGAGAAAATTTGGCTCACCCACGGCCATTTAGACCACGCTGGCGGCGCAGAAGAGATTAAACGCCGAACGGGCGCGCCGATCGAAGGCCCTCACAAAGAGGACGTTTTTTGGCTCGATCAAATTCGTTCGTCCTGGGCGCAGTTTGGGGTGGAAGACGGCGAAGACTGTCGTCCGGATCGTTTTCTTGACGATGGCGACACGTTGACGCTCGACGGCGTGGCGTTCGACGTCGCTTTTACGCCCGGCCACACGCCCGGCCACGTGATCATCGTTCAAAAAGAAGCCCGCCTCGCTTTTGTCGGCGATGTTCTCTTTAAAGGGTCTGTGGGCCGCACCGATTTCCCACGCGGCGATCAAGCGACATTGGTTCGCTCAATCACCGATAAGCTTTGGCCCTTCGGCGATGACATTCAGTTCATTCCCGGGCACGGCCCAATGTCGACCTTCGGCGAGGAGCGTCGCACAAATCCCTTCGTTGGCGATTCGATTACTGGCTATAAAGGCGCGCCGACGTCAGCGCCGGACACGGGGGCCCAAGGCACGGCGAAGCGTTATCGATAGAGACCGATGCGCTGATCAAGGCAAATAACGGAAATACGGAACTTTGGAGCGTCTGAATTGCGGATGTAAAACTGCAGCGGTTCGCAGCGCTTGGGCGTCGCGAAGCGCAAAACTTTATGGCGACGCTTTCAGCGCTCCCGAAATGCGTCCTCGAAGGCGCGCCTAAACGCGTCAATGTCGCTACAGAAAACCCTTTTCACTGGCGGCGGTTTCCCCTAAGGAACCGCTTTAATCGACAATTTCATTCTCCATCGTCCGCGTGTCTCTCCCCAAGGCTTGCGCGGGCCTTTTTGCGCGAGCTTTTGAATGCCTAAACGCACCGACATCTCCTCCATTCTCATTATCGGCGCCGGTCCCATCATTATCGGGCAAGCCTGCGAATTCGACTATTCCGGCGTGCAAGCGGTGAAAGCCCTGAAAGAGGAGGGATTTCGCGTCATATTGGTGAATTCCAACCCGGCGACGATTATGACGGACCCGGAGCTTGCCGACGCCACTTATGTGGAGCCGATCACGCCGGCATTCGTTGAAAAGGTCATCGCTCGGGAACGCCCTGACGCGCTTTTGCCGACCATGGGTGGACAAACGGCGCTCAATTGCGCGCTTGATTTGGAGCGCCTCGGCGTTCTGGAAAAATATGGCGTAGAAATGATCGGCGCGCGCGCCGACGTTATCGAAAAAGCCGAAGACCGCGAAAAATTCCGCGCAGCGATGACGAAGATAGGCCTTGAGAACCCGCGCGCGGTGATCGCCTCCTCGCCGGAAATCAAAGGCGCCGACGGCAAAGTCACCGGCTATGATCGCGCCGCCGGCATCGCCGAAGCCATGGCTGCGCTCGACAAGATCGGCCTGCCGGCGATCATCCGCCCCGCCTTCACCCTAGGCGGCACCGGCGGCGGCGTCGCTTACAATCGCGAAGAGTTTGAACACATCGTCCGTTCGGGGATCGAAGCCTCGCCTGTCGGCCAAGTCTTGATTGATGAAAGTCTGCTCGGCTGGAAAGAATTCGAGATGGAGGTCGTGCGTGACCGCGTCGACAATTGCATCATCATTTGCGCCATCGAAAACGTCGACCCCATGGGCGTGCACACGGGCGATTCGATCACTGTCGCCCCAGCGCTGACGCTCACCGACAAAGAGTATCAGATCATGCGCAACGCCTCCCTCGCCGTCATGCGTGAGATCGGCGTTGAGACCGGCGGCTCCAACGTTCAGTTCGCGGTGAACCCAGAAAACGGACGCCTTGTCGTTATTGAGATGAACCCGCGCGTGTCGCGCTCCTCGGCGCTGGCGTCGAAAGCGACCGGCTTCCCCATTGCGCGTGTCGCCGCGAAACTGGCTGTCGGCTATACGCTTGACGAACTCGACAACGACATCACCGGCGCGACGCCGGCGTCGTTTGAACCGACGATTGATTATGTCGTCACCAAAATCCCGCGCTTCACCTTTGAGAAATTCCCCGGCGCAGAACCTTCTTTGACCACGGCGATGAAGTCCGTGGGCGAAGCGATGGCCATCGGCCGGTGTTTCCAAGAATCCCTACAAAAGGCGTTGCGCTCCTTAGAAACAGGGCTTTCCGGCCTTGACCCCATCGACGTACCGGGACTCGGCGTCGATGACGACGACAACGCCTTGCGCGCCGCCCTCGCCGCGCCGACGCCGGACCGCTTACGGGTCGCCGCCGAAGCGTTGCGCCGCGGCGCGTCCGTTGATCAGGTTAACGCCGTCACGCAATACGACCCTTGGTTTTTGGAACAACTCGACGGGATCGTCGCCGCTGAAAAGGACGTCGCGAGCGAAGGTCTGCCCGAAGATGCTGGCCGGCTACGCCGCCTCAAAGCCATGGGCTTTTCCGACAAACGCCTGGCCGAGCTCTGCGACGGTACCGAACAAGAGGTGCGAGAATTTCGTCTCGCCCGCGGCGTGGCGCCGGTCTTTAAGCGTATTGATACGTGTGCGGCGGAGTTCGCAGCGAAAACGCCTTATATGTACTCCACTTATGAGACGTCTTACGGCGAAGACCCTGAATGCGAATCGAAGCCGACCGACGAGCGCAAGGTGATTATTCTCGGCGGCGGGCCGAACCGTATCGGCCAAGGCATCGAATTTGACTATTGCTGCTGCCACGCCGCCTTCGCCCTGGCCGAAATCGGCGTGCAGTCGGTGATGGTGAACTGCAACCCGGAAACGGTTTCCACGGATTATGACACCTCGGACCGTCTATATTTCGATCCGCTGACCGCCGAAGACGCTTTGTCGATTATCCGCAAAGAACAAGAAACCGGAACGCTGCTCGGCGTCATTGTGCAATATGGCGGACAGACGCCGTTGAAACTCGCCAAGACGCTTGACGCCGAAGGCGTGCCTATTCTCGGCACCCCCTATGACGCGATCGATCTCGCCGAAGACCGCGAACGCTTCAAGAAACTGGCGAATGAGCTGGCGTTTCGTCAGCCGAAAAACGCCACCGCCCCCTCGAAAGACAGCGCCCTCGAGATCGCCGATAGTGTCGGTTATCCGGTGGTGACGCGCCCGTCTTATGTGCTCGGCGGTCGGGCGATGGAGATCGTGCGCGACGCGGACGGCATGAAGCGCTATCTGGAAACTGCGGACATCACGATTTCCGAAGATGAGCCGCTGCTCCTTGATCAATACCTTCAGCACGCGATCGAAGTGGACGTTGACGCAATTTGCGACGGCGAAGACGTTTATATCGCCGGCGTCATGGAACATATCGAAGAAGCCGGCGTCCATTCCGGCGACAGCGCGTGCTCGCTGCCGCCTTACACGCTGTCGCCCGAAACCATCGCCACGCTTGAGGACAACACCAAGAAGCTCGCCAAAGCGCTCGGCGTCGTCGGCCTGATGAATGTTCAGTACGCCATTAAAGACGGCGATATCTACATTATCGAAGCAAATCCGCGCGCTTCGCGCACTGCGCCTTTCGTGGCTAAGACCATCGGCGCCCCCATCGCCCGGATCGGCGCGAAAGTCATGGCCGGCGCGAAGCTCAGCGAATTCACCTTACCGAAAGCCCCAAGCGGGCATGTTGCGGTGAAAGAAGTCGTCTTTCCATTTGCGCGCTTCCCCGGCGTCGACACTGTCTTAGGGCCGGAAATGCGCTCCACAGGCGAAGTCATCGGCCTCGACACTGATTTCGACAAAGCCCGCGCTAAGAGCCTCATCGGCGCCGGCGCGCGCATGCCGCTGGAAGGCTGCATCTTCATTTCACTGAGGGATTCCGACAAGGAAAGCATGGTGTCGCCGGCCAAGCGTCTTATCGAGATGGGCTTCCGGCTGATCGCCACGGGCGGCACCGCGAGTTTCTTTAACGAGCAAGGCTTGGCGGTGGAGCGCATCAACAAAGTCTTGGAAGGCCGGCCGCATATTGTCGACGCCTTGAAGAACGGCGAAGTGCAGATGGTGTTCAACACCACCGAAGGCGCGCAGTCGATAAAGGATTCCCGCTCCATCCGGACCACGGCGCTGGCGTCTAGGATTCCTTGCATCACCACAGCGACAGGCGCGATCGTCGCGGTCCGCGCGATTGAGGCGTTGCGCGCCGGAGAATTGGAAGTCGCGCCGCTGCAAAGTTATTTCGCGACTTGAACATTAAGCAACGACCGTTGATACTTGTTAAGTACAGTAAAAACGGTCGTCTTTTATGCAAGATCTTCCAGAAGAACCGCCGCTTCCGCCAAATGACATTAGCGCAGTTGAGTCTTTCGCTGGCGGCGCTATCGCTATTGTTTTCGCTGTTTTCTGGTTTTTTTTCATGTGGCGATACATGAAGGCGATTTTTTCAACCCCGCGCCAGCTTGAACGGATTGCAACGGCGCTTGAACGAATCGCTGATAATATCGACCGGAAAATGTAATTGAGGACATATAGAGAAGGCCGCGAACACCGGGATGGGTCCAAATTTCCCCAATTAAAACAATGATTAAACATCGTTTATCCTGTTTAATCCTTGAATTTTTCTTCTTTTGAGCCTATTTCTCTCGTCTTCCGCAATTACATCAGCCGCACCGGATCGTCCCGTGCGGCTGACGCGTTTTTTAGCACAGCGCTGTTTTTGCGCGCTTATTGGTATTTTGGCTTAGAAAGGTGCCTGAAATGCAGAAAGTTCCCATGACCGCTGCTGGGTATCAAAGCCTCGAGGAGGAGCTGAAGCGCCTCAAGAACGAAGAACGCCCGTCGATTATTCAAGCGATCGCTGAAGCGCGCGCCCATGGCGACCTATCGGAAAATGCCGAATATCACGCCGCGAAAGAACGCCAGAGCTGGGTCGAAGGTCAAATTCTCGAGCTGGAAGACAAGTTCACGCGCGCCGACGTCATCGACGTCGCCAAGATGGATGGGGACACCGTCAAGTTCGGCGCGACCGTCACGCTCATCGACGAAGACACCGAAGAAGAAAAGACCTGGCAAATCGTCGGCGATTACGAGGCGGACGTGAAATCAGGCAAAGTCTCGATCTCCTCACCGATCGCCCGAGCGCTCATTAATAAAGAGAGCGGCGACAGCGTCGAAGTGGCCGCGCCCGGCGGCGCGCGCATGTATGAGATCGCCCGCGTCGAATTTCGTTAGAGATCGAGGCGGCGGTGTCAGCGTCCATCGACAATACGGCCGATACATCCTCAGAAACGCTTGCTGGCGATGACGGCGCGCCGCGTTCTTGGGTGCGCGCCCTTTGGCGCGGCGCTCGGCGGCGATGTCCGCACTGCGGCGAAGGCCGTCTTTTCTATGGGTACACAAGGGTTAACGATCATTGTCCGTCGTGCGGATTGGAATTTTCGGGGCATCGCGCCGACGACGCGCCGCCCTACATCACGATTATGATTGTCGGCCACGTCGCGATTCCCTTGGCGCTGGCTTGGAAGCAGTTCTTTGATCCGCCCCTAGCGCTCCAATTCCTGGCGTTGACGCCAGCGATGCTGCTCGCAACGGCGTGGCTATTGCCGGTGTCGAAAGGCGCGATGATCGGTGTCCAATGGGCGAATCGCCTACATGGGTTTGGCGACGATCCTGACACTTAGGCCGGATCGCAATACGACACCTGCGAACCAGCAAGGCGCGTCGTTTGTTGCCGCCAAGTTATTGACTTCAACGGCGGAACCGCTAATACGCGTCGCTTGATGAATTGCTGGGCCCCCACTTAAGAGCGGCCCCTTTGGAGCATTAAGGCCATGGCCAAGCCGACCACGATTAAAATCCGCCTCAATTCGACGGCCGGCACGGGATATTTCTACGTAACGAAGAAAAACACCCGGACCATGACGGAAAAGCTCGTTTTGAAGAAATACGATCCCGTCGCGCGTAAGCACGTCGAGTTCAAAGAAGGCAAGATCAAGTAAGATCTGTCAGAGACTGGCTGCGCGGCGCCAGCGCCGCAGGCCACACCCAAATCCCATCCCTGAAAAGCTTACGCGGCGTCGCTTTGGATAACGCGATTGCGTCCTTGATTCTTCGCCTCGTAAAGTGCTTCATCCGCCCGCTTGATCAGCCGCTGCGCCGTATCGCCCTCAACAGCACTTTCTGTTGACGCGATGCCGATTGAGACGGTGACGCCGACGCTCTCATCGCCCTTACCGATATCCATCGCGGCATTGGCGACTTCTTCCCGGAGCCTTTCAGCGACAATCGAAGCGAACTTTTTGTCCGTATCCGGCATCGCCACCAAGAATTCCTCACCGCCATAGCGACAGGCGAGATCAATGCCGCGCACCGAACCGCGAATACGGTCGGCGAATTGCTGCAACACCGCGTCGCCAGCATCGTGTCCGTGGGTGTCGTTGATCGATTTAAAGTGATCGATGTCGAGCACCATGATGGACAGCGGTTGGCCGGTCCAAATCGCTCGGTCAAACATCGCCGACAAATGGCTAGCCAGATATCGCCGGTTATAAAGCCCGGTCAATTGGTCCGTGACGGCCATTTCCAAGCTCGCCTCGAACGAGTGACGCAAGCGATCGATATACCGCTTACGACGGATCTGCGTGCTTACCCGCGCAACGAGTTCGTTTCTGTCAACCGGACGGCTTAAGTAATCGGTAACGCCGATATCGAGCGCGCGCACAAGTTTGCGGGTGTCGCCTTGTCGCACCACGGCGAGGACTGGCGTCATGCGCGTCTCTTCTAAGGAGCGTAAAGAAGAGCACAGCCGCAATGGATCCATCTCTTCCATGGACATATTGATAATGACCATGTCGAAGTCTTCGTCTTTGATCCGTTCCTGCGCAGCTTCAGGGTTTGTTTCGATGATCACTTCGCCATTGTTCTCTAGCATATCAGCGAGGCGCTCAGCTTGCGATTGCTGGTCGTCGACCACGAAAATTCTCGGCGGATCGTCATTTTCACTTTCAGCGATGAGTTGCTGCTGATCGACAACGCCGAGGTTTTTGCCCGTGGCGTAGCGCATCCGCAATTCATCGGTCATCACTTTGAGGCGCGTTAGACTGCGCACCCGCGCAAAAAGAGCGAGATCTTCCACCGGTTTGGTCAGAAAATCGTCAGCGCCGGCGCTCAATCCCTGGACGCGGTCCGTCTGCTGATCGAGCGCGGTCACCATAACGACGGGAATATGAGCTGTTTCCGGCGTATTTTTGATATGACGGCACGCTTCAAAACCGTCCATGCCCGGCATCATGACGTCGAGCAGAATAATATCAGGCTGGTTTTCTTTCGCGCAAGCGACCGCTTCCTGTCCGGAAAATGCGGTCAGTACATCAAAATATTCGGCTCTCAGCTTGGCTTCTAAGAGCTTAACGTTAGGCTCAAGGTCGTCCACGACCAGGACGCGCGCCGTCATGCGCCTCCCCTTTAAATCAACTCGCCGCTAAGTCGGCTAGGGGACGTTAAGCCAAATACCTTTTCACTTTCTCAAGAAAATCGGCGACGGCGATAGGTTTTGCAATGTAATCGCGACATCCGCCGGCGCGAATGCGTTCTTCGTCGCCTTTCATGGCGAACGCAGTCACTGCAATTATCGGCGTATCCTTCAGTTCATCATCGTTAACAATTTCTTGCGTGACCTTAAGACCGGATATTTCCGGCAACTGAATGTCCATGAGAATCAAGTCCGGTCGCGACGCGCGCGCGCGAACAAGCGCTTCAGGCCCGGTGCGCGCTTCGATCACCGCGTAGCCATGCGCCTCTAAGAGGTCATGGAAAAGCTTCATATTGAGTTCGTTGTCCTCAACAATCAGCACGGTTTTCGGCGTCGTCTCGATCGGCCGCTCCATCGACAGGTCAAATGCCGGCATTTTAAGGCCCTTGCCTCGGATTCTAAAAGACGCGCCCTTCGACAAGGCGTGTCGTATAACAATCGTAACTTCCATCTTTGGTTTTGCGGCAAAGGTATTAATCGATTGTTTATGACGTCTCACTGGGCTGTGATCGTTCTTACCCCAACACGCCAGAATTCTATTAAGTGACTGATTCTATTGAGTATAAATCTATCTGCGCAAAGTGCGGCGCGGTTGAACAGGCCGCCCGGGGGCGCTGTTCTTTCTGCGGCGGGCCCCGAATCGCCGCCGATCCAGAGCTTGCGACGCTCGCAATTGCGCATCTAGATTGCGACGCTTTTTATGCAGCAATAGAGAAACGCGACGATCCGAGCCTGGAAGACCGGCCCGTCATCGTCGGCGGCAGCGTCCGCGGCGTCGTCACCACAGCGTGCTATGTGGCGCGCACCTATGGCGTCCGCTCGGCCATGCCGATGTTCAAGGCGCTAAAGGCGTGCCCCGACGCTGCCGTGGTCAAGCCGAACTTCTCAAAATATGTCGAGGCCGGACGCGCGGTGCGCGCTTTAATGACGGATGTCACGCCGGCCGTCGACCCCCTCTCCATCGACGAAGCGTTTATGGATTTGTCGGGGACGGAGAAAATTCACAAAGCGCCCCCCTTTCGAACGCTCGGCCGCTTGCAGGCGCGTATCAAAGAAGAAATCGGCATAACGGCCTCCATCGGCCTTAGTCACAATAAATTCCTCGCGAAGCTCGCGTCAGACCTGGAAAAGCCCGAAGGCTTCACCGTTATTCCCCGCGCCCGCACGGCGGAGATTTTAGCGCCGCTCCCCGTCTCGAAGATTTGGGGCGTCGGCGCCGTCACCGCAGAAAAATTAGCGGCGAGCGGTGTACGGACGATTGGCGCCCTTCAACAAATGGATGCGCGTCTCGTCGAACAAAAGTTCGGTAAAATCGGCGCGCGCCTCGCCGCACTCGCTTGGGGGCGCGATGCGCGCTCCGTGACAACAGCGCGCGAAACCAAAAGCGTATCTTCAGAAACGACATTCAATGAGGATACGGCCGACGAGGATCTCTTGCGCGCGCGGCTCTGGTCCTTATGCGAAGACGTCTCCACCCGGATGAAATCGAAAGATCTCATCGGCGCAACGGCGACCCTCAAGGTGAAAACCAGCGGTTTTCGCACCTTGACTCGACAAGCCGGCGTCGCACCGGCGTCAAACCTCGCCCGCACCCTTTATGAAGCGACGACGCCGCTCTTATCGCCCCTCATAACGACGCATAGTCCATTCCGCTTAATCGGCGTCGGCTATTCGGGCCTTGCGCCGGCGAGCGAAGAAACGCCGCAAAACGATCTCTTCGTCCGCCCGGAAACCCGTTGGGCGGAAGAAGAAAAAGCCGTCGACGCCATCCGCGCGCGATTTGGCCCGAACGCCATTTCGGCCGGCCGCGCCTTTTCCAAGTCAAGCACTATCGCCAAACCAGTTCGGGTTGCTAGACGTACCGAAGAGGAAGGCTAACCATCGCCGGCCTCTAAACTGAGACATAATTTTACGCCCAGAAGGAGCCTTTGGCCGCTATGAGTAATCCTGAAACCCGTTTGAAAGACCTTGGCATTGCGCTGCCGGAACCGGTCGCGCCCGTGGCGAACTACGTCCCGTACGTCATCAGCGGCGGCCAAGCCATCATTTCCGGCCAGATCTCCATCGGCCCCGACGGTCTCATTACCGGGAAACTCGGCGCCGATATGGATCTAGACGCCGGCGTCGACGCTGCGCGCGCGTGCGCGATTAATTTGATCGCCCAAGTCAAAGCCGCCTGTGACGGTGACCTCTCCCGCGTTCAGCGCGTCGTGCGCCTTGGCGCGTTCGTCAACTCAACGCCCGACTTCATCGATCAGCCGAAAGTCGTGAACGGCGCCTCAGACCTCATGGTCGCCGTATTCGGCGACGCCGGTCGCCACGCCCGCGCCGCTGTGTCAGCACCGAGCCTCCCCCTCGGCGCAGCGGTCGAAATCGACGGCGTCTTTGAGTTGGCGTCTTAAAGGAGCGCCATGCCGGACGGTTCGGACCTCGTTGAGATCAGCCTTGCCGATAGCGTCGGCTCCCTTCCCGCTGGGGATTGGGACGCCGTCGCTGACGCCGCCGATGGCAATCCGTTTACGTCGCATCGGTTCTTATCGGCGCTTGAGATATCAAACTCGGTCGGCGACGACACCGGTTGGTTGCCGCGCCCTCTCGTCATGCGCCGCGACGGCGTCATTGTCGGCGCGGCGCCGCTCTATGCAAAATTTCATAGCCAAGGCGAATACGTCTTCGACCAGCATTGGGCGGACGCCTACCATCGCGCCGGCGGGCGTTATTATCCGAAACTCGTCATCGCGGCGCCCTTCACACCAGTGACGGGCGCGCGCTTTCTCGCCGGCGACGTGTCGGCGCGCGCCGCCCTCGCCGCGGGCGCAGTGGACGTCGCCGGACAGATGGGCGTTTCTTCCTTACACGTTAATTTCGTCGACACCGCAGACCACGCCATCGCCGGCGATGAATATTTGATGCGTGAAGGCGTTCAATATCATTGGTTTAATGAGGACTATCAGTCCTTCGATGACTTCCTAAGCGCCCTGACATCGCGCAAGCGCAAAGTGATAAAACGCGAACGCCGCCAAGCGGTGGAATCGGGGATCGTTATCCGGCGCCTACGCGGCCCAGACATCACCCCACGCCATTGGGACGCGTTTTGGAACTTTTATCAGGACACAGGCGCGCGCAAATGGGGAACGCCGTATCTAACGCGGGGCTTCTTTGAAGAAATCGCCTCGACGATGCAAAACGAGACGCTCTTCATCGTCGCCGAACGCGATAGCGTTCCCATCGCCGGCGCGCTCAATTTTATCGGCAAAGACGCAATTTACGGGCGCTATTGGGGGTGTTCGGAACACCACGCCTTTTTGCACTTTGAAATCTGTTATCATCAGGCGATTGAGTTCGCGATTGAACACGGGCTCGCGCGCGTTGAGGCCGGCGCCCAAGGGGAACACAAGATCGCGCGCGGCTACCGGCCGGTGGCGACCCATTCTTTACACTGGCTAAAAGAACCGAGCTTCCGTGACGCCATCGCTAATTACTTAAAAAACGAACGCGCCCAGAATAATGCGGATATCAATTACCTCGCAGACTTTCAGCCCTTTAAAAAGGGGGATGCATGAAGGTCATCCACCGAACCCACGACATCACCGCAGCGCGGATCATGGTGAGCTATCTGCAGGCGAACGGCGTTGAGGCGCAATTGCTCGACGCGGAAACATCGACCCTCATCCCCATTGTCGGCGGCGTGCGTATCGCCATTGATCCCGAGCAAGAGCCCATCGCGACCCGCCTTCTGGAAGAGAAAGGCGTCGCGCTCGATCACGATTGAGCAAAGGCAAGATTGAGCAAAGACAAGATTGAGTAAAAACAAAGGTGAGCGCGCCGGCGCGTTGGCGGCGCCGCAAACAGTCTACAGCCGACGATGCCTATGATACTCTAACGAGATAGTCACCGCCGGAAATGAAAGACCGCCCATGCCCTCGTCATCAGATCTCCATGGTTCCTACGATTCTCAGAACATCTTCGCGAAAATCATCGCCGGCGACATGCCCGCTGTAAAAGTCTTCGAAGACGACGACGCCCTCGCTTTCATGGACATCTTTCCGCAGTCTGAGGGGCATACGCTCGTCATTCCGAAAACCGTTCAAGCGCGAAACTTTTTCGATATTGACCCCGACGCCTTAGCGACGTTGATCCAACGCACGCAACGCGTCGCAAAGGCTGTAGAGGAAGCGCTGAAGCCCGACGGCGTACGCGTTATTCAGTTCAATGGCGAAGCGGCAGGCCAGACCGTCTTTCACATTCATTTCCACATCATTCCAACTTACAAAGATCAAACCGAGAAAGCCCACGCCGCCGGCGGTCAAGCCGATCCGGAAGCGCTCGCAGCGCTCGCCGAACGCATCAAAGAAAAACTCGCATGAAAAAACGCGGCCGCCAGCGAGCGACCGCGTTCATCTCATTCGGAAGCCTTTAAGGCTTACTGCGCGACTTTGCTGTCAGCGCTATCCATTACGCTGCCGGGGCGCGAATAAAGGCTCTCGTCAATCTCCGTCATCGAGACGGCCTTCAAAAGCTCAGGGCTTGCTGCGAAGAGCGGGGCTGACGGCGTTTCGTGCGCCTGGGGCGTAGCCGACGTCTTTGACGGCGCATCGCCTGACGTATCACCTGCCGCTTCATAGGAAATCGTATTCGCCGTGCGACCACCGCTTAGCACCGTTTCATAGAAGTTCTTACCCGCGGTGAAAAAGTTGAACATGTCAACGCGCAACGACCCCTCAATATATCCGAAGTCAGCAATCAGATAACGGAATAAACGCGCCTTGCCGTTTGGGTCTTTAACGGCGGCGGCGACGAACGCCGATTGATTAAACGTATTGATTGCGGCTACGGACGGTTGCTCGCCAAAATAGGACTGCATATAGAGCCCTTTGCAAGCGCGTCCATCGCGATCGCACATATTAGGTATTAAGACGGCCACACCGCCATTGCCGCCGCGAACGATGAGAGCGGTGCGCCCATTCACGGTGTTGCGCTCGACCGACGCATGATCTGGCGCCAAAATCCGTTCTAAATTGTCGAGGTCATATCCTGTGACGCGATCGTTTTCAGCCGCATTCGCCCCGCCAATCGCAAGTGCGCATCCCGCAAACACGCCCGCAATGAGGCCTATCGTCGATTTTTTCATACCAATCCCCTGATTTCGGAGAAAGTATGACCGAAGACCCCATAACCCTCAAGGGGTGCGCAAGCACGCACGACACTGGGGCCATAGCCGAAAGCTATAGCCTGAGATGGGGGCGGCCGCCTCATTGCTATCTTAATAGGAAAAACGCGTATCGGGCGCGTCGGCCACGCCGGATACGCCTCTTTGATGTTATGATTTGTCCACGAGCGCCGGCACATTGCCGCCGCCATCGGAGTCGTTGTCATCCTCGCCTTCCGGGTCCGGAATATACTCAAACGCCAACGCTTTATCGTCCGCGGGATCGATCGACACTTTCACGACGCCGCCGTTTTTCAGGGCGCCGAACAAGATCTGATCCGCGATCGGCTTCTTGATTTTCTCTTGTATAACCCGCGCCAACGGACGCGCGCCCATTTCTTCGTCAAAACCGCGTTCAGCGAGATAGCGCGTCGCATCGGGCTCGACTTCAAACGTTATGTTCCGATCAGCCAACTGCGCTTCCAACTGAAGAACGAATTTCTCAACGATGCGGTCGATGATCTTCGGCGACAGGCCGGCGAACTGTACGACGGCGTCCAAACGGTTGCGGAACTCCGGCGTGAACGTCCGCTTGATTGCTTCATCGCGTTCATCGTCTTTACGCCCGCCCGCGAAGCCGATGGCGAAGCGCGCCGCATCGGCCGCGCCCGCATTCGTCGTCATAATCATGATGACGTTACGGAAATCGATTTTCTTGCCATTGGTGTCGGTCAACATGCCATTGTCCATCACCTGAAGGAGAATATTGAAAATCTCCGGATGCGCCTTTTCGATTTCATCGAGCAGCAACACACAATGCGGGTTCTGATCAATAGCGTCGGTCAAAAGCCCGCCTTGATCGTACCCGACATAGCCCGGCGGCGCGCCAATAAGGCGCGACACGGTGTGCCGCTCCATATACTCCGACATGTCGAAGCGTACGAGTTCAACGCCAGACAAAGACGCCAATTGCTTAGCGACCTCGGTCTTGCCGACACCCGTCGGCCCGGCGAAGAGATAAGACCCGACCGGCTTATTGGGTTCACGCAGGCCCGCACGAGCAAGCTTAATCGCCGCGGCCAATTGGTCGATCGCGTCATCCTGGCCGAAGACCACCCGTTGTAAATCGGTGGCGAGATTGGCGAGACGCTCGGTGTCGGATTTCGAAACGGACTTCGTTGGAATCCGCGCCATTTTGGCGACGATCTCCTCGACATCGACGGTGTCGATAACGGTTTTGCGTTCTTCTTTTTTGAACAGCATTTGCCGCGCGCCGGCCTCGTCAATCACGTCGATTGCTTTGTCCGGCAAACGCCTGTCCGTCATATGCTTCGACGACAAATCGGCCGCGGCGCGGATCGCCTCATCCGTATAAGTCACGCTATGGTGCTCTTCGAAATACGGCTTCAGACCCATGAGGATCTGCACCGTGTCCTCAAGGCTCGGCTCCGCAACATCGATCTTCTGGAAACGCCGCGCCAGCGCCCGGTCTTTTTCAAAGTGCTGCCGGTATTCTTTGTACGTCGTCGAGCCCATGCAACGCAGCGCGCCGGACTGTAATTGCGGCTTCAAGAGGTTCGACGCGTCCATAGCGCCGCCAGACGTGGCGCCGGCGCCGATCACCGTATGGATCTCGTCAATGAAGAGAATAGCGTCTTCGTGCTCTTCAAGCTCTTTCAGGACCGCTTTAATGCGCTCTTCGAAATCGCCGCGATAACGCGTGCCAGCGAGAAGCGCACCCATATCAAGAGAGTAAATCGTCGCGTCGGCGAGAACCTCCGGCACGTCTTCATCGACGATCATCCGCGCGAGGCCTTCAGCGATCGCTGTTTTGCCGACGCCTGGATCGCCAACCAAAATTGGATTGTTCTTCCGTCGACGGCATAAGACCTGAATGGATCGATCAATCTCCGGCTGACGGCCGATAAGCGGGTCGATTTTACCGACCCGCGCTTTATCGTTGAGATCGATGCAGTAAGCCTCCAGCGCGCTTTCGCCGCCCTTGCCCGGCGCTTCGGCTTCTTCGCCGGCGCCGCGCGGGCTGCGCGGTTGGCTCGTCTCCCCGGCCCGTTTCGCCAGACCATGGGAGATGTAATTGACAGCGTCAAAGCGCGTCATGTCCTGCAATTGTAAAAAGTGCGCCGCGTGCGATTCCCGCTCAGCGAAAAGCGCAACCAATACATTGGCGCCGGTCACTTCCTCACGCCCCGACGACTGCACATGGATCACCGCACGCTGAATAACCCGTTGGAAACTCGCGGTCGGCTTGGCTTGTTCGTCGTCTTCAAGCTTTAGGTTTGCGAGATCGTTTTCGACGAACTCATAAAGTTGTTTGCGCAGCTCCTCCATGTCCACATTGCACGCACGCATCACGGCGGCGGCGTCTTGGTCCGTGGTCAGAGCGAGCAGTAAGTGTTCAAGCGTCGCTAATTCATGCCCGCGCTCCGTCGCTAAACGGATGGCGCGATGGAGGGATTCATCAAGGTTCTTGCTAAAGGACGGCATACTATTCCCTTTCCATCGTACATTGCAGGGGATGTTGGTTCCGACGAGAAATCTCCATCACCTGCGCCACTTTCGTTTCGGCCACCTCATAGGTGTAAACCCCGCACACCCCGACGCCGTTCTGATGAACGTGCATCATGATGCGCACCGCGTCGTCCGCGTCCTTATGGAAAATCGCCTGCAGAAGCCAAACGACGAATTCCTGGGGCGTGTAGTCGTCATTTAGGAGCAGCACTTTGTATAAAGAAGGGCGCTTGGTCTTCGGCGCCGTCTTTGTGACAACGCCGACGCCTTCATTCAGTTCATTATCGTCTTGCTCAGACATGCGTTCCCAAATTGTCTATCGTTTTCACGCCCACACATGCTCCGTCAATTTTGCACCGCTTTCAATGCGCGTTTTCAGCGTGCGCACAACAAAACGAGCGAAGCGCGTCGGGCTGAGTATGCCATAAGGTCTTTTGATTTTTCGTTTCAGCCGGCGGCGAAGGAAGGAACTAACGTCTTACGCTCTATATGGGGCTGTGGTTCGTTAAAAAAAGAAACCATACTGGGAAAAATCAGTCCCTTGCTGCGACTGGCGTCGGATCTCATTGAGAAACCTAATCAAAATCGCCAAAAGCCCCCAAGATATACGAGCCGCCAAAATAAACGCCGCGCGCAATAAAAAAGGCGCTCGCGATAACGAGCGCCTTTCTTAACAAACTATAAAACAGAACGCTTACTAACTATACGCCCCGCCGAACCCATGCATCGCCTTACGGGCGATAGGATTGCACAGCCTCGACGAAATCGCCGTATTGCTTGGACAGTGGGTCGCTCGCTTCTTTTGCAACGCTGGTCCAGTGATCCGCGAGTTTGGACGCGAAGCTGATGTTTTTCTCAAACACTTCGCGGGCAAATTCGCTTTGAATTTCAATCGCTTCTTGAACGCTGCCGGCCGTCGACGCTTCTTTAGCGATCGCCGCGCCGTCTTCGTAAGCTTCTTTCAAGAACGCGGATTGTTCCGAAGCGGCTTTTTCAACGCCTTTGGCGCAAACGCCGGCGCTCGCCATCATCGCTTCGAGGGATGCTTTTTGAAATTCAGCCAGTGTCGAGACGCCTTTAGCGACGCGCTCATAGCCTTCTTTCATCACTTCAGGGTTCATCGCCGAAAAGGCGTCAAAACCATTGCCGTTCGCAGCTGCTTTTTTCGTCGCCGCCATCTTATTCTCCATTTATTCGCCGGCCGAAAAGGCCCCTTGTTCGGTGGTCAATTTATCTTTCGGTAGGCGCGACACATGCTCGCGTCGCTGCAACGGCATCACCCAATTTTTCCGGGCGATTTCCATTGTGCAGCGCAACATAGAGAGCTTCGCACCGCTCGTCAAGGGAAATTATTGCGCCGCACAAATCTCTTTAAGGGATTTTTTGACGGATCGGCAAGCCTCTAAGCGAGCCCTGATAGTAGGAATTTAGCGATTAGTGTTAACGAACCATTTACGACCATAAGGCAGAGTCTACGGGCGGTTCGGCGTTGCTGACAGCGTTAAGCCGCGTCGATGGGGGGCGCTTGGTCGCTTCGGCATACGCCTTGCTGTGCTTCGAATAGAATCGCTGGACCTTCCGGCATATCACCGCCGTCGCGGACGATATCCGATTTGAGGTTTTGCGATTGATCGCCCGCGCGTTTTCGTAACGCTCGGCGTGTTCGGCGTTCGCCCCTTAGGCGTTTGCAAAAACCGCTTCTTCGGAGGCGGCGGTATAGGACCGGCGCGCTTGCATTACGCGCCCTATTGGTTGAGGCTTCGAGCATGGCGTTTGTGACCCGTCGCGTAGTGTTTGGACAAACCCTTATGGCTCTCGCCGCCCTTGTGGCGACGGCGTTCGTAACGGCGAGCCCTGCGGAGGCCAACTCCAAATACGCCGCGTTCGTCGCCCATGCTGGATCAGGCGACGTCCTGTTCTCTCGTTACGCTGATAAAAAGCTCTATCCCGCCTCGCTCACCAAAATGATGACGCTTTATCTCTTATTCGAAGAGATTGAAGCCGGCCGTCTTAGCCTCGATAGCGAGCTGAAAGTTTCAACGCGCGCATCCGGCCAGCCGCCGTCGAAATTGGGCGTGCGCGCAAAATCAACGATTGATGTCGAAACCGCGATTAAAGCCCTTGTGGTTAAGTCGGCGAACGATGTCGCCGTTGTCGTCGCAGAATCGATCTCCGGCACGGAGTGGCAGTTCGCGCAGAAGATGACGACGCGCGCGCGCTCCCTTGGTATGCGGCGCACAACATTTCGTAATGCGTCCGGTCTGCCTAATCGTCGACAAATCACCACGGCGCGCGACTTAGCGACGCTGTCGCGCCGGGTCATTCAAGACTTCCCGCAATACTATCACTATTTCGGCACAAAGAGCTTCGCGTGGAACGGGCGCACCTACCGCACCCATAATGCGCTCGTGCGCAATTATCAGGGCGCTGACGGGCTGAAAACCGGCTATACGCGCCGGTCCGGCTTTAACCTCGCGACGACAGCGACGCGCGACGGTCATCGGCTTATCGGCGTCGTTCTTGGCGGGCGCTCGGGCCGCACACGCGACGCGCATATGCGAAAAATTCTCGATCAAAGCTTTGCTCGCATTAAGAAAAGCCCGTCGCTCATCGCGTCTTTGCACCGTGATGCGCCGGCGCCGCGGATGAAACCGACGCTTGTGGCGCAGTTAGCGCGCGAAGCCGAAGCCGCCGCGCCGACGCTCGTCTCCAGTGGTGCGTTACAGTCGGAATTGGAAACGGCCGCTGAGGCGTTCGGCGCTGGCGACGCCGTTGAAGCTGATGCGATCGGCGCGCTGATCGCTGCGACCCAAGCTGGGCAGAGCGACGACTTTAATGAATTTGAACAGTTAAAACTGGCCTTGAATGCGTCAGATGCTGAAATCGATGAGGCGCTTTCCGGCGAAGGCGATTTGGAAACGCCGCGCGGCGCCGACTGGCACGTGCAAGTGGGCGCCTATCGCGATAAAGCGCTCGCGCAATCGGAACTTGAGAAAGCCGCGCGCGCGGCCGACATGATCGATTTCGCGCGCATGGTGTCGCCCGAACCGGCCGGCGCCGGCGATCAACAAACGCTCTACCGGGCGCGCTTTGTCGCTCTATCCGAAGAAGAAGCGGACGCGGCGTGCGCCAAATTGCAAAAAGCGCGCGTGCCTTGTTTTGTACGCGGCGGCGAAGCCGCGCCACAATAACCGGACGCGCCTTTAGCACGATTGTGAGGGCGCGAACGCCTGGCCGAGCGCTCATTCAGGTACGCAACAGAAACGACGCGCCGATGGATAAGCTGATATTATCCGCTCCCGCACCAAACGCTGACAACACGGCGCCTGAAACCAATCGCGCAACCAAACGCGCAATCGATCGCGCCAGCCTCTCCAGTATGATTGATACCGCGTCCCGGACCTCGACCCGACGGTATGGGCTCTTCGTTGTTGCTCTTTGCATCGCTATGATGGGAACGCTGCACGATATGGCGAGCATTTGGCTCTCCTCCACGGCCTATCTTCACGGCGCGTTGGCGGCGCCGGCCGCCTACTTCCTCATAGCCACAACGCCTAAGGACAACACCCAAGATACAACGGTGGGACAAGCGTCAAAACCCGCGTACTCAGCGGCTCTAGTCGTTAGCTTATGCGCGATACTCGTCGCTTGGCTGTGGGCGCGGGCGGGCGGCGTCGCTTTGTTTCAACAGTTCGCTTTTGTCGGCGCGTTGATTGTCGGCTACGGCCTTTTTTTGGGCGCGGCACGACTGAAAGAGAACGCCGCAGCGCTCGCCTTTTTGCTCTTTATGCCGCCTTTAGGCGATGGTCTGTTATGGCCGATGCAAGTCTTAACGGCGCGCGTCGCTGAGATGAGCTTAACGCTTTTCGGGTTCACTCCCGTGCGCGAGGGCGTTCTTATCCATGTCGGCGAACACGCTTTCGCCGTCACGGAAGCCTGCGCCGGCCTCAGATTATTGACCGCCATGATGATGGCGGGGTTTTTCATCGCCGCGTCTATGCCCGCCTCGATGCCAGCGCCGACGCATCGCCGAATGGCGATCGCAGGCTTGGCGATCGCCCTTGGCTTCGTCGCAAATTGGGTGCGCGTCATCAGCCTCATCGCCTTCACCGCTCTCACCGAAGACCGCTACGGCGTCGCTGAGGACCATTTCACTGTCGGCGTCGTCATTTTCATTCTAGCGCTGACTATTCTCCTCGCAGTTGCCCGCAGCACCGGTAAACACAGTCAAAGCGTTGTTTCGGTCGCTGGAAAAACACTCGCCGCCCGCTCGAACGCGACCAACGAACGAAGAAACATCACGGCTATCGAAAACCTCGCCATGGCGGCAGTGCTAAGCGCAGGGCTCTACAGCACGATCATCGTCGAAGGCGCGAAAGCGCCAACGACGCCGCAAAACGTAAAACTAACCGCGTCCGCCGCTTGGCTCGCCGGCCCGCAGCAAGTCGCCGCGGCAGCCGACCCAAACCGCCTCTTCGTACACGCAGATAGCGAACAAATTTTTCGTTATACGGATGGACAGCGGCGGATAGAAGTGACGCTAGGCGTTTTCGCGCCCGACCGCCCGGGCGCTGAAGCAGCTGGATATGACACCCGCACAGCGATCGATGATCGTCTGACTTTGCCAACAAGCGGCATGAACAGCGTCAAACTTCAACGCGCCGGCGGCAAGGATCTCACCATTTGGATGCGGGAAAACGCATCAGCCGGTTTCGCCGCAACGCGTCTTTTCGTCTTAGGTCCAAACATAAAAACAACGCCGTCCGAGTACGCCCTAGCGCTCGCAGGCGCGCGACTGACGGGGCGGCGCATGACGTCCGGCGTGCTTTTGGCGACGGCGTCGGGGGCTGATGCGACGGACGCCGCAGCGGCGCTACAGTCCTTTTTGAGCGAACTCCGTGTGAGCGGTGCATCAAACGTGACCACGCACCCCCAGCCCTAGCTAAGGAGACGCTTAAAGCAATGTGCGGGCTCGCCGGCATCATGGATTTGAAAGGCGCGCGCGCCATCGACGAGGCCGCGCTACGGCGCATGACCGACGCCCTCGCCCATCGCGGCCCCGACGGCGAGGGAATCCACGTCGAGCCCGGCCTCGGCCTCGGGCATCGACGCCTTGCGATTATCGACATTGAAGGCGGCGCTCAGCCCTTTCACACAGGCTCGGGCAACGGCGTCCTCGCTTTTAATGGTGAGATCTACAATTATCGTGATTTGCGTAACGACCCCGCGCTGAATGGAACAACGTTCCGCACACGGTCGGACACGGAAATTCTCGCCGAAGGACTAGATCGCGAAGGGTCTGACTTTTTGGAGCGCGTGCGCGGCATGTTCGCCTTTGCTTTCTGGAACAGAAGCGCCCGAACGCTCTTGCTGGCGCGCGACCGGCTTGGCGAACGACCGCTCTATTTCACCGAAACACGGGACGGTTTTCTGCTCTTCGCGTCAGAGCTTGGCGCGTTGACGGCCTCCGGCTTAGTTGAAACGCAGTATAGCAATTCGGCCATAAGCGATTATTTTCTTTATGGTTATGTCCCTGATCCTAAGACGATTTATCAAGACGTTTGGAAGCTGAAAGCCGGCGAATGGATTGAGGCGACGCAAGGTCAGAGCCTTCACCATCAAAGATATTGGCGCCCGGATTATCGCGGCGCAATATCTAGAGACGCTGCGTCTTCAAAGGAAACCGCTGAGGCCTTGCTCGCTCGTCTCGACGCGGCCGTTGAACGACAATTGGTCGCCGACGTGCCGCTTGGCGCGTTTTTATCCGGAGGCGTCGATTCAAGCGCCGTTGTGGCCTCAATGGCGACGGCCGGCTTGCAACCGACGGCGTGCACCATCGGTTTTAAAAACGCTCCGTTCGATGAACGCCCCTACGCCGCCGCCGTCGCTGACCGCTATGGCGCGCGCCAAGTGGAAACGCTCGTCGACATGGACGCAACAGCGCTCATCGACCGTATCGCGGGCGTATATGGCGAACCTTTCGCCGATAGTTCGGCGCTCCCGACTTATCTTGTCTGCGAAGCGGCAAGGCGATCCGTGACGGTGGCGCTCTCCGGCGACGGGGGCGACGAAATCTTCGGCGGCTATCGGCGCTATCCGATGATCGCGGCGGAAATGCGCACCCGTCGCTTTGTTCCACCGGCCTTGCGACGGCTGCTGTTCGCACCAGCGGGGGCGCTCTACCCGAAGCTCGATTGGGCGCCGAAAATCCTCCGTTTCAAGACGACATTGCAATCGCTCGGCGAGAGCAACCGCGCCGGCTATGCGCGGGCGGCGGGTTTATGCCTACCAGATCGTATCGCACGAATGATGTCCGGCGACTTTCGCCAAGCGCTCGGCGGATATTCCTCCGTCAGCGTTATTGACGACGCTTTAACGGGCGTTGATCTACCCGAGAACGATCCCCTCGCCTTCGCCCAAGCGATTGATTTCGAAACCTGGCTGCCGGGGCGGATGCTTGTGAAAGTCGACCGTGCAGCGATGGCCCATGGGCTGGAAGTGCGCCCGCCTCTGCTGGATTCTGATTTCGTGGACCACGCTTTCACCCTGCCGAGCGCCCTCAAAATCAAAGACGGACAAGGCAAAGCGATCTTGAAGGAGGCGCTGCGCCCGCGCCTCTCAGACGATATTCTTTTCCGTAAGAAACAAGGCTTCGAAGCGCCGCTGAAAGGCTGGCTGCGTCGCCCCGAGGGGCCGATCGATCGGCTAACGACGTCGAAGGCCTGGCGCGATACGGGTTTGTTCAATACGCACACCGTCGCGCAGATGATGCAGGGTCACCAATCGGGCGCGGCGGATTATTCGCAGGAGCTATGGTCGCTAATTATGTTCGACGCATTCCTAAAGAACGGCGCCGGCGCGACGAACACGCCACGCTGAGCGCCCCACCGATCGCTTAAGACGCTAAAACGTCTGTATAAAGCTCTTCAGGCGCCGGCTCAGGGCTCTCCAGAGCGAAGTCCGCCGCTTCTTTGACGATGGCTTTGATTTCTTTATCGATCTCTTTCAGCGCCGCTTCGTCAGCATGACCGCCATCCATAATGCGGGCTTCACATCCCTTAATGGGATCGGAATGCTCGCGCACTTCGTCGACTTCTTCCCGTGAACGATACTTCGCCGGGTCGGACATAGAGTGACCGCGATAGCGATAGGTCTTCATCTCGAGGATGTACGGCCCATCGCCGCGCCGCGCATGGTCCATCGCCTCGCGCGCCGCTTCACGCACCGCCAGCACGTCCATACCGTCGACTTCCATGCCCGGAATGCCGAAGGCCGCGCCGCGGCGGTAAAGGTGCGTCTCGGAGTGGGCGCGCTGGACGCTTGTGCCCATCGCGTACTGATTATTTTCAATGATGAAGACCGTCGGCAGCTTCCACAGCTCCGCCATGTTCATCGCCTCGAAGACTTGGCCTTGGTTCGACGCGCCGTCGCCGAAATAGGTGAGGCTCACCTGACCGTTATTGCGATACTTGTTGGCGAAGGCGAGGCCGGCCCCGAGGGGAACAGACGCGCCGACAATGCCGTGGCCGCCATAGAATTCTTGTTCTTTGGAGAACATGTGCATGGAGCCGCCCTTGCCTTTGGAAAGGCCGCCAATGCGCCCCGTCAGCTCCGCCATGACGCCTTTCGGGTCCATGCCGCAGGCGAGCATATGGCCATGGTCGCGGTACCCCGTGACGACTTGATCGCCTTCTTTTTTGACCGCCTCAACGCCGACCACAACCGCTTCTTGACCGATATAAAGGTGGCAGAACCCGCCGATATGGCCCATGCCGTAAAGCTGGCCCGCCCGCTCTTCGAAACGTCGAATGAGCAGCATGTCGCGATAATAGGTAAGCAGCTCTTCGCCGGTGGCCGTTAGGTTAGACGCCGCAGCCGGGTCGAGCGGCTTCAAATTGCCATCCATTTGCTTGGCGTTCGCTTGTTGGTTTTTGGTGTCGGACACAGAACTCTCAATCGATGCGGCCGCATTCGGCGCGGCGGTGGCGGCGACGCCCCTAGGGGAGCGGCGCTCGGATTTCGAGAGGGTTTTATGCCGGCCGAAGAGCCCCTGCAAGGCCCTGTTAAGGCCTGCAAAGAAATTACGCTCAGACGGAAGACGCCGCGTCATCGCGCCCATTTTTCAGTCTTCTGTATGGCCGCATCGAACTGATCGCGCGGGATGACGATTTCGTCTTCAGCGACAAAGCCGAGCACCACGCGGGCGCGCTCTTTCAAATATTCCAGGTCTAAGCTACGCCGATTAAGGGCGTCAGCGCGGCGGGCGAGATCTTCGCGTCGCGCGGTTAGCGCCGCAACCTCAGCACGTAAAGCCTCCGCTTCGGCGTTTCGCGACCGGAGCGTCTGATAGCTGGCGCCGCCGACAAGCGCGCCTTGCGCCTCAACGGCGATCCAAAAACAAAGGCCTACCGTGATCAATCGGCTAATGAGCGTTTTCATAGAGTGCTCCGGGGAAACAGGATGCTGCGACGCTAGTTTCCACAGAGCGCGCTTACGGTTAACGGCGCGTTAACGCCGCCCCATAGACAAGACCAACTTTAGAGTTTTCCTTCGAACCCCGAAGCGCCGGCGTAAACGGCGAAATCGCCGAGCTGTTCTTCAATGCGGAGCAGCTGATTGTATTTCGCCGTGCGGTCGGCACGGGCAAGCGATCCCGTTTTGATCTGTCCGCAATTGGTCGCAACGGCGAGGTCGGCGATGGTCGCATCTTCTGTTTCACCGGAACGATGAGACATCACCGCCGTATATCCCGCCCGCGTTGCGCGATCGACCGCGCCAAGCGTTTCCGTCAACGTGCCGATCTGGTTGACCTTTACGAGGATGGAGTTAGCGCACGCCTGGTCGATGCCGTCAGCGAGGCGATCTTCATTGGTGACGAAAAGATCGTCGCCGACAAGCTGACACTTATCGCCGATGGCGACCGTCAGGGCGTTCCAACCAGCCCAATCATCTTCCGCCATGCCGTCTTCGATTGAAATGATCGGATAGCGCTTAATGAGGCCTTTGAAGTAATCAACCATGCCGCCAGTATCGAGGACTTGTCCTTCGCCTTCCAGGTGGTAGCGGCCGTCGCGGTAAAACTCCGTAGACGCCGCATCAAGCGCCACATAGACGTCTTCTCCGGGGCGGCGACCCGCCGCTTCGATCGCTTTCACAATATAGTCAAGCGCTTCATCGGCGGAGGCGAGGTTCGGCGCGAAACCGCCTTCATCGCCCACATTGGTGTTGTGGCCGGCGTCTTTCAGGCCCTTTTTGAGCGCATGAAAAACCTCCGCGCCCCAGCGCAGGCCCTCGCCAAACGTCTCCGCGCCAAGCGGCATGATCATGAATTCTTGGATGTCGATCGGGTTATCGGCATGGGCGCCGCCGTTCAGAATATTCATCATCGGCGTCGGCAAGACGCGGGCGCTGACGCCGCCGACATAACGGTAAAGCGGTAGGCCGGACGCTTCCGCCGCGGCCTTAGCCGTGGCGAGTGACACGCCGAGAATGGCGTTGGCGCCGAGCCGGCTTTTGTTCGGCGTGCCGTCAAGCGCCAGAAGCGCGTTGTCGATCTCGACTTGGTCTTCGGCGTCCATCCCGCAAAGCGCGTCGAAAATCTCCGTGTTCACCGCATCAACGGCGCGCGCAACGCCCTTGCCGCCATAGCGGTCGTCGCCGTCACGCAGTTCATGCGCCTCATGGGCCCCAGTGGACGCGCCGGACGGCACACCGGCGCGGCCCATGGACCCGTCGTCAAGAACAATGTCGACTTCCACGGTCGGGTTGCCGCGGCTGTCGAGAATTTCACGGCCGATAACGTCGAGAATGGCTGTCATAGCGGTACTTTAGTCTTTCTATTGATGTCGATTAGCGTGGTTCGGAATATGTGCGCGGCAAATCACTGATGGGAAATCGGTTCTTCGTCGACTAATCCGAAAATCTCAAGCGCGAAGGCGTAATACTCCGCATACTCCTCAAGGCTCTTGAAACGGGCGGCCGAACCGCCGTGCCCGGCGTCCATATCCATCCGCAGAAAGAACGGCCCGCCTTTCGCGTCGGCGCGCAGGCGCGCGGTCCATTTCGCCGGCTCCCAATACGTCACGCGATAATCGGCAAGACCGCCCGTGGCGAGGATCGGCGGATAGGTCTTATCCGGATCGATATTGTCATAGGGGGAGTAAGACTTGATATTGCGGTAGGCGCTTTCATCTCTAATGGGATCGCCCCACTCCTCCCATTCGGGCGGCGTCAGAGGCAAGGTCTCGTCGGAGATCGTGGTCAAAACATCCACGAACGGGACAGCGCCGATAACGCCGCCAAAAACTTCCGGATAGGCGTTGACGGTCGCGCCCACAAGCAGGCCGCCAGCAGATCCACCGAACGCGACGGTGCGCTCGCTCGTCGTCCATCCCATGCTCTGCAAGGACGCGGCGACCGTTCCAAAATCTGAGAACGTATTCTTTTTCTTGTCGAGCTTACCGTCGAGGTACCAGTTGCGGCCCTTATCCGAACCGCCGCGCACATGGGCGATTGCATAAATCGCCCCGCGATCGACCAACGAAAGAATGCGGGAATTAAACGAGGCCGGCATCGCATATCCGTAGCTGCCGTAACCATAAAGCAATAGCGGTGCTAGGTCGTATTGCTTGACGTCCTTTCGCCGCAGCAACGTCACGGGCAATGAGGCGCCGTCATCGGCGCGGATCGATAACCGTTCGACGACATAATTGTCTTTGTTATGACCTGACGGGATTTCGCGTTTCTTCAAAAGCGTTCGTGCGCCGCTCGCGATATCATAATCATAGGTTTCTTGCGGCGTGGAAGGCGATTCGTAGCGAAACCGCACGGTCGAGACGTCGTATTCATAACCGCTGACGAGACCGAGCGCATACGCCGCTTCATCAAAAGCGATTTCAGTTTCTTTTGAGAGCGCCCAATCAGAAACGACGATACGCGGCAAGGCGTTTTGCGTCTCCAATCGCACGATATAGTCTTGAAACGGAATGAAATCACGAACATAAACGCCATCGTGCGCAGGTAGGAACGTTTCCCAATTGTCTTTCGACGGGTCAGAGACAGGCGCATGCATGATTTTAAAATCAATAGCGCCGTCGGCATTCGTATGAATATAGAATTGATCGCCATGGTGTTCGACATTGTAAAGAACATCGTCTTGCCGAGCGGCGATCAATAGCGGCGTCGCGCCAGCGGCTGCGTCTGACGGTAGGGCTCTTACCTCAGAACTGGCGCCATTGCCCGCCGATATAAAAATGTAATCGCCTGATTGGCTTTTGGAGATTCCGAGAAAGAAGCCGTCGTCGGCTTCCTCGTAAACCAATGCGTCACCAGCGGGATCAGCCCCCAATGCATGGCGTTTCACCCGTTTCGGCCGTTGATTGGCGTCACGCTCAATATAATAGAATGACTGTGAATCTGACGCCCAGACGATATTCGAGTCAGCGTTTTCTACAGTTTCAGAAAACTCTTCGCCGGTTTCAATGTTTCGCACCCGAATGGAAAAGAATTCTGAGCCGACGCGATCGACGGTGTAAGCAATCAACGCATGATTGGGGCTGTGCTCCACTTCACCGACATCAAAAAACGCAGCGCCGTCCGATTCTTTATCGCCGTCGTAAAGGATGGTTTCTTCACCGCCATCGCGCGGTGTGCGTACAAAAATTGGGTACTCGCCGCCCTCAACGTAACGCACAGCATAGGCGAACGGACCGTCGAGCGCGGGAACGGAGGATTCGTCTTCTTTAATGCGGCCACGCATTTCCGCGAAGAGTGTCTTACGAAGGCCGGAAAGGTGATCAACCGCAGCCACGTAATAAGCGTTTTCCGCTTCGAGATGGTCGCGAATATCGGATTGCAAAACGCTCGGATCTTTTAGGACGTCGCGCCATTTCTCATCGCGCAACCAAGCGTACGGATCGACGCGGGTTTCGCCGAACTGAACATACTCTTTATCACGGCGTTCAGCTGCAGGCGCTGTTTTGGAAGTCGCCGCCGTAAATAGCTGATTTTTCGTTCCACTTTGCGAAGCGTCAACCAATGGCGCGTCCTCCTCAGTTTTTTCAATCGTCCCGCCGCCACAACTCGCAATAAAGAGCGCGGTGACGACAATCACTATTGTACGAATAAACGGCGCCAAGCTAGCGCGGCTGGACATCGCCATAATTGCCCGTCCTTATGTTTTCCAATCGCTGAAATGACGCCTTTACACTCTTAATGGGCAGCGTCGCCACTGAGATAACGTCGATTTTCACCGGACCAGCTGAACGGCGGAAAATCACATCACCGCCGTGGAGCCTTCTTAATGCGGCAGCGTCAAAACGCCAACATTCGGACAGCGCTGAAACGCCCAAATCTGAAACTCCCACTTTGAATTTCAAAGGGCCGTCAAACGTCAACTGTTCAGAAACGGGCGCAGAAAAAACCGCGCACCGGTTCCAACCGATGCGCGGTCAACCAACCAATTCCAAGATCGGCTCGCCCGAGTAAGGCTACGAAACGGAATTAGTCATCATTGTTTCCATCATTCCGGCGTTGCGATCTGCGCTGGCTGCGCCGCTCTGAACGATTGCTGCGCTGTTGGGATCGTGTGCTCCGTTGTTGCGAGCGATTGCTGCGTGATTGAGCTCGATTGTTACGTCGCGTTTCCGACGATCGCCGGGTTGCCGGCTCAGTTCGACGCGGCGGCGGCGATGAACGGCGCGCGTCCCTCGCCCGCGGCGACGATGCGCGCGACCGCCTGTCGTCTGCCCGCGTGGCGCGGTTATTGGGCCCGGTATTGCGTGCACGAACCCCAGCCCGCGATTCAGGGACGGCGTTTAACCGCTCTGAGCGTCGTCGGTCGGAACGACGATCAGAGCGGCGATCTGACCGACGATCAATTCGATTGACGACCCGGCCGTCATTTCTCCGCGATGCGCCGCGTTCAACGCCGCGATAGGCCGGCGTGCTGCGATCAACCCGCCGACGCGAATCGCGGCGGTTGTCCCGACGATCGTCCCGTCTGGCGTCCCGGCGCGCATCTCGTCTTACATCCCTTCTGGTGTCTCTCCTGGCGTCACGTCTGGCGTCGCGGCGATTGTCGCGCCGGATATCACGACGCACGTCGCGGCGACCATCGCGGATGCCTTCGTTATAGGCCCGGCGCACGCGGCGACGATCATTGGCGCGCGGGCGGCGGAAGCCTGGCCGGCCCGCATAGAGCGGCGCACGATAAGCAGGGAATCGACCCACATAAGGCCGACGGAAGCCATAGCGATTAAAAACGTTGACCGAAAAGACATAACCGGCATCCGGATACCAGGCGCCATAGCGCCCGTACCAAGGATCGCCGATCACCACATAATTATTGACCCGCGTATTGCGGTAAGACGCATAAGCGCCGTCAAAACAGCGGTCGATATCAACGCCGCAGTCTTTTTGACAGAAGCGGTAATCGTCCTCGAGCTCAAAGCGCTCACACGATCGATAACACGCTTCGGCCCGGTTATCGCAGGCTGAAAAGCTCGGCCCGTAACCAGGGCCTGTCGTTTGACAGCCCGCCGCCGTTAAAAGCAAACCGATCGCTGCAACGCAAGTTTTTACAAAAAATACGGGTACTGATGAAAACGGGAGTTGTTTGTCCCACATGCCGACAAAAGGCTCCTTTCCGGCCTTAGTCGGGATCGCCCGGCGCCCGCACACCGATGAACGATGGCGAGCGCTAATGACAGCGCCCTATTTCCAGAGCAGAACACGCACCGTCGCGTATTCATCGTCACACTGACGATTAACCGATCCTTACACCCCATGCCCGCAGCGATGATATCGCATTTCATGGGCCGAACGCAAATAAGGCGGCGTTCGCCTTTAAAGCGCTGTCGCCGCCCTGGTTCGGCCGCATTTCCGCCCAAATCGAGCGGAAATTTAATCTCGACGCTTAGTCGTCTTGTGGTTCGAGAACCTGACGGCCGCGATACTTGCCGCTCTTGAGATCAATATGATGCGGGCGCCGCAGCTCGCCGGAATCTTTATCCTCGATATAAGCGTCCGGACCGACGCGGTCGTGGGCGCGGCGCATACCGCGTTTGGAACTCGTAACTTTTCGCTTCGGAACCGCCATGGGTCTTTTTCCTAGTTTCCCGCCGAACGATGCGTCGCCGCTAAGAGCGCCCGGCTTAAAGATACATCTCGTAAGCGCCTAAGCCGCTCGTCGAGGATCAAATTCGAAAGCGGGGAACTAGCCGAACCGCTTACAAAACGCAAGGCCGCCCCAACCCCTCCCCGCCAATGGCCATCTGCGTCATGGCCGATCGAAGTCCGTCTCATCGGGAAACTCTCCCAAATCGGGAAATTCGCCGCGCTCTAGGTATTCGCCCCACTCTTCATTGTCCCAGAAGCGGGCGTCGACGAACCAGTTTTCAAATCCGACCGGCAATGATTCAAGCGTGACGAGCTTCTGCTCATCAGGGCTGGCGGCGAAGGCGGCGAGATCGGCGATATCCTGACCGTCGAGCTGGACCTGATAGCCAAGCTCGAGCCGCTGCAGCGACACCATGGCGGCGGCTCCGGACCACATGCGCGAGGAGAACGCTAGGGGGTCCACCGCCGTGCCGCCGGCGTCTGCCGTCGGCGGGTAAAACGGCGGCGCCGCGCGGCCGCCCACATCGTTGGCGGCATGGCACAGAACGCACCCCTTTGTGACAAACAGAATACGTCCGCGCCGCGGGTTCACCTCATATTGAGCGGCCGCCATGGAGATCGGCGGCTGGCTTAAGGCAACCGCAATTGGGTCGGGCGCTTTATCGCTCGCCGCATCGGCCAAGGCGTCATGAGCCGCTTCAGAAACGCTTGCTTCCGACGGCTCAGAAACGGTGTCGGCTTCCGCATCCGGCGCGCCGGCGCCGCACCCGACGACGAGCCCGAAAAGAGCGATGAGCGGACTGCGCATGGGACTTGCCTCCTTTTAGGACCGAACGGTACGCCGAATACTAGCGTCGGATCTGCACCGACATTTTGACCTAAAGCAACCGCGCTCGCCAATCGCCGCGGTTCAAAAACGGAAAATACGATGACTGATTCGATAAATATGGATGCAGCGATGGCGACGGAGATCGGAAAGGGAAAATTCCCTGGCCTTATAGGCGTTGAGATTCTCGATTTCGGCGACGCTTGGATATCGGGACGCTTAGACGTCCGCGAAGCCGTCATGGCCCCTAACGGATTCCTCCATGCCGGCGCCGTCATTGGGCTCGCCGATACGTTGTGCGGCTATGCGAGCGTGCGCGCGCTCCCCAAAGGCGCGAGCGGCTTCACGACGATTGAGACAAAATCGAATCATCTCGGGACGGCGCGAGACGGCTATGTCGTCGGCCGCGCCGAAGCGTTGCATTTGGGAAAGACGACGCAGGTCTGGGACGCCACAGTGAAACGCGCCGACGACGACAAAACGATCGCTGTTTTTAGATGCACCCAAATGGTGCTGTGGCCAAAGTCTTAAACCGAGCACTCGCAGAACGCTGGAACTCACCAACGCCAAACTCGCCGTCATATCCTCAAAAAGAAAACCCGCCCTACGGCGTTAAAAGGCGCAGAAGGGCGGGTCCGTAATTTCTGCGGCCGGACGGCCACAAAACCAATTTCGGCTCGGCGTTAGGCGACGCTCGAAGGATGCTCCGATGTGCGCTTATCCCGCAAAGACCGCTCCGGCCTAAAGAAATCACTGGACATCAGATCACCTCCTTTCAGTTGTTGGACACATATAGGAGGACATAGGAATTCGCGACCCTGCGCAAGAGCGACTTGGTTAACGCCCCCGCGGCTCATTGCCCCGATTATTGCGCCCTATTGCGCCGTAATTGGTGTCGTCGCCCAATTGCTGCGTCAGCCTCACGACGGATGGCAGCGCGAAACCGACCGCGGCATTCGACTGTTAAATGTTCGGAATTAGTTCGGGGATTTAGCCAGCAAACGACTGGCAGCCGCTTTTAACATCGAGGATTTCGGATTGGCGGCTTTTCCCAGATAGAAAATATCGGCCGGGCTGACGGGCGCCCCATAATAGGCCTCATTCCATTTGCGGTTCACTTTTAGAACGCCGCCTTCGATGCTGATGCTGCCATAGAGGCCTTGGGATCTAGAGTAAGCGAGCACATCCGCCGTTTGCGCTTTGGCGCCGCCGCCAAGCGGGCCCGCCGCGATCGTCAAGTCAGCGCCAAGCTTCACCGATGTCGATAACAGCGAATCCATGCCCTCTTTGGTCATAATCAAGAGAATGATCTCGGACACCTCGCCGCCGGCTTGCAGTCCGAAAGAAAACGAGCTGATGCGCAGGAACGCCGGTTCGGACCAGCCGTTTTCCCGGCGAGCGATCATCGCGCCATTGCCGCCCGATCCGCCAAAGACAAAACCCGCCCGGACCGAACGAGGGATCACCACAATCGCCGCGGCGTCCTGAGCCTGGCGCCACATGGCGCGGTAATTCCGGTCATTGGCGAAATAATCGATGGAAACAGCGGCGTCAGAGACAAGATCTTCGGCTTTTTCTTTCCGATCCGCCCGCGCTGAGCCTGTCGCTAAGACTGTCGCCAGAACGACCAACCAAACCGTCTTCAACGCAACGCCCATAATCACTACCAATCGTTCGCTTTCGCCCGAGCGAGATAATAGCACAGAAGGCATAAAATCGCGACTAGCCCGGAATGCGGACGTATGCCTTTCAGCATTAAATGCACTTCAGACAAACTAACGGCGTCCCACAAAAGCCGCCGACGCGCGTGACAGGCAACGTAAAGTCAGCTTCACGAACATTGTCTGAAGCGCTTCGCCAGCTATTGAGGCGAAAGGCTAAATATGAACCACCCGCCCATAGGCGTCCAAAACGCTCTCATGCATCATTTCCGACAAGGTCGGGTGCGGGAAGATCGTGTGGAAGAGATCCTCTTCCGTCGCTTCTAAGGTTTTGGCGAGGCCATAGCCTTGGATAAGCTCAGTCACTTCCGCGCCGATCATATGGGCGCCAAGAAGCTCGCCGGTCTTTTCGTCAAAGATGGTTTTCACCATGCCTTCCGGTTCACCGAGCGCAATCGCCTTGCCGTTGCCGTTGAACGGGAAGCGACCGACTTTGACTTTACTGCCGCTCTCTTTCGCTTTGGCTTCGGTGAGACCGACGCTCGCAATCTGCGGATTGGAATAGGTGCAGCCCGGAATTTTCGTCACGTCGAGCGGATGCACGCTGTTCAGGCCGGCGATTTTCTCAATACAAATAACGCCCTCATGGGACGCCTTGTGGGCGAGCCATGGCGGGCCGACAAGATCGCCGATCGCGTAGACGCCCTTTACACCGGTTTCCAACCATTCATTCACTGTCACATGGCCACGATCGACTTTGACGCCGAGCGCTTCCAGGCCGAGGCCTTCCGTATTGCCCGTAATGCCGATCGCCAGAATGACACGGTCAGCCTCGACGGTTTCCGTTTTTCCATCTTTGTGCTTGATCGTCGCGGTGACGGTCTCAGCGCTTTTTTCGATCTTTTCGACGCTGGCGGTGGTCTTAATGTCCATGCCATGGCGCTTAGTAAATTGCTTGTGCGCAAAATCAGAAATTTCCGCATCTTCCGCCGGCAGAATGCGGTCGACCATCTCAACGACCGTAACCTCCGCCCCCATAGACCGGTAGAAGCTCGCGAACTCAATGCCGATGGCGCCGGAGCCGATGACAAGCAGCTTCTTCGGCATGATGTCGGGCGTCATCGCTTCGCGCGCCGTCCAGATGAATTTCCCGTCCGCTTCAAGACCAGCCGCCGGGATAGTGCGCGCCCGCGCGCCCGTCGCCAGAATGACGTGCTTGGCTTTGATTGTTTGCGCCCCAGCTTTGGTTTTGACGCTGACAATCGGCGCGCCGGAGCCGTTAGAGGCGCGCTGCAAAGACGCCGCGCCGTCGACCACCTGAATTTTATTCTTCTTCATCAAATAGCCGATGCCGCCTGACAATTGTTTAGCGACTTTGCGCGAGCGACCGACCACCGCGTCGAGGTCAAAACCGATATTGTCCGCTTTCAAGCCGAAGGCGGCGGCGTGCTTCATATTCTCATAGACTTCCGCCGTACGCAGGAGGGCTTTGGTCGGGATGCAGCCCCAATTGAGGCAAACGCCGCCGAGATGCTCGCGCTCGACGATAACCGTTTTCATGCCCAATTGGCTGGCACGGATTGCGGCGACATAGCCGCCAGGCCCGGCGCCGATTACGCATACATCCGCCGTCGTTTCGCTCATCGATACTCTCCTTGATGAACGGTCCGCGCGATCGCGCAAACCGCAAGTGTCAGGGCGTCGTCGCCGGCGCTGCGCGCGATGGTTGGCCCTTACTGAATTTGGCGCGACTATAGACAGGCTCGCCCAAAAACCAAGAAGAGCGAGGGCCAAAAAAGCCCGGATCACCCACGGTCACCCAGAGCCGCAAAGAATCACAAAGAGGACGCCGATGTCTCACCCCGCCGCCGCAACCGCCCTCCGGACGCCAGACGCGCGCTTCAACGAATTGCCGAACTGGCCCTATGCGCCCGTCTACATTGAAGACCTCAAAGGCTATGAGGGCCTGCGCTTGCATTATGTCGACGAAGGCCCGGCTGACGCCGAAACCGTATTCTTATGCATCCATGGCGAACCGAGCTGGTCGTACTTATTTCGCAAGATGATCCCCGTCTTCACAGAAGCCGGTCATCGCGCCGTCGCCGTCGATCTTTTCGGTTTTGGGCGTTCCGACAAACCCATCGACGACGATACGTACACCTATGATTTCCACCGCGACGCCCTACTCGCCTTTGTCGAACGTCTGGATCTGAGAAATATCTGTCTCGTCGTGCAAGATTGGGGCGGCCTTCTCGGGCTCACCCTGCCGATGGCCGCGCCGGACCGCTATTCACGGCTCATCGTCATGAACACCGGCCTACCTGGCGGCGAAGAGGCCGGCGACGGCTTCGCCGCCTGGCGGGCGTTCAACCGCTCGCAACCCGACCTCAAAGTCGGCAAGCTTATGAAACAAACAACGCCGATCCTCACCGACGCCGAAGCGGCGGCCTATGACGCGCCGTTTCCAGATCAAGCGCACAAAGCCGGCGTGCGCCGCTTTCCAGAACTCGTCATGCTGAAAGAGCCCGGAAAGGAGCTGACGCCGCTGTCTCGCCTCGGCCTTGAGACATCCCTCGCCGCTCGGGCGTTCTGGACGAACGACTGGACCGGCGAAAGCTTTATGGCGATCGGAATGCAAGATCCCGTACTTGGGCCACCGGCCATGCATGTCTTACGCCGCCTCATTAAAAACTGCCCAGAACCGATGGAGGTCGGCGAGGCAGGGCATTTCGTTCAAGAATGGGGCGCGCCTATCGCTGAAGCGGCCTTGGACGTCTTCAAATTAAAATGATAATCGTTCTTATAAGATCGAACGACGTCCAGTTTTAGGCGCCGCTGCGGTCAAATAATAAGAGAACCGCCACAAGGCCGAACGCGGCCCAATCAGGAAACGTCCCTCATGTCTCTCCGTCTTGCTTTAGCCGCAGCAGCGGCGTCCATCCTCCAGTGCGCCGCCCCAGCCCTTAGCGCTGAGATATCCGACGACCCAAGGGTCGCCGCCCGCTTACGCGCCGCCAACGCCTGGCTTGAAACCTATCTCGGGCATGAAGCAGTTCCGGCCGGCTCTTTCGCGATTGTGCATGACCAAAAAATCGTCTGGGCGTCAGGCTATGGCGTCGCCGACATAAACGGGCAAGTCCCCGTCAACGCCGATACACGCTACAGCATTTGTTCAATCTCAAAACTCTTCACCAGCATCGCAGCGATGCAGTTGCGCGACGCAGGCGAGATCGATCTTGACGCGCCGATCGACAACTATCTCGACTGGTACGCCATCAAAGACAAAGAAGGAACTGACGAACCCGTTACGGTTCGCAACATTCTCTCCCACGTTTCGGGACTACCGCGAGAATCGGACTTTCCCTATTGGACGACGGCTGACTTTCCAACCATCGAAGCGGTCCGCGCTCGGTTGCAAGATCAAACGGAACTCTATCAGCCCTATGACCAATATCAGTACTCGAATTTAGGGATGACGCTTCTCGGCGAAATCGTTGCGGAAACGTCCGGCCAGTCTTACGACGCCTACATCAGACGTGAAATTCTCGACCCGCTCGGCATGACGTCGACGACCACTGATATGCCCGAAGCGCTGCACGGCGGTTCTCTCGCTGTCGGGTATTATGACCGCAATGGAAAAGGCGAACGCGCGGCGGTTTCTTTTTACACGACAAACGGCATTGCGCCGGCCGCGGGCTTTGCTTCGTCCGTCAATGACCTTGCTAAATTCGCGTCATGGCAATTCAGACTACGGGAGAATGGCGGCGAAGAAATCTTGGAGCGTCGCACATTGCGGGAGATGCAACGCACCCATTGGACCGACCCTCAGGGCAGTGATTATTATTGGGGTCTTGGCTTCAGGGCGAATAATGTCAATGGAGATGTCTTTTGGGGGCATTCCGGGTATTGCCCCGGCTATCGCGCGGATCTCACCATGGCGCTCGCCGATAAGCTGGCCTACATCGCCCTCGTCAACGTCAATGACGTCGGCCCCGCCAATATCGCTCGCCAACTGCACGGGCTGACGGCTCAAAGCGTACGAGAAGCGGCGGACGACCCCCGCCGACAGCGCCGTTCGAAGCTTGCCCGGTTCGAAGGCGTCTATGCGAACGAGAACTTTAATTGGGACCAATATATCGGCTTTGACGGCGAAACACTGTTCAGCATAGAGCTTTACACGGACAGGCCCGCTGACTCGTATACGGAGTATGAGCAAATCAGCGATACCGTCTTCCGCGAGCGGCGTGACGATGGGAAAGTGTCAGACGATATGCGCTTTGAGCTTGATGACGACGGGAATGTCATCAAGCTTTGGTACCACAGCAATTATCTGAACCGGCAATAACGCCGAACAACAAGGTCAAATCTGCAAAGCGTCGTTCAGCAATGACGAGACCCGGCCGAGCGACGCTTTAATCCAAATGATAGCCGGGCGTTGATTTTGACAGCGCGATTTCTTCGTCGTTCATCACCTCTTCGACAGAAGCGAAGAGCGGCGTCGTCAAATACCGCTCGCCCGTGTCCGGCAACATGCAGAGGATTGTCGCGCCTGGCTCGGCTGCTTTGGCGACGTCCATCGCCGTCGCGAATGTCGAGCCGCCGGAGACGCCGGTGAAAATGCCTTCTTTCGCCGCGAGTTCTCGCGACCAATGCATACCGTCCGCCGCGTCCACTTTTAGAACCTGGTCGATCACGCCTTTATCGATCGCTTCTTGCGCGACCAGCGGAATAAAGTCAGGCGTCCACCCTTGAATCGGATGCGGCGACCAGGCCGGGTGCGTGCCGGCCGGTGAGCCATCCGGGTTACGTTCTTGCGGCGTGCCATCCGTAAAAAGCGCCGCGCCGCCGGGCTCGCTGACCACAATCTTCGTATCCGGACGTTCGGCTTTCAATACTCGGGAAACGCCGGCGAGCGTACCGCCGGTGCCCCAGCCCGTCACCCAATAATCGAGCGCCCGGCCTTTAAAGTCATCGACAATCTCGCGGCCCGTGGTGCGTTCATGCATGTCGGCGTTTGCGGCGTTTTCAAACTGCCGCGTCATGAACCAGCCGTTCGCTTCAGCAAGTTCGCGCGCCTTATCGACCATGCCTGTGCCTTTGGCCTTGGCAGGCGTCAGCACCACTTTGGCGCCCAGATACCGCATAAGCTTGCGCCGCTCGACGGAGAATGTCTCCACCATCGTGACGACCAGCGGATAGCCTTTCGCCGCGCACACCATCGCAAGGCCGATACCGGTATTGCCGCTTGTCGCTTCAACAACTGTCTGACCGGGTTTGAGGTCGCCGGACTTTTCCGCGGCCTCAATAACGCCGAGGGCAAGTCGGTCTTTGACAGAACTCAAGGGATTAAACGCCTCCGCCTTAACGAACATCGTGACGCCTTCCGGCGCGAGGCGGTTGATTTTGATCACGGGCGTATTTCCGACCGTGCCGAGGACAGACTCATGAATGGCCATGCTTGCTTCTCCCTTTGCTCTTTAGAAACAGCTTTAGGAGAAGCGCACGACCGGCGCAAATCACCGCCATGCGAGGGTGTAACAGCGGAAAGAACGATGCGTTTACCGAGCGCGGGGCTCCAACTGCTCAATCACAGCCATAACGGCGGCTTCTGATGTTCCCTCCAGTTCGACAAGCGCATGATCCGCGCTCGACATCATTAAAACGGATAAAGAACCATTTTCGCCGCGACGTTTAAGAGCGGGCTCGCCCGCCATCTCGACCAATTCAAGCCCCTTCTCAGCGACCATGGATTTGTCTTCGACGATGAACATGAAATCGCTGAGGTCGCGCTCCTCGCCAAAGACCCGTATCCGAACAATATTGCCCTCCTCGTCTTTAACGATTTGTTCTGCTGTTCGCCGGTCTTTCAAAAAGTCTTCGAACGTTACGGTCGACGACGCGGCGAGCGCGAAGCGAACGGACTCTGACGAGAAAACAGGGTTCGCTTGCGCGACGCGCCGTGCGATCGCCTGCAAATCCAGTCGAGTGGCGATATCGGCGGCGGCGTTTAACTTCTCTTTCGCGAGCCGATAGTCTTCAGCATCGAGCGCCGCGCCCGCCGCCTCAAGATCCGCCCTCGCCGACGCCGCCAGAGAGGCGCTGACGGTGCTTTGCTGTGCATTGGCCGCCGTCATGGCGACGAGACTAATTGCGGAGAGCACAACAAGTTTCAGAGTGCTCTTGTGAGTGAGATGCTTGTTGGACATAGAGAGTGCGGCTCCTGTGTGGCGCGATAAGACGTAAGCAAATTATTCTGACCGTCATCAGTCATGAATGCGCGCTGACGTGCAAGGACCTCGCGAAGGATCTAAACCGCATGTGATCGCGTGCGAACGCGCGCGCGCGGACCTGTGAAGTCATTAGCGAAAGAAGTGAAGGGTTTGCGGCACCGGTCACGGAGACAAGGAGCGCCTCACCCAATGCCCTTTTGATTACTTTATCGAACCGCATCGGTGGCGTAGGCTAAAAGCTGACGGCTACATCAACCGCCAGTGCGCCTTAAAATCCCTTTAGCGAAAGGGATGGCGAGACTAGCGAGGCGAGCGTATGAGGGGGCTGGAATGTTAGAAGCGCTATTTCGGTTCGCAATCGCGGTTTTCGCGATTCTGATGATCCTGGCGGGCTCTGTCTTACTGCTGTCGCCCATACCCTTCGGCATCATCCTAATCACGCTCGGATTTTTGCTCCTCGTTACCGCCGCGCCGAGCGCCGTCAGATGGGTGCGCAAGCATTGGAAATGGTTCGACCGGCGGATGGATAATCTCGAGCGCCGATTGCCCGAATTCATCGCAAAACGATTGCGCGCCTCGGACTATGACCATGGCGAGGACAACGAAACCGACTGACGTAAACACCGACTGAAGTGAGTTCTGCGCCTAAAGCGCCGGGCGCTCGCATGAGATCATGCTACGACCGGTTCAGGCGCTCAGCATACAGAATCTAGAGCAACATCGCCGCTGGCTCTTCCATGAAGGATTTGAACGCCGCGAGGAATTCCGCCCCAACCGCACCATCGACAACCCGGTGGTCGCAGGTGAGCGTCACCGTCATCATGGTGGCGATCGCCATTTCACCGTCGCGAACAATCACCCGCTCCTCCCCAGCGCCGACCGACATGATCGCGCCTTGGGGCTGATTGACGATCGACGAAAATGATTTGATCCCGAACATGCCGAGATTGGACACCGAAAACGTGCCGCCTTGGTATTCTTCCGGCTTTAGTTTGCGCGCCTTGGCGCGGCCCGCCATGTCTTTGATTTCTTCAGAAATCGTTTTGAGGCCTTTTTCTTCGGCCTTCCAAACGATCGGGGTGATGAGCCCGCCGTCAATCGCGACGGCGACGCCGATATCGGCGTGCTTGTGGCGGAGGATGCCGTCATCCGTATAAGAAGCATTAGCGCCCGGCACGCGCATCAAGGCCATCGCCGAGGCTTTGATGATGAAATCATTGACCGAGATTTTAAACGCCCCCTCGCCGTCTTTCGGCGAGGTCGCATTCAGGCGCGCGCGCGCAGCGAGCAATTGATCGAGATTGATATCGATATTCAGTGGGAAGTGCGGGACTTCCTGATTGAACGACTGAGTGAGACGGCGCGCGATAACTTTGCGCATCCCGTCAAGCTTCACCATTTCGTAGCTGTCGGCCGGGTAGAGCGCCGGATCGACGCCCGCCGCAGGCATCGCTGCAGGCGCTTGCGAAGGGGAAGCCGCGAGCGCTTTGCCCACGCCGTCGCGCACCGCCGCTTCGACATCACGTTTAACGACGCGGCCATGGGGGCCGGTGCCTTTAATCAGCGCCAGATCTATGCCTTCATTCTTGGCGATGCGTTTTGCGAGCGGCGAGGCCAGAACTCTGTCGCCGCCAGAAGATACGGCCGAGGATATCGCAGGCGCCGTGGTGGCGGGAGCAAGAGATGGCGCCGCAACCGGCGCTGCGGCCGCCGCAGAAGCGATCTCCAACTGAGCAGGCGCAGTTGCGCCGTTCATTGGCGCGCTGGCCGGCGCTTCCGCTTGCGTTAGGGCGCCGGCGTCAATGTCGCCAGCGCTCTCGCCGTCTTCCAGCAAGACCGCGATCGGCGCGTTCACCTTCACGTTCTCGGTGCCCTCATCGATAAGAATCTTACCGACAACGCCCTCGTCGACCGCTTCGACTTCCATCGTCGCTTTGTCGGTTTCGATTTCAGCGATTACGTCGCCGGACGCAATTGCATCACCTTCTTTGACGTTCCACTTAGAGAGCGTGCCCTCTTCCATCGTCGGCGACAGGGCGGGCATGAGGATTGGTGTGGGCATTTTGTCTTCACTCCGGCTTCGGCAGAAGGGGATCGTCGGCTGGTGGTGGTAGTTCAACGTTCTCGTTTTTTGCGCGAGACTGTGAAACGATCTCATAGATATCTCGTGCAAGCCCCATCAATTCATCGCGATTGCCTACCATCTGGTTCGCCGCAAACCATAAATCATGCAATAGAGTAACAAAACCATCTGTTTTTGTTCCGTCTTTATACACTTCTTTTTGCAAATCTGCGATTTTTTCAAATATTTTGTTTTTCTTTCTACTATTTAAGTCACTTTCTTGAATTATACTTGAAATATTCGAAAGCAGTCTCTCAATTTCTTTTTTTTCGTCCGAAGACAGTATCGCATATCCAAAGTCATATATTTTATCATCAAAATAGCCGCTTAAAGCTTCGTCCATTTCAATTTCATTGCGGTGGCGTTTGGCTATGCCGGACGCCGTCCTAAAATCTTGATAGTAGGAAGTTGATTGTCGAGCCGCTAAGGAACTTACGGCGTCACTATACGGCAACCTAGCTCGACTGGCGAACTTCACGATAAGCTGGAAAGCTGCTTCGGCCGCATCCTCGTCTTTGTCCTCGTTAGCCTCCAAATAAGATTGCAAGCGGTCACAAATCTCAACGGCAGCTTTGCCAGGATTCGGATCGAGATCATGGAGTAGTCCTTTAATATTAATAGACATCTTAGCTCTGCAACGACTTTTAGTTCATTGAACTGGGCGAGAGTACTTTGCCAGCGACACAAAACGTACAATAATTCCTCTCAACTCAATTCTTATACAAAACAGCCTTAACCGCCTCGAGCACTTTCTCAGCATTCGGAAGGCTGAGCGCCTCTAAGTTCGCCGCATAGGGTAAGGGCGTATCTTCCTGGCAAACGCGGGTCGGCGGTGCGTCGAGATAATCGAACGCGTGCTGTGTCGCTTGCCAGCCGATTTCCGCGCCGACACCGAACGGGCCCCAGGCTTCTTCGACCGTCACCAGGCGGTTAGTCTTGCGAATTGAGGCGACAATCGTATCCACATCAAGCGGGCGCAGCGTGCGCAAATCGATGACTTCCGCTGAAACACCTTCTTCAGCCAACTTCTCCGCCGCTTCCAAAGAGAACTTCACGCCGCGGGAGTAAGAACAGATCGTCACGTCCGTCCCCTCACGGACGACTTTCGCTTTGCCGATCGGCAGAACCCAATCGTCGACAGCCGGCACGTCCATTTCATCGCCATAAAGCAGCTCGTGCTCTAAGAAAACGACCGGGTTCGGATCGCGGATCGCGGCTTTCAAAAGCCCTTTAGCGTCGGCCGCAGAATAGGGCGCGATCACCAAAAGCCCCGGCACGTGGCCGTACCAGGGCGCATAGTCTTGAGAATGTTGGGCGGCGACGCGCGAGGCGGCGGCGTTCGGTCCGCGGAAGACGATGGGCGAGGCCATCTGCCCGCCGGACATATAGCGCGTCTTCGCTGCGGAATTGATGATGTGGTCGATCGCCTGCATGGCGAAGTTCCACGTCATGAATTCAATGATCGGCTTTAGCCCCGCGAACGCCGCGCCGACACCGAGGCCGGCGAAGCCATGCTCGGTGATCGGCGTATCGACGACGCGCTGGGCGCCGAATTCTTGCAACAAGTCGCGACTGACTTTGTAGGCGCCCTGATATTCGGCGACCTCCTCGCCCATTAAAAAGACGTCCGGGTCGCGGCGCATCTCTTCGGCCATGGCGTCGCGCAAGGCGTCACGGATCGTCGTCGGGACCATCTCCACGCCTTCAGGAACTTCCGGATCGGACGCCGCGATCGCGATTGGTGCAGCAGCAGCGATCGGCGGCGCACTTTCAACGGCCGGCGCCGGCGCTTCAACGGGCGCAGCGTCCGCAGATGCAGGAGCCGCCTCCGCCGCAATCGCATTGGCGTCGATCGCGCCGGCGTCCTCGCCGTCATCTATTAAAACTGCGATAGGGACATTAACTTTGACGTTCTCTGTGCCCTCTTCGATGAGGATCTTGCCGACGACGCCCTCATCGACGGCCTCGACTTCCATCGTCGCTTTATCGGTTTCGATCTCGGCGATGACATCGCCCGACGCGACCGCGTCGCCCTCTTTCACATTCCACTTCGACAGCGTGCCCTCTTCCATGGTCGGCGACAGGGCGGGCATGAGAATGGGCGTTGCCATATAGGATATTCCTTGGAGCTCTTCGGCGCAGGATCTTCATTGGCGCGCCCCCAAAAAGGCGGGTGGGACGCGCGTTAAATCTCGATAAACGACGACGCGACGACGTTGGTCATGTCGACCTTTCGAGGGCGTATTAGCCGCAATCGCCGCTCGACGACAAGTCGTCCCGCAACACTAACGCCGCCTATTTGGCGTTATGCCGGAAGATGCTCAATAATGGAGGTAAGTTAGATTATTCTGCGCCGAGAAGTGCGTCTTCGAGCGCTTCATCGTCCGCCATGGAATTCGGGATCGGACTTGGTTGCGGCGCCGCATCAACAGCATCAGGCTCATCAAGACGCAATTGCCGACGCAAGATGTCGACGCCGGCGAGCCGTTCGTTTTGGGATGTCTGCAAGGCGGTGTCGACGGCGCCGTAAACGGCGTTCAAATCCGTTTGCGCTTCTTCCTGCATGCATTCGAAATAGGCGTTCAGCGCCGCCACATAAACATCGTATCGGCGCAGGGCGCGGCTGCGTTCACGTGGACGCCGTGAGAGGCGCTCGGCTTCTTCCTCGTCAATGACAAACGGCGTCGGCGCGGCGCATTCTTTAAAGACATAGATGCGCGCGCCATTCGGCGCGTCCAGTAATTCCCCGGCGGCGGCGCCAGACATCACCGACATCGAAAAGGCCGATAAAAGCGCCGCGCATAGGGTCGTCGGCGCCGCGATTGCGAAAAAGCGCATAGTCGCGCCTCCCGTAAGTCCCGTACACGCGGGCGTTGCAGCTTATGGGAGAACGCTCTGCAAAAATTGCGCCGGTAATGCGCTAGGTTTTATTGGCTCGACAGGCTCGGCGTCGGCCGTCCGGCGTTTCAATCTGAGAAACCAGCCGTCGCCTGCAACGGAGCCATACGAATAAGCCGCGAGGTCAAGACCGCCGCTTGGCGATGGACCACCGCTTTTTGGTAATCTGGGTCTTTAACCATTTCACCAAACGCCGCCGCGCTCGGGTATCCGGCGACGAAGGCCTTGTCCCAGACTTCGTCTTCAGGACCGATCAACACGAGGCGCGGGTCCCAGACTTGAACGATGGCGCCGCCGACACGCTCGAAGATTGGCGCGCTCGCCGCTCCGTAGGCACGATAGGCCGCCGCCCCGGATAGATCCGCGCCGGCGTTGGGATGGCCGTCAGGGTACGCCGCTTCATCCCGAAACCGCACCAAGTTCAGCATATGTATGGGGCCGTCGTCCGGCAGTTTCATCATGACGCCGAATTGCTCGCGGGTGGGATCGAGATAGTCCGTCATCTAAATATCCTTAGTTAACGCCTGTAACCCGCAACAGAACCCGATCGATCACGGCGGACGGCAATAAGTTACGCATCATCAGTGAGCCCGTCGCCTTGCGCGGCGCAAGGTAGCGCGAATGGGGACGCGCCGCCGTCAACGCATCTTCTACGGCTTCGGCGACATCGAAGGGCGAGGCACCATGGGGGTGTTGCTTTGCGTGCCAGTCTTTCATTTTGGCGACATGCCCCGCATAGGCGCCGCCTTCCTCCGTATAGGGCGCAAGCCCGGATTGTTCCTGGGCGCCGAAGGGCGTGTTCACAAAGCTCGGACGGACGAGGCTCACTTTCACCCCATGCAGTCCGAACTCGCGGCGCATGGCGTCGGAAATTCCCTCGACGGCATGTTTCGATGAGGCGTAAACGCCCATAAACGGCACGGCGATGCGCCCAGCGAGCGAACCGATATTGACAATACGCCCCGCGCCGGCGGCGCGCATTTGCGGCATCACCGCTTGCGCCATGGCGACGACGCCGAAGACATTCGTCTCATATTGTCGGCGCCACTCATTCATCGGCACTTCTTCGACCGGACCGGCGACGGCGACGCCCGCATTGTTCACGAGGCCATAGAGCGTTCCCGCTTTGTCATTGATTTCCGCGAGCGCCGCTTTGATCGATCCCTCGTCCGTGACATCGAGCTGTACGGCCGTAATGCCGCCCTGCCCCAAGCCTTCGAGCGTCTTCAAAGCGTCGAGCCGGCGCGCGCCGGCGAACACATTGAAGCCTTTGCGCGCCAGATGAACCGCGGTCGCTTCGCCGATGCCGCTCGACGCGCCGGTGACAAGTACGGGTTTCAGCATCGAACGGCGGTCCTTCTTTTAAACGGCTCTAGACAAGGCGCGATCGCTTCACGGCCGCGTCAATAAAGGCGGCGAACAGTGGGTGCGGATCAAACGGCCGAGATTTCAACTCCGGGTGATATTGCACCGCTACGAACCACGGATGGTCAGGGATTTCGCAAATCTCCGGCAAGCGCCCGTCGGGCGAGACGCCGGAGAAGACAAGGCCTTTTTCCGCAAGCCGATCCGCCCACGCCATATTGATTTCATAGCGGTGGCGGTGGCGCTCTTCGATGGTCTCAGCGCCGTAAATCTCTGCGGCGCGACTGCCGCGCGTCAAACGCGCCGCATATGCGCCTAGCCGCATCGTGCCGCCGAGATCGCTGTCTTCGGCGCGGGTTTCCGTCGCGGCGCCTTTTGACCATTCCGTCATGAGGCCGACAATCGTTTCGCCCGGCTCTTCAAACTCAGAGGATGTGGCGTCAGTCACGCCGAGAAGATTGCGCGCCGCCTCAACGACAGCCATCTGCATGCCAAAGCAAATGCCGAAATACGGCACGTCTTTTTCGCGGGCGAAGCGGATCGCCTCGATTTTGCCGGCCGCGCCGCGCTCCCCGAAGGCGCCCGGCACAAGAATAGCGTGCGCGCCTTCGAGCGCCGATAAGACGTCGTCGGGTGAGCCCAAGTCCTCCGCGTCAATCCATTCAATGTTGACACGGACATTATTGGCGATGCCGCCATGGACGATCGCCTCGGTGAGCGACTTATAGGCGTCTTTAAGCGCGGTGTACTTGCCGACGACAGCGACTGTCACTTCGCCGTCGGGCTTCAAAATACGGTCAGCGACTTCTTGCCAGCGCTCAAGCGCCGGCGATGGCGGGGCGTCGATCCCGAAAGCGGCGAGCACTTCATCGTCAAAACGCTCCCTATGGTAAGCGAGCGGCACTTCATAGATGGTATTACAGTCAAGCGCCTGAACGACGGAACTCGGCCGCACATTACAAAACAAAGCGATCTTGCGCCGTTCGCTCGCCGGGATCGGTCGATCAGCGCGCACCAAGAGAATGTCCGGCTGTATGCCGATGGAGCGTAGCTCTTTCACCGAATGCTGCGTCGGTTTCGTCTTTAGTTCCCCTGCGGAGGGAATAAACGGCAGCAAGGTTAGATGGACGTAAAGCGCCTGGCCGCGCGGCAATTCATTGCCAAGCTGCCGGATCGCTTCGAAAAACGGCAAGCCTTCAATATCGCCGACGGTTCCGCCGATCTCGCAAATCACGAAGTCGACATCGTCGACGCCGGCGAGGACAAAGTCTTTAATGGCGTCGGTGACATGGGGAATGACCTGGACGGTCGCGCCGAGATAATCGCCGCGACGTTCGCGCTCAATAATGCCCTTATAGATTGCGCCCGTCGTCACATTATCGCTTTGGGCGGCGGAAACGCCGGTGAAGCGCTCATAGTGACCGAGATCGAGGTCGGTCTCCGCGCCGTCATCGGTCACGAACACTTCCCCGTGCTGATAGGGGCTCATCGTGCCGGGATCGACATTGAGATAGGGGTCGAGTTTCCTCAAACGGACTTTATAGCCGCGCGCCTGTAGGAGCGCCCCGAGGGCCGCCGCTGCAACGCCTTTTCCCAATGAAGAAACCACGCCGCCGGTGATGAAGATAAACCGCGCCATGGGCCTTCGACTTAGCCTTGTTTCGCTCGCAAGGAAATGCTCTTTCGCCCACAGGCGCTGTCTTTTTTGTCGCTGATTGAAGAGCGATCGTCAGTTCGCAGCGCCAAAGTCCGAAATGAACGGGATTATTGCTCGGCGTCTGCGGGCGCTGCTTCCGTCGCGGCGCTCTCTTCCGGGGCCGTTTCAACCGCGCCGGTCGAATCACCGCCATCGGGGGCCCCATCGATTGACGTGACGTCCGCTTCCGCAGGCGCCGCCACAGCGCCGGAGGAAGCGTCTTCCGTGCCGCCGCCGAGGCGTTTTAATAGATCCTCTGCGCTTGGCGGCGCAGTGGGATCGATAGGCGCTTCGCCGGTCAGTTCTTCGATAATATCGTCCGCCGTCTCGCCGCCGCCGGCGAAAACCGCCAGGCCGATGGAGGTTGCGAAAAACAACGCCGCCAAAATGGACGTCGTCCGCGTCAAGGCGTCCGCCGCGCCGGCGCCGGTCATAAAGCCGCCGGACGAACCGCCGCCGATGCCGAGCGCGCTGCCGTCGGAGCGCTGCAAAAGCACGACGCCGATCAGCGCTAAAACAATCAAAACGTGAATTGTGAGAATGACAGTTGTCATCGGACCCTTGCGATGGTGGCGAATAGCGGAAATAGCGACTGATCGAGGCGCGTCAATGGTCAGCGCCAAGCGACGCTCGTTAGCGCATGCCTGCCGACGGGACAAGGGGCTCCTCTCGCTAATGCGTTTTTGCGTTCGTTTGGAGCGCCAGTTCAGGACGGGTCGTTCAGGGGCTTCCCGAAAGCGACGGCACTCCGTCAATCAATTCCACGATCGCGTCGGTCTGGGCATGATGCAACGCGTGTCCCGTATTTTCGAACATAACAAGGCGCGCCCCCGGAACAGCCATCGCAAGCGCTTTTGCATGGAGAACTGGGCTGACGGTGGTGTCATCCGCCCCCGCGGCGATCGTTATTGGTAGGCTGAGCGCGGTGTATTTCGATTGCTGGGCGATAATCTCGGACTTCAGATGGCGCAGATCCTCCGCGTTCGCGCGGAAAGTCGCCGGCCGAAACAACAGCTTCAAGCCGGCTCGGTTCACGTAATCGTCCGGCGGCGCGTTCGGCGCAAAAGACTCCGTGACGCCTGAGCGCGCCGCATAAGGCCCGTAAAGCGGCAGGACTGACCGCCGCAGCAGCATGCCAAGGCCCGGCGCGCCAGAAAGCGTATTGTACCAGGCGACGCCGCCCGGCCATTCATGGCTCACCGGGGCCAATAAGACGGTGCCGGAAAGTTCACGTTGGAATTGTAGAGCGTAGGCGAGCGCTACTGCGCCGCCGAAACTTTGGCCGACGATGATCGGCTGTTCGAGGCCGCGGGCGACGACGACCGCACGGATCGCCTCGGCTTGGCGCGCCAAACGCCAGTCGTCCCGCTCCCGGCGCGAATAGCCGTGACCCGGCCGATCAACGATCACGACCCGTCGCGTCTCAGCGAGACGGGTTCCAAGCGCCAACTCCATGTCGCGCAGGTTGGCGCTCGCGCCATGGATCAGAACAACAGGTGGAAGAGCCGACTGCGCGGCGCCGAAATCCCGAAAATGCATGGGGCCGGCGCCAACCGTTTCAAACGCCCCGACGGGCGGCGATTCCTTACGAATAGCCGCGGATGCGACAAAACCATAAACCATAGAGGCGGCGATAAGCGCCAAGAAAATGACGAGTAAAATATTGAAAGAAATGGATATTTTAGGCGCCGTTTCGTTCATTACATGAAATTGGATTGGCCTGAAATCGCGCCAGCGATGGTTAGTCGCATGAATACCGTTTTAGTCGATACGCATCGTCGCTGAGCCATGGATGAAAGAACGCCGCCGCAATCGACGCAACCACCGGAAACGGAATTGGCGAAACGGTCGTCATTTAAGACGTCGCGTTACACCGCTCGAATGATGGCTTCAAAATCCGCAGCCTTGAGACTCGCGCCGCCCACCAAAGCGCCGCCGACATCATCGATGGCGAGAATTTCCTTGGCGTTGCCGGGCTTCACGGAGCCACCATAAAGGATGCGCACTTTCGGGCCGACAGCGTCGCGGATATGGCCATGCATCGCGGCGATATCCTCGGACGTCGGCGTCAGCCCCGTGCCGATCGCCCACACCGGCTCATATGCAATGACATATGCCTCGCCATTGTCGGGAATAGAGCCGGCGAGTTGGGCGCTCACAACGTCCATGGCTTTCCCGTTTTCACGCTCATCGCGCGTTTCACCGACGCAAATAATCGGACAGAGCCCCGCCCCTTGAGCGGCAGCGGCTTTCGCGTTTACGACGGCGTCGGTTTCATTGTGATCAGCCCGCCGTTCGGAGTGGCCAACAATCACGAAGCCCGCGCCTGCGTCGATCAACATACCGGCGCTGATATCGCCCGTATGCGCGCCGGACGCAGCAGCGTGGCAATCTTGACCGCCGAAAAGAAGGCCTTCGTCACTGTAAGACCGGCTTAACGCCATAAGTATCGTCGCCGGCGGACAAATAAGAACATCGACGCTGTCAGGAATCGCGCCGTCGAACGCCGTGATCAGCGCCGCGACCTCGTCAGCGGCGCCGCTGACGCCGTTCATTTTCCAATTCCCTGCAATAAGCGGTTTCATCTCATCCCGTTCCTAATCGTTCCGTCCACCGGCCCAGCATGAAAGCAAGGCGCTGTCAAAGTCGCACGCGGTGCACTGTCTCGGCGTTTCTGCTAGCCCGTTCCTGCTCCAAACGCCAGCCGCCCCGGCGTCATCGAAAAGGATGTTCGCTCAAAAACGGGCCGCAAATCGCGAAAAATCTCGGGGGCGGTGTTGGCGCTTGTGGAAGGCGGCCGGCGCGACTATCGTCCGCGCTCGAATTCGGACGGCCGCTTCTGCCGAGCGCGAACGCCGTCCCCTTTGCTAATCATCGCTGCAACGCACAGCGACATGAATGGATCTTTATCTCCCGTGCTTCAAAATGTTCGCAAAGCTCTGAAGGGCGTCGTCGCCTGGTTCGTCGTCGTCCTGCTGGTGTTGGCGTTCGCCGCTTTTGGCGTGCCTGAGTTAAGCGATTTAACGAAACAGTCCGCCCTGAAAATCGGCAAGGAAGGCTTTTCGAAGGTCGAGATCCAAAACGAGTTCAATCGCGAAGTCGCCGCGCGCCGCGCACAAAACGACGGCGGATACACGCGCGAAGACGCGATTAACCAGGGACTGCCCAATCAGATTGTGGCCAATATGGCGACGCGCTCCGCTCTTACTCAAGAAGCAAGACGCCTAGGCCTCGTCATGCCGAGCGAGCTTGTCCGCGAAGTGCTCAATACAGACGAGCGGTTCAAAAATCCGGCGACGGATAAATTTGACGCCGATTGGCTCGCACGGGTTCTGCAACAGTATGATTTGAACCTGGCTCTGTTTCGACAAACGGTGACTGAAGACTTATTGCGGGACCAATTGATCTCGGCCGTGTCGCGTGGGCCGCAAACGCCGGACATCTTTAAAGAGGGCATCGCCTTGCGGGAAATCGAACGGCGCGACCTCACCTATGTCATCGTCACCGACGAGATGGCGGGCATCCCGGAAGAACCAACGCCGCAAACGCTGCAAGCCTATTACGAAGAAAACAGCGCCGCTTATATGGCGCCGGAAATGCGCAGTTTCCTATTGCTCGAAGTCACCAACAAATCCTTCGAAGACGATGCGACAATCAGCGAAGAACTTATCCGTGAACGCTATGAGGCTGGTCGCGAGCGGCTTTATTCCACACCGGAAAAGCGCACGCTTTACCAACTGACCTATCCGTCGGAAGCCGAAGCGATCGCCGCCGCTGAAGCGCTGCGCCAGGGCGGCGACTTTGAAGACCTCGCGAAAGAACGCGGCCTGTCGTTAGAGGCGGCGACTTCGAAAGACGCCGCGAAACGCGACCTGCTTGACCCGAACGTCGCCGAAGCAGCCTTCGCCGCCGACCTCGCAGCCGGAGGCGTGGCTGGCCCCATCAGCGGCCTGTTTGGTTTTGTGGTGCTGCAAATCTCCGACATCACACCGGCGGAAACCCAGTCGTACGAAGACGTTCGCGACGACATCCGTTCAGGCATGCTCGTCTCGGACACACGTAAACGCGTTTATGACGTCATCGAACAAATTGAAAATGAACAAGACGCCGGCGCCGGGCTTGTCAGCGCGGCGGAAGCAGCCGGCCTTGAAGCCCGCGCCGTAGGACCGGTGGACGCGTTTAGTTTCGGCCCTGGCGGCGAAATTATCGCCGATCTCTCAGGCGACGTCCTGAAAGAAGCTTTTGCTCTCAACGAAGGCGACGAATCGACGGCCGTGAAATTCTCCGACGACAGCGGCTATTTCTTCGTCGCCGTTACGGAGGTGCAGCCTGAAGCCGTCAAGCCTTTTGAACTCGTCGAAGACACCGTCGCGGGCGATTGGCGGACGCAAGAACGCCAGCAACGGATCGCCGACGCCGCCGGCCAAGTTAGAACATCGCTCGCCGGCGGGGCGACATTTGATGACGCCGTCGCGCCGTTCAACGTTGAACCGCTGACCGCGACAGCCGACCGCGGCGCGTTGCGCGTTCAGGCGTTTTCCGACGTTCTGCAGAATGATGTTTTCACCGCGGATCAAGGCGACGTTATCGTAGGGGCCGCTGGCGCCAACGGGGCGACCGCGGTCGTTTTGGTCACGGGCGTCAGCTACAATCCCGCAGCAATTAACCCACAAGCCAGCCTGCAGCTCGATCGAATTTTGCGCTATCAATTGGATCAAGAGTTGCTTGACGCCTATGTGGGCGCGGTGCGCGAAGATCTTGGCGTTAAAACGAACCAAGCAGCGATCGATTCTATCTTCACAGACGGATAGCGCAGCGACGTCGATCGGAAAAGAAGCGTCAGCGCGGTTTCGTCTGTCATTTGACATGAGCCTATAATGGACGACCTCTTCCCCAATTTTTCTAGCTTTGCTGAACGCTATGAGAACGGCGCACCGCAAGTCCTGACCAGTCGCCTCGTCAGCGATTTGGAGACGCCGGTTTCTGCATTCTTGAAATTGGCGGGTGACGGAACAAACGCTTTTTTATTAGAGTCGGTAGAAGGCGGCGAACAGCTGGGCCGGTATTCAATAATCGGCATGGCGCCGGACGCGGTCTGGCGCGCCAAGGGCGACAAAGCCGAACTTAATCTGCACGCTGCAACAAAGCCGGACACCTTTGTCGCTGAAACGCAACCGCCGCTCGAAAGCTTAAAAGCCTTCGTCGACGCGTCACGCATTGATTTGCCTGAAGATGCGCCGCCGATGTCCGCCGGCGTCTTCGGCTATCTCGGCTATGATTTGGTGCGCCAGGTCGAACACCTGCCAAATCGCCCAACAGCGTATACGGATATTCCTGACGCCGTCATGGTGCGGCCGACATTGATCGCCGTCTTCGACAATATTCGCCAAGAGATCAGCCTCGTCGCGACGGCGCGACCAACAGCGAGCCAATCGGCGCAAACCGCCTATGACGCGGCGGCCGCGCGCATTAAAGACGCCCGCGCCCGTCTCGCCGGGCCTTTACCGCAATCAGATGGCGTCGCGCCGTCGGTTGAGGCAGCGAGCGCAGAAGCCGCCGCAGCAAAAGGCTTAGCCGAGAACGGTCCGACCTCGAACATGGAGAAGGCGCGCTTTTTCGACATGGTCGACAAAGCCAAGGACCACATTCGCGCCGGCGATATCTTCCAAGTGGTTTTGAGCCAACGCTTTGAAACGCCGTTCACGGCGGCGCCGTTCACGCTTTACCGCTCCCTTCGACGGACAAACCCGTCGCCGTTTCTGTTCTATTTGAATTTCGACGACCTCGCCCTCGTTGGATCGAGCCCCGAAATTCTCGTCCGTGTTCGGAAGGGCGAAGTCTCAATCCGACCCATCGCTGGCACGCGGCGGCGTGGGCGCAACGCGGCCGAAGACGCCGCCCTCGCGGAAGAACTACTCGCCGATCCCAAAGAGCGCGCCGAGCATTTGATGTTGCTCGACCTTGGCCGGAACGATGTCGGCCGATCAGCCGAGATAGGCAGCGTCAACGTCACCGAAGAGTTTATCATCGAGCGCTACAGCCATGTGATGCACATCGTCTCCCATGTTGTTGGCGATCTACGCAGCGACATCCACCCCGTGGACGCTGTCGGCGCAGGCTTTCCGGCCGGCACCGTATCTGGCGCGCCGAAGATCCGCGCGATGGAGATTATCGACGATTTGGAACACGACGGACGCGGCGCCTATGGCGGGGCGATCGGCTATTTTTCAGCCGACGGCGATGTCGACACCTGCATTGCGCTGCGCACCGCCATGGTCAAAGACGGCGTCATGTATGTGCAAGCCGGCGCTGGGATTGTCGCCGACAGCGATCCGTCATCGGAGCATGAAGAGTGCGTGAACAAGGCGCGCGCATTGTTCGCTGCGGCCGAAGCGGCGCTTAAGCGGTAAAGCTCGCTGAGCGGAACTAAGCAACTTCGCTCGCTATATCGCCGAGGATTTCCAAGATCTTCTTGCAGCCCCTGAGACGTGCCCGCTCATCCGGCCAATTTTGTTGGAACACCAATTTTTGATCGGGCCGTATCTTCAGCTCATAGGGCGCTGAAGAAATGTATTGCACCAGCCCAACCGGGTTCGCGAACGTATCGTTGCGGAAAGTGACAACGGCGCCCTTCGGCCCGGCGTCAATTTTGGCGACGCCGGCCGCGCGGCATTGCTCGCGAATGGCGACAATCTGCAACAGGTGCTCAACTTCCCGCGGCAACGCCCCGAACCGGTCAATCAATTCCGCCGCGAAGCCGTCAATATCGGCGCCCTCACGCAAATCGCCAAGGCGGCGATAAAGCCCCATGCGCACGCTAAGGTCGGTGATATAATCTTCAGGGATAAGAACCGCCGCGCCGATATTAATTTGCGGCGACCACTGATCGTCGCCCGCCGCTTCGCCTTCTTTCAATTGCGAGACGGCTTCCTCCAGCATGTGCTGATAGAGTTCAACGCCGACTTCTTTCACCTGACCGGACTGTTCCTCGCCCAACAAATTGCCGGCGCCGCGAATATCGAGGTCGTGGGAGGCCAGCGTAAAGCCGGCGCCGAGCGTGTCGAGGGACTGCATCACTTTCAAGCGTTTCGCCGCACCGCCAGTCATCGGCACGCGCGGGCTCGTCGTAAGATAGGCATAGGCGCGCAGTTTCGAACGCCCGACACGGCCCCGCAATTGGTAAAGCTGGGCGAGGCCGAAATTGTCCGCTCGGTGAATGATCATGGTGTTGGCGGTCGGGATATCGAGGCCAGATTCAATAATCGTCGTCGACACGAGCACATCGAACTTGCCGTCATAGAAGGCGTTCATGATGTCTTCTAACTCGCCACCGGGCATTTGTCCGTGGGCGACTTGGAACTTCACTTCCGGCACGCTCTCGCGCAAGAACTCTTCAACGCCGGCCAGATCGGCGACCCTCGGGGCGACGTAAAAGCTCTGCCCGCCGCGATAGTGTTCGCGCAACAGCGTTTCGCGGGCCACGACCGGATCAAATGGTCCGACTGTGGTGCGCACGGCGAGACGGTCCACTGGCGGCGTTGAAATGAGCGAGAGATCGCGGATGCCGCTCATGGCGAGTTGCAGCGTACGCGGGATCGGCGTCGCCGTCAGCGTTAAAACGTGCGTGTCGGCGCGGTATTCCTTCAAGCGTTCTTTGTGCTTCACCCCGAAACGCTGTTCTTCGTCGATGATCAGCATGCCGAGATCACGGAACGCGATGGACTTCGCCAACAGTGCATGGGTGCCGATGACGATGTCGACCGATCCGTCTGTCAGGCCAGCGCGGGTCGCATTGGCGTCCGCCGTCGAAACGAGCCGCGACAGCGGCCGCACATTCAACGGGAAGCCCTTAAAGCGCGCGGCGAAGTTCTTATAGTGTTGGCGCGCCAACAATGTCGTCGGGGCGATGACGGCGACTTGCCGACCGGTCATCGCGACGATGAACGCCGCGCGCAACGCCACTTCGGTTTTACCGAAGCCGACATCGCCGCAAACCAGGCGATCCATGGGCCGCCCCTTGGCGAGGTCTTCGACGACATCCGCGATGGCGTTTTCTTGATCTTCGGTCTCGGTATAAGGGAAGCGGGCGCAAAACTCATCATAAGCGCCCGACGGCGGCGAAAGGGCGTCAGCCTTTTTCATCTCGCGTTTGGCGGCGATGGCGATCAATTGCTCAGCGAGCATTTTGATCCGGGCGCGCATCTTTGCTTTACGACTTTGCCAAGCGGCGCCACCGAGCTTATCGAGCGGCGTGTTTGGATCATCGCTGCCGAAGCGCGAGAGAAGATCGATATTCTCTACCGGGAGAAAGAGTTTATCGCCGCCGGCGTATTCCAATTGCAGGCAGTCATGGGGCGCGCCTTGGATGTCGAGGGGTTTCAGGCCGCCATAGCGCCCGACGCCATGGTCCACGTGAACGATCAAATCGCCCACATCGAGGCTCGAAGCTTCGGTGAGAAAATTCTCCGCTTTCTTCCGCCGCCGCGAGCGCACCAAGCGGTCGCCGAGAATGTCTTGCTCAGAAATAAAAGCGAAGTCAGCGGTCTCGAAGCCTTTTTCCAAGCCCAGCACAACAACGCCGATGGGCGCAGATTTAGCCGACGCCCAATCCTCATAGACTTTCGCGCCGGCAAGGCCGTGATCGGCCAACACGCCGGCCATGCGATCGGCTGAGCCCGCCGACCAACAGGCGAGGAAGACGCGTTTGCCGGCTTCTTCGAGGTCCGCGACGTGGTCAATAACGCTGTCAAAGACATTGGTTTTATCGGCCGCGCGTTCCGCCGCGAAGCCCCGGCCGATCTTGCCGCCGAACGAAAACGCCCGCTTGCCCTCCGGCGGCGAGAACGGCGTTAGCGCACGGGTCGGAATAGCGTCCAAGCGTTGCGTCCATTCCTCCTTAGGCAGATAGAGCGCTTCCGGCGGCAAAGGACGATAAGCGGGCGCGGAAAACTCACCCTTCCCGGCCTTCTTGCCCGTGTCCGCTTTACCAGTGTCCGCGGAAACGTCGTCATTGCGCGCAGCATGATAGTCAGCCACTGCGTTGAACCGCTCCGATAGGGCGTCCTCGGATAAATGCTCTAAGAAAACGACGCCGTCGGCGATAAAGTCGAAAAGCGTGTCGGCGCCGCCATAATAAAGCGGCAGCCAATGCTCCATGCCGGCGTATTTTCGTCCGGCGCTCACCGCCTCATAGACGGGATCGTCCGTGCCGCCGCCAAACGTCTCGCGGAACCCGCGTCGGAATTGCGCGATGGTTTCTTCCGACAGCATCACTTCCGTCGCCGCGCCGAGGTCGACTTGCGTCAATTGTTTGGTCGTCGTCTGCGTCGCCGGATCGAAGGCCCGCACGCTTTCTAACTGATCGCCGAAAAAGTCGAGCCGCAAAGGTTCATCAGCGCCCGGCGGGTAAATGTCGATGAGCCCACCGCGAACAGCGAACTCACCTGCTTCGCGCACCGTGCTCGCGCGGGCATAGCCGTTCGCCGCGAGATAGGCCGTGAGCGCGTCCATATCAACGCTCTCACCGGGCCGCGCGGAGAAGGCCGCGCCCTCGACCACCGCCCGTGGCGGCGTACGCTGCGATGCAGCGTTTACGGAGGAAATGAGAATGAGCGGTTTTTCATCGCCGTCAGCCGCTCGTTTCAATAGCACCGCGAGCGCCGCCATCCGCTGCGACGAGACGGCCGCGCTCGGCGAGGCGCGGTCATAGGGCAGACAGTCCCATGCCGGATAGGCGAGCTGGGGGATGTCGGGTGCGAAAAACTGCAAGGCGTCGGCCATCGCCGCCGCACCGCCGGCGTCGCGCGCGAGATACACCACGAGCCCGCCGCGGGTGCGGGCGGCGTCCGCAATGGCGAGCGCGTCAGCCCCATCCGGCGCGTCATGAACCGTTAGAGCGCCGTCAAGCGCCCAGGCGTCTTTTCCCGCCATGCGGGGCGTCGCTGAGGTCATTTTAGCCGGGGCGTTGGACATAAGGCTTTTCGTTGGGGCTTTTCGCGATCATATGGAGAATGAGCGGCACGGCGTACCGGCTCACGCAGCAAGGATCAAGCAGCAGCAGGGGCGAAAACGCGCCTAGCGGCTATTCGCGGCGCCAATAGCTTCCACCCTAGCCGATCTCGCTGTTTCGAGCGCTTCTGGTGATAAAGCAACAAAGACCTAGTTACTCTTTATACCAAACAATTTGCGAGCCCGACGCCAAGAGCTGGCCGTTGCGCCCCCACAGTTGCATGTCCTGGTCATGAAAATTGGCGTTAAAGCGTTTGGCGTCAGCGACACCTAATAACGGCGCGGCGCCTTGCGCGGTGATTTCCTCGCGCGTGCCGTGGAAATAGGTGTCAGCGAAACCGTGCCGTTAGGGATTAACGCACCGCGCGCATGCAACAACCGGAAAAAGAAACTGTCGGAGAGCGCCGCTAAGCCCAGATAATCTAACAACCGGTCAGGCGCGTCTTTCACCCACATCCTGGTTCGCGGCGAACGCGGCGGATCAAGCGGCGCCGGCGCGAGCGTCATTTCGCCGTCGAAAAACCGAAACTCATAGCATTGCACCCAAGGCGTAAAAGCCGCATTGGTGAGAGGCTCAACCGATTCATAGGCCGGCGCTTCCGGCATTTTGACAACGTCATAGGCGAACGTTTCGCGGCGAACGCCCATCAAAACCGTCGCGGTCGCTCGCGTTTCATCCTCTTGATTAAGCTCTAACATCCAATGCTGGGTGTGCTTTCCGGTCCGGACGCATTTCGTGGCGATCTCGAACGACCCCGTCTTTATGGCTGCGCAGAAATTCACCGTCATCGACGCCGGATCGCCGTGAGCCGCACCGTCTTCCAACACCGCGCGCAACAAGGTCGCGGCGATAACACCGCCGAACGGGCCGACGATATTTAGATAGTCGGGAGAGGTTTCACCGGACCACCGCCCTGCCCCTAACGGCCTAATCGCGGTTGCAATATCGAGAGCGTGGGCATCCGTCATGCGGGGTCCTCGTGCGGGCTTTGCGCAGTGGGCGCGCAAGCGGAAATCTTATATTTAAATGGGCTACTCGGGCGCGGTGAGCTTCGACACATCGAAAGCGCACAGGCGCTCAAACACCGGCCCCGAGACGTTCGCCGGCGGTTCAGTTCGCCCGCTCGCCCAATTGTAGAGGTCATGGTCGGACATCGCCAATAGCTCTTCGAACTCATCAAGTTCGGCGACCGTCATCGTCGGCACATTCTCAGCGGCGAACCCGCCAATCAAGAAATCCGCCTCGCGAAACCCGCGGTACTTCGCACGATAAAGAAGACGTTTGCGACGGTCTTCGAGGCTTTCATGCGGATTTACACTCGTGTTTTTTGGATCGGATGAGTCTGTCATGGGAAAACGCTAGCGCGCCTCGGCCTTGTCGCCAAGCCGGGCTTCACTTTATGACCAGAAGCCATGCGGCCGGCTCTTCTCAATCCCCTTTTCGCGCAAACGACGCGGCTTGCCGGCGTTGGGCCGAAAATCGCGGGGCTTATGGAAAAAGTCGCGGGGCCGGCGATCGTCGACCTGCTACTGACCGCGCCGATTTCCTTCATCGACCGGTCCCGGCGGCCAAGCGTCGCAGAAGCCGTCATCGGCGAGCGCGCGACGCTTCTTGTGCGTGTCGACGCCCACAAACCGTCCAGCGATCGACGACGCCCCTATCGCGTCGTCTGCGCCGACGAGACGGGGTTTATCTCCCTCGTATTTTTTCACGCCCGCGCGGATTATTTGGAGAAGATGCTGCCCGAAGGCGAAATGCGCCTCATCAGCGGCATGATCGGCGATTATAGCGGCGGCAAGCAAATGGCGCATCCGGATCATATCGTCGATCCCGCGAAGCCCGATGAGATGCCTCTCTTTGAACCGGTATACCCGCTAACGGCCGGCCTCACCCAAGGCGTGATGGCCAAAGCGATGCGCGCCGCCGCCGCCGGCGCGGCGGACCTACCAGAATGGCAAGACGCCAGCTGGCTGCAGCAAAATAAGTGGCCGTCTTGGCGCGAGGCGATCCACTCCCTGCACGCGCCGGAGAGCACGGCCGACTTATCCCCCGCGAGCGTCGCACGCCAACGCCTCGCCTATGATGAGCTTCTCGCCAATCAATTGGCGCTGGCGCTTATCCGACGCTCACGGAAGAAATCCCAAGGCCGCGCTTTGCCGACTGCGACGGCGTTGCGGGAAAAGGCGCGCGCGGCGCTGCCCTTCTCTTTAACGGGGTCGCAAGAGAGCGTCCTCACCGACATCGACGCCGACATGGCCGGCCCCGACCGGATGGTCCGTCTCGTGCAAGGCGATGTCGGCTCAGGTAAAACGCTGGTCGCCTTTTTCGCCATGCTGAACGCCGCCGAAGCGGGCGCGCAAGCCGCCTTAATGGCCCCAACAGAAATCCTCGCGCGCCAACACCTTGCCTCGCTCGCCCCCCTCGCCGACGCGTGCGGGCTGACGCTAGCGCTTCTCACTGGCCGCGACAAACCGAAAGAACGCGAAGCGACACTGACCGGCGTCGCTCGCGGCTATGTGGACATCGTCATCGGCACGCACGCGCTCTTTCAAGAAAGCGTTGTGTTCAAAAACCTCGGCCTTGTCGTCGTCGACGAACAACACCGCTTCGGCGTACGCCAGCGGCTGGCGCTGTCGGACAAGGGAGGCGAAACCGGCGACAACGCGCACATTCTCGTAATGACAGCGACGCCAATCCCGCGCACCCTCGCCCTCACCGCCTATGGTGACATGGACGTCAGCGCCATCACCGAGAAGCCGCCGGGTCGCAAACCCATCGCCACGCGGATTATTCCGCTTGAACGCCTCGAGGACATCGTCGCCGCCGTGGCGCGCGCGATGGAGAAAGGCGAGCAAGTCTATTGGGTCTGCCCACTTGTCGAAGAGTCGGAAGTCATGGCGCTCACCGCAGCTGAGGACCGCTTCGCGTACTTGAAAGCGCATTTTGGCGACGCGGTCGGCCTTGTTCACGGCAAAATGCCGGGAGCCGAGAAGGACGCCGTCATGGAGGCGTTCCACCGCGGGCAATTGTCGGTGTTGATCGCAACGACGGTGATCGAAGTCGGCGTCGACGCGCCGAACGCCACCGCCATCGTTATAGAACACGCAGAACGGTTCGGCCTGGCGCAATTGCACCAGTTGCGCGGCAGGGTCGGACGTGGGGGCAAAGCAGGCGCATGCCTCTTGCTCTATAAAGGCCCGCTCAAAGAAACCGCCAAAGCGCGTCTGGAGATTTTGCGCGAGACCGAAGACGGGTTTCGCATCGCGGAGGAGGATTTGCGCTTGAGGGGCGCCGGCGATCTTTTGGGCGCGGCCCAGTCCGGCTTGCCGCGGTTTCAAATCGCGGACGCGGCCGCACACAGCGCTTTGTTAAAAGCTGCGCGCGACGACGCGGCGTTGATATTAGACAAGAACCCAAGCTTAGCCGGCGAACGCGGCGCAGCGTTGTTGGCGCTTCTTTATCTTTTTCGTCGCGACGACGCTGTGAAACTGATGAACGCCGGCTGAGCGCCTAGCTTCCGAAGAGCCGGCGTTTTTTGTTATCGCCAGCCGTGCGGGCCGCAGCTTCTTCGAGGCGTTTCACCGCGTCTTCCGCGTCGGGTTGTTCCGGCAGAACAAGCCCTAGCGAAAACACTGCTTTCGCAGCGTCTTCAACAGACATCTCAAGCGGACGCATCTCGGCGCGCGGGATAAACAGTAAAAAGCCCGACGTGGGGTTCGGCACCGTCGGAATAAAGACGCTGGTCAACTGCGCGCCCTGGTCGTCCAATAGGTCGCGAACCTCGCCCTTGGTTTCGCCAACGACAAATGCAATCACCCAAGCGCCCGGCCTCGGGTATTGAACAAGGGCGACCTCTTTGAACGACCGTTCCGATTGCTGCAGCGCCGTTTCAAAGACATTCTTGAAGAAGCGATAGAGATTTCGGACGACCGGAACTGAATCGAAAATGTTCTCGCCAGCGTTGATGAAGGCACGACCCACAAAGTTCTTGGCCGAGGCGCCAAGAATGATGATGGCGATGAACGCGATCAACACGCCGAAACCGGGAATGGCGCGGGTTAGTGTTTCAACGGTGCTGTCGCCAGCGGGGAGAAAATTCTTCACGAAGGTGTCGAGCCGCGTCATCGGCCCGGTGACGAACCAATAGACGAGCGCAGCGGTGATGCTGATCGGCGCGACGACGACGATGCCCGCGAGAAAGCTCGACCACAGACTGCCGAGCACGCTTTGCTTCGACGGCTTAATTAAGTCGTGGGAGCGCTCTCCACCCGCGTCATTTCGGTCTTTGCGGTCGGTCTCGCCTGTATGCGGCCCATTCGCCATTTGTCGTCAATCCTAACTTCTACGCTGCATATTCCGACGGCGCAGGACCGTCAGACATCTATTTTATATTGAGACTGTCATCCAGCTCTTAACGCGGCCGCGCTTATCGATTCCGACGTCAACATTTTATCGACGCCACTTTGTAATCGCCGTCGTACGACGACATTTCACACGCGCCAACGCGACAGGTGACAGCACGTTGGCGGGCTCAGCCATGTCATCAGCGCAATCGCTGTCTGGCAATGGGGCGACATTTAAGAATTCACTCATAATCGTTTAAGACCCGATACACGCATTTCATCTTAAGGCGGGACTGAATCGGTCAAGACGCCCCGAGCTAGAAAGACGAGATAGAAAAACGGCTTCGGCGAGTATGCATTGAAAAACGGCGCCGACTTGGCCTAATTCAGACAAAGACACGAAACTCCAGCGGCGCCGCCGCGACAGTGCCGCGACAGTGCGCTAAGCGAGAGCACAGTGAGCGAGAAACCGGTCAGCCCCCCTCCCTTAGACGACGGCGCGGCGCGCGCTGAGAAAACCAACGCCGATTCGAAAACGGCGGACGAACGGCGCTCCCCCCGTGGTCGGAGGCCGATTTGGCCAATGGCGGCGACGGCCCTCGCCACAGGCGGCGTCGTGATAGTCACGCTCATTCTATTGTTTCAGGACAATCTGATGCGGTTTTACTTTAAACCGCGAACACCCTTCCAAATCACCGAGCCGCCGCAACAGCCTGACTATCGCAGTAGAGCGGCGTGGGTGCTTTGGCCGGATGCTCCATCCACCGCGCCCAAAACCATCCAGACCTCGACAGTTCCGACCTTGCGCGAGGCTGGCGCCGGCGCGCGAGCAGACGTGTTCTACGTTCACTCAACGACCTATTATGCGTCGAAAAGCTGGAACGCCCCCATAGACGATCAACAGTCAGCCGCAGAAACGAGACTGATCGCAGCGCCCAACGAAGCGGGTCCGTTTTTAGATATTGGTCGCGTCTTTGCGCCAAGCTATCGCCAGGCGACGTTAGCAACGCAATTCACCCATAAGTATGACGCCATGGCGGCTCGGGCGACGGCCTACAGCGACGTTCGCGCCGCCTTCAAAGTGTTCTTAGAGGCCAACAATGAAGAACGACCGATATTCCTTGTGGGGTATGAACAAGGCGCGCTTCACACAATGGGCCTATTGAAGGAATTTTTCGACGGCGAGGACAATCAGCTGCGACGACGCCTCGCTACCGCCTATTTGATAGGACAATCAGCGCCGAAAAAGTTGTTCGACGAAATGACGCCGGCTCTGCCCGTTTGCGCCAATCAGAAAGCGGTGCGATGCGTCGTCGCTTTCACGGATTTCGAAGAGCGCTTTGGCAGTGAAATTTCGCGGGCGCGCAACCGATCTATTCTGTGGACCGACGACATCGTCCAGGAGTCCGCTGAGTTTGAACCGCTCGTGTGCGTTAATCCCCTGAATTGGCGACAGGACGCCGGGCCAGTATCAGCGAAACGCCATCATGGCGCTGCGTCGGCGACAGGTCTCGGCCCCAATGCGCCGGCGCCGGTGGTTTCCAACGCCATCGGTGCAGCCTGCGTCGACGGCGTATTGATCACCGACAAACCGCGCCAACCCTATATGCGCCGCAGCCCGTGGTTCGGCGAAAAATGGAAAGCCCGCCCCTACAATTTATTTTACCAGGATCTCGCCGATAACGCTGCGCTGCGGCGCGCGGCGCTTGCGGTTCAACTAGAAGAAGAAGCGCGGTTCTTAAAACCCATTGGACAAAACATCGACATCGGCGCAGCGCCCATCCATAAAGTGCCCAAAACCACCCGCTGAACGGCCATACAAACCGTTAAGCCCCATCTACGGAACACCCATGGTTGAGCAGAACCTCCGCAAAGTCGTCATCCCCGTCGCCGGCCTCGGCACGCGCGTCCTACCCGCGACCAAGTCGATTCCCAAGGAACTCCTCACCGTCGTCGATCGACCGCTGATTGACTATGTCGTCGGCGAAGCCCGCGACGCGGGTCTCGATACGGTTATTCTTGTCACCGGCCGCGGCAAAGGCGCCATCGAAGACTATTTCGATCACGCCTTTGAATTGGAAGCGACGCTTAAAGCTAAGAACAAGACCGAAACGCTCGCGGCCCTCGAGAACGCCATCCCCACCGCGGGCTCGGTTTTATACACTCGCCAACAAGCGCCGCTTGGGCTTGGCCATGCAGTTTGGTGCGCCCGTGATTTAGTCGGCGACGAACCATTCGCAGTTGCGCTGCCCGACGAGATCAGCGCTGAGCGACCTGGTTTTTTAAAGGAACTTGTCGACGCCTATCAAAAAGTCGGCGGCAATCTCGTCGCCGTTGAAGAGGTGCCGGCTGAAGAAACGCAAAAATATGGGGTCATCGCACCCAAGGGCGATATCGGCGACCTGATTGAAATGACCGGCATGGTTGAGAAACCCGCGCCCGCCGATGCGCCATCAAACTTCCGCATTATCGGACGGTATGTTCTGCAGCCGGATATTTTTCCGCTGCTGGAGAAGCAAGGCGCCGGCGCCGGCGGCGAAATTCAATTGACGGACTCCATGAACACGCTGAATGCGCAACAAACCTTCCACGCGTGCGTTTGCGAAACCGCAATCCATGATTGCGGCTCAAAGCTTGGTTGGCTGAAAGCGAATGTCGACATGGCCCTAAAAGACGAAAGCCTCGGACCGGACCTCGCTGCGTATATGAAAACACGCTGATAAATCTATTGATTCCAGAGGTTTGCAATCGATTTCTGGAAATAGACATTAAATCCGCAGACATCAGGAACTAATGCGCATCCGTTTCCCGGCGCGGGCCGTACAGCGGATATGACGACTTCCGCCCTCCTCTGGTTTCGCCGAGATCTGCGCCTTGCCGACAATCCGGCCTTGCGGGCCGCAATCGACGCCGCCAACACCGTAACCCCGGTTTATGTTCTTGATGACGATGGGCCTTTCGCCCATGGCGGCGCGGCGAAATGGTGGCTCCATCACTCGCTCAAGGCGCTCGACGCTGATCTGCGAAAGCGCGGGAGTCAGCTTGTCATCCGTCGCGGCGACGGCCCGACGGAAATTCGCCGCCTCGTTGAAGAAACCGGTGCCGACGCCGTTTATTGGAACCGACGCTACGACAAATATGGCGTCGCGGCGGACAAGACCCTGAAAACCGACCTCGCCGACGCTGGCGTTGACGCCAAATCTTTTAACGGGGCGCTCTTGCGCGAACCCTGGGAGCTACAAACCAAAACGGGCGGCTTCTACAAAGTCTTCACCCCGTTCTGGCGCGCCCTCCAGGCGGCCGGGCCGGCGCGCGACCGCCTGCTGCCGACGCCGAAGTCAATCCCAACAGCAGATGCACCGCCGTCGCTGACAATCGACGATCTTGAGCTTTTGCCCAACAAGCCAAACTGGGCGAGCGGCTTCGATCCCGAATGGGCGCCCGGCGAAAAAGGCGCGGGGCAGGCTCTCAATGCCTTTCTTAAACGCGCTGTCGGCGCCTATGACGAAGATCGAAATCGCCCCGACCTTAAAGGAACATCGCGCCTGTCGCCGCACCTCGCCTTTGGCGAAATCAGCCCCTTGCAAGTCTGGATGCGGACGAAAGACGCGCTCGCGCAGAACCAAGGCGCCGATCGCGGGGGCATGGTGTTCTTATCGGAAATCGCCTGGCGAGAATTCGCGTACGTCTTGCTTTATCATTATCCAGATATTCAAACCGATCCCATCAAACCGAACTTCGCCCATTTTGACTGGCGTGACGACGAACCGGGTGCCGAGCGTTGGCGGCGTGGTCAGACCGGGTTTCCGATCGTCGACGCAGGGATGCGCCAGCTTTGGACCACTGGCTGGATGCACAATCGTGTGCGTATGATCGTCGCAAGCTTTCTTTCCAAGAACATGCTGGTTCCCTGGCAAGACGGCGAGCGGTGGTTTTGGGATACGCTTCTTGACGCCGACCCCGCGAGCAATACGGCGAGCTGGCAATGGGTCGCCGGCTCCGGCGCTGACGCCGCCCCCTATTTCCGGATTTTCAATCCCGTGAGCCAGGGCCAAAAGTTTGACCCCGACGGCGACTACGTGCGCACCTTCGTACCCGAACTATCGAAACTTAGCGCCAAACACATCCACACGCCCTATGAGGCGCCGCCCGACGCGCTGCACGCAGCTGGCGTTCGGCTCGGGGAAACTTACCCGACGCCAATGCTCGACCTCGGCGCCACACGAAAGCGCGCCCTTGCGTCCTATGAATCAGTGAAAATGGCGGGAACGTGAACCCACGGCGTGAACCTTAACGCGCCTTTCCGCCGTATATTCAACAAGAAAGCAGATTTTAGGACGACGCATGACCGACGCCACGTCACTCTCAAACCCCGCCGCAAACCCGGTCGCCAACGCCCTTAGCAGTGAGAGCGGCGCCTCGGAGACGCAGCTTCCGCCCAGTTGGTCGGCGCCGATGTTTTACATTCTGTGCAAATTCGTTGGAGCGAAAATCCGCTACGGCACATTGACGATCATCCTGCCGAATGGCGGGCGCCTCGTTTATCAAGGCGCAGAAGAACAGGACTTAAACGCTGTTCTCATTGTTAAAGACTTCGCCTTCGCGCGGCGCACCTTGCTCGGCGGCGATATTGGCTTCTACGAGTCCTACGCCGACGGGCAATGGGACTCACCTAATCTTGCCGATTGCTTGACCATCTTTGCACGGAACGCTGACTATATCGCCAGCGCCTTCGACGCGACGCCGCTCGCCGGACTTCTCGAGACATTTCGGCACAATGGCAACCGCAACACGAAGAAGGGATCACGCCGCAACATCGCAGCCCATTATGATCTCGGCAATGATTTTTATGAGATGTGGCTCGATCCGACGATGACATACTCATCCGCGAAATTTAGCTCGACCAATGACGATTTAGCCGATGCACAGCTGAACAAATACGACGCCCTCGCCCGCTCGATCGGTTTAAAGCCCGGCGACGAGGTTTTGGAGATCGGCTGCGGCTGGGGTGGGTTCGCTGAATTCGCCGCCAAAGATGTCGGTGCGCGCGTCACCGGCCTCACCCTTTCCAAAGAGCAACTCGACTATGCGCAGAAACGTATTTTCGAAGCCGGCCTCGCCGAGAAAGTGAACTTCAAATTACTCGACTATCGCGACGAGCGCGGCGCCTATGACAAAATTGCATCGATTGAAATGTTCGAAGCGGTCGGCGAGGAGTATTGGCCGGCTTACTTTGGGCAAGTGCGCGATCGCTTAAAACCCGGCGGCGTCGCCGGCTTACAAGTCATCACGATCGCCGACCGAATGTTCGAGCATTATCGCCGCTCCATCGACTTTATACAGCGCTACGTCTTCCCTGGCGGCTTTTTGCCGAGCCCTTCTCTTCTGCGCGGCAATATTGAAGCGGCTGGCCTGACGGTGCGCGAGGCGACGAGCTTCGGCGGCGATTACGCCCGCACCCTCGCCAATTGGCACGAGACGTTCCTAGAGCGCTGGAGCGAGATCAAGCCGTTGGGCTTCGACGAACAGTTTAAAAAACTCTGGCGGTTCTACTTCGCCTATTGCGAAGCCGGCTTTCGCGCAGCGACCACCGATGTCTGCCAAATAACGGCGGCCAAGAGCTGAGCGAGCGCGACTAAAGATAACGCTAGGGACTCTGATCGGACCAACCAGAACAGGCGGCTTTCCCCTTTCGGCGCGAGCGGGTATGAACGGCGACCACTCGCCGTTCGGCCAAGCCATCGCTTGACGCCCCTTGGAGAAAGTTCGCCGCCCATGCGCTTCCACGACACTGTCCTCTCAAAGATCGGCGACACGCCGCTTATCAAGCTGCAACGCGCCTCGGAAGAGACCGGCTGCACCATTCTCGGTAAAGCGGAGTTCCTAAATCCCGGACAATCAGTGAAGGACCGCGCCGCCCTCGGCATCATCCGAGACGCTGAAGCGCGTGGTGCGATTAAGCCGGGCGGCGTCATCGTTGAAGGCACCGCCGGGAACACCGGCATCGGCCTCGCCATGGTCGGCGCTGTCCTTGGCTATGACGTCAAAATCGTCTTCCCGCGCACCCAAAGCGTTGAGAAAAAACAGGCAATCCGGCTCCTTGGCGCTGAACTCATCGAAGTCGACGCTGTCCCTTACGCCGACCCCAAGAATTATGTTCGTTATTCTGGGCAATTGGCCGAAGAGCTCGCCAAAACCGCGCCGAACGGCGCTCTGTGGGCGAACCAATTCGACAACGCCGCGAACCGCAACGCCCACTACACGACGACTGGACCGGAAATCTGGGATCAGACCGACGGAAAAGTCGACGGCTTCACCTGCGCTGCCGGCTCCGGCGGGACGATCGCCGGCGTCACCATGGCGCTGAAAGAACGCAACAAAGACGTGAAGTGCGTTCTCACCGATCCTATGGGCGCCAAGCTTTATAGCTGGGTAAAGACCGGCGAGCTTACAAGCGAAGGCTCTTCTATTACGGAAGGCATCGGCCAAGGGCGCGTCACCGGCAATCTCGACGGCATGGCGTTTGACGACGCCTATCGCGTGCCGGACGAAGAGGCGCTGCACATTCTCTTCCGCCTGGTCGAAGAAGAAGGCCTTTGCCTCGGCGGATCAGCGGGGATCAACATCGCGGGCGCGATCCGTCTCGCCAAAGAGATGGGGCCGGGCCATACGATCGTCACCATTTTGTGCGATTATGGCAATCGATACGCCTCCAAACTGTTCAATCCGGAGTTTCTTGAATCAAAAGGACTACCGACGCCGCCATGGATGAGCTGAATGGATGAGCTAACCGGCCCTCTCGTTTCAACTGACGCCCTTGCTGCAGCACTCGCCGATCCGGCGACAAATGTGCAGATTGTCGACGGCTCCTGGCGTCTCGATAAAAGCAACGGCCCGGCCGTCGACGGATTCATTGGAGCGCATTTACCGGGCGCGGTTTTTTTCGACCTCGACGCGGTTAGCGATCAAACAAGCGATCTACCGCATATGCTGCCGACGCCGGCGGCGTTCGCCGAGGCGGTCGCAGCGCTCGGTTTATCGCCAGATGTTCCGACAATTGTTTACGACGAAGCCGGACTATTCTCCGCCGCCCGAGTGTGGTGGACCTTTAAGGCCATGGGCTGGCGGGATGTCGCCGTCCTCGACGGCGGCTTGCCGAAATGGCGCACCGAAGGGCGCCCGCTTGAGAGCGGCGCTTCGACGACCAAAAGCGCACCGCAAGCGACATCGCCGCACGAAGCCCCCTTTCGCGTCGCCGCGGCTAAAGACGTTTTACGCGCGATCGCAACGGGCGACGCTAAAATTATCGACGCCCGCCCCGCCCCTCGTTTTCAAGGCTCAGCGCCGGAGCCGCGCGCGGGCCTCAGATCAGGCGCCATGCCGAGCGCGGTGAACATTCCGTTTGCAGCACTTCTCTCGGGCGACGGTCGCTTGAAGCCGGCAGCGCAGCTCGCCGAAATCTTCGACGCGGCTGGCGTAGCCGGTGACGACGCCGTCATCGCCAGCTGCGGTTCCGGCGTCACCGCCGCGATTATCATATTAGCGCTCGCCGTTTTAGGCCGCGAGAAGCACGCGCTCTATGACGGTTCCTTCGCAGAATGGGGCGACGCCTCGGCGGCCGAGCGTTTTCCAGTGGTCACCGCGTTATAGCCTCTTGATCGTCGCGACAGCGCGGGATTTGATCGGACACCAGTGAATTCAATGACGGGAAAATCATGGCAAGCATATCCATGACAGACCGGAAGGGACTCGGTTAACCTCGCGCCATGAGACAAAAAGTGGACGTTACGATCACTTTCTTGGAGCAAACCGAGCGCCGCGCCTCGACGTTTGCGCCCCCGCCCGTGCCGCAATTGGCGATTCTCCGAGCGGAAGACCCGCCGGCGCATTTTTATCGCTACCTGTACGACTTAGTGGGCGAACGCTATCACTGGCTGACGCGCAAAAACCTCAGCGACGAGGCGCTGTTGGAGATCATCGCCGCGCCCGAGACCCACATCTATGTGCTCTACTATAAGGGCGCGCCGGCAGGGTTTTGTGAAATCGATAAACACGATGCGGACGCAGTGTGCATCAAGCTTTTCGGCCTGGCGCCGCACGCCTATGGCCAGGGCCTCGGACGCTATTTTTTCAGCCAGTGCGTCGATCTCGCCTGGCAGACCGGCCCAAGCCGCGTGGTTCTGGAAACGTGCACCCTCGATCACCCGGCGGCCTTACCGCTCTATCAGAAGCTCGGCTTTACGCCTTATGCAACGCGCCGGGGCGTCGTGGACCTGCCTGAGGAGGCGCTACAAAGTCCCGCAAACGAGCCGACGCCCGCCGACCCATCATCGATGTGAATCCGTTTTACGCAAAGGCGATTCTGATAATTAAGCTTCCGCCGTATGACCGCACTGCGCTAAGACGAAACGTCCGCATCGAGGCGCAGCAGCCGCGTTGGCGGCGTCATCCGTTTCTCTTTGCTGTAGGGCCTATTTCGTAACGCTATGAAAGAACCGACGAAACTCGTCACCGCCGGTAGGCCGGTGGAAAGGCCGGCGCACCCGGTCAACCAACCGGTTGAGCGCGCCTCCACCATCCTTTTCCCAACCTATGACGATTTCCTCGAAGGGAAGAAAAAGATCCGCTATGGCCGCCTTGGCACCAGCAGCCACCGCGCCCTTGAAGAAGCTGTAACGGCGCTCGAAGGCGGTGTTGAAACCCGCCTTGCGCCTTCCGGCATGCAAGCGTGCGTCGCGGCGATCTTGGCGTTTGTGAAAAACGGCGACCATATCCTTATGGCCGACGGCGTTTACGATCCAACACGCAAATTCGCCGAAGGCTTCCTCAAGAAATTCGGCGTGGAGACGACTTTCTTTGATCCTATGCTCGGCGGCGACATCAAAGACTTGATGCGGCCCGAGACGACGCTCGTCTTCGCCGAAGCGCCAAGTTCATTAACGTTTGAAGTCTGCGACCTTCCCGCGATCGCCGCCGCCGCCCATGAGGGCGGCGGCGCTGTCGTCGTCGACAACACTTGGTCAGCCGGCGTTTACTACAAACCCCTAAGCCTCGGCGCTGATGTCAGCGTGCAAGCGTGCACAAAGTATTTATGCGGGCATGCGGATAGTCTCGTCGGCAGCATCTCCGCCGCCCATGAAGACGCCGCGCGCGCCATCTTCCAATCACTGTTACGTATTGGCTCCAACGTTTCGGCCGATGACGCCTATCTTACTTTACGCGGCATGCGCACATTAACGACGCGCCTTGAGCGACACCAGGCGACCGGCCTGAAGCTCGCCAAATGGCTCGGCAAGCGCGAAGATGTGAAACAAGTCCTCCACCCCGCCCTTAAAACGACGCCGGGTCACGCCAATTGGAAGCGCGACTTCACGGGCGCCAGCGGCCTCTTCGGCATTGTCTTAGAGACTAATGACGAGCCGGCCTTGCGCGCCTTCCATGATGCGCTTCGCTTGTTCGGGATGGGCTTTTCCTGGGGCGGCTTTGAGAGTTTGTGCATTCCCGTCGATCCCGCCGCCAACAGGAGCGCTGTTCCCTGGACGGAAGACGGCGCCGTACTGCGGCTTCACGCAGGCCTTGAAGATTTGGAAGACCTCGTATTGGATTTAGAGTCAGCGTTCGCGGCGATGGCGATCGCATTGGACTAACGCTCCTCGGCCGGAACGCAACAACGCTGTGGCGAATAGTAAATCGTAGGAATCGGCATGAAACTGGGAATTGCGAAAATCGCGCTTGGCTTGGGATGCTTGAGCCTCAGCGCCTGCGCCAATTCTATGACGAAAATTGTCACGACGCCGCCGGGCGCGACCGTGACCGTCGCCGGCTACGGGCAATGCGAAACCCCGTGCACGGTTGAACTCGACGGCGCGCGCCGCATCACCGTCGCGAAGGCGGGCTATAAACGTCGCGATTTAGTGGTTGGCCCCGACGCCGGCAATGTCAAACTCGACCTAGAACTCGCGGCGCCAACACAAGGTGTTGAAGCCGGTGAACTGCCGCCGCTGAACTAGAGCATCAGCAACTTCGCTTGAAGCAAGCTAATGCTGCAGAGTCATGCTTCCGAACGCCCGAACCGATCTTATACAGATCCAACGTGGTCATCGGGCGCTCTAGAAACTGGTAGATGCTTAGAACCAATATGATTTCTGCAGGCGCTGCAGGAACAACGGCGTCGATGACGGACGCATGGTGATCGGCCAATTTAAAGACCGGCCAAGCTGCGCCTGAGCGGACTGTTCTTCGATCGCATACCCATCGAGCTCAATCCGAACCCAGAGCGTCGCCGACTCAGAACGCGCCGGCACCCCAGCACGAATAACAATTTTATTGTTGCTGATACGAAGATCGCCGCCGGCGTTACGGAAGATATTATACGTGTTGCCCGTATCGCCGTTATGAAGCCGTCCGCGCAAGGTGCCGCGTCGGATCATGGAGCGAACATCGTCTTTCGTGCCGTTCGGAAGATTGACCGTCAAAGTGACATTATAAACCGCAGCCCGGCGCTGCTGGACTTCCGTCAGCTCTGCGTTCGCTTCCTGTGTAAAGACAGCGGTCGAAACAGAGGCCGGCTGCAATCCTGGCAGGTCGTCGTCCGACATGCCGCTGAGCCCGGCGGCGAGATCCGGCGGGACGGCGGTCATTAAGACAGCGAGAAGACCAAAGCCTTGCGCGAACGCGCCTTGGCGCGTGATGGGCTGAAAATAGAATATCGACCCCGCGCCGACGCCGATGATCGCCAGCGTCACCGTCCACAGCGGCAAGTGGCCGAAGCCGAAAAAGTCGCCCAACAAGGCCGCCCACTGGTTGATCGTGAACAGCGCCGAAGCCTCGCCTTTTTGTTGGAAGTCCGTGATCAACGCCGCGACGATGCCGGTGGCGCCGGCCAGGCCGAGCCCTAACATGTCGCTGACGCCGTAGTCTCCAGGCGCTTTGACGCCCCGTTTTACGCCATAAGGCATCCCAAAATCCCCATTCACCAAGTTACCCGCGGCAAGAAGCCTAACGCCTAATCGCGGGCCCGCCTAGGGGAGAATTGAGGGTTAGGCCGAGCCTGAAAAAGACCAAACCAGAGGACCGAACTAAAGGGCCAAATCAAAGACCGAACGGCCTTCTTTAAACCGGCCGGTCAGGACGCGCGCGTCCGAAATCGACATCGAATAAGTGTTCTAAACTGGTCTTAGGGAGACCGTGCTTGATGTAATCATAGGGCGTGACGTTGACGGCCTTCAAAATCGCCCGCTCGATTTGTAGGCCTGCGCCGTCCGGCGCTGGGGCGATATCGAAATCAATGACATTGATGCAACCAAGATCCTGCTCAAAGGCGCTAATCGTCTGCAATCCGCCCCGTGACGCCCACCCTAACAAGATCCGGTTGACGCCCTCATGGGCGACAATCAAGGCGGTCTTCCAGACGCTTTCCTGAATAAGCGCCGTAACGCCTTCCACGATGCGGGCTTCGGCGTCCGCAAAGGTTTCGCCGTCAGGCAGAAACCGCGCGCCGGGCTCTGCAGCGTCGTCGAAACAAAAAGCAAGGCGAGCAGCCAATTCCTCGCGCGTATCCGCTTTAATCCAGCCGCTCTTCAACTCTTCTAAGCGGGGCTCGGACATCAATTGCGGCGGCGCATCATTTACGTTCAGCACGATTTCCGCAGTTTGGCGGGTCCGGGGCAAACCGGAAAACACCGCAATATCGAAGCTCGCCGACGATAAAGCCGCGCCCGCAGCGGCGGCTTGCGCTTCGCCCTCTTCGGTCAGCGTCACCGTCCGCGGATCGGTAAGGCCAGGCGCAAAATAATCCACATGACCATGGCGCATGAGATAGAGGCGGCGGCGTCCCGTTCCCTGCATGGGCGTATCGATCCTTTATTGGGTGCGGAAAACAATGCTTATTCTGAAGCCAATAAGCGCGCTCTTGCTCGGCGCCAAGCCAATGGAACACGCGAAATCCCTATCCGCCGTCCAAACTTGGCCGTTGGTTTGCAGGGCTATAGGCTGAATGGCGGCGATTCTCGATAAAAAGCGTCGCGCTAAGGGCTTGCAAGATCTCGCCTCGCTCCAGAGAAAGTGTTAGCGTTCCGTTAACAGAGGGGCGAAAAGTTAATGAAGGGTGTTCAGGTGACGGGTGTGTTGGGGCCCATGCTCTCGCGTCCACTTTTCCTGCTGGCGACCGCGTTCGCCATTTTGGCGCTAATTTACACGGCCGGTTTCAACCTCGCCGTGTTAACGGATTCTGCATCCGTACAAAGCCGTTTTGACATTTTACGCGCCGCGGAACGCCCGCGGCCCGCCGCCCGCTATGGCGCGCGCTTACTCGCGCTCCAGCGAAAAGCGGGTGTCGAAGAAGACGCCCTCGCGCCCTTAAAAGCTGATGTCGCCCAAACTTTCGTCGCCGCCGCAAAATACGCTGACGGTGCAACTTATTATGTGGAAGCGTTGACCTCGCCCTGGGCCGAAGGCCTTGAGGCGATGGAGCGCGCCGCGCTCGAAGACCATCTGGCGCGGGCGCATATCGCCAATCGAGACATCGGCGCAGGCGTTGAAATCTACGCTGACTTTCTAAGCCTCGCGGGCGACCAAGCAGCACGCACGGTCCCGGGCGAAAGCGACCGCTTACAGGACTTCTACGCCGACGCCGCGGCGAACGCCGCCGGCCATTTCGCCGACGCGCTACGGCCGATGGGCAATCCGGAGCATTTCACCGGTTCAGAAGAAACAAAACTCATCGCCGCCCAACACATGGCGGAACTCGGCGCCTTTTATGCGATGCGGGAGAGCGATCTTTACGCCGCTGCAGGGCTTCTAGCGACGTCTTATCATCTGCGTAAGAATAACCTTGGCGGCGACCATCAAGACACCGTGCAATCGGCGATGATGCTGGGCCCCGTTTATCGTCGCCTCGGCCGCTTGAAAGACGCCGAAGAGCTGTATCTGGAGGCCTTTCACGCCCAGGAGAAAGCAAAGGGCTCAAACAGCCCGGATCTCAGCCTTTATATCAAACTACTCGCCGGCGTTTATGAAGAACAAGGCCGCGCCACGGAAGCCCAAGCGCTTTACGAGCATATGCGCGATCTCTTCCGCGACGCTTTCGGGGCGCAACGCTACGCTGCGAACCGCCGGCGCGACCGAACGCTCGACATTAACCGACCGGTTTCCCAGTTATTTGTTCTGTCATCAGATTATCGACCGAGCGATCTTGTGCCTGCGGGCGACTATTCCGTACCGCTGTCAAAGAGCGCCGATTTAGACGAGATGAAACTACGGCTCGCGGCTGACACTAGTCGTAACGCCGATCCGCGTGAGGAGAACCTTCCCGCGCGCCTTGCCCAACTCTTGTCATTGTGTCGGTCCGAAACTGGCGAGCGATTATCCCTGCGCTCCGGTTATCGCAGTTACAACACGCAAAAAACGCTGCACGCCCGCTTCGGCCACAAAGGCACCGTCGTGCCGCCTGGCATGTCGGAGCACCAGCTCGGCCTCGCCGCCGATATTGACGTCGACGGGCGGTTTATGCGGCAAAGCGATCGGTCCTATCGGTGCTTTGAAGAGAACGCTTTCCGCTTCGGCTTTATCCTAACCTATCCATCAGGGAACGATTATCTGCCGACGGATGATTCTTTTGAACCTTGGCACTGGCGCTATGTCGGCGTGCAAACGGCGCAGCTCTACCGTGAGGCTGGGCCGCTTAATCGGCCGCAAGAGTTCCTGGCCGCGCTAAACTGCTATGAAGACCGCGCCGCGGCGGGCGCCTTCGCCATCGCCGGAGAAACGGACGTTTGTCTTTCGGGCGAAGCGCTCGTTACAGCGGCGTCAGCGCCCGTGTCCGAAGCCAGCCTCATCACTATCGACGCTGCGGCGACGAAACTTCATAACCATACGCGTTAACAGCACGCCGGCGGTTCGGTCGAAAAGACGCGCTCGTGTGGACGCGTTCTAGAGGCAGTCTCGTTTTCAAGCCTCTCCAGCCGGCACAAAACTTGAAAGATCAACGGCTTGTAGTGAGTTTTTAGCCTTAAGGGGCGCCATTTTGGCGCGCCGGCGATCGGGATACGGCGCGCTGTCGATGGTGCTTAACGTCAATAACACGCCTCGCGCGCGCGTCGCTTGGCTCTCGCCGGACGCCAGCCTCGCCGGCGAAGGCCCGGACGCATCGCTTTGCGACGCCCTTGAAGAGGCCGGTTATGGCGTCCGCCGCCTATTTCGACTGGGGCGCACTGAGAAAACGACGCCGCGCGCCGACATCGTCATCATCGATTTACGCAACAGCCCCGCGCCGGAGGAAGACGCGACACGCCTGACGCCGATCGCCCGGCGCACGCGCGCCGTGTGCGAACCCATTCTGTTAGTCCCGACCGCGACCGCGGCGGCGACCAGAGCCGAGCTCGAACCGTTTGGCGAACCTTACTATCTCTGGGACGACGCCAAGGCCGTCGTCGCCCTCGTGCGTGAGCGATTGCGCGGCGCACGGATTGCCGAAGAAGCGGGCGAACGTTTAAAGTCGCTCGCCGCGATCGACCGCGAAGGAGCGCCGACGACAGGCCGGCCCGCCGATCGGCAATGCTCGGTATTAATCGCGGGCGCGCCGACCCATCGCGCCCTCCCCTTGATTAACGAGCTCAACGCCTGCCGAACCGTCAGCGTGCTCTCAGCCAGTCAAGTTCTACGGGCGCTGGAGACCGAGCCGTTTGATGCGCTCATCGTTCTGCCAACGGATAAAACAGACCTTCTCTATGCGCTCTCGCGGGCCTTGCGACGCCACCGGGATTTATCGCGCATGCCGATCATCGTCGTGTCGTCAGACGCCGAAGCCTTGTCCGCCTTCGCCGCGCTCGGCTGCACGCCCCTTGACGACCGACACCTTGACGCTGATGCGGCCCGGCGCGTCGCCGCCATGATTGAACGGGGCCGGACCAACGCGACATTGCGACGATACTTGCGCAGAACCGTCAAAACGCTGCGCCGGGATCGCGAAACGCAATTGCGTTTCTTCGCATGTCACGCCGCGCGTCTTGCCGAACGTAGCCTCGCCACCGGACGACCGCTGTCGCTGATCGGCATCGCCGATCCCGAGAACACGCCCAAAAACCATTTGCCGATTAAGCGCGCTTCCCAGAACGATCGCCAACCGACGGACAATGTTGAAACGATCGCAGCCCGCGTCGTTCGCGCAGAAGATTGTGTCCTGCGCCTTGGCTCAGACGGCATCATCGTATTGGCGCCGAATACGCGCGCTGGCGACGCAGCAAAAATGAGCGCCCGCTTGGCCGGCGTCATCGCCGGTCGCGCAACAGAGCGCAGCGCAGGAGAACGCGGCCCAGAAGAGCGTGGCGTCGAAGAGCGTGGCGCCAATAAACCCAGCCGTACCGCAAACACTCAAGGAAGCGCCACGAGAGCGCGCCTGCGCACACGATCATCTGCTCGCGAAAGGACCGCCGCTATCGAATGGCGTCCTGGCGAAACGCCCGACCGGTTTTTGGTCAGGTTATACAGCGCGCTCCACAACGCCGCGAACGGGCGCGCCGCAGCGCCCTGATCTGCGACGCGTTTCAAAATGCGCATCAGGCGTTTATAGCGCCGCTGCACTCCAAAGCTTGGAATACGCTTCGCAGTGGATTGCTATCGACGCATAGTCCGACAGATCGACGTCCGCCGGAATTTCAAATTCCTGGCCGCCGCGATTATCCGCAAGCGGCGCAATTAAAACAGACCCGCTTGTCGCATTGTCGCCGGTCAACGCGGCAACGGACGTTGGGGTGAGGAATATTTTCAGATCCGGCGCGCTACGGGTGCGAAAATCATCACTTAGAACGACAAAGCGCGAACCGCCGCGCTCAACAATCGACCATTCGCCTCTGGCGTTCGCAAATTTTTTTGTCCATGCGCCTTGGGCGATAATTGTTTCGTCCACGACCTCGGTTGCAGCAGCGGCGCCTGTCAGCGCAATAGAGGCCACGCCGCCACCACTAAGAAAAATTGCAACAGCCGCCATAGCTGCCTTTACCGTGTTCGTGCGTCTCGTCATGGCCCATCTCCCTGTCGAATTGGTTCGTCTTCCTGCAGCCGCTTTTGCACCGCCGATGCTTACTCATAGGCGGCGACGACGCTCACGGACAAAACACGAGCCGGTTAGCGTTTTCGTGATCCGCCGCGACGCGAAATCATAAGATAGGGAAAATGACAACGCGGATTGGCGCAGCCCGGCTAAACAGCGGGTCCGCGCACGCTCAATCAGCTCGATGCGCTGTCAGAGAGCGCCGCAATGCGCGCCGCCGGGCCTTGCTGTTGGCGATCAAGGGACGGCAGGGCCGTGATCGGCACGAGATCAAAGCCGCGCGCCTCGGCCGTCGTGGTCCATGCGCGCAAGGCCCGCAAGGATTCCGTTCTAGGATGCAATATGCCGACGGCATAGCCGCGCGCGCGAGCGATCGCTTCGAGGTCGGCGAACCCCGCAATAACGCTGGCGCGTCCAGGTTCAGCATCGAGAAAAACATCCCGGCGATAAGTCGTCAGCCCCATAGCGACGCTCGTCCGACCAGCGACGGTTTTCGCTGACGTGACTGAATCCAAAAAGAAAATGCCGTGCTCTTTAAGCACCGAGAGAACTTCACGCATAGCGACCGTATCAGCGGTTAATCGCGATCCCATATGGTTGTTGACGCCCGCATAGCCGTCGAATTGCGCCAGGTTGCGTTTTGTCGCCGCTCTTAAATCGGCGCGAGACATTGATGACATGAGCGCGTCCGGCCCTGGATCGTGCGCCCCGAAAGGCTCCATCGGAAGATGCAGAAGCACAGCATGACCGGCGGCGCGCGCAGCGTCGGCCTTTCGCTGCAAATCTCGACCATAGGGTAAGAAAGACAGGGTCAACGGGCCGGGCGCCGCCATTACTTGTGACAGCGCGGCAGGCGACAGGCCGAGATCGTCGACAATTAAACTGATCATGGCCCGATCGCTGCCCTTCGGTATCGGACGGGCGACAATCTCGACGGACCGCTGTGTCGATGGGAGCTCAGCCGAAGGCGGCCTAAGTCGTCGGGTCGGGGCTGGCACTGTCGCCATCGCCAAAGAGCGCTCGAAGACGCGCGCAGCGCCGGGCTGTACGCTAGCAAGGGCCAGCGACTTGCGTGACGCGTCGGACGCCGCGAGGTCTGTCGCACCGATCTCAAACGATGACGCGCTTTTTTCTGGCGAACGCTGAAGAGCGCCAGCTGCGCCAAAAATAGCGAGAGCCAGCCCCGCCAAACCGCCCACAACGCCGGCGCTCAGCATATATATAAAATTACGCCGATCGCTCGCGCGCCGTGAGCCGGACGCAATACGCGCCTCCAAGATAGGCGGCGACCGGCGGCGCTTCGAGCGTTGACGCGCTTTGCTATTTTGTCGTCGTCGCGCATTTTTGTCCGCCATAGCGGCCGTCCCCATTTTCCGCATCCACCATCAAGAGCCGGCGCCCCATACGGTCGCCGCAATGCGGATATTGCCAAGCCAGGCGACGTCGCTATGGTTCGCGCCTTGCTCGCGCGCGCCGGGCGTTTAATTCCGTGTCCTTGGGTGCAATGATTCTCGTCATCGATAACTATGACAGCTTCACGTATAATCTCGTCCATCTGATTGGCGCAGGCGGACGAGCGGTCGACGTCGTGCGCAATGACGCCCTCACCGCGGAAGCCGCCATCGCTAAAGGCCCCCAAGCGATCGTCCTATCGCCCGGCCCCGGCGCGCCTGAAAGCGCCGGTATCTGCCTTGATCTCGTGCGAGCCGCAGCTGAAACAGCGACGCCGCTCTTCGGCGTTTGCCTCGGCGTGCAATCGATCGCCGCTGCGTTCGGCGGAGAGATTGCGCGGGCCGACGCTTTAATGCATGGCAAAACGAGCGCCGTCGCCCACACCGGGAGCACCCTCTTTGACGGCGTGCCGGAAACGTTCGAAGCGGCGCGCTATCATTCGCTGATCGCCGATCCGAAGACGTTGCCGAGCTGCCTCGCTGTAACGGCGAAAAGCGTCGGGGACGAAGAAATCATGGCCCTGGAGCACAAGACCGCACCGATCGCCGGCGTACAATTTCATCCCGAAAGCATCGCCTCAGAGCATGGCGGGTTGATCTTCGAGAACTTTTTGAACTGGGCCGCCGAGCGCCAAACCTCGGAGCGCGGCTCATGACGACGCCTTCGACTTCGACCACAACGATTATAGAGGGCGCCTTGCGCTCCCAGCTAACGGCCCTCGCCGCCGGCGAAACGCTTTCCGACGCGGCCATGGCCGAAGCCCTCGATCATATCTTTGACGGCGTCGTTAGCGACATCGAAATCGCCGGTTTTCTGATGGCGCTGCGCGCCCGCGGCGAACACCCGACCGAGATCGCCGCCGCAGCACGCGTCATGCGCGCGCGCGCAGCGCCGGTGGAAACGGGCCTCGACGTCGTCGACACCTGCGGAACGGGCGGCGATGGCGCAAACACTGTCAACATCTCCACCGCGGCGGCGATTATCGCCGCAGCCGCCGGCGCCGCCGTCGCCAAGCACGGCAATCGCGCCATGAGTTCAAAATCCGGGTCATCGGATGTTCTCGCTGCGCTCGGGGTCAATCTCGATGCTGATCCGCAGCAAATAGCGAAGTGCGTTCAAACCGCCGGCGTCGGCTTTATGTTCGCGCCCCGCCACCATGGCGCGGCGGCGCGGGTCGCGCCCGTCCGCAAAGCGCTCGGCGTACGGACGCTCTTTAATCTGCTCGGTCCACTGACAAACCCGGCCGGCGCCCAGCGCCAAGTCATCGGCGTCTTCGATCCAACGTTCTTAGAACCGCTCGCCGAAGCCCTCAGCGCGCTTGGCTCGACACGGGCCTGGATTGTCCATGGCGGCGACGGGCTCGACGAATTGACCGTAACGGGCCCTTCTTTCGTCGCCGCGCTCGACAAAGGCGCCGTCACACGCTTTGAAGTGACGCCGGAAGACGCCGGCCTCGCGCGCCACCCCATAGAGAGCTTACGCGGCGGCGATCCGGCGGAAAACGCTGAACGCATGAAAGAAGTTCTCGCCGGCAGACAGGGCGCCTATAGGGATGTCGCGCTGTTGAACGCAGCCGCTGCGCTCGTCGTCGCCGACAAAGCGGCGAGCCTTCGTGACGGCGCGCAATTGGCCGCAAGCGCGATCGACGACGGTCGCGCCGCAGAGACGCTGAAACAATTAGTCGCCGTCAGCAATGCACCGGCGTGAAGCTTCCGAAACGACATGACCATTCTTGACGACATCATCGCCTACAAAAAAGACGAAGTGGCCGCGGCTAAAACCAATACGCCGGTTGCGGCGCTCGAGGCCGTCGCCAACACAACCGCCGCCCCACGCGGATTTGAAAAGGCGCTGCGCACACATTCAGAAACCGGCGTCGCGCTTATCGCCGAAATCAAGAAGGCGAGCCCGTCGAAAGGGCTCATCCGCGCCGGTTTCGATCCGGGCCGTCTCGCGAAAGCTTACGCACAAGGCGGCGCGACGTGCTTGTCCGTCCTCACCGATACGCCGAGCTTCCAAGGATCGGCCGAAGCGCTGAAAGCGGCGCGCGCCGAAGTCTCGCTGCCAATATTGCGCAAAGACTTCATGATCGATCCCTACCAAGTGATCGAAGCACGAGCGTGGGGCGCGGATTGCATTCTCCTCATCATGGCGTGTCTTGACGATGCGCTGGCGCGCGACCTCGCTGCGGCGGCCCGGGCGCTGTCGCTTGATGTCCTCACCGAAGTTCACGATGCGGAGGAAATGGCCCGCGCCGCCGCTCTCGGCGCGACGCTCATCGGCGTCAACAACCGCAACCTCAAGACGTTCGAAACGAGCCTTGAGACCACCGCCCGCCTTGCGCCGTTAGCGCCGCCGGACGCCTTGCTCGTCAGCGAAAGCGGCGTCGCCAGCGCTTCCGACGTGTCGACCCTCATCGGATATGGGGCGAAAGCCTTTCTCGTCGGCGAAACGTTGATGCGCCAGCCGGACGTCGAAGCAGCGACGCGCGCGCTCGTTTCTCCGCCGGCCATGGCTTGAAACCTATTTTCGCCGCTCTGCCTGAAGGCCGAAAAGCCGGTGTGTAAGCATTGACGCACCCTGAGAACAAGAATAGAACGTTTTTGGTTTGTTCTTGAGCGGTGCGAATAAAATCAGCGCTTTAGAAAATGAATATGCGATGCAGCTGCCGCGGTGATGCAGAAGCGGCGTCGTTGTGGGTCGCGGCTCCGTTTGGCGTGATCTCCATCGGAACGATAAAGAGGGTTCTCGGCGTGCTAACGAAAAAACAACATGCGCTTTTGAGCTTTATCAATGAGCGATTGGCGGAAACCGGCGTCTCGCCGTCTTTTGATGAGATGAAAGACGCACTGGGGCTTAAATCAAAATCGGGCATTCATCGGCTGATCACGGCCTTGGAAGAGCGCGGCTTCATTCGCCGCTTGCCCCATCGCGCCCGTGCGCTTGAGGTTTTGAAGGTTCCGGAAGAAGCGACGAGTCCGGACGGCAGAGGGCCGCGCGCAACGTTTAAACCGGCCGTCGTCGATGGCGGGCTCGCAGGCCGCCGTAGTCGTAGCGCCCGGACAGCGTCATTGCGACCGGCGCCGCGCAGCGGCGCGCCGGCACACGGCGGCAACCTCGCGACCGGCGGAGCAAACGGCGCCGCTCCCGGGCCGTCTGGTGGCGCGGCTGGCGGGGCGCACGAACTGCCCGTACTCGGCCGGATCGCCGCCGGCACGCCGATTGAAGCCATTCAGCATGAAGTCGATCGCATTGAAGCGCCCATGGCGCTCCTCAGCGCCGGCGAGCACTATATTTTGGAAGTCCAAGGCGAATCGATGATCGAGGCGGGCATTCATGACGGCGATTACGCGATCATCCAAAAGTCCGATGACGGCTCGAACGGCGAAATCGTCGTAGCGCTAGTGGACGGCGAGGAAGCGACCCTAAAACGGTTGCGGAAGAAAGGCGCGTCGATCGCCCTTGAAGCGGCCAATCCAGCCTTCGAAACACGCATTTACGGGCACGACCGCGTCTCGGTCCAAGGCCGTCTTGTTGGGCTGATGCGCAAATATTAGCGCCGATCAAAAGTGAGGCTGACGACGATGCCGACCGGGCGCAGGTCCGGAAGGTTAATGCTAATTGCAAACGGTTAAAGCGGTTTGCGCCCTTAGCGCACGGACACTTAGCCTATCGCTTGCCCGGCGTCTGCGCTTGCAAAGGAACCCACGCCGCAACGTCGGGATGCAGCACGCCTCTAGGAAACATGGTCTCAGTCACTCAAAACAACGTCTTGAAGAAGCTCGTTTGATTCACGCTAGACGTCCGAGGCATTAGCGCGTGGCCAATTTGTTCGTCGGCCATTTGCATATTATTTTGATAATCATGGTACGCCGTTCCTGAGCCGCAGACGAGATCGCGGCGGCGAGGAGCCCTTAATGTCCGTGACGACGCCTGAGCCGTCTTCCATTGCGCCCATCAGTGTCGGCGTCTTCGCCCACAATGAAGAAGCCCGCATCGAGGCGGCCTTGCACGCCTTGCCGCTGGACGACACCGATTACGATATCGCCGTCATCATCAACGGCGCCACGGACGAGACCGCCGTGAAGGCGCGCGCGGTTTTGGCTGGGCGCCCCGGCGCGAGAGTTCTTGAATACGCCGAAGGCGGCAAAGCGCGCAGCTGGAACCGGTTCGTCCATGAAGATGCAACTCCAGACCGAGAGGCTTACGCCTTCACCGACGGGGATTTACGCCTGGCGCCGGGGGCGCTCGCCGCCATGCGAGCCGCGCTCAAAGCCGATGCGCACGCTAACGCCGTTTCCGCCCCGCCCCTCGCTGGTCGCAAAGCGGACGCCTATCGCGCGCAAATGGCCCGTGACCGAACCCTCTTTGGCGGCCTTTACCTGTTGCGCGGCGCTTTCTTAGAACGCGTTCGAGCGCAAAACTGCCGTATGCCGATCGACGTCATCGGTGAGGACGGCATGGTCGAATCTTGGGTGAAGACGGACCTCGGCCGCGACGCCGATTGGGACCAATCCCGCGTCGCGTTCTGTCCGGATGCGGGGTTTTATTCAGAACACCGATCGATAGCGCGGATGAGCGATCTCATCGATCAATGGCGGCGCCTGGTGCGATATTCAGAACGGCGCCTCCAGAACAAAGCGATCACGATGGTGATGGGCTCGGACGGCGTCAGCGGTCTGCCGGAGCAGATTACGCCGCTCGCCGCCGCCAACGCGACGTTAAGCGATGTCCGCCTGCATCCTTTATACATGGCGCCGGATCTCTTTGCCCTAAGGCGCCTCAAAGAACGCGCCGAAGCGCTTTAGCGCGTCTTGTAAAGAAAGCGCCTGCCGCCATCGCCGCTCTCGTCAATCATCACTGTCCCCGCCCGGCGACATCGTCCAAGGGCGAACCCCGCGCAAAGGGCGTGCAGCCTGCGCGACAATCTCATCCCCGTGCAGATAAAGCGCATGGGCGCCGTCGCGCCAAGCGTCACGTCGGTCAATCAAGGGCGCCGCGCAAGCGTCTTGATCAGTTGACGGCACAGGATAAAGCGCCACGACGAAATCACTCAACGCACAGTCATCGCTGAGCCCCATCGGGTCTTTAGAAAAAGCAATGCGGCCGGCGCGCGTCGTCGCAACGCAACCGAACGCATCGCACGGCCCCGTCTCCCGCATCGACTGCGGCGCGTCGTGAAGCCCGGCGATCTCGCCCCAGAGCGTCGCTGAAAAGCGATCTTTACGCCGATCAAAAACCGCGAGCCTCTGGCCACCAGCTTTTTCAGAAACGTCGCCCTCGCCAACTGCGCCCGTAATCAGCGCCGCGCCGTTATCCCCGTCGCGCCCGACAAATGCGACCGGCTGCGGCGCCACGGCGCCGAGCGCGAAACCGCCCGCGATAAGCCCTAACCCAGCGGCGCGCCAAGGCGCTGACGTCAAACAAAGCCATAAGCCGCCTAGAGAAACGAGCGCCAAGGCGGCGCCCGGCCATTGCGCGACGTCGAGCACGGCCCCGCGCCAGGCCGACACTTCCGCGCCGACGCTAAGAACGAGATCGACACCGAAGGCGGCGAGACGCCAGAAAACGCCGTCTATCCCTAGTGGCGAAAAGACCAGACCGAGTATGGCGAACGGCATGATCAAGCCGGCCATCAAAGGCGTCGCGATCATGTTGGCTGCGAGGCTGTAGGCGGCCGCATGGTGGAAATGAAAGAGCCCAAAGGGCGCCGTCGCCGTCGCCGCGACGGTGTCGGTCGCAGCGACGCCGATCGCATAACGGCGCACCGTCGCGAAGACAGATCGGTGCTCGCCTGCAGGAAAACGCGGGCGCGCCCAATCGAACGCGGCGATCAACGCCGTCGCCGCCGCAAAAGACATTTGGAAGCCCGGATGCAGAACCGCTTCCGGCGTTGTGATGAGAATGATGGTCGCCGCGATCGCAACATTGCGCAGAGAGAACGCGCGGCGGTCAGCGATGATGGCGACAAAAACGACCGCGGTCATGATGAACGCCCGCCGCGCCGACCATCCGCCGCCTGATAAAAGCAGATAGATGAAGCACGATAAAAGCGCCGCGGCCGCGGCCCATTTCTTGATGGGATAGCGCAGCGCAATCGCCGGCGACAAAGCGAGCGCCGCGCGCAATGCTACGAAAATTAACGCGGCCGCCAGGCCCATATGCAACCCGGAAATGGCGAGCAAGTGCGCAAGACCGGAATCTCGGAGCGCCGTCTCGGAGGCTTCATTGATCGCGGCGCGCTTGCCGGTGACGAGCGCGGCAACGATCGCGCCGCCCTGCCCTGGCGCGGCCGACGTGATCCGACTGGCGAGACTGTTTCGCCAGCGTTCGACGCCCGCCGCAGCTCGATCAACGAAGGTCAGCTTGCTTCCCGGAAGCGCCGCCAACCGTTCCGGCGGCGCCACCATATAACCGACTGCGCCAATCCGCATAAAGAACAGATGGCGCGCGAAATCGAACGCGCCAGGCGCGACCGGCTCCGGCGGCGGCGACAGCCCGGCGCGCACAGCGATACGATCGCCGGGCGCGGCGTCGAACACCGCCCCGCGCCACGTGACGCGCACCAGCGCCGGCGTCTCTTCGGGGTAAAGCCGGTCAATCCCTTCCACGCGAATGGTGAGACGGCGCCGTCCCGCGCCTTCCTCTAGCACCTCAAGAACGCCGGTTACGGTGCGGATGGACAATTCCGCCGGGATCATCGGCGCGCTGACACGATCGGTGCGCCAGTCTGCGGCCACCGCGCCGGCGACGAACAAAGCCGCGCCCATCAGCATCGCGAAGGCCCACGGCCGCTGGCGCGCGAACGCCGCCGACACGGCCAAAACCGCCAATGCGGAAATCAACAGCGCCGCGGACGGTTCCTGCGACAAACCAAAATAAACCGCCGCGCCCGCCCCTAAGGCGACCGGCGCCCCCAGACTGAGGCGGCTCGCATCTTGCTCCGCCCAAGCGCGCAGCGTGCGAGACACGTGCCCGACAAAAGCGCGGCGGCGTCTTTCTAGATCATCGAGGCGCGGGCCTGAATGCGACGCGATAGGAGCAGGCGCGCCGACGGCAACGCCGCCCGGGCGCTCTTGCGCCGCTTTCAGATCGTTTATTTCGCCGGCCTCGCTCATTGATCTGCTATAGCGCACTCTTTCACCGCCTGCGCGCAGTAATCGCCGCTTTGCCGGCGCTTGCGCCCGTCCGACCGGTTCCAATGCCGTCGGCGTTCGGCTAGGACGAGCGCCACAGAAACGCCACAGAAAAACCGCGCGCCCAACAGCGCCCATTTCCATCGCGCACTTTGGAGCCGTTATGTCCACGCCGATCGTCACTCGCTTCGCCCCGTCGCCAACTGGTTACCTCCATATCGGCGGCGCGCGCACGGCCCTTTTCAATTGGCTTTATGCGCGCGGCCGGGGCGGCAAATTCCTCCTGCGTATCGAAGACACGGACCGCGAACGCCACAATGAAGCAGCAGTCGCGGCGATCTTGGACGGGCTTTCATGGCTCGGCCTCGATTGGGACGGCGCGCCCGTCTCGCAATTCGAAAACGCCGCGCGCCATCGCACCGTCGTGGAAAAGCTGCTCGCCGAGGGCCGCGCCTATCGCTGCTATATGACGCCCGAAGAAACCAACGCCGCGCGCGATAAAGCCCGCGCGGAAAACACTCGATTTGAAAGCCCATGGCGCACCGCCGCACCAGAGGAACAACCGACGGACAAGGCCTTCGCCGTGCGTTTTAAAGCGCCGATTGAAGGTGAAACGCTGGTCGAAGACGCCGTGCAAGGAACGGTGCGGTTTCCGAACGCGGCCCTCGATGATTTAATCCTGTTACGGAGCGCCGCGCCGGGGGAAGAGCAGGCGCCGACCTACAATCTCGCAGTCGTTGTGGACGATCACGATATGGGCGTCACCCATGTCATTCGCGGCGACGATCATCTGAACAACGCCGCGCGGCAATCGCAAATTTATGACGCCCTCGGCTGGGCGCGGCCGACCTTCGCCCATGTGCCGCTGATCCATGGATCAGACGGCGCGAAGCTCTCCAAACGCCATGGCGCGCTCGGCGTTGAAGCCTATCGGGATGACGGATTTCTGGCCGACGGGCTCGCCAATTACCTTCTGCGGCTCGGTTGGTCCCATGGCGACGATGAATATATCCCCCGCGGCAAAGCGCTGGAGTGGTTCGACATCACGGGCGTCAACAAAGCGCCGGCACGCCTTGATCTGGAAAAAATGCGGGCGATCAACGCCGACCACGTCGCCGCTCTTTCGGATGCGGACTTTCTCGCGGCGGCGGGCGCATTTCTATTTGACGACGAGGAGAGCGCATCAGCTTCGGTGAAAGAGCGCGTGGCGCGCGCTGCGCCGGTTCTTAAGAGCCGCTCAGCGACACTCGCCGACACCAAAGCAGCCGCCGGCTTTGTGCTGGTGGAACGCCCGCTCGACATCACCGGAAAAGCGTCGAAGGCCTTGAGGAAAGAAGGCGCCGCCGCGCATCTGCAAGCGCTTTACGAGCTACTTTCAGACGCTGACGACTGGCGCGCCGAAGCCCTTGAAACGCTTATCAAAGATTATGTCGCCGACCACGACATTGGGTTCGGCGCCGTGGGACAGCCTTTGCGCGCCGCGCTCACCGCCGGACTGCCCTCGCCCGACATCGGCCAGGTGCTTTACATTCTTGGCAAAGACGAAGCGCTCGCGCGTCTCGCGGACCAGACGGCGAAAGCGAGCGAGGCTTAACGCCGTCCCGCCAACGACCCTTAGTCGTTATAGGCCGGATCGTATTTGCGGAACCAATTGAGAATATGGAAGCGCCAACGCATGTGGGCGTAGCCATACTCCGTATTGTGATAAGCGTCCGGCACATAGATGAGTTCTGTCGGCGCTTTGCCGGCGAGCTTTAACGCGGTGAAGAACTCATTCGACTGACCCGACGGCGTGCGCATGTCAGCGTCGCCGACAATAATCAAAGTCGGAGTGGTCACCTTATCGGCATACATAATCGGCGACGAAGCAAGCCAACTGGAAGGGTCTTCCCAGAAGGGCTTGGGGTATTTCGTCGCGAACCACTGCACGATATCGGAAGTCAAGGTGTCGCTGATGCGGTTCGTCTCCGGCGCTTGCGCGACCGCCGCCTTGAAGACGCCGGTCTGCCCAACCATCCAGGACGTCAAAACGCCGCCGGCGCTATAGCCCGTCATAAACAGCCGATCCGGATCCACATACCCTTTCGCCAGCATCGCATCGACGCCTGATAAAATGTCATCTGTAACGCGATCATTTGGGAACCAAGGGTCGGCCTGGTTCATGAACGCTTCACCATAACCCGTGCTGTTGCGGTAGTTCGGGTCAAAAACAACATAGCCCTCAGCCGCATAGCGATAGTAGTGCGGCTCAATGCCAAGGCCGTTGGTCATGCCTTGCGGACCGCCATGGGCCGTCACGATCATCGGATACTTCTTAGACGGATCGAACCCAGGCGGCGTATAGATCCATGCTTGGATGCGGGTTCCGTCTTTCGTTTCGTACCAAAAGTCTTCGATGCCGCCGAGATCGACGTCGGCCAAAACGGCGGCGTTGACATCCGTCAGCTGACGCATCGCCGACGGATCGCGCAGAGGAAACGTCACGATATCGCCGGTTTTTTGCACAAGCCTGCGAACCCCGACAGCCTGGCCGTTCGCCGCTGCGCTCGAAACAGAAAGACTTTGCACGCCGGTCGTCACCGCGCGCACGTCTCCATCGAGGGGCGCATAGTACAAGTTCCGCGCGCCCTCGCGACTGTCGCCAAAATAAAGGCCATCACCGTCGGGACTCCAATGGAAATCGTAAGCGCCTTCGCCTAAAGCAACATCAGCGGTGAGGTCGCGTCGATTGCCGCCGTGCGCATCAACGACCCAGAGTTTTTCCGGTCGGTAAACATGCTGTTCGGCCCAAGCATAACCGTAGAACGCGATGCTTTTTCCATCGGGCGAATAAGCAGGCCGATTAAAAAAGTCCGTGCCGGTCGGATCGTCAAATAGCTTTTTCGTGGCGCCGCTGCGCGCATTGACGCGATAGATATAACTCTCGCGATAGGACATGTCCGCGTCGTCGACGAAATTAGCCGCCACAACAATATATTTCCCGTCCGGCGACCAGGTTGGCGTCGCCAAGCCCCACTCATAACTAACTTCGCCAGGGCCATCCGTGAGCTGACGCGCTTCGCCGCCATCAATGGACGCCACGAACAATTGCAAATAACCGTGATCGATAAACCCAATGCCGTCATATTTGTGGTGCAGCCGTTTGACGATGCGTTCCTCACCGCGCGGAGCAACGCCTTCGGGCCATTCATAAACCGCACCTGGGCTTTCCGTCGCCAGTCGATAAAAGGCGATCGATTGCCCGTCAGGGGACCAGGCGGCGCCGATCGGCGGTTGATCGCCCTGCGTCACTTGCCGAACAAGTGCGCCATTGAGATCGCGGACAAAAAGTTGCGAGCGCCCTTGTCCGTCGGCGCTGGAATAAAGCAGCAAGCTTCCATCCGGCGACCAGAGCGCCCCGCCGCCCGCCGTAAGGCGCCGGGCGTTCTCGCCATCCGCATCCATGATCCAAATCGCTGACTTCTCGACGCCCTCGCCGCCCCGATCAAACCAGCTGAGACCATAAGCGATTTTAGAACCGTCTGGAGAGATCTGGGGGTCGCTAACGCTCCGCAACGCCAAAGCGACGTCGTCGTCAAAACGGCGCGCCGCATTGGCGTCATTCATCCCCAACAGAGCGCCCAATATTATCGTCAATACGACCAAAAGCTGATTGAAACGGACACCATTCACTTCGATAATCATACCAACAAAGGTCCTTTCTCCGTAGACAGATCGCTCTTGCGCTATTGTCGAAGCTCTAGCGCAAATAGAAGCGTTCGCAACTGATAAGCAAATTCGGCCGCCGCGGGGGTACGTAAGTGGGCGCCATTTGGAAAGCGATTGCGATATTGGCGGCAACACAGCTCTTTCGCTACGTTTTTTTAAGCGCTAGCGACGAGTGTGGGGTTGCAACCATGGGTTAAGTCGCGCGACAGGGCCGTGATCGCCCCCTGCAAAGCTCAACTCGGCAATCGGCGAAGGACGGCAGCCCTTTGAAATCAAAGTATTTTTAATGATCCGAGGCATTTACACAGCCGCAATCTCATAACCGCCCTAGAAACCGGGTCGATACTCGGTATAGTCCCGCCAGGCGATTGACGCGCCGCAACAATCCCCCTTTTCGCGCAGCCGAGCATGAAAAGAAGGATGACAGACAAGATGAAGGAATGACGCGATGGAAAGCAAACTCAGCCCCTCGGGTTCGATGACAGTGACGCTTGACGGAAATACGGCGGAATTCCCCGTCTATGGCGGCACCCATGGACCTCGAGTCGCGGATATCCGGACCTTCTATAAAGAGCTCGGCGCGTTCACGTTCGATCCCGGCTTCACCTCCACCGGAAGCTGCGAATCACAAATCACCTATATCGACGGCGACGCCGGCACGCTCCTTTACCGCGGCATTCCCATCGATCAGCTCGCGGAGAACTCCAACTTTATCGAAGTGGCCTATCTGCTCCTGCACGGCGCCCTTCCCAACCGTGAGGAACTTGACACCTTCGATAACGCCATCACCAACCACACCATGGTGCATGAGCAATTGAAGAATTTTTACAATGGCTTTCGGCGCGACGCGCACCCCATGGCGATCATGGTCGGCGTCGTCGGCGCGCTGTCGGCGTTTTACCACGACTCCACAGACATCAACGATCCGGACCAACGGCGCATCGCCAGCCACCGCATGATCGCCAAAATGCCGACGATCGCAGCGATGGCGTACAAATATTCATCCGGTCAAGCCTTCGTCTTCCCGCGGAACGACCTCGATTACACGACGAACTTCATGCGCATGTGTTTCGCCGTCCAGGCCGAAGACTATCAGTGCCAAAAGGTTCTATGCGACGCGCTCGACAAGATCTTTATTCTGCATATGGATCACGAGCAGAACGCGTCCACCTCGACGGTTCGTCTCGCTGGATCGTCGGGCGCGAACCCGTTCGCCTGCATCGCCGCCGGCATCGCCTCTTTGTGGGGGCCGGCCCATGGCGGAGCGAACGAAGCGGCGCTCAACATGCTTGAGGAAATCGGATCGGTCGATCGCATCCCTGAATATATCAAGAAGGCGAAAGACAAAGACGATCCGTTCCGCCTGATGGGCTTCGGCCACCGCGTTTACAAGAACTACGATCCGCGCGCGAAGGTCATGCAGAAGGCCTGTCATGAGGTGCTGGACGCCGTCGGCGCGACCAATGACCCGCTTCTACCCGTGGCGATGGAGCTCGAACGCATCGCCTTGGAAGACGACTATTTCGTCCAGAAGAAACTCTACCCGAACATCGACTTCTATTCGGGCATCACGCTGAAAGCGCTCGGCTTCCCGACCGATATGTTCACCGTTCTGTTCGCGCTCGCCCGCACCGTCGGCTGGATTGCGCAATGGTCGGAAATGATCTCCGATCCGGGCCAAAAAATCGGCCGGCCCCGTCAGATTTACACGGGCGCCGCAGAGAAAGCCTACACGCCGATTGACCAACGTTAATAGGTGCGCCGGCTTTGGCGCGTCAGCTAGCGACATCGCTAAAGTCATCGCGCCTTCGTACGACCGCCATAAACGTTCTAATCGGTCATCGGAATACAAAACGCCATGTGCTGACGATCCGCCAGCACATGGCGTTTCTCTTATAAGACTAGCATAGTGGAGATGTCGCGCCGCGTCTTACTGCTTGCGAAGCGATCACCTACGCCAGAGCGCGGGCAAAGAGTTCAGCGTCCACATTACCACCGCTGAGAACAAGAACGATCGTTTTACCCGAAACGTCGATTTTACCGGCTAACGCAGCAGCGAGCGCGACCGCGCCGCCCGGCTCGACCACGAGCTTCAGCTTTTCAAACGCGTATCGCATCGCCTTCAACACCTCGTCTTCAGTGACGACGAGACCGCCTGACAAAAGGGTCTTGTTAATAGGAAACGTCAATGCGCCAGGCGTCGGCGCGAGCAAAGCGTCACAAATGGAACCGCTCGACGATGGGTTTGAAAGGCGTTCCCCGGCTGATAGCGAACGCGCCGTGTCGTCGAAACCGGTGGGCTCGACGGCGTAGACCTTCGTTTCCGGGCTCAACGCCGCCATCGCCGTCGCCACGCCGGCGACAAGACCGCCGCCGCCGCAACAACAGAGCAAAAGATCTGCCGACGCGCGAACGCCTTTAAGGTCGTCAGCGATTTCAAGGCCCGCAACACCCTGCCCGGCAACGATATCAAGATCATCATAAGACGGAACAAGCACAGCACCGCGCTCGGCGACAAGAGCACGCGCGATATCTTCGCGGTTCTCCGTCGCGCGATCATAGAACCGGATTTCTGCGCCATACGCTTCGGTGTTCTTGACTTTCAACGCCGGCGCGTCCGCAGGCATGACGATTGTTGCCTTCACGCCCAACAATCCCGCCGCGGCGGCGACGCCCTGCGCATGATTGCCCGACGACCAGGCGACAACGCCGCTTTTCTTTTCGTCATCGCTTAATTGGGAAAGTTTGTTGTAGGCGCCGCGGAATTTAAACGAACCCGTTCGCTGCAAGTTTTCAGGCTTAACAAACACCTGCGCGCCAAGATCGGCGTCAAGAAATGCATTGCGCAGAAGCGGCGTGCGCACAGCCTCCGGCGCGATGCGCGTCGCCGCGGCCTTAATGTCGTCTATGGAAACAGTCATCATATCTTCCTCAAAACAAGCATGTTCACGATCGAAGCGGTTAGCGCCCGCCCAAAAATCGGCGGACGCGGACGCGACAGGCGCCGACAAGAACCTAAGAGCCGCGGCAAAAGGCGCCGCAATGGCTGCTTAGTGGCTGTTCAAAGGAAAAAGACGGCCGCCTCAATATCTTTGCATCAAGATAGCTTGCAATGACGCGCGTGCAAGATGTTTTGCGCGCTCGGGCGACCATCCAACCTCAGGGATCGGTCGGACGGCGTTATCCTTGAACGGCATCTCCATAGTCATGGAAATCGCGCGATAGCGCTCGGCCACTTGCTGAGAGGCCACGTTAAGATTAGCGCCGCCGGGTTTCGCGACCGGGTAACCATACTGTTTCTGGAAATCAGGGCTCAGCGCACACAGGCGATCGCGAAAGGCGTTCAGGCCTTCGAGCATCGCGTCGCTCGCCGAGGCGACGCCTTCAAATCCCTCGATAAAGTTGTAAGGCAGCTCTTCATCGCCATGGATATCGAGAAACAAAGCGACGCCTGTCTTGTCCATTTCATTACGCACACAGAGGACTTCCGGACTCCGCTCCGGGCTCGGCTCGGCCCATTCCCGGTTCAGGTCAGCGCCGGGCGTGTTGGTTCGTAAGTGCCCGCGATATGCGCCGTCGGGGTTCATCAGCGGAACGATGTGAAGATCCACCGCATCCCGTAGTCCATTCGCCACGGGATCTTCTGGGTCGCTGAGCATCTCTAAAGCGCCTTCCATCCACCAAGACGCCATGGATTCTCCGGGATGCTGGCGGGCGATAATCCACACGGGCGGCCGCGCGACGCCTTTTCCGGCGTCACCCTTTGCCACCGCATGACTCCCAAAGCGCAAGCGCTCAATATCGCGGCCGTCGACGCTCTGTCCGAGAATGTCGTAGGCAAACCGCCCACTGGCGAGCGCCTTTGAAACCGCAGCGCTATTTCTATCAAGCGAATAGGGCGCAAAGTATGCGACCGACATCTGCGGCGCGACCATATCAAGCGTAATGGTCATCACGCCGCTCTCATACGTCGTTGGGGCGCGCAGCCAATTCTCAGCATCAGCCGACACCACTGCTGTATAGCCGTCCCAGGCATTGGCGTAACTAGATTTATTAAGCCCGGTCAGGCGTAAGACGATTGTCGCGCCGACATCGGCCGTCACTTTAAAATAAAACCACTGGAAATGATCGCTGTTCGTATCTGTGCGGATCGCTAGATCAGCGCGCCCCGAAGGATCAATCGTCAAAACTTCGATATTACCGCCATCGAAACAGCTTGAAATGATCATTGTTTTCCTCTCGCTCAACAACACGTATCAGCGCCGGGCCCCTCTCCCATCGTTTCTGAAAACTGAGACGCGGCGATACGAGATCCTATAATCAAGGCCGGCCCTCAACGTCCAGCTCACGCCGATGAGCATTGATCGATCTGCCTGCAGCGAAACCGGTGTCGCATAAAATCACGCCAGCGACGCAAAGTACGAGGCGATCGGCGAAGGACCCGAAGCAGAACACGGCGCCCTCCCCAACATAGAGACCCATTCTGCATCCAGCGGCGTAACAGCCCTCACCGTCCGTCAACATAGCAACAAGTAGGCATCTCATATGTCGCATTAGCCTAATAAACGACAAGATTTGTCCCAGGGGTCATGATACGTCTTGCGTCTGCCGGGGGCCGAAAGGTAAGCCCTTAATGCACAGGTCGACCAAAAGCCGGCGAAACAATGCCGACCGCGATTTTTGCGGAAGGAAAAAAGCAGCGCGCGATAAGCAGCATGACGCTCTGATCGGCGTCTTTTGTCGCAACGATAAAAAGCGTCGAATTCAATAGCGAATTACGAAGCACACGGGGGTACGCCGCATGATTGTTACGAGTTTTGCGTTTTTTCTAACGCTGGTGTTCGCCCTAGGCATTTATTCGTCGTTCAAATCGGAGAAAACCGCCAAGGATTATTATCTCGCCGGAAGCGGGGTCAAACCCGTGATGACAGCGCTTTCCGCCGTTGCGACGTTGAATTCCGGTTGGGTGTTCAGCGGACTCGTAGGGTTCACTTATGTCGCCGGCCTCAGCTCAATATGGCTGTCATTAGGTATGTTCGTCGGCGACTTTTGCGCCTCACTTTTCTCTTACAAACAAATTCGCATCGCCACCGGACGGTCGGGCGCGCTGTCCTACGCCGCGGTGCTCGCCAATTGGCGCGAGGGCGTCGATCTTCAAATCTGGCGGCGCGTCGCCGCCATCATGATCGTCTTCTTTTTGTCCGCCTACGCCGCAGCGCAAATCGTCGCCGGCGACAAGGCGTTGCAAGCCGCGCTTGGTTGGGGCCAAGGCGTCGGCGCTGTGCTCACGGCGATTATGGTTTTGCTCTACAGCACCGTCGGCGGCATTCGAGCGTCGATTTGGACTGATGCGGCGCAGTTCGTGATTATGCTCGTGGCGATCGCGCTATTGCTTGTTGCAGGTTTTGACGCCGCTGGCGGCTTTGACGGCGCCGTCGCGCAATGGCGCGCCATCCCCGGCTATCTCGGCGAGTTGTCATTGCCGCAACCGCAATTGGCGGGCGCCGCGGGGCCGCTTCTGTTCTTTCTTGGATGGGTCGTCGCCGGCTTCTCGGTGATCGGACAACCGCACATCATGGTGCGCTATATGGCCCTTGAGAGCCCGGAAAAAGTCAATCGAACGCGCCTTTGGTACTATTCATTCTATTTTATCTTCGTCGCCATGGTGACGGTCGTCGGCTTGTTGTGCCGCATCCTATTGCCGGAGTTGGGCGCGGTTGATCCTGAGCTCTCTCTGCCAATGTTAGCGCAACAGCTTCTGCCGGGCGTCTTAGTCGGCTTTATGCTTGCGGGCGTTTTTGCGGCGGCGATGTCAACGGTCGATTCTATGGTTTTGTCCGTATCAGCCGCAATCACCAACGATCTTTTACCGTCGAAATTCGTCCGCCCTTGGGTGGCGCGCGCAACAACCGGCGCGTTTACCGTCGTCGCCCTCGCCATCGCCTTAAGCGGCAGCCAAAGCGTCTTCAGTCTTGTGATCCTCGCCTGGTCGACGCTCGGCACGGCGTTCGGCCCGATATTGATCATGCTCTCGCTGAACCGACGTATTGGGAACGCTGCGGCGATCGCCTCCATGGCGGCCGGTTTCATCGTTCAGCTACTCTGGCGACAGAATGGATATGAAGCCAGCATCTATGAGGGGCTGCCAGGCATGGCCGTCGGGCTCGCCGTCGCCTATCTCGGCTCGCGAAAGCTGCGACACGATGAACTGGGCGCAGCGTCATCGCATTAGCGTCGGAGAACAAAATGGCGTCATCGCTAAAAGTCGAACACATCGAACCGAAAATGGACGCCGGCGTCGGACGCGGCGGCCGCTTAGGCATGATCGTCTTGTCCACCGACATGGTGACCGAAAGCGAGCTGGCGGTGATGACGCCGAAAACGGACATCGCCATTAGCGCGACCCGTATTCACATGGAAAACCCTGTGACCATGGAGAACTTGCGCAAGCATGGCGGGGATATCGGCGCAGCGGCGGCGCTATTCACGGACGGCGATATCGACGTCTATATGTATGTCTGCACGTCCGGCACCATAGCCATCGGCGATGACAATATTCTGAAATCGGTGCGCGCCCATTCTCCCAACGCCCAATTAACCTCGCCAATGATCGGCGCTATCGCCGGTCTTCGGGCGCTCAACGCTTCAAAAATTACGTTCCTTACGCCCTACCCTGACGAAATTAACGAAAGCATGGCGGCCTATCTTGCAGAGAAAGGCGTAACAACGCTCCGTGCCGGATCTTTTCATATTGACGACGACCGTGAAATTGGCCGCGTGTCGCCGCAATCGATCGTCGACGCGGCGGCGGCCCTCGACCATGAGGACGCCGAGGCGATATTCGTCCCGTGCGCCAGTCTGCGCATGTCGACCATTATCGAAGAAATCGAAGAGCGCTTAGGAAAACCCGTCGTCACCGCCCACCAAGCCATGCTGTGGCACGCCCTCAGACTGGTTGGATACACCGAGCCGATTAACGGCTTCGGGCGTCTCATGACGATTTAACAGACCACAGCCGCGATTAAGAATCGCGGAATCTGTAAGGAAGCCGGCTCAACCGGGCTGCGCCACCGCGTGGTTTCGTTCTGATTATGACACCGGTGGTTATCGTTTCTCCGCCATTGAGGAATAGTCGCCCATCTTGAGCACCGCCCCAGTGATCTCGCCTTTCTTCGTTCTAACGAACGAAAGATACAGTCCGCCGTCCGATCCCCAATAATCGCCGTCGGTTACAAACGCCATTGGCGCGACTTGGCGCAACGGAATGGTATAGGCGTCCGCCTCTTCGTTTTCATCGGTTTCCGCAACGCGCATATGCAACCCGTCACCCTTCTTAACGACATCAAAGTCAGGCGTCTCACTATACGCCCCACGGAAATCAGATGGGCTCATCGGCCGGTTAATGGCATAGCGTCCGACAAAGGCGTTGAGTTTTTCCAGCTGAGGAACATCCTTGGGCAGAATACGTTCGCGGTAAAACGGCCAATCAAGCGCATCAGCGACGGCGCGACGAATTTCTGCATAAAGAGCGCCGCCGTTAAAACCGTTGGTGAAGACCAGCAGACCGTCGCCCGTCGCGAGATGCCCCTCGAACCAGGCCCGATAGGCGAAGTTCGCGCCGCTATGGGTTAAGCGCCGCATGTCTCCGTCGCCATGCATAACCGGACCTAAACCAAAGGCGCTGACGCCGACTTCCGTCATCATGTCGGCGGCGACGCTTTGCGGGAGAAAGGCGTCGTCAGCGCCGTGGTAACTCTCCATCAACGCAAAAAGAAATTTCGACTGATCCGTCGGCGTCGTCCAAAGGCCTGAGGCAGCCTTTTCAGGAAACGCATGCCAACCGCGCGGCTCGGCCGAGCGCGCGCCGTTTTCGTCATATGCCCAAGCGATGTTTCCGTGCTCCTTGGGAAGAGGATTTGCATATGTGCTGCGCGCCATACCAAGGGGCTGGAAGACAAGGTCTTCAGCGGCTTGTTCAAAGGTCTTGCCAGTAACGTCCGATATCAACAATTCCTGCACTGTTGTTCCGCCACCGGAGTAGCGCGTTTCCGTTCCCGGGACGTAAATCGCCCGAACGGCCTCGTTTTTCGCCGGCGGCGCGCCATTCAGCGTCTGCACTATCGTCGGCAGCGTTTCGCCCGGCCAGTAATCGTCAAACCCCGAAACACTGAGACCGGCCGTATGGGACAGAATTCCACGAAGCGTGACAGGCGCGCGGCGCGTGAATTCACTCTCAGGGACGTTCCACGATTTGAGATAGCGATTGACGTCGCGGTTGAGATCAATTTCGCCGGCCGCAACCAATCGCAAGGTCGTCGCCGCAGCGCCGAGCTTGCTGATCGATCCGACAGAGAAAACCGTCTCCGCATTGACTTTCTCACCAGTTTCTTTGTTGCTGAAGCCGTATCCGCGCGCCCAAACGAGCGACCCATTGCGTATGATCGCGATCGAGACGCCAGGCACGTTGTGACGCTGCAACCCCTCCTCAATCGACCATTGTTGCGGCGTCTCACCCTCAACGCGCATTGCAGGGCGCAATCCATTTTCAAACGCCGCGACCCAATCCGGCGTTGACGCCGTTTGCGCTGATGCGCCGAAAGCCGCCGTCAAGACAAAAACGAACGCCGCTGACGCGATACGAACAACGGACCTAACAGTTTGTCTCATAGGGGTCTCCTCACAGTTTCAGCGCACAACGCCGTTAGAGCCCAAACAAAAACGCTTAAACGTCTTCAGTTTTGGCAAGTCAGACGTCAATTCGTCGCCAATCCATTCGGCCCAATCTTTTCCTCTTTGGGCTCAATTTATTAAAGAATAAGAGCCGGAACCGCGTCGTTTTGCGGGGAATTAACGTCTGACCTTAGAGTGCCGTCAGTTTTCCAATTTTTGATTCAGGCTCTTATCGATCACAGCATTTTCAACCGCCCCTTGACTATATGCGTTATTTATCACGATATAAAGACATATTCATTTGCAATCTGATTGAGGCGTCAATGATCTCATCTCGTGTAGCGCTCGGCCTTTTAGGATTTCTGTTCGCATTCGGATGCTCCGCGAGCGATCGTCGCGATAAAGAGTCGCGCGACGCCCAAGCAATAGAAACTGCAATGTCGGTTAAGGACGGCGCCCTCGCTAACGCAACTGACACAGCCAAGCCGCTTCGTATCGCCGTCGGCTATTTTAGCCATGAAGCGACAACGTTTTCACCGGACCGCGCCGGCCCTGACGACTTTTCCCCCCAGAGCCTCACGGGCGAGGCGCTTTTCAACTATTATGAGGATCTGCAAGGCTTTCAAAAAGCCGCCGAAGAATACCACAATGTGACGCTCGTTCCGTTGGAGTCCTTCGGCGACGTCATTGGTGGTAGTTCTGTAGGCTACATAACGCGTGAAGCGTTCGATTTGATGTCCGCGCGCATGATCAGGGATCTCAAAGACGCCGGCGCTGTAGACGCTGTCTTTTTGTCACTGCATGGCTGCGCCGCTGTCGAAGGCGTTGAACGGCCGGAGGCGGAACTCGCTCGGCGGATTCGGGAAGCCGTCGGCCCAGACACGCCGATTGCCGGCGTCTTTGACCCCCACGGCAATGAAGATGATGCTTTTTTACAGCATGCGGAGTTCTCGCTCGCCTATAAGTATTTCCCGCATTACGACCCGTATTTACAGGGCGAACGCGCAGCGCGACTGCTGGTGCGCGCCGCTCGAGGCGATTATGTCTCGACGACGGCGACACGCAAACCAGGGATCATCACGCCAACCGTTCTGCAATGGACGGGCGCAGACCCGTGGATGAGCATCGTACAAAGAGCGCTTGTGTGGGAGGCCCGCGAGCCAGACGTGTTCGTTAGCGTTTTCACCGGCTTTCCATGGAACGACTCCGTCGACGCGGGCGCGACCATTCAAGTTATGACAAATAACGACCAAGCGCTCGCTGACCTCATTACCGAGGATATGAGCGCTTTCATGCAGAGCCGACGCCACGAGCTCTTCAGCATACCGATACTTCAACCGGATGACGCGGTTGCAAAGGCCGAAGAGGCCGTAAAAAACGGCGCGACGCCGACAGTGCTTGCTGATTATTCCGATCGCGGCGGCGACGCCACTCATATTCTTTCCCAGATTATCGACCAAAACCTCAGCAATGTCATTTACGCCACCTTGCGCGACGAGCGGTTGATCAAAGCGCTTGCTGACGAAAACGCTGCGCCAGGAACGCCGTTCGATCGCGAAGTCGGCGGATTTGCGATCGCCGAGGCGAGCGGTGCGCCTGTGCGCGTTCAAGGAACGCTCATTGAGCGCGGCGCGACGGAAGTTTACAACACCGACATTGAGTACGCGGTCATCGCTTTCGGCGACGGCAATCGGCTCATCGTGTCGGATCAATTGCTTCAAATTATGCATCCCGAAGCCGTGCGGGCCTTTAAGGGCATCGATCCTGATCAATTTTCGCACTGGGTGCTGAAATCGCGCGCCCACTTTCGACGCGGTTTTGACGATACAGGCTATGCGAAAACGATTATGATCGTCGATGCGCCAGGTCCGTATCTCGGTACAATCCATTTGGACGCCCTGCCGTTTAAGAAAGTCAACCTTGCAGACTTTTTCCCCTACAATGAAGGCGGAATTAACGCAGCCCGCGGGCGTTAAAAGTAACGCGAAAAGTAGCGAAGGCCCCAAAACGGCGCCGGACGGCCGATGGCGTCAATCGAGCCGCGATCACCTTCATTGGCATTTCATAGGTCGCCGGCGGATCGGCGCGGTTTGACGTTGTTAAAGCTATTTTGGTCGACGCGCGAGATTGCTGGCTCTCAACGTAAGCCTGAGACTACCGCCCAGAAGCAAACTGCAAATGCTTTCGTTGGCGCAGCCGCGTCGCCTTTTCTGATATAGGTGCAAATGGCGACAGGAGCGCCGAGAGAACGTTTTACGAGAGGCTTGTGCGCAAAGCCCATCATAAGCCCGCGACATGCAGCCGCATAAGTATGGCTGTCTTAGCGTCTACGCCTCGTGGTCGGTATGTTCCGGCGGTGAGGTCGGCGTCCGGGAACAACGTGCTATAAATCACCAAAGCCTCCAGAAAACCGCCAGCGATAGACGCGTGGTTATCATCCGCATCTAACAAACGCGGCGCGTCTGGATTTACCTCAGCAAAGCGTCGCCATGTGCTTCCAACGGGCGCAACGGTATTATTCCCCCTTAACATGCGAATGTTATTCGATACTCGTCTTTGCGCCTCGTTTTGGGTTTTGAGACCAAATGGAAAATTGGCGCCTGAGAGAAGCTTAGGGCCGTACGCCCAAGGCTCGAAGAGAACTAACGCAGCCCCTTTTTGGCGGATTGCCGAGGTGAGCCGGCGAAGCGGCCCTGCGACACGCTCACCCCCAACAAGCGATTCCATTCCCTGCGGCTGCACCAAGACATGGGTCCAGTCGCCGTCAACAATTAGTCGAACAGCATCCCATTTCTCGACGTGTTCAAAGAGTCTACCGCCGCCGTAGAGGCTCGCCTCAATAGCAAGGCAGTCGTTATTCTCTTTCGCGATTCGCGCAACCATCTCCGGCACATTCTGATTATGAAGAAGGCTGTTTCCAATCATGAGAACGCGGATTTGGGCCGAGCATTGTCCGCCAATCACCCCGGCGTATGTCGTTCGAAAGCGATCGCCTACCGATATCTTGTTGTATTCGAGCACCGGCGGGTCAATTACAGCAAGTATTTCCTTTTTATAGCCGACACAAACCAGTGCTGTCGCGGCTGTAGCAAGCACCACTAGTAGAATACGCATCATCAATCTTTCGGTTGCTCGCATGTCTTTTAGCGAGCATGCGTTTCCAAAAACGATTATTAGAATTTCATTCGTTTTTATTTCGATAAGGAAATACGTGGCTTCGCTGCATTATGCTTCTTAGTGGTAGCGTCCAGTTTATTTTTGTTCGGTCTGCTCCGTTGTTCGACCTGATGAAGCGAACGCGATTTACCGCTGATAGCGCTCCCGATGAGTTTGATCGTCGAAGCTGGCTCAACAGTCTTAGCCGAGCGGTATTTTCGGCAGCAAAAAAGCCTGGACGACAGGATCGAAGGTAGAGCGCCAAAAACCGCAATCCGCCCGAACGGAGTCAAAACGCATTGCAAATGCAAATCACTACAACTAAAAGGATGATTGGCGCGCATTTATGCGCCGACGTGCGACGAGCGGACCTCATACAACGAGCGAGTGCATACTTTGTCTAGATTCACGATGAGCTTCGGGCGCGCTGCAGGTCGATCGGCGATAGCGATCTTCGGCGGCTATGCGGCGATGAACGCATTCGTGGGTCTTTTCGGGGCGTTACTGCCGAAAATCGGCATGGCTCAGAGCGAGGCCCTGGTGCTGGCGGCGATGTTAGCCTTTCCGCTCTACACAGCGCTCATTGTTTGGGTTTTTGGCGTTCGTGATTGGGGACGCGCCAGCGTCATTTTGTTTACGGCTACAGCGGCCGCCTTAGCCTTGGCGGCGACGATTAACTGAGAGATCAGGAGACGCCAAATGCGCGAGACCTTCCGGACGTCCATGGGCGATTTGCATACCTGGGCCGGCGTCATCATCAGCGCGATGCTATTCGCGATCTTTTGGATGGGCACACTCTCGGTTTTTGACGCTGAGATCGACCAGTGGATGAAGCCGGAAACACGGATTTCAGAGCCATCGTCTTTTTCCTACGACGCCCTTATCAGCAAAAGCGCCGAAGTCGCCGATGGCGACGTTAAGGGCCTCTATATGATGGCCCCGAGCTTCCGCACGCCCGTCGCCAGTGTCTACTACGAGACGTATAATGAAAAATACGGATCAATTTACTATGACGCCGATGCCGATGAAGCGCTAGACGTCACCAAAAGCGAGGCCGGTACGGGGTTTATTTTTCCCTTTCATTTCAGCTTTCACGTCCGATGGGCAAGCTTGGGGTATTGGGCCGTCGGCTTTTGCGGCATGGCTATGATGGTGCTGCTAACGTCGGGCATTTTTATTCATCGGAAAATTATTGCGGATTTCTTCGTCTTCCGGCCACAGAAGAATGCGCGTCGATCCGTTCTCGATATGCACAATATTACGGGACTGATCGCGCTGCCGTTTCATTTTCTCATAAGCCTGTCTGGCATTCTCATTTTCTTTTCGATGTATTTGCCCTTGGGCGTTTCAGTGGCGACGGACGGAGAACCGGACGCGTTTTATGAAGAACTGTATCCAGAAATCGAGCGGGAACATTCAGGAACACCCCGCCCTCTCGCCTCTGTCGATGACATGGTGGCGCAAGCCGAAACGGCCTGGTCCGCAGCGTTAGGAACACCGTCCGGGCACGACAGAGTTATTATCGACAATGTTGGCGACGCCGCGGCGACAATTCAGGTAGTCGATTACTTTCCAAGTCGCCGCGTGGAATCAAGCCGGTTCAGCATGACGTTTGACGGCGCCACGGGAGCGGTGCTCGATTCTTACGAAGCGCCGACTGTCCTGCGGTCGATGAACTGGCTCAGCGGCTTTCATTTTATGCAGTTCGACCATTGGCCGCTGCGTTGGCTGTTTTTCATCGGCGGGCTTTCCGGTTGCGTTATGATCGCAACCGGGCTGATGTTCTGGATTCAAGCTCGAATCAAAAAGGGCGCGCTCGACCCATTAAAAGTAAGGGCCGTTCGCGGCATGTCGATAGGATCCGTCACCGGAATAATCGCAGCGACCCTCGCTTTCTTCGCGGTCAACCGCCTCTTGCCAAAGGAAGCGGCGCTTTTCGGTATGGATCGGGCGGCTCTAGAAATGGCGACTTTCTTTATCATTTGGGTCGCTTCTTTCGGGCACGCGGCTTTGCGCGGAAAAGCGGCCTGGAAAGATCAAACGGCTGTCATCGCAGCGCTGGCGTTTCTCGCCGTCGGCCTAAACTGGCTGACGACCGGGGACCATTTAATCGCAACGGCGCAACACGGACTATGGTCGGTGTTTGGCATGGACATGGTCCTAATCTTTAGCGCGATTACAGCAGGGGCAAGCGTTGTTCGACTTCAAAAGACGGAACACTTCGAAGCGACCACGCCCTCGCGGCGCCGCAGCCGTACGGCCATCACCGCGGCCGAAGCGACGCCGGCGGAATAAAAGCGCCGAATAAAAGCGCCGGTTGCGCAGCGATCACACTCTTTATGAAGCGCACTCCACTAACGACGTAAAGCGACATAACCGGACGCCGGCGACAAATATGTCGGCAATGGCGCGGACGGACGGACGTCCACGACAACGTCTTCACCGTTCCCCAAGGCGACGGCGGCGAGGATGCGAAATTGCTTCCAATCAGGCGGCGTCCATGAAACGTCATAATCGCTCAAATTAAAGACGCATAGACATTGCTCATCGCCCGATGTTCGAAGAAACGCCAACAGGCCGTCAGGCGTGTTTTCAAAACAAACCGCACCGGATCGAAGAGAAGCGTAGCGGTTTCGCATCCCGATAACGCCGCGCGCGAAGCACAATACCGAAGCGGGGTCTTTCTCCTGCTCGTCGATGCTGCGGCCGTAATGGTCTTCAGGCACAGGCAGCCAAGGGACGCCATCAGTGAAACCGGCGGCGCGCGCGCCCCGACGCCAGGGCATCGGCGTGCGCGCACCGTCACGCCCCAATGTCGCCGGCCAGTTCGCGATCGCTTCTGGGTCCTTCAAGTCTTCTAAGGCGAGGTCAGCTTGGGGGAGACCCAATTCTTCGCCTTGGTACAAAAAAATATTTCCACGCAACGCCGCCAATAAAAGAAGGTAAAGCCGGGCGCATTGTTCCAACGGCGCGTTGTCAGTCCAGCGACTAGCGACGCGCGGCGCATCGTGATTGGAGAACGCCCAGGCCGGCCAACCCTCGCCCTCCCCGCCGGACCAGGCGGATAGGGCGGAGACAACTGTCCGCGGCTCAAGTCGCTCAGCATAAAGAAAATCAAAATTATAAGCGGCGTTCAACCGGCCATCACCTTGCGTAAAAGACTGCATCGCCGCCAGGGGATCGGCGTCAGCGATTTCCGCAACCGTATGAACGCCATCGTAAGCGTTGATCGCAGTGCGCAGGCGCTCCAAAAATCCTGTCATAAAGTGATAGGAAAGATTACGCTGGGATTTCTGAAACTCATAAGGCGTTGCATAGGGCGCTCCAGCACCGTCTGCTGGAGGATTGTTTCGGAGTTTTCGATCATGCATGCCGAAATTGAGGGCGTCTAACCGAAAACCATTGACGCCGCGATCAAGCCAAAACTGCGCGACCGCAATCAGGGCGTTCTGCACCGCCTTATTGTAGAGGTTGAGATCGGGCTGACTGGCGAGAAAATTGTGGAGATAGTACTGACGCCGGCGCGCATCCCATGTCCAGGCCGGTCCGCCGAAGACCGAAAGCCAATTGTTCGGCGGGCCGCCGTCAGGCTTAGCGTCCGCCCAAACGTACCAGTCAGCCTTTTCATTGAAACGGTCGGCGCGGCTTTCCCGGAACCATGCATGGTGATCTGACGTATGCGAATATACTTGATCAATGATGACCTTTAGGCCGAGAGCATGGGCCTTGGCGAGAAGTCGGTCGAAGTCAGCTAGCGTTCCGAACACAGGGTCAACATCGCAGTAATCAGCGACGTCGTAGCCGTAATCGCGCATTGGCGAGGTAAAAAACGGCGACAACCAAAGACCGTCGACGCCGAGATGGGCGATATAATCGAGGCCCTTAACAACGCCGGGAAGATCGCCGACGCCATCGCCGTTCGTGTCAAGAAAGCTGCGCGGATAGACCTGATAAATCGTCGCGCCGCGCCACCACGTTGCGGCGCCATCGCCCTCACTGACGGACGCCGTTTTGGTTATTCCGCGCCGGCGCCCTGGCGTCATAGATTACGATCCGTAATTGACGCAACGCTGTTCTTGTCGCCCAAGCCCCTCGCCTTCGAGGGTCACAACATCGCCTGCTTTCAGATAAACTTGAGGTTTTTGCCCCATGCCGACGCCGGCCGGCGTTCCCGTTGAAATCACGTCGCCGGGATGAAGGGTCATAAATTGACTGATATAGCTCACCAAAAAATCGGTCGCAAAAATCATGTTCGCCGTGGAAGCGTCTTGCATCTTTTCGCCGTTTACGGACAATTGCAGGCGTAGCGCTTGCGGGTCGTTAACAGCGTCTTTACGCACCAACCACGGACCGATCGGCCCAAAACTATCGGCGCTTTTTCCCTTCACCCATTGGCCGCCCCGTTCGATCTGGTAACCGCGTTCGGAGACGTCGTTAGAAAGGCAATACCCAAACACATGATCGCGGGCTTCGGATTCTTGAATGTAGCGCGCGGTTTTGCCGATAATGATGGCGAGTTCAACTTCCCAGTCCGTCTGCACGGAATTAGGCGGCAAAATAATCGGATCGTCCGGACCGCTAACGGCGGAGGTCGCCTTCATAAAGAGAATTGGCTCGCTCGGCGGCGCCATGCCGGCTTCCTCAGCATGATCCGTATAATTAAGACCAACACAGATAAATTTTCCGATATTAGCGACGCAGGGGCCAAAACGTCCCGGCGAATCGACTTTCGGACATTCCGCAACAGCAGCGTCAGTGAAGCCGTTCAAAGCGTCGCCGTGAACGGCGAGATCAATATCGTCGACCAAGGCGCTGATGTCGCGCACGACGCCGTCGCCGTCGACGACGCCCGGCAGTTCTCTGTTCGGCTCTCCGAATCGCACAAATCGCATTGTCGTCCCACCTCTTTAGTGTCCTATGGAGTTTAGTGTAGGCGAAGGTGACGGCTCCACAAACCGCAATCCACCGCATTGTTGAAAAATAATAAAACGTTTTATAATTCATGTCGACTCCCCTCTTTGAAGTCGTACGGGGATTGTGACGCTCTTTTCAGGAAAGACATCTGATTTTAGGCGCTCGATAATCATCTCAGCGGATCGCACACCGAGATCGCGTATCGGCGATTCAATCGTTGTCAAAGATGGGTTTACAAAATTACATGCGTCCATTCGATTGAAGCCAGCGACCATAACCTGCGTCGGCACGCCCAACCCTCGACTTTGGGCTGCGCGCATAGCGCCAATAGCGAGCGTGTCATTACCGCCGACGATGACATCCGGCGCCTCATTACGCGCAAGGTAGGCGTCAACTGCCTCAAATGCAGGATGAAAGCGCTCTGTATCGCAATATATTCGATCGATAGGTGTCGATACGCCTAAACTCTTAAGCACGGCTTGCAGCCCTCTAAATCGTAACTCGAATGTGTGCCATAAGGGTGTCGACGAAACGAATGCGAATTTTTGAGCGCCGCGCGCAACGAGGTGTTCACCAAGAAGGCGGGATGCTTCTGGTTCGTCTGCATCAATGGCGCAGACGTCGTCATAATCCTGCGGTAGGCTTTGTTTTATTAAAACAATTGGTACTTTTAACGGGCGAAGCTGCTTCAGAAGCGCATCTCTCTCTTTATCCAATCCTTCCGCAATCGCGATGATAGCGTCAGTAGACCGCCGACGGAATATATCACGAAGCTCCATTGATTTAGCGGACAGCAGCTTTAACTGGAGGTCATACCCATGTTCATTGAGGGACTGGCTAAGACCCGCAGCAATTTCAGCCAAAACAGGATCACCGAGAAATAGGCCTGTCGGATCACGAATTAACAGGCTGATCGTCCATTGCTTTGAAGACCGTAATCCGCTTCCCGACTTATCGGGCATATAGTCAAGATCGCGGATCGCTTGTTCGACACGCTTCTTCGTCGCTGCACTGAAATTTGTTCGATTATTGATAACGTTCGAGACTGTCGAGATTGAGACACCTGCGCGCTTCGCCACATCCTCAAGTTTTGGCGACGCTCTTCCGCCATTTTCCGCCGATCGAGTACCCATAAAAGCCGCCATGCGTGATATGCGCGCCCGCAAGACGTTTGAACCGCCTTAATAAAACCGAACGCCTATTATACTTGTTAAATCAAAAAGTTCCACGACGACAGCAAGGTTTTATGAAAAACCCGCGAACATCGAAGTTTCGATTGACCCAGCTAGTATAACGTTTTACTTATCAGCGTATCACGTTAGGAAAATGGGAGCGGGAAAATGAGAAGCTCGATGGACACGTTAGAAGCAAGACTGCCATCCGCCGAGGCGTTCCAAACCGAAGCCGAAATTATTGCCGCCGCCGACGCCGCCATTGCAGGCGGCGTCGTATCGATAAACCGCAAAGTCGATCCTAAGCACGTGTTCAAACGCGCTAAGGGTTCGAAGTTATGGGATATCAACGGCCGTGAATTCATCGATTTTCACGCCGCGTTCGCGCCCTATATTCTCGGGCACAATTGCGACGCAGTGAACGACGCGGCGATTGCGTCGATCCGATCAGATTGGTCGCTTACCGGCTCGGGCCCGACTCCTTGGGAAACCCATCTCGCCGATATGCTTCGACACATAATTCCTTCCGTTGACAGAGTTCAGCTCTGCAACACCGGGTCCGAAGCGACCGCGCACGCCATCCGCCTCAGTCGGGCCTGGACAGGACGCGATGACATTATCCTTATTTTAGGGGGATATAACGGGTCTCACGATGTCGTTGCGCGAGCGACGCAGCCGCCGCTAGACGCCGTCGGCCCTCGCGTCAGTCCAGGCGAGTACGCTTTTCCCGCCGCGTCCGCCGGCATACCAGAAAGCACGAAAGACGGCGTGCACTTGATTAATTTCAATGACCTTTCATCGTTGGAACATGTTCTTCAAACAAACGATATTGCGTGCATCTTACTGGAGCCAGTGATGCAGAATGTCGGCGTCGTACTACCGCAAGAAGGCTATTTAGCCGGCGTCAAGGCGCTCTGCCGAAAATACGGCGCGGTATGCGTATTCGACGAAGTCAAAACAGGATTTCGATCCGCACTTGGCGGCTACCAATCCGTGTGCGAGGTAACGCCAGATCTATCGGTTTTCGGCAAAGCAATCGCCAACGGCTATCCGATGGCCGTCATCGGCGGGCGCGCGGACATTATCGATCAATTTGACCACCCGGCCCCTGAAAAACGGGTATTGATCGCCGGAACGTATAACGCGCACCCGATCAATTGCGCCGCCGCAATCGCGACGATCGAATTTATGGTTCGTGAAGACGTCTTCAACGTCCTCGAACAGCGGGGCGCGGCCTTCCATGCTGAGCTCAACACGATTTTCAACGACGCCGGCGTTCCCGCCCGCACCGTGCGCAACGCGTCCGCCTTCTGTACGTATTTTATGGATCACGATCCGGTCGATTGGCACGATATCTTGCAACATCACAATTTCGAACTCGACCGAAATTATCGTTTAAACCTTCTAAACAACGGGATCTATCAACTGCCCGTACCCGCAAAACAAGGTTCGATCAGCTACGCTCATAGTGCCGAAGACATGGAAAAAACTCTTGAGGCGACGCGTCGTGTCGTTCGGTCGCTATAACGGTTAATTTCCTCAGCCTACGGCAGGCAGTCGTTTTCAACCGCTCGCCAAAACATGCGTCATCACCGCCAAGCGAGATCGAACGCGCATAGATTTCTTGAAATTTTGGTATCTCACGATACACTCCGCCGCGGAAGGGGTCTTTCTCATGATCAATGACGCCGTTATCCCGTGGCTCATCTGCGGGGCGTTTATACTTACGTTTGTTTTTGTCGGATTGTTCGCGGGCCGCAATGTGGATCGCACCGCCGACGAGTTTTTGACGGGCGGACGCGGCGTCGGACCAATCGTTATTGCACTGAGCATCTTCGCAACAGGCAATACGGGCTTTATGTTCGTCGGCGCTGTCGGCGCAGGATACGCCCAAGGCATCGCCGCCATATGGATTCCCTTCGCTTGGTTCCTCGGCGAGGCGGTCTACTGGGAAATTTTCCCTAAACGGATCAACGAAGAGACGGCGCGCCGCCGCCACCCGGTGTCTGTGCCGGACTATATAAGCCGTGTGGCGCCGCCGGTGGACAGACGACGCGTTCATATTGCGGCGGGATTAGTCATCCTAATCTCAACGCTGCCCTATATTGTCGGTCAGAATATCGCAGCCGGCAAAGCGTTCTCCAGCGTTGTCGACGTCTCGTCGCGCCTCGGCGTCGTGATCGCCGGGGGGTTCGTCACGTCAATGGCGTTGATCTATTGCGCGCGTGGAGGGCTTCGCTCGTCCATGATCGCGAACACAATGCAAGGCGGCGCGATCACCATTCTCGGCGTCATCATGCTGTTCACGGTCGGGTCTCACCTCCTCGCGGCGGGCGATCCCGTAGCGCTGATAACAGCGGCGAACCCCGACGCGTTCAACCCCTTCGCAATTCATCCCGCAACCTTCATCGCCGTCGTTGTTCTAGGGGCCGCCGTCGCGTCTTTCGGCTCAGCGATGAGCTTGCCGACAATGCTCATGCGCATCGGCGCCGCCTCGTCTCCGAAGGCGCTCGCTCAAGCTAAATGGGGATATTTGGCGATCACCTATTTGTTTTGGGCGGTTATGTCGTTCATCGGCGTCATGCTGTCCGGCGCTTTACCGAACGTCGCCGACCCCGAACAAGCCCTCTTTTTATTCGCCGATTCACAATCGCCGTATCTCTTGGGCTTAACGCTAGCAGGCGTCAGCGCGCTTATCTTGTCGACGATTGACGGCTCCGTCATGGTCGGCGGCTCGGCGATCTCAGACGATGTCGGCAATGCGGGCGCCAAACCGCCAGCGCAGCGGCGCGCCATGCGAGTTTTCGGATTGCTCGCCTTTGGCGGCGGCGCCTTGTTCATCGCCATCCTTCTGGCCGACTCAAGCGTCTACGACATTATCTTGTTCGGGGTCTCAGCGCTTGCAGGCGGCATCGGCCCGGCCTTTATGATCTCGACGCTGAAAATGAAGACCAATGCAAATGCGCTGGCGTCAACCATCGTCCTCGGCATGGTCGTCGCCATGACATGGGCCGCCCTAGGCCTATCTGACGTTGTCGCTGAAGCCTTGCCGAGTTTCGTCGTCGGCCTCAGCTGGCATTGGCTCGTGACCCGCGGCGCCTCCAAAGAAGTCGTGGACGCCTCCGTGTATCAAGAATAGGCGCCGCGCCTCTTCACCTGCCCTCAAGAAAAGAGAAATCACCATGTCTAAGCTTGCCTTCACTCAAGCGGAGTTCCAACGTCGCTACAATGCCGTTCGCGAGAAGGTCCGGGAAAAGGGATTAAGCGCCCTCATTGTCAGCGACAACGCCAATATCACCTACCTCATCGGCGTCCCGGCAATGACCGCGTCCGGTCAAGCGCAAGCGGCGATCGTATCGGCGGATCGCGACGCGCCTTATTTCATCTGTCGACCGATCGACCGCGAGGGCGCCATCGTAAATTCTTACGCGTCGCCCGACGACCTTATCGGGTACCCTGAACAATTAATCGCCGATAAAGAGCGCACCGGGCACGACTTCATTTTTGAGTTCGTCTCCGACCTTGTTGGCGGCGGCAAGGTCGGCATGGAGTTCGACGCCCTGTCGTTGTCATCCTATCGCAAGGCGGAGACCGCATTTGGAACCGCTCGGATCGTTGATATGAGCGGTACGGTGAATTGGATCCGCTGCATCTGCTCGGACGAAGAAGCGGTCATTTATCGACAAGCCGCGAAGATCACCGACGCAGCCATGGAGACGGCGGCGGCGGCGATTAGGCCTGGCGTTCGTGAATGTGACGCAGCGGCGGAAATTATCGCAGCAACGGTGCGGGGCGTCGACGGGTATGGGGGAGACTGGCCCTACCACCCCGAAATCCCCACCGGCGAACGGATCATGTCACCGCACATATCCTGGAGGGACGACGTTTATCCGGAACAAGGCCAAGTCAATTGTGAGTTAGGGGCCTGGCGATATCGCTATGTCGCATCGCTCGCTCGGACGATAAGCCTTGGCGAACCATCTGACGGCTTAAAGCGTGTGTTCGCCGCGAACGCCGAGGGAATTGAGACAATCTTGCCGATGATGCGCAGCGGATCGGTCTGCCAGGATATCTGGAGGACCTACAATAAAATCATCGGCAAGCACGGCTACCATAAGGAATCGCGGTGCGGGTACGCCCTTGGCATCGAGTGGGACGGTTTCGCGGCTAGCCTCGCCGACGGAGATGAAACCATTCTCCAAGAAAACATGGTGATGCATGTGATGATCGGGCTTTGGGTTAACCGGGAGGAGAGCTGCGTCCTCAGCGAAACGGTGCGAGTCACAGAGAACGGACCGGAAATCCTCGGATCGCGGCCCAGGGAAATCATCATTTGCTGATGCAAACACCGCGGGCGGCTTTGACGCCGATGGATCGTTCCGACGCGCCAAAACACGACGTTTCGCATCAACGCACGAGCCGCCCAAATCGCATGGCTGAATCAGATATTTTTGCTTCCAGCGGGCAAACGTCGAATACAACCAATACACGATCGCGCCAGCGCAAAAACGCCATGGATCGGAGACTTACTCATCTATCTCACCGGCGATCGTTTCGAAACGCGCTTAATTGAGATAGGTGGGCCAGCAAAAACCGTCGATTTCAGAAGCTGGGACGGTTAATCCGACAATTGCCCGATGAGGCTCTTTATCGTGTTCTTTTTGTCCTTCGACAGAACGCGATACTGGCTCAGCAAGTCGACCTCCTCACTGTCAAGCTCCGAGAAGATGCTCAACAACTCAGGGTTGATCGCGCTTAACTCACTGAAAAGTCCATCAAAAAAGTACGTTATCGGCGCCTCTAGGATCTGCGAAATTTGCCAAAGCCGGCCCGCGCCGATCCGATTCGACCCCTTTTCATATTTTTGAACCTGCTGAAATGTGACGCCCAGCAATTCACCAAGCTCTCGCTGGCTGACGGATCGGTCTTTACGAAGTAGACGAACCCGAAGTCCTATTTGCGAATCGAGACTTAAATTGGGCGATATGTCGATATTATCTGAACTCGCCGCACCATTACTTATTCTGGAGGTCGCCATTGCGCCAGAATGCCTCCCTTTTACCCTTCGAACAGCGTTGATCTAGTGTCCGCTGCTTCTGTATAGTTACGCTAACTTTAACACGAACAATTAAGAGCGCCTCCCCCAAACCCTCGTCGCTTTAGCCCGATCTCACTAGTACATCATGACCGCCGCGCAGGATCAACCTATTGTTTATAAAAGCATTTGCTCCAGACAGGCCCGCCCTTTAACCAAACAGCGATGCGCGCTGCAACAGCGTACGTTACAACACCGGGCGTTGCGAGATTGTGGAAGGTAAGTGGAGGGGAATATGAGTTTTTCAGAACGAGCGCTCGCTCATATGGCGTCCGCCAGCCTAGATCCGAACCTCGCCCCTATAGAGAGCCTGAAATCATTCCTTTTAAGCGAAGGCTTCACTGATTTCATGGCGCGCGAAATGCGCAACCCATTTGACCCGGACTTCCACACCGCCCTTGAAATCTACAATGGCCCCAACGAACTCCGCCAGATTTATATGGACCGGCGCGACGTGCTTTTTGACATCGGCATGAAGCAGTGCCGACGAACAACCATTCCGTTGACATGGAAGTCCCTGCGCGATGGGGCCACGGGACCTAGCCGGGAGATCATCGAGTATCTTGCGGATTTCGGCATGCGCAACGGTGTTGTGTTGATCCACCGCGAGATTAATCGAGAGCCAATTTTCGTTTCAGTCGTAGGCGACGTCGTCAATGAGCTTAGTCAAGACGATCTTTTAATGGTGCAAGTCATATGCTCGCATTTCCTAGGCCTTTGGCTGGCGGATTATCCCGCGAGCATTGACGACGTCAAAGAGCTGTCACGTCGCGAACTCGAGATCCTCGCCGCGTCGAGCATCGGGCTAAACGGTAAAAGCCTGGAAGATCATCTAAATATCTCATCACATACAATGCGCGCCCATTTACGCAGTATCCGTCAAAAGCTCGGCGCTAATTCTATGCCGCACGCGGTGAATATCGGCATGCGTTACGGACTGTTAGACTCTTAAATCGTCTCATCGCACTTATGTGCGATAGCTCTCCCATCTCGGTTAATTCAATAATCTCCTGCGGTAATAGAGCCGGAGGAGAATCATGCATCCGCCCATCGAGATTATTGATCGGCAAAATATCTGTCTGTACCAAGATGTTTTGGAAGACTTATGGCGCATGCGATGCCGGGTCGCAAAGCGGTTTAATTGGTCAATCCCTTACCTTGCGGAAGGGCTCGACAAGGACGAGTTCGATCGCGACGACACCATATATCTGGTGATTCTAAATGACGATCGCCGCGTCGTCGGGTGCAGTCGTCTCATCCCATCGATAGAGCCGCACCTTCTCGATACGGTTTTCGGTGATTATTGCGATTTAAAGCCTATACCGCGCTCGAAGAACATATGGGAATTCAGCCGTATGTTTGTGGACCGCGATTACGTCAACTTAGTTTCAGTAGTGAAATCGTGCTATTTGCTCATGTCGGGCGTCGCGGAGCTCTCCGTCGCCCATGGGTTGGACGGTGTTACCTGGTATACGTCCATGCCGAATTATCAAGCGGCCCTGGCCTGCTGGCGCCAAACGTTCCCCATTGGACGGCCAGCGCTTCATAAGCCCGATAACGTCATTTACGTTCCCGCGTTTTCACCAATCGACTCTGATGGACTTGTACGGATCAAAGAAAGGGCCCGTCACGAAGGGCCTGTAACTCAATACATTCATAGGGACGGCGTACGTTCGTTAGGCGAGGAGGTTAACGTTTTCGAAAATGCGAAGGAAGTTAGACACAATGCGGCATAACGGAAATGCAAACGGCGTTGCAGCCATTCAAAAACAGTATGACTACGGCGACCTCCTCGTTGTTCTGTCCCGTTGCCCCGACCTTGATCGTTTGATTGAAGCGATCATTATCGCACCAGAGGGGCTTCCCATGACAGGAGACGAGCAAAGCGAAGCGGAGTGGACATCTTTTGTTACGCTCGTGAAGAATATCAGGGGAATGCGCGATGCCCATTAACGATATTCGAACACCTACTGACGATGAAGTCGCTGATTTCGAAAGAGACGGCGTCGTATGCCTGAGACAAGCGCTTGGCGCCGCGTCCGTTGAAACGCTCACACGGTCGATTGACAATCTGTCCGCCGCAACGGCGACCTCGCCGGCGGCCTATGATTTGGAGAACCTCGGCGATGTCGCCTATAGCGACAGTGAACACATCGATTACGGCCACGCGAAGCAATACGACCTAGAGCTTTTCGCTGGCTGGCTGCGCTATGAAGGCAATCCACGGGCCGTCGAAAAAACGCCGGAAAACGCTCCGAAAGGCGCGTTTCTATTAGACACGGGGTGCTGGCGTCGGAACCAAGATCTTGCGAACCTCGCGACGTCAGAACTCATGGGACGCCTCGCCGGTCGCCTGCTGTCATCAGAAGATGTCGGCTATTACGATGATCAGATGTTCGTCAAGAAGCCTGGCACAAAGCAAAAGACCGAATGGCATCAGGATTATCCATTCTTCCATGTAGAAGGCCGCAAAGGTCTAATTGTTTGGATTCCCGTCGATCCTGTCGACCAGAATAATGGCGCAATGCGATATGTAAGAGGGTCTCATAATTGGGATACGAATTATGGCGCCAGCATGTTCATCTCGCGCACCCTGATGCCTGGCGCGCCCGGCGAGCTTGTGCCGGATATCGACGCCGCGCCGGAAAAATACGACATCATTTCGTTCGACGTAGAACCGGGCGACATCATCGTTCATCACTTCCGCACCGTGCACGGCGCGGGCGGCAATGTCACAATAGACCGCCAACGCCGAGCAATGAGCCTTCGATATGTCGGCGATGATATGCGGTATCGCATGAGAGGCGGTGCGCCCTTTCCACCGCATTTGCGCTGTCAGCTAAATGACGGCGACAAAGTTTGGTGCGACGATTATCCGCTCATCATTTCCAACGGCCAGCCAAGTTCTGTTGCGATGGCCGCAGCTTGAATGCGAAACACGTCGAGCCGCCTTATCAGCTGGCGCCGGCTCTAGCCTTTGGGGGGTAGAGCCAACGCCGTTTGACGTCGCAATCACGCGATCGCTTTCCCCCTTGGCCGATGCGGGGCGATCCCTTCACGCGAAAATCAGTTGAAACGCCTTGAGCGCACCTGATTTGACGCCTTATCCAGCTAGATCAGCCTTTTGGTAATAATGCACCAGATGCGGCCTTGTCGCTGCGCCAGGTCGACGACCGCCGAGCGACAGGCGACTTCGGAGCTGCAAAACAATATTGTATGCAATATCGAAAAAATACTATACAATCAGCGTAGATCGGATGGAACTCGCCTTAAACGATCGAAGGCGTATGTGAAGGTTTATGAAACACGATGACGTTAGATGAACTGACGCAGTTTATGAAGATGATTGCGCCCCGCGCATCGTCCATGAACGCCGTGCTCAAGTTTGATTTTGGCGCGGACGGCGTGATCCATCTGGACGCCACCCAATCCCCCGCTGCTGTCAGTAACGAGGACAGCCCTGCCGACACGATCGTCAGCGTCAGCCTCTCAGATTTCGCTGACATCCTCCAGAAGAAACTTCCCGGCGATCTCGCCTTCGCGATGGGTAAACTTAGGGTGAGCGGCGATATGATAACCGGCGTGCGCCTCACTCAAATCTTAAACCGATAGCCGAGCGACAGACCCACCCATGATTTACGTTCAGAATACGATCGGCGGCGATGTCCGTGCGTACGACGAAACCAAAGATTACGCCCCGCGCGGCGTCGCCAGCCTTGGCGACGAACTGATCCCCGACAGTGTCGTTCTATCGGCGGATAAAACGACACTTTATGCGAACGCTACAAATCGGTGGGAATTCTGGCGCGAACCAACCTTAGAGCCGCGAAGCGCGTTCGCCGCCTTCGACGCGGTCACGATGGAAGAAAAATGGCGTCTTCCCCTACTCGGCTCCATCGAGCATTTCGCCGCATCGCCAGATAAGAGATTCATTTACAACGCCCATAATGATCGCAAGCTCGTCTCTAAAGTCGACGTCGAAACACAAACGGTGACGCCAATTCAAATCGCCAATCTTGGCGGCCACAAAGTCCGCGTCTCAGCCGACGGAACGCGGGTTTATGTGGGCTCGATTATTTGGGGCTCTTTCGACGAAATTGACGCGACCACGGATCAATGGGTGCGTCACTTTACGTTCGACGATAATGTTCGTCCGTTCGCCCTCTGCCCAGATGGCCGGACGGCCTATATCCAGCTATCGCGCATGCACGGATTTCACGTATTTGATCTTGAAGACTGGCGTGTTGTTAAAACCATCGACATGCCGGGCATGGACGACGGCGCGGCGCCGCCTTGCGAAGACAAATACCCCTTCACGGTCGACCACGGCGTTGAAGTGACGCCTGACGGCAAGTACGTGATTTTTCTGGCGACGACAGGTGGATTTGCGGCCGTATATGAATATCCCAGCCTAAAGTTCGTAAAGAAAATTCCGCTCGGCAAACAACCAAGTTACTTGACAGTCTCAAAAGATTCTACGCGATGCTATATCAGCTGTCGCGCCTCATGCGAGATATGGGTCATTGATCTCGATACGTTAGAACCTATCCACGTTATCGAACGCGCCGGCGCTTTTCCTCAGCGGATTTGCTTAGACCACTGATGGCTATCGACCAAAACAACCCGGCCAGATGCGGCCTCTCCTGGGCGACGAAGGTCGTCGCCTCCGGCGCCTTTATTACGGGGCGCGACCCGCAGGAGACGTTTACTTTTAGTTGCTCCTGGATGGCGGCGCCCGACGCCATGTTGAAAGAAGCGATTGAAGCAAGAAACCCAAGACCGTTGATGGGGTTGCCGGTAGAGATCGATTTAGACACGTCTAACGAAAGCGTAAGCCTTTCGCTCAACGGGGAAACTGCTTTCGCCAAACATTTCGGCGACCAGGGCTGCATTATCCTCGATGAACCGGATATGCCGCTTTCCTTTACGCCCCAACCGGTGCGCAAAAACGCACTCGTCGACGACTTTATGCCGAACACGCCTCCGACGCCTGACGAGGCGGCGTCGACGGGCCTCGACGGCGCTGCGGTCAACGACGCAGTTGATCTCGCATTCGCTAACCCGATGGAATTCACAAACGCCTTGATCGTCGTCCACAAGGGGCGCGTCATCGTCGAACGCTATCGCGAGCCCTTTAACCGCGATACGCAATTTGAATCCTGGTCGATGGGCAAAAGCATCGCCGCCAGCCTTGTCGGCGTCGCCGAGCGCGACGGATTATTGTCGCTTGATGACGACGACTTGTTTGAGACTTGGCGACAAGGCGATGATCCGCGTCGTAAAATCCGTATTCGAAACATCTTGAACATGGCCAGCGGCCTAACCTTCACCGGCAGCTTCGGAAAAGACGAAGATCATTCTGTAAAGTCTGAAAACGGCAAATTCCTAGATCATATCTATGTCTATGGCGGCGCCGTCGACTCGGTGGACTTCTGCTTGTCAAAACCATTGGGCGACCCGCCTGGACAGGCCGGCAGATATCGCAATTGCGACCCCCTCCTCGCGACGGCCATTGTACGTGACCGCGCAGTTGGCGGAGACAACCAAGAATTTCTGAACTGGCCGCAAAGTAAGCTCTATAACGCCATCGGCAGCAACAGCATGGTGTTAGAGACGGACCCATACGGACAATTTTTGATATCTGGGCATGACTATGGTCGCGCCGCCGATTGGGCGCGGCTTGGACAACTTTACTTACAACGCGGCGCTTGGGGCGGGCGTCAAATCCTTAACGAATCGTTTGTGGAATTCGTTCAGACACCAGCGCGCGAAGCGTGGTCGCACAATCCCTACTATGGCGGGTTTTTCTGCACGAATGCGACCGGAATCATTCCGAACACGCCGAGCGACGCGTATTGGATGAGCGGCGGCGGGCTTCAACGCACGGTGGTGATTCCGTCTAAAGAAATGGTTATTGTCCGACTAGGACATATGGCCGGCATCGTTTTTGGCGTCGATAAAACGCTGAATAACGTCATTTCTGAGCTCTGCGCGGCCTAACGCCAACCAGCCGTTAACCGATTTACCGTTAGCTGACACCTAAAGGTAAGTCGACGAAGTGACAGAAAAAAAAGAATTAATAGAACTCATTTGGCCGAGACAAACGGGAACGCCTATTGAAACGGCGCGCCGGCGCACTCTGTGCTGCCTTTGTTGGATGTGCGTATTTTTCGGCGTCGTTTGCGTTCCAATCGCCGCGGCCGTCATACGCCGTGAAGCGTTCGTGATCTTTCCAATACATATCTATCTGATGATGGCGGGACTGACCATTACGGTCATCTGTCCCATCTTGCTGTATTTTAGAGCGCCGTTTAAGCCCGTGGCGTATCTGCTTATCAGCTACATGATAACCTTATTGCTTCTTCAATGCCTTTCTGTTGGCGGACTCTTAACGGCAAAGGCGATGTTCTTCGTGCCCGTTGTGATGATCGCAACGTATATTTTAGGGTGGCGCGGCGGCCTGCTGGCCGGGGTCGTAAGTGTGGCTTGCCTTACGCTGTTATTAGTTAGTCCCGAGATCAAAGACTACTACGAGGAATATATTCTTACGCAGAAAATGACGACGATCATTTATGTGGGACTGCTTTCCAATATCGTCGTGGTCACGGCGGGAGCCGTCCTTTTCCAGCGGGATATAGATCGAACCGTCGACGCACTCTCCGTCGCACGTCATGAGGCCGAGACTGCAAACCGCGCTAAATCTGAGTTTCTTGCAAATATGAGCCACGAAATCCGGACGCCGATGAACGGCGTGATCGGCATGGCGGAATTATTACAGAGATCGAACCTACCCGATCGCGAAAGAATGTTCTCAGATACAATTCACAAATCGGGCATGGCGCTTCTAACGATCGTCAACGACATTCTTGATTTTTCGAAAATCGAGGCCGGCAAGCTCGAACTAGATCCAACGCCGTTCAATATGCATGAAGCCGTCGACGACGTAGCGATGTTGCTCGGCGGCGCGGCGCGCGAGAAAAACATTGATCTTCTTGTTCGTTTCCATCCTCGCACGCCGAAATTTGTCGTTGGAGACGTTGGTCGCATTCGGCAAATCCTCACCAACCTCGTCGGCAATGCAATTAAGTTCACACACGAGGGCAGCGTTCTCATTGACGTTTCAGGCGATCCGTCAGGCGATACCGCTGCGTTGTCCATTAAGATCGCGGACACTGGCATCGGCATCGCTCAGGAAAAGGCTGACCGGATCTTCGAGAAGTTCACGCAAGCCGAGGGCTCGACAACACGACGGTATGGCGGCACCGGCCTCGGGCTGACGATAACAAGAGACCTTATTGAAGCGATGGCCGGGTCGATCAAACTCGACAGCGTTCTCGGCGAGGGGTCTACGTTCACACTCACCTTGACGCTTCCGATAGACGCTGATGGCGCCGGTCGGCAAGCACATGTCAGTTCCAAGCTTTCGAAGCTCGCTGGCGTTCGCGCCCTGATCGTAGACGATTTGGAGGTGAACAGAACGATACTTTCGGAGATGCTCTCAGAGCAAAGTATCGAAGTCTACAGCGCGGATAGCGCCGACGCGGCGATGAAGCTAGTGGACGGCCCTGCGTCGACAGAGTTTGATATCGCTGTTACCGATTTTCAGATGCCGGATATTGATGGGCATGGTCTCGTCAGTAAGCTAAGAGAAACGCCGCAGACAGAAACCCTTCCCATCTTGGTTCTTTCATCCGTCGATGAAATGAAAACGCGGCAGTCTTTTGGCTCATTCGAGAATGTTCAGTTTCTCACCAAACCAGCGCGGTCAGTCGCCATACTGAACGCCATCGCGCACCTCATCGATAAGACGCCTTGTGATGATTCCGTCGACGCGACGACGCCACAACAAGACGAAGAGGAACGCCAAGCGCTACACGAGGATTTCGAGAAACCGAAAGTTCTAATTGCTGAAGATAATCAAGTGAACCGACTCGTCATCGAAAACATGATCGATACCGATCGCTACGCGATAACATTCGCCGAAGACGGCAAAATAGCGTTGGACCTATACAAAACCGGCGCTTTCGATGTTGTTCTAATGGATATCTCGATGCCCGTGATGGATGGAGAACAAGCAACCAAAGCCATTCGGGCATTTGAAGCGGCGCAAAACCGACCGCAAACGCCGATTGTGGCGCTCACCGCGCATGCGATGGACGGGGATCGCGACCGGCTGATGGCGCAGGACTTCACCGACTATCTAGCGAAGCCGGTCAAGAAAACACTCATTGATGATCTTTTGAAACGGTATACTGATCTACCCGCTTCTCCGCCGCAGCAAGAACGCCAAGCACAAGCAGAATAACAAGGGCGCCGACGGCTTCGCGCACGCTCGGCGCAGTTGTTAGTCCAAATCCAGCCCCAGCGAAAGCCCCAATCATCCCGCCGACGAGGCTGGCGCCGCGATTAATGGGGATCGTAAAAGTGTTTTCCTTGGGGTGGAGATAGATCAGCGTTCCGAACAACAACACCGCGCTGTAGCAAAACCCCGACAGGATAGAATATCCCGCAACCCCGGAAAATGGCGCGGTTGGCAAAAACATCACTCGAGTCGACAAAGCTATGCCGACGAGCAAAACCAAAAACACGCCCGCCCAAAAAAATTCACTCCGCGCGTAAGCTGCGCGTTCACCGGGCGACGCGTTTTTGGCGACACGACTCATAATGTTTAGTCGCACGCTGTAAGCGCCGAGATAAATCGCCAAGGTGATCAGTAAACCGCGCCCGTCAACGGCCGCATCGAAGGACAAAAGTGAAACGCTGACAATTATCAAGCTGATCACTAGCGCGAAAATCGATACGGCTCGAATGCGTCGTTGACTGAAGACGTCAATAGCAGGCGCCAAAATGAGAACCCCGCCCCGCATCAGCAACAAAGCGAATATGATTGATACGCCGGAAAAAGAAAAAGCCGTCGCCGTCGTCAGCGCAATCAACGCCGTCGCACAGCCCGATGCAGCGATGGCGCTTCGAGGCGGCGCAACAGCACCAACGCTCAGTTTATCCGCGCGCGCCTTAAGAAAAAAAATAATGGGCGGCATGCAGATGATAAGCGCAATCGCAAACCCGACGAGGTGCCCGACCCGATAAGTAACGCCGATATTGAACGGCGCATTGGACGAAAGATTCGCGGCTACAGAAAAAAAGGCGTATGACGCGCCATATGCAAAAGCCAGCATCCAAATGGAGGCCGGCTTCCAATTATCAGTTTTGTACTGGACAGTTTGTGTGCGGGTCAGGTCTTGGCCCCCAATAGCAAACGGCGCGCCGAAGCGCGCCGAAGCTCATTTTACGTGTTTCAAAGACTTAGAAGTCGAAGGTGATGCCGCCGCCAATTACGCGCGGATCGCCGACAATGACATTGCCGGCTAGGGCGTCCGCATTCACGAAATACGTCTCGTTAAAGACGTTCGATCCGAAGACGAAGACGCTGTAATTATCCATATCATAGCCGATGCGGAAATTGGTGAGAACACGCGAGTCGTTTGGCAGCCCCGTGCCGCCGGCGACCCGGTTAGGCAATATCGCCTCGGACTGACCCTGATAGTTCACATCAATCGTTCCGTTAAAGCCGGACGGGTGCGTGTACGTGAAACCGGCCGAACCAGAATACGCCGCGGCAAACGGAAACTCGTTGCCGAGCAGAGCGGCGTTCGACGCATCGACGGCCGTAATCTCCGTCTCGATCACGCCAAGCGATGCGAAGAACTCCAAATCATCCGTAGCTTGATAGGAGATGTCTGTTTCGAAACCATAGAGCTCGCTCGACCCGACATTTTGGGTCTCGGAGTCCTGCGGCGTCGCAGAAAGGAAGACTTCTACCTGCTGGTCTTTCCAATCGATGTAGAAGACGTTCGCATTCACCAGAAGTTTGCCGTCCATCGTGATCGACCGGAGCGCGACTTCATAGTTCCAGGAAAACTCCGGCTCGAAGCCGAAGGTCGAAGCGCGGACCGGATTGATGCCGATGCCGCCAGGCCGGTAAGCCCGTTGCGCAGAAAACGCGACCGAGACGTCGTCTGATACATCAAGCGTCGCCACAACTTTTGGCAAGAATGCTTCGAACGACAGGCTTTCTTCTAGAGCAATGGGCGTGAGCACATTCTCATCGCCGCCATTCGCAGCGATAATGGCGCCGCCGACGAGCTGACTATAGAATGGCACGATACCTGGCGTAGCTAACGAGCTAACAATTGGAACCGTTGCCGCAGGTATCTGAGAAGTTAAGTCTGTTACCAGCGCCGCATCAACCGCGCCTGAAAGCCCAGGGTTTCCTCCCGGCGTTAATGCCAATAGATCTGACGTTTCAAGCAGGGCGTTAACCTGGTCTACAGCGTAATCAGCTTCCTCGCGCTCATAGCGGAAACCGAACGTCAAGTTAAAGACGTCCGTAACATCATAGGAAGCCTCACCAAAAACTGCATACGTCGTAAACTCAGGACGAAAATTAAAGTCGCTACCAAGCGGCGCAAAATCGCCTAAAAGTAACGGGTCATTAAGCAAACGCGGCGCGGAGGCAGGCGTTGGGATGGCAACGGCGTTCGCCTCGCCCAACACTCCACCTGTCGCCGCCAAAGTGCCCCCTAGATAAACGGGATCAAGCCCAAGGCCAGGCAAACCGAGTGCGGTTAAATCAGCAAGGTCGACGACTGGTACAGGCAATGTCTGTTGAACCGCCGATATATCATCGCTGAACCGCCGCGCATAAAGACCGCCAAAGAGAATCTCGAGGTTATCGCCGTTGTCGTAGAGAACACGGATTTCCTGCAACCAGTCAGTGCTATCGCGCGCGTCATTACGAATAGCTGAAACCGGCACGCCAAGATCAGGCAAACCATCAAAGTCAGCGACTTCGTCCGTCTTCAGATTTGCGAAGCTGGTGACGGACGTCAACGTAAACTGATCGTTCAGCTCATAGCTCAACTCGCTGCCGAGAATGAGGATTTCGCGGTCCGTGCGCGTCGCGATATCAAACGTCTGTAGCCGGTCTTTTGGATTAGCGCCGGACACCAAGACGCTGCCGTCTTCTTCTTCCGAATACGTGGCGACAAGATCCCACCGCAAACCTGGAATTTGGCTCGGCTCAACAAGGAGCTTGCCGCGGATCATGGTGCTTTCTTCTTCATCGCCGTTCGAACCATCTGTTCGCGTGACGAAGCCGTCGCTTTCGAGGCGTTGCGCAGCAATGCGGAACGCCAACTCATCCTCGATTAAAGGACCGCCGACCGCAACAGAGGTTTCCCACGTATTGCCTTCCGCATACGTCGCGCGGCCTTGGAAATCCCATTCATACGTTGGATCTTGGGTGTTAACGATAATCGCGCCGATGAGGGAGTTACGCCCCTGCAATGTCGATTGCGCACCACGTAAAACCTCAATTTGGGTGACGTCCCAGGCGTTCGAAATCGTTGCGCCCGCCGCTTGGTTTGGAATAAACGCACCGTCGACGATCAATGTGGCGACTGGCGTTGTGCCAGGCGTTACACCGCCTGAAGGCACGCCGCGCAGCACGAACTGATCATTCCGACCACTGCCGACCGTTGTGAAGCCCGCATTACCGATCCGACGAAGCGCGTCTTCAAGGTCAACGACATTCAATTTTTGAATGTCTTCAGCCGTAACGATTTCGGTGCTAGTGGCGGTGTCTTGTACGGACTTTCCGCGCTTTTCACCGGTGACGACAATCTCATCCCGCTCCACGCCTTGCGCGTGCGCGCCTGACACGCCAATCGCCATAAAGGCGACTGCCGTCGCCAACCCGCTGGCCAACCCGGTAGATTGTAAAAGATTAATTTTGCGCATGCGAACTCCCTCCCGATTCAGTCGAGCGGATACTAACGCTCGAAATTGCATACAATCTATACTGTTTTGAATGCGCCGTGAAGCATGTGCGACACATTTACGAGGCAGCGTGACGTTTTCGCCACCGTTCCACCGCCGCCTCGATGCGGTCGTGGGAAACAATGAAAAACACCATCGCGGCGGTCGTCGCAAAAACGTTGACGACAAAGAAGCCAACCCAACCGAGCGTCGCGGCAATCACGCCGGAGACAGCGCCGGCCGCGGCAAAACCAAGGAACCAGGTCGACTGCTGGATCGTCATATCCGTGCCGGCCTGGCGGGCGGACGTCCAACCGATACGCGCGGCGTAAAGCGCCATGCGAACAGGCGCAGTGCAGATCGTCGCCCACAAAATAACGAATATAGCGATTTGCGGCGTCGTCACATCCTGGGCGGCGAGCCACAAAAACGGCGGACTGGCGAGCGGCGCGATGAACAACATTGCGATCGCTGTGCGCTTGGCGCCAAGACGCGAAATAACAACGGATGCAACAGACAGCGAGAGCATCGCACCAAGGCTCGCAGCAACGCCGAGCACAATGCCGATGCCGGATAGGGAAAGGCCCTTATCGCTCAAAAAAGGCCCGATAATCGTCACGGGCATTTGCACAGTGAACGACATGAAGAACACGACGGCGATGATCCGCCAGTTAACTTTCCTTTTGAAGAAGTCGGACAATTTTGCAGTCCGGTCGATCGCGGCGTCGATCGGCGCGTGCTCACGTCGGATTAATGCGGGGATGTTGAACACTATAAAAAGGCCGGCGGCGGCGAGGAAAGCGGTCGTCCACCCAAACCGATCCGCCGTGAACAAGAGGCCCGCAAAGCCGATTACCTGGCCGATTTCTTTGCCGAGCCAAACCACGCTTGCGCCAACGCCGCGTTCATCCGTCCGCAAATTTTCAACGACGTAAGCGTCCGCGGCGATTTCTTGGGTGGAGTAAAAGATCTGCTTCACCATCAAAAAGGCGATGATGAGATAGAGCGTGTCGAGACCCGGCCGAATGAACGCGATCGCGACATAACACAGGGCGACAAGGATGGTAAGCGGGCCAAGCCAAGATTTCCGTCGCCCAAAACGTGGCGACCACCGATTGTCGACAATCGGCGCCCAGGTCCATTTCAACGCCGTGATCGCCATCGGTAGGAAGAACAAGCCCAAATACTCTAAAGGCATCCCGAACTGTTTGACGAAAAGCGTCGGCGCCATTGTCGTCGTTAATGCATTGGGCAGATCGTGGGCGACCTGCAAAGAACAAATAACGCCAAGTCGGCGCCACGCTTCGCCATCTTGAGGAAAATTGAGTTTTTTTAAGAACTGCTGAACCAGCGAGCGTTCGATCTTGTCGTCTGTCTTCACTCTGATCAAACCCGCCATGAAATAAATGGAACCCAGCTGTTAACAGCGAGGAAAACCCAGGTCGCAGCGATGAATGCAAGCGCCGTGACTTGATAGGCCAAAACGAACGACTTGCCGCCGCGCGCTCGGAGTAATGACAGCCCTGCCAAAGCCGCCGCTATAGGGCCAACAACGCTCAGGCTCGCCAAGCCCACCGACAGAGGCCCAAGTCGGCCAAGCTGAGCTGAATCGTCGAGATCGCCAAGCAACCCAAACACCACGAAAAGCGTCAGTAGTGCGGCAAGGGATACACCAGCGATCATCAACCAATTCGTTACTCCGAACACGCGATACTGTTCCAAACGTCCCGCGATCCTAAGAACGCCCGCGGCAACGCCATGCAGCGTTGCGATAGCGCCAAAAATCAAACTGCCGACAAAGAGATAATAACGCCCATAGGCGCCCCAAACACTGACGCGCTCATAGGACTCACCGTAAACAAAAACCCGCGCGCCCTCGGGGCCATCAACCATCACCGCTGTCGGCAAGGACTGGCGTTCCGTTCGAAACGCGCCATCCCCCACATGCACAAGACGACGCACCGGCTCCGTTGGAACAATTGAGTCGAGTGTCAACGTATCGCCTTGCGGCGATAACTTAACGGCGGCGAAGGTGCGCCACATCCAAGAGCGGAAGGGCATCTCGTGGGTGAACGGCGCATACCACCCAGCGGAAACGTAACTTTCAGCGCCGTCAACAGCCGGCGCCGGCGGCGTTTCATCGACGTCCCGCGTAAGATATCCGCCGATTAACCGCATAAGTTTGTAGCGCATGTTCGACGGGCCGCCATTAGTGACAACGGCGAACCCGGAACGGGTGTCTGGATCATATCCGAGCCATGTGCGAAATCCCTCCGTGGCGCCAGTATGCCCGTGAAAGATGCGCCCCTTGCCGGCGAAAAACCCGAAATTTCCAAGGCCATATCCGCCCTCAATAAGACCGGCGCGCGCCCTCGCCGACGTTTCGGCGTTTTCCATCCGTTCCAAGAGCGCCTCAGAGATAATCCTTGCGCCCTCGTCGTTCTCCCCAACTGCGCCGCGGAGGGCGTAAAACTGCACAAGCTCTGCGAGATCATCGATCGTGACCAATAACGAACCGGAAGGCCGTATCGCCATAAACCAGCGCGCCGCCGGCGTTTCGCCGTCACTGCGATAACTTTTGGCGAGACGCGCAGTGTCTTCGTCGCGCAGATTAAACGCTGCGTCCGTCATCCCAATTGGGGCAAAAACTTCCTCCGCCATAAAGTCGTCGAATGCGCAATCGCAGGCTGACTCCATCGCAAACGCGGCGAGAGTGTGCCCAGGATTGGCGTAAGAATAAAAGTATCCAGGCGGCCAGCGGACCGCGATCTTCCCAGCCATCAATTCTGCATATTCAGACGGTGAGACACCGGGCCGGTTGAAGCCGTATTCAAAGTACGTAGACCCCTCGATCCCCGCGGTATGCTCGAGCAAATGTTCAATTAGAATGGGGTTCCTATCGCGCCACGGATTATCGATCTCTATGGAGGGAGCAGCGTCGATTAGGCGGTCCTTAAGAGCCAGGTCGCCGCGCTCAACAAGACGTAAAACACCAAGTGAGGTTAAGTTCTTCGACAAAGACCCCGCGGCGAGCAGAGTTTTGTTGGTCATCGCGCGACCTGATGCGCGATCGGCGAGCCCATATCCTTTTGACAGAACAACATCGCCATTCTCAATAATAGCAACCACCGCCCCCGGCGTGCCATCGACGGTGAGGACGCGCTCTAATTCAGCGTCAAGAGTACTCACATTATTCGGCGTGGACGTCTCTTTACGCTCTTCAGCAAACGCCGTCCCCAGCCCAGCTAGAATCAATCCGCAAGCAATTGAAATAATCAACGCTGCATATTTTTTTCGGTTAACACTCGTCACCGCGGCCATATGCGCTTCACCTTTCCTCTGTAAGACACCGATCTCCATCGCATTTAATCGTTTCACTGAAGAAACCGCCCTTAAGTTCCATCTAGTACTGCTGTTCGACGCCGCATTGCAGGCCGCGTCGCCAGCAGACACAACGGGATCACAGCTGTTCAAGCTAATCGCGCATTGCTTGTATTGACCGCTTCCATTCCCCTATGCGTGTTTCCTAGCGTCGTAATGTCGCGAAACTCAGTCGTTCTCGTCGCCAACAGCTCTTCGGATTATACAATCCCAATATTTTTGCATACATATAGAGAAACGCGAAGAGAAATTGCCAACGCCGCTTTAGGGTTTGTAGGTTGCACTGCAGCGGTAACGGCGAAGAAGGTCTAAGTGTCCAAAAAAGCTGACGCGCTCACCCATTGTGAGCGACTCGTTCAAGAGATCGAAGCGGAGATTGTTTCCGGCCGACGTGCGCCAGGGTCGCATCTCAACGAGCAGGAGATCGCCGATCGCTTCTCGGTGTCTCGCACGCCCGTGCGCGAAGCGGTCAGGCATTTATCATCGGCGGGTCTTGTGGAAGTTTTGCCCCGCCGAGGCGCGTTCGTGACGCGTATTCCCGTTACGCGTTTAGTTCAGATGTTCGAAACTATATCCTCCCTTGAAGGAACGTGCGCCCGGCTCGCCGCGCGGCGCATGCGCGCGGATGAAAAACGCGCGCTGGAACGGGTGCACAGAGGATATGAGAAGCTTTCGAAAAACGGCGATGTGGGTCTCTATTTCGACGAAAGCCTCGAATTTCACCGGATGATTTTCGTCGGCGCCCATAATGACGTCTTAAGCGAGATGACATTTAAATTGTTCAACCAATTGACGAGCTATCGTCGTCGGCAAATCAATCGGCAGAAACGCGCGGCGACCTCATTCAAAGAACATACGCATGTTCTTGAAGCCATCCTCGACGGTGATGAAGATCGCGCCGAAAATTTGATGCGAGAACATGCTGGCGGCGATGAAACAATGGACCTTATCGGTCAGCTTCCTGACGCTTAAAACAAACACGCCAAGCATCTATGGGCCGCGGCTTAACGTTTTGGCTTAAGCGATCGCGGCGAAGAAACGAGTCACACGCCTAAACACTCTCCATGGAGCGCACCCTCATGAAAGTATACATCTCCGCCGACATCGAAGGCGTCGCAGGTGTCGTCAGCACGGCGCAAACATTAGAACAAGGTTTCGAATATGAACGCGCGCGCGTGTGGATGACAAATGAGGTCATCGCCGCTTGCGAAGGCGCGAAAGCGGCCGGCGCTGAAGAAGTGATCGTCAGCGATTCCCACGGCAATGGGCAGTCTATCCTCGTCGACAAGCTTCCCGAGGGCGTTCGCTTGGTGCGCAATTGGCCGCGGCCGCTCGGCATGATGCAGGGCGTTGAAACGGAGGGCGTCGCCTGCGCGTTTCTGCTCGGCTACCATACGGGCGCGCACCACTCGACCGGCGTCCTCGCGCACACCGCCTCAAGCCTCCTCTTTTCCGAGCTCCGTTTAAACGGCCGCCCAGCGAGCGAAACGACCTTCAGTACAGCGATCGCTGGACATTTTAATGTGCCCATCGTCTTCGCCAGCGGTGATGACGCCTATATGCGCCATGTCGAAGAAGAGTTCGACGGACCGATAGAAACCGTTGAAACGAAAACTGCGGCGGGCCGATATTCAGCGCTGACACTAACACCCAAAGAAGCATGCGCGATGCTTCGCACGTCCGCCGAAAAAGCCGTAGCGCTAAAGGACGCCGCTCAGCCTCAAAAGCTCGACGGACCGATCGTTTTCGAAGCGGACTTCCAACGGCACTTGCCAGCGGAAGTGCTAGCGTACCTACCGTGCGTCGACCGCACTGGCCCGTACACAATTTCGTTCACGGGTCAGGACATGGTTAGCGTTTCGAAGTTCTTATCGCTCCTGACGGCCATCAAAGTGCCGGAGTTCATCCCTTAGGGCTTACGAAAAGAACGGAGCAAGGCATCGCAAACGCCGACTCTAGATTTTGAAGCTCGAAATGATGTTTTCCGTGGCGACGCCGGCGCCGCTCAAGCCCCAACCGCCGTCGACGGGTAAGATCGCGCCGCTAATATAGCTTGCCGCCGGCGAGGCTAAGAAAAGCGCCGCGTCGCCGATTTCAGACGCCGCGCCCATCCGTTCAAGCGGAACGGTTTTTCGCACCATCTCTTTTAGGGCGTCGCCCGGCGCCAAGCGTTCCATGCCTTCGGTTTCCGCAATTGGTCCGGGCACGATGGAATTGACGCGGACGCCGTGTTGCCCCCATTCCATAGCAAGGGTTCGGGTGATCATATCAACGCCGGCTTTAGCGGCGCACACATGCGTTTGCATCTTCATCGGAAGAAAAGCTTGCGGCGCGGAAATGTTAATGAGGACACCGCCCGGTTTGGCGATCACATCGAACGCCGCCCGCATCACGTGGAATGTACCAAGCGTGTCGATCTCTAAAACCGATCGAAACCCGTTCGAAGAAATGCCTTCCGCAAACGCCGGAAAATTTCCCGCGGCGCCCGACACCGTTGCATCAACGCCGCCCATGACTTTCGCGGCGTCGTCGAACGCTGCTTTCACAGCGTCAAAGTCTCTGACATCCACCGCATACCCTTGAACCTTGCCGCCAAGGGCGGCGAGCTCGGCAACTGCTTTATCGACTTTTTCTTGCTTGCGACTGAGGACGGCGACATCAGCGCCGGCCTCAGCAAATCGGCGCGCGACGCCGAAATTTATGCCGCTGGTGCCGCCAGCGACGAAGACTGCCTTGCCGGAAAAGTCAAAAATTGGTTTTTCCGTCATGCAGCCTCCAATTTATTCAGCAGCCTGCAAAGGCGCCTTTTCATCAGGGTAGAAGCACTCACCGCGCGCCGCCATATCCCGCAGCAATTGCGGCGGATCAAAACGCTTACCGTATTTCTCCGCTAAGTCTTCGCATTCAGCGAGAAACTCCGGCACGCCGATATTCTCAACGTAAGAGATAACGCCGCCATGGCAGGGGGCGAAGCCCCAGCCGAAGATAGAGCCGACGTCCGCGTCATCCGCCGCCGTCACGACGCCTTCTTCCATACACCGCAATGTCTCAATCGCTTGGATATGTAAGAAGCGTTTTTTCAGCTCGTCAACATCGACGTCGTCGTTCTTTTTCGGGAAACGGTCATAAACCGACGGCCAAATCCGGGTTTTTTTGTTGTCCCCGTCATAGTCGTAAAAGCCTTTTCCCGCCTTTTGGCCAGGGCGACCGGCCTCTTCCACGATCCAATCAAGAACGTCGAGCGCTTGAAACGGCTCGCCGCGCTCGGCCATCACGTCGCGGCCGACTTCTTTCATTGTCTCATGAGTGATTTTGTGACCGGTGTCGATGCCGACCATGTCAATCAGCTCGAGCGGCCCCATGGGCATGCCAGTCGCTTTCCCGACATTTTCAACAATGGCGGGGCTGACGCCCTCTGTCAGCATCACAAACCCTTCGCGCGTGTACGTGCCGAAAACCCGGCTAGTATAGAAACCGCGACTATCATTCACGACAATCGGCGTTTTCTTGATCATTTTGACATAGTCCATGGCGACAGCCGCCGCATGGTCGGACGTCTTCTCGCCACGGATGATTTCCACAAGCGGCATTTTCTCAACAGGCGAGAAGAAGTGAATGCCGATGAAGTTGTCAGGTCGCTCTGAGGCTTCCGCTAGTCCGGTAATCGGCAACGTCGACGTGTTGGTGCCGAAGACATGAGACGGCTCGGTCGTCGCCTCGGTCGACTTTGTCACGACAGCCTTAATGCCGCGGTCTTCAAACACGGCCTCGATCGTGAGTTGCGCGCCGGCGAGATCATTATAATCGGTAGACGGCTTAACCCGAGCGGCGATCTCAGCGGCTTTATCCTTCGACATTCGCCCCTTCGCAGCTTGCCGCGCGAAATAATCGATCACGTGTTGCTTGCCGCGCTCGGCCGCTTCTTTGTCAATATCCAACAGAATAACGTCGCAGCCGCCGGCGGCCGTGCAGCTAGCGATGCCCGCGCCCATGACGCCGGCACCGATCACGCCGACTTTCGTGAACTTGGTGTCTGGCACGCCCTCTGGGCGTTTTTCTAGTTTATTCGCCGCATTGCGCCCAAACCATCCAGTACGAATGAGATTGCGCGACACAGGGTCCATGAAAAGCGCCGTAAACTGACGGCCTTCGAACGATAGCGCTTTATCCATCGACATCTGCAAGCCGTGATAAACGCACGCCATGATTCGCTGGGGCGACGGGTAATTGCCTTGCGTCTCTCGCCGCAGCATGGCGCCGCCGCCGGCGAAGGTCTGCGTCCAGTCACGCGAATGCGCCGGCGCGCCCGGAAACTCGTAGCCCTTTTCATCCCAAGGCGCTTTTGCAGGAACGTCACCTTCGAGGATTGCCGTCTTCGCGGCTTTTACAAGATCGCCATGGGCGGCAATTTGATGAATGACGCCAAAGCCGAGCGCCTTTTCCGCTCGCATATTTTTACCAGTGGTGAGGTAGGGAAGCGCCTCGCGCGGCCCAAGAATGCGCGACAGTCGCTGCGTGCCGCCCGCGCCCGGCAAGAGGCCGAGCATGACTTCCGGCAAGCCGAGCTTTGCGCCGTCTTTATCCGTCATAATGCGATAACGGCACGCGAGCGCCAGTTCAAAGCCGCCGCCGAGCGCATCGCCGTTGATCGCCGCAACCGTCGGCTTCGGCGCCGTTTCAATGTCGCGGAAAAACCGCGTTAGAACTTGGTTCTGCGCGAAAACCTGATCCGCAGGCCAATGGCGCATCTTCCACAGCATATTGATGTCGGCGCCGACAATAAACGCATCCCGCGCCGACGTGACAACGATCCCCTTAACGGCGTCATCCGCCTGTAAACCGCGCCACATCTCTTCAAATTCGATGAGAACTTCTTCGGAAAGAACGTTCATCGGATAACCGGTCATGTCCCACGTAATGACGGCGACGCCGGCGCTATCCACTTCGCTTTTAAGAAGCTTGCTCATACCTTCACCTATTCCTTTACCGACATCGATTAATGTACGCGTTCCACGATCGTCGCGATGCCCATGCCGCTGCCAATGCACAGCGTCGCAAGCCCCGTCTCAAGATCGCGACGTTCCAATTCATCTATCAGTGTGCCAAGTATCATCGCGCCAGTTGCGCCAAGCGGATGCCCCATGGCGATCGCGCCGCCATTGACGTTGATTTTGTCATGGGGGATGTCAAGCTGATCCATGTAGCGTAAAACGACGGCGGCGAAGGCCTCGTTCAACTCCCATAAATCAATGTCGCTCGCGCTCATGCCGGTGCGTTCCAGAACGCGGAACGTCGCCTCAGCCGGGCCCGTCAGCATGATCGTCGGCTCCGACCCAATCGTCGCGAAGGCCTTGATCCGTGCCCGCGGTTTCAAGTCAGCCTTACGACCGCCCTCTTCGGAACCGATCAATACGGCAGACGCGCCGTCGACAATACCGGAGGAATTGCCGGCGTGGTGGCGATAGTCGAGTTTCTCAATTTCCGGATATTTCTGCGTTGCGACCGAGGCCATGCCGCCGAATTCACCAAGCATAACAAAAGATGGCTGCAGCGCGCCGAGGGACTGCATGTCCGTGTCAGGACGCATGAACTCGTCGTGGTCCAGCATGGTGACGCCGTTCGCATCCGTCACCGGAACAACGGATTTTTCGAACCGACCTTCATCCCAGGCGACTTTCGCTCGCTTCTGGCTAGCAACCGCGTAAGCGTCGAGGTCATCCCGGCTATAGCCGTACTTGTTCGCGACGAGGTCGGCCGCGATGCCTTGGGGGACAAAATAGTTCGGCAATGACAATAGCGGATCAGCCGCCAAGGGCATGCCGGAATCGCCGATTTGCAAACGGCTCATGCATTCAACACCGCCGCCGATAACGAAGTCAGACTGTCCTGACATGACGCGCGCCGCGGCGATATTGCACGCCTCAAGGCCGGACGAGCAAAAGCGGTTGACCTGCATTCCGCCGACCGTCTCATCATAGCCCGCAGCGATGGCGGCCGTCCGTGCAACATTGCCGCCCTGCTCGCCGATCGGTTCCACAACGCCGAAAACAACGTCATCAACGAGCGACGTGTCAAGCGCATTGCGGTCACGCACCGACTTTAGAACGTGAACGGAAAGGTCCGTCGGCGACGCCTCCACCAAAGCGCCGTCTTTTTTTCCTTTGCCGCGCGGCGTGCGCACTGCTTCGTAAACAAATGCCTCTGTCATAACCCAACTTCCTTCATGGTCGCGGCCTTAAAGCGAGCGCGAGATGATTTCCTTCATGATTTCCGTGGTGCCGCCATAGATGCGCTGGACGCGCGCGTCGGCGTAAGCGCGGGCGATGGGATATTCCCACATATATCCATAGCCGCCATGGATCTGTACGGCTTCGTCAACGATCTTGCACAGAAGCTCCGATGTCCAATATTTCGCCATCGCGGCATCGTCCACATCGAGTTTTTTCTGCGCCTCAAGCTCCATGCAGCGATCAACGAAAACGCGCGCGATCGTCGTCTCGGTCTTCATCTCCGCAAGCTTGAATTTCGTGTTCTGGAATTTCGCGATGGGCCGGCCGAACGCCTCGCGTTCATTGGCGTAAGAAAGCGCTTCGTTGAGCGCCATTTCCGCGCCGGCGACGCAGCCAATCGCGATCATCAAACGTTCCCAGGCAAGCTCTGTCATCAGCATCATGAACGCTTGCCCGGGCCCGCCAAGCACATTTGATTTCGGCACACGCACATCGGAAAAATGTAGAATGCACGTGTCCTGCGCTTTCATGCCGACTTTTTTCAGGGGCTTTTCTTTTGTGAAACCTTCGCGATCGGCTTCCACAAGAACGAGCGACATTTGATCGGCGCCGCCTTTTACTTCACCGGTTTTGGCGACGACGATGGCGAAATCGCACATAAAGCCATTGGTGATGAAAATCTTGGAGCCGTTAATAATGAGATCGTCGCCGTCTTCCACGGCGGTCGTCTTCACGGCCTGTAAGTCCGAGCCGGTGCCAGGCTCCGTCATTGCAATTGCGCCGATAATCTCGCCGCGCGCCATTCTTGGTAGGATTGATTGCTTCTGTTCTTCAGAGCCGTAGTTAAAGACGTAGGGGGCGACAATGTCAGAATGCAGATTGAACCCAGGACCACTCGCCCCAGCGCGGGCAAGCTCTTCAATAATAATCGCCGAAATAAACCGGTCAGCGGCGGCGCCGCCGTATTTCTCTGGCATTGACGTGCAAAGAAACCCTTGAGCGCCAGCTTTTTCCCATAGGGCGCGGTCGACCTGCTGTTCAGCCTCCCAACGATCATGGTGCGGGGTTATCTCTTTTTCGACGAAGCGTCGAAAATTTTCCTGAAACATAAGGTGCTCGTCGGAAAACACCGTCCTTGGGATCATCGCTAGACCTCCTCGCCGAGACGAAACGTCGTCAATTTCAATCGAATTGACTATTTACATACGATACGTACTGCAAATAAGATCATTACGCAAGTGAGCAAGCGCGCTATTTCCGGGATACGGAATCGCCGCAGAAAATTTTTGGGAAACCCACTAGAATTAACGACGTTATGGCCCGTACCGACACCAAAACCGTTAACGATAAGAGCGCCGGCGCACCGCCGCTTGTGCGCCGCACACAAGAGCAGCGCACGAAGGAAATGCGTATACGCCTGCTCGACGCGACGATCGTCGCGCTAGACAAACATGGCTACGCGGGAACAACCATCTCAGTTATCGTTAAAGAAGCCGGCGTTTCCCGCGGCGCTCATGTGCATCATTTTGAGTCGAAAGCCGCGCTCATTGAAGCGGCGGCCGACCGATTGATTCGCAAAACCTTCAAACGCCTCGGCGAGGCCGCGCCGGTGGGCGACGATCATGAAGACCGACTTCGCTCAATGGTGTATGCTCTGTGGGATCGCGTGTTTCTAACGCGAGACGGCAAAGTCATCCTCGAACTTTTGATCGCCGCCCGCACCGACAAAGAGCTCGCCAGCCATCTCAGAAAAATCATGATGCGTATGAAGGATATGTACGCAGCGGCGGCTCGGCACTATTTCGAAGCGCGACCGGATACCGGTTTTGAGGTTGAAGACATCATTTTCTTAACGCAGTGGCAACTCCGCGGCATGCTGCTTGATGCGCCATTGTTTTTGAAAACGCCGCCGATGCGCCAACATCTCGATCGTTGGATCGACTTAATGGGGCGCTTCATCACACCGAAACACAACGTAGACGGACCGCCCCCGCGTCCGGAATGGTGGGATCGCGAATTACCATGACAATGACACGTCCTTGGACGCAATTTTATGGCGAGACCGCTCAGGCGGTCGACGAGATCAAGGCGCCGCCGTTAATTTCGATCGAGACCTTGATGGAGAACGCTGTCGCCGCTTATGGCGACGCGCCCTTCGTCACGACCGTGCTGCCCAACGGCGCCAACGCAACCCTGTCGTTCAAAGAAGTAGCGACAGCTTCGCGCGATTTCGCCGCCTATTTGCAATCGGTGGTGAAGCTCCCGAAAGGCGCCGTCATCGCGGTGCAAGCGCCAAACTGCATTGCTTACACGGTCGCTATGATTGGCGTTCTGAGGGCCGGCTTCATTCTTAGCAATGTAAACCCCCTCTACACGGCGAAAGAAACGCGACAACAATTGGAGGATTGCGGCGCCCAGGCGATTATTTTCGCCGATCTTTTCGGCGACCAAATTGAAACCGCGACGGACGGCCGCGACGACATCCATTTGATAAAAGTCAGCGTAACGGACTTCTTTCCCCCGCTCAAAAAAGCCGTGCTCGACGCCGCATTGAAATACGTGCGCCGCCTTGTCCCGGCCATGAATAAACCCCATACGAACTTTTTAGCCGCCCTTAAGCAAGGGCGCGGACATGCTTTTTCACCCCCCTCGGCTGAGGCGGCGAATGATACGACCGCCGACTTCTATCAGTATTCCGGCGGCACGACAGGGCGATCAAAAGGCGTTCAATTGTCCTTCGCGGGATTGATGCACAATATCAGCCAGGTAAACGCGCTGCAGCCTGACGTTTTTGAGCGCCGCAATAGTGTCACGCTGTTGGTGCTGCCTCTTTACCACATGTTCGGCTTCTATATGGCCGTGAGCGCGTTACGTCTCGGCGGACACCTTATTTTGGCGCCAAGCCCGCGCCCCCTCAGCAATCTCAAACCCGCCTTCGAGAAATTTGCGCCAGACGTTTTTCCAGGCGTGAACACCTTGTTCGCTTATCTAGCGCAAGAGCCATGGTTTTCTCAGTACGCGTCTCATATAGAATTAACGGTGACGGGCGCGATGGCGCTGAACCCGTCCGTGGCGCGCGAATGGCGCGAGCTTACGGGGTCGCAAATCGTCGAGTCCTACGGCATGACCGAGACGACCACAGTTCTGTCGAGCAACCCGCCCGGCCCTACTTATCGCGAGGGATCGGTCGGCCTGCCGATTCCCGGCTCCGATATCGCTATTTTAAAGGATGACGACAGCTGGGCGGCAACGGGAGAACCGGGAGAAATCGTTGCGCGCGGCCCACAGGTGATGACCGGATACCTCAATGCACCGGAACTGAACGCCGCAGCATTTCACGACGGCTGGCTGCGCACGGGAGATATCGGCTATCTTGATGAAGACGGTTACTTATTTTTGGTCGACCGCAAAAAAGACCTTATTATTGTCAGCGGCTTTAACGTCTTCCCCGGCGAAATAGAGAGCGTGGTCGCTGATCATCCCGGCGTTTTAGAAGCCGCCGTTGTCGGCGCGCCCGACGCGGCGAGCGGCGAACGCCCTATTGCTTTTGTCGTCAGAAGCGATCCCGCAGTCTCCGTCGAGGGTCTTAAAGACCATTGCGCCGCTCAGCTTACGAACTATAAGCGCCCGCGCGATTTTCGTTTTATCGATGCACTGCCAAAATCTCCGGTTGGCAAAGTGCTCCGGCGCGAATTGCGCGATCTATTGTAGACATGAAGGGACGAGCGCTATGTCAGACGCCTTAAGCGGCCTCACTATACTCGACTTCACACGACTCTTGCCGGGTCCGCTAGCGACACTTCATTTCGCAGATCACGGCGCGAACGTTATAAAAGTCGAGGACGTGAAGCGCGGCGACTATGCCCGCCAAGACATGGCGTTCGGTGTCTCCATGTCTCACCTTTTTCACATGCTCAATCGCGGCAAACGCTCCATCGCTATTGACCTCACTCAAGATACAGGGCGTGAAATCGTCTTTAGGCTGTTGGAAAAAGCGGACATCATCGTTGAGAATTTTCGCCCTGGCGCAATGGCGCGGCTTGGCGTCGGCTATGACGATGTGAAAGCCCATAAGCCTGATATCATCTATTGCTCGATCTCCGCCTATGGAGCAACGGGGCCCCGCGCCCACCTTGCGGCCCATGACATCAATATGTGCGGCCTTGCAGGCGTATCAGACCAAATCGGTGCAGCAGACGGCCCGCCGGCGCCCAGTAATTTTCAGATCGGCGATATCGCCGGCGGCTCCCTCTCCGCGATTAATGCGATTCTAACGGCGCTCGTTCGCCGAGAACGCACGGGCGACGGCGCGTATTTGGATATATCAATCACCGATGCCTTGATTGGAATGAATGTGATGCCGACAGCGACGAAACAAACATTTCGCCGCCCGCCGGAACGCGGCGCGGACGTTTTGACCGGGGCGCTCGCATGTTATGGCTATTATCCGACGAAGGACGATCGCTATATGGCCGTCGGTGCGCTGGAACCACATTTTTGGCGACGTTTCTGCGAAGCGATCGACCGCCCAGACCTGACGCCGCTTCACCTGTCGAGCGGCGACGCCGCTCTGTCTCTACGCGAAACGCTCACGGAGATTTTCCGATCGCGAACCCTAGACGAGTGGACGAGTTTCTTCGATGACGTTGATTGCTGCGTAACGCCCGTTCTATCGCCGAACGAAGCGACAAGTGTCGAAGACACGACATCTTCACCTGCTGTGCGTATAGGACGCGATCCCAAAGACGGCGATATACAACATCTTTTCGGCCCGAACCTTACAGTTGACGAAAGCGCAATAGCCGCTGCCCCACGCCATGGCGAACACAGTCACGAGATATTGCAAGAAGCAAACTATCCATCAACAGAAATAGAGGCTCTCGCAGAGTCTCAAACAATAAAATAGCGCTGGCTAAGACGGCTCGATCGCTGTTAAGCGAACCCCTTTATCAACGTTTTATGTCTGCCCACGGAATAGTACTTCGTACGGCTTCTACAAGCCTTGCTTTGTCTCGACGATCGACTTGATGCGTTTCGCTTTTATCTTGTAACATTCACGGTCGCTCGGCCAGCGCACGCGGCGCCGCGGTTCATACCTTATAGAGAAACAAAACCTTATTTTCTGCGGGCATTTGCAATTCGAAACAGGAGGTCGGCTTAAATTTTCTCCGTCCTGAAGAGATCTTTTGGGTACACACCAAGAATATCGACGCTGTCGGTATGATGGCGCAGGTCTGACAAAGCCGTCCGCATATGCGGTTGATCAATGTGACCTTCTACGTCCACCAAAAACTGAGTAGCGGCGAACCTACCGTCCAATAAACCGTTTAGTCGCTCGTTACAGCGTTCGTCTATGTTTGCGTTGAAAGGCCGACATATCGCGAAAAAAAGCCGCATGCTTTAATAACGTAGGCGGCGGAGCGACGATATTTTTAGTTTCACACCGTTCCTTCGCTAGCACAGGAGCAGGCAACACCTAAGCCTGCCTCGCACAGGCGGGTGGGATTTTTGCTAACGCACATATTTGCTCTACAAGACGCCGCTTCCGTTATCAGTGACCGCAACATTCCTACAAAGATGGGCGATGATTTTACCGTACCATGAGACCATTCCCACTCCCCGAGATACGCCCCGATAGCGAAGAAGAAAGACATGGTTAGCGTTTTTGAATTCGTTAAGCGCAGAAAAAGCAGTAAGATCGTCGAGTGAAAAGCCAATTTTCTGGCCAGTCAGAAAAGTAGAATATTCAGGAAAAAATTGAATGCGTAGCGCAGAAACGATTCAAACAATTGGTGTTGTTGGTTGCGGGCTCATCGGCGTCGGCTGGATCGCAACATTTCTCTCACGCGACTTTAACGTCGTCGCCTTCGACGCAGCGCCGGATGTAGAGCAAAAAACCCGCGATCAACTCGACCGTATATGGCCCGACTTAGAACAACTCGGCCTCACCGAGGGCGCATCCCGAGAGCGTTTGACGTTTTCCCCCTCGCTTAAAGCGCTGAGCAAGCAGGCTGATTTCATTCAAGAGAACATCCCTGATTATTTGGACGCCAAACAAAACCTCTTGCAGGAAATCGACGCCCAAACTCCGTCGGATGTCCTGATTTCATCGTCGACTTCAGGGTTTATGAAGGCGGAACTCGAACAGAAGTGCCAACATAAAGACCGTATAATCGTCGGACACCCGTTTTTTCCGGTTCACCTATTACCACTCGTGGAAATTGTTGCGAGCGAAGAAGCGGGACAGATTGCGGACGCTCTTTATACGCGCGCCGGCAAGGCGGTCATCGTCATGAACAAAGACGTGCCCGGCTTTATTGCAAACCGTTTCCAAGAAACCATGTGGCGGGAAGCCTTGAATATGATCGCCGCTGGACAAGCCACGCCTGAACAAATCGACCGAGCATTGATGAATGGCCCGGCGTTACGTTGGCCGTTCATGGGGCCGATTATGTCATACGCGATGGCCGAGGGCGAAGGCGGCATGCGCAAACTGATATCCCTCATCGAAGAAGAAGGGCCGTATGGCGACGATTGGACACCATTACCTATGCAACCAATTACTCCGGCTATGAAAGAAGCGTTGATTTCCGAAACCGATACACTATTCGAAGGCAAGAGCTTTCAAGAGCTTTTGAAAGAACGCGACAGACGCATTATCGCGATTTTGAAAGCGCGGAACGCTTAATGCATTCCGCGCGTCAGCTGATGCTCGACGACATTTGCTAACCGGCCGGGATCGTCACGGCTGTACTTTACGATCCCGCTCTTATGTATCTACGGTCACAACGAAAAACGATGCGCTAAAGAGCGCCAAATTTTCATTGGACGGAATAAGTCTCGGCCTATTTTCCGAATCAGCTATTTCACAACGAAACGCCTGTTTACCTGGGCTTCAATAAGCACCGCGCTTCTTTTAAAGGCTCGACGCCGCTATTGTTGTCACCATCAAATGCGATGCACCGCATTTAAATGAAAAGTTGATTTTCGCAGCATATTCTCCGTTAGCTCAGTTATTCTAACTGATCAGAGCACTAAACATCGCCCCGACGCCCAAACATAAACTAACATTCAGTAGAAATCGGAACTCCGCGTTGTTCGAGCGCCGATTTAGGAAAGAATAAATCTAGAATAAATGGAAAAGGGGCGACATGTCTGTTTGGCAGGCCTGGCGGCGACTTACTCTCCCACGCCTTAAGACGTAGTACCATCAGCGCTGGGGACTTTAACGACCGAGTTCGGAATGGAATCGGGTGGAGGCTCCCCGCCAAAACCACCAGGCCGGCGAAACCGACATGTCAGTGTGAGAGTCATCGGTCGCAACGTAAACGCCGCAACCGTCTAAGCCCTTTGCCATCCTTCAAAACGCACCGCCTGCGCGGCGCTCATCAGGATGAGGACCATGATAAATGTCTAACGTTCTCATTATGGGCGCGAACTATCCGTGTTCCACAGAATGGAACGACGAACCGTTCGCCGCGCATGAACCGCTATCATACCGTCCGCTATCTGAATATTAGTGCATTTCAGAAAACCGACAGGCATGAGAACAATCAAGCCAATCGAGCAATTAGTACTGGTTAGCTTCACGCTTTACAGCGCTTCCACACCCAGCCTATCAACGTGGTGGTCTACCACGACTCTCAAGGGAATTCTTGTATCGAGGCCGGCTTCCCGCTTAGATGCTTTCAGCGGTTATCCGTTCAGTATATAGCTACCCAGCTGTGCCCTTGGCAGGACAACTGGTCCACCAGAGATACGTCCACCCCGGTCCTCTCGTACTAAGGGCAGCTCCTCTCAAAATTCCTACTCCCACGGCAGATAGGGACCGAACTGTCTCACGACGTTCTGAACCCAGCTCACGTACCGCTTTAATTGGCGAACAGCCAAACCCTTGGGACCTGCTCCAGCCCCAGGATGCGATGAGCCGACATCGAGGTGCCAAACAATGCCGTCGATATGGACTCTTGGGCATCATCAGCCTGTTATCCCCGGCGTACCTTTTATCCGTTGAGCGATGGCCCTTCCACGCGGGACCACCGGATCACTATGGCCGACTTTCGTCTCTGCTCGACTTGTCAGTCTCGCAGTCAGGCGGGCTTCTGCCATTGCACTCGACGAGCGATTTCCGACGTCGCAGCAGCGGCGAGTAAGGTAATAAGGGGTGTGTATGTGTGTGTGTGTGCGCGCGGGCAACACGTATAATACAATGCAATGTAATACAGTACAATCGTAGATCGCATTGCCTCGCATGTGCTCCGATCGCGCTTTTGAGTCTCTCGTCTGAAACATGTGCCAAACCCGCATTGCTTGCTTGCTTGCTTGCTTGTTTTGCGCATTTGTTCATTGATCTACTGCTGTTGCTCGCCCCTCCTTGGCCACAGAAACGCCGC
>JBCCAY010000011.1:0-107190 GCA_039814575.1 Pseudomonadota bacterium
CGCTTGCATACCGCAAAGAACGCCGGTCATAATCTGGTCGAGTGGTTTCAGTCCAAGGCATCGTGATACTCCGTGTTCTAAGCAAACAAAGAGAATCATAAACCGCTGAAACCACTCAACTTATTTTTCGTATGGCCTCTTAGAATTTGTTTGGCGGCAAGATCAACCGTTTTGGTCGCGCTTTCCATACGGTTCGCGGGATATGTATGACTGGCATCTGAAGGCAGGACCAACCGGCAAGTTCGATAAACGCTGGTTTCGAAAGTCGTTTAAGTCGTGGGACGACTTTGTCAGTCGGCCAACCTATGACGCGTGGTGGCAAGCAAAGGCGATGCAGCGCCTTTTGGCAGAAGCTGGGTCCAAAGGGATCGAGGTTCTAACCGTTCACAGCTGGTTCGATCAGGAGGACACATTTGGGCCGCCAGCGGCGTATCGCGCGCTCGAAGATAGTGCGGGCGCGCGTACGAACTATTTTGTAGCAGGCCCGTGGTACCACTCGCAATGGGACCGTCCGGGAACAACTTATGGCCCGTTCTCCTTAAACGGCGACACAAGTAAGTACTTTCGCGATGAGATTCTTCTTCCGTTTTTTAGGCGGACGTTGAAGCCGAAGTCAAAGAACACGACCGCACAGCGTGAGGCGGTGGTTTACGAAACCGGCGTACATCAGTGGCGTACATATAATTCCTGGCCGCCCAAAAAAGCAAAAGCCGCCAACATCTACCTCCACCCGAACGGCAAGCTTGCCTTTTCCTCGCCGACATCAGGGGCGGACAGCAAAACCACATTCATTTCAGACCCCGCCAAGCCGGTTCCGTTCCGCCAACGGCCGATTCCAGCGCCTTTTGATGAGGGCTCTGGCTGGGACGAATGGCTGGGGGAAGATCAGAGGTTTGTCGACGGTCGTCCGGATGTTTTGACGTTTGTCGGCGCGCCCCTGGACAAAGCCGTGACGATCACCGGTCCGGTCAGGACCGTTATTCGCGCCAGCACCACGGGCGAAGATGCTGATTGGGTCGTCAAGCTAATTGACGTACACCCCCCGGAAACGCCGGAATATTCGCATCTTGGCGGATATCAGTTCATGGTGTCAGGTGATATCATGCGAGGACGATATCGTAACAGTTTCTCAGCACCCGAACCGATAAAGCCGGGAAAGGTGGAGACGTTCAACGTCATGCTGCCTCAGGTCAATCACACCTTTAAGAAAGGGCATAGGATTATGGTACAGGTTCAGAGCTCTTGGTTTCCCCTCTATGATCGTAACCCACAATCGTATGTCGAGAATATTCATTTCGCCGAGCCCGATGATTATTCGCAACAAACCCATGCCGTTTTTCACGGCGAGGGCGTGGAAAGCCGAATAGAGGTCTTAACGCTCGATTGACGACAAACGCTCTGCGCTAAAATGCAGACATTACCTCGGAAACGCGACGAGGCCCGTCTCGCCGACGAATGCCATATCAAGCTCGTCGTACACAGAATGGTTGGGGCATTTGCACGAAAGTGGTTGGAAGCAAGCCATCACAGGAGGCGAAGTGTCAGCTTACAAGGGTTATCACCTGTGGATGGAGGCCGACGACCGGAGCCGAAAGCCTGATCGTCGACAAAAGGTATGATGCAGCAGCGCCTTTTAGAGCGCACCTTAGCCTGTTCAATCAGCGAAAATGCCGTGCACGACGCGAGAGACTTGCGTGTCCAACCAGGCGTGATCTTTGACCTTCTCGTCAAAACGTTCGGGGCTCATATCAATCTCAGAAAATCGCGGCGACGCGCCGGTCAACAAATCGGCGATGTGATGCCCCGCCATGCCCGAATAACTAACGCCGCCAGAATTCATACCGCACGCGACGTATAGCCCACCAATGCTCTCAAAGCCGCCGACAATCGGAGCGGCGTCGATCGTAAAGGACTCGGGGCCGTTGATGATGTTGCGAATGGGCGCCTCTTGAAGGGCCGGGAACAGTTTCATCGCGTTTTCATAATAGGGCGCGATTTGATCTAGGTTGTCGGGTAGCAGAGCAAACGAAAATATTTCTGGAAGGGCCTTTACGTCGACGACGTTAGCGTAGTCATCGAAAAAACCGACGAGGAAGTACCCCACTTCCTCTCGTCCGTAGACGGCCAACTCTTCGCACTCGAAGGACGGCGTATCACGTGTCAATGGCGTTTCGGTGTCGGCAATAAGATAGCAATGCTCAAGGGCGCTCATGCCCAGGTGAATATCGAACGGCTTCAGCAATTCGCGGGACCAGAGGCCCGCGCAAACAACGACATAATCCGCCTCAAAAAAGCCTTCGGATGTCTGAATGCCCTTAACTTGGCTGCCTTCGGTCTCAATGCGCTCGATTGAAACGCGTTCCCGAATCTTAACGCCTTTGCTGCGCGCGCCTTTAGCGTAGGCGTTCGTTAAGTCGGTCGGATTAACCCGACCGGATTGATCATTAAACCAAGCGCCGAAAACGTTCTCTGAACTGATTAAGGGATGCATCGACTCTAGTTCATCGAGCGGGATGATTCTACCGGGATACCCGAGGCGCGCTGCGTCAGCGGCGAATTTTTTGATATCTTCAAACCCTTTTGCGCTGCTGGCGAGGTGTAAGCGGCCGGGGGTTGTCCAACCGGTTTCTTGACCCGTTTCCTTTTCGAGACGTGGGATGATGTCGAACATATATTCGGAGGTTTTTTCATCGCCGGGCTCTGGCCACCGGGTGATGTTGCCCGCTGAATGCCATGTGGTCCCAGAACTTATTTGGTCGCGTTCATAAACGCACACATCGAAACCGCCTCTGTCGGCGAGGTGCCACGCTACGCTGACGCCAATCACGCCGCCGCCAATGACTGCTACACGTTTTGTCATAATTTAGCTCGTCTCTTGTTCTCGACGTCACTCAATTTTATTGCGAGTGCTGACTTTAGGTCTTCTTTGAAAACGGAATAGTCTTTCTTACCGAGCGCCATAAGCGTCGATAGCTGTTCCTATTGAAACTCAGCGGCGATGATCGCCTTATGGTCGGTAAGAAACTGGTCGAACAGGTCCACGAGTCGATCATAATGACGCTCTTCCAGCGCGACCGATAGGGACATACACCCCCGTGTCATCATGTAAATTCCGCGATTAAGCATCCAGATGTAAAACAACGTCATCAGATCTTCGTTGACATGCAACATATCCTCCGCGGTATTCACCGGCCGGTCGGAGAAGAGGAAGGTGATGATTGAGCACATGCCGCAGGCCTGCGCCGGTGCGCCATGACGTTCAGCGACGGCGTTAAGGCGAGCGGTTAATTCTTCGCCTTTTTTCGTCAAAGCAGCTGCGGCGTCTGGCGTAAAGACTTGCGATAGGCCGGCATATCCAGCCGCCATTGAGGCGATATTGTTATTGTTGGTGCCGCTATGGGCAATATAGTCCGCCGCTGACGGATTAAAGCGCTTCATTATATGTTCAGCGCCGCCAAAGGCGCCGGAACTAAAGCCGCCGCCATGGAATTTCCCAAGCGTGACGAGGTCTGGTTTGATGCCGAGATAGCCGTGATACCCTTGCGGTCCGTACCGGGCGGCCATCACTTCATCCACGATCATGAGCACGTCGTTCTCGCGCGTTATATCGCGGACTGCCCGAATATAGGCGTCGCGGGCTGGAGAGCCCGAATAGCTCATTACGGGATCTATAATGAACGCCGCGAGGTCATCTTTATGCTCATGAATTAGAGCGGCTGTTCCCTCAATGTCGTTCCATTCCGTTAAAACGACGTCGAATGGCGCATTTGGAATTTTTTCGTTGTCAAGATTGTCCCCAACGGTTTTGCCCGCCGCCCAGCATAACATGCCGCCATGATAGGCGCCGTTGACGGCCATTATCTTCTTGCGCGAGGTGATAATCTGCGCCGTCGCTATGGCGTATAGGTTCGCTTCTGATCCGGAATTGCAAAATCGGACCAGATCGATTGCGGGGTACCGCTCGCAAATAAGTTCCGATAAGAGATGTTCGTATTGGTTGCCGGCGCCGAACTGAAGGCCGTCAGCCAAGGCGGTTGATATTGCGTCTAAAATTGCCGGGTTGTTATGCCCGTAGATCGCTGAGGTATAATCACTACAAAAATCAAAATACTTATTACCGTCTACGTCATCGAGTTCCGCGCCATCGCCTTTCGCCATAATGACGGGGAAGGGGGGGTAATAAAGCCCGGTGCGAGTATTGCCGCCAGGCATGAATTGTCCCGCCGTTGCAATTCTACGACCGCTTTCGGCATGAGACTCTTTATACGCTTCCAGCTCATCTGCTATCGCTGCCGTAAGGCTGTTAGAGACTCTCACGTAATCTGCATCATGAATGTTCGCCATTAAGACACGCTACCCTTTTTCTAATTCAATCTTCCGATTGGCGACGAAACGACCGGTCGCTTGGTTTAGGACGCTCGCGCCGCTAAGCGAGACGGGGAGTTTGGAAACTGTGGTTCCAGATGACTGAAAGGCTTCCCCTAAAGTCTTTCATCGAAGGATCGATCGACCGTTATGTTCTTTGGTTCACTCCAAACCGAGGCAAAAGAACACAACGAAAGTTCAATGTTTCTCTCGCTAACGCCGCTTTTGCGCCGTGTGATTTACTTGACGCGCGCCCATAAGCGGTTTTTCTAATGGAGGCGACGCCATCGCGCTCTATATAAATGCTATAGAAAAAAGTGTCTAGTATCGTCGAGAGCAGAATGCGCCGACGTCCTGGTCAAGCGGAGGGCGACGATTTTCCCAATCGCGGCTGCAGACAATAGAATTATGAGCTACAGGCGTCAGTAGAGTGATAGATATACTACGCCGCCTATTCAGATGGTAAGTTCTGCGCGGTTCGTCCGCCATCGGCATATAAAATCTGCCCGGTGACATAGCTTGCATCGCTCGATAGAAAGAATGCGGTCGTTGCGGCTATTTCTTCCGGCTCGCCCATGCGCTTCATCGGCGTCCGAGCCATAACGCGATCAAGCGCGGTCGGCTGATCTTTAATCAAGCTGTCCATCATTTGCGTTCGAACAGACCCTGGCGCCACCGCGTTGACGCGAATGTTGTGTGGAGCCAGTTCAACGGCCATGACGCGCGTTAGCTGCACAAGGGCGCCCTTGCTGCTGCCGTACGCCGTATGACCGCTCGATGATGCGATGAGGCCGTTTACAGAAGAGATGTGTACGATGGACTTTGCTTCTTGCGCATTGTCCGTATCGTCGAGCCAATGACGCACGGCGGCCTGAGAGGGCAGTATTGACCCAATAAGGTTCGCTTCGAGCGTTTCTCTCACCTCGGACATATCAAGATCCACCAAGCGGCGGCGGACTTCGATGCCGAGGGCGTTAACAAGACCATGTAGGCGCCCCGGCATGTCGCCTGCGAGCGTAATCAATGCATCGACGTCTTTTTGGTTGCTTGCTTCGCATGTGGCGAATGTCAGATTATCGCCCGATGCTTTTACCATTTCGAGCTGCTCAGGACTTGGTTTGTTTCTATCTGCAGCGATAACGCTGTAACCGCGATCGAGAAGTATGCGGGCTGTGGCAAAGCCAATTCCACCCGTGCCGCCCGTTACGATGACGATTTTTTTCTTGTTCTCTGACAACATTCTTCTCCGTCGAAAATATTGAAGCGCATTCGAGCTCTATTGGGCGAATTCGCTCCGACGCCAGGCGCTTCGTGGTGATCTGTAATCCCTAGAATCCGTAGAAATCGGCGGCGTTGTCGACAAGTATCTTGCGCCGAGTCTCCCCATCCGGCGCCCACTGTTCAAGTAACTTTACGAGATCAGTATCATCCGGTGGCGGATAGAAACCGCGATGGGGGAAGTTTGTCGCCCATACCAGCCGATCAGGGCGATGTTTGACAAGCGCCTTCGCGAGTAGCGAGACATCGTCGTAATTTGGTGCGCCGCTTCTTGATGTTTCATAAGGGGCCGAAAGCTTAACCCAGAAGTTTCCGCGATCTAGAAGTCGTAGCAACGCCTCAAAGGCCGGGTCTTGCGCCGTGACGGGCTCTAGAAATTTTCCATTATGGTCGATGATGGCCGGGCAGGCGATATCCGCTAGCCGATCAAAAAGCGCGGGTAATTGTCTGCCGTCGAATTGAAGCTGTATATGCCATCCGAGCGGCTCAATCAGTTTCGCAAGAGCTGGGAGGTCATCCCAGTCATACACCGCGTCTTCCAACATAAAGACGCGGACGCCGCGAATTCCTTTTTCATGCAAAGACTTGAGGGCCGTCAGCGACGTATCGAGCGGAAACATCGCAACGCCCCGAACGCAATCGCCAAAAGCCTCCATCGCTTCCAGCATAGCCGAGTTATCAAATCCGAACATAAAGGATTGTACCGCTACGAAACGCGAGACGCCGGTGCGTTGCATCATGGCGCGATAATCATCGATCCAAGCGGGTTGCGTTTTTGCTTGATGAACGGGGCGTTCTGACGGCGGCACGTCCGGATAGAAGTGCATGTGACAATCACACGCGCCGTCAGGCAGTAAGGGAGGGGTCTTGTTCAAAGCTCATGCCCTTGAATTCTTGGCGCAGGTCCGCCGGTAGCCCGGATTAAGCCGCGGTGTCCGGATCAATCCATTGAAAGCGTCGGAGTATTTTCAATCCGTCGCCGCAAATCAATTGCGCGCGTAGCGTAAAATTACATAGAAAAAAAGAAGTTTGGGGTCAACCAATTTGCTGGTGCGATTATGGCGTGGTTTCGTGCGTCCCCTTGGGCTGACGACTGAAGCGAGTATCTGGCCGCACTGATGACGTCGATAATTATAGTATTTCTTGCGGTTTTGTCGATATGCCTATCGGCGCGCGTGAAGGTGCTTATCCGCCGAGCACGCGGTTAGGAGCGGTTCAATATCGATTGACAATCAAAAATCATATAGGATATTGGCAGTAATGTAGAAGCCGAAGAGCGCCGGTCTGCGTCTCGTAAAATCAAAACTTTTGGCGGCGCAAAAGAATTGCCGACTTATTTGAATAAAGGTTCTTTGGGAGGCCAAATGACTAGTTTTACTTCACTCGGCGCCGATCAGGCGCATTCAGAGGAAAATTCCGCACGACGCGTTGATGCGGTGATACCAGGGTCATGCCTCGGCGCTATTCCGTCGAAGAAAACGCCTGTCGTGTTTTCTTCCGGTCAAGGATCTAAACTAGTTGATGTCGAGGGACGTGAGTACATCGACTACGTCATGGGCAGCGGCCCGCTTTTGCTTGGTCATGCGCATCCCGATGTCGTAGGCGCTGTTAAGTCAAGCGCCGCATTGGGATCGACGTTTTTTGCGTTAAACGAGCCTGCGATTAATTTGGCCGAATATATTGCATCGGCTGCGCCCTCGAACAAAGGCGTTAGGTTTCAAACCACGGGCAGTGAAGGCGTTCAAGTTGCGTTGCGCATCGCTCGCGCGGCGACGAACCGACGAAAGATATTACGGTTCGAAGGCGGGTTTCATGGAGGCTCCGATTTCGGGCTAACCTCCAGTTCTCCTAAACATCTAGAGGCGTCCCCCAACCCTGTCGCGGATTGCGCCGGCCTGAGCCCGTCCGTCGTTTCTGAAACGTTTGTTGCGCCCTTCAATGACCTCGACGCGACTGAGTCAATTCTTAAGGCCCATGGGAAGGAAATCGCAGCCATTGTTTTAGAACCCGTGCAAAGAATTATTGTGCCTAAAGACGGGTTTTTGGAGGGGTTGCGACGGCTAGCGGACGAATACGGCGTCCTTGTTATTTATGACGAGGTCGTCACGGGCTTCCGACTGGCGTGGGGCGGTGGGCAAGAAATGTTTGGCGTTCCGGCTGATCTCGTCGTCTATGGTAAAGTTATTGGCGGCGGCTATCCAATTTCTGCAATTAGTGGTCGCTGGGATCTGTTGAACCTCTGTGATCCAGCGAACAAAGCAGGCGATACTTATGTTTTCGCGAGTGGGACGTTGACGGGCAATCCTGTGTCGGCGGCGGCCGGCCTTGCGACGCTCGGCCAGGTGAAGAAGCCGGGCTTTCACAAAACGCTTCATGAGCGGGCGGCTCAACTGGCCGCTGGGTTAACGGATGTGTTCCGCAGCGCTGGTGTGGAGGCGAGTGTGCTGCAAGTCGGTTCACTGATTCAAGTTATGTTCGATTGCACCGAGGCGCCGGTGAACTTTTGGGACATGCAAAAAGCGAACGCCAAAAAAGGTAAGGTATTCGCTGACGCGATGTATGAAAATGGCGTAAATTACCTGACGAATTTCAAATGGTATGTATCTGCAGCGCATACGGAAGAAGACGTAGAAACGACGTTAAAGGCTGCGCATCAAGCCATTCAGGCCGTGCGTACTGTCTGATCTGTCGACATTTTCAGCCGGCGTTTGCGGTCTACCTTACCCAAGGCCCTCGATTCAGGGCTTAAAATACCTGATCTCGTGCGAGATCTGCAACGGGACTTGATCCCCATGGAGCAGATTTCAATATCTTCAGTCGCGTCGAATTTCTTCCGTGTTCGCGTCAGGCTTTCGCCCGAGGCGAGGTGTAGTGCGGCTTAAAATAAGGACGATCCGTGAGTGATCGACAATGCTATTGTTGTTGCAATTGCGGGAGCAGGCTTGTCAAGGGGCGTTGCGAAATGATTAGGTTGTCACATGACCCACTCTGATAAAATTGCGCTTGTCACGGGCGCTGGCGCTGGGATCGGACAGGCCGCTGCTCTGGCCTTGGCTGAGGATGGTTTCCATCTCGCGCTCGCGGGGCGTCGACTTGATCCACTTGAAGAAACAGCTCGTCGCGCGGCGCAGCATGGCGTAGAGACGTTGATAGTTTCAGCGGATGTCTCTGAACCGGCCGCGGTCGAAAGCCTCTTCGCCTCTGTGTCCGAACGATTTGGACGATTAGACGTGCTCTTTAACAATGTCGGGGCGGGCGCGCCGGCGACGCCGTTTGAAGACACGCCGTATGACGCCTGGCAGAACGTTCTTCAAACAACGGTAACGTCGACTTTTTTGTGCACGCAACATGCGATCCGTATGATGAAGGCGCAACAGCCAAGCGGTGGGCGTATTATTAATAATGGATCACTATCGGCTGATACGCCGCGGCGGAACGCAGCGCCTTACACTGCGGCGAAGCACGCTGTTACGGGATTGACAAAATCGACGGCGTTGGATTGCCGTGATTACAATATCGCCTGCGGTCAAATCGATATTGGGAATGTTGAAACGCAAATGTCCTCACGGTTCGCAACGGGCGTTATTCAAGCAAATGGTGAGATGGCGATAGAGCCGAGAATAAGAGTTTCGGATGTTGCTCGTGCGGTCAGCTACATGGCTGGTTTGCCGCTTGACACCAACGTTCTGTTTTTGACCGTGATGGCGACAAAAATGCCTTATGTCGGGCGTGGATAAACTCTTTACAATGACAAATACGGAAAGCGAAAAACGAAGCTGCTGTAGATTAGTATAAGGGTTGGTTGAATGCCCAACAAGTCTTTACCGACGTTCGGCGATAAGCCGCATTTAAAGCCGTCTGACTTGCGCAGTGCGCGATGGTTTGCGCAGGATGATCTGCGCAGTTTCGGGCACCGGTCAAGAACGATGCAGATGGGGTACGCTCGTCAAGACTGGGCGGACGCTTGTCGAAACCCTTAAAGATGCGCCCAACTACAATGCTGATGTCATCCGGTCCCTTAGTAATCCGGTATATTCAGAAGGCTCGCTCGCTGTGCTGAAGGGAAATCTCGCCCCCAACGGTGCGGTCATGAAGCCGGCGGCGTGCGACCCTCGTTTTCACAAGCACAAAGGTCCCGCGCTTGTTTTCGATACGTATCCGGAAATGAAAGCCGCTGTTGAAGACGAGAATTTAGACATTGGTCCTGATCATGTTCTCGTCCTGCGCAATGCCGGCCCGCAAGGCGGCCCCGGCATGCCGGAATGGGGGATGCTGCCTATTCCAAAGGCGCTTTTGAAACAAGGTCACCGCGATATGTTGCGCATTTCCGACGCGCGGATGAGCGGCACGAGCTATGGGGCGTGTGTGCTGCATGTATCGCCGGAGGCTTACATTGGCGGTCCGCTTTCTCTTTTGCGGACAGGCGATGTTATCGAATTGGATTTGCCGGCGCGGACCTTGAACATGCTGGTTGATGCGCAGGAACTTGAGAAACGTCGCGAAGCCTGGAGTGCGCCGGAGCGCCGGTTTGAACGCGGCTATGGTTGGATGTATTCCCGCCATATCAAGCAGGCCGATGAGGGATGTGATTTTGATTTCTTAGCCACGGAATTTGGCGAGTCGTGCGGCGAACCGGATATTTTCTAATTGGGCACTAATTGTAGGTCGAATACGCACCGCACGAGGCATTAAACGCCGCTACTAAGTCCATGTCGGTCGTCGCGCGCATGGCGATCGGCTCTGATATTCGGCGTTCGCGGTTTAGAAGCTTGGCGGCGTGCATGCCGTAATGAGTTCACAGGCCACCGGGCCGTCGTTTTTAAACGTATGTGGAATTTCACTATTGAAATAATATGCTTCGCCGGACCGTAAAACGCGGGTGCGCCCTGCGACGGTCACTGTCAATTCTCCACGGATAATAAAGCCGCACTCTTCGCCCTCATGGGCGAGGGCGTGGCGGCCGGTGTCGCCGCCTGGCTCATAGCGCTCCCACATAAATTGGATCGCTTTGTTCATGAGATTGCCGCCGACTTGCCGATACGAGACATTTCCTTCAGAAAGCTCTGTTAGTTCACTAGCGGAAAAAAAGATCTTCTCATCAGCCGTTGTTGCGTCGTCATCGAAAAAGGCCGAAAGGCTCATCGGCAAGCCGCTCAAAACCTTGCGTAGCGTTCCGACAGTTGGATTAAGGCGTCCCATTTCTATTTGCGAGATAGTGGCGTTGGCGACGCCCGACGCTTTCGCCAATTGGCGTTGGGACATGCCGTAAGACTTGCGGATGCGCGCAAGGCGTTGTCCGACGTCGTCGTCCGCTGTTGGTTTCTCCGTCGCCATGCGTCAATCAAATGCCTGTTTTGTATCCTACACACTCTAAGGCGAATTCTCTACGACGAGCAAGGGATTTACCGCCGCTATAAACGGGTTGCTAAACGCTGCGGCCTCCCCATAAGTTTTGCTGTGAGGAACGGGGAGCGCCGCGCTCGCGTGCGCTTTCATCGTCTAATCGACGATGAAGTTGATTGACGATGAAATTGATTATTGAGGCGCTGGTGCGGGGCTTGCCCTGGCGCAGGGGCCGCTAAGCGGCGTCATTGGCGCTCTGCGATGGATACTCGATGCGTTTCCCAAAACTCGTTAGCGATCCGCCCCGTGTTCGGTGTGTGTCATTGTTGTTCGTATGAGCGAACCTTCGGCGAAGCGTTGAGCTTCCGGAGCGTATCCATACTGGACGCCAAAATTCCGTATAAGGCATAGTAAGAAGCAGTATGTCCGCCGAACCCGTTATCATCGCCATTGTCGTCGTCGGATACCTCGCTTTGATGGTGCTCATTGGTCTTGCAGCCCGCCCGCGCGAAGCCTCCAAAAAAGAATACTATATCGCCGGCCGTCGCCTGCCTTATTGGGTGGTCGCGTTTTCAATGAACGCCACAGGCGAAAGCGCCTGGCTGTTGCTCGGATTGTCGGGGCTCGCCTACGCCGTCGGCGTTAGCGCATTTTGGGTCGTTATTGGCGAGACATTAGGAATTTGGCTGAGCTGGGGGCTTGTGGCACGGCGCTTGAATCAAGCGGCGGCGCAAACCGACGCTGTGACGGTGCCCGACGTGCTGTCGGCGAAACTTGGCGACCCTTTGCGTCTTTTGCGCATTTGCGGCTCGCTGATCATTCTCATCATGGTGCTCGTCTATGTCGCAGCGCAGATGCTCGCCACAGGCAAAGCGTTTGAGAGTTTTCTCGGCTGGCCGTATCTCACCGGCGTTCTTGTCGGCGGCGCTGTCACCATTCTTTACACGAGCGTCGGCGGCTTTCGCGGCGTCGCCTATACGGATACGGCGCAAGCCTTTTTGATGTTGTTCGCCGTTCTCGCCGTGCCGATCGCCGGGCTGATGGCGCTTGGCGGCCTAGGGCCATTATTTGACGCGCTTGCTTCGACTAGCACGTCGCATCTCGCAGTTTTCGAAAGCCCGGTTTTGTCGACTCCCGCCATTATCGCTCTGGCGAGTTCTTTGGCCGTTGGATTGCCTTTTCTCGGCGTTCCCCAACTCCTTGTGCGTTATATCGCTGTTTCTGATGAAACCGAGATTAAGCGTGCGCGGACCATGTCCGTGGTCGTAATATTTTTGTTGGGGTTTGGAGCGGTGTCGACGGGGCTTGTGGGACGAGCATTAACGCCCGGCCTTGAAGACCCCGAAACAATCATGCCGGTCTTGAGCAAAGACCTCTTTCCGCCATTGATCACCGGACTGCTCGTCGCCGCGGTGCTATCGGCGGTGATGTCGACGGTCAGTTCATTGATGAATCTGGCGTCATCGGCGATTGTCGGCGACTTGTACCATCAGTGTTTTCGCCCGGACATCGACGTTAAAACCCTAGGCCGTCTTGGCGTTTGGGTGACGGCGTTTGTCGGCGTCGCCGGCGTGCTTGTCGCGCTTAATCAAGACGGACTGATTTTTAATTTTGTGTTGTTCGCTTGGGCTGGCCTTGGCGCTGCGTTTGGGCCCATGATGTTGTGCGTGCTCTGGTGGCCGCGCACCACGTGGCAGGGCGCGCTGGCGGGAATGATTGTCGGTTTTGGCGCGACGGTGATCTGGATCACGACGTACAAAGCCGCGTTCTACGATCTTTATGAAATGATACCAGGATTTATCGCCGGGCTTTTGGCGACGGTGCTCGTCAGCCTTGCAACGCCCCCACGGGACGCCAGCTAACCACTTGAAAGGGAGAGGCTCTTTAAATGCTGAACACCATACGTAGAAAAACGAAGCTTCGTAGCTCAATTATTGCTCTCTCATTGTCGGTTTCGGCGGCTTTCGGGGCGGCGCAGGCTGAAGACGGCGTCCGGGCGCGTGATCTCGGTGTTCCGTTTAAGGGGGAAACGGGCCCGTTAAACGCCATCACCGATGTCGCTGGTGTTGAAGTCGGTCATTCGACGATTATTCGCGGTTCTGGAAAAATGGTGCGCGGTAAAGGCCCTGTGCGCACCGGGGTTACCGCTGTGCATCCGCGTGGAAAGGATTCCACCAGCCCGGTCTTCGGCGCTTGGTTCACGCTCAACGCGTCCGGTGAAATGACCGGCACGACGTGGCTAGAAGAGCGCGGGCTTATCGACGGCCCGATTATGATCACCAATACGCACAGCGTCGGCGTCGTTCGTGATGCGGCCGTGGAATGGATGGTCGATCAGGGATGGCCGGCGATGTGGCATGCGCCGGTGGTGGCGGAAACCTATGATGGCGCGTTGAATGACATTAATGGTTTCCACGTTAAGAAAAAGCACGCCATGGAGGCGCTGAAAACGGCGAGATCAGGCCCTGTTGAAGAAGGTGTCGTCGGCGGCGGCACGGGCATGACTTGCAATCAGTTCAAGGGCGGCATCGGTACATCGTCGCGGCGTGTCGACGTTGATGGTGAGGTTTATACTGTCGGCGTTCTGGTCCAATGCAATTATGGTCAGCGCCACCATCTAAAACAGATCGCCAGCGTGTCGGTTGAAGCGCTAAACGAGGTCCCAAAACCCTGCTTCCTAGACCCCAGCCTAAAAAAATATTCTCCTGTGTACTGGAAAGATGGCTGTGAAGATGCAGCTTCGGCGCGACAGGAAGAAAAAGAGCTAGATGGTTCGATCATTATTATCGTCGCCACCGACGCGCATCTCTTACCCAATCAATTGAAGCGACTGGTGAAACGCGCCTCGTTGGGAATGGGCTGGCTTGGCGCCGTGAGCAGCGATGGCTCCGGCGATATCTTCGTTGCTTTCTCGACAGCGCATAACGACAAGTTGAGCGAAGAGGAAACGTCGAGCGACCTTACGATGTATCCCAACAATCGGTTAACGCCGCTTTTTGAGGCGACGGCGCAGGCGACGGAAGAAGCGATTGTCAATGCGATGGTTGCAGCAGAAACGACGACGGGCGCGAACACCTACACGGTCTATGAACTGCCGGAAGACAAATTGCGCGAGATTATGTCTGCCCACACCGCTAAGTAAGTAGGGCAAGCGAAACTCTTATCGTTGAGAGAGGTAAAGGGTTTTTCGGACGCGGTCGCTTCAGCCTTGTCAGCTCAAGCGGCCGTCGTCTCGCGATAGAGACGAACCTTCTACCGTCAAAATCCGGCGACCTTTGATGTCGCCCTAGCGCTACCGTCTGCGCGAAGCGCTAAAGCCAAAAAACTACCACTACACCGATGAATGAAGACGCCGCCGGTCTTGGGGGAAACCGGCGGCGGTACTCACTATCGTGGGGTATGGTGGGGTGTCTTCGTGGGAGAAGACAACGTTAGAATGGCGCAACAATTCCTAATAAATGGTTAACGCGCGGCCCCGCTTTTTATCCTTGTTATTCCGCCGGGCGCGGCGTTGCGTCGCCGCCAGGGCCGCTATGTCCGCCACTTGTGCTCGGCTGCATGAAGCCATGCTCGGCTGAAGCGCCGGCGCCGATCGCGGGCTGTTTCTCACCGCTCCATGCCCAGCGATAGAACCGCGCGACATCAGCCCCGACGGCGTACATTGCTGGAACAAAGATCAGAGTGACGAAGGTTGCGAAGAAGACGCCGAAGGCGAGCGCCACGATTGTTGGGCGTAAGAACGCCGCGTCCGTGGATTGCTCGAACATAATCGGCAAAAGGCCGATAAAGGTCGTGAAAGACGTCAGTATAATCGGACGGAAGCGTCCGACGCCGGCTTTCACGAGCGCCTCGAACGCGCCGGCGCCATTGGCGCGCAGGCGATTGACGTAATCGATCAAGACGAGATTGTCGTTGACGACGACGCCCGCCGCGGCGCCGACGCCGAAGAAGGAGAACAGCGCGAAGTTAAGGCCGAAAATGGCGTGCCCGAACGCGGCGCCCATATAGCCGAAGGGGATCGCCGTCATGATCAAGGCCGGCTGCCAATAGGAGCTGAAGGCGATCGCTAAGAGCATGTACATGATGAAGAGCGCCACGGCGTAAAGCGCCATGAATTCTCCCATGAACTCCGATTGCTGTTCGCTTTCGCCCCGTTTGGCGAGGCTCGCCTCGGGATGGTTCGCGGCGAACTGTGGAACGAACTCTTCTTGATAAGCCTTTGTAACAGCCGCGCGGTCTGCGCTTTCTGTCAGTTCTGCGGTGACTTGCGCTGAGCGTTGTCGGTCGCGGCGGTCAATGCGTTTATAGCTTGGGGCGAAACGCGCATCCGCGATCGCGGTGAACGGCACTTCGCGGCCATCAGTGGTCCGTATGCGCATGGTTTCAATCGTCTCGAGAGATTCGCGCGCTTCTTTGGGGTAACGCACCATAACGCGTACATCTTGTCCGTCGCGCGGGAGGCGCTGCACTTCCTCGCCGAAAAACGCCTGGCGCACCTGCCGCGAAACCTCGCCGAGCGTCAGCCCGAAACGTTCAGCGCCCGGCTTTAAGAAGATCTGTAGCTCCGGCGCCGCCGCTTGCAGGCTAGAGCGCACATTATAAACGCCCGGAAGACTACGCAGGAACGTTCGAAGGTCTTCCGTCGCCAGACGCAAATCCTCCAAACTGTCGCCTTCGACGCCATAGGACAGATCAGGGCCGCCTTCATTCTGGGTGTAACTAAAGTTGAGAGACTCCGCGTCGGGGATCGGGCCGATCTCTTTTTCGAACATCGCGGCGATTTCTTCGGTCGATTCCTTGCGGTTCACCGCTTCGGTGACGGTGACGTAGGAAATCACGAGCCCGTTATCGCGAATGCTGACGAAGATCGATTTAATGTAGTCCTCGCCGTCGCGCGCCTTACCCATTTTCGTTTTAAGACGGTACGCGGCCGCTTCGACGTTCTCGAATATTTGCTCCGACCGGTTAAACGCCGACCCTTCGGGTAATTGCACGCGTGCGGAGATAAACGTGCCTTGGATGTCCGGCATGAATTTGAAGGGTATCCAGCCCTGAACCACGAGTGCGATCGAAAGGGCGAGGGCGACGAAAAATCCAGACACCGTGAAATAGCGGTGCTTGAGCGCTGTACGGATGACCGGTTCGTAATACCGCTTACCGATTGCAACGATGCCTTCCGAAAAGCGCCGTTGGAACTGATAAAAACGGCTCTCTTTGTTTTGCGGCCCCATATGGGCGAGGTGCGCCGGCAAAATGAAGAAGGCTTCGACAAGGGAGAAGGTGAGAGCGTAGATGATCGTTAGGCTGATTTGGCGCGTGAATTGAGCCGCGCCGCCGCCGATGAACAGCCATGGCGAAAAGGCGATCATCGTTGTGAGAACGGCGAAGAACACAGGCTTCAAAACGAGCTGCGCGCCGAGCACCGACGCTTCAACGCCTTGGCCGCCTTCTTCAACCTGATTGTGGATGCTTTCCCCGACAATGATGGCGTCATCAACGACGACGCCGATCACCAGCAAAAACCCGAAAATCGACAAGAAGTTAAGCGTGACCCCGGTCGCCGGCATCAGGATGAACGCGCCGAAAAACGAAACGGCGATGCCGACGGCGACCCAGATGGCGACAGTCGGACGCAAGAAGAGCATGAGAATGACGAGGACGAGCAATAGGCCGAGCACCGCGTTCGACGCCACAAGGTTCAATTGGCCGTTGAAAGGTTCCGCGGCGTCGAACCACACGCGTAAAACGGCTTTGCCTTCGAGTTCTTTGGATTTCTCTTCAACATATTCGTTGATCACGCGCGACAATTCAGTGACGTTCGATTGCTCCGGCGCGTTAACGCCGATGGCGATTGACGGTTGCCGATTGGTTCGGCGGATCGAGCGTCGATCTTCCAGGCCGTCGATGACCGTCGCCACATCGCTCACCCGAATGAGCGATCCGTCCGCGTTCTGGCGGATGACGATCCGTTCAAAATCTTGCTCAGTGTTGGCGAGCGCCCGCGCGGCGATCTGTAAGTCGCCCGTCTCTGTGCGCACTTGTCCGCCGGCGAGGTTGAGCGAGCCGCCGCGAATGGCGATCGCCACGTCGTCGAAGGTTAAATTATAACGTCGAAGGGCCTCTTCTGAGACCTCAATCGAGACTTCTTCGCTCAGTTCGCCCCAGACTTCTGCGAGCGGCGAACCGCCAGGCAAGCGGGCGAGCTCGTTGCGGATTTCTCTGGCGAGCGCGTTCAGTTCTTTCGGCGGCATACTGCCGTAAAGCGACATGAAAACGCCGGGATCGCTCTCACGCATTTCGCTAATGATGATCTCTTGCAGATCCGTCGGCAAGGTCGGAATGGCGTCAACGCGGTTTTTGATCTCGTTGAGGAAGCGGGTCTTGTCGACGCCGTCTTCGCCTTCGATCGTGATTTCAGCGCCGCCTTCTTCCGCAGAGGAATCGATGTGTTTGACGCCGTCGACGCTGGCGAGGGCCTCTTCGACCCGCAGCACAACTTGTTCTTCCACCTCTTTCGGCGACGCGCCGGGCCAGCCGATGCTGATATAAGCGCCGGGGAAGGTCGCGGACGGATTAAGTTCGCGCTCTAACTGTTTAAAGGCGAGTGCGCCGGTGACGATGCAGGCGATCATTAGAAGATTGGCGGCGACGGAATTGCGCGCCCACCAGCCGATCAATCCGCTCACAGTTCATCTCCCGATTGGGCGTCACCCGGTTCTCTATCGCTGCGCGGCGTTTCGCCGCCAAAAGCTGCAGGGGTCGGCGCATTGGCGATCGCAGGCGCGGGGTCCGATGCGTCCATATCGATCGTCTCGCGGGCGATCGGCACGATTTGGTCGCCGTCGCCGGCGCCGCGCAGGGGCGATGTCACGACTTTTTCGCCGCTGCGCAACCCGCGGCCGACGGTGATCGTTTCTCGTGCGGTGGCGACGACGTTAACTTGTCGTGCGGCGATGCGATCATCGGCGCCGACAACGTATACGCGGTCGCGCCCGTAAAGCGCTGTCCGCGGCAGAACAAAGGCCGATGGATAGGGGCGACCGGTAATCTCCGCGTCGACAAAAAGCCCGACGGCGAGCGGCGCGCCTTGGTCAGCGCCGGCGCCATAGGGGTCTTCAACGACCGCGATGGCGCTGATCTGACGGGTGGTGGGGTCGATCGCGCCGTCGGTGCGGGCGATGCGGCCTTTCCATTCATGGGCGATCCCCGCAAGCGGCGCGCGCAAGACGACGTCGGGGCCCGCCATTTCAGGTGTTTCTACGAAGGCAATCGATAGTCCAAGTTTCTCAAGGTCGGCGTCCGTCAGGGGCAAGCGGACTTCAACAATATCGGTAGCGAAGACGCGTCCGATTTGCGAGCCCGGCGCTACGTATTGTCCGGGTCCGGAAATGCGCTCGCGCACCCGGCCATCAAAGGGGGCGAAGATCTTGGTGCGATCGAGGTTTAGTTTCGCAGCCGTGACTTCTGCTGCTGCGGCGGCGTAATTGGCGCGGGCTTGGGCGAGCTGTGGCTTTCTCAAGGTGAGGGCGCTCGCTTCTTCGCCGAGGCCGAGGTCTTTATAATCTTGTTCAGCGAGCGCGCCTTCGGCCTCTTCGCGTTTCAACGCTTCATTGGCTTGGGCGAGCGAGGCCCGTGCGCCGGCGAGCGCGACGCGGTAATCGGCGTCTTCTATGGTCGCCAGAACGTCGCCGGCTTTGAACGCCCCGCCATTGACGAAATTGTCTGCGGTCACGACGACGCGGCCAGCGACTTGCGCGGTCAACGTTATATCTGTTTGCGGACGAACTTCGCCTTGGGCGTAAACGTTCAAACGCACAGGGGCGGGCTCGGCGATGTCGAACAACACCGTTGGCGGCTCTTTTTTAGGGGGCGTTCTTTCTATTTCGGGGCGCAAAAAGCTCATCAATGTTATGAGTCCGGCGCCGAAAAGGATAATCCCAAGCGTGCCGAGGATCGTGTATAATTTCCGTGACACTAGTCCTTGCTCCCATTGCCGGACGTTCTGCGTATTTCGCTCCGTCCTGCGTCCGTATCTACGATTGCGGTCTTAACCAACGCGTTCTCGTTTAACGCCGTCGTTATCGCTTTTCCGTCGCCGGCGTTTTCGATCGCCGGTTCGTCAATTTGTCCAAAAGGATCGATCTCAAGCGCGTCGGGGGCGATGAAGTCGCCGCCAATCGCGAGATACAGCACCACGCGGTTCGCGACCCGTTCGCGCTGCGCTAAAATGTACGCGCTTTCTGAGGAAATCCGACGGGTTTGCGCATCTAAAAGATTGAAAATCGACGATGCACCCTCCGCATAGCGGCGTTCGGTGATTTTCTCCGCTTCGGCGGCTTCTTCATAGGCGAGGCGCAGGGCGCCTTCGCGCGCCGCGAGATAGGTTTCAGCGGCGATGGCGTTCTCCGCCTCCTCATAGGCCTGGAGCGCTGTTTGCGCGTAACTAAGAAGGCTGGCTTCAGCTTGTGCGCGCGCTTGCCTGGCGCTTGCTTTTAAGCGGCCGCCTCGAAAGAGCGGCATGACGAGGCCGGCTGCGGCGTTGCCCGCAAGGCGCTCCGGATCGATGACGTTGTCAAGTTGCGGTCCGCTCGTGGAAATTTGCGACGACAGCGTCAGGCGCGGCAGCATCAATTTGCGCGCAGCCCGAGCGCGAAGGCCCGCCGCTTCCATACGTAACTCGGCGGCGGCGAGGTCCGGACGCCTGGCGAGAATATCGCCGGGCGCGCCGACGCCTTTTAGGCGCGGCAAGGACGGCAATGACGGCGCGGCGGAAAGCTCCGCTGACGGATAACGGCCGAGCAGCACTTCGAGGCGGCGGCCGGCTTCTTTTTCCAAGCGCGATTGTAGGGCTTGGGTGGCCTGGCTTGATCCGAGTGCGGAACGCGATAAACGCACATCGAGCGACGTTGCGACGCCGCGATTATAGCGCCTCTCGGTGACACGTAGATTGCGTTCGCGGGCGGCGACGTCGCGATCGGCGAGTTCGCGCTGTTGGCGCGCCTCAATGAGAGCAAACCAGGCTTGCGCCACGGACGATGCGATCGATTGGCGCGCAGCGGCGTAATCGGCGAGGCTGGCGCTGGCGTCGCGGTTCGCAGCTTTCGTTTCATCCAGCAGCCGACCCCAAAGGTCGACCTCCCACTGCACTTGCGCGCCAAGGGCGTAGTTGTTGATCCAGGCGCGTCGATTGGGCAGCGGTGAATCTGGAATACCGTCCTGACCGGAAACCAATTCCCCGGTATTTGGGTCCGGCGCTAAAAGGTCGAGGCCGTCGAGTTCGCCGTCATTATCGATGTCGACGCCGAACTGGTCTTCTAAATCATTGGCGCGCGTGCCGGCGAGCGAGGCGTCGCCCCCGCCTGACTGCGCGGCGAACGAAGGATCCGTAACGAAGGCGTTGCGGCTAGCGGATGGGTTGGCGTCGAGGGTCGGCAATTGATTGGCGCGGGTGACTTTTGCCGCTTCGCGCGCGGCGCGCAGATTGGACGCCGCCGCCAGCAAGTCGTTGTTCGCCAGCATCGCCTCAGCGACCAGCGCTTCTAAGGTTTCATCTTCAAACGTCGCTAGCCAATCGCCGACAGGCGGCGTTTGCCATGACGTTTCAGCGCTCCATTCCTTCGGCGCCTCGGGCAGCGCCACGGCGAGCTTTTCAACGTCGACGGTTTTGCAGCCCGTCGCCGTCATCGCTAAGGCGATAATCAATGATAAGACGCCGCCGCGTCCGGCCATGGCCTGCTCCCAAATGCGGGGGGTGGGTCTTGCGACCTTGCTTCGCCCCGCGTCATCTTCCAAAACGCATCGCTTAAAAGCGCATCGTCTAAATCAGTTTCGTCCAGCGATTGCCGGAAGCGTTCGTCCCAACGCTCCTGACAGGCACCACGCTCCCTTGGTCTCGTAGGCCGCCCGTTGACGCAAGCGCCAAGCGATCAAGTGTTGCGAACTTACGACAAGCGGTATCGGTCGGTTTCTTTATTACTAAAAACTCTCTCTTGTCCGTTAACCAATCGGCTGGTTGTCGCGCATATGTGATCTTTCACGCTATCGCTAAGCGTTCGCAAAATAACGCAGGTAAGATCGTCAGGATGACTGTAGACAGAGCGCGCTTAGACGGGATAAACGAGGCGTTCGCGCGCACCACAGGGGCGCAGCGATCTCATGGTGCCGTGGCAGAGTGGTGATGCTCGGGCCTGCAAAGCCCGCTACCCCGGTTCGATTCCGGGCGGCACCTCCATGATGTTTCACCTACCGATGGGATGATGAACCGCTGTGTTTGACGTATTTCTGACGCGCGTGGCGCCAGGCGTTGGCGTCTAGAGCGCGTCGGAAGGTCGCCAAATAGGCTCTAGGCGATTGCGTCCTAGTGAGACCGCCGCTATCCCAAGCGCGTTCCGCGCGATTTTGGTGACATCCCACTTTGGTGACTTCGATGGATTTTGAAACAGCCCGCCGCTTGATGGTCGATTCGCAAGTGCGACCGAACGACGTTCCAGACGCGCGTATCCAAGACGCGCTGTTTGCCGTCGCGCGCGAAGAATTTTTACCGGCTGGTCTGAAAGACCAAGCCTATGTCGAGAAAGAGATCGCTTATAGCGGCGACCGGAGTTTAGTTACGGCCCGTGATTTCGCGAAACTGCTCGCCGCGGCGCAAATCGGACCGAACGACCTTGTTCTCGACGTCGCTTTCGGCGCCGGCTACTCGACGGCCGTTTTGGCGCATTTATGCGCGATGGTCGTCGCCGTCGACGCCGATGAAGAAGCCTCCGCCGCCGCAGAAGCGCAATGGTCGGAGATGGCGCTGACGAACGCGGCGGCAATTACCGGCGACCCGTTAAAGGGCGCCGCGAGCGAAGGGCCTTTCGACGTTATATTGATGGCTTTCGCGACGGAAGTGTTGCCGGACGCTTTAAAAGCGCAACTATCTCCTGACGGCGGTCGCCTTGCTGCTATTTTGCGCATAAACGGCGTATCGAAGGGCGTTTGTCTGGTTCGCGCGGGTGATACTTACACCCTTACTGAACATTTTGACGCGACAGCGGCGTTGGTTCCGTCCACCTGCCGAGCGCCGGCCGAATTCGCGTTTTAACGCACGCACAATGCCTTTCGACAGGTGAAGGCTTGTTAAACCTAATATGGTAGCCAAATCGTAACTGCCTCGTTGATCGCAGCGACGGCGACGGATTTCGTTTGTCTGGGCGCGGTAATCGGTTCTTAGTGTGGGCCTTTAGGGACGTTCCTTTAGAAGTCCTTGGCGGTCATTGTTTGTGAATTGGCGTTGCGTGCGCGAAGTGGGTGGCAAGTCGATGAAAGATCGATCGAAAATAGCGGCTCGAACAGCTTGCTTGTTGGGAGTTGCGACTGTTCTGTCGGGACCGACCCCCGCAATTGCTGAGCAGTCGCTGAAAGATGCTTTGCGCCTGGCGTTTGAGACAAATCCGACCATTCAAGCGGAGCGAGCGCGCCAGCGCGCCACCAGCGAAGCGCGCGCGCAAGCCTGGGCCGCCGCCTTGCCGCAAATCACCGGAACAGCGTCCTATAGCGAGGTGGATACCGAATCGACTTTTGCTCAGCCAGTAAACCCGTCAGACCCACAGATCCCTTTTCCGACAAGCGCGCAGTTCAGTCCTTTGACGGCGCAGGCCGACGGCTCTTTGGTGGTGTTCAACGGCCTTCGTAATGTGAACACGATCCGGCAAGCGCGATCGCGGGTGAAGGCCGGCGGCGCTCAGTTAGCGGCGACGGAACAAGACGTGCTTCTGCGGACGGCGACAGCGTTTTTCGATGTGTCGCGGGATTCAGAGGTTTACGCGGTCAATCTCAACAATCTGAAGGTTTTGAGCCGCCAACGCGAAGAGGCGGCGCTTCGTTTCAAAGTTGGCGATGTGACGCGTACGGATGTCGCCCAATCAGAGGCGCGCTTGGCGGGCGCGCGCGCGGAGGTGGCGGCCTCGCAAGCCGCTCTCGCCATCAGTCGGGCCGGTCTCGCTGAGTTGACGGGCGAAACGCCTCAGACATTAGAGGATGATCCCGCCAAACCGGACACGCCAGATAACCTTAACGCCGCACAAAGCTTAGCGCGTGCCTATGCGCCTGGCGTAATCGCGGCGAAAGCCAATGAAATCGCCTCGCGGCGTGGAATCGCCCTCGCGAAGGGCGCGTTTTCGCCGGAAGTTTCTTTGACGAGCCAATATCAGTATTCGGAAGACACCAACGCCTTCACCACGCAGGATGAGCAATTCTCTTACGGCGTGCGCGCAACGGTGCCGATCTTTCTTGGCGGTCTCAATATTTCTCGCGTTCGAGAAGCGCGGGCGCTGAATGATGCGGATCGGCGCCGTGTTCTTGAAGCTGAAAGGCGGGCCGAAGCGGCCGTGACAGCGGCGTGGGAACAGTGGATGGCGGCGAAGGCGACTATTGCGTCGGCGACCGCGGCCGTTGACGCCAATGAACTCGCTTTGAAGGGCGTGCGCCGGGAGGCCGAGCTTGGGGCGCGGACGACCCTTGATGTGTTGAACGCCGAACAAGAATTGCTCGGGTCGACGGTGTCGCTCGCCAACGCCGAGCGCGACGCCCGTGTTGCGGCGTTCTCAATTTTATCAAGCGCCGGATTATTGACGATCGACGCTGCCTCCGGCGATGCGCGGTTAGAAGATGCCGAAAACGTAGTGCGCGAAACACGCTAAGAAAGTCCTAGGCGGGCTGCGCCCGCCGCGTTTCGGGGCTTGATCCCTAGGGCGAAGCGCCAGACAACAAATTTTAACGCTCATCTTGCTTGGCGCGCTTAATTGCAGCTGCGGCAGGGGGCGGGTTATGATTTTAAGTTCGTGACATTCAGAAGCGAAACGGTCTTATGGCGAATCCACAACCTGAACCGAGCATGGAAGAGATTTTAGCTTCTATTCGACGGATCATTTCAGATGATGAACCGGGCGCGGAAGAAACGGCGACGGACCCGTCTTCCTCAGAAGCTGAGCCTTCATCTACAAGCCCTTCCGTTTCCGGCGATGATGCAACGTCAGCATCGCCCGCGCGCCTCTTCGAAGGCGTTGATGCGTCCCCCTCTGAGACGGTTTCGCCGCCGGCAGCGCCTTCAGCCGTTGGCTTAGTTGCTGATCAAGGCGCCGATTTAGGGACGCCTAGCATTACGGCTGCTGCAACTGATGCGGTGTCTGATGAGCGGCCGACCTATTCAGAAACGAGCGTTTCGGCGCCGCATGACAACGCGTCCGGCTTAGAGGGCCTTAGCGATAGTGATGACAATCAGCTCGCGTCCTCGTCAGCGGGCCAACCGGCGGGAAACACCGCTCAAGCGGAGCTTGCCGCTTTTTCGGCTGCATCCAGCGCCTCCACGGCGTCAGCGGCCGGTATTGTGAATGTCGATTCGGCGAATGTAGCGTCTGAAGCCTTTCGCAGCCTATCGCAATCGATCCGCGTTTCAGGCCAAGGCGATAAGACGCTTGAGGACATCGTCACCGACCTTTTAACGCCGCTGATAAAAGACTGGCTCGACAAGAACTTACCGTCGATCGTCGAGGAAAAAGTGCAAGACGAAGTTCAGCGGATCGCCCGGCGCGCGCGCTAGCGATTGACCGGAAGCCTTCCAGCGACTGCGCGCTCGGTGGCGGCCGAAAAAGCCTCGTTCAGCTCGTATCGTCACCTCAAGAACGCCCCCTATAGCCCCGCGTTTTTTGCGGTGCGGCATGTTTGCTGGTCAGTGTCTTGTCTTGGCCCGGCGGCCTTGGTTATACCCCTCGCTCAATTACGGACCTCGCGTGACGTCTGCTTGAAGCGGGCGTTTTTTGGCGCCCGGTATTCGGGCCGCTCTGTTGGGGTCGATGAATGAACCCGACAGGAACGTTGCGCCGCCATGCTGAATAAGTCTTTCGAACCCGCCGAGGCAGAGCCGCGGCTTTACGCCGATTGGGAGGGCTCTGACGCCTTCAAGCCGAGCGGCGAGGGCGCGCCTTATACGATCGTCATTCCGCCGCCGAACGTCACCGGCTCCTTGCATATGGGCCATGCGCTTAACAATACGCTGCAAGACGTCTTGTGCCGGTATCAGCGCATGCAGGGGCGGTCGGTTTTGTGGCAGCCGGGTATGGACCATGCCGGCATCGCCACGCAAATGGTCGTTGAGAGACAACTGGCGAAGGATGGCAATGAAGATCGCCGCGCCATGGGGCGCGAGGCGTTTATTGAGCGCGTCTGGCAATGGAAAGAAGAATCCGGCGGGCAAATCCTGAACCAGCTGCGCCGCCTCGGCGCCTCTTGCGACTGGTCGCGCACGCGCTTCACCATGGACGAGGGCCTTTCCGCGGCGGTCGTGAAAGTGTTCGTCCAGCTTTATGAAGAAGGTCTTCTTTATAAAGATAAACGCCTCGTCAATTGGGACCCTCAGTTCGAGACGGCGATCTCCGACTTAGAAGTCGAAAACAAAGAAGTCGACGGCCATTTCTGGCATTTCAAATACCCGCTCGAAAATGGCGAGACCTATGAGTTCCCGGTCGCCTTTGATGACGCCGGCGAACCCACCGAGTGGGAGACGCGCGATTATATCAGTATCGCGACGACCCGGCCGGAGACGATGCTCGGCGACGGCGCCGTGGCGGTGCACCCGTCCGACAAGCGCTATGCGCCGATCGTAGGCAAAAAGTGCCTATTGCCTTTGGCGGATCGTTATATTCCGATCATTGCCGATGAATATCCGGACCCTGACTTCGGCTCCGGCGCGGTGAAGATTACGGGCGCGCACGATTTCAACGACTATCAAGTGGCGCGCCGCAACGACATTCCGATGTATGTTCTGATGGATTCCAAAGGCCGGTTCGTCGACGAACCGCATGTGCCGGAAGCCTATCGCGGCAAAGATCGGTTCGAGGTGCGCAAAGCTGTCGTCGAGGATATCGACGCGCGCGGACTGCTTATTCAGATTGAAGATAAAAAAATCATGCAGCCCTTCGGCGATCGCTCCGGCGTCGTCATTGAGCCCATGTTGACCGACCAATGGTATGTCAATGCGGAGGAACTCGCGAAAGACGCCATCGCCAAAGTCGAAGAGGGTGCGACGCGGTTCATTCCGGATAACTGGTCAAAGACCTATTACCAATGGATGCGGAACATCGAGCCCTGGTGCGTTTCCCGCCAGCTTTGGTGGGGGCATCGCATTCCGGCGTGGTATGCGCCGGACGGCTCGGTTTATGTGGCTGAAACCGAAGACGCCGCGTGCGCCAAGGCTGAGGTCGATCATGGAGCGGGCGTTGCGCTAACGCGCGACGAAGACGTTCTCGATACCTGGTTCTCGTCTGCGCTGTGGCCGTTCTCGACACTTGGTTGGCCGGAAGCAACGCCCGAACTCGCCAAACATTATCCCACGAATGTGCTCGTCACGGCGTTCGACATCATCTTTTTCTGGGTGGCCCGGATGATGATGATGGGGCTTCATTTCATGAAGGACGACAACGCCGCCGCCGTCGTTCCGTTTCCGGAGGTTTATATTCACGGCCTTGTCGTCGACGAAAAAGGCCAGAAGATGTCGAAGTCGAAAGGCAATGGCGTCGACCCAATTGACCTAATCGAGAAATACGGCGCGGACGCCTTGCGCTTCACGCTGTGCGCGCAAGCTGGGCAGGGACGCAATGTGCGCGTCTCCGACCAGCGCGTTGAAGGCTATCGTAATTTCTCAACCAAGCTTTGGAACGCCGCACGCTTTGCGGAGATGAACGAATGCGCCGCGCCGGCGGATTTTGATCCGTCCTCCGCTGAAGAGACCTTAAGCCGATGGATTCTCGATGAAGCGGGGCGGTGCGCGGAAGACGTCGCCGCCGGCGTCGACGGCTATCGGTTCAATGACGCGGCGAGCGCCATCTACCGTTTCGCCTGGAACGTCTTTTGCGACTGGCATTTGGAGCTGGCGAAGCCTATCCTACAAGGCCCTGATGGTCCGCAGAAAGATGAAGTGCGCGCGGTCACCGCCTATGTCTTGGATAAAATCCTGGCGCTGTTGCACCCCTTCATGCCGTTTGTCACCGAAGAGCTTTGGGGCGCCCGCGCGGCACGTGCGGAACACCTTGTCGTCTCTGCATGGCCGACGGCCGACGACTTTGTATCCGACGCCGCTGCGGCGTCTGAAATCAACTGGGTCATCGACCTCGTGACGGCGGTGCGCTCCGTCCGGGCGGAGATGAACGTTCCGGCCGGCGCTAAAATCGAAATGGTCGCCATAGCGCCTTCGTCTGAAACCCAAACTTGCCTTGGGCGTCACAAAGACCTTGTCGGACGGTTGGCGCGTATCGAGACGTTTTCCGATGCGGCCGCGCCGCCCAAGGGCGCTGTTCAAGTGATCCATGGCGAGGCCGTGTTCGCGCTGCCGCTCGCCGGCGTCATCGACGCGGTGGCGGAGAAAACCCGCCTCGAGAAAGAGACCGTCAAGATTGAAAAAGAAATGGGCGGCATCGACAAAAAGCTCGCCAATAAGAAATTTGTCGAGCGCGCCCCCGCGGAGATCGTCGCTGAGCAAAAAGAACGTCGCGAAGCATACAGCGCTCGGCTCATCAAGCTGAAAGCGGCGATTGAGCAATTGGCGGACCTTTAGAAATGTACGTGGTCGCCGCTTTTTATCAGTTCACCGATCTCCCTGACTACGCCGAGCGCAAAGCGCCGCTGGAGGTGTTGGGGAGCGACGCCGGCGTTGTCGGCTCGATCCTCTTGGCAGCGGAAGGCGTCAACGGCACCATCGCCGGCCCGCGCGCGGGCGTCGACGCGGTCCTCGACGCGTTAAGCGCATTGCCGGGCTGTGCTGATCTTGAGCACAAAGAGAGCGAGGCGAGCGAACCGCCGTTCAAGCGTTTTAAAGTCCGCCTCAAGAAGGAAATCGTCACCATGGGCGTTCCTGTCGACGCCCGCGCCGATGTCGGCGTTTATGTGGAGCCGAAAGATTGGAACGCGCTTATCGACGATCCGGACGTCGTGTTGGTTGATGCGCGTAATGACTATGAAGTCGCCATCGGCAGCTTTGACGGCGCGATCGATCCGAAAACTGAGACGTTCGGCGAATTACCGACCTGGCTCGACGACCTTGCCGACGATGCGAAGGGTAAGAAGCTCGCTATGTTCTGCACTGGCGGCATTCGTTGTGAAAAAGCGACGGCCTATGCGCGGCGGCTCGGCTTCGCGGATGTCTTTCATCTGAAAGGCGGCATTCTGAAATATCTGGAGACGGTGCCGGAAGCCGACAGCGCCTGGCGCGGCGCGTGTTACGTGTTCGACGGCCGCGTGGCGGTGGAGCATGGTCTGACGCAAAGCGACTACACGCTTTGCGCCGCCTGCGGACGGCCTGTCGACGCCGCCGGACGGGCGCATCCGCACTATGTAGAAGGCGTTTCCTGCGCGGTGTGCTATGGCGATTATTCTGAGGAGCGACGCGCGCGGTTCGCCGAACGCCAGCGCCAGATGGAACTCGCCGAAGCGCGCGGCGGCCAGCATATGGGCCCGAAAGAGGCCGTCCGGCGCAAGCCGTGAGCGGCGCGGTTCTCTACTCGTTCCGACGCTGCCCCTATGCGATGCGCGCGCGCATGGCGATCAAGGCTGCGGGCGTCGCGGTGGAGCTGCGCGAAGTTCTGCTTAAAGACAAACCGGCCGCCATGCTTGAGGCGAGCGCGAAGGGAACGGTGCCGGTTCTCGTTTTGCCCGATGGAGCTGTGATCGACGAAAGCCTCGACGTCATGCACTGGGCGCTCCAACAATACGATCCCTTCGGTTGGCTGAACGGCGACGCCGAGGAAAGCGACGCGCTCATCGGCGACAATGACGGGCCGTTCAAACGTCATCTCGACCGCTATAAATATGCGACCCGCTATGACGACGCTGATCCGGCGGCGGACCGGGAGGCGGGCGCCGCTTTCTTGCATACGCTCAATAGAAAGCTTGAGGGCGGTGGGTCGCTGTTGGGCGATCTCGACACGCTCGTTGACATCGCCCTCTTTCCGTTTGTCCGCCAATTCCGGATCGCCGACCCGGACTGGTTTGACGCCGCGGAATGGCCGGCGCTCCACGCTTGGCTGGCACGTTTAACGCAAAGCGCGCTTTTTCAATCGGTGATGGAGAAATACGCTCCGTGGACGTCCGGTGCGCCGGGCGTTAAGTTTTAAGGGGGCGCGCACGAGTGACGTCAAACCCCACATCTTTGCAGTCGCCATCCATGGATGCACCGCGGTGGTCCGTGGTGATCCCTTACTTCAATGAGCGGGATTACCTGGCCGCGACGCTCGCCTCGCTCCTCGCCCAGACGATGAAACCCTTCCGGCTAATCCTCGTTGACAATAAGTCTACGGACGGATCGGCTGACGTCGCGCTCGCCGCGCTCGCCGGCGCTGACGGTGTCGACGTCGTTTTTCTAGAAGAGGAAACGCCAGGCCAAGCCGCCGCCCTGGAGCGCGGCGTTAAGGCCGTATCAACGGAGCTGGTCGCGATTTGCGACGCTGACACGCGGTATGCGCCGGATTATCTCGCGCGCGCGGCCGCCCGCTTCGATGCGGCGCCGCCTGACGTTGCGGCCGTCCTCGCCACGGCGCTTTACGACGATCCCGACTGCGCGGACAGCGATCGCCGGCGCATGAAGATGCGCGTCATTCCGCATATCCTTCGCAAGCAGTGCCATGCGGGCGGCTATGCCCACACATTTCGCACCAAGGCGCTGAAAAACGCCGGCGGCTATTCGCGGGACTTATGGCCTTACTTACGCAAGGACCATGAATTGGTCCACCGCATCTGGAAGCAAGGAAAGGTCGTGCACGCACCGGAGGTTTGGTGCCATGCGAGCGACCGCCGCAATGTGGCGACGCAAAAGCGCTGGACGCTGTTTGAGCGCATTCTCTACCACGCGACGCCCTTCCAGCTGAAAGATTGGTTCTTTTACGACTTCCTAGGGCCGCGCATGGCCGCGCGCGGCCATGACGAGCGTCGTTTGCGCGATCGTCCGTGGGAAGAGCGCGAGGAAGCGCTTATTCCGGATGCTGAAAAATAAAGACTTCGTCTTTCAGGGTTTCTTTAAGCGGTAAGCCTTGCGCCTCGATTTGGGCGATGGCGCTTTCCACCGCGCCGGCGTCGGCGAGCTTTCTATGGAGTTCGATGACGACGAGACGAACGCGTGAGAGATCAAGCGACGGCAGGAGCGCGAACTCGCCCCCTTCGATGTCGCAAATGAAGACGTCCGCGTCTTCTTCCCTGAAAACGCGATTGAGATCGACTTTATCAATGTGCGTCGTTTCCGCCGTTTGGCCGCGGTCTAAAACCGACGAGGACCAAAACTGCTCCGCCACATGAAAGGCGACCGAGCCGTCATCGTCCGTCGCGGCGACGGCGTTCAGGAGCCGAGGCGCGGGCAGGTCGTTCCGCGCGAAATTGCCGTTGATGATCGGAAGGAGGGCGGGGTTCGCCTCGATCATCAGAAGATTGTCCCCCCCGACAATGCGGGCGCAACAAAGGCCGACAAAGCCGATCGCCGCGCCGGCCTCGACAATGCGGTCTCCCGGCCGCAAGTATCGGGGCAGGGCCGCGATTTCGAGCCCTTCATATTTCTCCGCGTAAATGCTGTGGAGCACCGGCCCGCGCGCGCCCGGGGGGACGGCGAGACGCACCCCGCCGATGACCACCTCGTCCGGGCGTCGGGCCAGGCGTGCGGCGTACCGAGCGAGCCGAGGGATGTCGGCGGCGAGCGAGGTGGAAAGCGGCATGCGGGCGTCTTTCTCTGGACGAGGGGGCGAGGGAGCGTTATGGCGCGGGTCGCCAGGCGCGCCCTTGTTGAGCGCGATTGATAGAACAGGTAGAGCGAAACGAGAATAGCGGCGTGCGCGTTCCGCGAGGCCGCTCTTGAGGGTGAACGGATTTAATGACGATGACGAATGCGCTTAGCGCGGCTCGGCCGTCTCAGAGGGCGCCGGCGCGCTCGCCGGAGACCAATGACGGTCAAACGGCGCCGATCCTTCTCTTTGTCATCGGCGCGCTCTTGCTGTTTTTGCTGGTCCGCAACGGCACGGACGTCGTGGTGCAGAAAGTTCCAGCGCTTGCGCCCTTGTGGCTGGTCATCATTCCCGCGCCGGCGGCCGCGTTTTATTGGGTGACGTTCGCGACTTTTGAGACCTTCATGCGGCGCTTCGCCAAAGCCGGCGCGCTCTTTTTGATCTTTTACTTTGCCACGGAACCCTTCGCGGTGCCCCATGCGGCGCTTGGCGACGGTCATCCGGCGGTCCTCTTCCATCAATACGGGCGCTGGCTTGGTGTCGCATTGGGGCTCGCGGCCTGGTTTCGGCCCGCCGCGCTCTATGCGGGCGCGATGGTCTTGTGGTTCATGCGCGACCTCAACACGCCGATCACCGGGTTCGGCTTTTCTAATCTCGACATTCGCAATGTTGTCGAAGTCTTGGCGTTTGTCGGCGCCGGTTTCACGCTCATCGCCGCAACGCGCCAGTCTCAGCGCCTGCAAGGCTTGATTGGCCTCAGCGCTCACGGCGCCAAGCGCGCGGCGTTGCTGATTTTGGCGATCGGCGTCGGCGGGCATTTCGGCAATTACTTTTATTCCGCGCTCGCCAAACTCGCCCTCGACGGGGGCGTGTTCTCCTGGCTCTTGGACAACCGCCTTTATGACGGCCTTCCGGGCGCCATGGAGAAGGGCACCTATCCCTTCGCGGCCTGGCCGGCGCTCGGACAGTTCGTCTACGATGCGGTAAAAGCCCTCAACCTGCCGCTGCATTTGGTGAGTTTCGCCGCGCAGTTCGCCGCGATCGTCGCGATCTTCCGACGCAAATGGATCATGGGGCTGACGGTCGTTTACGACCTCTTCCATCTCTCGGTCTATCTCACCTATGGGCTCTTTTTTTGGAAATGGGTGGTGCTGAACGCCGTCATCCTCGCGACGCTCGCCGCCGTGCCGGATGCGTGGTGGACGCGCAGCGCGCGTTTCGCTGGCGCGGCGGCGGTGCTGTTCGGCGCAATTTTCTTCAAGACGGCGACGCTCGCTTGGTACGATTCGCCGGGCTTTATGTCGGTCTATTTCGAGGCCGAGATGCAAGACGGCGCCCGCGTGCGCGTGCCGTCGAGCTATTTCCATTCCGCGTCATACCAGGTGAGCCACGGCAAGTTTTATGCGCCGCCGAGTTCGGCGCGTGAGACGCACTTCAACTTTTCGATATGGGGCTCGGTCTTGCGCAAGAAAGACGTCGAGGCCGGACGGGCCTGCGCGCCGCCCCAGCACGAAACGCCGAGCCCGGCGCAATTTGGCCCCCTAGAGGCAATGTCGGCGTATATCGCCGCACACCACGCTGCGGCCCTCGCCAAAGCAGGGCCGGACGGCCGCTATCGCCCTTGGCCTTACATTCACCACCATTTGCCGTCGCCGCTCGTGAAAACGCCGTTTGACGCGGTCCGCCTCAGCGACATCAAGACCTACCATTATGTGGCGGAATCAGTGTGCCTCGGCCTTGAAAACGGCCGACTCCAACGCGACGTTATCGCCAGGTCGGAATTTCCGGTGTTTACGACGGCAGAGGCGACACGATGAGCGGTGCACCCGATATCTATGTGGTTTATGACGGCGATTGCCCGTTCTGCTCCGCCTATGTGCGCATGATCCGTCTGCGCGAAGCGGCAGGCGCCGTGCACTTGATAGACGCCCGCGAAGCCCATCCGGTGGTCGAGGAAATCAAAGCGCTCGGCTATGATTTCGACGAGGGCATGGCCCTTAAAGTCGGCGACGCCATTTATCACGGCGATGAGTGCATTCACCAATTGGCGATGATGAGCGGGCCGTCGGGGATCGTGAACCGCTTGCACTTCTGGGTGTTTCAAAGCCCGACCCGGGCGAAGCTCCTCTACCCGTCGCTCAGAGCCGGACGCAACATGGCCCTGCGCCTTCTCGGTAAGCGGAAGATCGGCGAGACAGAGAACGCCCCGGTTGCTTAAGAGCGACCATAGTGAGGCGGTGCCCCCGTCGCCCGTCACATCGTTAAAACTATTTTTCCAAGTGCTTTGCGTTCTTCAATCATGGCGAGCGCTTTGGCGGCGTCTTGCAAAGGAAAGCGCGCGGTGACGCGCGGTTTCACTTTTCCTTCTTTGTACCAATCAAAAAGCTCCGCCATTAGTTCCAAATGACGCGCCGGATTGCGCATGGTGAACGCGCCCCAAAAAACGCCGACGATTTGGCAGCTTTTTAAGAGCGTTAAGTTAAAGGGAAGGGCGGGGATGCCGGCCGGAAAGCCGACCACGAGAAAGCGGCCTTCCCATCCGAGCGCGCGCACGGCGGGTTCCGCATAATCGCCGCCGACCGGGTCGTAAACAACGTCCGCGCCGTCGGGGCGCCCGAGCGCTGCGGCCTTGGTCTTGATTTCTTTCGCCAAGGCTTTTTGACCATCGCGGTCAATCTCGCGGGGGTAGACGATAACGTCGTCGGTGCCGAGGTCGCGACAGAACGCGGCTTTTTCCTCCGACGAGACGCCGGCGATGACTTTGGCGCCGATCGCCTTGCCGATCTCTATCGCCGCTGCGCCGACGCCGCCGGCCGCGCCGAGAACAAACAACACCTCGTCGGCCTGCAGACGTCCGCGATCCCGCAAGGCGTATTGCGACGTGCCGTAGGCGAACAAAAAAGCGGCGGCCTCGTCGAAGGGCATTGCGTCGGGGATCTTAATGGTCTGACCGGCGTCGGCGATGAAATGGGTCGCATAGCCGCCGTTAAAACCGGCGGCGAGAACCCGGTCGCCGGGCGCGAGACTTTCAACGCCGTCGCCAACCGTCTCGATGACGCCGGAGACCTCGCCGCCGGGTGCGAACGGCCGCGGCGGCTTAAATTGATAGAGATCGCGAATGATCAAAGTGTCCGGAAAGTTCACGCCGGCGGCTTTCACCGCGATGCGCACTTGTCCGGAGGCTGGCGCGGGGGCGTCCGCCTCTTGCAAGACAAGGGTTTCTGGGCCGCCCGGCGCCTCGCTGACCATCGATTTCATCGCCATTTCGCTCCCTAGTCGGTTGTCTGTGATTGTTGGCGAGCCTAAAGCTGGTCTATCGTTGTTAAAAGCACAGAGCGCAGGCGGTTTTGAGCGCCCAATCTTGGTGCGTTCGTTAATCGAGGGGAAAACGAGATGACAGTAGTACGGAACGCCATCATCGGCATGGGCCTTCTAGGTGTTTGCGCCGCCGGATGCGCGACTGCGGCGCGTGTAACGTTGGAAGACCGCTTCCAAGCTATCGGCATTCCGCAAGACACGGCCGTGTGTATGGTGAATGACCTCGATCAGGAGTTGGACACCAATGATCTTACCGATCTCGCGCAATACACGCTTCGCATCTCCCGTGCTTCGTCGACATCGGCGGCCCTTGGCGAACTCCTCAAAATCGATAACCCGCGCGCGGTAGCTGCGATCGGCAAAGCGGGCTTTAGCTGCGTCACCGGTTTCGGGCGATAAAAAGCGCCCGACTTTGAGATCGCTTGACGTCAACCGTGTCATCTCCACAAACCGAGGACGGCGCTGACTTAGGTCGTGACACGGCGCGCGCGCCGTTGGGCGTGCGATATCGCTGGTACGTGCTCGGCATACTGACGATTGTTTACGCCCTTAATTTCGTCGACCGCCAGATTATCGCGGTTCTATCCCCAGCGATCCAAGCGGACCTCGGGCTCTCCGACACGGTGTTGGGCTTTCTCAAAGGGCCGGCATTCGCGCTTCTCTATACGACGCTCGGGCTGCCGATCGCCTGGCTCGCCGATCGTTCCAATCGTGTCGCCATCGTTTCGACGGCCTTGGCGTTTTGGAGCGCGTTTACGGCGCTGTCCGGATTGGCGGCCAATGTCGTCCAGCTTTCCTTGGCGCGCGTTGGCGTCGGAATCGGCGAGGCGGGGTGCACGCCGCCGGCCCATTCTTTGATTTCGGACTATTTCCCGAAAGAAGAGCGCGCGCGCGCCATGGCCATTTATGCGCTTGGCATTCCGTTTGGCGGCATGCTCGCTTTTCTCGCCGGCAGTTGGCTCTTAGAAGCTTTTGGTTGGCGCATTGCCTTTTTGTTCGTCGGCCTGCCGGGGGTTCTGTTCGCCCTGGTGGTGCGCCTCACGGTGCGCGAACCGTCGCGCGGCGGTTTTGAGCCAAGCGCGCCGATCTCAAAGCATGTCGCGGCAAAGTCTGCCGACCCTTCGCTGTCGGACGGTGTTCCGCAAAGCCATAGATTGCGGGGCGTGGTCGCCGACGTGCGGACGCTTTTTTCGATCCCGTCTTATGCTGGCGTCACTGTCGCTGTGACATTCGCCAGTTTCACCGGCTACGGGTCGAGTTTTTGGACTATCGACTATTATGTGCGGGCCTTTGACGTGACGCCCGCCGACATCGCCATCGCGTTGGCTCTGCTGAACGGCGGCGTTTACGGCGCTGGCACCTATTTAGGCGGGGCGCTGGCGGATCGCTTTTTGAGTAAAACCAAAGGCGCCTATGCGCTCGTCTCAGCCGCCGGCCTGTCATTGACTATTTTCAGTGGATTGTTGTCCGTTTGGGCGCCGAGCGCGTTTTGGGCGCTGTTTTGGTCGGCCCCATTCCTACTAGGGCTAGGGCTCTATCTCGGCCCGTGTTTTTCGCTCGTGCAAACGCTGGCGCCCGTCCGCCTTCGGGCGTTTGCAACGGCGGTTTTCTTTTTTGTGATCAACCTCATTGCGCTCAGCGGCGCCCCGTTGTGGGTGGGCGCGGCCTCCGATGCGTTACAAGAAACATTCGGATCGGTGACCGCTTTGCGCCTGGCATTGTCGAGCCTGGCGCTAACGAGCTTAGCGAGCGTCGCCGCGTTTTTATGGACTGCGCGCAAACTGCCGGCCGATTGGGCGGCGACAGAGGTTTAGAGGAAGGCTTAGCGCCGGACTCGAATCGCCTCTCAAAGCGCCGGCGACGCTATTGCGCCCTCAAAATCACCCGTCGTTTAGCGCTGACGCCCAATTGTGGCGCCGCGCGCCTGATTTCGCCGCAATGTTTCCGTTTCTCGCCCGCTTTTAGGCCATCGCCCCGATTTCTATTAACTATGCCGGCTTCGGGGAGACGCGCCGGCGGGATCGGAAAAAAGCGATAGGGCGCAATTGTATCGTGCGCCAGGGAAACCTAGGAGAGAGGAAAATGCCGAAACAGCTGTTTGTCGCCAACGCCGGAGCCAATGCGGGCCGTGCGCTTGCTGGATCGGTGGTCAATGAACGCTTGATGTTTGATAAACCGGGCGCTCTTTCCAGACGCCGCGGTGGCTTTGCAGCCGCTGGTCGGTCGGTTTTCGGCTCTTTGAACTTCTTCAAAAATATGGGCCAAGGCGCTTGCGCCGGACTGTTGACGCTTCTTGGCGCGACGCATCTCACCGGCGTCATGCCCGGAAACAGTGAGGCCGCCGCGCCATTGATCGGAACCGTCGACACCACGACGATGGAAGGTTTGGCGGCCAGCCTGCTCGTTGGCGGCCTACCGGGCATTTTGGAGATTATCGGTGCGATCGCCCTGTTTTTAAACGCGGGCCGCGGCGCCGGTCGGATTTTGGGATTGCTGATCTTTGTCGGTATAGCGGTTTCCCATGCAAACGGCGTATCGCATACGGAGTTTCTGCAGAACCTCACCCAAGCGTCCAACTTCGTGCAAACCTTCGCGGCGCAATTCGGCGGCTGGCTCCCGGCGTTCGCTATGTAGCGGCACATCAGCGCTGAAGGGCGGCGTAGCAGGGCAGCACGGGAAGGCCGGTATTCCACCAGTGTCTCGCCGCAAGGTCGGCGCTGGTTGATAAAACGCTCCATTCCTTGCGCGGCGAGCCCCAAACCCCTATAGCGCCTCATTCGATAGCCCGCTGCGATGGGCGATATCTCGCGTGAGGCGTTTGCCCCAATGTCCCGGATTCTCATCACCTCGGCCCTGCCATATATCAATGGCGTCAAACATCTCGGCAATCTTGTCGGCTCCATGCTGCCGGCCGACGTCTATGCCCGCTTTAAACGGGCGCAGGGGCATGACGTCCTTTATATTTGCGCCACAGACGAACACGGCACGCCGGCGGAGCTCGCCGCACGCGCCGCTGAACAGTCCGTTGAGCAGTATTGCGCGGAACAGCACGATCTCCAGAAAGCGGCGGGCGCGGCGTTCGGCCTCTCGTTTGACCATTTCGGCCGCTCGTCGAGCGCCCATAACGCAACGCTGACGCAGCATTTTGCGGCGGTGCTCGAAGCCAAAGGCCTCATCGAAGAGCGCACCGACAAACAGGTCTACTCCATTGAAGATCAGCGTTTCTTACCCGACCGTTATGTGGAGGGCGTTTGTCCCCATTGCGGCTATGAAAAAGCGCGCGGCGACCAGTGCGATAATTGCGGACGGCTGCTCGACCCCACGGATCTTAAAGACGCCTATTCGGCGATCTCAGGTTCGCGCAATATCGAGCTGCGGGAGACGAAGCATCTCTATCTCCTGCAAGAGAAAATGCAGGATCGCATCGCCGATTGGATCGGCGCCCAAAAAGACTGGCCGAGCCTCACCGTCTCCATCGCGAACAAATGGCTGAAGGAGGGCTTGCGCGCCCGCTCCATCACCCGTGACCTTTATTGGGGTGTGAAGGTCGAGAACGATGGCGTCGTACGTGAGGGGTTTGAGACGAAAGTCTTTTATGTGTGGTTCGACGCGCCGATCGCCTATATCGCCGCGACCCGCGAATGGGCTGACGCGACGGGCGCGCCGGACGCCTGGTCGAAATGGTGGCGTACGGACGAGGGCGCGGACGACATGCGCTATGTGCAATTTATGGGCAAGGACAATGTGGCGTTCCACACCGTGTCGTTCCCGTGCACGCTCTTAGGCTCTGAAGAGCCATGGAAGACCGTCGACACCTTGAAGTCTTTGAACTGGCTCACCTGGTATGGCGGCAAGTTTTCTACGAGCGAAAAGCGCGGCATCTTCATGGACCAGGCGCTGGGCCTTCTGCCGGCGGATTACTGGCGCTGGCATTTGATGGCGAACGCGCCGGAGTCCGATGACGCCTCGTTCACGCTGGAGCATTTCGCAAGCGTCGTGAACAAAGACCTCGCGGATGTGCTGGGCAATTTCGTTAATCGCATCACCCGGTTCTGCGTCAGCCGCTTCGGCGAGGCGGTCCCGGACGCCGGGGCCTATGGCGAAACGGAGACCGCGCTCGCCGCTGATCTTGATGTGCGTCTCAAAGCCTATACAGATGCGCTCGAGGCGATGGAGTTCCGCAAAGCGTTCGCGGAACTGCGCGGTATCTGGGTCGCCGGCAATGAGTATCTACAGACAGCCGCGCCCTGGACGGTGTTCAAAACCGACGAAACGGCGGCCGCGGCGTCCGTCCGCTGTGGACTGAATCTCATCGTTTTGTTCGCGGCGTTGTCGCGGCCGGTCATTCCGGACACGGCGGCGAAGATGTTCGGAATTTTTGGTCTTGACCCTGATAAAGCGGGAGCTTGGCCGACAAGAGGCGCTGAGGCCTTGGCGGTTCTTAAAGGCGGCGAGGCCTTTACGCCGGCGCCGGTTCTTTTCCAGAAAATTGAAGACGAAACGCTGACCGAATGGCGCAAGCAATTCGGCGCGCCGGACGACGCGGCTTAGTCGGTTTCCGGTAGCTCGCGCGATTTAAGCGATTCGCTGTTCTTCTTGCGTTGCGACAGCTGACGCGGCTAGCGCGCCCGTCGGCGCCAGCGATAATCCGGCGTCTTTTGAAACGGTCGATCTCCCGTCAATGGCGAGCAGTAGCGGCGCCAGCAGGAACCAGTCGGCGACAAGGGCGATAAAGACGGTAATCGCGGCGAGCGCGCCAAGGCTCGACGTGATTTGAAAGCCGGACGTCGCCAACACGGCGAAGCCGACAATGAGGGCGATGGTGCTCGTCAGCATAGGCCGGCCGACATCGCGCAACATGACGCGTATGGCGGTTTCGGCATCGGCGCCCTTCCGCTTCGCGGCCAGATAGCGCCACATGAGATGCACGGTGTCGTCAACAATGATGCCGAGCGTTATGGCGCTGACGGCCGACGCCGTGACCCCGATAGTGCCCACAAGCAAGCCCCAAACGCCGAACGCCGTGATGATCGGCAAAAGGTTCGGCAAAAGACTGATGACGCCGTATTTTACGCTGCGAAACGCCACCAGCAATACGCCCGATATGAGAATCAGCGCTACGAAAGTGCCGATCTTCATTGCTTCGATATTCAGTGTGGAGAGATAAGCGTACATGACGGCGAGGCCAGTTCCAGAGCCGGTTACCGATGCGACGCCATTGTCGCGCAGCCACGCCTCGCCCGCTTCGCGCAAGGCTGCGACTTCTTTGGTGGACGCCCCGCGCATCGTCGCCGTCACCCGCGAGCGAGACCTGTCAACGGTGACGGCATCCGTCAGGGTACGTCCGAATGGGAGCGCCAGTTCATAGACAAGGAGATACTGCGCATAGAGGTCTGGGTTCGTCGGCAGCGTGTGAGCCTCCGGCGCACCGTCATTCATATGCTGGTTGAGGCGCTTGAACGTCTCGGCCATGGACGCGGTGAAGACGACTTTCGGCTGGTCGGCGAGCCAATCTTCGAAGGCTTCGATTTCGGCAAAATACGCCGGGTCAAAAAGCGCGTTCTCTTCTGCGCCGCCAACGTCGAACTCAATGATATCGAGGCCAGTGAGGTTCTCTTGAATGGCCTCGGCGTCGCGCCGGAATTCGTACCGTGTGTCGAAAAAGCGGATGAAGTTATCGTCGATCTCGATAAGCGCGACGCCGGCGATTAGCGGCGCGAAAACGAGCGGTGCAGTAATGAGGCAAGCCTTACGCTTGTGAAGTATGAAGTTCGTCGCATTATTGACGACCCCTTGCATCGGTAAGCCGCCCTCGATGGGGCGTAAGGGCGCTAGCGTTAGGAGCGCCGGCAACACGGTGAGCCCGAAAATCAGCGACAACAGCGCGCCCGCCGCGGTGATGTTGCCGATGTCGCGAAAGGGCGGCGAGTCGGCGAAGTTCAGCGTCGCAAAGCCCATTGCGGTGGTCGAGAGCGCCAGAGCGATGGGTGTTCGGCTCTCGCGTAAGGCTTCTTTTACGGCACGAGATTTGTCGCGGTGCTCCGCATACCGTGCTTGAAAGTTGGTGAGTAGATGGATGAGCGTCGCCACGCCGAGGGTGAGAATGACCGTTGGGGCTGACGCGGTGGCGGCGTTGATCGACATGCCTGCCCAGCCGGCGAGCCCCATGGCGGCGATTGTCGCGAATAGGATCGGCGCCAATAGGCATAAAGCCCCGCCGCCCGAGCGCAGCAAAATTCCCACCAAGACGAAAATCACCACATAGGCGAGGGGCGTCAGGGTTTTCATGTCGGTTTTTGCAGCGTTGGAGAACGCCGCGCTGCTGGCGACCCGGCCGCCCTGCCAGTCGACGAGGCCGACTGCGTCGATCTCGGCGTCATCGACCATGGCGCGTGCGGCGCTGACAATTTCTCCAGCCGCGCCGGATGCGCCCATGGGGTAATTGAAGACGATGTTGATGGCCGTCGTCGCACCGTCATCGGCGACAAGACGGTTGACGATTAGTCGATCGCCGAGCACCGCTTCGCGCGCTTCGGCGGCGATTGGCTCCGGCGATGCTTTGAAGGCGCCGGCGTCCACCATGTCGCCGACGACCAGCCCTTCGGCGTCGGACGTGATTTTCGTGGCGTTGACGATGCTGTCGACGCGCGTGGCGTAGGGCAGTCGCCAGGCGGCGTCTGTAAGCTCGATAAGTTTCGTCAGCCGGTCGGGCGTGAAAACGTCGCCGTCGTCTGCATGAAGCGCGATGATGAGGTTCGTTTGCGTCGAGTACCGCTTTTCGAACAGGTCGAGAGCCTGGCGGTTTTCGTTGGTATGGGAAAAAAGAATGCGATTGTCGGCGTTGATCGACAGTCGCGATGCGCCGAAGCCGGCTAATAATAGCAATAGAAGTCCAAGCGCAAGCGTTGCGCGTGGCCGATCAACGGACACCAACATGATTTCTCCCCGGTAAAGCTTAGCTGGAGCGCCATGAACGCGTCCTTGGGCGCCGCGCCTTGGCGCATTCCAAACGCAACAAAATGCGGGCCGAAACTAGTCGCAATCGAACCCGAAAAGCAAACCCGGATAAGCGCTGGAGATAAGGACATTGACAGCGGCGGCGGCGTCCTTTGTGCACCGCCAGTCGGTTTCGTGTTTTTCGTGGTGCATGAAAGAGTTGCAGGGCGGGGCGGCGGGCTTAGTCTGACTCGTTAGGACGATAGCGTCAGCAATGCCTCGCCCTTCTCGTGCTGATGCGTCTGATCCGGCGCCCGATCGGTGGGTGTTTATTCGGCCAACACAACCGTTCTTAGGCGGCGCATGATAGCGGTGCTCGACAGAAGAGCGACAATCGAAAGGACGTCTCGCGATGAAATCACTGTTCTCTTTGGAAGGTCGCACAGCGCTGATCACCGGCGGCTCGCGCGGCATAGGAGAAATGATCGCCCGCGGATTTTTGGCCCATGGCGCGAAAGTCTACATTTCCGCGCGCAAGGCGGACCAATGCGCGCAAACGGCGGAAGCTTTGTCATCTGAAGGAACGTGCATCGCCCTGCCGCAGGACGTGTCGACCGTGGAAGGGTGTCAGGCCTTGGTCGACGCCTATGGCGCCCATGAAGACAAGCTTGATATTCTCGTCAATAACGCCGGCGCAGCCTGGGGCGAAGACTTTAACAGTTTCCCCGAAAGCGGCTGGGATAAGGTGATGGACCTCAATGTGAAGTCGCCGTTCTTTTTGACCCAGCGTTTTCATGGCGCATTAAAAGCGGCGGCGAGCCCCGAACAACCTGCTAAGGTGGTGATGATCGCCTCTATAGATGGTATGCGGATTAATGCGTGGGAGACGTATTCTTATCAAGCCTCGAAAGCGGCTTTGATCCATTTAACAAGACGGATGGCGGCGCGGCTTATCAAAGATCAGATCTTTGTCTCTGGCATCGCCCCCGGTGCGTTCGCGTCGAACATGAACAAAGCGGCGCGCGATTATGCTGACGCCGTTGCGCAGGTGGTGCCGGCAGGACGCGTCGGCCGCCCGGAAGACATGGCGGGCGCAGCGATCTTCTTAGCCAGCAAAGCAGGTGACTATGTTGCCGGCGACACGATCGTTGTGGACGGCGGCGTGGCGAACTTGTCGCCGAGCATAATGCAGTAGCGGTGATACGCGTCGCGAGAAGGTTTTTTGTCTGAAATCGGTGACCGCTGACTTAGCGCGCGTCGCTCGGGCGAAAGCGCGCGGCGCGTTCTGCATCGATTGTTTCAATAACGTCGAGGGCCGTGTCGGCTGAGGATGTATGGCGGCTGGTATTGTCATAGCAGCCGGCGCCGATGCCTCCGTTCGCCGCGCATGGCGCAAGGGAGGCGGGCCGGGCTGTCGCGCGCCAGTCTCTGGTCGTTCTGAGTGTCGCCGGCGTCGCGGCGAGTTCCGCCGCCGTGTTTTTATCGTCAGTAGTCACCGACGCCGACTGCGTTCTAAAAACGCTGCATCCGGCGAGAATGCCTGTCATGGCGATGAGCAGGGGCGCGCGGCGAAGCGTGTGGCGGAGTTTTCGGTTTGTCATATCGGCGAGGCTTTATGCTGGCGCTGCGCCGCGAAAGGGCGTCGTGCGCGTTGAACGCTTTGTGGGCAACGCAACAGAGATGAACGCAAAACGAGATGGAGATGTCGATGAGCGACGAATCAACGTGGAAAGCGTATCACGTCGGACGGCCTTAGCAATCCTCGCAGTTACTGGCGCTGCGGTCTAAGCGCGCTTTTCCAGCAACAACCGGCCCTCTTTTTCGACCCTGCCGGTGATGAGTTCTGCAAGCGCCGCGAGCACGTTCGGCAAGGTCGCTTCGATCCGGACATGGGCAGGAAAGACATCAATTGTTCCATCAATAGTCTTGCCTAAGCCTTTGGCATTGAATGAGAGTTGGTCCTCGCCGGTCCATTCTTGGTGAACTTTGAAAAGGCGGGCGGAGACGCCGCCGCCGAGCGCGCCGATGATTTGGCGAGCGCCTTCTTCGACCCGGGCGCGGGCGGCGTCTTTGCCGAGATCATGGGATAAGGTCACGGTGACGGTGCGCGGCATCGGCGGCAGTCCTTTCAACAGCGTCGTGTTTAGATGGGCCCGGCGGTCCTCAGCGACAAGAGTGAGCGGGTTTGGAAAGGCTCATTCGCTGGCGGGAAAAACGATAGAGGCGTCGGTTGCGACGTCCGCCGGCAATTGCACCCGGTTATTGGCGCTGATCCGCGCTTTGCCCTCGGCGAGAAGGCGCACGCACGCTGGATATAGTTGGTGTTCCAGGGTGAGAATACGCGCCGCCAGCGTCTCGGCCGTATCGTCGGGACGCACGGGCGAGGCCGCTTGGCCGATGATGGGGCCGGCGTCCATTTCGCTGGTGACGAAGTGCACGGTGCAACCGGCGATCTTCACGCCTTGTTCGATCATCCGCTCATGCACGCTGAGGCCTTTGAAGGCCGGCAAGAGAGACGGGTGGATATTGATCATCCGGCCGCGCCAGCGCTGCGTGAAATCCGCCGTAAACAGCCGCATGAAGCCGGCGAGACAGACATAATCGACGTTCGCCGCTTGCAGGGCGTCGTCGAGGGCCGCGTCGAATGCCGCGCGCCCTTCATCGTCGGAGCCGAAAGGTTTGTGGTCGATAATTGTCGTTTCGAGGTTCGCCTTGCGCGCCCGGTCCAGTCCGGCCGCTTTCGGCCGGTTCGACAGCACAAGGACGATCTCCGCCGGATAGTCGGGCGTCGCGCAGGCGTCGATCAACGCCTGAAGATTGGTGCCGCGGCCGGAAATAAGAACCGCAAGGCGCGCTTTCGCCATTGTTCTCAGGCCTCCGTCACGTCGCCGATAACGCGCGGCGTTTCGCCGGCGTCTTGGAGGGAGCGCATAACGTCGTCGACAACGCCTGATGCGACGACGACAACGCCGCCGACGCCGCAATTAAACGTCCGATGCATATCGGCCTGCGCGAGGCCGCCCGTTTCCTGCAGCCAAGCGAAGAGGGGCGACAGCGCCAGCGCTGCGTCGTCAAATCGCGGCGCGCAGCCCTGCGATAGCACGCGTGGGACGTTCTCCGTTAGTCCGCCGCCGGTGATATGGGCGAAGGCTTTGACGCGTTCGTCGGTAAACAAGGGGTGCACGGATTTAATATAAAGGCGGGTCGGCGCCAAAAGCGCCGCAGCGAGATCGCGCGAGGAATCGAATGGCGCGGCCGCGGCGTAGTCGAGATCATTGTCGGCGACGATTTTTCGAATGAGAGAATACCCGTTCGCGTGGGCGCCGGAGGAGGCAAGCCCGATCATCACGTCGCCGGGCTCTGTGGCGCGGGGGACGCGGGCGGTGCGTTCCACTGCGCCGACGCAGAAGCCGGCGAGGTCGTAATCGCCCGGCTGATAAAGGCCGGGCATTTCCGCGGTCTCGCCGCCAATGAGCGCGCATCCGGCTTCGGAGCAGCCCCGAGCGATCCCTTCGATGACGCTCGCCGCCACGTCATTGTCGAGGGCGCCGGTGGAAAAATAATCGAGGAAGAAAAGCGGCTCGGCACCTTGGGCGAGGACGTCATTGGCGCACATGGCGACTAAATCAATGCCGATCGCATCATGGCGGTCGGCGTCGATCGCTATTTTGAGTTTGGTGCCGACGCCGTCAGCCCCGGCGACGAGAATGGGGTCTTTGAGGCCCGTCGCTTTTAAATCAAATAGGCCGCCGAACCCGCCGAGATCGCCGTCTGCGCCCGCGCGCCGCGTCGCTTTGGCGAACGGTTTGATGCGCTCGACGAGCGCCGCGCCGCGGTCAATATCGACGCCGGCGTCTTTGTAGGGGTCAGCCATAATTTCGGCCTTTCGAAGGGTTAAGACGCGAAAGCTATCGTTATCGCGTGTCGCAGCGTGCAAGCGTTTCCCAGCAACAGCGGATGGACGCGTTTTGGGGGTGTGAACGAAACCGACGCCCGCTATAACGAACAGGAGCGCGTATTCGCAAGCGGCGCGAGCCGGCGATGCGCTAAAATGGGGTTCTTATGGGCGCGGCGTCACGTCTTCTTTTTCTGGTTTTTGTTGCGGCGTCGGGCATGGTCTTTGCGCCGACGCCGACAGTGGCGGCGGACGATGTCTTTGTCGTCGCCCGCGTGCCCGTTCAAGCACGCGCTGACAGCGCGACGCGGGCGAAAGATGTGGCCCAGTCGCAAGGCCGCCGGCGGGCGCTTGATATTCTGTTGCGGCGGATCACGCCGGAGCAAGACTGGGTGTATCTGCCAAGGCTCGCGAACGGCGAAGAGGCCGAAGCCTTTGGCGGCGGCGCCAAGCGCGCCATTATGCTGTCGCCGCGTGATTTAGTGGATTTAGAATCAAGTTTTGAAGTTTACGGCGAGAAAAGCTCCTCGCAGCTTTATCGCGCCTTCATCACCTATCGTTTCAAACCGGAATCGATTCGCGGCCTGCTAAAGAACGCCGGCATTCCCTATAGCGAGGCGCAAACGCGCAAGGCGCTCGTTTTGCCGGTCTTGCAAACGGACAACGGCGTTTATCTGTGGGAGCGCAATAATCCCTGGATGGCGGCCTGGCGATCGCGTCCTTTCACGCATGAATTAACGCCAATGGTTGCGCCTAAGGGCGACGCCGAGGATCGCGCCCTTATCACCGCCAATGGGGCTTTGTCGATCAATCGCGAAGCCTTGGCGGCGATCGGCGCGCGTTATGGCGTCAGCCAGGTCGTTGTCGCTCATGCGCGGTTGAAGCAGGCGGACGGCTCCGATCAGGTGCGTGTCCGTCTTATCAATGGTTATCGTGAGACGGCGCGCTCCGCTAATCTCGCAGCCGACCCGTTGAACGATTTGTTCGCTGAAAACGGCTCCGGAGAAACGGCCGCAAGCGAAGCGCGTGGTGCGGCGCCGGCTCATAGCGGCGATCTTTACGGCTATCGTCCGCCGCCCGATGAAGACTTCGCCGCCGAAGTTGGCGAAGTCCTAGCGACGGCCTACATTTCAGAGATATCGGGCAATTTTCCCGTTATCGCCGAACGCCTTATCGAATCGGCGATCGCTAAATACGCCAGCGGTTGGAAAGAGCTGACGCTGATCGACCATTCGAGCAATGCGCGTCTTTTGGCCACGGCGTTTTTCGATTCGATCGAGGATTGGGCGCGTATTCGCGCCGCGCTCATCGCCACGCCGCTTGTGGGCGCTGTGCGTATCGCCGCGCTATCGCCTCGCGGCGCCGAAATGGAAGTTCGTGTCTTCGGCGATCCCCAGCGTTTGCAGGTCGCGTTGGAAAATCAGGGAATCGTATTTTGGACCGAAACCGGCGGGCGGTGGTTTTTAGCGACGCCAGCGGTATCGTCTCGGTATCGCGGGCAACGCTTTTTACGTGAGCGCCGTCGTGGCCTCTTCAGCGACACCGTTGACGAAAGCGAAGCGCTGCCGACAGCGACCCCGACAGCCGCGTCGCCAGAGGCGTTGCGCGATCTTATCGGTGAGACCGACAGCACCACGCGGTTGAAGTAGCGCGGAGCAACGAGTGACGCCGTCAGCGCGTAACCTCAGCGGTTGGCCTTTGTTCTGGTTCGTGAAAGGCCGCCCAGCTGTGGAATGCGCAACAAGCGCGCCTATCAACCTTGAATTGGCATTATTCAATAAAATCAGCTACTTTTACGAAACGTTCCGTCGTTTCGGCGTCTCCTTATGAGCTAGCATGTCCTTGACGGGCCAATATCCCCTCGATCTCCCTTTCGGCCCGGCTAAATTGGGCCGAACGGATTTTATTGAAACCCCGGCGAATCGGCTTGACCTGCCGACCCTAGACGCTTGGGCGGCGTCTGATGAATTCGCCCTCGCGATCTGTGGGGCGCCGTCTGCCGGCAAGACCCATTTGGCGTCAATCTTGGCGACCGAACACGGCGGTGAGCTCGTCACCGTGGCTGACGACGGCGGCATTGATCGTGTCGCCGATGGGGCGCTGTTCGTTATCGACGGCGTCGACCGTCTAACGCGACCGACGCTCCTTCTAGAAGCAATCGAGCGGGCGCGGTCTTCGGCCGGCGCGCGGATCGTCGTGACGGGGCGCGGCGACCCCAAAGATTGGGCTGGCGGTCTTCGCGATCTGGAAACGCGGTTGGGGGCGCTGTCTCGTTTGACGGTGTCGCCGCCTGATGAAGAATTATTGCGCCGTGTGATCGACAAGCTCTTCACCGATCGTCAACTGTCGGTGGATGAAAAGGTTATAGACTACGCCGCGCCGCGCCTTGCGCGCAGCCTCGACGCCGCCCGAGCTTTCGTCTCAGCGCTCGATGTCGCCGCGATTGCGGGCAAGGCTCGGATCTCGATTGCCTTGGCGCGCAAGGTCATTGATAAAGAAGAGAATTTAGGTCTATGACGCGATGCGAGATGAGACCTGCTCGACACGTTTGAGGGCCTTATTGGCGCCGGTTATTCCGGGGATGCGCCGTTGCATGGATGCCTTCGGTTAAGGCGTCTTAGATTTGGGTGACGGTAATTAGGAGCGACGCGATGGAATCCGCCGACTTATCGCCCCGCGCGTCTGGACGCGACCTTCTTGATACGGACCATGACGACGCTGTGGCGACGATTGCGCCGACGTCTCCGGAACGATTTATCAACCGCGAACTGTCCTGGCTCGCCTTTAATATGCGTGTTCTCGACGAGGCCTTTAACGCCGATCATCCTTTGCTGGAGCGGCTTCGGTTTTTGTCGATTTCCGCCAGCAATCTCGATGAGTTTTTCATGGTCCGTGTCGCCGGGCTACGCGGGCAAATTCGAGAGAATGTTTCCGCCGTCAGCCAGGACGGGCTTTCCGCTGAAGAGCAATTGGCGCTTATCAACACCGAAGCGCAGGCCTTGATGGCCGAGCAGCAGCGCTGTTGGCGCGAGCTTGTTCCGTTAATGCGCGAGGAGGGGATATCCCTGGTTGCGAGCGACGAACTGACGGACGAGGAAATAGCGTGGCTGGAAGATGAGTTTCTGTCCAACGTTTTCCCGGTCTTAACGCCGATCGCCCTCGACCCGGCGCATCCATTCCCGTTTATCCCTAATCTCGGATTGGTGTTGTGCTTCGAGCTTGAACGGCGGGACGGCTCGCCGCTGACGAATATCGTCATGCTGCCGAATAATCGGCGGCGGTTCATCAAATTACCGGCGGCCGCCGGCCCGCAAGGGCGGGGCGACGTGCGTTACATCTCCATCGAACGGATGATCACGCGCTTTATCGGCCATCTTTTTCCAGGCATGACTCTGAAGGCGCATGGTGCGTTTCGGATTGTCCGCGATTCTGACGTTGAGGTTGAAGAAGAAGCCGAAGACCTCGTTCGGGTTTTTGAAACCATGTTGAAGCGTCGTCGCCGCGGCGACGTAATCCGCCTCAAAATTGACGCGTCTATGCCGGAGCCGATGCGTGAGCAGATTATCGAGCGGATTAAAGCGACGCCCCATGACGTCGTGCTCATCGACGGCGTTCTCGGCTTGGCGCAAGTAGGGCAACTCATTCCAAAAGAGCGGAAGGATCTGCAATTTCCTTCCTATGAGCCGCGTTTTCCTGAACGCATTCGCGAACATGGCGGCGATTGTTTCTCAGCTATCCGTGCAAAAGACATTATCGTTCACCACCCTTATGAATCGTTCGATGTCGTCGTGCGGTTTCTTAAACAGGCCGGCGCTGATCCGGATGTTGTCGCCATCAAGCAAACGCTTTATCGCACGTCAGACCAATCGCCTATTGTCGAAGCTTTGATCGATGCGGCTGAAGCGGGAAAGAACGTTACGGCGCTCGTGGAATTGAAGGCGCGATTTGACGAGGCGGCGAACATTAAATGGGCTCGCGCGCTCGAGCGCGCCGGCGTAAACGTCGTTTACGGATTTTTGGAGTATAAGACCCACGGTAAACTCTCCGTCGTGGCGCGACAAGAAGGCGATACTATTCGCACTTATGTGCATGTGGGCACGGGCAATTATCATCCAATCACCGCGCGTATTTATACGGATCTCTCGCTCTTCACCTGCGATCAAGCGATCGGCCGTGATGCGGCGAAGGTCTTCAATTACATCACCGGTTATGCACGCCCGACTGGCTTTGAGAAGTTCGCCGTTGCGCCGATTAATCTGCGCTCGGAAATAACGCGTCTGATCGATGAAGAAATTCGTCATGCGATGGCCGGACGCCCGGCGGCGATATGGGCGAAGATGAACTCTCTTGTTGACGGCGTCATTATCGACAAGCTCTATGAGGCGAGCGGCGCCGGGGTGCAAATCGACCTTGTGGTGCGCGGCATCTGTTGCCTACGCCCCGGCGTGCCGGGGTTGTCTTCGAATATACGTGTGAAGAGCATTGTTGGCCGCTTTTTGGAGCACGCGCGGATTTTCGCGTTTGGGACGGGGCGGCCGCTGCCGAACCCGGAAGCGCGTGTTTATATCTCCTCGGCCGATTGGATGCCGCGCAATCTCAATCGCCGTGTTGAAGTGTTCTGCCCAATTGAAAATCCGACGGTGCACAGTCAGGTGCTCGACCAGATTATGGTCGCTAATCTGAATGACGAAGCGCAAAGCTGGCGTTTGACGCCCGCCGGCGCCTATGAACGCGTCAGCGTTCCAGACGATGTGACGCCGTTCAACGTGCATCATTATATGATGATTAATCCGAGCCTTTCCGGTCGTGGCGCTTCCATTGAACTCAATGCGCCGAAGCCGATCCGGCCGAAAGCGTAAGGGCGCGCAAGGCGATGTCGTCGGATCTGGAGCATTCGACCTTAACGGCGCCCGCAAGGCCCGCGACCGACGCATCGTCTTCGAATTTTGAGTTTATGTCCGACGTCGCCGCGGAACCGCAGGCCAATGATGGTCAATCGTCGCTGCGGCGGGCCGTTATCGATATCGGGTCGAACTCGGTGCGGATGGTTGTCTATGACGGACCGCTCCGCGCGCCCTTCGCCATTTGCAATGAAAAGTCGTTGTGCGGGCTTGGTCGGAACATGGGCCCAGACGGCAGCCTGAATCCGGATGCCGTGGCGTTCGCGTTGGCCACCTTGAAACGGTTCCGCGGCTTACTGAACGATTACGGGGCGCCCGTCGTTTACGCGGTAGCGACAGCGGCGGTGCGCAGCGCTAGCGACGGCGAAGAGTTCGTGCGTCGCGCGAACGCCATCGGCTTCGACATTGATGTCATTGACGGCGCCAGGGAGGCTGCCTTGGCGGCGCTTGGCGTCTTGTCTTATGAGCCGGATGCTGAAGGCCTTGTCGGCGATATGGGCGGCGGCAGTTTAGAACTAATTGAGGTTAGCGGCGGCGCGCTCGGGTCCGCAATTAGTTTGCCGGTGGGGCCGTTGGCGCTGATGCAGCAAACCGATGGCGATTTAAAGAAGGCGAAAACACTCATTGAAGACGCCCTTGATGGATGCGGTTGGCTCGCGGGGAAGGGCGAGCGTGCGCTTTATACGGTTGGCGGCGCCTGGCGTGCGATAGCGCGCATCCACATGCAATTGCGCAATCACCCGCTTTCTATTCTCCACCATTACGAAGTCTCGGCGCGCGAAGCGGCTGATGTGTGTCGCTTCATCGCCAGCCAAAGCCGAGCGTCGTTACAAGAAATCCCGGGCATTCCGCGCAGACGCATTGAAACCTTGCCCTATGCGGCGCTTGTTCTGAGCGCCGTGCTCATGCGGGCAGGCGTTTCAAAACTATTGGTTTCTGCGGGCGGACTGCGCGAGGGCGTTATCTATGATCATCTAACCACTGAAGAGCGCAAGGCTGATCCGCTTCTATCGGGTGCTGCGTTTCTTGCCGGTCGACTTTCGCCGACGCCGTCATATGGGGCCGCCGTGGCGCGCGCTCTGGCGCCGCTTTTTCAGTCAGCTGATGAGACGGATCGCCGCTTAGTGACGGCCGCATCGACGCTTATTGACGCCGGGGCATTTTTCCATCCTGATTTGCGCGGTGAGCATCTCTATGACACCGCATTGCGCACGCCCTTTTATAGTATCGCCCATGCGGATCGCGTCGCGTTGGCGTTGGCGCTTTATACGCGCCACGAGGGCAAGGACGTTTATTCTTTGGAGCGCCCGGAGTTTACGCTTATCCCACTGGCGCGCCGGGAATGGGCGATCCGCTTAGGGCTCGCTTTGCGGTTGCTTGCATCATTCGCCCCGAAGTCCCCCGCGCCGCTTGACGGCGTTACGGTGTCGATGCGCGGCGAAACGCTTGTTTTTTCGACGCCGGCGCGCCGGGCTGATCTCGTGCAAGATTTGATTATCCGCCGGCTCGACGCCCTAGCGACCGCGTTCGGCGTCAAGGGGCGCGTGGAGTTCACTTAAGACTATTCGTCCGCTAACCGATTATAGGTCGATGAACTCTAATTGACCGTCGACGAGACGCATGGCGATTTCGCCGCGAATGACGGACAGCGCGCGCGCGCCGAAAACCTCGCGCCGCCAGCCTTTCATCGCCGGGATATCAGCGTTTTGATCAAGCGCAAGGGCCTCTAAATCAGCCATCGACGCGATTAATCGCGGCGCCACGTCGAAGGCTTCGCATTGGCGCTTTAAGAGCACTTTCAAAAAATCGACGACATCGGCCGGAGGCGGGGTGCGATTTTCATTTTTTTCAATGCGCGGCAGATCGGATTGGTCGAGCGCGACGCCGTCGGCGACCGCGGTGAGGAGACCCGATGCGAGGCGCGACTTCTCCATGCCGTTGGGCAAAGAGCGCGCGCGTCCGAGGTCTGTCGCAGTCGTCGGCTTCATGCGCGCCAATTCTAAGATGACGTCGTCTTTGATGATCCGGTTGCGCGGCTGGTCACGGGTTTGGGCTTCACGCTCGCGCCATTCGGCGAGCTTCATGATGGGGCCGATTTCATGCCGGCGAACGCCGCGCAGCTTTAACCGGCGCCATGCCTCTTCCGGCGCCATGGCGTAGAGCGCTGGATTAAGCAGATTGTCGATTTCTTCTTCGATCCATGCGGTACGTCCGTCTCGCTTTAGCTTGTCGGAGAGAATGGGGTAGGCGTCGCGCAAATGGGTGACGTCGGACAGCGCATAGGTCAGCTGCTTCTCGGACAGCGGCCGGCGCGACCAGTCGGTAAAGCGCGAGCCTTTATCGATGCGCGCCCCGAGAAGGCTGCGCATGAGCGGTTCATAGCCGATTTGGTCGCCGAAGCCGCAGGCCATCGCGGCGATCTGGGTGTCGAACATCGGCGCCGGCGTTTGCCCGAGGAGCTTATAGAATATCTCAATATCTTGGCGCGCCGCATGGAAAACCTTAACGATCGATGGGTCGATCAAGAGGTCCAGAAAGGGCGATAAATCCATGTCCTTTGCGAGCGGGTCGATAATCGCTTCTGCCCCGTCCGCGGCCGCCTGGATGAGGCACAGGATCGGCCAATAGGTTTTTTCCCGCATGAACTCTGTATCGACGGCGAAAAAAGGCTTGCGGCGTAGGGTTTCGCAAAAGTCTCCGAGGGTCGCGGCGTCTTCAATGACCAGCATGGGGCGGTGTTCGCTTTCGGGGGCGTGGCGTCTCGTCGGTTTCAAAGAGGCGACGCCATGGAATTGTTGGAACGCCGCGCGCAAGCCGCGAGAAATACGCCGGGCGCAGGGGTTTTTCAACCGCCCTCAGCGCCGCGAGTGGGGCGTTACATCTTTGAAATCGCCGTTTTCCTTGACTTCCGGGCGAACGCTTGCCACTCGGGCGACTTAAGATCTGTAAAGGGTTCGATTGTAGAACCCCTGACACTACCGTTGAGTAGACCTGCTGAATTCGTCTGAGCGCGGCCATCCTTGCGCTGCCGCCTTAAGTCTTGAGGAAATCCGACCATGAACACCTACCGATCCCATAATTGCGGCGCGTTGCGGGCTGACGCCGTCGGCCAGGAAGTGCGCCTATCGGGCTGGGTGCACCGCAAGCGGGATCATGGCGGGCTCTTATTCATCGATGTGCGCGACCATTACGGGCTCACCCAGCTTGTCGTTGAGCCGGAGATGGCCTTTTTTCCCGAGGTGGAGCGGGTGCGCCAGGAGAGCGTCATTCGCGCCGTCGGCACGGTCGTAGCGCGCACGCCGGAGACGGTGAATGCTAACCTCCCCACTGGCGACATCGAAATCCGGCTGACATCCTTTGAAGTCTTGTCGGCGGCTGACGATCTGCCATTGCCGGTCTTCGGCGAGCCTGAGTACCCTGAAGACGTGCGCATGACGCACCGTTACCTCGATCTGCGCCGCGAGACGCTCCACGCCGACATCATGCTGCGCTCGGCCGTCATCAAGTCCATCCGTGAGGGAATGGAAAGCGGCGGCTTCACCGATTTCCAAACGCCGATTTTGACGGCGTCATCGCCCGAAGGCGCGCGCGATTTTCTCGTGCCGTCACGGCTCTATCCGGGCAAGTTCTACGCACTGCCGCAGGCGCCGCAGATCTTTAAGCAATTGATCATGGTGGCGGGCTTTGACCGCTACTATCAGATTGCGCCGTGTTTCCGTGATGAAGACGCGCGCGCGGATCGCTCGGCCGGAGAGTTTTACCAGCTCGATATGGAAATGAGTTTTGTTGAACGCGCGGACGTTTTCGACGCTGTCGGGCCGGTCGTTGAAAACACCTTCCGGTCTTATGCTGGCGACCGTCGCGTCACGTCGTATCCATTCCCGATCATTCCGTTTGATGAGGCGATGCTGAAATACGGCTCCGATAAGCCGGATTTACGTAACCCCATCGAAATGCAAGTGGTTTCCGATCATTTCCGCGGATCTGGCTTTAAGATTTTCGCGCAAATTCTCGATGCTGATCCGTCCCATGAAATTCGCGCTATCCCAGCGCCGACGGGGGGAAGCCGCGCCTTTTGCGACCGGATGAACGGCTGGGCGCAGCGCGAGGGTTTGCCCGGTATGGGCTATATGATCTTCGACGAGAACGAGGCGAAAGGTCCGTTGGCGAAGAATATCGGTCCGGAGCGTTCCCAGGCGATCCGCGAACAATTGGGCCTGAAAGCGGGGGATGCAGCGTTCTTCCTCGCTGGCAAACCGTCGGAGTTTTTGGCGGTCGCCGCGAAGGCGCGCAATGTCATCGCCGATGAATTGGAGCTGGCGGACAAGGAACAATTTGCGCTCGCTTGGATCGTCGATTTTCCCATGTATGAGTGGGATGAAGAAAACAAGAAAGTCGAGTTCGGCCACAATCCGTTCTCCATGCCCCAGGGCGGACTTGACGCTTTAAACGGCGCTTCATCGGACGATGAGTATCTGGCGATTAAGGCGTTCCAATATGACCTCGTGTGCAATGGGTACGAACTGGGCTCGGGCGCTATCCGAAACCACAAGGCCGAGATTATGTACAAGGCCTTTGAGATCGCGGGCTACGGAAAAGAAGTCGTTGAAGATAAATTCGGTGGTATGCTGAACGCATTCCGATATGGCGCGCCGCCGCACGGCGGATGCGCGCTCGGCATTGACCGCATCGTTATGTTGCTCGCCGATCAGCAGAACATTCGAGAAGTGACGATGTTCCCGATGAACCAGCAAGCCCAAGACTTGCTCCTGAGCGCTCCCTCTGACCCGATGGAGGCTCAGTTGAAGGAACTGCATCTCAGAGTGGTTCAGCCGATCGTCGAGAAGAAGGCTTAAAGCCTAGGACCTTGGGCGCGTCGCCTTTGGCGACTATGCCCCAAGGTCGTCCAGCATCGTTAACAATTTCGCAGAAACAGTGATCGGAAAGACGTCTGACCAATTCGCCGCATGAGGGCGTTAGGTCGGTGTTATTAAAGAGGCATTAGCGTAACCCGCGGGGAAGTGCGGGGTAAGCGATGTTGGACATGGACGGCGCCGATAATTGGAGCGAGGTGGCGAAAAGCCGTCGGCAACAAGTGCCGCGGCGGGTTATCTACGCGTTTATTGGCTGCCTCACGATCGCCTCAGTCGACGGCCTCGCCCAGGCGCTTGTTTGCTTTTCATCTATTGTCGCTAGTCAACTCGTTGACTATCGGGTGTGGCAACCCGTTTTGCGCGGCATAAAAAACGATGCAAGCCGGCTTTGGTCGGTCAAAGCGAGCGTCGCCCAAGCGTCTTTTGTTTACGGCCTTATCCCGCTATGCCTCTGGGGCGGCGGCGACACAGGCATGAAACTCCTCGGCGCGCTTTGGCTGGCGGGTTCGTTGCTGCATACGACGATGCACCATTTCCGCCATCGGAGCATCTGGCTTTTCAGTTCAATTCCTCACCTTGTTGTCTTCTTGGTGCTGCCGATATCCTCTTTCGCGATGGGCGAGGTTGGTCTTACCGGCTTTTCGTTGGGGCTGTTAGCGGTCGCCTTGTATATGTCGCATATGGTTACGACGTTCCGCGTTGTCAGGCGAGCGGCCGTAGAACAAGAAGAAGCGCGCCTTGAGGCGGTCAAACAGCGTCAAGACGCCGTTAATGCGAATGAGGCGAAGTCATCATTTCTCGCTACGATGAGTCATGAAATCCGTACACCGCTCAATGGCGTTATTGGTATGGCTGAACTTCTTTCATCTGAGAACTTGTCGGAAAAGTGCTCCGGTTACGCTGAAACAATTCATTCTTCTAGTTTGCTCTTGTTGGAGCTCCTCAACGATATTCTCGATGTTTCTAAAATCGAAGCAGGTGAAATCGAGCTTGAGTCGAAACCATTTGATATCGGCGAGGTTGCGCGGCGAATAACAAACCTTCACACGCCGAAGGCTTTGGAGAAGGGTATCGATCTCGATATCCAGATCGAGGCGGATTTGCCAAGAATAAGGCTTGGCGATGAACATCGATTGACGCAGATCCTTCACAATGCGGTCAGTAATGCGATTAAATTCACCGAACGGGGGCATGTCGCAATTCGCATTTCGGAAGGGCGGCGTGAAGGGGTGCTTTCCATTATTGTAGAAGACACCGGCATCGGAATGAGCGACGATCAGCTCAAAAAAGCGATGAAGCCGTTCGTCCAAGCGGATAGTTCCGTGACCAGACAATATGGCGGCACAGGGCTAGGATTGTCGATCATTACCGGCCTCGTCGACGCCATGGGCGGTGAGTTTCAGATGACGTCAAAGCCGTCCGTAGGCACGCAACTAAGCGTTCAGCTCCCGCTTATCGAAGTTGAAGAAACGGTCGACCTCAAACAAAAAGCTGAGACGAGCGATTTGAGTAGAGAACATGAATTCTCGGGGCTGAAGATTTTAATTGTGGATGACAATCAAGTGAATCGATTGGTCGTCAGTTCTTTTCTTGCGCCCCTCGGCGTTTTGCCCATTCAGGCACAGTCCGGTGAAGAGGCTGTTGACTGCGCGACAACGCAGGACTTTGACCTAATCCTGATGGATATCGCGATGCCGGGCATGGATGGCGTTGAGGCGATGAAGCAAATCCGGGCGACATTAAAGGACGCCGCGCCGCCGATTATCGCCAACACTGCGCACGCGATGCGGCATGAAGTCGACGATTATTTGGCCCAAGGGTTTAATGGTTATCTCACTAAACCGATCACCGGTGATGATTTGCACGGGGCGCTCCGTGCTCTAAAGGCCGGCGAGTATTCTGACGCCGAGCCGGTTAGCGCCGACGCGTGCACTGAAGCCAGTTAGTCGGATGATCAAATAATTCGAACATCACATCAACGCTGCGGTTCAAAAGATGCGCGTCGTTTAGGTATTTGGGTTTTGTGGCGGAGCGCCGACTTCGGCGTTTAACGTGACGAACAGTCCGGCCCCCGCTGCGAGAAGCGCTGTCGTTATAAACAAAACCTCGGGCGCGATCGCGTAGAGCGGGTATCCAAGCAGCGGCGCGAAGATATAGCTTGATGCGGTTGCCGCGCCGGCGAGGCCTGCGACGGCGCCCTGTTCTTTTTTAGTCACGGAGAGCGATGCCGCGCTTATGAAGCCCGGCATCGTCAAGCCGGCGCCGAGACCGGTGAACGCCATGCCGACGAAGAGGCTTGGCGCGGTCGTCGATAAGGCGACAAGACCATGACCGAGAGCCACAAAGAGCGGTCCAACGCGCATCAATGTGCGTGGTTGCAGCGTGAGCCGTTGCACGAGCACGACTTGAGCGAACAGCATAGCGCTCGCCGCGGCCGCCAATGCAAAACCTGCAGTGCGTGTGGCGTCCGCCGTTTCCGCGCCGAGGCGGTCGATGACATAGAATGTCGTGAACTGCGTTTGCACCGCGTTAGCGAGCGCAAGCGCACCCCCGAAGGCGAGATAAACGCGAATTCGATTGTCGAAAAATGAAAGCTTTGGCGTCGCCGCGCGCTCTTTCGGCGGCATTTTCTCATTGATTCCAAAGTAAACGGCGGCGGCTGCAAGCCAGGCGAGCGACGCCGTCGCGAAAAGCGGCGCGATTGGCCCAATGCGGGTCATCGCCGCGGCGACGCCAGGGCCGATCATCGCGCCGAAGCCGAACGCAGCGGTCAATCCTGCGACGCCCGCCGTTCGTTTTTCCGGCGGCGTGCGGTCGGCGACATAGGCTTGCGCAGCCGGAAACATCGCTGAGCCGAGGCCGCCATGGATGCAGCGAGCAACCATCAGTAGTAAGAAGAGTATTGAGACAGGAACGACGCCCGCGGCGCTGGCGCGCAATGTCCAGGCGAAGGCCAGCATGGACGCGCCAAAGCCGGCGAGGCCGAGAAGTACAAAAGGGCGGCGGCCGTATCGGTCGCTGAGCCGGCCCCACTGCGCGCTGGAGAATGTCCAAAAGAGCGCTGACGCCATAAAGATGGAAAGGACTTGTTGGTCACCGACGCCGAGGTCTCGCGCGATAGGCGGTAAGACGGCGAAGATCACCGTTTGCCCAACGCCGAACGCCATGACGCAAAACAACAGGACCGTGAACGCGCGGCGCCGTTCCTGCGGCGAGGAAGGGGCTGCGCTGTCGGGCGTATCGGTCTCGAGCGCCGCGTCCGGCGCAGTTTGGGTGTCTTTATCGTGCGGCACTCGGGAGGCCCGTCATTAAACTCGGCCTCGCCGTCGGCGGGTCGGGGGAACGTTCGCCCCATTAGATGGAAAGCTAATGCGCTGGCGACAAGACGTCGCCAGCAAGGATATTTGGTTATTCGTATTTAAATGTGAGCCCCGCATGGGTGGTGAGGCGCTCGATGAGGGCGTCGCCCATGGCGGCGGCGGGCGTCCATATGCCGCCGGCGGTGTCCGTGCGATCACGCACGAGGCACGTCGCCGCCTCAGCGATCATTTTTGAGGTGGAGCCATATCCGGGATCCATGTCGCCGGCGACGCTCGCCCGAAGCTCGCCGCCGTCTTTTGTCTTCCCGATGAAAAGGACGTCGTAAAGCCCGTTTTCGCGTTCTTCTTTGGTTGGACCTTCACCCGGCTTCGGCGCATCGTCGCCAAGGAGTGATTGGTCGCTGGCGACGGCTTTCGCCATTTTCTCGCCGCCGTTGCCGGGGCCGGTGATCAGCATTTCGCTATAGACGAAATCCTCTCCATATGGATGGCTTAAAAGCGCATTGGAGCGGTGGACGTTCTTGGTGTTGATTGCCGCCATGAGGAATGGCGCAATCCACAGGCCAAGGCCTTCATCGTAAAACGGCTTCGACCCTGAGGGTTGGCGCGGGCCTTCGAAGCCGGGCGTCAGGCCGAAAGGGCTTTTTAGAACTTCAACGAGCGCCGGATCTTTGAACGCCGCGGCCATGGTCGCCTTAAAGCTCGCCGCGGTGCCGCCGGAGAAGGTGCCTTTCATCTGGCGCACAAGGCCGCGAATTTCCGTACACGGCGCGCCTGTCTCGGCGATCGCTTTTTGCTGCAGGTAGTTGACGCCAAGATCAAACGGAATGGAGTCAAAGCCGCAGGAGAAGACGATGCGCCCGCCTGATGCGGCGGCTTTCTCGCCATGGGCGTCAATCATTTGCCGCATCCAACCGGGCTCGCCGCATAGATCCACATAGTCGGTTCCGGTTTCCGCGCAGATCTCCACAAGACCCGATCCGTAGAGTTGATAGGGACCGACCGTGGTGAGGATGACTTTCGCTTGCGCCGCCATCGCCTTTAGGGAGGCGTCGTCGTCACCGTCGGCGATAATGAGCGGCGTCGTTGACGGGGCGCCGATTTCGTCGCGCACGGCCGCGAGCTTGTCTTTATTGCGGCCCGCCATCGCCCAACGAAACGCGCCGTCCGCGCCATAAGTCTTATCGAGATAGGCGGCGACAAGGCGGCCCGTATAGCCGCTCGCGCCGTAAACGACGACGTCAATGTCTTTGTTCTGGTGATTGGCCATGGCGCGTCCTCCGGTGTTGATGGTCGGGACGACACCTATAGCGCGGCTCGGCGCCGCTCGCCTCAGTCTTGCGCAGTTTAATTGAGACAGAACGCGCTTTGGAACGCCGTCACATCGCGGCGGGACGGTTGGTTGTTCCCGGCGACATAGGGCGCAAAGTAAGGCGCGCCGGCGACGTCGATCGATAGCCGATCGACGGCCCTTAAAAATCGTGTGCGATCCTTGCTGTCATTGGCGCGCAATCGGCAAAGGGCCACGTTTTGCTCGAAGCGAACGAACTGTTCTGGCCTTGGCCCCGGCGCGCTGACATTGTGACGACCACGTGAGAGAAAACGACCGCCGAGAACGAGGCTGACGGCCTTTCGCGGAACGGCGGCAAACACCGCTTCTAGCCGACCGCGCCCCTCGCTGATGGTGATCGGTCGCGCGGTGCGCGTTTGAAAGAGCGAGACGTTATTGAGGGACAAAAGACCGTTCAACGGCCCGCGGACGTCGATTGAGCCGGCGTTACCGCGAAACGCCACATCGTCGAACGTCGCGGCGGCGCCTTCATTGAGAGCGAGGGAGACGGCGACGTCGCGATTGCCTTCAAAAGCGGCGCCGTCGACGGTGAGCGGCTGGTAAAGGCCGGCCGCGTCAATCGTCAAACCACGATCATTGTTTCGGAAATAAACGGCTGACTCCTCGGAGCGTTTAATGGTGACAGCGCCGCGGAAGGTGATCGGTCGGTTCGGATCACGCATCCGATCAAGCAGTAAAATGCCGTCGCCATTATCGTCGAACCAGCCGCCTTTGACGGTCAGCGCCGGCGCTAATTCCTGGGAGATCGCTTCGTCGGTGATTTCGACCCCAGCGCCGTTGGCGGTCATAACGACGTTGGTCAGCCGGGTGTGCTCTGCGACGGAGCGCACGCCGATTTCAAGTCCGGACAATTGAACGGCGTTGAGCGCGACGGACAAGCTGGCGTCCGCTTCGACGCCGATCCCGACCAAGCCTTCATCGCTTTGCGTCGTCTGGAAGATGCCGTGTTCATCGAAGCGGGCGCCGACAAAATTCAACGCGCCTGTGCCGCTGACGCGCACGCCGACGCCGCGGCTGTTCATTTCGATGCGTGAGGCTTCGAGATTGAGCGTGCCGATGCGCACGTCGATGCAGGTCTGTTCGGCGCCGATCGCCGGCTTAAAAACAAAGCTGCGCAATGTCGTTTGCACATCACTGAACCGTTTCGACGACCGCGGCTCCATTGTGACGCACGGACGGCCGACGGGCGGGGCGATGACGACGGGCCCGCGCTCCGCCGATTGAAGGCGTAAGTCCGGCTTGGTGATGCGGATTTCTTCGCGGTAAGGCTCGCCCGGTTTCCGGTAAACGAGAATGACGCCGCCCGGCTTAGCGTTGCAAATCGCGTCCTCGATCGAGTGGTGGTTCGCCCCGCGTTTGGGTCGGAAGGGGTCCACTGTCGCTTCGTCGAATTTGCCTTTGCACTTGGGTGATTTTTTCTTAGCTGGACTGCTGCGGTCGATAGGCAATGTCGGCTGCCCTACTTGCGCTGCGGCCGGCGCCGTTAGCGCCAGCGAGGCCGCGCTGGAGACGACGGCGCCGCTTAGCAAGGCGTTTCCGAATACGGCGCCCAATGCGCTGGTAAGTGCGATCGTCGCCGCCCATGGCGATTGTCGTAATCGTTGATGTTTTGCGTTGCGCGTCATGCCGGATCTCCCCGTCGTTCCTTTTGAACGCTTATAAATTCCGTGGACAAACGGTTTCGACCGTAACAAGGTCGGGGTCACCCGGCGTGAAGTCGACGTCGCGCGTCATGACTTTCTGCAAGAGAACGGCGCGTTGCTGAAACTGTAAAAGCCGGCGGGCTTCGTCATCGTTCGTTTCGGTGCGCAGCCGAGCGCCGGTGTCTTCGATCAGCCGTTGCGCGAGGACGTCGGCGAAGGGAAGGTTCTTCTCGAACACCTTGCCGTCCGTATACCACTCCGCCACAAGAAGCGTGAGGTCTGGATCGGCGAGCGCATAGCCGGCGCGACAAAGTAGGTCGCGCGCTTCAGGGAAGGTGATCCAGCCGCTCGCCCGAATGTCTTCGCACCTCTCCGGTTGGCGATGATAGCGGCACTGAAACCGTTTTACGGCGCTGACCGTGTGCTTGTCGTAAGCTGCCGAACGCACAACGGTGTTAAGAACTGAGCCTTTGATCGGCAGCCCTTCATAATCGCCGCCATAGTAAAGCGCGGCTTTGATCCAGGCGAGCGTGATCAGGCTGAAGCTTTCTTGATAAACATCGGCGGCGGCTTCCAAGCGCTTTATCGTTTCGTTCGCCTCAGCCAGCGCCGCTTCTTGTTTCTTGCAGAGGCGCGCCAAGCGAAAGGGCGCGGGCGCGCCTTGCACTTCTTCGAGCGCCTCGCCTTCGAGGAGCTCGTTGAGCATTTGCGATTTGTTTGCCGCACCGTTTATCGATGCGCGTTGCAAGGTTGGCGTCGCTGCGCAACCAGCGGTTTGCTGGATGGCGGCCGACGTGACCGCTTGCTGCGGTTGCGTTTGGCTTGGCGTTACTCGAGCGCCAGCGTGCGCCGTTACAATGTTTTGTTGCGCACTACTTTGTTGCATCGTCGGCGACACGCACGCAGCGATCAACGCCATCGCCGCTAAAGCGATAAAACACCGCCAAAAGCGATTTAAGAAAATCCCCACAATCACTCCCCACGCCCGATCGTCGACAACTAGACTATCGACGTTTAAGCTCGCCGAGCAACGGTCGTTAAACCCGATGAAACTATAACAGGGGCATAGCGCCGCCGCCACTCTTCCGTTGCGGGTGCTTTGAATTAGCTCAAGCGCTGGTGCGAAACGCGGCAAGGCGATTTTTGCGCGCCATCGGCGCTAACAGCCGGAAGTATAGTGTTTAATTCCGGCGCATCACGCCGCTTTGCGCTTCCGGCGGACGGCCCTTTTCTTCGTGGTCTTTTTCGTTTTCGCAGTGCTTGCCGGCGCGACCGTGCCGGCGCGGGCCAAGATCGGACGCAGAAACGCGCCGGTGTAAGTGCCGTCGGTTTCCGCAACCTCTTCCGGCGTGCCGGCCGCTACGATCTGGCCGCCGCCGTCGCCGCCCTCCGGGCCGAGGTCGATGATCCAATCGGCTTGTTTGATGACGTCGAGATTATGTTCGATGATCACCACCGTATTGCCGCCGTCAGTGAGTTCTTGAATAACTTCCATCAGCTTACGGACATCTTCAAAGTGCAGGCCCGTCGTCGGTTCGTCGAGAATATAAAGCGTGCGACCCGTCGCGCGTTTCGACAGTTCCTTAGCGAGTTTCACCCTTTGCGCTTCGCCGCCGGACAATGTCGTCGCTTGCTGGCCGATTTTGACGTAGGACAAGCCGACCCGGTCGAGCGTCGCGAGTTTGTCGCGGATGTTCGGCACGGCTTTGAAAAACTCAACGCCTTCTTCGACCGTCATATCGAGAACGTCGGCGATCGATTTGTCCTTGAACGTCACTTCCAGCGTTTCGCGGTTATAGCGTTTGCCCTTGCAGACGTCGCAGGTGACATAAACGTCGGGCAGGAAGTGCATCTCGATTTTGATGACGCCGTCGCCCTGGCACGCTTCGCAACGCCCGCCTTTGACATTGAACGAGAACCGCCCCGGCGCGTAACCGCGGGCTTTCGCTTCCGGCAGCCCGGCGAACCAATCGCGGATTGGCGTAAAAGCGCCGGTATAGGTCGCCGGGTTAGAGCGTGGCGTACGGCCGATCGGCGATTGGTCGATGTCGATGACCTTGTCGAAATGTTCAAGGCCGTCGATCTTTTTGTGCGCGCCAGGCGCATCCTTCGAATTATAGAGTTTGCGCGCCGCCGCTTTGTAGAGCGTTTCGATGACAAGCGTTGACTTGCCGCCGCCGGAAACGCCGGTGACGCAGGTCATGAGCCCGACGGGAATTTCCGTTTTGACGTTCTGCAAATTGTTTTCGCTGGCGCCGGTAATGCGCACGACGGATTTCTTATCGAAGACCCGGCGTTCTTCCGGCACCGGCACTTCCCTGCGGCCGGCGAGATAGTCGCCGGTGAGCGAGGTCTTCGACGCCGTGATGTCTTTAACGGCGCCATGGGCGACGATCTTGCCGCCATGAACGCCGGCGCCCGGACCAATATCGACGACATAGTCCGCGCTGCGAATGGCGTCTTCATCGTGTTCGACGACAAGCACGGAATTCCCCAGATCGCGAAGATGTTTCAGCGTTTCTAGCAGACGTTCATTGTCCCGTTGGTGGAGGCCGATCGATGGTTCGTCCAGGACATAAAGAACGCCTGTGAGGCCCGAGCCAATTTGCGAGGCGAGGCGAATGCGTTGGCTCTCGCCGCCCGAGAGCGTGCCGGATGATCGCGATAGCGTCAGATAATCAAGGCCCACATTGTTAAGGAAGGCTAAACGCTCGCGGATTTCTTTTAAAACGCGCGCTGCGATCGTTGTCTCTTTTTTGGTGAGAGTCTTTTCGATGCCGTCAAACCATTCGCCGGCGGCTTTGATGGATTTTTCCGTCGCTTCGGAGATGTTGAGCCCGCCGATCTTAACTGCGAGCGCTTCGGGTTTGAGGCGGTGGCCGCCGCAGGTCTCGCATGGCGCGATCGTTTGGAAGCGGCTTAATTCTTCACGCACCCAATTGGAGTCGGTTTCGCGAAAACGCCGTTCAAGATTGGGGATGACGCCTTCGAAGGGCTTCACGGTTTCATATTTGCGCGCGCCGTCTTTGTAGATGAAAGAAATGTCTTCATCATCCGTGCCGTAGAGGACCGCATATTGCTGCTCTTCTTCGAGGTCTTCCCAAGGCGTTGACGTTTTAAAGCCGTAATGGCGTCCGAGCGCCTCAAGGGTTTGCTGATAATAGGGCGATGTTCCTTTCGACCAGGGGGCGATTGCGCCTTTGGCGAGGGACAATGATGGATCTGGCACGACCAGATCTTCGTCGAACAGCATTTCCGTGCCGAGACCGTCGCACGCGGGGCACGCGCCGGCTGGTGCGTTGAAAGAAAACAGCCGCGGTTCAATTTCGTCGATCGTAAAGCCGGATTCCGGACAGGCGAACTTGGCCGAAAAGACGGTGCGTTCGCCCGCGCCGTCGGCGGTTTTCTTATCCGCGCTTTCGGCAATGGCGATGCCGTCCGCGAGGCCCAACGCCGTTTCGAACGACTCAGCAAGGCGCGATTCAACGCCCGGTTTAACGATGACGCGGTCAACGACGACGTCGATATCGTGCTTTAGCTTTTTGTTGAGCGGCGGCACGTCCGCAATGTCATAAAATTCACCGTCGACTTTGACGCGCTGGAAGCCCTTTTTCATGAGCTCGGCGAAGTCTTTTTTGTATTCGCCTTTGCGCGCGCGAACGATCGGCGCGAGGAGATAGAAGCGGGCGCCTTCTTTCTCGCCCATCAAGCGATCAACCATCTCGCTGACGGTTTGCGAGGCGATCGGTAAGCCTGTCGCTGGCGAGTAAGGCACGCCAATGCGCGCCCACAGGAGGCGCATATAGTCGTATATTTCGGTAACGGTGCCGACGGTTGAGCGTGGATTGCGTGACGTCGTTTTTTGCTCGATCGAAATCGCCGGCGATAAGCCTTCGATTTGATCGACGTCCGGCTTCTGCATCAATTCAAGGAATTGCCGCGCATAGGCGGAGAGGGACTCCACATAACGGCGTTGGCCTTCTGCGTAGATCGTGTCGAAAGCGAGGGAAGATTTGCCCGACCCTGAAAGGCCGGTCATCACAACCAGCTGATCCCGGGGAATAGTCAGGGAAACATTCTTTAAATTATGCTCCCGCGCACCGACGACGCGGATATCTTTCAACGACATAGAAGGGTGCAACCTACTGGTTCTAAGTGACGATAGTGAGAGGATACGATTCCGGTCGGGTAATCGTTCAACCGCGAGGCGCCAGCGCCGCGCTTGTTATACCGAAAGCGATTTGCCCCAATCTTCATAGTGATAGCCAAGCTTCGATAAGTCGTCCACGAAGTATTGCCGCAGCAGCTGCAGCGTTGTCTCTTTGCCTTGCAGCGTCTCGTAATTGATCAGCGGGCGCGGCGCGTCGAGATTGAGTGGGTCGAACCCTATTTCTAGCACGGCGTCTAACATGTCGGGCGTGGCGGGGACTTTTTTATGATTGTGACCGGAGCTAGAGAATGTGCGCGCTTCCACGTCCGACGTGGATTGAAGACCGTAGGACGTCTCGATGTCGCGAAATATCTCGGGACTGTCTTCAATTTTTACGTAGCGTATACGCCCTTCGAATGCCTTGTCGACCGCCCCGTATTGCGGAGCGAAATGGCCGTTCATTCCTAACTTCGGTGATTTGCAAAGCCAAGAGAGATAAGCGTTAAAGGACAAAGGCGTTGTGATATCGACATGGCGTCCATGGGCGTGTTCGAGGGCGGCGGCGCGCCAGGCTGTCGACCAATAGTTTTTGCGCTCTTTGAAAATGCTTTCGCGGTGCAAGGTCAGGTAGCCGCTGTAAGCGCGGGCGATAGGCTCGCGTGTGAATTTAATCAGCGGCGTATCTTTCGCGATTGTAGCCCGAGCGTTTCTTAAATACATCGTTTTCATACGCGTGAATCCACTTTCGATAGGTCCCGGCCCCCTCCAGCACGCCCAGTTTTTGGAAGTACCATTTTACGATGGCCGTGCAGGCGCCTTTTTGGCTGTAAAAAACCATAAACGGCAAGCGCGGATCGTAAAGCGGCGTTCGTCCATATTCGCGCCAGCTGCGTCGCGAAGATAGGGCCGCCATGCCGAAGTGCACCCATTGAAGGCCGGTAGGAGTGACGCCGAGCGCTTGCAGCGACAGACGGGTGCGACGGCGCACGGTTTCAACGGCAGCGTCAATAGGCATTCGGCGATTCTCAGAATACTGGGGATGCTTCTCATACGAGTGATAAGCGGTTGAAAATAGGCGGGCAAGATGGTCTTGACGCCAAGAACAAAAAAAGAACAACGTCCTCATCGTCAAAAACTTGCCCGACAGTCGCTGTCGCGTGCTTGCAATCGGTGCGAATGACGTCAAAAGCGCCGGCATGGCATGAAGCGAAGAACGTGCGGCATGGTTAGGGGAAGAGCAGCGAAAGCTAGAGCGTGAAGGGAGCGGGCCTTTGTTCGTGGTCCAAGAGATTTTGTGGCGCGCCGCCCTATCGGGAGGCGAGAACAGGTTTCGCAAGCTGAACCACTTTCAAGCACGTTGAGGCAAGCACGTTGAGGCAAGCACGGAGAGGCAAGCACGGTGAGGAAAGAGCTTTATTGTTATTTGCGTTGACCTCGGAGATGATCAATCGTGCGCTTTAAACATTGTTTGCGCTGTGCAGCGCGCCGCATTCTCCCGAGGACAGACGGCGCTCGCACTGTAGCAGGTTTCAATCCGCTTATAATGATACGGCGTCCGTTCGGGATGTCGTCAATCCTAATTTTCTAAGAGAACTCCAAGGAGGTAAAAATGGCTGGAAGCATCAATAAAGTTATTTTGGTCGGCAATCTCGGTCGCGATCCCGAAGTGCGGCAAACGCAGGATGGACGCCCCATCGTCAATCTTGCGATCGCTACGTCTGAAAACTGGAAGGACCGTAATACGGGCGAACGTCGCGAACGTACCGAATGGCATCGCGTTGTTATTTTCTCCGAAGGGTTAGCCCGTATTGCAGAGCAATATCTCCGTAAAGGCTCGAAAGTTTATATCGAAGGCCAACTGCAAACCCGCAAATGGCAGGATAAAGACGGTCAAGATCGTTATTCGACGGAAGTCGTTCTGCAAAATTACAATTCTAATTTGACGATGCTCGATGGACGCCGTGATGGGCAAGGCGGCGGCATGGGCGGTGGTATGGGTAGCGATTTCGGCGGCGCGCCGGCGCCTTCAGGCGGTGGTCAATCCTTTGAGTTAGACGACGACATCCCGTTTTAGGGATTGCAGCGCGTCGTTTGCGCCGTCGAATTTCGCTCTTTAGGCCGACAGAACGGACTCTGATCATCGCAGAAAACCGCGAATCAATGATTCGGAATTGCGAAATTCGATTCGTTTTCAGCTGAATTGACCGCTTGAAACAATAAAATCGGAGCATGCAATCGATTTTTTTGCTCCAAATGGCGAAAAAAGCGACGAAAATACAAAAAAAGTGCTTGTGCGGACGCTCCGTGCGCCCGCTTTTGAATACTTTTTAAATGAAATCGACTATGGTGTCGTCTTCCGCAATTTTTTCGGAGGAAGGCAAATCTATGGCGGTAAAACGTAAAGCAGCCAAGCGGACGACAAAACGTGCCGCTGCAAAAAAGACCGTAAAGCGGGCCACGAAGAAACGCACAACCAAACGAAAGGTTGCGACGAAGAAAACGCGTAAGGCCGCAACAAAAAAAGCGACAAAGCGTAAAACAGCAACGCGTAAAACAGCGGCGAAGCGCCCTGTAAAAAGGAAAACGGCGAAAAAAGCCGTGAAGCGCAAGGCGGCGACTAAGAAGCGGACGACGACCAAAAAGCGCGCAACAAAGAAAACAGCGGCGAAAAAGACTGCAAAACGCGCCGTGAAGCGTAAGACAGCCGCAAAAAAGACAACTAAGAAAAAAGCGACGAAGAAACGGACAACGGCGCGTAAAGCCGTGAAGCGCGCCTCCACGACGCGTCGCAAAACAGCGAAAAAAGCAGTTGGCAGACCTGCCAAGCGCAAGACGGCGACGCGTAAAACCGCTGCGAAGCGCCGCACGGTTAAACGCCGCACCCGTTAGCGCCTGAGCGTTCGCGCCAGCCACGACCGTGAGTAGGCGCTCCCGTTCACGCCGCTAACGGCATGGAAATAACGCTTTCAGATACATAGGCCTTATGATTACCGGCCGCGTATCTGGGAGCGTTTTTTATTTTGTGTGCACGGTCGCGTTAGGCGTTATACTCTGCTGGCGTCGAAGCGCATGCGGTATCAGCCCATGCAAAGTCGAAGGGCCTAAGTCGATTTGGTCCTTAAATAGAAAATGTTGCGGTCGGCGCTGGTCCTTGTACACATCTCCGGTCGCATCGGCGGCAAGACACAGACAACCAAAACACCTACACTCACAAAACATGGGCAACCGAGACACGGGCAGCCAAAAGACGAATTGCAGGCTATGGGCGCGAGAACAGCTTCGGCTCGAAATAAATGGCTTAGATCACGTTGTCAGATTAAACTGACATTGATTGCGCTGGCGTCCGCGTCGTGCACGTCGACCAACAACGCTTTGGAAAACACTCTTCCGTCTGAAGATGTCAACGCGATCGTTGATTCGACGCCGACGCCCGCGCCGAAATGGGCGGCTTACGGCTATATTGGTCGTGGCGCGCCATCGGCGCAAAACCTTATTGATATTTATGAGACGCGTCGGGCGTGCGAAGCGGGCGTCGATACATGGGCATCGCGTCAAGTCGCAGGAACGCTTGTCTGGGGCGAATGTTTGCCCGCAGATGAAAACTAATTTGTCCGATCAGGCGTCCGCGGCTTTTCGGTTCCGTTTTAATTTTGTCCGATTTGATTTTGTGTCGTGCGCCGCGAACGCCCGGTTCAGTCGTTCGAAATTCCACTGATCGTTGACGCCAAGTTGCATTGATGTCCATCGATGGCGTTCATCAATGACGTGCAACAGTTTCGCACTGTTTTGCCGCGACTGACCGCGCCAACCTTAATCAAGGTCAATGCAGCGTCGTATACCGTCGCCTATCCGCTAAAGTTTGGGTGTAAAAGGGCGGGTGGGGCGTCTGGCGCTATAATGAAAAACGGTCAACGAATGCGGATGTTCCGTCCCCGCTCGGACCAAGCGCGCCGCCGAGCGCATAAATACCGTCGGCTAAGTTAACAGCGCCGAGGCCGTGCCGTGGTCTCGGCATGGCGGCGACGGCGCGCCATGCGTCGGCTGCGGGGTCGTACTCCCAGGCATCGGCGTAAACGCCGTCATCGTCATCGAACCATTCTCCGCCAAAACAATATACTTTGCCGTTACGCGCAGCGGCGGCGAGACCGCCTTGCCCGTGCGGCGCTTTTTGTCGAACGGGTTTCGGCAGCGGCGCGATTGTCCGCCATGTGTCTTTCTCTGGATTATAGGCTTCGCACACCGGGGTGTTGCCGTTCGCGACGGTGCGGCCGCTGACAACGAATATCTCTCCGTTGAGGACGGCTGCGGCGGCGCTGTTGCGCGCTGTCGGTAAAGGCGCGCATGCCGTCCACTTATTCGTCGCCGGATCAAACGCCCAGTGGGCGTCGGTGTCCACATGATCGGACCAATCTGCGTTTTTCTCAGCGATGACCCGGCGTCCGCCAACCATATGAATGCGATTATTGACGACGACGCATATCGCTTCGGCCTGGGGCGCAGGCAACGCCGGCGCCGCTTCCCAGGCGCCGGTGATTGGATCGTCCGTGCGATAAACGTCAGCGCGCATTATCCACGCCGCGTCTTCTGACGTCGCCGAAAACCCGCCGATCGCATAGACTGCCCCCTGAAGCGCCGCGAGGGCGATATGGTGCCGCGGCGTGGGCAATGGCGCGCCTCTGCGCCATGAGTCGATTGTTGGGTCATATATAGTGGTCGCGGCGGTTACCGGCTCGGGGCTGTCCTCGGCGCCGAAGCCGCCGGCGTTCATGATCATTTCCACGCCCGCGACGGTGACGACAGTTGGGTAAATCTCTTGCACAGCGAACGGCATGTCGGCGCGCGGCGTCCAAACGCCTTTGCTCATAGTGTCTTGGGCTACAGCAGGTCCCTCTGTGACTGTTTTTCCACAGGCCGTAACGGTCGCGGCGCATGCGCTGGTCGTAATAAAACACCGTCGATTGAGCATGGCGTCGGTCCTTTTTTAGCGAATCCGTGAAACGTTATCACTTATTGCCACAGCATTACGGTTCTGCGTCAAGCGCGAAAGGCGATTGCGGGCCGAAAACGCCAAGCCGCGTATACCAAGACCGTTCGCCGCCTTGCTGGCCAAGCAAGGAAAATGCTATTAACGACCATGACTTTACCCGTTCGAACAAGGGTCCTCCGTGACAGACGATACTGACGACAACGCTCCTGAAGAGAGCGGCGGCGAAATCAACATCGAAGAAGAAATGCAGCGCTCCTATCTCGATTACGCGATGAGCGTAATCGTATCGCGCGCGATTCCAGACGCCCGCGACGGGCTGAAGCCGGTGCACCGGCGCATCCTCTGGTCGATGCATGAAAACGGCTTTGGTTGGAACAAGCCGTATCGAAAATCAGCGCGGGTCGTCGGCGACGTTATTGGTAAGTACCATCCCCATGGCGACCAAGCGGTTTATGACGCGCTGGTGCGCATGGCGCAGGATTTCTCCATGCGCCTACCGCTGCTGGACGGGCAGGGGAATTTCGGGTCGGTGGACGGCGATCCGCCCGCCGCGATGCGTTACACCGAAGTACGCATGGACAAGCCAGCGCATGCGCTGCTTGAAGACATAGAAAAAGACACGGTCGACTTCCAAGCCAATTATGACGGCCAGGAACACGAGCCTGTTGTGTTGCCGGCGCGGTTTCCGAACCTGCTCGTCAATGGCGCCGGCGGCATCGCCGTCGGCATGGCGACGAATATTCCGCCACATAATCTTGGTGAGATCATCGATGCGACGGTTGCGCTCATCGACAATCCCGATCTCGGCGATGATGAGCTGATCGAAATCGTGCCGGGGCCGGATTTCCCCACCGGCGGCATGATTTTAGGCCGCCAGGGCGCGCGCGCCGCTTTGATGCTCGGGCGCGGCTCCGTTGTGATGCGCGGCCGGGCGGGCGTCGAAGAGATCCGCAAAGACCGTTACGCGATTGTCGCCACCGAAATTCCGTATCAGGTGAATAAAGCCTATATGATCGAGAAGATCGCCGGACTCGTTCGCGATAAGAAGATTGAAGGCATCGCCGATATTCGCGACGAATCCAACCGCGAAGGCATCCGCGTTGTTATTGAACTACGTCGCGACGCCTCGCCCGACGTCGTCTTGAACCAGCTCTATCGCCATTCCCAGTTACAGACGAGTTTCGGCGTCAACATGTTGGCCTTGCGCGGCGGGCGTCCGCAGCAATTGACGTTGCGCGACGTGTTGACCGAGTTCATTGATTTTCGCGAGCGGGTCGTCACGAGGCGGACGAAGTTCGAACTCAATAAAGCGCGTGATCGCGCCCATATCCTCGTTGGTCTCGCGATTGCGGTCGCCAATATTGATGATGTGGTGAAGCTCATCCGCAATGCGCCCGATCCCGCAACGGCGAAAGCCGAATTGATGGCGCGTGAATGGCCGGCGAAAGATTTGGCGCCGCTTGTGCGGCTTGTTGCTGATCCGCGCCATTTGATGATCGACGGCGATAAGCTGAAGCTCTCCGATGAGCAAGCCAAAGCAATTTTGGACTTAAGACTGCAGCGTTTGACGGCGCTTGGCCGCGACGAAATCGGCGATGAGCTTAAGAGCTTGGCGGATAAGATCGCGGATTATCTTGATATCTTACGTCGCCGTGAACGCGTGCTCGACATTATCAAAGAAGAACTCCACGCCGTGCGCGAAGAGTTTGCGACGCCCCGGCGTACCGAAATCGTCGATTTTGACGGCGAAGTCGAAGACGAAGACCTGATCGCGCGTGAAGACATGGTCGTGACGGTGACCCATTCCGGCTATGTCAAGCGCACGCCGCTGTCGACCTATCGCGCGCAAAAACGCGGCGGCAAAGGCCGCGCCGGCATGAGCTTTAAAGACGAAGATTTCGTCTCGCAGCTCTTTGTCGGTAATACGCACACGCCGCTTCTGTTCTTTACGTCGACGGGCATGGCGTACAATTTGAAGCTCTGGCGCATTCCGGAGGGGGCGCCGAATTCCCGCGGTAAGGCGTTTGTCAATCTATTGCCTCTGGGGCAAGGCGAACGCGTCACCAATATTCTACCGCTCCCAGAAGATGAAGACGCTTGGGAGAGCTTGCAAATTATCTTCGCGACGCGGTCGGGCAATGTTCGTCGCAACAAGCTTTCCGATTTCCGCCGGATCAATCGGAACGGCAAGATTGCGATGAAGCTGGAAGATGAGTGGGCCGGCGGCGAAGACGCAATCGTCGGCGTTCAAATATGTCAGCCAACAGATAATATTCTATTGACGACTGAGAACGGGGCCTGCATCCGTTTTCCGGTCGACGATGTGCGCGTGTTTGCAGGGCGAACGTCCACCGGCGTGCGCGGCATCAGGCTTGAGAATGGCGATGTCGTCATTTCTATGGCGATCCTCGGTGGTGTTGACGTTTCCACTGAGGAGTCGAAAGCTTATCTCAAACACGCGGCCGCCATGCGCAAGGCGCTTGGTGACGCTGTTGAAGAAGGGTCCGATGACGCCGCGGAAAGCAATGCCGATAGCGACGGTGTGGAGACGGCCCTGTCGCCGGCCCGCATCGCGGAACTCGGTGCCGCCGAGCAGTTTGTCCTTACCGTGACGGCGAATGGATACGGTAAGCGTTCATCTTCTTACGAGTACAGAACATCAGGCCGCGGCGGCAAAGGAATAATCGCGATAACCGTGAATGAACGCAATGGCCGCGTGCGCGCTTCGTTCCCGGTTGATGAATCCGACCAGATTATGTTGGTGACGGACGGCGGGCAGTTAATCCGGACGCCCGTCAACGATATCCGCATCGCTGGGCGTAACACTCAGGGCGTCACAGTGTTCCGAACGCGTCAGGGTGAAGCGGTCGTGTCTGTTGGTCGTGTCGAAGATATCGGCGATGAGGACGGCGCAGATGACGGTAATGGCGCCGACAATGGTGAAGGCGAAGAGGAGGCCTAGTCGACAATGGGCAAACGTATTGGTCTTTATCCCGGTACGTTCGATCCTCTGACGCTTGGTCATGTGGATATAATTGAACGTGCGGTCAAACTTGTTGACGAGCTTGTCGTCGGCGTCGCGGTCAACAAAGACAAAGGCCCGCTTTTTTCGATCGATGAACGCGTCGAAATGGTCCGTAACCAGATGGAGACCATTGCCGGCAAGAGCGGCGTGATGATCCATGTTACGCCCTTTGATAAGCTTCTGATGCAGTTCGCGGAGGAAATAAACGCCGACATCATCATCCGAGGTCTTCGCGCTGTGTCAGATTTTGAATACGAGTTTCAAATGGTCGGCATGAATCAGGCGTTGAATGACGATATTGAAACTGTCTTTTTAATGGCCGACGCGCGTTTTCAGTCAATCGCATCCCGTCTCGTCAAAGAGATCGCACGCCTTGATGGCGATATTAGCCGTTTTGTTCCCGCCGATATTGCGAAACGTCTCGTTGAACGGCTACGGCAAGCGTGACGGTGTGTAGAGGACGACAATGCGTTTGTCATACCTTCGCCAAACCGACCTGTTCTCATGGAGCATATAGGCGCTTCTTAGAACAAAGCGTTCTCATCTTTTCTTTCTGTGCAAGGAGTAAATAGCGATGTGGCGAACCTTCAAGGCCTTCCTTGCGTTGCGACGTTCTGAGACCTTCGCTTTGACCGCTGTCGTAAAAGCGCCTTATTGGGCCTGCGCCATGGTCGCTTTAGCGGCGTTGTCGGCTGGCCCCGCGGACGCGGCCAACAAGAAGAAAAAACAGCAGGAAGAACGCGCGGCAGCGGCTGCTTCAACATTTAAGAAAGTGTCCGATGCTCCCGTCGCGGACTGGCGAACCGTTGACCCGGAAAACATGCTGGTGATGGACTTGCCGTCTGGCGAGGTTGTTATCGAATTACGGCCGGATATCGCGCCGCTTCATGTCGACAGACTGAAAACGCTGACCCGCCAAGGGTTTTATGACGGCCTAAAATTTCACCGCGTCATTGAAGGCTTTATGGCGCAAGGGGGCGATCCGAAGAATGACGGCACGGGCGGTTCTGAATTGCCTAACCTCGAAGGCGAGTTCGTTCATGACGCCGGCGGACTTCCTGAGTTTTCTGTCATTGGCCGCGACCGGGTCGCGGCGCGTATTGGGTTTTCGAAAGGCTTGCCGATCGCTGCAGAACCAGATTCCCTAAAATCTTTTCGGGCGGATCGACGGGTTCTAGGTTGGCCCGCCCATTGCCCAGGCGTGATGTCCATGGCGCGCGCCACAAGACCGAACAGCGCCAATAGTCAGTTCTTTTTGATGATCGGCGATTCGCGGTCCAGCCTTGATAAGCGCTATAGCGTGTGGGGGCTTATCGTTGACGGGTTTGAAAACTCTCGTCGTATTTCTCGCGGTGAACCGCCGACGCGACCGACGCCTATCATACGCATGCGTATCGGTTCTGACATGCCGGAAAACGAACAGCCAAACGTCCAAGTAATGTCGACAAGCAGCGATTCGTTTAAAGACTATCTCGAAGCGGCTGGTCATGTGAAGGATGGGCTTGTGAAAGACTTATGTAACATCCGCGCGCCGCGCAAAGTGAATGGAAAGGTCGAGTTATGACAGACAAGATGATTTTAGAGTTGGATACAGGTGCGGTTGAAATCGAAGTCCTGCGAGATAAAGCGCCGAACCATGTAGCGCGTATCCAAGAACTCGCTGACGACGGATTTTATGACGGCCTCACGCTGCACCGGGTTATTGAAGGGTTTATGGCGCAGATGGGCTGTCCGCGGGGCACCGGCACCGGCGGTTCGGGCAAAAACCTGAAGGCGGAATTCAACGATACTAGTCACCAGCGCGGCATCGTCTCTATGGCGCGCGCCCAAGACCCTGACAGTGGCGACAGCCAGTTTTTTATCTGTTTTGACGACGCCTCTTTCTTAGATGGACAGTACACGGCTTGGGGGCGCGTTACATCCGGGATGGCGCATGTCGATGCAGCTCAACGCGGCGAGCCGCCGGCGAGCCCGACGAGAATCGTCAGTTTTCGTACCTCAACGGAGTAAAATCCGTTCGATCCATCTTGGCTGACCGGCGACGCACATTGTTTCGCCGTAAGAGCCTAAATCAATAGTTGGGAAAACTGACGGCACTCTAAGATCAGACGTTAGCTCGCCGCAAAACGATGCGGTTCCGGCTCTTATCCCTTAAGGTTTAGAGCCGGAACCGAATGAACTCCCAATTGGGTCCTTGGCGTACTGACGTCCGATTTGCAACCACCTCAGTGCTTTGCAGGACTTTTGGAGCAGGCTCTAAGGCGAGGGAGGTCTTCCGTGGCGAAGCGATTGCACAAAAGCGGGTTCAAAAATTGGACGCCCGATCGGTTACCGAGCCTTTCCGGCACGACCTTCCTCATTACCGGCGGTAATTCCGGCATCGGTTTTGAAGCGGCAAAAATGTTGGCGGCCGCCGGTGGCCGCCTGGTGATAGCGGCGCGCAATCCGGCAAAAGCGGCGGACGCCGTCCAGACGCTGGCGGATATGGGAGCGCCGCCGGCTGAAACCTTGTCGCTTGATCTTTCGGATCTTTCCTATGTGAGGGCGGCCGCTGACGAGGCGCGCGCGCGGTTTCCTCGGCTCGACGCGCTCATCAATAACGCCGGCATCATGCAGACGCCGCAAACGACAACGAAAGATGGCTTTGAACTTCAGTTCGCCACCAACCATCTGGGTCATTTTCTGTTTGCGGGACTTTTATTTGGCAGCGTTCAAGCGGCCGCGGGCCGCATCGTCGCGGTCGCCAGTATCGCCCATAAATATGGCGCAATAAATTTTGACGATCTGATGTTGACGGATGAATACACGCCGACGCGTGCTTACTGCCAGAGCAAACTCGCTAACGTTCTGTTCGCGTTGGAGCTTGATCGTCGGTTACAAGCGAAAAACTCTCCCGCGATGGCGGTTGCCTGTCATCCAGGGTACTCAGCGACAAATCTGCAAAGTACAGGGCCACGGGGGTTTTTAAAGGCCTTATACGGACCGTTAAACGCGCTATTGGCGCAACCAGCTTATAATGGCGCGATCCCGACGGTGCTCGCAGCAGCCGGCGAAGAGGCCAAAGCCGGCGGTTACTACGGTCCGCAAGATATGCGTGAAGCGCGTGGACGTGTCAGTGACGCGACAGTCTCTAAGGCCGGCCTCGATAAAGAAGCGGCGGCGCGATTATGGGACGAAAGCGAACGTCTCGTCGACTTCCGCTGGCCCCTATAAGCCGAGCGGTCCACTAAAAAGGGGCTGCGCGCGACAACAAGGTCGGCGCATCAAACAGCGCCGGCGATGCGCCGTAACCAAAAGCGCGGACCTCGGGGGTGAGGCGGGCGTTGCAGTATCCTTCGAAGACAGCGCTTGGCGCCGTTTTCGCCAAAGCCGCGGCGGACAATAACAGGCCGAGGTCTTCAGCGAACGCACGAGCGCTTAACGGGTTTAGCGCGCCAGGCGCGAGCCACTGAGACAAACGGTCCGCGCTCGCGTCAAAAGCCGGGTGCGCGCCTTGGGTGGATGCGATCTCTTCGGCGATGGCCGCGAAACTGCTCGGTTCGCGTTCGACGGCGCGTAAGATGTCGAGAGCGATGACATTGCCGGAGCCTTCCCAAACGGCGTTGAGGGGCGCTGCGCGGTAATAGCGCGGCATCGGACTTTCCTCAATGAAGCCTGCGCCGCCATGGCATTCAAGCGCTTCATAGACGAAGCCCGGCTGGCGTTTGCACACCCAATATTTCGCGGCGGGCGTTGCAAGGCGCGTATAAGCGGCGGCTGCGGCGTCGTTCTTGGCTCGGTCGAAAGCGCTAGCGAGGCGAAAAGCGAGCGCCGTCGCGGCTTCGCTGTCGAGCGCTAAATCGGCGAGTGTTTTTTGCATCGCCGGTTGATCAATGAGCTTTTTCTGAAAGGCGGTCCGGTGTTCGGCGTGCCAAAGCGCATTGGCGAGGGCGATCCGCATGCCCGAAGCTGATCCGATAACGCAATCCAGTCGCGTATGTTGCACCATCTCGATAATCGTAGGCACGCCGCGGCCTTCCTCACCCACCGCCATTGCTAGTGCGCCGTGATATTCGATCTCGGATGAGGCGTTTGAACGATCGCCGAGCTTATTCTTTAGGCGCATTAAGTGGAGGGCGTTGCGTTCGCCGTCCGGCGTCCACCGCGGGACGAGAAAGCAGGTAAGCCCCGCATCTGTTTGGGCGAGCGTTAAAAATGCATCGCTCATAGGGGCGGAACAAAACCATTTATGTCCCGTCAGCCGCCAGCCGTCACTCGTTCTTTCGGCATGCGTTGTATTCGCGCGAACATCGGATCCGCCTTGTTTTTCGGTCATTGCCATGCCGACCGTAGCGGCGCGTTTTTGCGAGGCGGGGAGCGAGCGGGCGTCATAATCGTACGCCGTCAGGCGAGGGGCCCATTCGGCTGCGATGTCGGCGTTGGCCTGTAACGCCGGGACCGCAGCATAGGTCATCGAGATCGGACAACAAACGCCGGCGTCGGCCTGTCCGAGCAGAAACAAAAGTGCGGCGTGAAGAACGTGGCCCCCATCGTCCATGCGCCAGGCGGCGCCGGACGTCCCCGCGGAAAGGCCGAGGTCCATCAGCATGTGATAGGCGGGATGAAAGTCGACTTCGTCGAGGCGTCGGCCATATCGGTCGAAGTTTTTCAAGACGGGCGGATTGTCGTTGGCTTGGATGGCCCACTCATTAACGTCGGCGGCGCCGACTCGGCCGCCGAATTCCTTCAGGCGTGGACTTGCAAAACCGCCGCCAGCGGCCTCCACGGCGTCTATCAGCGCGGCGTCGCTTTCGAAGAGGTTTAAATCAACAAACGGCGGCGGCTGATTTGTAACAGTATGCGTCGTGAGTTGAGCACGGGGATTAAGAGGGGGCATCGGGGCGTCCATTTATAGCTCTAAATGACACCCTATCCTTATTTACTGTATGACGTGAAACCGAGCGCAGTTGTGTCAGCGTTTGCGGCGTTTGATACCGAAGCGGCCGGCGATCGCTTTATCCAGCATTCGCTCTGGAAACAGTCGCGGCAACGTCCAATTCGTAAATTTGTTGCGCAAAATAGCATACCGCGTTTTGCGCTCTTTTCCCTCTAGAATGTCGGCGACCAGGGTTCCGATGGCTTCCGCGGGCAGGCCGCCTTCGCCGGCTGCAGTCATGAGGCCGCGCATGCGCTCTAGAAGCTCGCCATATTCGGTGTCGATGTATAGCGAAATGTCGAGGTCTTCGCCTTTATCCCAAATCGGCGTTTTAACAGCGCCCGGGCCAACGACTACGACGTCGATCCCATGAATAATCAGTTCACGCCGCAAAGACGCCGACAATGCTTCAAGCGCGTGTTTGGACATGGCGTAGGGTGCCATGAAGGGCGTTGCGATCTTGCCGGCGACTGAGCTCATATTGACGATTTTTCCCGGCGCTCCTTTGAATGCTGTGTCGGCGCCGAGCAGCGGTAAAAAGGCCTGTGTCGTTCGAACGACGCCGAAGATGTTGACGTCGAATTGTCGTTCAACTGTTTCGAGCGGTAGATACCGTACAGGGCCGGCGAGTGCTATGCCCGCATTGTTGACGAGACCCTTAAGCGTTCGTCCTTCAAGGGCGTCGGCGACGTCGCTTGCGGCGTCTCTAATGGCCCCGTCATCTGTTACGTCAAACAGAAGCGGCGTAAAGGCTGGGCCTAATGCTTCTGACGTCGCCTCGGCGTCAGCCTCTTTCCGTACACTGCCGAAAACGCGCCAACCGCGGTCGATGAGCGCTTTCGCCGCTGCTCTGCCAATGCCGGATGACGCGCCGGTCACGACCGCCGCGTCCGTCGCATAAGAAGAGGCCGTATTTGCTGATGCCACTGTGCAGCTCCTCTTCGTGATCAACAAGCATGGCGCTCACATCTGAGCGACATCTTATGAAACTACGTTTTTCCGCAGGCGTTTGGTTTTCAAAGCGCCTGTCTCGGCGTTTTTGACATAGGGGTGTTCTTGGGGCCTCGCGCGCGTCAACTACGACCGAGATCTTTAATGAAGCCGGCGTTTATTTCTTCGGCGCGGCGTGCAGCTGGTCGTTCTTTCAGGCGACTTACATAGTCGGTGAAGACTGGTTCCGGCTTGATGCCCTTGAACCTAATCGCAAAATCGATCGTTGATCCCAGCACCACGTCGGCGGCGCTAAACTGATCGCCAAGTACGAATGATTTTCCGTCGATGGCCGAGCGGAGCGCCGCTAATACGTCCTCTTCTTTGCCGTAGCCTGATGACGCCGGCTCCGGCGTTCCATTGCCGCTGAGTTTATCCATCATCATCGGTTCAACGCAGGACGGTGCAAAGAACATCCAGCGGTAATAAATGCCGCGGTTACGGTCGTTCAAGGGCGGCGAGAGGCCTGGTCCCGGAAAAGCGTCTGCAAGATAAGCGCAGATAGCGGCGGCTTCCGTCACCACCACATCGCCATGGACGAGGGTTGGAACTTTTCCCATTGGGTTGACGCCAAGATAACTGGCGCGTTTTTGTTGCCCTTTTTGTATATCTATCAACTCAATCTTACACGGCGCACGCAGCTCTTCGTTCATCCAAAGCGTGGTCCCGCCCCGCGACATCGGATCATGATATAAGATTGGCTCGGACATTTTTCGCTCCCTGCATACTAATCTGTCGTGTTGCGTGCGCCGGTTGAACGCATGCGCGCCGCGTAAAACGCAATTGCCGCTGCGTTCGATACGTTTAGGCTTTCAATCGAGGATGAAATTGGAACGCCATAGAGCTGATCGCATGTCTCGCGCACCAAGGGGCGCAGTCCGCTCCCCTCGGCTCCTAAGACGAGCGCAACAGGCCCGTTCTGCGGTAGAGCGCCAATTGGGGCGGAACTTTCGCCGGCTAATCCTGCGCAGTGATAGCCGAGATCTTTCAGCGCTTCGAGACTGCGGGCGATGTTCACGGCGCGAACGCACGGCAAAGTCTCGGTTGCGCCGGCGGCGGCTTTGGCTAGAGCGCCAGCGAGCGGCGGCGTGCGGCGGTCTTGCAACACCATTGCGCGCGCTCCAAATGCGGCTGCTGAGCGGAAGACGGCGCCGATATTTTGGGGGTCAGTGACTTGATCAAGGACGACGACGAGATCATCTGGCTTTGGCGCCGCGCAAGCGCTTTTAAGGCGCGCTCGGGGGAGATCATCTACTTCGGCGGCGAGGCCCTGGTGAACCGCGTTTGGTCCCAGCCGCGCGTTCGACAGCACTTTGTCGATTGCTTCGGGGCGAGCGTCCTCAATAGGCGAGATAGCGCTTTCATCGACAGCGAGCGTTTTTAGCCAGTCGAGTGCGTTTTTGGTCGCGAGCACGCGCCTGGTCCGGCGCTGCGGATTTCGCAAAGCCGCCGCTACGGCGTGTCTGCCATAGAGCCAGAAAGGGCCTTCTTTCGGCTTTCTCGAGTTCGCTGTGTTTTGCGACCGAGGAGAGGCGGGACGTCTGTCTCGGTTTGTTGATGAGTGAGGCATAATTCATCTATTGACTAAGCCGCTTTGCTGCCATCGAAAAGTACGCTGCGGTTGTGTTAGCCCGACTTGAAAGGTGTTCTTCGCCCGAATTTCGTTCGGCGCGCTGTTGCAGATCTCCAGTTGCAGATCCAATTTGGGTTCGGTATAAAGCGCGCTCGACTGGACGGCGGCGTCTTTCGCCGCCGTTCTGTTTTTCAGGCGCGCAATTCGCCCATCATTGCGCCGCTTGACTGCGGAACGCCAAGCCCCGGTTTTGGGCGTGGGTCGATTTCCGCTGTTATTTGGAGGGGTGGGAGAGTGGTTAAATCCAGCAGACTGTAAATCTGCCCGCTTCGGCGTACGCTGGTTCGAATCCAGCCCCCTCCACCATTCCTAAGTCCCTGAAAATGCTTATAATATCGCTGTTCGTGGCCGAACGGTTTGTTCACGTTTTGGCCGTAAAATGGGTGAAAATGGAGTGGCACACTTGTGGCGCACTTTCCATTCGTTCCCGTTGTGTTTCAGATTGGTACAGACAGCGATGGCCAAGCACACGCTTTTCGATGGACGCCTTCATCTCTACAAACGCGATCGCAGCCGATATTGGCAGTGTGCGACCTTTCTCGAAGGAAAGAAGCATCGCACGAGCACCAAGGAAGAGAGCCTCGGCAAAGCCAAGGACTTCGCCGAGGACTGGTATTTGGGATTACGCGGTAAGATCCGCATGGGCGAGCCGGTCGGCGAGAAGACTTTTGGCGAAGCCGCCGATCAGTTCCTGAAGGAATTCACACTGATCACCGGTGGTGATCGGAGCGAACGCTACGTTCGCAATATGAAGCGTCAGCTTAGGCTCTACATCTTGCCCTTTTTCGCTGAAAAAGGGCTCTCTCAAATAACGGCCGGCGCAGTGCAGGAATACCGCCTGCACCGCCAGACTTATCAAGTCCCGCACCCTTCACGGAAACGTGTCGGCAAAGAAGAGGACGAGGGCGCGCCTCGTCCGCCATCGAGATCAACGCTTCATCAAGAGGTGGTCGTCATCCGGCAAGTTCTGAAAACAGCCATCCGCCACGGATGGCTGAAGCATCTGCCGGATCTTTCAATGCCCTATAAAACGGCGGGGAAATTCACCCGCCGTGCCTGGTTCAATCCTGAAGAATACAAAAAACTCTATGAGGCGACGCGTCGGCTCGCGAAAAACCCGCCGCTTGAGCGCCTTCGTTGGAATGCAGAGCAATTGCACGATTTTGTGCTGTTCATGGCGAATACAGGGCTCAGGCCTGATGAGGCCAAGCGCCTCGAATATCGCGACGTGCAAATCGTCAAAGACGATCAAACCGGCGAGACCATTCTTGAGATTGATGTCCGCGGCAAACGCGGCACAGGCTATTGCAAAAGTACGAGCGGCGCGGTCACGCCGTTTCGTCGGCTGAAGAAACGCAATAGTCCGACGCCGGAAACACGGATTTTTCCGAAAGATCAGATCCGCTTATTGAACAAAGTGCTGGACGAACACGATCTCAAATTTGATCGCGATGGACAGCGGCGAACGGCCTATAGCCTCCGTCATACCTATATTTGCTTGCGGCTCATGGAGGGGGCGGACATCTATCAAATCGCGAAAAACTGCCGGACAAGCGTCGATATGATTGAGCAATATTATGCCGCGCACATCAAAAATCGTCTTGATGCTGCTGCAATTAATGTTCGGCGTGTTAAAAAGAAGAGCGCTTGAGAAAACATTGGGGATTTTCTGTGAAACGCTGGTTGAAGCGCCTTTTTTCATCACGAGAGAAAGTCTTCGACGCCGCCGTTGATCTCTCGCTTGATGTTCTACTGATCATAATTGACGTGCTCTCTGCGCCGATTGTGTTGCCGGCGCGTCTGGCGGCGCACGCCTTAAAACGTCTTGCGAAAATGATCGCCACGCGTGAGGCGCGAAAGACGATGAAAGCACAAATTACGAAGAGATTGGGCGCTCATGCGTCGGACGTCGCGATTAGCGAGACCATTCAGGCGTCTTCGTCTGCAGAGGCTATGCCCAAGCGCTCAGCGACGTCCGCAAATGTTGGATCGGAAGCGTAGATTTTCTCAAGATCCTTTTTAGCACGGGCCTTCTTGCCTGTGTCATGAAGTAGAAGGGCTCGCTCATAAACAACTTGGTTCAGAATATGCTGCGGCCGGTCCTTCTTTCGGCGCGCGGCTTGGGTGAGAATATCGATTGCTGCGTCTTGCAGACCAAGCATACTCAGCGCTCGCGCGCGATAAATGAATACGATCGTTGAAACCGCATCTTCGTTTTCTATCTGCGCCGCCAACGAAACGATCCGATGGAGGTCATCATTTGTCGGATTTTCACTACTAAGAACGACATCGGCGTAAGATACAATCGCCTCTTCCCGCGTCGAATCAATTTTCAAAAGCGCGTCGGCATGTTTGCGTGCCTGATCAAAGCGTTCGAAGGCTTGGTGGATCTCTGTCAACAGGAAATGAATTCCAATTGCATCGCATCCTGCTCTCACGCGGAGTTCATCAGTGATGTTTACCCGAAAAGAAATGTCTTGGTCATATTTTTCGATCACCTGCCCAAGTGTTTCAGCGCCATCCAGTGCAGCCTTAAAATGTTCAATGGCAGCGTCGTAGTCTTCATCAACAAAAAAGCACAGACCTTGCAGAAAAGCGGTGTCAGGTGATTTTGTGGCCGCGTTAAGGTGAGCAGCCGCGGCTTTAAAGTCCTCGTTCCTGAATTCTTGCAGCGCCCTGATAAACGCCTTTTCGCCTTTTGATTTGAAGAGAAGACCCGATAAGGAAATTTTCAGCGGATCTTTGCTGCGAGGTTCAGGCGGCGATGCATACGTATAGCTCCGCGTCGGCGCTTTATGTCGATGTGAGTAGGATAAGCCTGTACCCGGCAAGCCGATATTTGTCCGTTGCCCTCGTTTGCCGATCGTATGGGTAAAGCCTCGTGCGCCAAGGGTCGTGGAGACGCCGGATTTCGAAAAATTCAGCCGGACACCGGGCGCAATCTTCATTGATCTTCGAAAACGAAATGCCATCACGTCTAATGTTCTAGTATACTAAAGTTCCAACGCATAGAGTTCTTCGATCTCATTTGACTCGATACATAAATATTCAAGTGTTTGACGCTGTGTGGAATGCCCATAAGCTTCCATGAGAAGCGGGATCGGAACGTTGTTTTTTCTAAGCTGATGATAGCCCCAGGTTTTACGCAATGTGTGCGATCCGTAATTGCCTCGGAGGCCGGCCTCTTCGCACCAGAGTTTCACCATTCGTGAGACTGTTGGAACGGTGAGCGCCTCGAAGCCCCTTGACGAGATAAAAAGCGGTGATGAACGATCAGGGTAGGGGTGAACCGTCAGCCATTGGTCCAATGCAGCAGCCACTGTTTTGTTGAGGATTGCCCCACGGCGTTTCTTAGTCTTGCTTTGCAGTAATTCGATACGATCGCCTGGTTTCAGGTAATCCACTTGCCCTACGGAGATCGAAAGAAGCTCATTCGCGCGGTAAGCCGTATTGACCCCGAGCGTGAACAAGCAAAAATCTCGCTGCCAGAACAGACTGCTATCTTCTCGCAGCTTTTTGATCCGCTTTATCGCTCTCAAATCGCGAATAGGCTCGACCTTGATAATCGATCCTTTTTTGGGGTGATTTGGGTTTGGCTCGGATTGTTGAGAAGATCGTTTTCGTCTGCCGATCGCATGCTCCTTTTTTGCTAACTTTTTATCATTCAACTAAAATTCTTGGCGAGAATTTCTCAGCCGGCTTTATGCTTGCGGCCATTTTCAATTATGAAATGCGCGCGCTAATTGGTCTACAGAGTTTTTGAGATTTCCCCAACTTTTCTACAAAAGTTAGGGTGTTATGGCAAGCGCTGATTGGGCGTGAAGTCTAATGTCGCAAGTCAGATTGAAAAAACTGGATCTTGTTATCGAAAGGATCGTGAGAATGGCGAAATAAAATAGGCCTACTGAATACCCTAACTTTTGTAGAGATGTTAACCGCGACAGTTAAGTGGGGCAACGCGGGAGGTACTTTATCCATGTTTAGAAGTTTTGGACTGAGAGTTGCCGCGCTGATGGCGGCTACCGGATTGCTATCGGCTTGCGTGACGACGCCAATGGGGAGCGGCAACTGCCCTGACTATCCAAGAACGCTGGCCGAAGCCGGCTTGGTTGAAATCGATGTGGCGCTCAAGGATTTGGATCTTGTCGATGCTCGTCTGGGGGCTGGCTATACGCGCCAGTACCAAGAGGAGTTAAGCGCGTTCAACGACAAAATTCTTTTCGAACTTCAAAATCAGGTCACGCAATGTACGCGAGTCGAGCGCGCCTGTTTTACAAGTCCTAGCCCTGATTGCCCGTCCTATCGCGCCGATGAACTGCGCACATCCGATGCGGTGCAATCCTATCGAAAGGCTTGGATCGCGAGTCGTTTGCGCGCCAAAGAAGCCGCGGAAGCGGCGCAAGATGGTCGGTCCGAGATTGAGATCCGGCGTATTCTCGACGGGCTCAGCCAGCTACTTCGAAACCCCGGCGAGCAAGATGTGTCGTCGCGCCCGTCAAATCCGGGCTTTATTCTCGAAGACGCCAGCGAAATCGTCCTTGGCATCAATCGGCGCGAGGGTGATCCACTTGGTGAGCCAATCGAATATCTCAATCCGTTCTATAGCCTTGCTGGTCTCAACAAGCGCGTGCCGCAAGTCGTCGATCAACGCTTTTTCGTCGATAGCCGCGACAGGTTATTGCTCTTCGTTGAGTTCGCCCCGTTATCGACTTCGGACGAATGATGCATGTATTCGGCGGTGCGAGTTCTTCCATGTGCTTTCCTCAATTTCCCATGCAGGCCAGGCGCGACGATGCGGTGACGTTCATGCCGCGTAAGGGGGAGGCTTTTAGTGAGTCATAAACCTCAACTGATTATCAGCTTACTGCTGTTTCTCGCCGCTGGGTGCGATGTGGCAGATGACGCGCCGCATCTTTATAGTTACGAAGGTAGCTATGGCGGTGAAGACTATTCGGTTTATATGCTTTCGCTGCCAACCGACGAGCGTGTAATGGATGAACGTAAAACCGAACTTATTGAAGAAAATCAGTACTATCGAGATCTCTCGGACGAGGCCAAGTCCGAGGTCCAGTTTCCAACCGCAACGCTACGTTTCAGCTGCGATTCTCGTGATAAGGGAGCTATACAGATGGAGTATTCCTATCTGCAAGACAGCACCTTGGAGAACGTTCGCGCCGGCGTTTATGTTCCTCACAAGATTGCGGTCGACGACTTTGAGCGGATCATCAACATTGAGATCGGATTTATTTATGACACGGATAATGCTGCCGTTCGCCGCGTGTTCTGGGACGCTGAACGCGCCAATCAAATCACGGTTGAAACGCCGCTGACCCCGAAAACGACGCACCCGATAGAGGTGTACCGTTCTTCTCTCTCAAAACTCATTCGTATCTGCCGCGGCTTTTCTGAGGAAAGTAGTAGCGCCGCCTTGGACGCAACAGTTGAGGGGTTGCTTTCACACGCAAGTCTATCCCGTTTCATGGGCGATCACGATCAAGCGCCAACACCAGTTTTAATGTCAGTCAACCGCGATTGTTCTCTCAGCATGCTGCGATCAGAAGCGCGCTCGCATGCCTGCGCGTTGAAGCGTAAATCGGTCCATCAGGTCGAACCGCTTATATCGATTGAAAATCATGAGGGTTTAGAAAACTAACGCGTTTCTGATCCGCGTCCGCCGTCACAAAACTGACGTGAAACATATCTGAGAATCTCTCTCAACGCTCTTGAGCGTCTTTGGACATTTGGTTAACGTCCGAAGAATTGAGCGTCGCAGGGGAGAGCGTCATGCGTCATCATTGGATATGGTCGGTCGTAATACTTTTGGCGCTTACAAGCGCATGCTCCACCAATAAAGCCATAAACTATTCGAACGAAAATGAATTTTTTCCGCCCAACGTGCGAGATGTTTGGCTTGACGATGGCCGAGGTTGTTCAACTAAGGAAGACGAATTTCTGACGCAAGACGGTATTGCTGCTATGTGCGTGCGTGTTCTCTACGCAACCAATCGCAGGCAAGAAACTGTAAATGATGTTGCTCAGTATCAATCAGACCCTGACGATGTAGTTCACTTCGGCTATTCGGAAGTTGCAGTACCATTAATAAAACGATCTCCTAAGCGTTCAAGAGAAGACGGTAGGACCTTGTATCGCGAAACTTTTACTCGATTTGAGAAGCTGCGCGCTAAAGATGAAGAAAAAGCGCGTCGGTTGGGTATTGCTAGGCTAACTGCAAATATTGACAACGCTTATGACTTTGAAAGAGTGGCGTTTATAAAAGATGTTTCACAGTTTGGTGAGAAATCAAACGATGCTGTTTTGCTTTATATTCCCGGTTGGGGGCACAGTTTCGATGACGCCTTATTTTCAATAGCTAAGCTATCTCAGGATTTAGCCTTCAACTTCGCAAACCAACTTGAAATACTGGGTGATGAAAAGCGAAAATATCCGTTGGGCCAACCTGTCTTGTTCAGTTGGCCAACAGCAAAATTTGATGAGTTTATTTGGGATGCTTATACTCGCGATAGAGATAGATCAAGAGTCGCCGGCTAGAAATTGGCAGACGTTCTGGCTGCGTTATCAGAGAGCGGTGTGTCTAAAATAAATATTTTTGCTTGGAGTATGGGGAACGAGGTATTACTTCATGGACTAGAGGCGTTCGCCGAGGCGTATTCGGAATACGCAAAACAACCGATCAGCGTGAATATTATACATGCAGCGTCTGATACTATTGTTGAGGATATTGAGTCTTCATATTCGAAAATAGAGCGACTTCTCGGTGCTAACTCAATAAAGCCCTATGTAACGAATTATGGCGCAACAAGCGATTATGCACTTTTTGCGTCGCCCGGATTGTCGGGTATTTCAGACCCAAAGAATCTGATTGACGCATGTAGGGCAGGGTTTCATGGCACTTGTGAAAAGTTCTATGTCGCTGATGATCGATACACGTCTGTTAGTGCCGATTTTTTCTTCGGTGAAAATATTCTTGATTTGCATGGCTACGTTCAAAAAAATCCAACCATTCTTGCCGATGCCGGTTGCGCTTTATCGGGCATTGACCCGCCAAGTGGTAAGCGGGGCAATAAACGGCCGTTAAAACAACGGAAGGACGGAAAATTTCTTGGTTTATTCGGTAAAGCGAAAAGTGACCATTGGGTGTTCGATGTTTCTAAAGGCAGAGGCGATTGTCTCTTCACTCAGCCCTATGCTTACGGTTTCGAGTGTAATGCCGAGAATCCAGCTAACGCGGACACTTGCGGCAAGGTACTCGCCGAAGTTTCGAGTCGAGCGGAAGAAGCTGGAACAGTTTTCGTAAATCTCCTTGGTGGCGTGTTGGGTGCAGCCGGTAATCTCTGGAGCGCTCGAGATGATGGAGTTGTCGGGGTTTCAGTCGGCCACATTTTATTTGACTTAAATTCGGCCAAGATAGGGTTGGCTCAGCGTCGCCAAATAGATGATGTGACATCCTCATTGGGGGCTCAAACAGGCGGTTCACTCACGATTGTGGGTTATGCTGACACGGCGGGAGAGGAGGCGCGAAATAGAGTGCTAGCCGCCGCACGAGTCGCTGCTGTTCGATTGGCATTTACTGACCGTCTATCGCCAGAAATTCAACTAAAGTCCAAAGTTGTTGGTGAAACAGACATATGGGGGACTTCTGCTGATGATGAGCCGTCACCTTTTGGCGGCATGCGGCAGCGGAAAAACCGTCGAGTCGATATCATCTTCTGTTCCGATAACTGCTAACTCGATTTTTGTTTATACTGGAACAATACCTTGCCAAGGTAAGAAAATTGTCGCAGCGAAACCGCCTAGCGCGCTTGTTGAAAGATAGGAAAGAAAGTTCTTTCTCGCTGATGAAGAGAATGGAAAAGCCAACGCGGATGTCAAAAAGCCGCTAATCAAAAAAATCAGCATTAGATTGCCAAACCCTTCTGTACCTTGATCAAAAAATCTTTTAGCAAATTCAAATTCGTTCTCGACGAGAATTTTCGGCATTATGAGCGCGAGAATTACGCCCCCACTAAAGAGCAGTGAGCCGGGAAACACGCCGGCTGCGATTGCTTTCAATCTTGATAACTCTCTCATTATACAATCCTATTCCTCATATTTAAATCAGTATACATATAAAATATCATATTTATTCGTTTTATTGCAAACTTTTCGGATGGGCGTCTATTCCATCATCATTGGCTTGAGCCATTCGGAGATATAATTCGGGAAGTAAAACGCCGTTCCGGCGATCATCATCCCGGCTGTGAGCATGATGATCCAATGCATTGCGTTCGGCATTTGGCGTTGCTCCGGCGGCGCATCAAAATTCGCCAGAATGAAATTTGAACTGGCCAGTAGAAGTGCGATCACAAGTCCGCCGGGGACGATCCACGGCGCGCCTTGCAGAGGCCGCGATGCCCCTTCGCCGACGATCATTTCGGCGAGCACAACAACATAAGCCACAATAAATAGTAGAATTCGAAACCCAAACATACGCCCCTCCTGGTGCTGGCCTATTTTTAGCTGGAAAACGCTTTGATTGAAAGTTATGCGAGGATAGGTAAGGGGCGATGGCGTCTCGCTTGAGGTTGAGTATATCGGGGGAGTTTATGGCCAGAGCGGAGAAATTTCCGCTGCGTCCATCGCGTCGCGGGGTAAAAGAGCTTACATTCTGGAATTTGTTTCAAGGATCAGAGGTTCGGGCAGATCCGCGTATTCAGCGGCTGCTGACGGTCCTTGATATCATCGACGTCAAGGCCGGACCGCTGGTCTTTTACAATGGTTTGTTGCTTGTCATCGCGACGATTCTGATCGGTAACAGCAACTACCTTTCGGCGTCTTTCGAGCAAATATCCGTCATAGCGCCCCTGATATTGTTTGTATTATTTTTATTCAGCTCACTCATTTATGCGCTGCGCACGATTTATATCATTGGCGCGCACAATAAATATATCATGCGGCATACGGATGAGAGCGGCTATCTGGATAACTCGGAAGTGGCCGTTAATCTCCTCGCTGATATTGTCGCAAATAGACGAAGGCGGTATATGGTGGCTTATAGATTAGCCGCGTTCAGTACCTTTTTGCTTGTCGTTCATCTCGGCGCTCGATTTGTCGACGTCTCGCAATTGCAATCCTTGGTAAGTTAGAAGCCGTCACTTTAGCGATTAAAAAGCACTAACGCGGCCGCCCGTTGGCATGGGGGCGCGGTCGCTGGTTTGTTGGGCGGTGGCGCCTTGTTCATATGTGTAGGTCGGCTCAAGAAGCGCGGCGCGGGTGGCGTTGAGCGTTTCGGCAATATTGAGCCCGTGCTGAGCGGGATTTCTCACCTCGATCGAGATGATCCGCCAGCCATAATGGAAGCCTATGCAATAGGCGTCGCTTCCTTCCGGCGTGCCGGCCTCATAGGTCGCAATGGCGCTCATCTCTGAGAGTTTGAAGCGGCGCATGCCGATAATGAGATGCGTCGGCGTCATCCGCACCGACTTCGTCAGCGGCCAGAAGGGCCAGAGAACAAAAGCCGGATAGATATAGACAAAGATGTAAATCCACGCGGCACAGAACATCATCATGCGGTCGCCGAATGTTGACTCTGTCACCGCGAAGCCGAGGACGGAGACCACCCACGCAAGGTATTTCATGGGTTTAAAGCGGGTGCGCAGACGCAAAGGCCATGTCGTATAGAGCGCCCCCGAGTAAGAGCCGTCTTTATGCTGTTTCCAACGGAGGCCAGGCGTGCGGTGACTGACGGGCACAGGGATGTGGAGCATTGTTGTTTATGCCTCGCTAAAATTCGGGTCGGGATCATATTTTCCGGCAAGCATGGGCGCTTGATCGTAATTGATGCGCTCCATGACCAGTGGGTCAGAGCCTGGCCATAGGACAAGCTGATTGCCGGATTGACGCGAGAAATACCGCCCGATTTCTTCCGGGGTCATCAGATCGATGATTTGTTTGGACACGCTTTGACCGGTGAAGCCCTGCGTCGCCTGCTCGCGGGAGATTTCGCCCTGACTGATTGTATCGATTGTCGTCTGGCCGAGCCTTTTCGAAAGGTATTCGAGCGTGGTCAGATCATTGAGACCGAACCATTGGGTGAGCCCCGCATTGCCGAGGAAGGTCTCCCAGCTTTCTTTATAGTCGCGCTTCAATTGCGTGAGATCTTGCAAGATTGGCCAGAGCCGCACGCCAAAGCCCGCCATCAGGCCAGCAGCGCGCTCGATTGTCGTCATCGGGCCGAGCGCATGAAACTCATCCATTATGATCAGGACGGGATGGGGCGGGATTGATCTGTCACGTTCCATCGCTTCAATGGCGAGCGCGATCATTAAGCGCAGCCATCTTGCATGCGTGTCCATGCGTCCGGCGGGGAGGGAGAGATAAATGCTTGTCGGGCTGCGTTTGAGCATTTGCAGTTTGAAACTGCTCGTCGCCAAAACCTTTTGCATGGCCGGCGAGTCCAGAAAATCCGTCTGCACGATCGCCGTTGAGAGAATGCTCGATCGTTCCTTGCCGGACATGGCGAGCAGCGTATTGGCGCTTCTTGCAACGACGCCGCCGGCGACCTCCGAAAGCGCCATTTCCGCGAGCGTGGTTGCAAAGCCGTCTTCATCGCTGGTCAGAAGGTTGCGCACCGTAAGCAGCGTTCTTTGCTGCCCGTTGCAGGACGCGCAGACATGCAGGATCATGCCGGTCAGCAACATCTTGGCGGCGTCGGTCCAGTAGGATTCCGATTTTGACGGCATGATCAGCGCATCGGCGAGAAGCGCAGCGTCATCCCGTCCGTAAATGCCCTCCGGGTTCAATCATATCGAGGGGATTAAACGATCCGCGATACGCCCGCGCATTCCCGCGCGCCGTCTCGAACGGGTCGAGCACAATAACATTCGTATTCAATCCTTCGCTCGATGTTGATCCATTGCCGCGCTGCGTGGCGGTGATGGTGGCGAGGTCGCCTTTGGGATCGATGGCGATGACCGAGCCGGGATAGAGGCACATATTCGGAATAATGACCGACCGGCCCTTGCCGGAGCGTGATCCGGCGACGCTCATCATATGCCGGTCATCACTGACGCCGATGGGCGCTCCATTGATGTGTCCGACAAGAATAGAACCGTCCTGATACCGCCATTTCTCATGGGCGGTGACACGTTCCAAAGAACACCAGCTTGCATCGGGAAATCCGGCTTTGCCGGTTTCCGGTACGCCGCGAGGAAACTGCGCCAGCATATCGCTTAACGCTCCCGCGTTTGTGTGCGCTCACGGTCCGCGCGCAGCTTCGCTTTAATGGCGTCGGCTTTCTCTTGAACACTTGCGTCGACTTCGCGCCGCAATGTTCCGCTGGGCGTCAAGCTTGGTTGCGGCGCTTTTGGTGCACGCTCAGCATTACGCGCATCATGCGCCTTTTCGAAATTGCCGCGATCAAAACTGATATTGGCGTCGTCACGGGCGCGAAGTTTGTTGCCGTCTATGGCCATCGTCAAATCTCCCCTTACCGGGAATAGTTCAACGCGCAACCGCTAATAATTTGTATGCCTATAAGGGGCTCAGCCTTAAGCGCCGATTCATCATGAATTGGTGTTTGCCATGATGGGCCGTCCGTAGGCGATGGTTTGTTCGTTGCTGTTCGCTTGTTTCGTGTTCCTTTCTCCAGTCCGCCAGACATCCGTTGCAGCCCGGAAGATGAGCCGACCAGCCGCAGCTTGCCTGTCAATACGGACGTGGTTGCGTTTTTGACAGGCTGCGCTTTTACGCCCGGTTTTGTCTCTCTCACGGCTGAAACGGTTTCCGCCGGACAACAAAACGAAAGGAAAAAACAATGTCACAGTCAAATACGCGTCCTATCGACACCTTAACCGATGGCGCACTGAAAGCCTCAATCTGGCGAAACGAAAACAAAAATGGCGTTCCATTTTATTCTGTTACGCTATCTCGCCGTTATAGGCGCGATGACGGAGAATGGGCTGAAAACAACAGTTTTAGCGGTTTGGATCTTCTGAAGATTGGCCGCCTTGCGGAGCAGGCCCATAGCCGCGCAATGATGATATCACAATTAGAGCTTGATATTGACGGTGCTGCGCGCACCGCGAAAGGCGGCCGGCCATGACACTGAACCTGACGCCCGAACGGCGAATTGCGCTCCAGAATGATCTCTTTCGAATGAGCGTTGGCATGCCGATTATCAGCCCGTTTGACGCTACCGGTACGGTCGTCGTAACGCGCGAAATCGCATCGCTCAGTTATAGTGAACAAGCGAAAATCATAAACGCCGTCCGCTGTTTTGATACGTTCACGCTAGAAAACGATCCATGGGGAGAGCATGATTTCGGGCGGATCGAGCTTCCCGGTCTTAATCCCGTGCTCTGGAAAATCGACATCTATGATAGCTCGAAAATGAGATTCGCCAGCCCCGCGCCGGAAGACCCAAATGCGTCGTTTCGCGTCCTCACCATCATGTTCGCTGATCAACAATAAGCCTGCACTCATATCACAACTTTGATCGAAGCCGCCCTCGCAGGCGGCTTTTTCTTTGGCTGTTATGACGGACGGATTAGAGACCCGTTGTCTTGAAAAAGACTTGTGCGGTGTTCTATGGTTTGCGATGATTAACCATACTAATCCGTAAACGGTCGAACCGTACCCGCATACAATTGTCTTTTCTCCATGCAGACGTATGCGAATTTTACAGAAGCTTTTCTATTTTAGTATTATGTCACCACTTAGCGGGTAGCCAGATGTGTTTTTGTCATGACAAAAACCCGCAAATTTTATGGCCTACGGATAAAATAAGCGGTCTGGCTTAGGGGCGATTGTGCCCCTAACAACCCCCATCAGGATAAGGGCTGGCGCGCCCTTCCTGAACCAATCTTGCGCCAACGGTTTCGCCCGTTGGATTGCATTGGCGCGCAGATGGTGATCGCGTTGAAAGGAGCGGGCATGATGACGAAGCAGGAAATGGATAGGCGGAAGCCGCGTGGCGGTCGTCCTGAAATGCCCGCTATCGACAAGCGCACAGACAAGATCGAATTGCGTCTAACAACGGCTGAGAAGATCGCATTTCGTGAGAAGGCTGAAGCGAGTGGTCAGACCCTTTCCGACTGGTTGCGCGATCTCGCCAATGGGCACAAACCGCGTCCGCCTGTCACGCATACGGACCTTGCCTTCATCAACGAGCTTAATCGCATCGGCGTCAATCTCAATCAGATCGCGCGCAGCATTAACCGTGGGCGCGGTTTGTCGTCGGACTGGCAGCTCCTGCAGGATGAGTTGCGCGCGGTGCTCAAAGAAGCGGCGGGTAAGTTATGAACCCGGCAATCCCCGAGACGAAGGGCGGTGTTGGAACGTCCTTCAAGGGGACTGCGCAGTATTTGCTTCATGATATCGATGCCGCGAGCGATGAGCGCGTGACTTGGACACATACCCGTAACCTCGCTGTCGATGATCCGTATTTTGCGTGGCGGATCATGGCGGCGACGGCCAAGGACGCCGATCGGATCAAAAGACAGCATCACGAGACTGAGCAGTCCGCGCTCCCGCAAAACGAGCGCGTTTCCTATCGGTCATCGAAACAGTCTTTTAACCATGTATTCCATTACGCTCTGACGTGGCATCCAGAGGAGGGCGTCGCGCTCAGCCGAGAGCAGATGATCAGGTCCGCGGAAGATTCCCTCAAGGCGCTAGGCGGCGACGATCTTCAAGCGCTGATCGTCTGCCATCAAGACACCGCCCATCCGCATATTCATATCATGGTCAACCGTATTCACCCGGAGACCGGCAAGACCGTCCCCGTCGAAAGCAACGCCCAAAAGAAGCTGAGCGCGCTTGCGCTTCAGTATGACCGTGAGCGCGGATTTACCTATGCTCCGCAGCGCGAGATGAATGCGCGGAAACGCGAATTGAGTATTCCCTATCAGGCGGAGAAACGAGCGTCGCGGCATATTTATGAACAGATGAGGGAAGTGGGAGAGGCGGTTGAGGCCGCGCCGGATCGGGCCGAGGCGCTGCGACGCGACCAAACAGCAAGTGACCGGGCTTTGTCGAGACAACAACGCGACCAATATGATCGGCATCATAAAGCGTCGGCTGAACTGTCGTTCGCGCATAAGCGGCGAAAAGCCTATATCGCCGCCGATGCGGACCACGCAAAGGCGGAGGCGAAACGCATTGTCGGTGCTGCCTATGATCAGCGCCTACAAGCCCATCTCGAAACGGCGCAAGCCGAAATTAAGCAGCTTCGCGAAGCTGAAGCGTCGACATTGGGCCGGCTGCAAGAACATTTGCGCGCCTTCCGCGTCGCCTGGCGGGTTTCTGACGGTGAGAATTTCAGGGGGCGTGTTGCCGAGACCTTCAAGGGGTTTGGCGGCGAGGGCTATGCCGAAACCGTCTTGCGGAAGAAGCAAAAGAAGGATGAGCAGCAAATCAGCGGTGAGTTCAAAGGCCGGCTGAAATCTGAAACGCGTAATATCGAGTGGATCAGACGCGAAGCAATCGCCGAGAATTATGAACGGTACAAGCGCGAACATCAGGCCCTGAAAGAGCAGCGTCGCGCTGACAAAGAGGCTTACCGTTCAAAGTGGCGGTTGCGTGATGAGGAGCGAGACGAAGCCTGGCACGGTTTCGCAAAGTCGCTGTCTTTTGAGAAGGACTTCGCTGATGCGGCGGCGAGACCGTCAAAGGCGAAAAACGAGGATGCACGCGCCGCTAGAGTGGAGGCCGTTAAGGCTAAGCTCAAACGCGACCGAGAAAATGACCGGAAGAATCGGGATCGCGAATAGAGAAACCAAGTCGACGATAAATCAACGTTTGACAGGTCAGCTATCGGTCAAAAAATCTTAGCGGGAAGAGATATAACGGCCTACGTCTCGTCCGCAGCTTATTGTTTAGGAGTTCGACTGTTGCAGGAAAATACTTTTCACCCATACAGCTAACTAAATTTCTGACGCTGACATCCTTTTGAAGATACCCAAATTCTTCATCCATTATTTTCTCGTCAGCTATCCCTAGATACCAACTGACTAACGATGATTCTAGTGTATTTAAGTATCTCACCAAAAGAGATCGAATATACAGTAAGTCCAAGTGCTCTAAGCGATACTCTTCGGGCAATTTCTTCGAACGCTTAATTAGTTGAAAAGCTAAAGCTGCAGCTTTACCTTTCAAAATTATTGGCTCTTCCTGCATTAATTTGTTTAAGTCTTCTGCAGTCAATTGCTGCGCAATTTTACGAGCAACCCGAACTTCGTGAGTCAAATCACGTGACCAACTATTTAATATGTCTACGGCCAGCGTTCTGCGCGAGCGTTCATGATCAATTGAAATCTGTATGACTACAAAGATGACCCCTATACCGGTGACGATCGTTGCAACATTCGCAAGCTCACTAAGTATGTCCGACATTTTTTTCCTTGAGCACTCTATATCCCGACATGTCAGAAATTTCTTAGAGTCGCTAGTGGCAACAAAAATATTTTTGACAGTGTAGATGCTTATTGCGACACGGCAAATCATACACTTTTTTGGTGAAGGCCTGACTCAGATTCTAACTCTAGCGTGCGCTTCTGTAAGAAAGCGATGATTTCTTCCGTCATTTTTTTCCCTGTCGCGCTACAGGCTGTCTTGAAGCGTCGATGGACGCTTTCCGGGAGATCGATGCTGAGACGGCTGGTGGGTTCTTCTCGGTCATCCTCCATAGTGGGTTTGTGGGAATCTGGATTTGTGGATTTCCGCGTACCCACATTTGAGGGTTTTCGATCATGGCCCGTTCCTGCCGTCTCGAACGCTTCGATATCGATATCCTCAAGCCGCTTTGGTTGCGGCGCTGCTTTGAATGTCTTGCTCATTTTCTTGCATCAGTTCTTTTGTTAGTTTTGTGATTTCTTTTGTGGCCATGCTGCGGGGCGACCATTCGAACACGGTTTTGCCGAGCGTCATGCTTTCGGCGAAGGCGACCCGTTGTTCAATTTCGGTTTTTAGGATCGGCACGCCGGCGTTCGACGCCAGTTCCCGGACGTCGCGGTCAATGACGGTTTTGCCGATCTTACGGGAAACCACAAACCCACATCTGAGGGTTTCTTTATAGTCCTGCGCTTCCCGGATTTGACGCACGGTCAGATCTGACGCCCATGTCGACAAGCCCGACGGCTCGATGGGGATCAAAACAAGATCGGCGGCGATAATGCAGGATCGCGCGATTTCCTCAGCATGGGGCGGGCCGTCGATGATCGTGTAATCATAGTCCGCCGCCATGCGAATGGCGTCTTTGGCCATGTTCTGTCGTGCCATGGCGTTGACAATGAAAGGCGTTTCTTCCCGAAGACTCGCCCATGTGCTCGCCGAACCTTGTTTATCTGCGTCAATCAAAAGTGTTTTATATCCTTTGCGGGCAAGAGCGCCGGCGACATTGACGGCCAGCGTTGTTTTGCCGACCCCGCCTTTTTGATTGATGAATGTGATGATCATGCACCCATCATACCCTCGTTTTCCATTTGTGGGCATGTGGGTTTGTTGGATATCCACAAGAAATATCCGCATGCGTTTGTATGGCTACATATAGACGTATACTGAATTTGTTTTTCGATTTTGTTTTATGTCATACTCGTCGAAGAAAGACATATGGAAATATGAAAGATACAGATAAAGACAAATGCGAAAAAAAATCAGATCCTCATGCGCTCAAGCATCAATTCAGTTTTGCGCGGGCGGGGTTGGCCGTCGGTGCGGCGGCGCTCTTCGCCTCGACGGCTTATATGAATGTTTCCGGCTGGGTTGCTCAGGCGGACGATACGACTCAGGCGTTGGCGAACGGCCTGCTTGCGAGCGGTTTTGAGTTGATGGCGCTGTGCGGCTTGTCATGGGCCGGCTTTCAATATGCGAAAGGGCGTAAAAGCGCCGCCATGCTCGCCGCTGCTATTGCTGTTGCGGCTATCGCCTTTAATACGCTTGCCGCGCAGAACTTTTTACACCTTCAGGCCGAGGATCTGAGCAACGCCATAGAGACAAGCTCTCAGACGGTGCAGGTCAATACGGCCGAGATCGACGCCCTGCAAGCTGAGATCGATAGCCTTATTGTGCAGAATAAAGGTAAGATCCCGCGTCCGGTCGAAGCGGTTGAAGCGGCCTATGGCGACCTTGATCCTGAGCGGCATCAGCGAAGGATCGCGCGCCGCGATAGCGAGATCGCCTTGCGTACTGAATATGAGCGCCTTCAAGGGCGGATCACTGAATTGCGCCGCGATGCGTCAAGCGCGGCGGTTAGTGCCAATGATTCCGGTCGAACGGTTATTCCGACGGCGATGTTAGGCCCGTTTGTCTGGGTGTTGGAGATTATCAAGGGCACGATCTTCTTCGCGCTCGGCACAGCGAGTGGAAAACAGCCGCAGACAAGTGAAGTTCGGCGGATGTGGGCGATTATCAAGGGCGGCGATACGGAGGAGGGCGTAGTCTCGTCCTCGGATCTTAAGCGAGGTCTCAGCCCTCATGTCTCCAATCGTAGGCGACGTCCCACTTCTAAGAGCATACCCCGAAGTCACAAACCGAAGGCTAGGTCAAATGTGACCAAAAAAACTCAGAAACCCAAAGCGCATACGCCTAGGCTTTAGCCGTTCGCTGGCGGCCAGATTTGCCGGCCCAATTTCTCACTTTAAAGCGCCATGCCGTTTCTGCGCTGTACTTCATTGAGCGCGGCTAGTTGATCCGTTGACGTTTTTTCATGCCAGAAGAGGACGATCTTTTTCACGCTTCGGCCCTCGCGAATATGATCTGTCCAGACCTTATGGCTGCCCACACGGTCCAGCTCTTCAATCGCCGGCGTGATGGCGTGTTTGTTGAGATCGGCGAAGCGCTTGAGCTTTCCCTTTGGAACGCCGAGGAGGTTGCGGAATTCATCGACCGTGAACTCCTCGAAGCGTTTATATTTCAGATTGGCCCGCTTCTGAACGATCTCATAAAGCCGCAGCGCGTATTTCGATCTTAAGGCGTACATCACATGGGATTTAAGCCGGGCGAAGACGGTGCTGCGGGTGATGATCACGCGCATCTCGTCGGGGAATTTGTAGTAGAAATAGCCGTCATCGGCGTCTTGCACGATATTCGCGCCCAGAAGCTGAACGTGGAGATGCGATGATTTTCCGTCTTTCACGACTTTGACCGTCGCGATTGCGCCCATGAGGCGTTTCAGGCTGTCCATGATCCGGTCCGTCGATCCATGCGAGCCGCGCAGGACCGATTTGTGGATGCGGTGCACCGTGTTTTCCTCGATAGTATCCCAGGCGTTGGCCAATAGTTGATTATAGATCCGCCAATCATTGAGATTGAGCGCTGTGATCTCCTTCAGGTCGATCAATTCGCCGGGCTTTACGAGCGTACCGGCGGCGTTTGCAACCAGCGGATGGCCTGAGACATTGGATTTTGTTGTTTTAAACTCTGTACTGACGACTGCGTTCATGTGAGAATTTCGTTGGTTATCTTCTCACTTTGCCTGCGTCGCTTTTTCTTGGGTAGCCTTGCCGGCGAGTTATCCACAAGCCGACCGGCCCAATTTCTCACCTTTCGGTTTTGGCCGTCGCTGGGGCGGCCCAATTTCTCACTTTACCGCGCCCGTTTCCTCACTTTATTCGGCCCGAATCCTCACCCGACTCGGCCCAATTTCTCACCGAACCAAGCCCAATTTCTCACTTAAAACAGAAAAATATGAGGTAGGGCAGGCGTTAGCGCGCGATGAATCTTAGAATCTAGAACAATAAGAACATTGAATCCGTAAGCCGACTTTTTTATGTCAATAAACTCCCTTGATAGCCGACGATAAGCATACCAACGTGCTCCTTCGGTCAACGCTTCCGCGTTCTCCACTGCGCTACGCTCCGTTTCGATCCCCCAAAAAAGTTTTGGGGGATGACACTCCGTGCGCGCGACGGTGTTCTGGAGGTGTCGGCTCCGAGGGAATGTCGCATGACAAAAGACCTCGCCTCCGGCGGGTCTTCCAAGGGAATATCTTTAATTCTTATGACAATCAGGCTCTGGGGCGCTTTATGTAAAAGCGGGCCGGATTTCTCCGGTGGGAGAAGCCAAGAGGGTGGATCAATAGTTTGTGTCGGCAATTCGGTCGTTGAATTCGTATCTCACTATACCGCTGCTTTAGATCAGCACCGAATGTTTGACGATCCAGTCAGGTCACTCCGGAGCAAGCAAACGCCTAGCCTTCAGGTGCTTGCCAGATCGGAAGGAGTACATCAATCAGAAAAACAAAATATTGTTGTGGTATTTTCGACGTCAGTCACTTTGGTGTATTAATACAACCTGTTTTTAAAAACCCAGATCTGTTTTTGTGCTGCGAGGCGCGTGAAAATAAGAAGCGATTGGTGAACCGGCGACAAGGCAATGTCCGTTTTGAATTGAAAGTTTTACGAGGGCTCTTGCGTTGAAACGACTTACGACTTTCCGAAAAGAAAAGTTGCTACGTTTAATCCGAGCGAGGCGGCGAAAAGAGCAGAAACGAAAAGCACGTTTTTTCAGCGCTTACGAGCAGGGTAATACCGCCCTGGCTGTCGCTAGGGATCTATTCCAACAGCGAATACAATATTGCGAGAAGGGAGAAATTGAAGACCGACCAGATAGTCGTCGGATAGCATTGGTTTGTCCGCAAGAGCTAAACATTCAAGCAAATTTTCAAGGAACGTTAGGGTTTTTTGCGAACCTGCAGCATTTTATTCATCTTCGTCCCCGCACCAAAAAACGCACCAAATATGTTGATTTCTGTAACCTAAAGACCATTGATTTCGGTTCGTTGCTGGTGCTTGCGGCTGAACTCGACATGGCGCTTGGTCAAAGATCAAAACAACGATACCGGAATGTACTGCTTCCGGCGGACGTTCATCTTTGGCAATCTGGGATAGCCTACTTGTTTCAGCAGTTCGGGATATTGGAGCTAACTGGATATCGCCCCCGTGAGGGAGATGAAGCTCTACAGGCGCATCCTTATCTAACTCCAATACGCTTTCGCCGCGATACTCTTGTGAAAGGTAGTCTGGCAAACGATCTGGTCCAAGACGTCTCAGCTTTATCAGTGCGGCGGGATGAAGAGCAGGGCGGCAAACTGTATACCGCACTTACCGAAGCCATGACGAATACAAATATGCATGCTTATCCCGTAAGCTTCACGAACTACCCAGGGCGAACAAACACATTCTGGTGGGGCGGAGCAATTTATGATCGGTCCACTGAAACGGCTCATTTTGTGATGTACGATCGAGGTGTTGGCTTGCCCAAAACGATCCCGAAACGAGGTTGGGCTCGGTCAATGGTTGACTCTGGCGCAAACTCTGATTCTGCGCTAGTCAAAGCAGCTCTAACAGCGCCTCGTTCTTCCACGGGCGAGCCGCAGCACGGAAAGGGATTGCGTCAAATGGCGGAGGCCGTTGATCATAAAGAAGGTTCGTTTTTGCGGATCATCAGCGGCAAAGCGGTTGTTACCTACCGCGGGGACAACCAAATATCCAGTCGGGAGTTGCCCGTAGAGTTTGGCGGCACACTTATCGAGTGGTCAATTTGCGATAGAGATTGATGGGTATGGACATCGAAATCAGCGTAGCGGAAGACTTCTCGCCTTTTCCTGGCGGTCGAAATCCGAAACATGGCGAGTTTAATGGTGAGTCATTTCGCCAAAAATATCTTGAACAGCCGTTGCGCGATAACAAGACACTCTTGATCATCTTTGATGGAGTGGCTGGCCTTCCATCTTCGTTTATAGAAGAAGCTTTTGGCGGACTGGTTCGTGAGGGGCTATTAAGAACGTATACAGACTACAAAGAAAAATTCAAAATAGTGGCTGAGTCTCCAGCTGTAACTAATGCTCCAAATATGATTGAGCGTTATATCAAGGATGCGCTCAAACGTAAGCGCTAGGTTTGATGTGGATTATCATCAGCTACTAGAGAGCATACTGCCATCCGCTATCGTTGCTTTTTTCGTGTCGGTGTTATGGGCCGCGATTCACGAGAACTCGAAAGTTCGCCGCTCGTTCATTTTGAGCACAGTACGTGAGGTGAGAGGCCTAATAAGTAATACGTCAAAGGAAGGAATTGATTATTGGCTTTCCACTAGTGCTGACCGATCAGTAGAAAGAATGTCGATTATCTCCATGCAAGGAGAAATCATAGGATTGTTGTCTCTCCTCGAAAAATTTGGCTATGATCCTAAGGACGCGCGCGAGGATTTTTGTGATGCGTTGACTGGTGGCAATTTTGATTCAGACGGAACTCGTGATGAAAATGCCGCTGCTTTGCTGAGCGCTAAATGCATCGATTTGCGGGTTTCAATCGATGATTTTGCGATTCAAACGATAAAGCGTCCACTTATTCGGTTACTCCTAGCGCCCCTGCGAGTTTTGATGCGAATGTTAAAGTCAATTTTTGACTGGCTTGTTGAACTATGAGCTGGTGCTCACGGCAAAAGTTTTGAGCTTATCAAAGCACGTCGCCATACTTGATTTATGATTATTGACGATGGCGCTTAACCTATATTCTTTGTACCGATTTTATGTCATTTAAAGTCACCATTAATGTGCCGTCTTGGACAGGAGATTTCGAAAATCCCAATGCCTCGTAAAAGGTTCTTGCGTCATCATTCAATGCATGGACGATAACGCCTCTAATGCCGGCGATATCGGCCGCCTGAATCGTTCGCAAGAGGGCGTCGCGAACGAGAGCGCGGCCAAGTCCTTGTCCCTGATGTTCTTGCGTGATGGCGAGACGCGCTAGAACCATAACAGGGATCGGGTCAGGCATATTTCGCCGAAACCGGCCAATAGTCTCGTTCGCTGCTATTGAGCCGACAGACAGTGCGTAATAGGCGACAACTTTTTTGCTCTTTGCCAGAACATAGGTGCGGCTTGCGCCGGTCTCGTTATTCTTTAGTGCGCGTTTTTTGAGCCAATCGTTCAGAACCGGCTCGCCACAATCAAAGTCGCTCAGTTCATATTTTTTCGAAAGCAGGGTAGGCGCATCGAAGCCGCTTTTGCGGTCTATTTCTCCCATGGCGCAGGGCTGTTTAGTGTTTTCTTGAGGCGTTCATTAGGCTGTGGACTTGCATCAAGCGCAGCCGTGAACGCGTTCCATTGATCGGGGGAGAGCTTGAATGTTGTTTGATCCGACAAAAGTTCTTCCGCGCGTTCAGAGGCGCTTGATAGCATAAACTCCGATCGCGATTTACCGGCTAGAGTGGCGGCGCGGTCAATCAATTCGCGTTGCGCCTTAGGCGCACGAATATTGATAATCGTATCTCGCTGTGTTGCAGGCATTTCTAACTCCATACTTTTATGATATCAAAATTGTATGTACATTGTCAACACAAATAGACTTTGGCCTTCAAAACGGTTTTTCTGACAACGGCCGTAATTCGTCCCAGATCCGCACATATGGGCGTTACATTTCCGTTAGGTTTCCACACTTACTGACACACTTTGAATTTTTGATTGGAGAAGTGCAGCAAAAACAACAGGGTAGGGCGCTTATGTGGAAACTGTAAATCTGCCCGCTTCGGCGTACGCTGGTTCGAATCCAGCCCCCTCCACCAGCCATTCTACGTACTTTCCTGATTTTTTGCGGTTTTGAGTTCAGCTTTTTATTTCAGGGCGTTACGCGTAGTCCATCTCTGTAAAACGTTGGAAAGCGTCTCGAACACAGGGCGTATCCGCACTTTTCAACAAAAGTCTCTGCTGGCGACTTTCGACGACCGATTCAGAGAAGCAGCGCATCGGTAAATGACGACGCGAGCCACCTGGAGTCATCGGATGTTCTTCTTGGAAAGTGGTTTTTGGGAAGGTTTTTATGCGCAACTTCCGCTGTGGATTTTTGTCACCGCGGAGGCGATATTCCCAACAAACGGCGTTGCTCATTCCAATCGGCCGGCAAGTCGGAGAGACGTTTCAGCTTTTCAGCGTTGAGCTCGATTGGCGCTGTCCCGCAAAGGAATGCCTCGGCAATGTCGGGAGCAAGGAATGCGAGCCGCAGAAGTCGATGGCTATTAGATCGGTCAACGGAATACTCTTTGAGCACAGCGCGCCACGATGGTTCGTCTTGTTTGAAACGGACTTCTTTCAGGGCGTACGCGCTGGCGAGTTTGCCGATAATGATGGGATCAGGCGTTTCAGCCCTCGCATAATCCCCCAGGGTCAAACGGTGCTCTTGGCCACGCTTTTTGAGGACGCATGGCGATTGAACGAGTGCCTCTTCGTTGAGCTTAATATCTGGAGCACATTCGCCGAACAGTTCGTTTGCATTGATTGTTAACCGAACGATGTTTTCATCAAAGTCGATACGGGTGATTGCATCGATCCATGTTTTGAGTTTCTCAGCACACGAGAGGTTGGCGGTTCTTAAGTTGAATGTGCGGATCGCCTCTAAAATAGTTATAAGCGCTGCCGGACCGCATCGACATTTGACGATATCGCCGAGCGCCTTTTCTGGCTTCGAAAGCCAATTTGACAATGTTTCGACCAAGACGGTTTCAACGTCGTCGGCCTTGAGGCGAACACGCGACGTGACGCTGTCATCGTTCTTTACGGAGAGATAATACCGATAACGGCGGGTTCCTTTGGTGGCGTGATCTGGCGTCAATCGTTGACCGCTCCAAAAGGCAAGTCCGGCGAGAGGGCTGCGTCGGTTCGGCCTTACGCCGCTTCGTTGCGCTTTTTCAGCAAGGCGTTTCTGAACAATTTCCCACTTGTCGCGCTCAATAATTGGTTCATGCTGACCTTCGTGCAGAGCGTCTTTTCCTTTAATGAGGCCGGTGTAGATCGGGTTCTTGAGCATCCAATAAATCGGTCCGCGCGTCAGCAGATTGCCGCCGGAATCGTTTTTTCGTTTCTTGCTGCGCCAGCCTTGCTCCGCGGCTTGCCGGATAATTGTTTGAACGCAGCCATGTTGTTCGTAGAGGGAATAGACCTCGCTAACGACCATCGCTTCGGGTTTATTTACCACAAGCTTCTTATCGATGTTGTCATATCCAAGCGGCGGCATCCCGCCAGTCCAAAAACCTTTCTTCCGTGACGCTGAGATCTTATCCCGCACGCGTTCGGCGCCAACCTCCCGCTCGAACTGTGCGAACGACAGAAGCACGTTCAACGTTAACCGACCCATCGAGTTCGACGTGTTGAACTGCTGCGTCACTGATACGAACGACACGTCGTGCATATCAAAACGCTCAACGAGCTTTGCGAAGTCGGCGAGTGAGCGGGTGAAGCGGTCGACTTTATAGACGATGACTATGTCAATCTTGCCGTCGTCGATATTTTGCATTAGCGCTTGTAGGGCCGGGCGTTCCATGTTCCCGCCGGAAAGTCCGCCGTCATCATACCGTGTTCTGATGGCTCGCCAGCCTTCCGCCTTTTGCGAGAGGATGTAGTTCTCGCAGGCCTCCCGTTGGGCGTCGAGGGAGTTGAAGGCCTGGCCGAGGCCTTCCTCCGTCGATTTGCGCGTGTATATGGCGCAGCGTTTGATCATGAGGCGGACGGGGAAGCGGGCGTAGCCTCAGTCCGCGGCGAGCGCAGTCCGAAGAAACGCGGGCCGTTCCATTTAGCGCCGGTAATGTCAAAGGCGACAGCCGATAAAGAGCCGTAACGTTTGCCGTCCATGAAGACGCCGTCGTCAGCGACATAGACCTCGTAGGTCCGTCCGTGCCATTCGCGGATCAGCCGCCCGCCCGTTTTTACAGCGCGTTTGGGCTTGGAAACTGCCTTTGAGATAGCGTCAGCGCGCGCCAGCTTGTCGAGTTTGCGGTGCACACGGTCGACTACCGCTTTCTGATCCTTGCGCTGGATCTCATAGGCGACGGCCAGTTTTAGGAGCGTTCGCCCGATCCGCTTCGGCGGGGGGTCCCCGGTCAATTCCTCATATCGCGCTTTCAGTTCGGCATGGGTTTTGGTTTCGAGAGCCGCGACGTCTTCCTGAATGCTGAGGGTTTTAACTGGAGTCATCGGGCGCTCCTTACACTGTACTTTCGCACGCTGTTCACGGTCTTCGTTTGCAAAGGCAGCTGCATCTTCTTTTTGACGGTTCCAGATAAAAAACCACGAACCGAATGAGCTTGCCAGCCGCTCGCGCTCATAAGGTCGTTCAGGCTTGCACCGTTTTTGCGACGGAGCAGCGCCAGCATCGTCGCCTGTTTGGTTTTCGGTTTTTGGGGCACGATACGCCTCCTTTGCTTGTCGCTGTTTTGCACTGCGACAAGCCCGGCGCAGGCCTTACAATCAGGCGTAACGGTCGGGCGAGGAGGGCGCTATCTGTTCGGCCACTAGCGCTCGAATGGACTAAGAAGTCCATATATGGACAGCCCCTTTCTGCAAGAAGTTTTGTGTCCAGCTTCATCGTTAAGTACTACTTTTTGATAGAGTTTCCGGCACCGGCGGGCGCATGCCGAGCCTGATGCGGGCGGACGTGATTGTACTGTTAGTGCGGTAATGGTTTTATGAGCTCCGCAACGAGGGGCGTCATGCAGAGCCGACTGCCGGCGTTATCGACAGCCAACCAGTAAAGACGACTGAGAGTGGCGGCCCAAGGGGTTATGACGCGGGTAAGAAGTTAAAGGGCCGTAAGCGTCATATTGTGACAAATATGATGGATTTTCAATTGTCCTGCATTGTGACCGAATCAAATGTGCAAGACCGTGACGGTGCGAGAGCAACGATCGACGACGTGTTGGAGAGGTTTCCCTCGATTCGCCATTTCTTTGCTGATGGCGGTTATTGAGACGAAGCATCGGCGGAATTTGTAGGCGGCTATGATGAACGGACAATCGAAATCTCCAAGCGATCCGACGGCGCCGAACGCTTTGTTGTGATCACCAAACGTTGGGTTGTTGAACGCACATTCGCCTGGCTGAACCGTTGCCGACGCCTTGCCAAAGACTGGGAAGCTTCCATAGCTTCCGCTGAAGCTTGCGCTTATATCGCCTCAATCCGCATGATCTCAAGGCGATTGGCCAGACAAGAAGAGGCTAAGTCGTAATTTTAAATCGGGCGCTTAAACCCGGCAACGGTCTACCTGATGTGCTTTTGGAAAACTGGGCTATTTAGGTCTGTTAGTTAGCCAGTTAAGTGAGCCAAATAAGGGCAGCCGTTCAATTATCGACAGCTCCGTAATAGGATCTATTAATCCTATTCGATACGGCGTCGGCGCTGTTTTTTACAGACCAGCGAATTCGATCCAGGCGGGACCTTCGAAGCCGTGGCCGGCTTCACGGGCGTGAAGGGCGCCATTTTCGCGGTTGATGCCAAATACGCTTATCTGCCCGGAGTACTGCCCTCCTGCCAGTAAAAAGGCTCCGTCTGGACTTAACGCAATGCTGCGTGGTTCAGGCGCCGTAGGCGTACGGTGAACGACTTGAAACCCGCCTATATCTCTATCGTCCTTAAGAGTCTGAATCAAAATTGATAGCCGTCTCTTGCGAGTTTTCGTGAGGTCCTTCTGATTGCTGCGATGAGCATCCAGGCCTCTGATGAGGCGATAGTTTTCTCCCAGTCTTTGGCAAGGCGTCTGCATCGCCCGAG
>JBCCAY010000027.1:0-40618 GCA_039814575.1 Pseudomonadota bacterium
CGCTTTTTCTTCCGGTGCGCCGTCAATCTCGTCATAGGCTTTGAAGTCACCAAAATATTTGGTGATCGCCGCCGTCAGGGTCGTCTTGCCATGGTCAACGTGACCGATGGTGCCGATGTTCGCATGCGGCTTGTTCCGTTCAAACTTTTCCTTAGCCATCTACTTTTCTCCGTCTCCTGACGACTAACCTAACTTGGTTCGTACTCATTCCACCGAAAGCGCCCCGCCTCCGGAATTCCTTTTAGCCCGCAAGCTTGGCTTGCACTTCCTCTTGGACCGCCTGCGGCACGCGCTCATAGTGGTCAAATTGCATCGTGTACTGAGCGCGACCTTGCGTAGAAGACCGCAGCGCGTTCACATAGCCGAACATGTTGGCGAGCGGCACCATGGCGTGCACCACATTGGCGTTGCCGCGCATTTCCTGCTCTTGGATTTGGCCGCGGCGAGAGTTCAAATCGCCAATGACCGTGCCCGTATATTCTTCCGGCGTCACAACTTCGACTTTCATGACCGGCTCAAGCAAGGCCATGCCGAGTTGCGATTTCGCTTCGCGCATCGCGGCGCGGGCCGCGATTTCAAAGGCGAGAACCGAGGAGTCGACGTCGTGGAAGGCGCCGTCGTAAAGCTCGACCTTAAAGTCCAAGATCGGGAAGCCGACGAGCATGCCGGAGTCGCGAATGGAATCGATACCCTTCTCAACACCCGGAATGTATTCTTTCGGGATCGCGCCGCCGACAATCTTGCTCTCGAACGCGTAACCTTCACCCGGCTCTTGCGGCGTGACATGCATTTTGATGCGCGCAAACTGACCGGAACCGCCGGACTGTTTCTTGTGGGTGTAGTCGATCGAATGCTGCTTGGTGAAGCATTCGCGATAAGCAACCTGCGGTTGACCGATATTCGCTTCGACTTTGAATTCACGCTTCATGCGATCGACGAGAATGTCGAGGTGCAATTCGCCCATGCCTTTAATGATCGTCTGGCCGGATTCCTCATCCGACGTAACGCGGAAGGACGGATCTTCAGCGGCGAGACGCTGCAGCGCGACGCCCATTTTCTCTTGGTCGGCCTTGGTTTTCGGCTCAACGGCGAGCTCGATAACCGGATCCGGGAATTCCATGCGCTCCAGAACGACAGGGTTCGCTTGCTCACAGAGCGTGTCGCCGGTCGTTGTGTCTTTAAGACCCGCAATAGCAACGATGTCGCCGGCGTGCGCCGTTTTAATGTCCTCACGATCGTCGGAGTGCATCATATACATCCGGCCGACGCGCTCTTTCTTGCCCTTAACCGTATTTTGAACCGACGTGCCCTGCTCCAGAACGCCGGAGTAAAGGCGGCAGAACGTCAGCGAACCGACGAACGGGTCGTTCATGATCTTGAAGGCGAGCATGGCGAGCGGCTCGTCGTCGGAAGACTTACGCTCCATCTCTTCATCAGAGTCAGGATGCACACCCTTAATCGCCGGCACTTCCACCGGGCTCGGAAGGAAATCGACAACGGCGTCGAGCATCGGCTGCACGCCTTTGTTCTTAAACGCCGAACCACAAAGAACCGGGTGGAACGCGACCTCGCAGGTGCCTTTGCGGACGAGACGCTTTAGCGTCTCAACGTCCGGCTCATTGCCTTCGAGATAGGCTTCCATGACCTCTTCGTCCATTTCGACGACGGTCTCGATCATTTGTTCGCGGTATTCATTCGCCCGATCAACGAGATCAGCCGGAATGTCTTCCTCGTGGAATTTCGCGCCGAGGCTTTCTTCTTCCCAGATGATCGCTTTCATCTTGAGAAGGTCGATGACGCCGGCGAAATCGCTTTCAGCGCCGACCGGCAACTGAAGAACGACCGTCTTCGCAGCCAGACGATCATGGATCGTCTTGACGGAATTGTAGAAGTCCGCGCCGATTTTATCCATCTTATTGATGAAGAACATGCGGGGGACATTGTACTTGTCGCCCTGGCGCCAAACCGTTTCGGTCTGCGGCTCCACGCCGGCGTTTGCGTCGAGGAGCGCAACCGCGCCGTCGAGAACCCGCAAAGAACGCTCAACTTCAATCGTGAAGTCCACGTGGCCTGGGGTGTCGATAATGTTCAGGCGCTTATCGTTCCAGAAACAGGTCGTCGCAGCGGACGTAATCGTAATCCCGCGCTCTTGCTCCTGCTCCATCCAGTCCATAGTGGCCGCGCCGTCATGGACTTCGCCGATTTTGTGACTCTTGCCCGTATAATAAAGAACGCGCTCGGTCGTCGTCGTTTTGCCCGCATCAATGTGGGCCATAATGCCGAAGTTGCGATAATCTTCAATTTTATGCGTACGGGACATCGGAATAATTTCCTTCGGAACTTCTATATCTACTGGCTACGAACGTAACGAACTTCACAAGGATTGGAGGCAGTGACGATCGCCACGTATACAGCTTCATCACTCGCTTTGGCGGTCAGCAGCGCAGAATACATTCGATCCAGCACCCCAGCATCCGATGTTGGCAACGCAAGACGGTTGCCGTTAGGAACGACACAACCAAGCTCGTTAAACTCGGCCTGGGTGTCATCCAAAAGAACCTCAACACGCCCGTCGTTAAAGACATAAAGCCTGTCAACTTGCGAGCTGCAAGCGCTAGCATTGCAACCAGCAAATGCCTCGCCATGCAGCGCGGCAACAGCAGCAAGCGGAGTTATGATCTTTCTTAAGACGCTCATGCTCGGCTATCCTACTACCAACGGTAATGCGAGAAGGCGCGGTTGGCTTCCGCCATCCGGTGCGTGTCTTCACGCTTCTTAACGGCTGCGCCGCGGTTTTGCGATGCGTCCATTAATTCAGAGGACAAACGCTCCACCATCGTCGTCTCATTGCGGGCGCGGGCCGCAGCAATAATCCAACGCATGGCGAGCGCCATTTTACGATCTTGGCGAACCTCGACCGGAACCTGATAGGTCGCGCCGCCGACCCGGCGAGAGCGAACCTCAATCGCCGGCGTTACGTTTTCGAGGGACTCTTTGAAGACCTCGATCGGCGGACGGCGGAGCTTTTCTTCGATCCGGTCAAGCGCGCCGTACACAATCTTTTCGGCGGCGGCTTTTTTGCCGTCGATCATGCAGTAATTCATGAACTTGGAAACCGTGAGGTCACCAAACTTAGGGTCCGGATGGACTTTACGTTTTTCAGCGCTATGGCGTCGCGACATCGATCCCTCCCCTTATTTCGGCCGCTTGGCGCCGTATTTCGAACGGCGTTGCTTGCGGTCTTTAACGCCCTGGGTGTCCAGAACGCCGCGAACAATATGATAACGAACGCCCGGCAAGTCCTTTACGCGGCCGCCGCGAATAAGCACAACTGAGTGTTCTTGCAGATTGTGACCTTCGCCCGGGATGTAGCCGATGACTTCATAGCCGTTGGTCAAGCGGATTTTCGCGACCTTCCGAAGAGCGGAGTTCGGTTTCTTCGGCGTCGTCGTATAGACGCGCGTGCAAACACCGCGTTTTTGCGGGTTCGCCTCCATGGCCGGAACCTTGTTAATCTTCCGGCGCGGTTTCCGCGGCTTTCGGATCAGCTGTTGTATCGTCGGCATCAATTCTTCCCGTGAGCGCTTTTCAGCAACGCTCGATTCTTCTCAGCTACGGCCTGAACTAGGCGCTTAGCACTTAAGTCCGTCGGTCCTTGCGCCTTCCGCTCATCGCGGCGGAGCTTCAGAACGACAATGGGCTCTCCTGCTCGGGTTTCGTCGACCATCGCAGATCGAAAACCGTGCCGAAAAGCAAAAACGCGCTCACTCGCAAACTTGCAGGAGCACGTCAGAAAACTAGATTTCGTCCAGGTTAGGCTGCGTTTCGGGGCGTAAGCCCGGACTGCCAGCCTCTAAGCGGCGCTGTCGTACCGTCGCCAATCCTTCCGGTCAATAGCGCCATTTGGGATTCAACGGGAATTCAGTACTTTTTTTACGCTTTTATTTTGGTCCCAAGGTCGCCGCTTACGCGCACCCTATAAAAAGCGCGCGACAATATGAACAGATCCTCTGATTTTAACCACCAATTGAGTCAAACACGGTTTTTAAATGCGTCTCGTATCGACGCTCGCGAAGGTAGCTCTGCAGGGCCTCGAAAGCCCGCCGCGCCATGGCTTCGCGCGCCTCTTGGTCGGCAAGATAGCGCGCGACCACATCCGCGAGATCGGAGTAATCCCATTCAACCGCCGCATAGGTTTCACCGGCGACGAGGAACGGCGGATCGAGCGCAATGTGAGAAACGTCCGGCTTCACCAATAGCGCGCCGCTGGCGATCGCCTCAACGTCACGCCAGCAAATTTCCCCATGCCCGAAAGGACTGAAACATATCTTCGACTGAGCAAGCTCGCGGTTGAACTGTTCGGTCGATACAGGGAACGCCGTGAGAACGGCTGGCGCGTCAATCGTTTTGACTGAGTCGATCGCGTGGTCTCGGATCGCCGAATAAAGCGGACTACCACCGCCTGCAAGGCGGGCGTGCACATCGATCGGACGCTCAACGCCGACGATATCGGCAGTTTGCTCCAATAGTGAGCGCGATAGAAAATACTCGGTGTAAAACGTCGGCCCGGTGACGACCTTGTCAAGAAACCGATCGGGCAACGGGTAATGCTTAACCGGCAAATCGAGATCATAGATTTTCGCGTAGGCGTCGGCGAGATGGGTGTCGCCACGGGTTGGACGCGCATAAACAGCGTCGTCGACAAGCTTGTGCTTCTTAACAAACACCGTCGCAGCGTCATGCACGATCGGCCCCAAACGAAGATCCGTCGGGGCGCTATAATCGAACACAATGAACTGAACGGCTGGGTTCGCCTCTCGAAAGAAATCAACGACAGCGCCGAATTCATCCGCGGTCACGTCAAAAAATGGCTGCAACATGACGATGTCGGTGCGCGCCGCCGTCTCGCTTTTTATGGTCGGCCATTGGTCCCAAAAACAGAATTGCAAGCGAACGCCGAAAGAACGCTCGATATAGGCGCGCTCATCCATAAAGAGTTGGGCTTGGCTAATGGGAATACGCGCCCGGGACGATTTATGCTCCCGGAAAACCAGAAACAACGCATTTCGCATTGACGCGGATGGGAAAGCCAGGTGCCACGGCCCCAATTCGACAGAACCAAGTCGCCCGAGGAGCTGGGCCTGCTGCAATCTTTGATCGATTTTCCGGATGACGCTCAAGATCGAACCTTTGATACGGCCGCCAAGAGAGGCGGCGTCTAACAACAAACCTGCATTAAAGATCTATGACCCTCGGCTACTCACCAGGCAAGTTCATCTAAGAAGAACGATCCAGGCGAAAGCCTCATAAAAAAAGGGCGCCGAACGGCGCCCTTTATTGTTTTTGCTTGCAAGCGAGATCGCGAGCGGAAGAGCAGCAAAGACGCCTACTCAGCCACCGGCGCCGGCTCTCCGCCCTCTCCTGAGGTTTCGCCGCCGGCATCTCCAAAAGCGGCTTCCGCTTCACTCATAACGGCGTCCGGCGTTGCATTGGGCGCATCGCCCTCACCTTCTTGCGTTTCCGGAGCCGGTAACGCAGCGGCAGCCGCTGCAGCGCGCTTCTCACGTTCTTCGATGAGGACCGCGTCGCGTTTTTCCGCCTCGACCTGGTGACGAGACATCATGCCGCCGGTTCCCGCGGGGATGAGGCGGCCAACAATGACATTCTCTTTCAAGCCTTCGAGCGTATCAATCTTGCCGTTGACCGCCGCTTCGGTAAGGACGCGCGTCGTTTCTTGGAACGACGCCGCCGAAATGAAGGAGCGGGTCTGCAAGCTCGCTTTGGTGATGCCGAGCAAGACCGGCGCCCCGACCGCCGGGCGTTTACCCTCGTCGATCAATTTCTCGTTCGTTTCTTCGAACTCGAGCTTGTCGATCTGCTCTTCTTTCAAGAACAGCGAATCGCCCGGATCGGAGACCTCGATCTTCTGCAGCATCTGGCGAACAATCACTTCGATGTGCTTGTCGTTAATCGGAACGCCCTGCAGACGGTAAACTTCTTGGATCTCGTCGATCAAGAAATCGGCGAGCGCCTCGATGCCCATGATCTGGAGAATGTCGTGGGGCGCCGGGTTGCCGTCCATGAGGTACTCGCCCTTGGCGATGAAGTCCCCGTCTTGAACGGAAATGTGGCGGCCCTTCGGCACCAGATAATCCGACGGCTCGATGTTCTCGTCCGCAGGAATAATCCGGATACGACGCTTATTCTTATAATCGCGTCCGAACTCAACCTTGCCGTCAACATCGGCGATGATCGCATGATCCTTCGGACGGCGCGCCTCAAAGAGTTCCGCAACCCGCGGCAGACCGCCGGTGATGTCACGCGTCTTCGCGCCTTCGGTCGGGATACGAGCGACGACGTCGCCGACCCGCACTTTGTCGCCTTCTTCAATGGACAAGATAGCGCCCACCGGAAGCGTATAACGCGCGTCCCCGCCTTTCGACAGCTGCAAAGGTTCGCCCTCGTCATCGACGAGCAAGATCGCCGGCTTCAAGCCCGAAGCGCGCGGATTGGAGCGCCAATCCATGACTTCGCGGCTGGAAATGCCGGTAGCCTCGTCGGTGACGACTTGGATGGAAAGGCCTTCCGCGAGGTCTTCCATTTTCACCTTGCCGGCGATCTCCGTTAGGATTGGCACCGTGTAGGGGTCCCAGTCCGCGAGACGCTGGCCGCGCTCCACCGAGCCGCCGTCAGCGACCCTAAGCTTCGCGCCATAGGTGACTTTGAACGAAGCCTGCTCGGCGTCGTCCTTGTCGACGATTTTGACGAGCATGTTCCGTCCCATGACCATCAGGTCGCCATCGGAGTTCGAAACGATGTTCTCGTTCTCGAACTTGATCTTGCCTTCGTGGCTGGCTTCCAGGAACGAGGTGTCGCCGACCTGCGCCGTGCCGCCAATGTGGAACGTCCGCATGGTGAGCTGCGTGCCCGGCTCGCCGATCGATTGCGCCGCAATGACGCCGACCGCTTCGCCGACATTGACGTCGCTGCCGCGGGCCAAGTCACGACCATAACATGTCGCGCAAATGCCCACCTTCGATTCGCAGGTGAGCGGCGAGCGCACACGAACTTTTTGAATGCCGACCGCCTCAATACGGTCGCCCGTTTCTTCATCGATTTGTTGGCCGGCCGGCACGATGACCGTGCCGTCATTCGGATCAACAATATCGACAAGCGCCGTACGACCGAGCGCGCGCTGTCCCAAAGACACGACCGTTTCACCGCCCTGAATGACAGCCTCGATCGTGATGCCGTTCTCCGTACCGCAATCAATTTCGCGGATGATGCAGTCCTGCGCCACGTCGACAAGACGACGCGTCAGATAACCGGAGTTCGCGGTCTTCAACGCCGTGTCGGCGAGACCCTTCCGGGCGCCGTGGGTGGAGTTGAAGTATTCAAGAACGGTAAGGCCCTCTTTGAAGTTCGAGATAATCGGCGTTTCGATGATCTCGCCCGACGGCTTGGCCATCAGCCCGCGCATACCGGCGAGCTGTTTCATTTGCGCTGGCGAGCCACGCGCGCCGGAGTGGGACATCATGTAAACCGAGTTCACCGGTTTCTCGCGGCCCGTCTCTTCGTCGATATGCGTGGCGGAGATTTCCTCCATCATTGCATCGGCGATTTTGTCGGTGCACTTCGCCCAAGCGTCGACGACTTTGTTATATTTCTCGCCGCGGGTGATGAAGCCGTCCGCATATTGCTGTTCATAGTCACGAACGAGCGTGCGGGTTTCTTCCACCAGCGTTTGCTTCGCTTGCGGAATGACCATGTCATCTTTGCCGAAGGAGATGCCGGCTTTACAGGCCTCTTTAAAGCCGAGATCCATGATCCGATCGGCGAAGATGACGGATTCTTTCTGGCCGCAATGGCGGTAAACGATGTCGATCAGCCCCTGGATCGATTTCTTGATAAGGAGCTTATTGATGACGTCGAACGGGATTTTCGGGTTACGCGGCAAGAGCTGCGCAAGCTTCATACGGCCCGGCGTTGATTCAACGATCATCCGTACGGGATCACCGTTTTCATCGACCGTCTCCCAGCGCGCTTTGATTTTCGAGTGCAGCGTGACGACACCGGCGGAAAGCGCGTGCTCAATTTCATCCAGAGAGCCAAACGCCATGCCTTCACCCGGCTCATTGTCTTTCTCGATGGTGATGTAATAGAGGCCGAGAACAATGTCCTGGGACGGAACGATAATCGGCTTACCGTTCGCCGGCGACAGAATGTTGTTCGTCGACATCATCAAGACGCGCGCTTCAAGCTGCGCTTCCAATGACAACGGCACGTGCACAGCCATTTGGTCGCCGTCAAAGTCGGCGTTGAACGCCGTACAGACGAGCGGGTGCAGCTGAATGGCCTTGCCTTCGATGAGCTTCGGCTCAAAGGCTTGAATGCCGAGACGGTGCAAGGTCGGCGCCCGGTTCAACATGACCGGATGTTCGCGGATGACCTCGTCCAGAATGTCCCAAACCTCGGGCCTTTCTTTCTCAACGAGCTTTTTCGCCTGTTTCACCGTCGCGGAGAGCCCCTTCGCGTCGAGGCGCGAATAGATGAAGGGCTTAAACAGCTCCAGCGCCATCTTCTTCGGCAAGCCGCACTCATGGAGTTTCAGTTCCGGACCAACAACGATGACCGACCGGCCGGAATAGTCGACGCGCTTACCAAGAAGGTTCTGACGGAAGCGGCCTTGCTTGCCCTTCAGCATGTCGGAGAGCGATTTCAGCGGACGCTTGTTGGTGCCCGTGATGACGCGGCCGCGGCGGCCATTGTCGAAGAGCGCATCGACGGCTTCCTGCAGCATCCGCTTTTCGTTCCGCACAATGATGTCCGGCGCGCGCAGATCGATGAGGCGCTTCAAGCGATTATTGCGGTTGATGACCCGACGATAAAGATCGTTCAAGTCAGACGTCGCGAACCGGCCGCCGTCCAAGGGCACGAGCGGGCGCAATTCCGGCGGGATCACCGGAATGACCGTCATGATCATCCATTCCGGCTTATTGCCGGACTCAATGAAGGCGTTGATCAGCTTCAAGCGCTTGGCGAGTTTTTTCGGCTTCAGCTCGGTCGTCGCTTCGGCGATCTCGACTTTCAGTTGCTCGGCGATCATTTCCAGATCGAGCGACATTAGAATTTCGCGGATCGCCTCAGCGCCAATGCCGGCGGTGAAGGAATCTTCGCCGTACTCTTCTTGAGCCTCCATATACTCCTCTTCAGTGAGGAGCTGGTGTTGCTCAAGCGGCGTGAGGCCGGGCTCGATGACGATGTACTGTTCGAAGTACAGAACGCGCTCAACGTCCTTCAGCGTCATGTCGAGCATGAGCGCGATGCGGGACGGCAGCGATTTCAAGAACCAAATGTGCGCAACGGGCGCGGCGAGCTCGATATGGCCCATGCGGTCGCGGCGAACTTTGGTGAGCGTCACTTCAACGCCGCACTTCTCGCAGACAATGCCCTTGTACTTCATGCGCTTATATTTGCCGCACAAGCACTCATAGTCTTTGACCGGACCGAAAATCCGCGCACAGAAGAGACCGTCCCGCTCGGGTTTGAACGTGCGGTAATTGATCGTCTCCGGCTTTTTAATCTCGCCGTAGGACCAAGAGAGAATTTTCTCCGGGCTCGCCAGTGAAATCCGGATTTGATTGAACGTCGGCGGCGGCGCCACCGGGTTAAAGACGTTCACCATTTCCTGGGACATAAATAGGTCCTCCACTTAGTACGGAGCCGTCGCCCCGCTAAATTCGAATTCAGTCTCTCATTAAGCCCTAAGCATGGGCCATAGCGGTTTGCATCAAGCCACGGACGAATTGTTCAAGACCAGACCGGATCGCCCTTGCTTCAACATCCGCCCAAATCGCGTCAGCGCTTTTTACGCCCATAGCAAGCGCCGCCGGCGTGTTGTGGAAGACATCAGCAATCTTCTGCGCTTTTTCCAAATCGTCGCACGCGCGGATCTCAACAAGCGCGTAACCAATAAGCTTGGTCAACGCCCGATAAGAAACTGGGCTTCCAACGGGCTGCAAAGCGGCTTCGGCCATCGTCACTTCCACTCAAAATCCAGCAATTCATCGACGGGCACTTCAAATGTGTCAGCAAACCCTCGTTTTATCGCTTCATTTACACGCGTATTGCCGTCAAAAACGCGATTACCTTTTACCGTTACTAAGTCACCATTCTCAGGCCTTAACAGCGACGCAACTAAATCCTCATCGCTAAGGTTTGAGATCGCTGGATCATTCTGCGGGTGATCCGGCGGATGTATGGTGAGCAAGTCTCCAAGCTTGCGCTGCGCAACAGCCATTTACCCCGTCTGCAGCTCCACATTGAGGCCGAGCGAGCGCATCTCTTTGACGAGAACGTTGAAGCTCTCCGGAATGCCCGCCTCGAATGAGTCATCTCCGCGAACGATCGCCTCATAGACCTTCGTTCGGCCGGCGACGTCGTCCGACTTCACCGTCAGCATCTCCTGCAGCGTGTACGCCGCGCCGTATGCTTCGAGCGCCCAGACCTCCATCTCGCCGAAGCGCTGGCCGCCGAATTGGGCCTTGCCGCCCAAAGGCTGCTGCGTGACGAGGGAGTACGGACCAATCGAGCGGGCGTGGATCTTGTCGTCGACAAGGTGGTGCAGCTTTAAGAGATACTTATAGCCAACCGTCACGTTCCGCGCGAACGCCTCGCCCGTGCGGCCGTCGAACAGGGTCACCTGTCCGGACTCTTGCACGCCGGCCTTTTGCAGCATCTCAACGATTTCCGGCTCGCGCGCGCCGTCAAACACCGGAGTCGCGGCGGGAACGCCCCGCTTCAGATTGCCGGCGAGCTCTTTCAGCTCTTCATTGGTGCGCGGCAAGGCCTGCTCTTCGCCGTAAACGACTTTCAGCTTGTCAACGAGATCATCGCGCGTCGCCGTACCGTGGTTCCACGCTTCGACGACATCGCTGATTTGTCGGCCAAGACCGCGACACGCCCAACCAAGGTGCGTTTCGAGGATCTGACCAACATTCATCCGCGAGGGAACGCCGAGCGGATTAAGCACGATATCGACGGGCGTGCCGTCTTCCAGGAACGGCATGTCTTCGGCCGGGGCGATCTTGGAAATCACGCCCTTATTGCCGTGGCGGCCGGCCATTTTATCGCCCGGCTGCAGCTTGCGCTTAACAGCTACGAAGACCTTGACGATTTTCATGACGCCCGGCGGCAGCTCGTCGCCGCGCTTCAGCTTGTCGACCTTGTCTTCGAAGCGCTTCTCGAGGCGATCGCGGCTTTCGTCATATTGCTTCTTAAGGGCTTCGACCTCGCCTTGCGCAGTTTCATCGGCAAGCGCGATCTTCCACCACTGGCCACGGGTGAATTCCGCGAGCGCCGTTTCCGTGACCGTGCCTTTGTCGAAGCCTTTCGGGCCGGAAACCGCTTCCTTGCCGAGGAGCAAGGTTTGCAGGCGGCTGAAAATGCTCCGCTCAAGGATGGCGAGTTCGTCGTCGCGGTCTTTGGCGAGGCGTTCGATCTCTTCGCGTTCGATCGCGATCGCCCGCTCGTCTTTATCGACGCCGTGGCGGTTGAAGACGCGCACTTCAACGACCGTGCCCGACGCGCCCGGCGGCAAGCGAAGCGAAGTGTCGCGCACGTCGGAGGCTTTTTCGCCAAAGATGGCGCGCAGGAGTTTCTCCTCCGGCGTCATCGGGCTCTCGCCTTTCGGCGTAATCTTGCCGACAAGAATATCGCCCGGGTGCACTTCCGCGCCGATCGCCGTGATGCCGGCTTCGTCGAGATTGCGGAGCGCCTCTTCCGAAACGTTCGGAATGTCGCGGGTGATTTCTTCCGGGCCCAATTTGGTGTCACGGGCCATCACCTCGAACTCTTCGATATGGATCGAGGTGAAGACGTCGTCCGTCACGATGCGTTCGGAAATGAGGATCGAGTCCTCAAAATTATAGCCGTTCCAGGGCATGAACGCGACGAGCACGTTCTTGCCGAGCGCCAGTTCGCCAAGGTCCGTGGACGGACCGTCAGCGACGATATCGCCCTCGCGGATGACGTCGCCGATTTTCACGAGCGGACGCTGATTGATGCAGGTCGACTGGTTGGAGCGCTGGAATTTGCGCAAATTATAGATGTCGACGCCGGGTTTCGTCGGGTCCGTTTCTTCCGTCGCGCGGATAACGATGCGCTGGGCGTCGACTTGTTCGACAATGCCGGGACGGCGGGCGGCGACGGCCGCGCCGGAATCCCGCGCCACGATCGATTCCATGCCGGTGCCCACATAAGGCGCTTCGGCCTGCAAGAGCGGCACGGCCTGGCGTTGCATATTCGAGCCCATGAGGGCGCGGTTGGCGTCATCGTTCTCAAGGAACGGAATGAGCGCCGCAGCGACCGAGACGAGCTGTTTCGGCGAAACGTCGATAAAGGCCACATCCTCACGCGGGACGAGCGTCGCCTCGCCGCCGACGCGGCAGTTGACGAACTCGTTCTTCAGCGAGCGGTCTTCGGTGATTTCCGCGTTCGCCTGGGCGATCGCGAAGCGCTGCTCTTCCATTGCGGAGAGATAAACGACCTCGTCCGTCACCTTGCTGTCTTCGACCCGGCGATAAGGGCTCTCGATGAAGCCGTATTTGTTCACCTGGGCGTGGGTCGCGAGCGAGTTAATAAGACCGATGTTCGGGCCTTCCGGCGTTTCAATCGGGCAGATCCGGCCATAGTGGGTCGGATGGACGTCGCGCACCTCAAAGCCGGCGCGTTCGCGGGTGAGACCGCCCGGCCCAAGCGCCGACATACGCCGCTTATGGGTGATCTCTGAGAGCGGGTTCGTTTGGTCCATGAACTGCGAGAGCTGCGAGGAGCCAAAGAACTCACGCACCGCCGCCGCCACAGGCTTGGCGTTGATGAGGTCGTGCGGCATCAGCGTCTCAAGCTCAGCGGAGGACATGCGCTCTTTAATGGCGCGTTCCATCCGCAACAGACCAACGCGGTATTGGTTCTCCATCAGCTCGCCGACGGAGCGCACTCGGCGATTGCCGAGATTGTCGATGTCGTCGATGTCGCCGCGCCCGTCGCGCAGGTCCGCGAGGGTCTTTAGGACATCGAGAATGTCTTCCTTGCGCAGGACACGCAGACTGTCTTCGGTTTCGAAGCCGAGGCGCAGGTTCATTTTTACGCGGCCAACCGCAGAGAGGTCGTAGCGTTCCGGATCGAAGAAAAGGCCGTAGAAAAGGCTCTCCGCCGTCTCAAGCGTCGGCGGCTCGCCCGGACGCATGACGCGATAGATGTCGATGAGCGCCATGTCGCGGTTTTTGTTTTTGTCCGCGGCGAGCGTGTTGCGGATGTAACCGCCGATATTCACGTGATCGACGTCGATCGTGTCAAACGCGTCGAGGCCGATCTCGGCGAACAGCTCCAAATGCTCCGGCGTGATTTCGTCGCCGGCTTCGGCGAAGATTTCACCGGTCTCAAAGTTCACAAGGTCGCCGGCGAAGAACCGACCAACCATATCTTCCGGAAGGATGAGGAGGTTCTGAAGGCCCTCTTCCGCAAGCTTCTTAGCGGCGCGCGCGGAGATTTTTTTGCCAGCCTCAGCGGCGATCTCGCCATTCGCCGCGTTGATGAGATCGCGGTCAGGCTTAGAGCCCTTATAGCGCTCCGGATTGAACGGCATCGTCCAGCCGCCTTCCCCCTCGCCCTCACCTTGATGGGCGACGCGCTTATGGGAGACGCGGTTATAAAAGACGTCGAGAATTTCTTCCTGGTCCATGCCGAGGGCATACAGAAGCGTCGTCGCCGGCAATTTGCGGCGCCGGTCGATGCGGACATTGACGATGTCTTTCGGGTCGAACTCAAAATCGAGCCAGGAGCCGCGATAGGGGATAATGCGCGCGCCGAACAAGAGCTTGCCGGAGGAGTGCGACTTGCCTTTGTCGTGGTCGAAGAAAACGCCAGGGCTGCGGTGCATCTGGGAAACGATGACGCGCTCGGTGCCGTTAATGACGAAGGTGCCGTTGTCCGTCATAAGCGGCATGTCGCCCATATAGACTTCTTGCTCTTTGACGTCGCGGATCGACTTCGCGCCGGTGTCTTCGTCAACCTCAAAGACGGCCAAGCGCAACGTCACCTTTAGTGGCGCCGCATAGGTCATGTCGCGCTGTTGGCACTCTTCAACGTCGTACTTCGGCTCTTCGAATTCGTAAGAGACGTATTCAAGCACCGCCGTTTCGGTGAAATCAGAAATTGGGAACACCGACTTAAAGACGGCCTCGATGCCTTCATTGGCGCGCTCGGCGGCGGGAATGCGCCGCTGCAAAAACTGCTCGTAGGAATCCTTTTGCACTTGGATGAGGTTCGGCATCGGCGCGGCGTCGCCAATGCGGCCGAAGCTCTTACGGATGCGTTTTTTCTCAACAAAGGATTGCGCCATCATTCACCTCGATCTTGACCCGGGTCGCCGAACGGCGCTCCCTAGGCTCCTGGTTCTGACGTCGGCCGGCGTAAACGGCGACCGCTTCTAAGCTGACCCCCTTGCAAACAGCCCGCAGCGCAGCGGCGAACAAAAGGCTCAGCATCTGCGACGGCAGTGCGCTCCAATCAAAAAAAATCGCCCGTCAGAAGGCAGAGAACAGAGGATCAAACGCCTGTCGCGTCTGCCCGATGAACCCTGATACGCCCGCTTCGCTTAGTGCGCTCCGTCCCGGCGGAGGCGGCGAAATCACGCGCACGCAAAGAGCAATCCCGATCGTTCCAATGAACAATCTGGGAAGACCCTGACGATCACCCTTTTTTTGTTTCGATTTTTAGAAGCACGGCGCCGCAAAATTCATAGCCACGGTCAGTATTCTGCCGCGGAAACAGCGTTAATAGTCACGCTTTGTCGCCCTCGCAACCCCTAATGTGAAAGAATTCGAAGCCGCAACGCCGCAGCGATGGCCTTCAACGACAAAAGCAGCAATTGTCGATCGAGAAAATTGGGATAGAACCGCCGCCTATGAGATGGCCGCAAATTTAATCGTTCTCCGACATGATCATACGGTACGGCGCTTTCGGCGAACACGCGCGCGAACAAAATAACTTCAATATTATCCGGCATATCGCCGCTCTCGCCGTCTTAGTCGCACACAGCTGGGCGCTGGCGTTCGAAGGCGGCCGGACAGATCCGATCTCAGCTTTTCTCACCGAACTACTCAACAAACCGACCGTCATATCCGGCCTTGCCGTCAAAACCTTCTTTATCGTCAGCGGCTATCTCGTAACCCGCAGCATGCTTGAGGGCGCGAACCTCAAATACTACGCCGCCTCGCGCGCTTTGCGCATTTATCCCGCCCTACTCGTCAATGTGACGCTGGTGACGTTTCTAATGGGACCGCTCGTCACAAATTTGGATTTGGTCTCTTACCTCGTGCACGAAGACACCTGGGATTACTTCCTCAATAATCTTCCAATGTGGAACGCCAGCTATTACTTGCCGGGCGTTTTTACCGATAATCCCGCCGGCGCCGGCGTGAACGGCTCGCTTTGGACATTGCCAGCCGAAATCCGGTGCTACTTAGCCGTCGGCGTCTTATTCGCCGTCGGCTTCTTCAGAAGCAGAAAGGTCGCCGTCGCAGGCCTCATTTTATTCATGGCCGCCGACTTATATTGGCCAGACGCTGAACTCCTAGGAGGAGCCGCTACCGCCTCGGTCATTCGATACTTTCTGATGGGGGCAACCTTCTACTTGTTGAAAGATTTGATTCCTGCGAACGGAACATATGCGCTCGCCTTGTTGATGGGTGCCTTGTTACTGCCCGCATCGCCGCTGCAGGAATTACTGCTCAGCTTCGCCGGTTGCTGGACGGTGCTTTGGATCGGCGCGATTTTACCGCCGATCGGGCATGGCGTTCTGCCAAGTTTACTGGCGAAAACAGATTTGAGCTACGGCATCTATATTTACGCGTTTCCGATCCAACAATTGCTAATCAATTCGGGATATTCAGGGGAGCCGATCAAGCTCACCATTCTCGCCGCATCGCTGACGACAATTTGCGCTTACTGTTCGTGGCGGTTCGTTGAACGGCCAGCTTTAAATCGAAAGAAAACGTTCCACGCCTCATAACGGTGCCCATGACGTTCCGGGGGATTGGGCACGCGCATAAAAAAGCCCGCGTGCGTAAACCGCGCGCGGGCTTTTAAACCTAAGAAGAGATCGACTATTTGAGCTCGACCTTGGCGCCGGCGTCTTCCAGCTTCTTCTTGATTTCTTCCGCTTCCGCTTTCGGCGCAGCTTCTTTGACCGCTTTGCCGCCGGCTTCAACAAGCTCTTTGGCTTCTTTGAGGCCAAGGCCGGTGATCGCGCGAACTTCTTTAATCACGTTGATTTTCTTGTCGCCCGCTGCAACGAGAATGACGTCGAATTCGTCTTTCTCTTCAGCAGCCGCTTCACCGCCGCCGGCGCCCGGAGCAGCAGCAACCGCAACCGCGCCTGCAGCCGGCTCTATGCCGTATTCGTCTTTGAGGATGTTTTTCAGCTCAGCCGCTTCCAAAAGCGTCAGGCCTACGAGTTCTTCAGCAAGTTTTTTGACGTCCGCCATTTTCTTAAGTCTTTCGTTTCGAGTTGTCGTTTCAATTAAATTCGGATCGCGAGGGCGGTTAAGCCGCCTCGCGGTTCTCCAAAGTTTCCAAGCAGGCCGCGATTTGCGAGGCCGGGGCCGTGATCGCCGAAGCAAGGTTCCCCGCCGGGGACGTCACGGTCATCACGATCGAGGCGATGAGCTCTTCGCGCGACGGCATCGAGGCCAGCGCTTCGACGGCTTTGACGTCGAGAATTTCCTCACCCATCGAGCCGCCGAGAATCTCAAGCTTCTCATTGTCCTTGGCGAAGTTCTTGACCGCCTTCGCGGCCGCCACTGGATCTTCTGAGAAGGCGATCGCCGTCGGGCCTTCAAACAAGGGCGCGAGCTTTTCGCTCGGCTTGCCGGTGATAGCGATTTTCGCCAACCGGTTTTTGATGACGCGCATCGACGCGCCGCCCTCGCGCAAATCGCTGCGCAGGCTTTCCATATCGGAAACAGTGAGGCCTTTATTGGCGACGACCACGACCGAGTTCGCGTCAAAGACGCCCCCGATCCATTCCACCATTTCCGCCTTCTGGGTTCTGTCCATTGAAGACATCCCTTCCGCAAAAACAAAAGCGCCGCCGGCCGATCCGACAACGCTGATCCGGAAATTTAGAAAGGCGGAAACCAAAAAGGCTCCGCGAACCAAATCGCCGGAGCCTGTCCCGAAACAATAAAACCGATGGGCCCGCCTTAAGGCGAATGGCCGGTATCTGTTTCACCGTCTATGCAGGAGATTAAGCGAGGTGTCCCCCCGCGCCCGCAGTCTTGGACAGGGCCGACTTTCACAAGCCGACGAAGCGCGAGATACATCCCGGTGCCGAATAATGCAAGGGCACTTGCGTTAATCGGATATCACGAACGAAAATGGCGTAACGCGATCACACCGACATGCTGGATCGGCGGGAGATTCAGAATCGGCTCTGAATTTTCTTAATCGACTTCAAAACAAGCCTCAAAGTGGAACTAAAAACTCTTCCGGTTCACTTAACGCCCGCAAATTATACCAACGGCGGCGCTTCAACCCTTCCCCCTCCTGGGAGGTCGGCCAGATAGCGGTCCATCAGATTATCGAATCGATGAGCTGCCTCCTGGGAATACAACTCTAAGATCGCTTCAATAGCGGAGCATTAAATATTCACTATAGTCTCGCGACTTGTTAGTTTCTTAGCATAATCAAAGATTAAGCGTTACCTTCCTCACTCCAAGAAAATCCAGTATCGTTAGCGCAGTTATTTGGGGTTATTTTTTACGTAACTCCGACCCCAGCATGTGTTTGGAGTTCATAATGATCGTTGGCGGCCTTAGAAGTCTACTTGCAGCCTTTCAGTTTTTTTTCGTGTGGCACGCTTTCGAGTTGCCGGGTTATGACTTTCTAAGCGCAGGCTTAGGATTGAGTTTGTCAGTAATCCAAGCTTCAGCAATATGGGTCGCCATTTTTTGCGGATTTGTCCTGCCCTATAAATTCTCCGAAGCGCTTCACCTCGATCGACATGTTTTGTCCGGTTTAGCGCTTTCCTTATCGCTACTTTCTTTTGTCCTTCTCACAGCATTATTGATTTTAGTCGAAAAGGACTGGGGCATAGCTGGCCCGTGGATCGGGCAGCTTTACTGGCCACTTATGAGCGTTATTTCATTGATCAATCTTGTGTTTGGTTGGCGATGGTTTGAAAATAACGTGCTGGATAATAAACACGTATCGCGATGGCTGAAGGTTGTAGTAGTATCTTCACTCGCTCTAACTGTATTAGCCTTAATCGCCGTAATTATTGCCTATAAGCCAGCCTAATGGTAGGCTCCTAATACTAATTGGACGCCGCCCGGACCATCCGATAAACGCGGTCCGCAAATAAAGCATCTGACGCTGACCGATGCCGATCGAGTCGCCAAGAATGAAAAAGGCTGCGCTGGACACCAATCCAATCGCAGCCTTCTTATTATTTTGCGCCTTATTGCACAGGCAGATGACTTAGCTCGCTGGAGCCGCAGCCTCAGATGAGTCCACTTTAACGCCCGGCCCCATCGTCGAAGAAATCGCGATCTTCTTGATGTAAGTGCCTTTCGCGCCTGACGGCTTGGCTTTCATCACGGCGTCAATGAACGCTTTCACATTGCCGGCGAGCTGGTCTTCAGAGAAGCTCGCTTTGCCGACGCCGGCATGAACGACGCCGGCTTTTTCTACGCGGAACTGCACCGCGCCGCCTTTGGAGTCTTTCACCGCTTTGGCGACGTCCGGCGTCACCGTGCCGACTTTCGGGTTCGGCATCAGGCCGCGCGGCCCCAAAACCTTCCCGAGGCGGCCGACGACGGCCATCATGTCCGGCGTTGCGATAACCCGGTCAAAGTCCATGAAACCGCCTTGGATTTTCTCCATGAGGTCTTCCGCGCCGACAATGTCCGCGCCCGCCTCTTTCGCTTCATCCGCTTTCGCGTCTTTGGCGAACACCGCAACGCGGACCGATTTGCCGGTGCCGTTCGGGAGCGAGACGACGCCACGGACCATTTGGTCGGCATGACGTGGATCGACGCCCAAATTCATGGCGATCTCGACGGATTCGTCGAACTTCGCCGTCGCGTTGGCTTTAACGAGCTTCACCGCTTCGTCTACAGAGTAAGACTTATCGCGATCAACGCCCGCGCGGGCGGCTTTAATGCGTTTTCCTTCTTTCGCCATCGGACCTACTCCTGCACCGCTAAGCCCATCGCGCGGGCCGAGCCGGCGATGATTTTGGTTGCTGCGTCAAGATCGTTCGCATTTAGATCTTTCATCTTCGCCTCAGCGATCTCACGGCACTGGGCGAGCGTCACAGAGCCCGCGACGTCGCGGCCGGGGGTCGAACCGCCTTTTTGCAGCTTGGCCGCCTTCTTCAGATAGTAAGAGGCCGGCGGCGTCTTCGTGACAAAGGTGAAGGATTTGTCGGTGAAAATGGTGATGATGGTCGGAACCGGCATCCCCTTTTCCATCTCCTGCGTCTTGGCGTTAAACGCCTTGCAGAATTCCATGATGTTGAGGCCGCGTTGACCGAGGGCCGGACCGATCGGAGGAGACGGCGAGGCCGCTCCCGCCGGCACCTGAAGCTTCAGGTAGCCGTTAATTTTTTTCGCCATGTTTCTCGTCCTTTAAAAGCGCGCTTTTTAGCCGGCGCGCCGATTTGTAAAAGGGTTCCGCGGTGCGGCCACATGGATGGTCTTGCCCATGCGGGACCTCCCGCGAAGCCGCGGGTCTTAAAGGCGGATTGAACGAGATGCAAGAGCGCGTATGAATCGGCGCGAACACCCATGTTCGTTGATGGAAAAGCGCCCAAAAAAGGGCGCGCGCCGGTCTAATGGGGGACTCGACCAACACGCGCCCTGATACGCAACTGATACTCTAAGCCACAAGCACTCGCGAACTTACCTGTGAGAACCACACGTACGCTCGCACAACGAAGACGCAGGACGCACCTCCAGTTGTTATGTTATAGAGTTACAATTCGATTGTGGCGAGAATGTGTCATATTAACCATTTGGGCGCTATCTCCAGGCCAAAAATCCCGCCTTGCGTGTATTTGATATTATATCTCAGCACGAGGCTCAAGCAGCGCCCGTCCTAAATCGTTTTCATTCTTTGGCGCAGACGCCCTTAATAGCGCGTCCCGTCTTGATCCGACGGGCAATCAATAATTGCGGTCAGCAAACTCAAACTATTTGCTTAAGCGCTTTTCGGCACGGCGAAGCGCCCGCCGGGGGAGAGAGAGAAACCGGCAGGCGCTCGCTTGCTTTGGATGGATACGCCGGCCGCCTTGCGAAAGCAGTTTATCACAAGCGGCGTATTAAATGCCGACCGCCGAGTAACGCACGGCGGCGGGCCGGCGCGCCGGATACACCGGCGATGGTTCTTTCGGACGAGACGGGTTTGACCTAGGGGGGAGAATTGTCGCCGCCGTCTCGTCGCCGCCGCCGCGGCCCTTCAGCCCCGCCGACAAAAACCAAGATAGGGGTCAATCTGACTCATTCCGCGGCGCCGAAAGGGCCGAAATGAGGCGGTTAATCACAAAAAATTGTGTTGAATTACGACATTATACGTCGGCTCGGGAGACTATTGGCAAATCGCCGATTAAGCGGTTAGCGCGGTACGGCAGATAACCAAAGGGCGGGATCGCGCCCCGCCCCCGGCAAAAAAACTGAAACAGCGAGCAAGAAACGATAGCGACCAAGAGACGATAGCGACCAAGAGACGGGCGTCATCTCCGCTCGTTTCGTATCAGTTCGTCTTACAACTTCCTGAAAACATGAAACGAGAATAGCCGGACTCGCACATCGCTTCGATCTGGTCGAAGCATTGGCTTGGCGATTGCCCACCGCCAACATCGACATCATTGTAGGATGACGCACCGGAAACCCAAGACACCGTTTGGCACGTGCCCGAACACTTCGTGCACTTAGACCGCTCGCCCGTATTGGCCGCCAGTCGGCTCGACGTCGCCGATCCGGACGCTTTTCCATCGCTTTGTTTTGGGCAATTGAGCCCGCCATGCAGCTTGCAATTGATGCCGTCGATGAGGCGGTTCATTTTCTTTTGGGTTTCAGAATCGGGCTTTTTCGGATCCGGCAGCCCCGGCGGTTTCGGCAAGCTGGTGCGCGGTTGGTTTTCGCACGCTTCCCAAACCTTAGCGACACAAGCCTCCCGTCGACTATCGGAGCGCTGGTTCGCGCAGGCCTTTTCGTCTTTGAGTTTTTTTTCAAGACACTGATTAAAGAGCGCATTGCCCTGCTCAACCCGCGTCGCGCGCACGGGACTGATCTGTTCCACCGTGTCCCGCGGCGGTTTCGTATCGCGCGGTTGCGCCATCAAAGATGAGCATGGCGACGAAGAGCGCGGCCAAGGCGGCGAAAACGTTCAAAGTGCGCATTGTCATAGCGGCGTCTCCCAAAATTCCCTCGGAGTTACCGCTGCAAATTACCGCAAGCGTCATCGCTTGTCGAAATCAGTGAGGAGAATCTTACACTGATTTCACACAAATTATTCGAGTATTGGCGCGCCAAAGCAGGAATTTGTTGCGGCGCAATAGCGCCCATCGGCGCTCGATGCGCGCCATAGCGATAACGGGCGCGCAATCAGCGACGGCGACAATACGATCGCCGCAAAAATGCTAGGCGCCCTTTTCAACCTGCGTGAATTCGAGCTCGACAGGCGTTGCGCGGCCAAAAATCGAAACCGCGACTTTGACGCGCTGAGCGTCCTCGTCGACGCCTTCCACGACACCGGAAAAGGACGCGAACGGACCATCCGTAACGCGGACATTCTCGCCGATCTCGAAGGTGATGGTCGATTTCGGCCGTTCGGCGTCGTCTTCCATGACGCCGCGGATTTTATCGACTTCCTTTTGGCTGATCGGCAAAGGCTTTTTGCCGGAGCCCAAAAAGCCGGTCACTTTCGGCGTGTCGTTGATGAGGTGATAGGTGTTGTCGTTCATCACCATTTTCACGAGCACATAGCCCGGATAAAAGCGCCGTTCCGTCGTCACTTTGCGCCCGCGTCGGACTTCCGTAACTTCTTCGGTGGGCACGAAGACTTCATCGATAAGCTCTTCAACGCCTTTATCGGCCGCCGATTGGAGAATGGCGTCGGCGACTTTTTTCTCAAAGTTGGAGTAAGCGTGAACGATGTACCATTTATGATCCATGGGAAGATCGCCTCTTAATCAAATCGGTCGCCAAAAAGGGACATAAAAAGTGGGTTAAAGGGCGTTACGCGCCACGCACTCAATCGGCAGAAAGTTGCAGACGGCGAACCGCAGCGACGAATCGACGATGAAGAAAAACGCCGCCATCAGCGCCACCATAATCAACACCATGATCGTCGAGATCACCATTTCATTGCGCGCCGTCCAGGTGACTTTAGAGCCTTCGCTCAGGACTTGCTGACCAAATTCGAACGGATTGATCCGCTTCTTTTTCGGCTCGTCAGCGCGTCCTTCAATCGTTTGACCATCGCCTTCAGAGGCGGCGCCGGCTTGTGCGCCGCTCGCCTCACCCGCTGCGCTGCGGGAGCCCGTCGCGCGCCGGCCGCCAGATTTTTTGATCGGCTTACGCCGCGTCGGTTTTTTCGCCACTTTAGTCCTCGTTGGGCCGCCGCCCAAATTTAGTCGCCCAAATAAACCGCGACGCTGAGCGCCTATGGTTTTACCGTCCTCGCCGCGCTCACCGCGCCGGCCCTTAAAGGCGGCGGACGGCGCACGCGGTTCCGAAAAGCCAGTCTCAAAGGGCAAAGAGCCAGGGTGCGCCTATTTACTCACTAGCGCCATTTCAACCAACTTATCGGGAATAAAGCCTATCTAGAGCATTTGACGAGGGCGTCAACGGGCGCCGTCCGGGAAAGCGCGGCTTTATATCGTCTCTGACAGACTTAAATGACGCTAACTTAAAAGCGCCGACTTAAAAGTGTTTGAGCGCTTGAATCCTGACGCCAGCCGGCCTAACGGTGGGGTTGGCCTAGGGGTGTAGCTCAGTTGGTAGAGCATCGGTCTCCAAAACCGAGGGCCGGGGGTTCGAGTCCCTCCGCCCCTGCCAGCGCCGCTGCTGAGTGACAGTCCCGGCTCAAACACCAGCGAGACGTCTACGCCCCGAACAAAAACATAGCGCGCCCAAAAGCGCGGGGCGTTCGAGCCTCTCCGCCACTGCATTATGTTAACCGTCCAGTGGCTGACCTTAGAACGCAGATCCGCGCGGTCTTTATTCACTATGCTGATTATTTATTGCGTTGCCGAGTGACAATTTTTTGCCAAAAGCTGATGTTGCGTTCGTTTCTGTGAACTTCCGGTTTGCAGCAGGTTTCCGACTGAATTTCTGGCCGCCCACTTTTTTCACTACATTGGAATTGACTGAAAATGTGATGAGTTCTTATAAAAATCTACGCAAATCGATTGTTTCTGAGCACCCCAATGTGGCATGTGAAACAGAAAATTACTTACTCTCAGCTCCTTTTAAATCGAAATTTCTTAATTTATCATCATATTTATTTAGTACCGCAGAATCTGTTATACTAGGGTCAGCACCGTTATTTAAAGCGTTCTGTAGTAAGGTTGTATCATTGCCTTCTACCGCCAAGAACATATCAATATTTGGGTCTTCAACGCCTAGTTGTTTGAGATATTGAAATTTTTTGAAAACAAGTTCGCTGCGGCCCAGAGAGTCCGGCCCATCCTTTTCTTCGCCGGTTGATTGGCGCACTGCTTTTATTAATACATTTTCGTCCAGCGCTTTTTCGAAATCGCTAATTCCGCTTGTCAAACTAGAGACTGAGCTCCCAATAGCGCGGAGATCCTTTTCACTCAGGCTTAACAAAAGTTCTTGGACGCGTACTGCTCGATTTAACATTAAACTTGTGTTCTCGGACATCGTACTCATTTCCGCGATGTAGAGAAAAAATACCCGCCATTCTTCGCCCCGATCCTTAGCAAGTCGACTTTTTTGCGCCGCCAGATTGTGCATTGCAAATCCCGTCGTTGAGTTCGAGAAAGCTAGAATTATTTCGGACTCCTTGGTGAGGTCTACAGATTCGAGCTGTCCAGTTTGCCAAAGTGCACTCTTAGTCTGGATAGTTGCTAGTGTTGCTAGCAAACCCGAAATGTCGGTCTTCGTTTGCTCCTTGGCTTTATAAGCTGAGCTTTCAACTTGAGCTGTCACCAACAAAGCCAGCGCCCCTAACATAAGCGCCAAAGCTGTTGTTATGGTGCCGCCGACGCTAGCTCGCCAACTAACATCTTCAGTCAATTTAATTGGAATAAAAAAAACTGAAATAGCGATCACTAATGCAAGTACAGACAGTATGATTCCAAGTTTAACCATCACCTGTTAATCCCATATTTTGTTTCGGAGTGAAGTCGCTTGAACATTCCTCTATTAAAAGAAAAACGGAGATTTATCTAGCCCAATCCATCTCGTCTTCAGAGCGCGACTAGATTCTGGAATCACTTTTCAATGAATAAAGTGCACTTTACCAAGCTTTGGTTTGACCGGTTACAGCAATCGCATAGTCCAATGCAGATACGATCAGAGTTGATTTTTGGAAAATTTGCTAGTCGGTTAGGGCAAATTTGCTTCGGTTTTCAGACATTAAGTTTCGTCCAGTAAATGTCCGCTTTGGGCCAAAAAAAGCCAATCAGAATTTCCCAAAGGAAAACTGTTTGGAAAAGCGCTGATAAGCATAGGGTTAGTCACCAAGCTCCTGAGACCAACGCGCCAATTTCTAACGAAATACGTTTGATGTTTGCGCGTCGACGTCGGCTACTTTTCATGTCTCACGATAGATCGCTTCGCAATGATCTGCGGTTGTATACTCTCGTCGGGCGATGCGTAGTCGCGCGCTTGGATCATCGTACGACAAAATTCGTCTATTTGAGCAAAACGCGACGACGCGGCATAACCAATGCGGGTCAGCGCGGAAGGTAATCCTATGTCATCGCAAGTCATCGCTATTACAGGCGCTTTTGGCGCGCTCGGATCACATGTCGCGAAGGCCTTCGTCAATGACGGCGCCCGCGTTGGAATGGTCGATTTGGGCGACGCACGACCGACCCTCCCGGCATCGGAGGCGACGCTCCTCCTCCCGAAAATCGACCTCAATGCACCCGGCGCAGCAGACGCTGCGATGAGCGAAATCGTCAAAAAATTCGGCCGCCTTGATGCGCTGATCAATATCGCTGGCGGCTTCACCTGGCAGACGGTCGCGGACGGAAACGTCGAAACGTGGGATCAGATGTACGAAGCGAACGTTCGCAGCGCTTTTCTCGCAACGAAAGCCGCGGCCCCACACATCGCAAAAGTCGAAAACGGACGCATCATCATGATTGGCGCGCAAGCGGCGTTGCAAGCGTCGCTCGGGATGGGCGCCTACGCCGCCGCGAAATCGGGCGTTATGCGCCTTACCGAGGCCATGGCGGCGGAGATGAAGGCGAGCGGCGCGACAGTGAACGCCGTACTGCCCTCCATCATTGATACGCCAGCGAACCGAAAAGACATGCCGGACGCGAACCCAAGCGATTGGGTGTCGCTCGATGAATTGACGAGCGTCATTCAGTTTCTCGTATCCCCGGCGGCGAGCGCCGTCACCGGCGCGCTCATTCCAGTAACCGGCCGCTTATAGAAAGCGTCCGGCCCTCTAACGCTATCAGCCGTCAGTACACGCCTCTATTTTTAGCGGTGCGCACTGCAGACAAACACTGAACGGAAATGTCTTTTCAGACTAGTTGTCTAGAGCCTTCACATAGGCCGACGCCAAAGCCGTCAGACCGCCGCCACGGCCTAAACTATAAGCTGTGACGACATCGCCGCCTGAATGCATACTCCCGATATTCGCCATAACCATAACGACGACGTCTCCAGAGTCGCGCCAATGCATATTGGCGGTGTAGCCGAGCACATTGCCGCCATGCCCAATCAAGACATCGTCCGGGTAATCGAATCGAAAAAGGCCATAACTGATTGACGCATTTGTCGACGTCTCTCCTGGTCCCAACGCCGGGCGCCAATCATAAAGACGCGCCATGCTCTCTTCATTTAGTAGCTCACCGTCACGCAAAGCGAGCGCATACCGCGCCATGTCGTGCACAGAGGCGACCATGCCCCCGGCCGTCCATTCAACCGAGAGGTTAGACGCATTCACATCAATGACGCCGTCGGCGATTTCTGGAAAGTCAGCGCCGACGCCTGCGTCCCGCTTAAAAACGTCTGTAGCATGATGATACCGCCCAGCGGCGCGTTGCCGCGGGTAAGCGTCAAACCCTTCTAAGAATATGTTCTCTAAACCAATGGGGTCCAAAATCCGCGTCTTGATTTCTTGGGTCGCTTCATTGCCGGTCACTTTTTCGATGATCAGCCCCAAAAGCGTATGATTGGTGTTCGCGTAGGAATAGAACGCGCCCGGTTCAAAGAGCGGTTCGGTGTTGCGGATGTAATCCAGCGTTTCAGTCTTTCCCCAGATCTTTGACGGAACGAGATCCGCCCCGCGTCCCTCACGTATCCATTTGGGATCGTCTTCCCAACTGGGAATGCCGCTCGTGTGGTTCAACAAATGCGCAACCGTCGCTGTGTCGCTGTTTGGGATATCGCCCATCGCGTCCGCGCCTAATATTTCAGCGGGCGTTTGGGTGAGGCGCAGCTTTTCTTCTTCCACCAATTGGTGGATGACGACGGCGACAAAGGTCTTGGTGATACTGCCAATGCCAAACAAACGATCGGGTGTTATCGGTTCACCGCTTTTAAGGTTCGCAACGCCGGCCGATCCCGTCCATTTGACGCCTTCTGACGTCGCAACAGCGACCGTCACGCCAGGCGCGCCACTTTTTACCGCGTCATCCAACAGAGCTTGCATCTGTTCCGCGATCGCCTCGGAATTACGCACGTTGTTGTCTCCGTCAGATTTGTCCGCACAGCCCATCAATATCGACAATAAGAGAGCGCCTATGGCGGCATGAAGTTTTTTCACATTAAGCACGAGGGTTTTTCTCCAGTTTCGAAAACACAGAAAAGACGACAGTCACAATTTAAAAACTACAATGTCTTTACAAGGAGGGAAACGATGATTGGGGTCGGGAGGAAAACGCGGCTTTCAGACGCCCTGTGCAAGCCCGACTGGTCGCATCGGTTTACTCCCCTGGGGTTTTAATCATCCGGTTGGCGAATTGCGGCGCGTCAAAGGCCGCTTGGTGCGCTCGAAACGCCGCTTCGAGCCGTTCTAAACGATCCGCCGGCAAAGGCGTCACCTTGGGCCCGTCGAGGCTCACATGCAGCACCAGATGTTCACACGCCGCCGCTAAGCGCGGGTTCTCGCCCTCAACATGCATCTCTTGATAGAGATGAAACCGCTTCTCGTCGAACCCGAGAACGCGCGAGGCGATCTTTAAGCGTTCACCGCGCTTCGTTTCCGCCCGATAACAGATGTGGAAATCACCTGTGAATGTGCTGAGCCCGAGATTTTTGGCGTAGGCGGCGTCAAGGCCTATCGCGCTTTCAATGAAATGATCCGCCGCCGTCTCAAACATTTCGAAATAGCCGCCGACATTCATGTGGCCATTATAATCGATCCATCGCTCGGGAACTTCGGTCTCATAGAACGTTCCCAGCGGCGTCGATTTCTCTAGCGTTGCATTATACGTCATTAGCAATTCTCCAGCGCACGCGGGCGCATGAACCTCCAAAGTTATAACATAATTAAAAAACCGCGAAGAGAGGCTGAGGCGGCTTTAGGTTCTTTAGTGGACGGGTTTCCGAACCGGCGACGCTTTTGCTGATAACGCCCTAGATGGAGAGCCCGGCGGAAACAGTTGTAATCTGTCCTGTCACATATCGCGCCGCCGGCGAACACAAGAATATGATCGCGTCGACAACGTCATCGATTTCTACGAGCGTTCGCATCGCCGTACCCTCTAATTCATTGGCTAAGTGCTCTTCGAAAGAAATACCCGCCTGCCTGGCCTCATCTTCCAATATGAGCCGTACACGGTCATTGTTAATACCGCCCGGCCTAACGACATTGCACCGGATCCCATGCTGACCATACTCTTGCGCGGCGACGCTGACTAAGGCTTCGAGGCCCGCTTTGGACGACACGTATGAAGCACGGTTGACGACCGACTGCGCGGCCGACGTTGAGGAAACGCCGACAATGACACCAGCACCACGCTGCCGCATCCCCGGAACAGCGCGATGGATTGCATAGAAATGTCCGTTTAAATTAATGTCTATCGCTCGACGCCAATCATCGATTGACGTTTCGTCGATCTTCGACATTGGCCCCGCGACGCCGACGCCGTTGATGAGCGTATCCACACGGCCCATCGCCGTTTCGGCGTCATTGAATGCGCGATCAATATCGTTAGTGTCGCCGGCATTGCCGACAGTGCCGGTCAACTCGGGCGTCGCCTCCAATGCAGCGGCGACGGCGTCTGCATTGACGTCCATAATATGCGCCTTGCCGCCTTCAGCTAAAAATCGGCGCGCGACGGCCAAACCGACGCTATCGCCAGCCCCCGTCACGAAGGCGCACTGCTCGGATAATTGAAGAACTTTCATAGAGACCTATTCAACGAGATGCATTTTAGGACTTTAGGGTCTGATGGTCCACGAAGCGCGAGGCATCAGGTGCTCCATTTTTTACACGGTCACCGACTGGGAAACCAAATTTGAACCCCCTATACTTTTCCTAGAGTCTGCGCTCTCCTTTGCACAGAACAGCAGGGCCTTCCACAGTCCACGTCGACAATTCCAACCGAAACTCTCAGATATCTTAATGAGCATTTGAAATTTTGAACTGACAACACGTCTCTTGGCATCAATGATCGACCGGCTTGCCGTGCGCTCGCGAAAACGGCATTAACAACGCAGAGCCAGCCGTTTGACGGTTATCAGAAGCAGCCAGGCCCGTTCATGGGTGCTCGACCATCTGATCTCGCGCGCTTCGTATTCACGGTTCCTAAAAAGATGCTGAGAGGCACGTGTCCGCCCTTATGGAAACGCCCATTCCGCCGCTCAACGATCCCGTGCGCCACCGCCCGCGGGAGAATTGGCGCTCGCCGTTCGAGATGCTGCGCCATATCCGCCGGAACCAGCTCTATGTTTGGCCGGCGCGCACCTATCGCGAGCTTGTTTTCGAAACGGAATTCCCGCTGCAGGGCGAACCGCTTTTGTTCGTCAGCGACCCCGAAGCGCTGAAATATGTTCTGACGCGCCACGACCGCTTCCCGAAGTCGGACCTACAAAACCGACTATTACGCAAAGGGCTCGGCGAGGGTCTCCTCACCGCTGAGACAGACCATTGGCGCGTGCAGCGCCGCACGGTGCAGCCGGCGTTTAAAGTCGCGCTCCTGCGCAAGCTGGTGCCGGCCATGTCGGCCGCCATTGCGACGTGCGTAAAGAAACTGGAGACCCTGCCGGACGGCGCGGAAATCGACATCCACCAGGAAATGATGATCCTAACGCTCGATGTTCTTTGTCGGGCGATGTTCGAGCGCGTGACCGTCGACTTCGAACGCATGGGCTGGGCGGTTTCAGAATACCTCGAAACCTTCGGGCGCATGGACCTCATCGACTATTTTTCTCTGCCCGAATGGCTGCCGCGCAAGAAACATTGGCGGGTGCGCCAAGCGAGCCGTTATTTCGACGACGCTGTCGCGTCAATTCTCGCCGAACGTCGCGCCGATAAAAATCCGCCCCAAGACCTTTTGCAATTGATGCTCGAGGCGCGCGACGAAGAAACCGGCGACGGGCTTACGGACAAAGAAATCCGCGACAATCTCATCACGTTCTTCCTCGCCGGACACGAAACAACGGCCATCGGCCTCTCCTGGTCGTTCTATCTCTTAGCGCTGCATCCGGACGCTGACGCGCGCCTCGCTGCAACGCTCGCCGAGACCGGCCCGGCGCACACGTTTGATGCGGACGATTTAGAGCGGCTCGCCTATGCGAGACAGGTTTTCGAAGAGGCAATGCGGCTTTACCCGCCCGTGCCGATGTTCGACCGGCGCGCCGCCGAGGACGACGAAGTCGCGGGCGTAAAAGTCAAAAAGGGAGCGCATATATTGATTTCGCCCTATGTCCTCCACCGCCATCGCAAACTTTGGGAACGTCCGAACGCCTTTAAGCCCGACCGCTTTGCGCCGGACGCCGTCAAAGCGCGCCATCGGTTTCAGTATCTGCCGTTTAACGCTGGTCCGCGCGCCTGTGTGGGACTGAATTTCGCTTTGTATGAAGGAACGTTGGCGCTGGCGCAGATCGCCCGCCGGTTCCGGTTCTCCCTTGCAGAAGGGTTCGCGCCGGAACTCGAAGCCGTCGTCACCATGCGCCCAAAAGGCGGTATGCGCATGAATATTCACAGGCGCTAGACCTTCGATGCAACACTTGAACTCCAAGAGGCGAAATATGAAGACTTTCTCTCCCTTAAACACTTTGATGGCGTCTTGCCTTGCGACAGCGTTAATGAGCGCTGTGAATCCGGCGAGCGCACAGATACTGCCCGAGGTAATGGGCGTTTTCGCGCCGGGACAAGGCGCGCAGTCCGCGCCAACCACACCGACCGCGCCTTCAGCGTTCGACAGCCAGAGGGACATGTTCGCCAGCCTCGTCGAAGCGGCGCCGACGCTAAAAGACGCAGACTTACTGAACCATTATCACGATATGTCATTCGACCCGTTGCCGGCGGACGCGATCGCGTCAGTTATCCGCCCACGGCCGGATGTCGTTATCGTCCGCGATAAAGCCCACTACATTCCGCGCGTAAAAGGCGAGAGCCGCGAGGCGGCAATGTTTGGGGCGGGCTATGCACGTGCGCAAGACCGGCTTTGGCAAATGGACGTCAACCGCCATCTATGGCGCGCAAGCCTCGTCTCGTTTTTGGGACGCGGCGAGAACGATGAACATCTGCACCAAGACCTCATCGTCGCCCAGCGGAATGATTATTCCGAAGATGAATTGGCGCTGATGTTCGACCAGCTTAGCGAGCGATACGGAAAATGGGGCGGCATCGTACAAAGCGACCTCAAAGCCTATGTCGCCGGAATTAACGCCTATATCGCGTCGCTCGACGGTCAAATTGAACTTACGCCGGTTGAATACACCGAACGCAGCCTTACCCCACAGGATTGGCGCGTCACTGACTTCATTGCCGAGGCGGCGCACGGGAACACGGCTTATTTCCGCGGCTACGGAAAAGTCCTAGGCTTGCGCGAGATCGGTAATGCACGGTTATTGCAACAGCTACAAGCAGAATACGGCGAAGAAGCCGGTCGCGCCGTCTATGACGACTTCCGTAATCGGAACGATCCGGACGCCCCGGCCTTGACGGAACAACGTCATGATATCGATCTCGGTCCGGATGACCCGGCGGCGCTCGCCCTCCCCGATCTCAACAGCTTTGAGCTTTTAAACCCGCTGGGCGGGTTCACCGCCTACGCAGAGAACGACGACGATGCGAACCTAAACGGGCGCTCCAACGCTCTGATCGTGTCGGGAGAGCATACAACGACCGGCCGACCGATATCGGTTCAGGGTCCCCAAGACGGCTTTTCATATCCTCACTTTTACAACTCAGAGATTCAGATCGTCGCACCGGATCTCGCTGCACACGGGCTTTTAGAACTCGGCGGTCCATATCCCTTCAATGGCGGGCGCGGCGAGACTTTTGCGGTCTCTCTCACCTCTCAATTCCCTGACGGCGCAGACATTTTCGCTGTCAAACTCTGTTCGCCTGACGGCGATGATAGGGCGCGGGATACGACGCATTATCTTTATAAGGGAGAGTGCCTTCCGTTTAAAGAGCAGTTACGTGAACGACGCGTCGCCGGCGGGGACGAGACCTTTACCTTTCGATCGCTCCGCTCGGTCTACGGGCCGGTTGTGGGGCGCGCCACCGTCAACGGTGAACCCGTCGCGCTCACCCAAGCGCGTGTCACGTGGTTCGACGAGATGGGCTCGCTCGTCGGCTATGCGCGCCTTGCAACGCCGTCAGCCTCGAAAACCGCTAAAGATCTCGTCGCGGCGGTTGAATTTATCCAAACAGAACTCACTTTGCACTTTATCACCAAAGACGAGATCGCGTTTGCACATGCTGGCCTGGTGCCGCAAAGGGCTAAAGGCGTCTCGGGCGACTTCCCCGTATGGGGCGACGGCGCATGGGATTGGAAAGGGTTCGATCCGAACAGTCATCGCTTCAAACGCCTCCCCTTCAAAAAACATCCCGCTATAATTAATCCCAAGAGCGGCGTCATTGCTTCTTGGAATAATCAAATCGCGCCTGGCTGGTCCGTCGCGGACAATAAATGGACTTTCGGGCCTTTTCATCGCCAAAGCATCTTGCAGCGTGAAATCGACCGCGTTTTGGAAAACGGAAAAGCAACGCGGGCCGACATCGTTCGGGCGCATACATTAGCGCAGGTCGCCGATGTGACGTGGGCGGTGCTTTGGCCGTATGTCCGGCCAATGATCGGAGACGTCGACGATGAAAGAATAGCCCAAGCCTTGCAACACTTAGACGACTGGGTTTCGGCAGGCGCCTATCGCGCCGATTTCGACGGCGATGGTTTCCACGAAAATGGCGCCGCGATTCATATCGCCGACGCTTGGCGCGGAACTCTTTCGCATGCGTATTATAAGTCGATTTTCAGCGAGACGATCATCGCGGAGGCAGGCAAGCGCAATAATCTCCCCACGCTGCCGGCGCTTGATCCTGCTCGCAGCCCCTCAAACTCGACCTATAGCTGGCCCGGCGCTTTGATGAAGGACTTAGCATTTTATCTAAACCTGCCGCGCGACGGTGATTTATCGCGGCGCTATTGCGGCGACGGCGACCGTGCGACATGCCGCGCCCTGCTTCTTGAAACCCTCAGCGCCGGACTGGCCCGCCGAACGAACGTTCTCGGAACAGACTTTAACACCTGGTCGGTCCCATCGACGTGCACTGGGACATGCGCCGACGGTCCTTTCTCGGGCACAAGTCTGCAGATTACATTCCGCCCCACAAGCAAAGCGCCGGCGCTTGCGCCAATTCCCTGGCAAAATCGTCCGACGTTTGAAATTACAGCTTCATTCAGTGATTAAAAACATATCGCAAGTTCCAGCGCGGACGGTCTTTTGACGCCGCTGCGCCGGAACAACCGACGGTCCTAATCCCTACTCAGCGCGTTCAACCAATTCATCACGGACATAAACCGCGCCCGCGCCCACACGACCAAGACGACCGCGCACATTGCCCAGCCGCACTTCGGCGCTGCGCGACAACCGCAAATCCGTCGATGAGGCCGTCCCGTCGAAGATAACGACGCCAGAGCCTTCGATAATTGCTTTCAAGGGATCAACCCGACCGCCCGCTACAGCGACACCGCCAGAGCCCGCAATACGAACGGTCATCGGTCCGGTCACTTTCCCAGCCTGAACGCGTCCGGAGCCGGCGATGGAAGCATCGAGCATCCCATCGATCTGCCCCAAGACGACGTCGCCGCTACCGGAAATGTCGACGTCAACGGCGCTGGCGTTGGCGATACGCACACCGGCATTGCCCGAGACGTCGACTTCCAATGTCGCCTTGACGTCGCCCATGGTCAGCACACTGCCGGAAACAACGCCCACATAGGCTTCCTCCGTGTCCCCGATCTCCCCGTAAACATAACACGCGTCCATGGTGAGCGTCCCGTCAAGAGAGCCCATGGCGAGCTTCATCCGCACATCGTCGAACGTCGCTTCGCCGACACGCGGCATAGAAATCTCAATCACCGGATATTTCGACAGCGCCGCGTCAGGGCCATCTCTCAATTCACGATCGGCGCGGGCGTCAAAAGTTCGCGTGACGCGGTTATCGCAACAACCGCCTTCTGGGTCTTCGAATCCCTCCCCCTGCAGCACCACCGTGTCGCCGTCATGGCTCACCTTGATCGGCATAAACACCGTTCCCTGACGAATGACGACGTCGATTTCGTCTTCGGCGGTCGTCGTGACGCGAATGTCGGCGGTGACGTCGTTCACCACAAGCTTCGAGGCTTCATAGGTCGCCGCGCGGGCGCTCAACATGCTCGCCCCGTAAAACGCGACTAAAAAGCCGGCGCCGATGAAAAACTGTTTGTTCAAGCTCGGTTTCACACGCTTGCGATCGGTCATGGCCGTCGTCTCCCAATCTACGCGCGCGGGGGGCGATTTAACCTGTCGGAAGCCAAATCGCAGTCGGATGCGCGCCGTCACGCCGCCCCGTCGCCAGCCTAAACTGTCACGCGCGACCCGTCTTCATTAGAGTTAACGGACCGCAGACAAACGCCGGCGATTAGAGCGTATCGGGGAGTGAGCAAGTTTTAGGCCGTTCGGCGCGGAACAACGCCGATTAAGGGTTCGCATCGAGCTTTTCTGGGCTGCTTTCGTCAGGAACAGCACCGGCCGCAGCGGCGTCAGCCTGCGCAATGAGACCGTCAAGAACGCCCAAAATCGGCGCATCCGCCGGCAATGTCGCCTTCAACGCCCGCCACGCTTTGACAGCGCCGCTAGGATCGCCCACCGCGCTCAAAGCCCCGCCGCGATAAAACAAGGTCATCGGCTCGCCCGGCGCCCGGCGGTCGAGTTCGTCGAGGATCTCGAAAAATTCTGCATCGCCCGGAAACGATCCGTTCGGCAGGGCGGCCACTTTGGCGTTGGCGAAATTACGCCAGTCGTCATCGGCGCCCGGCGTCAGCGCCAATAGCCGCCGATAACTCTGCGCACTCTCGTCATACCGGCCGAGCACCGCTTGCGAGCGGGCGAGCATCCGCCAGCCCGCTGGATCATCGGGTGCATCGGCGAGGCGCGCCGCGAGCCCGTCGACCATCGCGCCGATCGCCGCTGAGCGCTCTGCCGGGTCCATGCTCGCAATCGCCGCACCAGGATCAGCGGGGGTATTCTCGCCGTCTGCAGCGGCGGCGACGCCGGCGAAGCGTTCAGCCTCCGGCGAGCCGACAGCAAGGTACCCCAGCCCAACGCCGAAAGGGATGAGCCCGGCGGCGATGACCGCTGCGAAGCGCCACGCCTTCGCAGCGCTGCCTATTTTTGGGTCGGTTTTTTGGGCGCCGCTCGACACATCGCCTTCAGCGGCTTTCAGAATTGCACGTCTCGCTTCTAGGCTCGCTTCTTCAGCGCCAGCGTCGTCAAGAAGGCCGGCGGCGCGTTCTGTTTCAATCGCAGCCAAGCGCTCGGCCAACCGCTCGCCGTTTTCCGTCCCCTCACGAACGGACGCATCAGCGGCGCGTAAGATCGGCGCAAGAAGCCATCCGACAACGGCGATAACGAGCACGCTTGCAAGGAAGAGAAAGCCAAGGCTCATCGCGCCGCGTCCGCTCCATTAGTGTCCGTGTCCGCAGCAGTTTTCTCAAGCGCCGCAAGCGCAGCCGCCTCGTCTGCGCTCAACGGCGCGACTGCTGGGCTCGTTGTCCGCCCACGCAAAACAAGCGTCGCCGCGATGCCGCACAGTAGTAACAAAGCCGCCGGCGCCAACCACAAAACAAGCGTGTTCCCCTGGACAGGCGGCTTCAGTAGAACGTAGGCGCCATAGCGCTCGGCGACATAGTCTAAGATCGCCGCGTCACTCTCACCGGCGGAAAGACGTTCGCGCACCAAGATGCGCAAATCCCGCGCTAAGGGCGCGTCAGACGCTTCGATGCTCTGGCTTTTGCAAACGACGCAGCGCAATTGCGCACCAATTTCTTGCGCGCGCGCTTCAAGCAACGGATCGGCGAGGCGTTCGTCCGGGTCCGCCGCATGAACGGCGGCGTTCCAAAACAGACACGTTACTAGAGAAAGACTAAGAAGGATCGTCCGCATTTTGAAGGTCTTCAATCATCGGCTTTAGCACCGTCGCCCAAATCTCCGGCGTGATGGGCCCCACATGCTTATGGCGCACCCGGCCCTCTGCGTCGATAACAAAGGTCTCCGGCGCGCCCGTGACCCCGAAATCAATCGCCACGCGACCATCCGCGTCATCGCCGATTTTCGCGTAAGGATCGCCGCGCCGCTGCAACCACTGCGCGCCTGCGCCCGGCTTATCTTTCCAATCGAGCCCATAGAGAGGGGCGACGCCCTCCGCGGCGATGGAGAGCAAGACGGGGTGTTCAATCTCGCATGAGACGCACCACGAGCCGAACACGTTCAACAGCGACACGCCGCCTTGCAGGTCCGCGCTCGACAGGCCTTCTGTATACCCCTCAATCGGCGACAGCTCAAAGGTTGGCGCCGGCGCATCGATAAGCATGGACGGCATATAGGTCGGGTTGCGCGTTAAACCGATCGCAAAATAGACGCCCGCGATGAGAAACAGCGCCAAAGGCGCAAAATACAAAAGCCGACGCATTAGGCGGCCGCCTTTAACGCCGACGCAGCCGGCGTTTTACTCGGCGATGGCCGCCGTGCGGTCACGGGTAGTGCGGCGATCGCCCCGCCGAGCGCCATCAGGCCCGCGCCGATCCACATCCACAACGCCAATGGCCGGCGCCATGCGCGCACCACCCAGCCGCGGCTCGGATCGCGGTCGCCGACCGTCACATACAAGTCGCCGAGCAAGGTTGAAACGACCCCCGCCTCGGTCGTCTGCATGCCCCGCACGGGATAAAACCGCCGCTCCGCGACAATCTCATGGGTGCCGCTGCTATCGCCGCTGTCGCCGGACGCCGCTCCGCGATGCGCTTCAAAGCGCGCCGTTTCCGTAACATAGTTCGGCCCTTCGGCCTGGTCGACGGAGATAAGACCGACATTGAAACCGCCTACCGTCACGCTGTCACCCGGCTGAACATAAGCGATGGTCTCGCTCTTCCAGACGCCGGCGCCGATAACGCCAAGGGCGACGACCGCAAAGCCCAAATGACCGACCGTCATCGCCAAAGAACTCCTCGGCAGAGCGGCGAAGCGCACCGCAGCGCCGGCTTCTAAAATCCGTATACGTTTCAACAAGTCCAATACGACGGAACCACCGGCCCAAACAGCAAGCCCTGCGCCTAGAAGCGCCGCCGCCTCACGCGGACGCGCCAGCCAAAACGCGATGATGATTGCTGCAAGCCCCGCCAGCGCCGCCGGCCAAATCCGCCCCAGCGCAGCGCCAAGACGCCCCCGCTTCCAAGCGAGCGCCGCCGCCGGCCCCAATATGAAGAGCGAGATGAACGCAAACGGCGTAAACGCCAAATTGAAATACGGCGCGCCGACGGAGAGCTTTTCCCCGCTCATCGCTTCGGCGAACAACGGATAGAATGTGCCGATGAACACCGTCGCGCACGCCGCCACCAACAATATATTATTGACGAAAAGCCCGCCCTCGCGGCTGACGGCGTCGAAGCGGGCGTCGGAGGTAAGGCTCGGAGCCCGCAGCGCGTAAAGCGCCAAACCGCCACCGACGCTCGCTGCGAGGATCGCTAAAATGAAAACGCCCCGCGCCGGGTCAACCGCAAAGGCGTGCACGGAGGTTAAAACGCCGGAGCGCACCAAGAACGTGCCCACGAGGCTTAATGAAAAGGCGAGCAGCGCTAACAACGCCGTCCAGGCTTTAAAAGCGCCGCGGGTTTCTGTGACGCGGATTGAGTGGATGAGCGCCGTGCCGGCGAGCCATGGCATAAATGACGCGTTCTCCACCGGGTCCCAGGCCCAAAACCCGCCCCAGCCAAGCTCGTAATAGGCCCACCAGGCGCCAAGGCCGATGCCGATCGTCAAGAACGTCCATGACGCCGTCGCCCAGGGCCGCACGGCGCGGGCCCATGCCTCGTCGATCCGTCCGCTCATCAATCCGGCCGCGGCGAACGCGAAAACGATCGAGAACCCCACATAGCCGAAATATAAAAACGGCGGATGCACCGCGAGCCCCGGATCTTGTAAAAGCGGGTTGAGGTCTTGGCCTTCAACGGGCGCGGGGAATATCCGCGCGAACGGGTTCGAGGTGAATAAGATGAAAGCGAGAAACGCCGCCGCAATAAGCCCTTGAACGGCGAGGGTTCGAGCTTTCAGGCCGTCCATGGCGTTTCGTTGGAGCGCTAACACGCCGCCGAACCCGGCGAGGATCAACGCCCAGAGCAGCATCGAACCCTCATGGCTGCCCCATACGCCGCTTAGTTTGTAGACGAAGGGTTTCGCCGTGTGGGAGTTCTCATAGACATTGGCGATGGAGAAATCCGAATTGGCGTGCGCAATCGTCAACAACACGAACGCTGCAGCGACGAGAACCGCTTGGGCGCCCGCCCCCGCCGCGCCGGCGCGCATCAATCGCGCGTCGCTGAGGCTTGCGCCCGCCAAGGGGAAGAGCCCCTGGTAAAGCGCCGCCGCGAGGGCGAGAAGAAGGGTGAGCGTACCGAGTTCGCCAATCATGGGACTGCATATAGGCCGTTGCACGGCCGCTGGCGACGGTCTTTTCGTCCGCGACAATGTCGCGGCGCGAACCGATGCGACCGTTTGCCAATTCCGAACGGCTCGCTTAAGCACGCCATGGATGGCTGAGTTTTTCAATATGGGCGGATATGCGGGCTATGTGTGGCCCGCTTATGGGGTTTCCGCGCTGGCGCTCATTGGGCTTGGCGTTTACGTCATTTCGCGCGGCCGCTCCGCGCGGCGGCGGCTCGACGCCGCCCTCAACGCGAAAAGCATCGATCCGTCAAATAACGCCCCGCGCCCGACAACCGACGCCGCCGCTGCTTCCGACAGCGACGCCGCGTAGGGGCGAGGCGCCATGCCCCAAGGCCATCTACCCAAAGGTGAGGCCAAACGCCCCCAAAGCGCCTATCAAAGCAGCGGATTGAGTCCTACGCCGCCGCCAACCGGTGAGCCGGCAACGTATGGCGTTTATCTCACCGTCAAAGGCCTCAGCGCCGGGCGCGGTGGCGGACGCGCCTTCGCCGGCGTCGACCTCGCAATGGCGCCGGGCGAAGCGGTCATTCTTCGCGGAGCCAATGGCGCCGGCAAAACGACGCTCCTGCGCGCGATCGCCGGTCTGACGCCGCCAACTGAGGGCGCAGCGGACCTCTCAGACAAAGACGGCGCGCCACTCTCACCGGCCGACACCGCCGCGTTCGCCGGACATCTCGACGGCCTGAAACCCACGCTCACCGCGCGCGATAACGCCAGATTTTGGGCGCGACTCTATGGACGAGCCGACGCCGACAAAGCCATTTCAGCGGCGTTCAGCGCCTTGGACATTGAACGGCTTACCGACCGCCCGTCCGGCGCCCTCTCGGCCGGACAACGTCGTCGCTTGGGTCTGTGCCGGGTTTTGATTGCCGACCGTCCGCTGTGGCTGCTCGACGAGCCCACCGCCTCAATGGACGCCGCATCCGCGAAAACGGTTGTCGGCCTCATCGAAGCCCATAGCGCCAAAGGCGGGAGCGCCCTTATCGCAACCCATGACGCTATCAACATCAAGGGCGCGCGGACGGTGACAATGGGCGCGACATCAATGGGCGCGCCGGCATGAGCGCGCTCCTCGCCATCCTCGCCCGCGACGTCAGGCTCGGCTTCGCGGCCGGCGGCGGCGCGGCGCAAACGTTGATTTTCTTCTTTTTGACCATCGTGCTTTTCGCGCTCGCCGTCGGCCCGGACGCCGCCTCGCTAAAGGCCGTCGCCGCGCCGATCCTCTGGACCGCGGCGCTGCTGGCGGCGTTTCTATCGCTCGATCGCTTATTCCAGGCCGACTTCGAAGACGGCTCTTTAGAGATCATCGCCCAGCGCACGCCGACCTTCGGGCTGTTGGTGCTCATCAAAGCCGCCGCCCATTGGCTGACGACCGCCGCGCCCTTAATCGTCGCTGCGCCCATCGCCGGCCTGCTCTTAAACTTGCCGGGAGAGGGCTATTGGCCGCTCTTGGCGACGTTAATCCTCGGCACGCCGGCCTTATCGCTGATCGGCGCCGGCGCGGCGGCGCTCACATTTCCGTTACGGCGAGCGGGCGTTCTCACCACCATACTGGTGGGCCCGCTCTATGCCCCCAGTCTCATTTTCGGCGTCATGGCTGCCGAAGCGGGGGCTGTCGGTGATCCGCTCTTCCAGCCGACGCTTTTGTTTTTGTGCGCGGCCAGCCTCTTAGCGCTGATCACAGCCCCCCTTGCAGGCGGCGCAGGCCTGCGCTTGAACTTAAGCTGACACACCCAACTTCTAGACCCGATTTCGCCGGAAAGCGGTTATTGATGACGACGATTTACGAATACGCCAATCCCGTTCGTTTCTCTGCGCTGGCGGCGCGTCTGTCCCCGCTCTTCGGCGGGGCGAGCCTCGCGCTCTTCGCCGCAGGGCTTTATTTCGCGCTTCTCGCCTCACCGGAAGACTATCAGCAAGGTGACACAGTGCGAATAATGTACGTGCACGTGCCGGCCGCGTGGATGGCGTTGATGTGTTATACGTCGATGGCGATCGCCTCGCTCGCCGGCTTCGTATGGAAACATCCGTTGGCGGACGTCGCCGCGAAAGCCACAGCGCCGATCGGCGCGGTCTTCACCCTCCTCGCCCTCGTCACCGGATCGCTCTGGGGCAAGCCCATGTGGGGCGCCTGGTGGGCGTGGGATGCGCGGCTCACCTCCGTCCTCGTCCTATTCTTTCTC